>CAWHZH010000008.1:0-542134 GCA_963833775.1 uncultured Actinomycetota bacterium | reverse complement strand
GTCTCCTGCACCAGATCCTCGGCGCTGTGGGGATCCTTGATGCGCGCTCCAACGACACGCCTGAGCATGGGCACGAGGTCGACCAAGGCGTCGTCGTCGGCCGACTCACTGCCGGCAACGGTCTCGGTTGCCACCAGAGCCCCCCTCCAGGCGCTAACCGGTGACCCGTACCCCGACGGGGACCTCCTCATCCGCTGGAAGCGCCAGGCCCGAGACTCGGCCGTGCTGGCGTTCTCGAGCGTGGCGAGCACGAAGACGTACCTCCTCGGCCCTATGACCGCCACCAAGCATCCAGATGACGCGGGCTGGTTGCTGCGGCCGCGCCCGGCCGCCGCCTGTACGTCGTGCTCACCAGGTGCTCCGTCCCGTGTCGTCGCGTCATGTGCCGGCTGCGTCCGTGTCATGGAGGGTGACGGGTGAGCGGCCAGCAGCCCGACCCCGACAGGGAAAGTCCAGGCAGAGCAGTCCAGGAGGGCACACCAGACGATGACCACAACACAGTCCGCCAGCGGAGAACCTCACCGCGAGGACGTGCGCGATGTGGAGCGACGGCTTCGGACTCTCGAGCACCAGGTGCGGACCCTGACAGTGGCCCTCGACGCGGCCTCCCGGCTGCGGATCAGGACGCCACTCCGCGTGGACGACGGCATCCGGATCGCCGGCGGCAAGAAGGTGCGCCGCATCCTCGCGGAGGGTGGCCTGGTCGACGGCTACCCCGAGGTTCCCGGTTCGGAGTGACCCGCCCGACGGACACCGGCGGCGCCGTGCGGCTCGCCCGCGGCGTCGCCGGCCCTCCCCAGAAGCCATGGCTACTACAAATCTCCGGGAGACACCCGGAGGAGAAGGGAGACACACATGACTGACGTGTGGGCCTACCGAGATACCACGTGGACCGGGGGCCAGGACCTGGTGGGTTACGACGTGCAGGCGTCCGACGGCTCGATCGGGACCATCGACAAGGCGACGTACGACGCGTCCGACGCCTATGTCGTCGTCGACACCGGATTCTGGATCTTCGGCAAGAAGCGGCTGATCCCGGCCGGCGCCGTCAGCGGCGTCAACCACGAGGACCGAACCGTCAACGTCGGGCTGACCCAGGAGGAGATCAGGGCCGCGCCGGACTTCGACCGCGCCGACTGGGACGAGTCGGGCCGCACTCAGCACACCGACTACTACCGGAGCCACGTCCGGTAGTCGCTGCCGACGCGCTGGGCCCCGCGTCGGCCTCCGGCCAGGTCCGGCGTCCGACGGCGGCCCGGGCCTGGCCGCGTGAGCGCACCGAAGGGATGTGCCGGGCGGCGGCGCTGCGGACGACACCAACCCGAACCGATCGAGAAGTCCAAGCCTGGGAAGGATCGAAAGATGAGCCTCTTGCTCGACAGGGCGCGTCGGTACCGCGGTCAGCGGCCACCGTTGATCGGCACGAGGCTGAGGATCGCGCAGATCGCGCCGCTCTACGAGGCGGTGCCTCCCGGTGCGTACGGCGGCACCGAGCGCGTGATCTCCTGCCTGTGCGACGCGCTGGTGGCCCAGGGTCACGAGGTGACCCTCTTCGCACCGGAGGGTTCCACGACTGCCGCGAAGTTGGAAGCATCCGAGGAGCCTCTGCGCGAGAGATTCACCGCCGAGGAACTGGTCACACTCGCGCCGCATTTGCACCTGGAGATGCTGACCTCGCTCTATCAGCGGGCCGACGACTTCGACATCGTGCACTCGCACGTCGATGTCTGGTCGCTTCCCTTCGCCAGGCTCCTCGACACGCCGCCTACCGTCCTGACCATGCACGGGCGTCTCGATCTCGACCACCTGCGAAACCTGCTGCCTCGCTACGCCTCGGTGCCCCTGGTGTCCATCAGCGACGACCAGCGCCGGGCCGTCGCCGATCTGGACCTGACGTGGGCGGCCACGGTCTACAACGGTTTGGACCTCACGTCGTACCACGACGGGACGCGGCACCGGGACGGCTACCTCGGCTTCGTCGGGAGGGTCGCGGAGGAGAAGGGACCGCTGGCGGCGATCGAGATCTCGCGGCGCACGGGCCTGCCGCTGCGGATGGCGGCCAAGGTCGACCCCCTGGACGTCGACTACTACGAGCACGAGGTGAAGCCCCGCATGGGGGCAGACGTCGACTTCGTCGGGGAGATCGAGGAGCACCAGAAGCCGTCCTTCTACGGCGGCGCCCGCGCGACCCTCTTCCCGAGTGATTGGCCGGAGCCGTTCGGGCTGGTGATGATCGAGTCCCTGGCGGCTGGCACGCCGGTCATCGCCCTGCGGCGCGGTTCGGTCCCGGAAGTGATCGAGGACGGCGTGACCGGCTTCATCTGCGACGACGTCGACGAGATGGTGCAGGCCACGCGGCGGATCAGTGACATCGACCCGGAAGCGTGTCGGCGGCGCGCCGAGCGGTTCTCGGCGGAGCGGATGTGCCGCGGCTACGTCGAGGTCTACCGGTCCCTGGTGACGGGTCGCCGTGACCGGGCTCGGGGTTCACGCCGGGGTCGTAGCTTCTGAACCAGATTCTGACCCACGGCCCAGTCCCGGCGAAGGGTGGCCGGACGTCTCGGGGTGGCGCGGTGGTGGAGCCCCGTGGAGCTCAGTCCGCCAGCCATCCGGTCCCGCCCCGACCTCGCGCGCGAGCACTCCCTGCCCGGCCGGTGCCAGGGGGCACGGTCAACCGAGCCTCCTTCGACGCTGTTCGTGGGTCGGCTAGGAGCCCATGGCGTTCCTACGGCGTGGGATCGCTGGTGTGACAGCCGGACTGGTGAGTCAGTTCGTCATGATGACGCGAGTTCCTCGTCGCCGGAGCTCCTCGAGGATGGGATGGTCTGTGGGGGCGTCGGTGATGATGCCGCTGACATCGGTCAGGGGCATCACGGAGAAGGGGGAGGCGGCGCCGATCTTCTCACGGCTGGCCAGGACGTACGTGTCGGCCGCTCGGCTGGCGAGGGCGCGCTTCATCGCCGCCTCGTCCGGGTCGCCTGTGGTCAGCCCAGCGTCGTGATGCACTCCCGTGACACCCAGCAGGAACACATCGGCGTGCACCGACTGTGCGGCTTCGACGGCGGCAGCACCGCACGTGACCGCTGAGTGCTTGAAAAGTCGCCCACCGAGCAGGAACACCTCGACCGTGGGGTGCTCCAACAACGCGGCCGCTACCGTCGGGCTGTGCGTCACGAGGGTGATCCGAAGGTCCCGGGGTAGAGCCTCGGCCACCGCGTGCGCTGTCGTACCACCGTCGAGGATGACAGTGCTGCCAGGTCGGATGAGATCGACGGCCCCTGCCGCCACTCGGCGCTTGCTCTCGGTCGCGACGGCCCCGCGCGTCGCATAGTCGACCACCGCAGGTGAGACCGGCAGCGCGCCGCCGTACACCCGTTGGCACAGCCCGGCTGCGGCGAGCTCGCGGAGGTCCCTGCGCACGCTGTCCTCGGCAATCCCCAGCTCAGCGGCGAGGTCCTTGGCAACCAGCCGGCCATCACGCTCCAACCGAGCCACCAAGAGGTCCCTACGCTGCGCTGCCAACATACGTGTTTCTCCTTGATCTTGCGCAATTGTGCATGTTCTGCGTAGCCTAGCACCATGAAGTCGCTCATGATCCTGATTGCCGGACCCTATCGTTCGGGAACTCGGAACAACCCGGAACTGATCGCGGCGAACCTCGCGCGTCTGGAGAAGGCGGCCTGGCCGCTGTTTCGTGCGGGGCACATCCCGATGGTCAGCGAGTGGGTGGCACTGCCGGTCATCCGCACGGCGGAAACCGGCGAGACTCACGCCGCCCTCTCCGAACAGGTGCTCTACCCCATGGCGCAGCGCCTCCTCCCGCGCTGTGACGGCGTGCTACGGCTGCCAGGAGTGTCGTCAGGGGCAGATGATGACGTCGCCACAGCGCACCGACGGGGCCTGCCCGTCTGGTTCCGCCTGGAAGACGTGCCGGGCTGTCTCCAGGCGCCTCGTGCAGGCGACCAGGACCGGACATGAGCCCGACGCAGGACAGCGGTCCTCGAGTCAACCTGTTCGGCCGACCCGGCATCGACGGACAGCTCAGCTGCTATCAGGTGCGCAGCCGGAAGAGCTGGGCACTGCTCGCCTACCTCGTTCTCAACGATCGACCCCCGACCCGAAGCCACTTGGCGGGCTTGCTCTTCGGAGACGCCAACGACCCACTCGGAGCCCTGCGTTGGGGACTCTCTGAGATCCGACGCGCCCTCCGAGGTGTCGCCACGATCGAGGGCGACCCCGTCGTGCTCAGGCGTCACCGGGACCTCGTCTTCGATGTCGACGTCGTCGGCCGCGGCCGATGGGCGAGCGCCGTGCGCCTGCCGGCTCTCGGTTCCGAGCTTCTCGAGGGCATGACGCTGGTCGGGGGTCCGGTGTTCGACTTCTGGCTGCTCGCCGAGCAGCGCCGACTCGCCGCCGCGACCAACGAGGTGCTGGGTGCAGCGAGCCGCGCCGCGGACGCGCGCGGCGACTATCGAGGAGCGATCGGATACGCCGTACGCCGCCTCTCCATCACTCCGCTCGACGAAGACTGCCACGCCGACCTGATCCGGCTCTATCGGCTGGTCGGCGACGACGCCGCCGCGCAGCGGCAGTACTCAGCCTGCCGGCGCCTGCTCGATGCCGAGCTAGGAACAGCCCCCGGTCCGTCGATACTCGCCGCCCTGGAAGAGGTCGTCGAAAGGGTGGCCTGACCCGAGTCCTCGGACCCGCCCAGAACAGAGTCCAGACCCTACGGCCTCTTGGGGCGACGCCACGAAGGAGCGACAAACAGAGCGCGAACAAGAACGCTCCCAGTCCATGCTGTGCGGCGCCTGACCCACGGCGGACCATCGCCACCATCAAGGAGATGACGACGATGAGCATTCCATAGCCCTTCACCGCCACGAAGCCCGCCAGGCGACCTCCACACCGCCCCCGGCAGCCACCGTGTCTGGGAACGGTTCGACATCGAGCCGAGGTGAGCCCGAAGGACTACGCCGTCGGGGTGCTGCCCCGCGGTGACCGACGCCAGCCGGCGTTGGTGCGGGTGACCAGGCCCCGTCGTTCGAACTCCTCCAACCATCCCACCATCGGCCAGTCACCCCAACGACGATGGAACAACGTGGCGTTGCGCAGGATCGCCTCCCAGTGCTGGAATGGCGGATCGCTCGTCGGGTGGAACTGGTGGTACGCGCGGGGGGTGCCGGCCCATCCGAACGAGACGCCGCGGGCCGAGGCGAGACGGGCGAAGTCGGTGTCCTCACCGCCGTAGCCGTGGTACTCCTCGCAGAAGCCGCCCACCTGATCCCACGTCGCGGCGCTCACCGCGAAGGACAGCGACCAGAACAGGTCTGGATCCGCACCGTGGACCAGGACCCCCGGCCGCGGTGCGGGACGCGCGGGGTGCGGGTCGTCCAGCTCGGGCAGCCGGTCCACGTCGTAGCCGGACGCCGGCGGCGGCGGCAGGTACGTCGTCGGCCCGGACCAGATGGTCTGCGGCTCTCGGTCCACGCACGCGACATAACCCGCAACGAGGTCCCGCCCGGCCAGACAGTCCACGTCCAGCAGGACCACCACGTCTGCCCCCTCGTCGAGCGCGCGACGGACCCCGACGTTGCGTGCTCGCGCAAGCGGGAGCCCGGGGCCGTCGGATGCGACCTCGACGACAATCGGTTTCAGCGGGCTGTGGGAGAGGCACGAGGAGAGAGCGGGGTCATCCATGGCCACCACGATGTACCTGTCGGGCGTGTGAGTTCCCGCCAGGAGAGCACGGCTCTGGAGCCGCAGATGCTGGTGGCGGCCGTGTGCCAGGGTGACCACCGCGACACTCATCCCGTCGCCCTGTCTGCGGCGAGACGACGTGAGGTCCGCTCGATCACCTGCGCGAACCTCTGTGCGCTATCACCGTCGCACCACGCAGCCCAGGACGAGCCGTCTTTGGCGGACGCCTCCTGTAGCAGGCCCGGCCATCCCGAGCGTGGCCAGGCCCACAGCACCGTCGCCGGCCAGCGGCCCCCGGCCAGCGCGCGAGCGGTCGCTTCCTGTTCTCGGTGAGGTCGGCGCTCCGGCAGCACGATCGCGGGCCGACGGACCGCGGCCACCTCGGCGATCGCATTCTGGCCGGCATGGGTGATGACGACGTCCGACCTGCTCAGCATGGGCGCGGGGTCGCTCACCCAGGTCCCGAGTGGTGGCGCGGCCAGGACCGTCCATCGCCAACCATTGGTCTCGCGTCTCGCAGCGTCCAGCTGGGCCGAACGCCTCACCGTGCCGCCGGCACCCGCCAGCACCGTGACTCGAGCGGGCCCCGCCACCGGCCTTGGCGCATCAGAGACCTGGAGCCGGGACAGCCCTCCGACGTAGTCGATGCGTTGTTCGACATCGTCGGGAATCCCGGTCGCGACATTCATCGCCTCCTGCGGCCAAGCGGCGATCAAGGCGTCGGAGATGCGGTAGGCCAGGAGATGAGCGGCGTCGGATCGGTCACCGGGCAGCACGACGGAGACGACGGGGACGCCGTGCAGGCGCGCCAGCATGGTGATCTCCGCCGACACGTCCGAGACGATCAGCTCAGGACGCTGGCCGTCGATCCACGACGACACGGTCGACATCCTGGAACGAAGGCCGGCATCGTGGATGGGCGCCCAATGGAGCTGGCCGCCGGCTGTGGGATCGAGGGCGGTGTCGTCGTCGCGGGCCAGCCGGACCCAGGGACCTCGCCATTCCGGTGGCCGAGCCAGGGACGAAAGGCCCGTGACCTCGTGGCCCAGCTGTCGGCTGACCGCCTGCGCTCGATGCAGATGCCCGACACCGACGTGGTGGATGTACCAGCCGATCACGCTGCCACTCCGTGATTCGCCACTGCCCGGTAGACGATCTCGTACTCGTCGACCATCCGCGTGAGTCCCCAGCGAGCGACGGCCGTGTTCCGTACCTGGTCGCGAGGCAGCATCGCGGCCTCGCTGATGGCGCGGCCCAAAGCGACCACGTCGCCGGCAGGCGCGAGCCTGCCGGTGTGCTCGTCGACGAGCTCCTTCATGGCGCCTCGTGCGAAGGCCGCGACCGGGGTGCCACAGGACATGGCCTCGGCGGCCACGAGGCCGTAGGGCTCCTCCCAGGCGGGCGTCACCAGGGCGACGCTTGCGCGACCCACGACCTCGCGCAGCTCACGCTGGGAGAGATGCCCCAGCCAACGGACGTCGGCACCGAGGCGAGGGGCGATCTGCGCCGCGAAGTAGGTGTGGTCATAGACGGGTCCGATCAGCTGCAACGGCATCCCAGCAGCGCGGGCCGCGTCGATCGCGGCGTGCGGTGCCTTCTCCGGGACCACCCGACCACACCAGACCGCTCCGGAGCCGCCCGGTCCGGGCGCCCAGAGCCCGGTGTCGACGCCGTTGTAGACGGTCGTCGCCTCGACGACGTGACGCCAGGCCACGTTCATCTGGTTGCTCACAGCGACGAAGCGTGTCGATGAAGGAGCCAGGCGGGCCGCCGACTCCAGCCAGGCGACCGGAGGCGTGTGCAGGGTGGTGACGAACGGGATCTCCACGGCTTCGGCCATGGCCACGGGAAGGTGATGCAGGCTGTTGTTGTGGACGAGGTCGAACCTTCGGGCGCCGCTCCGGGCGAGATCGAGCATGAGTCGCAGATAGGCGTGGTGCTCCCGCATCCAGGACTCCGGGGGTGAGGCCACATCCGCCCTCGCCGCGGCGCTGCTGCGGAACCTCGCGACGTCGAGCTCGTCCGCTCCGAGGCTCGGGTCCGAACCCGGCGCCGCGAACAGCGAGACCCGATGACCGCGCCGGACCAGCTCGCCGGCCAAGGCATGAGTGTGCGCTTCCAACCCGCCGGCGAAGGGCTCGCGGATCGGGAACCGGCTGGAAGCGATCAGGCAGATCCGAAGCCCGGCCCCACACTTCATCGCAGTGCCGAGAGATAGAGATCGCGGTGTGCACCGGCGACGGTGGCTCGCTGGGCTCGTCGCATCTCGACGCTCAGGGGCTGCGGCGGTCCTGCAGCCCACGCGTCACGCACGGCAGTCTGAAGAGAATCCCCGTCGTAGAGGTCCTCGTCGTGGACGTAGGAGTGCACTGGGCCCTGGTCTGCGTAGTAGCCGCACGACGGAGCAACGACCGCGGTCCCGAGGTCGCGGCATGCCTCGAGCCATCCCGAATGGGTCCCGAACCGGTAGGGCAGAACCGAGACGTCGATGGACTCGAGGTAACGCCACAGCTCGTCGTCGGAGAAGAAGTCGTGCACGCGGAGCTCGAGATCGCTCCGCTCCGCCGCTCGCTCCAGGTACGCCGCCAGCCGCTTGTCGTGCCGGTCGCCGTCGGCAGCCAGGACATCACGGTGGCCGTTGACCTGGAGCACCGCATCCGGGAGTTCGCGTACCGCCTGGACCAGGTCGGGCAACAGCCGGAGAGGTTCCATGCTGGCACGCATGCTCTTGATGTGAAGCCCTACCCGGAACGGGGCGTCTGCCGGCCGTTCGGGCCTCTTCGCCATCCGGGCGAAGCCCACCACGTGGGGGTGCGGCAGCACGGTCGCTGTGCGCCCCCACCGCCGTCGGATCTCCTGCGCGGCGCCCGGTGTCAGGGTGATCACCGCATCGGCGGCAGGGATCAGGACGTCCAGCTGCGCGTCATGCATCGAGCGGTCGGGATGGTGTGGGTTGCGCAGGTCGTGCACGGTGTGGACGAGCGGCCGACCACGTTCGCGCAGCGCTGCCACGAGTCGGCTCAGCTCACGGGGTTCCCAGGCGTCGAAGCCGAACTGGACGTGGAAGAGGTCGAAGTCGTGGCTGGCGGCCCACTCGGGGCGCAGCATGACCGGCGGCCACCAGACCTGCTCGGCCGAGCGCACGGGATCCGTGGGGTCCGGATCCCGGAGCCGTCGTACGCCGTCCGGCTGCTCCGCCGCGATGTGCCGGACGTACACGTGGGAGCTGGGTACTGAGGCCACTGTGATGGCCTTCACCGGGGTCGAGCTGATCGTCACCTCCGAGCAGTACCCGCACCGATATCGGCCACTCCCGCCCCAAGGGGTGCAATCGCCTTCCGAACCCACCCACGTGGGTGTGCGCGGTCGGTGATCGCCCGGGCTAGGTTCGAGTGACGGGCCCTTTGGGGCCCCATGGACTCGGAGATCCGCGAACCGCGGACGACCTTTCCGTCACCATCTGCCTGAGACCACGGCAGACATCGCTGCTCGACGTAAAGGGAACAAGCGTGGCGAGCACTTCTGAGCATCCGCGCGCCCGGGAACAAGCCGGCCGGGCCCGCCGCACCGCGGACATTCTGGACCGGCTGGACCGCACGACGTGCCCCCAGGCCCGACAGGAGCTGGTCGATGCGTTGGTCCGGGTCAACATGGGTGTGGCTTGCTCCATCGCGGCGCGCTACCGCAACCGAGGAGTCAGCGAGGACGACCTCGAACAGGTCGCCTACCTCGCCCTCGTTCGTGCGGTGCGTGCCTACGATCATTCCAGCGGCTACGACTTCATGTCCTTCATCGTGCCGTCCATCCGTGGTGAGGTGCGCCGCCACTTCCGTGACCTGGGCTGGATGGTGCGACCGCCTCGTCGGATCCAGGAGCTCCAAGGTCGGCTCGAGAGGTGTGAGTCCGATCTCCAGCACCGGCTCGGTCGCATGCCGCAGCCCCAGGAAGTCGCCGACCAGCTGGGCGCGCCCGTGGCCGACGTCATGGAAGCACTGGCCGCCACCGGTTGCTTCTCCCCTGCCTCCCTCGACCAGCCGACGAGCACCGAGACGACGTCCCTCGGGGACCAGATCGGCATGGACGACCACGCTCTGGAGGTCCTCGAGGCGCGGCTCATGCTGGCGCCGCTCATAAGGGGGCTCGGAGACCGAGAGCGCCGGATCCTGGAGCTCCGCTTCTTCCGAGGTCGCACCCAGCAGGAGATTGCCGACGACATCGGCGTTACGCAGATGCAGGTCTCGCGGTTGCTGAGCCGGCTGATGGCGCGCCTGCGCCAGCAGCTGGAGTCGCAGGACAGCGGGTCAGCGGCGTAGTCCCAGCCTTCACGGGGTACTTCTTGTTCCTCACGACAGGAGGACCGATGCGCATCGTGATCACCGGCGCCAGCGGGAACATCGGCAGCGCGACCCTTCGGCGACTCGGACGGGACGCCGAGCACCGACTCGTCGCGATCGCTCGTCGGGCACCTGCGACCCCGGTGTCGGGGGTCCGTGCGGAGTGGGTGAGTGCGGATCTCACAGCAGACGCCTGCGTGAGCATCCTGGAGCGGGCGTTCGAGGGCGCCGATGCGGTCGTCCACCTGGCGTGGGGGTTTCAGCCCTCGCACGACGAGAGATATCTCGAGCAGTTGGGGGTCGGGGGCACACGCAGGGTCCTCGAAGCGGTCACGACCACGCAGGTGCCACATCTGGTGCACATGTCTTCGGTGGGCGCCTACTCCCCCAAGCGCGACGACACGCCGGTCGACGAGAGCTGGCCGACCGGAGGTGTGCCGACCTCGGCGTACAGTCGGCACAAGGTGGCGGCCGAGCGTCTTCTCGACGCTCACGAGCAGCGGGGCGGCACGACTCTGGTCAGCCGGATGAGGCCCGGCATCGTCGGACAGAGGTCAGCGGGAAGTGCTCTGTTGCGGTACGGCCTACCGGCGCTGGTCCCGGCGGGGCTTCTGGCCCATGTGCCGGTCCTGCCCCTGGACCGAGGACTGACCGTGCCCATGGTGCATGCCGACGACGTCGCGGACGCGATCGCCCGCGAGCTGCAGCGGCGGGCAGGGGGCGCGTTCAACCTGTCAGCAGATCCGCCGATCACGACCGCACTCATGGCACAAGCCTTGGGTGCTCGTCCGGTCCATGTTCCGTCGGGTCTTCTCCGGCCCGTGATGTCGGCTGCCTGGCACGCACGGATTCAGCCGGTCGACCCGGGCTGGCTCGACCTTGGGTTCGCGCTCCCGCTGCTCGCCACGGGTCGCGCCCGGCAGATGCTGGGTTGGTCGGCCTCCGTGGACGCGGAGACGGTCTTGCACGACGTGATGGCCGGCATGAGACGAGGGGACGAGGGCGGGACGCCCGTCCTCCGACCTCGCACCGTCGCTCGGGCGTTGTCCGACTTCGTCAGGAGGGGACCGGTGAGCGGCAGGAGTCGACCCTGATGTCGGCTGACGCGCTGGCGTAGCGCATGCCGGCGGCGCCGCGGGCTCCAAGGCTTCAGCCAAGCTCGGCAAGAACCGGCGGGACCTGGTCGACGAGCTCGCGAGCCAGGAAGCCGACGCCACCGATCGCCGATGAGAGTCGTTCCCCCGACGTGGCGTGTAGGTAGGTCGCCCAGCAGGTGGCCTGCTCCACCTCGGCGCCACGTGCGAGGACACCGACGACGAGACCCGAGAGGACGTCGCCGCTGCCGGCAGTGGCGAGCCCGGGGTGCCCCTGGGGGATGCGCCAACTCCGTCCGTCTGTACCGGCGATGATCGACATCGAGGTCACGCAGCAGGCGTAGTGACTCGCAACCCCGATCGCATCGTCGGCCTCCGGGTCGTCGCGGCGTCCCGCGAGGAGCCGTAGCTCCTGGGAGTTGGGTGTCAGCACGGGGGGTTGATCGCGCCTGGAGAGGAGCGCGGCAATCTCTTCGGACTGGGAGAGGGCACCGAGGGCGAAGGCATCGAGCACAAGCCCGGCGTCCTGTGCCACGTGAGGAAGCAAACCCACCAAGAGGGCGGCGCTCTCGTCGGCGTCGTCGAGTCCGGGACCGATCAGCACCGCGTCTGCTGACGCGACGGAGTCCTGCAATGCTTCGGCCGCTCGCCCACCGCTGACCGAGCCGTTGGAAGTCTCGGGCAGCGCCAGCACCGCAGCTTCAGGGAAGGAGGATGCGAGCGCAGGTGCGACCGAGCTCGCGACGGCGAGCTGAACGCGCCCGGCGCCGACGCGCAGGCTTGCCAGTCCTGCCAGGGCGACGCCGCCCGGCGTGGCGGCGGCACCGCCGACCACCACCACCTGCCCCCGCGACTTCTTCGAACCCGAGGGGTCGGGCAGTGGCCAACCCCTGAGCAGCTCGGGTGTGACCAGCTCAGTCGACATGGTGTGCGCCTCGGTGCTCGGTGATCGGCAGGCCGGCGGCCTGAAGGTGCGCAACATCGTCGTACGTCGGAATCTGCCAACCTCCGTGTGAGTCACGTACGTACCGGCTCAGGGCGGCGTTGCGGACAGGCGTCGTGCGTGCCAGCTCCAAGACCGCCTCCTCGTCCAGACCCGTGCACAGGTAGCGCAGCAGCACGATGACCACGTCGTGACTGACGACCAGTACCCGACTTCCTGCCAGTGCTGCATCGGCGTCGGAGAGCCAGGAGCGCAGACGCAGGAGAACGTCGACCCACGACTCGCCCCCGGCCGGCCGGTGGTAGAACTTGCCTTGCCAGCGGCGTCTGGCGTGCTCCTCGGGATATCGGGCCGCGACTCCGGCTTCGGTGAGCCGGTCCAGGACACCGAGCTCGCGGTCTCTGAGCCGTTCGTCGATCCTGACTGGGAGACCCATCCCGGCTGCTTTGCACGCCAGCCGGGCGGTCTCACGAGCTCGGGCGTACGGCGAGCACACCACAACCTCCGGGCGCTCCTTCGTTGCCAGTTCGGACAGTCGGGTTCCGACGGCCGCGGATTGCCGCCTGCCCAGGTCGGACAGCACCACGTCCGGGTCGCGGGCGGGGACGTCTATCTCCTCTGCCCCCGCGGCGTTCGCCTCAGCGGCAGCCACGTTGCCCTCGCTCTCGCCATGGCGAACCAACAGCAGCTCACTGACTCCCACCATCCGGACCTCGAGGCTCCCTCTCCGACACTCCTGAGGACCAGGAGATGACGTCAGGTGCCCGTCCGTCCTAGACGTAGTTGGTCACCCATCGCCTCCTGTCCGTACCCGGCACCTCGCCGACGAAACCCACTCCCTGGGTCGACCAGGGTCGCGAGCCACATCATCCGATGCTCGAGCGGGTACGGGTCGGCATGAGCCAGCCACCACAGCACCAGGACCCACCCGGCCACCAGGACCGCATGGAACCCCGCCCCGACTGCGGCGAGGAGAGCTACCGAGGCCACGGACGCCTGGCGGGGAAGAAGACCGTCATCACCGGCGCCGACAGCGGCATCGGCCGGGCCGTTGCGATCGCCTACGCGCGCGAGGGCGCCGACGTGTTGATCTCCTACCTCAGCGAGGACGACGACGCCGCCGAGACCGCCCGCTACGTCGAGGAGGCCGGCCAGCGCGCCGTCCTGGTGCCGGGCGACCTGTCCTCCGCCCAACACTGTCGCGACGTCGTCGCCAGAGCCGTCGACGAGTTCGGCCACATCGACGTACTGGTCAACAACGCGGCCTACCAGATGACGCGGGAGTCCTTGGAGGAGACTCCGGACGCTGAGTGGGACCACACCATCGCGACGAACCTCTCCGCGATGTTCCATCTCTGCAAGGCGGCACTCCCGCACATGAAGGCCGGAGCCTCCATCATCGGAAGCTCCTCGGTGAACTCCGACAACCCCAACCCGACCCTGGCACCGTACGCCGCGACCAAGGCCGCGATCGCCAACTTCAGCGCCAGCCTGGCGCAGCTGTTGGGTGAACGAGGCATCCGCGTCAACAGCGTGGCACCGGGTCCGATCTGGACCCCGCTGATCCCCTCCACGATGGAGCCGGAGAAGGTGGCGGAATTCGGCTCCAACACTCCCCTGGGTCGCGCAGGGCAGCCGGTCGAGCTGGCCCCGGTCTATGTCCTCCTCGCCTCCGATGAAGCGAGCTACGTCTCCGGTGCGCGCGTCGCCGTCACCGGAGGCAGACCCATCCTCTGACCATGAACGCAAGTTCGAGAGGCGGAGCCAAGCCGTGACCGTCCGTCGGTTAGGTGTCGAGGAGGAACTGTTGCTCGTGGACGCCCTCACAGGTGAACTGCGCCCAGCCGCTCCCGACGTCATATGCGCGTACGAACCAGTCCGCGGTCCACACGCGCGACCGACGGGCGAGTCGCAGGTCAAGCACGAGTTCTTCCTGTCACAGATCGAGGTCGCCACCAGCCCGCACCTCACGGTCGAGAAGGTGCGTGACGAGTTGCGGGGTGCACGCTCCCGCATCGCCGAAGCGAGTGCTCCCTCCGGTGTGGTCCCGCTCGCGGTCCCGGGCCCGGTACTGGCTGTCCCCCACTTCCTGTGCCCTTCTCCGGGGGAGCGCTATGCGCGGATCACACGCCACTACGGCGACGTCGCTCGCCAGTCGTTGATGTGTGCCCTGCATGTCCACGTAGAGGTGGCCGATGACACCGAAGGTGTAGCGGTGATCGACCGTGTACGCCCGTGGATCCCGGTCCTGATCGCGATCAGCGGCAATTCGCCGTACTGGCATGGACACGACACCGGCTACGACAGCTGGCGTTCGCGAGTCTGGAACATGTGGCCCACCAGCGGTCCCGCCGAACTCTTCGGCGACGCCCCCACCTACCACGCGGTGGCCCGCGACATGGTTCGGCGGGGTGCGGCGATGGATGTGGGCATGGTGAATCTCGACGTGCGCCTCTCCCACCGTTACCCGACCGTCGAGTTTCGCGTGGCAGACGTGTGCACCGATGTGGACGACGCCGTACTGGTCGCCGCCTTGGCTCGAGCGATGGTCAGTCACTACGCCGACCGATCACGCTCTGGTAGTCCTGCTGGACGCTGGCGGGTCGACGAGCTGCGCGCTGCTGGGTGGCGCGCAGCGCGTTTCGGGCTTCGCGACACTCTGGTTTCGCCTCTCTCACGTGAGCTCGAGCCGGCCAGCGTCGTACTTGCGCAGCTCGTGACGTTGCTCGGCGCCTCGTTGGAGGAGACAGGTGACATCGCTCTGGTGGAACGCGGCATGGCCGCACTCGATGCACGAGGAAACGGGGCCGACCGGCAGCGCAAGGTGTATGTGGAGACGGGCGGAATGGACGGGGTGCTGGCAGACCTCGAGGCCCGAACGCTCGGGCGTGTGCCGTCGATGTAGCGGCGACCCATGACGAGGAACCAGAACCATGACCGGCGTGGGTCGCAGGACTCGGAGAAGAGCCATCACCCTCGCTCAGATGGCGGTGAGCTCGAGACTGCGTTGGCGTTTCTCGACTTTGCTGGTCACTGTCTGTTGAAGAAGGTGGAGCGACCTGGGCAAGGAACAGCGTCGCCGAGCTCAGCCAGCGGCGCGCCCTCGGTGAGCTGCCTACTCGGGGCTGTCGAGGAACTCGCGGGTCTTGGCGATCGCGAAGCCCCAGCCTTGTTCGAGGGTGGGCTTGGGCGGGATGGCGATCTCGTCGGGGTTGGTGAGGCAGTCCACCAGGGCCGGCCCGTCGTGGGCGAGGGCGGCCTTGATGGCGGCCTCGACACCGTCGGGGCTCTCGACCCGGATTCCCTGCATCCCGACCGCCTCGGCGACGCGCGCGAAGTCGGGGTTGTGTAGGACGGTGCCGAACTCCGGCAGCCCGACCTGCTCCATCTCCAGCTTCACCATGCCGAGCCGACCGTTGTCGAACACCACGAGCTTGACCGGCAGGTCGTGGCTGACGGCGGTGATCAGGTCGCCCATCAGCATGGAGAGCCCGCCGTCGCCGCAGAACGCGATGACCTGACGGGTGCGGTCGAGCCCTTGCGCGCCGAGCGCCTGGGGCAGGGCGTTGGCCATGGAGCCGAGGTTGTAGGAGCCGATGAGTCGTCTGGACCCGGTGATCCTGACGAACCGCGAGAGCCACACGGTGGCCATGCCGGTGTCGGTGGTGAAGATCGCGTCGGAGGCGGCCAACCGGTCGACGGTGGCGGCGACCAGCTCGGGGCGGATCCGCACGTCGGGGTTGTCGACCTTGCGCCGCAGCAGCCCCTTGGGTTTGCCGTCGTACGATGGGTCCGCGAGCTCCTGCTGTCGCTTCTGCCAGTGTTGGTAGGCCGCCCGGGACTTCTCGAGCAGGGCCGTGTCGGTCTGCGCGTCGACCATGGGTAGTAGAGCCTGGAGCCCGAGCCTGGCGTCTCCGACCAGCGCGTGCGTGACGGGGGTCCGCCGTCCGACGTGGGTGCCTCGGAGATCGAGCTGGATGACGGTCTTTCCCGTGGGCAGGAAGTTCCGGTAGGGAAAGTCGGTGCCCACCAGGACCAACGTCTCGCAGCCCTCGAACGCGACCGCGGTGGCATGGTTCCCGATCAGGCCCGACTGGCCTACCTGATACGGGTTGTCGTCGTCGAAGCCCTCCTTGGCCTTGAGAGTGAGCACCATCGGCGCGTTGAGCCGACCGGCGAGTGCCAGCACCTCCTCGCGTGCCTCGCGCGCTCCCTGCCCGACGAGCAGGGTCACTGGGCTGCCGCTGTTGATCGCCTCAGCGGCGGCGCGTAGCGACTCGTCGGAGGGCACCGAGTCGGCTCCTGCCTCGACGAACCGGGGCACGTCGGTGTGCTTGGGCAGGTCCAGGCCGCCCACGTCGCCGGGCAGCGTCAGCACCGAGACGCCGCGCTCCTGGATCGCGGCGTTCGCGGCCTGCTCGAGGAGCATCGGGAACTGCTCGGCGTTCGACACGGTCCGGCAGAACACGGACACGTCGGCGAAGAGGACATCGTTGTCGACCTCCTGGAAGAAGTCGCTGCCGATCTCCTCGCGGGGGACCTGCCCGACGATGGCCAGCACGGGGGTGTGGCTCTTCTTGGCGTCATACAGGCCGTTGAGCAGGTGGATGGCCCCCGGGCCGACGGTGCCCATGCACACCGCCATCCGGCCGGTCAGCTGAGACTGGGCGCTCGCAGCGAAGGCCGCCGCCTCCTCGTGGCGCACACCCACCCACTCGATCCGCTCCTCGCGCCGGATCGCGTCGGTGACGGGGTTGAGGGCATCGCCGACCACACCCCACACCTGGCTCACGCCGTGCTCGGCCAGCGCTGAGATCAGGAGCTCGGCAACGGTGGTCATGGTCGTCCTCTCAGACAGCGAAACGGTCGGGGTCAGCCAACGCCCAGTCGCGGGCCCAGGGTCCCGGCGGAGGTTCGGCGAGGAGCTGACCGGGTTCGAGGTGGTGGAACATCTCGGCGTAGGAACGGACCTCGTCGTGGTCGACCCGGCGCCGCAGCAGGTGGGGGCGCAGACCGTCGGGTCCGTCCACTCCCAGGGACGCCATCACCTGCATGGCCTGCTGCACGCACTGCTGCTGGTAGTGGAAGACGCGGTCGGTCTTGTCGGCGACGTCCAACGCACGCTGCCGGCGTGGGTCCTGGGTGGCCACACCGACCGGGCAGGTGTTGGTGTGGCAGGTCTGGGCCTGGATGCAGCCGACCGCCATCATCATCGACCTGGCCGAGTTGGTGTAGTCCGCGCCCTGGACGAGGCGTTTCACGATGTCGATCCCGCTGGCCACCTTCCCGGAGGCGCCGACCTTGACCTGGTCTCGCACACCGACACCGACCAGACAGTTGTGGACGTTGAGCAGTCCCTCAGTGAGCGGGGTGCCGACGTGATCTTCGTATTCCAACGGAGCAGCCCCGGTGCCGCCCTCGCCGCCGTCGACGAGGACGAAGTCCGGCGTGACTCCCTCCGCCACCATCGCCTTGCAGATGCCCAGAAAGTCGGCGCGCGAGCCCAGGCACAGCTTGAAACCGGCCGGCTTGCCGCCGTTGAGGTCACGCATCCGGGCCATGAACAGCACCAGCTCGCGGGGCGTGGAGAAGACCCGGTGCGCGCTGGGCGAGACACACTTCTCGCCCTTCGGGACGCCGCGTGCCTCGGCGATCTCCTGAGTGACCTTGGCACCCGGCAGCACCCCACCGATCCCCGGCTTGGCGCCCTGACTGAGCTTGAGCGAGGTCATCTTGACCTGCGGATCAGCGGAGGTGTCGCGGAACCTGTCCGGGTCGAAGTCGCCATCCTTCGTGCGGGCACCGAAATAGCCCGACCCCAGCTCCCAGACCAGGTCACCACCGCTGCGGTGGTACTTGCTCAGGCCGCCTTCCCCTGTGTCGTGGGCGAACCCGCCACGAGCGGCTCCTTGGTTGAGGGCCTGCACGGCGTTGGCGCTGATCGCGCCGAAGCTCATCGCCGAGACGTTCATCAGGGCCATCGAGTACGGCTGCGTGCAGTCCTTCCCACCGATGAGGACCCGCGGTGGCTGATCGGGAGGCTCGACCGGTCGGGTGGAGTGGACCAGGTACTCATAGCCGGGCTGGTCCACGTTCCGCTCGGTGCCGAACGGCTGCTCCTCCTTGATGTTCTTGGCGCGTTGGTAGATCGAGGAGCGGGTGTCGCGGTCGTAGGGGCGGCCGTCCCAGTTGCGTTCGATGAAGTACTGCTGCAACTCAGGTCTGATGTCTTCCATCAAGAAGCGCAGATGACCCAGAACCGGATAGTTACGCAGGATCGAGTGCCGCCGCTGGACCACGTCGTACACCCCGAGCAGCAGCACCAGAGCAACCAGTATGAGCAACACCCACCACCCTGGCCCACCGATGACGGCCGCCAGCGTGGTCAGCGCCCCCACGACCAGCAGCACGGCGAGCACGAAGAACTTCACCACCATCGCTGTCTACCACCGAGCCACGCGACCGCGTACCACCCCAGAGGGGGCCGTTGCCAGCTAGCCGTTCTGGGTACAGAGAGGTATGACCGAGATGGCAGACCACGAGCGCCCCATCGAACTTCCCGACGTCCCCGAGGGCGAGGACATCTCGCCCGCAGATGCCGTCGAACGCGTCGACGAAGACCCCGACGAGCAGCAGAACCGCGTGGACCCGGTGTGGTCCGAGACGGCCGCCGACGACACCGACGGTGACCAGAACGATGGCAAAACCACCCCGGAAGACGACTGACCTGGCTCACCGCATGCCCGTGACCCCCTCGGGTACTGCGTGTCCATGAGCAACGGAGTCACGGCCCTGGTCCTCGTCTGCACCCTCAAGGCGACCCCGGCGGAGTCGAGCTCCAACCTGTTGGGGACACAGATCCTCGAAGCGCTCGGGGAACAGGGCGTCGAGGGCGAGATCGTGCGCGTGGTCGACCACGACGTCCGGTTCGGGGTGAGCACCGACGAGGGTGACGACGACGGGTGGCCGGCCATCCGGACCAAGATGCTGGACGCCGATATCCTGGTGATCTCGACGCCCATCTGGATGGGCCAGCCCGCATCGGTGTGCAAGATGGTCCTCGAGAGGCTCGACGCCGAATTGAGCGAGACCGACGACCAGGGGCGCCTGCTCACCTACGGCAAAGTCGCGTTGGTGGGGGTGGTCGGCAACGAGGACGGCGCCCACCACGTGGTCGCGGAATGCCTCCAGGCGCTCAACGACACCGGGTTCTCGGTCGCTCCGAACGCCGGCACCTACTGGGTCGGCCAAGCCATGCAGACCACCGACTACCAGGACCTCGACCCGAGCCCGGAGGAGACCACGTCGGCGACCCGTTCGGCGGTCGCGAACGCGGTCCATCTGGCCCGGCTGCTCCAGGGCGACGGCTATCCGGCCTCGTGAAACGGATGGACCGGCCCGCGCCCGACGCTTGTGTCCTGTTGTTCGACCTCGACGGCACGCTGATCGACTCGACGTACCACCATGCCCTCGCGTGGCGGCGCGGCTTCCAGGGCCTCGGCGTGGCTGTCCCGATTTTCGCTATCCATCGAGCCGTAGGGAATGGCGACAAGCTGGTGGCCCAGTCGCCAGAGACTTCGTGGAGGAACGGATCGATGACCTGCAACTCAGCGCATTCACCTGAGGCGTGCCCGCCGCGCTCATACCCGTGGGTGCGAGCGTGTCTCACCCTAAGGAAAGACTCGACGGGCACGCGTCGGTGACGTACCCATGCATGCCGATATGATGCTCCTGACAGTGGCATCACCGAGCGGGATGTCCGAGGCGTTCGGAAGCAGGCGTTGCGTTGGCCGCGGCGGAGTCCGCGCCTTCGAACGCCGGAAGCGAGTGACCCGGCGACTGAACAGTCCCCGAGCGCTGAGAGCTGCAGTGTCCCCTTGACCCTCGAGGGCTGCGACTCCAGCCACCGCCGTTGGGATCGTTGCAGGACTCCGAGCGCACCGAGTTCGATGTCCGAGGAAGCGTCGAGTGACCGTCGAGGGATACGGCAACCGATGGCCGCGGTTGATGTCTCACGAGAGCCGGGGGTGCCTGAGAAGCCCGCCACGACCTGGGCACTGGTTCGAGGCGCGGCCACGCGGACATGCGGCGGCGCTCGTCAGACGCCAACCGAACGTCTGCCGGCACGCCGGCGCCGGCGATATCTCGGCAGGTTCTGTCGCAGGGGTAAGACCCGGTGACTCAGACTCCTCGGCCATCGCGGAGACGGGAGAACAGTGATGACCGCGTGCACCGGGCGTCGGTCTCCTGCGAGAGACGAGTAGGTCCGCCGCCCTCGGGGTACGTCCCTTCAACGAGCCGTCGATGCGGCAGGAGATGTGCGATGCCGAGCAAGTCAGCCAACGTCAAGAACGAGAAGCAGTACGAGGCGCTCAAGGACACGGGCATGTCGAAGGAGCGGGCCGCCAGGATCGCCAACAGTCCTGGCGCCTCGAGCCGGGGAGGCACAGAGAGCGGGGCGCGCGGCGACAGCTCACAGGACGGCACCACCGCTCAGAAGAAGCGGACCGTGACCGCGACACCCCAGGATCCGGGCGACCCGGACGTCGTCCCGAGCGGGGACCCGTCCATCAACCCGATCCCGACGCCCGAAACCGATCCGATCGAGCCCGACTCCCCGCCGGACGATCGGCCCGACGTCGAGCCCACCCTGCCGTCGTAGCGGCGATCCCCGGTTGTCGGACGTCGACCTGACTGGGGGCCGATGGCCAGCCCATGGCTGGTTCTGGGCGGCGTGGCGACCGGGCGCATGCGTGCTGTTGTGACAGCGGGGTACGAAGTGTGATGACCGATGGCCCTTCGACTCCGCTGACGTCCTTGTGGCGGGACCGTCCACCCGTTGAGGTGGACCTGGAGCTGACCGAGCAGTACGACGACGTGGTGGTCGGCGCCGGCCTCACCGGCCTGGTGGCCGCGCTTCTGTTGGCCCGATCGGGGCGCCATGTGGCCGTGATCGAGGCCCGCGACGTGGGCGCGGTCACGACCGGGAACACCACGGGCAAGGTGTCCCTTCTCCAGGGCACCCGTCTGTCACGCATCCTCGCACGCCAGAGCGAGGGTGTCGCACGGGCGTACCTCGAGGCCAACCGCGAGGGGCAGGCGTGGCTGCTTCGCTTCTGCGACGAGCACGGCGTGCCGTACCAGCGACGCGCCGCCGTCACCTATGCCGCCGAGACCCGGTCGCTTCCTGCGGCCAGCACCGAGCACGAGGCGGCCCGCTCACTGGGCCTGCCTGTGACTTGGCACAACGATCTGGGCATGCCGTTCCCCCAGATCGGTGGGACGCGACTGGAGGATCAGGCCCAACTGGACGCGATGGATGTTCTCGACGCGCTGGCCCGCGAGGTGCGCCGTCAAGGCGGCACGGTCGTCAGCGGCCGTCGCGTGGTGACCGCTCCGCTCACCGGTCCCACCGCCGTGGACCTCGAGGACGGGTCGCGGGTCTTCGCCGAGAACGTCGTACTCGCGACCGGCGTCCCGATCCTCGACCGCGGGCTGTACTTCGCCAAGGTGGAACCGCAGCGGTCCTACGCGTTGGCGTTCCGCCACCCGGAGCCACCCGAGCTCATGCTGCTCTCCGCGGGGTCACCCACGCGCTCGATCCGCGATGCACCCTCGACCGGAGGTTCCCTCTTGCTGATCGGGGGTGAAGGGCACACGGTGGGCCGGGCGCGGTCGACACGGGCACACCTGGACGCGCTGCGCGACTGGACGGCCGAGTGGTTCCCTGGCGCCGAGGAAACCCACGCTTGGTCGGCTCAGGACTACTCCTCGCACGACGGGCTTCCCTTCATCGGTGCGCTCCCGCGCGGCCGCGGCCATGTCTACCTGGCCACGGGCTATGGCAAGTGGGGGCTCACCAACGGTGTGGCCGCCGCCCTCTCCATCACCCAGGAGATCCACGGTCACCGAGCGTCGTGGCAGCGCCCGATCTCGCGCCGGATCACTCGTCCCAGCGGGGCTCTCGAGATCGCCCGGCTCAACGCTGCCGTGGCCACGCACCTGGTCGCAGACCTGACCCGGGCCGAGCTGCGCTCCGCCGGACGCCCGGCCGAGGGACAGGGCGTCGTCGGGCGCCGCGGGGCCCGCCCGATCGGCGAGGCCCAGGTCGACGGACGCCACTGCTCCGTGGTGGCGATCTGCACCCATCTGGGCGGCACACTCACCTGGAACGACGCCGAGCGGTCCTGGGACTGCCCGCTCCACGGGTCCCGATTCAGTCCCGATGGTGAGGTCCTCGAGGGCCCCGCCACCCGCGGGTTGCGTATGGCTCCCACAACCCAAGGCTGACGTCGGGACCCCGAAGGACATCCGCGCGGGAAAGGCCGGCCGGTCGTCCGCGCGGCGACGCACGTGACCAGGAACATGACTGGCACCCGCCGCGGGACTGAAAGGAGTGCACCGTTGGTCGCCGGCGACCGGCCCGGATTCAGACGCCGGCGGAACGGTTGCTGCCGCGGGTGCGCCGAGCCCGAAGCCGGGAGACCTCGGCCTCGAGCCGCAGGACATGCCCGATACCGGCGAGATTCAGCCCTTCGGCCAACAGCTCGGCGATCCGCTGGAGGACGACGATGTCGGCTTCGCTGTACAGCCGGGTCCCTCCGGAGGTCCGCGCCGGCTCCAACAGCCCGCGCCGTTCGTAGACCCGGAGGTTCTGGATCGGTAGGTCTGCCCGCTCGGCCGCGACCGAGATCGCGAACATTCCGCGGGTGTCTGCCATCGTCACATTGCCTTCCTGTCGAGGTTGACTGTACGTGCATCACCAGGTATATAAAACCTCTAACACCCAATACACATACTGTTCGAAGGGAGAGCACGTCATGTTGGTGCGCAGCACGGACCCGTTCCGCGACTTCGATCGCCTGACCAACCAATTGCTCGGCACGACCAACCGTCCGGCCGTGATGCCCATGGACGCCTGGCGCCAGGGCGATGCCTTCCAGATCGAGTTCGATCTGCCGGGCGTATCCCTGGAGGCGATCGATCTCGATGTCGAGCGCAATGTGTTGACCGTGCGAGCCGAGCGTGTCGGACGAAATGGTGACTGGGAGATGCTGGCCTCCGAGCGCCCACGCGGGGTTTTCAGCCGCCAGTTGGTTCTGGGTGACAACCTCGACCTGGACCAGATCGAGGCTCACTACGACGCGGGCGTCCTGCGGCTGAGCATCCCGGTGGCCGAGCGGGCGAAGCCCCGCCGGATCGAGGTCAGCGCCGGCGCCTCCGAGCGCACCGCGATCGAGGCCTGACCCGTTCCGCAGCACGCTCCGTCGGCATGACGCATGCGCGGGGGCGGCGGAGCGTGCTCTGCCATCACACGAACGAAGGAGGCTGGCATGACCATCACCGCACCACTCAGCATCGAGCTGGCCGATAGCCCCTGCAGTGTGGCCGACTGTCTCGAGGCCGCCCACACCATGGGAACTGCCACGGTCCGCATCAGCCCTGACATCGGTGCGCCCGCAGACTTCGAGAGTGTCACCTTCGGTCTCCCGCTGTGCACAGACCACGCTCACCTGCTCCGGCTCGGCTGCACGCTGACCCGCTTCAGTTCTGGCCTGTGAGCAATGACCCTGTCGTCGGTCACAGGCTCGGGGCTGCTCGAGTGAACCCGAAGCGGATACGGGTTCCAGCCGCGTAGGTACGGACGTCGACTAGGGCGGCCTGCAGCAGGAGCGTCGGCTCATGCACGAACTCGGACCTTCGGGTCGCCGGTCCGGTGACGTGCCGGATGGAGCCGTCGAGGATGCTGCGCAGTGGATGGCCGGGATTGTTGGGCTCGCCGTTGGGTACGGAAAGCTGTGATCACAGTGACACGCACCGTCCAGGCGTCACCGGTGGAGGTCTGGGGCGTCCTGTCCGACGGCTGGCTCGATCCGGCCCGGGTCGTCGGAGCCTCTCGCGTTCGCGAGGTCAAGGACGAGTGGCCGACGGAGGGCAGCCGTCTGCATGACTCGTTGGGAATGTGGCCGCTCCGTGCCGTGACGCTGCGCCGCCGCAACGTCGAAACGCTGCGGCGCCTCGCCTACGTCGCTGAGCGTCGCGCGTCGGAGCGCACCTCCATCTCACCACCCACCCTGACAGAGGAGATCCCGTGAGAGCACTGACCTGGCAAGGCAAGCGCTCCGTCTCGGTCGAGACCGTGCCGGACCCCATTCTCAAGGAGCCGAACGACGCGATCATCCGAGTCACCTCCACCGCCATCTGCGGCTCGGATCTCCACCTCTACGAGGTGCTCGGCCCCTATCTGACCCGTGGCGACGTGCTCGGTCACGAGACCATGGGGGTGGTCGAGGAGGTCGGACCCGATGTCGGTGACCTGAAGGTCGGCGACCGCGTGGTCGTGCCCTTCAACATCTCGTGCGGCACCTGTTGGATGTGCAGTCGTGGCCTCTTCGCCCAGTGTGAGACGACGCAGGTCCGAGAGACCGGCAAGGGGGCGAGCCTGTTCGGCTACACCTCGTTGTACGGGGCCGTGCCCGGTGGCCAGGCGGAGTATCTGCGCGTGCCGCAGGCACAGTTCGGACCGGTCAAGGTGCCCGACGAGGTCCCCGACGAGCGCTATCTCTACCTCTCGGACATCTTGCCCACAGCGTGGCAGGCCTATGAGTTCGCCGACGTCGGCGCCGGAGACGTGCTCGCGGTCTTCGGGCTCGGGCCGGTGGGGCAGCTCACGACGAGGATCGCGGCACACCACGGCACCCGGGTCATCGGCGTGGATCTGGTCCCCGAGCGCCTGGCGCTGGCGGCCCGATGGGGTGCAGAGACCGTCGACCTGCGGGCGGTCGACGACGTGACCGAAGCGATCCTGGGTCTCACCGACGGCCGAGGGGCCGACGGCACCGTCGACGCCGTGGGCATGGAGGCCCACGGGTCACCGTTGGCGAAGGCCGCCATCGGAGCCGTAGGTGTCCTGCCCGACGTCGTGGCGAAGCCCCTGACCGACAGGTTCGCGATCGACCGCCTCGCGGCCCTGCAGGCCGCCCTCAAGTCAGTACGGCGTGGTGGCACCGTCTCCGTCTCGGGGGTGTACGGCGGTGAGGTCGACCCCCTTCCGATGATGGAGATGTTCGACCGGGGGGTCACGGTCCGCATGGGCCAGTGCCACGTGCGCAGGTGGACCCACGACATCCTCGGTCTTCTCCAACAGGACGACGACGTGCTGGGCCTGGAGACGCTGGCGACCCACCGCCTCCCTCTGGAGGAGGCCCCCGCCGCGTACGAGATGTTCCAGAAGAAGGCGGACGGCTGCATCAAGGTCGTGCTGAAGCCATGAGCGGGGCACCGGTCGGCGATCGCGAGTGCTGACCGCCCGCGACTCGACCCATCGACTCGCATCGGGAGCATCGACGAGGGCTGCCCGGCGGCATGGAAGTCCGGCCGAGCGGGTACTGATCGACCACATCGTCAGCCGTTCGGCCTCGTCGCCGCGCACCGACAGAAGGATCTGATGCAGCTTCCTCAGCCCTGCGGACCCGTGAGCCGACGAGTGGTCGAGAGTCTGTCGGAAACCACCGTCACCGGGTCGACCTTGGCACTGGGCGACGGATCGGTGCTGACCGACCGTGACGTGCAACTGGCGCTCTGGGTGCTGTACGAACTGTCCTACCGCGGGTTCGACCGCGTGAACCCCCGACGCGAGTGGGATGTCGACCTCATCGCCCTGCGCATCAGGATCGAGGACCACTTCGAGTCCGAGTTACGAGGAGCCACACGCGGACGAGTCGCCGCCGCAATCGCTCGCGAAGAAGACGTCGCCGACCTCGTGCTCGACCTCGTCCAGCACGACGACGGACCGCCGCTGTCGTCGTACCTTCGCCGCGGAGCTACGCCGGAGCAGATGCGGGACTTCCTTCGTGAGCGGAGCGTGCAGCAGCTCAAGGAGTCCGACCCTCAGGCATTCCTGGTTCCGCGTCTGAGCGGTGCGGCGAAGGTCGCGCTCGCCGAGCTGCAGTACGACGAGTTCGGTGGCGGGCGGCCCGACCGCCTGCACCAGAGCATGTATGCGCACGCCCTGTCCGCCGCCGGCCTCGACAACGCTTACGGCGCCCACATCAACGACGTCTCCGCCCTCTCCCTCGCGTCGGCCAACGTGATGTCTCTGTTCGGCCTGAACAGGCGTCTGGTCTGTGCCGGCGCGGGCCACTTCGCCGCTTTCGAGGCGTCCAGCTCGGTCCCTTCACGCCGGATCGCGGCGGGCCTGCGGCGGGTGGACCTCGCGGAGGCCGCTGACTACTTCGATGAGCATGTCGAAGCCGACGCGGTCCACGAGCAGATCGCAGCACGTGACATCTGTGGCTCACTCGTCAGAGCCGACCCGAGCGTGTTGGGGGAAGTGGTGTTCGGCGTCGTGTGCGCCCTGCACCTCGAGGCGCTCTCGAGTGAGGAGTTGCTCACACGCTGGAACGTCGTTTCCGAGCCCTCAGTCACAGCCGAGGTCGCCTCATGACCACCCCTGTCCGCGTACAGCGCTGCCCCCATGGTCCCGTGCTCGTGCGGGGTGCCGAGGTCATCGTCGACGACGACGGTGTCGAGCACGCCGTACGTCGTCCGGTCGTCGCGGTATGCGTATGCGGGAAGTCCGCACGCAAGCCGTGGTGCGACGCCACCCATAAGTTCATCCCCGACGAGCGATGAACGACCTTCGCGAGGAGCGCCTCCCCTTCGCCGGTCTCGCCATCTCCTTCGACGACCGTGTGCTGCGGCCCCGCCCATGGACGCAGGAACAAGCGCGTTGGGCGGCCGCGAGGCTCGCGAACCTCCCTGCTGGACCGGTTCTGGAGCTGTGCTGCGGAGCGGGACAGATCGGCCTGGCCGCCGTGGTCGGCACCGACCGGCGCCTGGTGTGCGTAGACCTCGATCCGACTGCGGCGGCGTACGCCGAGCAGAACGCCAAATCCGCCGGCCTCCAGCGACGTGTGGAGGTACGTCGAGGTCGATTTCAAGAGGTGGTCGGAGCCGAGGAGCGATTCGCACTCGTCATCGCAGACCCGCCCTGGGTGGCGACGGCGGAGACCGACAGGTTCCCGCAGGATCCACTGCTGGCCATCGATGGCGGCTCCGACGGGCTCACCGTGGCCCGTGCCTGCCTCGAGACCATCGAGCAGCACCTCGACAGGGGTGGGGAGGCTCTGCTCCAGCTCGGCTCCGTGGAACAGGTCGCCGCGCTGATGTCGCTGGGCTCTGGCTCGCTGCGCTGTCTGGAGGTGCGCCGATTCGACGGTGGCACCGTTGCGCGCTTGGCCAGGGCGGCCGAGGACGAAGTTCACCGAGTCTGACCCGCGAGAGCTGGCCGTCGAGATCCGGGTCGGCGTCCGGGTCGACACCAGGAACGGGAGCCATGGGGTCTTCCCGCGAAGGGCGCTGGTCCGGATCGGGAGTGGGAGCCTGAGGAGAGACGGTCATGCAGTACATGTACTCCGCGCGCGGACTTGGCAGCCTCACCCCTAGGGCTGCACGTGGACGACAGCCCGCTTGACGCCATCGGCGAGGATCTAGTTCTCGGTGCGGATGAGTGCGAGCCGTTGCAGAAGGTTCTCCAGCGAGTCTTCGAACTCGACCGCGGAGTGGTTCTCGCGCAAGTGCTCGGACAGGCGACGTACGTTCGGGTAGGGCGCCAGGGACTTTGCGGTGTCCTCTTCGACTACGTCGAGTGGGCCGAGGTCCGCTCCGAGGACGGCGACTTCGAGTAGCAGGTGACCCAGCAGAAAGCTGGTGAAGGCGCGGTATGCCTCGACCGATGCTTGGTCGCTGAAACCTTCGCGGCCCAGACCGTCCAGGAATGCTTCGACCCAACGCAGACTTCGCAGGGGCGGCCGCAGCCACGGAGCCTCTGCGGGCCGGGACGCGACCAGCGGAAACACCTTTGGATGCGTGAGAGCGACCCGGCGGACCCCGTGCGCCAGTCGCTGGAGGTAGTCCTGCCAACCGTGCTGCGGCGTGTCGAAGACCTCGGGGTCTGCTTCCATCTCGTCGACGATGCGCTCCACGACCATGTCGAGTAGTTGTTCGCGACCTGGCACGTATCGGTAGAGCGACATCGCCTCGACTCCGAGGAGTGTCCCCAGCCGACGCATCGACAGGCCCGGTAGCCCCTGGTCGTCGATGAACGCGATCGCCGCGTCGACGATGCGTTCCCTGGTCAGCGGGACGCGCTCAGAGGGGGCCGCTTCGCCGCGGACCCTGGCGGCATCTGTGTCGACGAGAGCACCCTCCACGGGCTCATCGGAGCCGGTTCCGTCGGGTTCTCGTGGGCTCGCCATGGTCCTCCTCGCACCCAAAGAGTACGGAGGTAGCAGCGCACGGCGTTGGACGACGTCCACTTTTCTTGCCTCGACGTGCATGCCGGCCGTCGGTGTGGGGCACATGAGAACAAACCGGTTTACGGCGTAAGGGCATTCGCGGATGAAGCGGTGTCCACGTAGACCCTGAGTCTTGGGAGGACCAGATGGCGGGCAAGTTGTCTTTCATCGTCGGATTGGGCGCGGGTTACGTGCTGGGGACGCGGTCGGGTCGCGAGCGCTACGAGCAGATCACGGCGAAGGCGCAGCAGTTGTGGCGTGATCCTCGCGTCCAGGAGACGGCTGGCCAAGCCCGGCACGTTGTACAGGAGAAAGCAGGCCAGGCCGGTCAGGTGGTCATGGAGAAGGCTGCGTCCGCCACCTCCTCCAGCGGCGAGGGTGCCGGCAAGCGCGCGAACAGCCCCCCGAGGGCCACCGAACCCACCCGGGCGGGTTCGGCTGGCACGGTGCCCGGGAAGTTGCCGTGAGCCACGACAGCGACGCCCTTGCGCGCAGTGGTGCAGGAGCGGGAGGCGGTGCGGACTCCACGGGCGAACTGGTCTCGCGACTCTCGCAGGACGTCTCTCGACTGGTGCGTGATGAGTTTCGGCTCGCCCAGCTCGAGATCAGCGGCAAGGCGAAGAGGGCCGGCGTCGGCGCCGGGCTGCTCGGCGCCGCCGGCATCATCGCTCACTACGGCCTGGGCGTCCTGATCGCCACCGCCATCCTCGTACTCGCGCTCGCCGTGGACGCCTGGCTGGCCGCGCTCATCGTCGGCGTCGTCCTCCTCGCCATCGCCGGCATCGTCGCCCTGATCGGCAAAAGGCGCGTCACCGAGGCGGCACCTCCGGTGCCCGAGCGAGCAGTCGAAAACATCAAGCGCGACGTGGACGCGGTCAAGCACGGCCGCGACCACTGACCAGCGCACCACCTCAGGTAGGTGCCGCAGCTGGCGAAGTACCGCCAGAGGTCGTTCAGCACCCGTTCTCACACAAGGAGGGCCCTCTCGTGGCCACGAATGAAACCGTCGAGGACACCGGCGGCCACCCCCCCAGCCGGAGCAGCACACCCATGGACTCCCGCCCATCGATCGAAGAGGCGTCGCCAGAGGTCGCGGACCTCGAGGCGGACATTGAACGCACCCGCGCAGACTTGGCCGACACCGTCGACAAGCTCGCCGCCAAGCTCGACGTGAAGACCCGTGTCCGCAACAGCGTTGCCGACGCCAAGGACAACGCCACGACGCAACTTCGCAGGCTCCAGGACCGGGCCACCGACGACGAGGGCAGGCCGACCCCGGCCACGCTGGGCATCGGCGGCGCGATCGCGGCGCTCGTGGCGGTTCTCATCATCATCGTGTGGCGCCGGAACAGCACGCCCACCCCACCGCGGTGGCGCTGATGTTCGGGCGCGGGAAGAACGGCACGAACGACTCCGATGTCCACGACCGCGACAGCGGTGTTGACAGGAAGTCCTCGGAGATGAAGCAAAGGACCGCTGACAAGCCGGAGTCCCCCGCGGATCTGCAGAAACGCTCGTGGTTCTACGTCGCCAGGAAGACAGCACGAGAGTTCTCCGACGACCAGTGCACCGACCTGGCTGCAGCACTGACCTACTACTCGGTCCTCTCACTGTTCCCCGCCGCCATCGCCATCCTGTCGTTGGTCAGCCTCGTGGGCCAGGGCCCCAGCACAGTTGACACGCTGCTGGGCATCCTTCGGCACGTCGGCGCCTCGAGTGCCGCCGACACCCTCGAACCCACCCTGACCCAACTGAGCAAAGCGCAGAACTCCGGCTTCGCGCTGATCATCGGCCTCGCCGCCGCACTGTGGTCCGCCTCGGGCTACGTGGGTGCTTTCGGTCGAGGCATGAACCGCATCTATGAGATCGACGAAGGTCGGCCGATCTGGAAGCTGCGGCCCACCATGCTCCTGGTCACCCTCATCACCGTCGTTCTCACCGCCCTCGTCGCCGTAGGGCTCGTGCTCACCGGACCGGCAGCCCAGGCAGTTGGAAACGCAGTCGGGTTCGGCCCCACGGTCGTGACCGTCTGGAACATCGCAAAGTGGCCGGTACTGCTCGCCGTCGTGGTCCTCATCGTCGCGCTGCTCTACTACGCCACCCCGAACGTGAAACAGCCCAAGTTCCGATGGATCAGCATCGGCGCCATCGTCGCCATCCTCACCTGGATCCTCGCTTCGGTACTGTTCGGCTTCTACGTCGCCAACTTCGCCAGCTACAACAAGACCTACGGGTCACTGGCCGGTGTCATCGCGTTCCTGCTGTGGTTGTGGATCACCAACCTCGCCCTCCTGTTTGGCGCCGAACTCGACGCCGAGCTCGAACGCGGCCGACAGCTGCAGGCCGGAATGCCCGCAGAGGAAGTCATCCAGCTCCCCGCCCGCGACACCCGCAAGAGTGACAAGGCCGCCGAGAAGGAGCGCGAGGACGTCGAGCGCGGTCGCCAGCTCCGCCTCACCCACGGTCATGACGACGATCCCGGACAATCAGACGGACCTGACCGGTCCGCGGAGCTTGACAAGCGAGGTACCCGATGAGTTCAGAGAAACAGTCCAGCAAGTCCGCCAAGATCCTGTACCGGCCGTGGGGACTGATGGCCAGCCTCCTCGGTGGCCTCCTCGCGGGACAGATCTTTCAGCAGGTGTGGAAACTCCTGGACCCCGACAGTTCTGAGGACCCGCCCAAGCCACTCGAGTCGGAATACCGATTGCCGAAGATCCTGGTCGCTGCCGCCATCCAAGGCGCCATCTTCACCATCGTCCGCGCACTCATCAACCGCGGCGGGGCCCGCGTCTTCGAACGCTGGACCGGCGAATGGCCGGGCGACTGAACGGGTCCCGCCTGGCTACGCCCTACAGTCACATCGCGGGCAATCAGGGAAGAACCTTCGGCCGGACGGTCGCTCGCATCCCTCGAACGGGGCATTCACGCGGCCAGCGGGCGGGTTGGAGCATGTCGCCGCCGTTGGCTGGCTTGGAATGCGGGGCTCGGGCCACGCTCCACCGTGCTACGCACGCCGTGTCAGCCACACACGTCGGCCCACGGCACAGCGCCCGCGTTCGCATCCGACGCCGCCGCAGTCAAGCCTTCTTGACAGCAGTCCTCCTGGTTGGAGTCGCCTTCTTGGCCGGGGCATTGCGCTTCGTCGTTGAACTCGCGACAGGAGCTGCCCTTCGGTTGGACGCTGCCCCCTTGGCGGGCGCCGCCTTCTTGGTGGGCGCGTCCTTCGTGGCTGGATGCTTGCGGGCGCGGGTCGATCTCGCCGGCGTAGGAGTGGCTTCTTGTCTCACGGCACTCGCTGCTTGGGCCGCCGCCAATGCCGCCTGCGCCGTCGCCAACTTCCCCTTGCGCTTGTTGAATGCTGCGCGGTTCTCGGCGAGCTCAGCCTCGGCGTCGTCGCGATCCTCCTCTGCCGTGCGCGCCAGTTTCTTGGTTCGCTTGGCCTCTCTCGCGAGTCGATCTGCTCGTTTCCGAGCGAGCCTCAGTGAAGTCTTGACCCTCTTGCGCTCTCGACCTGCAGCTTCGTATGTCGCTGACGCTGTATCAAAGCGAGCTTGGGCCAAGTCAAGTACGCCCGTCACCAGATCGAACTTTTCCTCCTGCGTACTCACCCGCTGTCTCAACAGCTCGATGTCATCGGACAAGATGCAACCCTCCCGAGGTCGACGTCGTTCCGGCAACGTACCCACGGGAAACAGGTTCACCGCCGGGACTCGTTGCTATCGCCGCCCTCCTCGGGATGCGGGACCTTCAGATGGCGCCCGTCGTCCGGTCTGCCTAGGCGTCTCAGCGTCAACCGCACGGGCGAAGAGGCGCATCGTCGGTGTCGTAGTAGGTGGGGCTCGCAGCCGATGGCTCCGCCGTCGAGCGTCGGGTAGGTCAGGGAGCGAAAATCGGCCGGACCTCGACCTTGCGTTGCCGTTCCAGGTGGTCAGGCATTCCTTTGCTGTACCCGGTCCCCCCGCTCGCTCTCCGGTTCCGCCCCAGTCCTCAGGAGCGGGAGCGTCATGAAGCGATCCACACCAGCGCCGCCCACGGTGGTCAACCACCTCCGGACGCCCAGGCTTGAGGACGGAGATCTTGGAACCTGAGGGACCCGACCTTGGCACGTGTGTCGTGACGGCGGTCTGGGGTACTGACGGCGTAGGGCCCCAACTGCGCCGCGGAGCGTTTGTGGCCCAGGTCCCGGTGTCGAGAACACGGCGCCGGGGCTGTCGAGTCAGCCCGCGACGGGCGGAAGCCATCTGTGGAGTAACGTCGTAAGGCGTTGCCGAACAAGCGGTAGCCGGACATCACAATCAGAGACGTGTGACCGCCAGCGAGATCCCGGCGACCGAGGCTGGGGCGGGCGGGCTCGACGTCGCCGAATCGAGCTAGTCGTGCCTCTTGGCGACATTTCCTCCCCGGAACAGCGCGCCCGTGAGTCAGCGCTGCACCGCCTTGCGGAGTCCGCGGCCGGCAACATCCCGGGCGTTGACTTCGTCAGCGTCACCGTGCGCGACGACAACCACTCGCTGCGGACCATCGGAGCCACGGACCCGCTGGCCGAACAGGTCGACACAGTGCAGTATGAGTTGCGCGAAGGACCCTGCTACGCCGCGGTCACCGACGAGAGGTTCGTGCTCGTCAATGACGTCGCGACGACCCGCGACTTCCCACGGTACGGACCACGAGCAGCTGAGCTGGGCGTGCGTTCGCAAGCCGCCATCCAACTCCTGCACGACGGAGAGCGAGCCGGTCTGAACCTGTACGCGCGCAGCCCTGAGGCGTTCGACCAATCTACGGTCCAACTCGCCGAGCTCTTTGCCACCCAGGCCGCCGCGCTGCTCGACTACGCCGAGCAGGTGGAGCAGCTCAGCGAGGCACTCCACACCCGCTCCGATATCGGAACCGCCGTCGGGATAGTAATGGAGCGCTACGCCATCGACCGCAAACGCGCTTTCGGCTTTCTGGTTCGCAACTCCCAGCACCGCAATGTCAAGGTCCGAGTACTGGCGCAGCAAGTCATCGAAGGCTCCTTCGAGAGCACACCCCACGAGGACGCCCAGTCGCAGAAGTGGCCCTAGGTGTGATGCCCAGCCGGGTTGTCCAGTCTGGTGATGGGTGCGTCCTTGCCGATCTGAGACACGACCCGTCTAGCGGTCCTGATCTCTCGCTCGATGCCCGCCGGTGACCCCACGCCCGGCGGCCTTCGCGGTTCCGCCCGCGAGGGTGTGGGATGACAGCCCCGGCAGTCGTAGGCTCCATAGGCGCCTTCGGAATCAGCCGGTGTGTGCCCCGGAGGTCGGCGCCCCGCCGCTCAAGCAGCGCGCGGGGCGCCAGTCTGGATACGTCCCGTCAGCAAGGGGGAGGGACGGGGCGTATCCATGGACTGCCGTGGCGGTGACCTGGCCGGAGTGACTCGGCTCCGGCCGTCTCGTTGAGCCGGTATCCCCCTTGGAGGATCGCGCCCCATGTACACCGTTTGGGCATCCCACGCACCAGGCATGCCGATCATTCCGCCGCTGCCCACTGATGTCTGGGACCAGGTCGGCTGGGTCGACAACCACACGCTCGCTCAGGAGATCCGGCGGACGCTCGATCAGCATGTGGGTGTGCCCTTCGCAGCACGAGGTTCTACCTGGCCGGCCTGACCAGCCACCTCCCGGATCCACTTCATAGCCGCGCCTGGCCGGCCTCGAGGTGCCGGCGCCGACGATGCAGCTGCTCCTACGCAAGGTGACAATCCCGCGATAAGCGGCGTCGTCCAATCCCGCGGTATATCCCGCCAGTCTAGTTTGAGCACCGGCTGCGAGCGCGGGAGCAGCTTCTGCTCAGCCGGCGCCTCAAAGACGCAAGGTGGGCCGTGGCGAGCCGCACCAGGTCCCCAGACCCTTGGCTGGTGGTGTCCCAGGACTGTTCCCTTGTGGCAGCGGATGTCAACGGCGCGATTTTGACCAGCTCCGGCATGGAACGCGTATCGTGGGGGGCCGGCCGCGCTATAACCCCCCTTTCGCGCGGCCGGGTCGCGTTCCCCCACGCGACAAACGCGCCCCGTCTGCCTCGGCCGATGGGGCGCGTCAAACTTCTCGGCAAACCGCTGCGTCCTGAGCCCATGTCGGTGGCGTCAGGCCGATCACTCACTGGTCGACACCCTTCCTCGCAGCCGTTTGCCAGGGCGATCGAGGGTCGGCGGTCGACCCAGTAGTTGCCGTAGAGCGCGGAGCCAGGGTAGAGCGGGTCGTGAGAGCACAGCCACGAAGATTCGGCTGGACAGCGACACCTTGATGGCGTCACGGGCCGCAAGGGCGCCATCACCCAGCCAGTTCGTCGCCGCATCGCCAGCATCCTGAGCGCTTCACCAGCCGCCACGGCGGAGTCTGCGACGTGGGTTGCGGGGCCGCGCCTGAGATCCGCACATCGGCGTCTGCCGGTGAGCACGACATCGCGCCGACGTCGGTGGGTACGTGGGGGGTCGAGAGGGGATCGGATGCGGATCAGTGACACCGGCGATATGTGGTGGAAGACGGCGGTCGTCTACTGCCTGGACGTGCAGACGTTCATGGATTGGAACGACGACGGGATGGGCGACTTCACCGGGCTGGCTGAGCGACTCGACTACCTAGCCGACCTGGGGGTGACGTGCCTGTGGCTGATGCCCTTCCACCCGACGACGGACCGCGACGACGGCTACGACATCACCGATTACTACGGGGTCGACCCGCGGCTCGGCAGTGCGGGTGACTTCGTCGAGGTGGTCCGCACCGCCCGTGACCGCGGCATGCGGGTGATCATCGACCTGGTCGTCAACCACACCTCCGACAAGCATCCGTGGTTCCGGGCGGCGCGTTCGAGCAAGACCTCGCCGTACCGCGACTTCTACGTGTGGCGAGCCGACGAGCCGCCGAACACGACGAAGGAGGTGTCGTTCCCGGACAAGGAGACCAGCATCTGGGAGTACGACGAGAAGACAGACGAGTGGTACCTGCACCGCTTCTACCGGACCCAGCCCGATCTCAACATCACCAACCCGCTCGTCCGTGACGAGATCGTCAAGGTGATGGGCTTCTGGCTCGAGCTCGGCATCTCGGGCTTCCGGGTGGACGCGGTGCCGTTCATGCTGGAGACCACTGGCGTCGACCAAGCGGAGCTGGACCGCTTCCCCGATCCCCACGAGTTCCTGCGCCACCTGCGGGCGTTCGTCGGACGGCGTACCGGCGACGGCATCCTGCTCGGCGAGGTCAACTTGCCCCACAAGGACCAGAAGACGTTCTTTGGTGGCGCAGACGGCGACGAGCTGACGATGCAGTTCGACTTCATCGGGATGCAGAACCTGTTCCTGTCGCTGGCCCGGCACGACGCCCGTCCGTTGGCTCGGGCGCTCCGGCGCCGGCCGGCCATCTCGTCGGAGTCACAGTGGGCGACGTTCGTCCGGAACCACGACGAGCTCACCCTCGACAAGCTCTCCGAGACCGAACGCGACGAGGTGTTCGCCGTCTTCGGGCCGGACCCGTCGATGCAGCTGTACGGCCGCGGCCTCCGGCGTCGCCTGCCGCCCATGCTCGACGGCGACCCACGACGGATCCGAATGGTCTACAGCCTGTTGTTCTCCCTGCCCGGCACCCCGGTGCTCTTCTACGGCGAGGAGATCGGGATGGGGGAGAACCTCGACATCGCCGGACGGCTCGCCGTACGGACCCCGATGCAGTGGACAGACCAGCGCAACGGCGGCTTCTCGAGCGCCGCACCGTCGCGGCTTCGTCGGCCGCAGACGGAGGGTGCCTTCGGGCCCGAGCACGTGAACGTCGCGGCCCAGCGCAGCGACCGCGACTCCCTCCTGGCCTTCGTCCGCCTCCTGATCAAGCGCTACCGCGAGTCGCCGGAGCTCGGCTGGGCCAACTTCTCGGTACTCGACCAGCCCCACCACCACGTCCTGGCCCATGAGTGCACCTGGGACGACCGCCGCATCGTCGCCATCCACAACCTGAGCCCCGAGAGCTGCACGGTGTCCTTGACCCTCGACGACTGCGACACCAGCTACCACCTCCTGGATCTGTTGCAGGACTCCGACAGCAGCCAGATCGACGACCGAGGTCAGGTCGAACTGGCCGTGGAGGGCTATGGCTATCGCTGGCTGCGGTTGATGTCTCGTGAAAGCAGGCGGCTTGCTTGAAACCGCGGCGCTGCGACCTTGCCTACCGCTCCCCAAGTAACGCCACGAGTACGCCCGACGTCCAGCAGCGCGATCCCGCCCGCGCACGCCGCGCTCACCAGCGCCGATCGGCGGTGGGTCGGCCAGATCAGTGCGGCCGGCAGCATGCTCGCGGCGTGGGTGAGCTCGACGGCCAAGTCCGCAGACCGCGTGCGCGGCCCGAGCGCGGCGTCGAGCCCGGCCTGCACCAGAAGGCGTGCTCCGAGGGCGCGTGCGATCCCTGCCGTGCGAGGGTCCTTCTGATCCGGGCCCCCGACCGCCGCGAGCACCCGATGCGGGACAGCCACGCAGATGGTGCCGAGGACAAACCGAGCCACGGTCGCACTCTTCACCGGCGGGCCGCCCGCACCAGGGCAGCGGCGACCAAACCCAGACCGACCGCAGCAAGGGTTCCGTGGTGCTGGGAGGCCCACACCTGCGGTGAGTGTGCGTGCGACCTCTTGTCGAACTGCCCGTGGGCGCCGAAGTCGTGACCGTCGTCGCCGTCAGCTGGCTCCCACAGGTTGGTCGGCTGGTCCGGCAGCTTGGGCTGGTCGGTCTGCTGGCCGTTGAAGCCGGTGCGGGCGAGATAGCGATCCAGCAGCCCGGGCGCTACCGCATTGACGAGCAGCGTCGCGGCCGTGGTCTCGCCGACCCAGTACTCCCGCCGCCGCGGATGCTCTGCCGCGTACATGACGGCGTGTGCCGCGACCTCGGGCTGATAGATCGGCGGCACCGGCTGCGCCTGGCGTGGGAGCCGGGAGAGGACCCAGGAGAACTGCGGCGTGTTCACCGCCGGCATCTGCACCATGGTCACCCGGACCCGGCTGCGATCGTGGAGCAGCTCGGTACGCAGCGATTCGTGGAAGCCCTGGGTGGCGTGCTTGGCACCGCAGTACGCACTCTGGAGGGGGATGCCCCGGTAGGCCAGTGTGGAGCCGACCTGGACGATCGTGCCCCGGTCGCGCGGAAGCATCCGGCGCAGAGCCGATCGGGTGCCGTTGACGAAGCCGAGGTAGGTCACCTGGGTGACCCGCTCGAACTCCTCGGGCTCGATGTCGACGAATCGGGCGAACACCGAGGTGAAGGCGACGTTCACCCAGATGTCGATCTCACCGAGGTCCTCCTCCACCCGGTGGGCCACCTGGTCGAGGGCAGCGGCGTCGGCGGTGTCCACGACGTACGCCGCTGCCCTGCAGCCCTCGGACTCGGCGTCCCGGCGAGCAGCATCAAGGCCGCGGTCGCCTCGCGCCAGGAGCGCGACCGTGTCGCCGTGCCTTGCGAACAGACGGGCCGTGGCGCGGCCGATGCCTCCAGACGCTCCCGTCACGACGACGACGCGTGGGGCGGCAGAAGCCTTACGCATGGGGTCTCCCGGGTGCCGGTGCTCACGTGCCAATAGCTATCCCCGACGCCGTACCCGAGCGGCGCCCTTGCATGCTGCTCACCACCGGCCGTGCGTAGACGGCATTTGCAGACGGAGCGGACGTGACCGTCGCAAAGCACGGCCGCGTGCTCGTGGCGCTCCACATACGCGGGACCCTCCGTCCCTGCGTCGCGGTCTCGCGTCGCCGACGATCACCGTGCCTTCGCCCTGGCCTGAGCGCTGAGCCCAGGACTTGCGCCACTCACGGATAAGCGAACTCTGTCACGCCGAAATGTCTCGGCTCGTACGTCCGCTGATGGTCGGGACCGTGGTTCACCGTCCGGGATTGGTCGTCGCACGCCGGTACCTACGGCCACCTCTTCGAGGACCGCCTCGACGAGGTCGGCAACGCCATGGACGCGGCTCACACAGCCGCCCAGCAGCGCCGGACAACACTCCACGCGGTTCCTGCTGTTGCCCCAGTGTTGCCCCAGCCCGCGTTGGGCCAAAATGATCGAAAGACCCCGAACAGCGATTCTGCAGGTCAGGACGCTCTTTCTACTTGCACCCCCAACGGGATTCGAACCCGTGCTACCGCCGTGAAAGGGCGACGTCCTAGGCCGCTAGACGATGGGGGCCGGTGCGCTTGAGCGCGGCCAGCATACGGCGCGCGGCCCCGGCGTACCGACTCGACGGGCTGGCGGCAGGCGACGCTGCCGGTTTCGGGGAGCAGGAAACGCTCCGGTAAGGTGCTCTCGCGCTCCGCGGATGCGGGGTGCGACCACGGCCAGGTAGCTCAGTTGGTACGAGCGTCCGACTGAAAATCGGAAGGTCGGCGGTTCGACCCCGCCCCTGGCCACCCACGACCCGCCGACCGTGCATGGTCGACATCACCACTCGGATCCACGCTCAGTTGAGCCCGGATACTCAGCCGAGTTGAGCGTCTCGGCGGTCCGCCTGGGTACTCAGGTCATGCGGTACTAGGGCTCATGACGACGTACGCCGATCCGTCCCGCTGCCCCGACTGCCGCGCGGCCCTTCCCGAGGCCCCGCAGGTCTGCCCCCGGTGTGCCTTGCCGCTGACCGGCTCCGGCGCCCTCGACCTCTTCACGACGCTGCAGCGCGCGGACCTGCTGCTCGCCGACCTGCGGCAGCAGGCGTCGCAGGCGCTGCGGTCGACGCCGGCCGCCGTGGGTGCGGCCGCCGCGGCAGGTTCGCTCCTGGAGGGCACGGCGCCGTACCCGGCTCCGAGCCGGCCCGGCGCCGGTACGACGCGGCGCGGGGAGCCCGACGCGCACCGGCTGACCGGTGCCTCGGTCCCGAGGATCCTGCTGACGCTCGGCGCGCTCTGCCTGCTGGTGGCCGCGGTGACGTTCCTCGCCGTGGCGTGGAGCTGGCTCGGCGTCGGCGGCCGGACCGTCGTCCTGCTCGTTCTCACGATGGGCGCCCTCGGCGGCGCCGACCTCTTCGCCCGCCGTGGTCTCCGGATGGCCGGCGAGGCCCTCAGCGTCGTGTGCCTCGGGCTGGTGGCCCTCGACGTCATCGGCGCCCGCCACGCGGGTTGGCTGGGCGACATCGGGGACGCAGCCCTCGTCACGACCGTCGGCTCGGTCGTCGGCACAGCGGCCCTGGCGATGCTGCTGCTGACCCTCCCCCGGCCGCTCGTCGCGCCCGCCCTGGTGGCGCCGTTCGCCGTGCTGGTGGCCGGTGTCGGTGCGCAGGTGACCGTCGACGCTCCGGTCCCGATGCTGGTCGCCACTCTCGCGCTGCTCGGGCTCGGCCGCGTCGGCGTCACGGTGCCCAGCACCCCGTTGTGGGTGACCTCGCTCGTCGCCGGAGCTTTCGGTTGGCTCTACCTCCTGGGCTCCGGCCTCGACGTGGTCGTCGAGGACCAGACCGTCGCGAACCTCTGGGGACACGGCGCGGTGTGGCCGCTGCTGGCCGCCGTCGCGGTTGCCGCGGCGGCCGCGCCCGTCGTGGGCCTGGGCCGCTTCCCCCGGCTCGTCGGGTACTCCGTGGCGACGCTCGTCGGCACGTTCGTGGTCGTCGCTCCCGCCCTCGACAACTCCGTGACCGATGCCACCATGAGCCTGCTGCCGTGCGTCCTGGTGTGGGCGGCGGTCACGATCACGGCCCCCGAGCGACTGCGTCCTGGTGCAGTCCTGCCGCTCGCCGGGTCGGCGGTCCTGCCCGTCGCCGTCTTCCTCGACCTGGCCGCCACCGCGCTGCACGCCACCCTCGATGGGGCCGCGCCGTTCAGCCAGCCGCTCGGCGTCCACGTCGCCGAGTCGTCGCCCTGGGTCTGGCCGTGGCTCGCCGCTCCGACGCTCGTCACACTGGCCGTCGCCGGGTGCGCCGTGGTCGGTCTGCACTCACCGCTCCGACGCATGACGTGGGTCGCAGCCCTCGGGGCCGCCGCCCTCGTCGGGGCCGTGGTCACCCTCCCGCTGTACGACGTCCCGCTCGCCGTCGTGGTCGCCGTCCTGCTGGTCGTCTCGTCCGCCGGTTTCGCCGCCGCCGAGCGACTCTCCGCACCTCGGGCCGCGTCGGTGCGGGCCCTCGCTGCGGTTCCCGGTCTCCTCGCCGTGGTGGCGGCCCTGCCCAACGCCGTGATGACCACCGTCGCGCTCGCTGTCGTCACGGCCCTGTGTGTCCACCTGATGCGCCGCACCGACCACACCGGCCGGATCGCCACGGCAGCCTTCCCGTTCGCCTTCGGCGGACTGGTCTGGGCAGCGGCCGACGCCCTGTCGGTCCACCCAGCCGACCGGGCCCTCCCGATCCTGCTGGTGCTGGGCGGGCTGGCCATCTGGCGTCCGGAGCCCGTGCTCGAGACCTCCGCAGCCGTGGTGGGTGCGCTGGCCTCCGTCGGTTCGGTGACGGCCGCCCCCGACACCGCCTGGGCCCTGGCCGTCTATCTCACCGTCGCCGGCGCCCTGGTGACGGCGTCGTCCCTGATCCACCCGACCCGTCGCGACCTCGCCTGGCCGGGCGGTCTGCTGCTCACGATGGCGACCTGGGTGCGGCTCCACGAGCTCGGGGTGACCACCCCGGAGGCGTACACGCTCCCGGCGGCGCTGGTGCTCACCGCGGTCGGCGTCTGGCGGCTGCTCCATGACGGCGACCGAGGCGACACCATGCGACTGCTCGCACCGGGGTTGACCCTCGCCACCGTGCCCTCCCTGCTGGTCGCGCTGGGCGACCCGGTCTCGCTGCGGTCCCTGCTGCTCGGGGTCGGCTGCCTCGTCCTGGTCCTGGCCGGCGTGGCCCTGCGTTGGAGCGCCCCGGTGGTCGTCGGATCGGTGGTGGGTGCGGTGCTCGTGCTGCGCGAGCTCGCGCCGTACGCCGCGCAACTGCCGCCGTGGGTGGTGATCGGCCTCTCGGGCACCCTCCTGCTGGTCGTGGGCGTCACCTGGGAGAGCCGGATGCGCGACGCCCGGACCGCGACCCGCTACGTCGCGAGCCTGCGCTGACAGCTCAGCGGGTGAGCAGGGGCTGCACGATCTGGCGGGCGGAGTGGATGCGCGACTTCACGGTGCCGACCGGGATGTCGAGCAACGAGGCGATGTCGGCGTAGTCCAGCTCCTGCAGGTCGCGCAGCACCAGCGGCTCGACCAGCGCGGGATGGTCGACGGAGAGGATCTCGAGCGCCTCGAGGAAGTCGAGCCGGCTGCCGGCGATCACGCTCGTGGTGCGGGGGTCGGCGGTGCTCGGGAAGTCGTCGGTGAGCATCTCGGACGAGCGGCGCTTGAGGCTGCGGTACGTCGAGCGGGCGCTGTTGGAGGCCACCGCGTGCAGCCAGGTGGTGAAGCGGCTCCGGCCGGCGAAGGTGTGGATCCGGGTGGACACGAGCAGCATCGCGTCCTGCGCGGCCTCCTCGGCATCCTCCGGGTAGAGCAGCATCCGACCGCAGATCCGGCGTACGCGCGGCTGGATCTCGACGAGCAAGGACTCCAGTGCCTGGGGGTCTCCGTCGGCAGCGCGCGCCGCAAGGGACTCGATGTCCTCGATCTCGTGCGTGTCGTTCACCCTGGTCGTCCTCCGAGCGCGGTCGCTGGTCCGGCACAATACCCACCGTGTCTCTTCCCTCTCGGCTCGGTCGCCTGCGACAGGTGGATCGGTTGGGGGTCGGCGGCTTCGCGTCGGTGTGGCTCTACCACGACGACGAGCTCGAGTCCGACGTCGCGGTGAAGGCACTCGCGGACAACTGGGCGCAACGCCTCGACATCCGCGACCGGTTCCTGCAGGAGGCGCGGATCCTGCGGCGGGCCGACTCCGACCACGTCGTACGCGTCTACGACGTCGGCGAGGTCGACGGCACGCCGTACTTCGTGATGACGTACGCCGACCTCGGCACGGTCGCCGACCTGCTCGCGCGCGAGCACCGGCTGCCGCTCGACCGCACCCTCGACCTGGTCACCCAGGCCGGAGCGGGCCTGGCCGTGCTCCACCTCCACGGCTCGATCCACCGCGACATCAAGCCGGCGAACCTGCTGCTGCGCAGCGACGGCGACGGGGTGCGGGTGATGGTGGCCGACCTCGGGGTGGCCAAGGCGATGCTCCACGCCAGCGGGCTCACCCACGTGGTGGGGACCCCGGCGTACATGGCCCCCGAGCAGGCCATCGGGCTCGGCGTCGACGAGCGCGCCGACGTCTACGCCCTGGCGGCCGTGACCTACCAGCTGCTGACCGGCCGGGTCGCCCACACCGGGTCCATCTCCGACCTCGCGTCGCTGCAACCACCGCCGCCGCCGACCGAGCTCGCGGACCTCCCCGCGGCGATCGACGACATCGTGCTGATGGGGCTCGCCCCGGAGCCCGACGACCGCTGGCCGACCATCCGGGCGTACGTGAACGCCCTGCAGACCCTGGCGCCCAGCGCGGACCGGACCTGGCTGGTCAGCCCTCCCGAGCCCGTGCGTCACCCGTCCGGCTCGTCGGACGCTCCGGCTCCGTCGTCCGGATCGCGTCTCCTGCTGTCGCTGGTGTGCGTCGCGGTGTTCCTGGCCTGCTTCGGCGGGGCGCTCGTGGCCACCCAGCAGCTGCACTGACCTTCCGCTCGATTCCCGCAGCGGGCGCCCGGCGCACTATCGTGCGAGGTGGGTCACACCACCCCTCGTGGCCCTCCCTACGCCACCCACCCGCGTGGCGCGACCGAAAGAGGCACCAGCATGTCCGCGGACCGTTCCGCCATCGGCTCCCCTGTCAGCTCCGCCGCCACCGACGGTGTCGACGTCTTCGAGCTCGGCGCCGAGCACGAGCAGGTCGTCTTCTGCAACGACCACGCGACCGGCCTGAAGGCCATCGTCGCCATCCACTCGACCGCGCTCGGACCCGGCCTCGGTGGCACCCGCTTCTACCCCTACCCGACGACCGCGGAGGCGATCCGCGACGTCCTCAACCTCTCGCGCGGGATGTCCTACAAGGCGGCCCTCGCGGGCCTCGACCTCGGTGGCGGCAAGGCCGTGATCATCGGTGACCCGATGAAGGACAAGACCGAGGCGCTGCTGCGTGCCTACGGACGCTTCGTGCAGGCCATCGGCGGCCGCTACTACACCGCCTGCGACGTGGGCACCTACTCCGAGGACATGGACGTCGTGGCACGCGAGTGCCGGTTCGTCACCGGCCGGACCGTCGCCCACGGTGGCGCCGGCGACTCGTCGGTGCTCACGGCGTACGGCGTCTACCAGGGGATGCGCGCGAGCGCCGAGGCCCTGTGGGGCTCACCCACGCTCTCCGGCCGCACCGTCGGCGTCGCCGGTGTCGGCAAGGTCGGCCACCACCTGGTCAAGCACCTCGTCGACGACGGCGCGCAGGTCGTGGTGACCGACGTCTACCAGCCGGCCGTGGACCAGATGGTCACGGAGTACGGCGCGACCGCGGTCGCCGACGCCGACGCACTGGTGCGCGCGGACATCGACGTCTACGCGCCGTGCGCGATGGGCGACGCCCTGACCGACGACGTGGTGGACGTGCTCACCGCCAAGATCGTCTGCGGCGCCGCCAACAACCAGCTCTCCCACCCCGGCATCGAGAAGGCGCTCGCGGACCGCGGGATCCTCTACGCGCCCGACTACTGCGTGAACTCCGGGGGCCTGATCCAGGTGGCCGACGAGCTCGAGGGGTTCAGCTTCGAGCGGGCCGAGCAGCGCGCGTCGAAGATCTACGACACGACCAAGGCGGTCTTCGAGCTGGCCCGGACCGACGCCGTCACCCCGGCCGAGGCCGCCGACCGGCTCGCCGAGCGGCGGATGCGCGACGTCGGACGCCTCCGCGGCGTCTACCTCCCCCGCTGACTCCCCTGCGTCCTGTCCCATCCACGGGGCCTCCCGGGAACTGTCATGCCGACGCAATTGCGCCGGAATGACATCTCGGAGACCCGATCGGATGTCACAACAGCGCAATTGCGCCACTTGGGCGACCCGGTGTCAGGCGATGAGGGGAGGCTGAAACGCCCACCTGACGGTGGGCGGGTGGGACAGGAAATCCGTCAGTCGCGAGACGGCTCGGCGTAGTCCGACCACTCGTCGGTGGGGTCGTCCACCGTGTCGTCGGTCGCGTCGTCGCTGTCGGTCTCGCCGTGCAGCTCGCGGGCCAGTGCCCCGAAGTCCGCCTCATGAGTGCGGTACTTCAAGTCGCGGGCGACCTTCGTCTGCTTGGCTTTAGCTCGGCCGCGCCCCATAGGGTCGACCCCCTCGCACTCTGGGCCGGGCCAGGGGAAAGTCACCGTGGCACCGGTCTGTTCGGTCATTTCGTCGTGGGGGCAACGCTACCCAATGGGTGGCTGTTCCCGCACACCCCATCCCGAAATGGACGACATTTGAGCCGAATCCACGCTCGAACGGCCCGAAACGGGGGTCCGGGGGCCGCTCAGAGGCTCCAGCCGGCGTACTGACCGGTGAGGTGGACCTCGCCGCCGCGGACCCGGTCGAGCCCGACCTCGCCCGCCGCCCAGGCGTCCACGCGGAACCGGCGGAGGGTCGCGACCGCCTGGTCGACGTCGCCAGGGGGCAGCAGCGCGACCATGCCGACGCCACAGTTGAGCGTCGACTCGAGGTCGCCCTGCGACACCGCACCCACCCGGCGTACGACGTCGAAGATCGGCGCCGGCGCCCAGGTGCTGCGGTCGATGGTCGCCGAGAGCTCCTCGGGCATCACCCGCGCCAGGTTGGCGGCCAGACCTCCGCCCGTGATGTGGGCCATCGCATGTACGCCGGTCTCGGCGGCGAGCGCGAGGCAGGCCTTGGTGTAGATCCGGGTCGGCTCGAGCAGCTCCTCGCCCAGGGTGCGGCCCAGCTCGTCGACCTGGCGGTCGAGCTCCCAGCCGGCCTGGTCGAGCAGGACGTGACGGACCAGGGAGTAGCCGTTGGAGTGCAGGCCGCTCGACGCCATCGCGAGGACCACGTCACCGGGGCGGACCCGGCCGGGCCCGAGCAGGCGGGAGGCCTCGACCACGCCGGTCGCGGCGCCCGCGACGTCGTACGCGTCGGGCTCCATCAGGCCGGGGTGCTCGGCCGTCTCGCCACCGATCAGGGAACAACCCGCCTGGACACACGCCTCCGCGATGCCCTTCACGATGGCGGCGATCCGCTCCGGCTCGACGCGCCCGCAGGCGATGTAGTCGGTCATGAAGAGCGGCTCGGCCCCACAGACGACGAGGTCGTCGACCACCATGCCGACCAGGTCGAAGCCGATCGTGTCGTGGATGTCCATCGCCTGCGCGATCGCGACCTTGGTGCCGGCCCCGTCGGTCGAGGTGGCCAGGATCGGCTGGCTGTAGCGGGTCAGCGCGGAGGCGTCGTACAAGCCGGCGAAGCCACCCAGCGAGCCGATCACCTCGGGACTGGAAGTCTTCTCGACCCAGCCCCGCATCAGCGCGATCGCCTTGTCGGCGGCCTCCAGATCGACGCCGGCGGCGGCGTACGCGTGGGCCCCCGAGGGCGGGGTCTGCTCGGTCACGGGCGGGCTCCCTCGGTCAGGGGTTGTTGAGCACGGGAAGTTCGCGGGCGGCGTGCGGCGAGGCCAGCGACGCCTCGAGGAGGTGCTTGCCGAGCAGGCTCTCGTCGGGGAGCTCGAGCGGGTAGCTGCCGGTGAAGCACGCGAGGCAGAGGTCGTCGGGCTTCTGACCGGTGGCCTGGGTCATGCCGTCGAGCGAGATGTAGCCCAGGCTGTCGGCGCCGACGCTCGAGGCGATCTCGTCGACGTCGAGACCGTTCGCGATCAGCTCGGCGCGCGTGGCGAAGTCGATCCCGTAGAAGCACGGCCACTTCACCGGCGGGCTGCTGATCCGCACGTGCACCTCGGCGGCGCCGGCCTCGCGGAGCATCCGGATCTGGGCGCGCTGGGTGTTGCCGCGCACGATCGAGTCGTCGACCACCACGAGACGCTTGCCGCGCACCATGTGCTCGAGGGCGTTGAGCTTGAGGCGGATGCCGAGCTGACGCAGGGTCTGGCTGGGCTGGATGAACGTGCGGCCGACGTAGGCGTTCTTGACGAAGCCCTGGCCGAACGGGATGCCGCTCTCCTCGGCGTACCCCGCGGCCGCGGGTGTGCCGGACTCGGGCACCGGCATCACCAGGTCGGCGTCGACCGGGAACTCGCGGGCCAGCTGCCGGCCCATCTCGACCCGGGCCTGGTGGACGCTGCGGCCGGCGATGGTGGCATCGGGGCGGGCGAGGTAGACGTACTCGAACACGCAACCCTTGGGCGCGGGGTCGGCGAAGCGGTGGGAGCGCAGTCCGTTCTCGTCGATGACGAGGAGCTCGCCCGGCTCGACCTCACGGACGACGCTGGCGCCGATGGTGGCCAGGGCGGCGTCCTCGCTGGCGACCACCCAGCCGCGGTCGAGGCGGCCGAGGACCAGCGGCCGGATGCCCTGCGGGTCGCGGGCGGCGTACAACGTCGACTCGTTCATCCAGACGAACGAGTAGGCGCCGCGGAGCAGGGGCAGCACCTCGAGAGCCCGCTGCTCCAGCGAGGTGTCGGGATGATGGGCGAGGAGCGCCGTGACCAGCCCGGTGTCGCTCGTCGAGGCCGTCTCGAGGCTGCGGTTGAGCTCCAGCTCACCGGGCAGGCCGGGGAGCTCGGAGACCATCGCCCGCAGCTCGTGGGTGTTGATCAGGTTGCCGTTGTGGCCGAGCGCGATCGAGCCGTCGTCGGTCGGGCGGAACGTCGGCTGGGCGTTCTGCCAGGTGCTCGCGCCGGTGGTGGAGTAGCGCGCGTGGCCGATCGCGAGATGGCCCTTGAGCGACTCGAGCGTGGAGTCGTCGAAGACCTGCGAGACCAGACCCATGTCCTTGTAGACCAGGATCTGCCGGCCATTGCTGACCGCGATGCCGGCCGACTCCTGACCGCGGTGCTGCAGCGCGTAGAGACCGAAGTAGCAGAGCTTCGAGACCTCTTCGCCCGGGGCCCAGACCCCGAACACACCGCAGGCGTCCTGGGGACCCTGGTCCAGCGGGTCGAGCGCTGCGGTGAGCCGACCGTCGCCGCCCCGGCGGCTGGTGGGTGGGGTCACGTGGCGAGTCTAGGCGAGGGATACGTGCGTCCCGGCATCGGCGCACGGCGACGCCGTGTCCGATTTCCGCCGGAACGTGGGCGGCCCGTGGTGGATCGTTGAGGCATGACCACGATGACGCGGACCCACCAGACCCTGACCGTGCACGCGATCGACCCGGCCCGTCTGGACGCCGTACGCGAGGCCGGAGTCGACGACTTCGGCAACCCCTTCTCGGCGTACGACGCGATCGGCGAGGGCGAGCCGTTGCGCTGCTGCCTGCGCTTCGCGCGTCCCGGCGAGCGGATCGCCCTGATCTCCTGGGCGCCGTTCACGCAGGTGTCGCCGTGGCGGGAGGTCGGGCCGGTCTACGTGCACGCCGACCGCTGCCAGGGGTACGACGGACCGGCGCTGCCGCCTGAGCTCGACCACGGGCCGCGGGTGCTGCGGACGTACCGCGCCGACGGGTCCATGGACTACGCGCACAACACGCTGACCGACGACGAGGACCTGGCCCCGGCGATCGACGGGCTGCTCGCGGAGCCCGGCGTCGCTGACGGTGCACGTGCGGACGGTGCTTCCGCAGTGCTTCCTGTACGCCGTGACCCGCTGACCGCTCAGCGGGCTCCGAGCTTGTCGAGCAGCAGCGCCTCGGCGAGCACCACGCGCTGGAACTCCGCGAGGTGCAGGCCCTCGTTCGCACCGTGGGCCCGGGTGTCGGGGTCCTCGACGCCGGTGACGAGCACGCTCGCCTCGGGGAAGGCGTCGAGGAACTCCGCGATGAAGGGGATCGAGCCGCCGACGCCCATGTCGATGGGCTCCGTGCCGTCCCACGCCTCGGCGAAGGCAGCGCGCGCCGCGTCGTACGCCGGACCGGTGGCGTCGATCGCGGTCGGCTCGCCGGAGTCGACCGGTGTGATCGTGAGCTCGGCGCCCCACGCGACGTGGGACTCCAGGTGCCGCTGGAGGCAGGCGCGGGCGTTGGCGACGGTGTCGCCTGGCGCGATCCGGAGGCTGAGCCGGGCCCGGGCGGCGGGCACCAGGGTGTTGCTCGCGCCCGAGACCTTGGGGGCGTCGAGGCCGATGATCGACAGCGACGGCTTGGTCCAGAGACGCTCGACGGTGGAGCCGCTGCCGATCCAGTCGAGGCTCGCGACGGCCCCGGACTCGGCGCGCAACCGCTCCTCGGGGTAGTCGACGTCGGCCGCCGGGCCGGCGACCAGGCCGTCGACGATCACGTTGCCGGCGTCGTCGTACAGGCTCGCGATCAGGCGGCTGAGGGTCATCAGCGCGTCGGGCACGAGACCGCCCCACATGCCGGAGTGCACCGCGTGAGTGAGGGTGCGGACCTCGACGTCGAAGCGGACCAGGCCGCGCAGGCTGGTGGTGAGAGCCGGGACACCGATGTCCCAGTTGCCGCTGTCGGCGATCACGATGACGTCGGCGCGGAGCTCCTCGAGATGCTGCTTCAGCAGGGCCGGCAGGCTGTCGGAGCCGACCTCCTCCTCGCCCTCGACGAACATCACGACGTTGACCGGCAGGTCGTCGCCGTGGACGCGGAGTGCGCCGAGGTGGGCGGCGATCCCGGCCTTGTCGTCGGCGGCACCACGGGCGTAGAGCCGGCCGTCGCGCTCGGTCGGCTCGAAGGGCGGGGAGTCCCAGTCGGCGTGGTCGTTCTCCGGCTGTACGTCGTGGTGGGCGTAGAGCAGGATCGTCGGCGCGTCGTCGCGGGTCGCCTTCTTGTGCGCGATGACGGCCGGGCGACCGCCGTCCGCGCTGGTGATCTGGACCTCGAACCCCTCGGCGGCGAACAGGTCGCGGACCGCTTCCGCACTGCGCTGCACCTCGCCCGCACGCTCCGGGTCGGCGCTGACCGACTCGATCCGGACCAGCGCCTCGAGGTCACGTCGTACGCCGGGAAGGACGTCGCGCACCCGGGCGCGGAGGTCGTCATCGCTCATCCCGCCACCCTAGGACCCCTGGGGTGCGGGCGGACTTCCGGATAGTCCCCGACGTTTCGGTTGCCAATCGGACGAAATCACGACCAAATCGTCGGGGACTACCCCGCAACACGCCCAGAATTGTCTGACAATCATTTGGCTTCCGGGGTGGTGGTGCGAGACGATGGGAGCACGTCGCCTGCCCGCGATCCCGACGGCCCGAAAGCAGCCCCATGAACCACACCACGCCCGACACCGCCCACCACATCGAGCTCACCGAGACCTACGCCGCGCACAACTACCACCCGCTCCACGTCGTGCTCGCCTCCGGCGAGGGCGCCTGGGTCACCGACGTCGACGGCAAGCGCTACCTCGACTGCCTGGCGGGCTACTCGGCGCTCAACTTCGGCCACGGCCACCCGCGCCTCGTCGAGGTCGCGCGCGAGCAGATCGGCCGCCTGACGCTGACCAGCCGGGCCTTCTACAACGACCAGCTCGGGCCGTTCTCCCAGGCGCTGGCCGACCTCACCGGCAAGGAGACGATCCTGCCGATGAACTCCGGGGCCGAGGCCGTGGAGACCGCGATCAAGGTGAGCCGCAAGTGGGGCTACCAGGTCAAGGGCGTGCCGGAGAACAAGGCCACCATCGTGGCGATGGAGGGCAACTTCCACGGGCGCACCACGACGATCGTCTCCTTCTCGACCGACCCCGACGCGACCGTGGGCTACGCGCCGTACACGCCGGGCTTCCGGCTGGTCCCGTACGGCGACATCGAGGCGCTGCGGGCGGCGATCGACGACACCACCGTGGCCGTGCTCCTCGAGCCGGTGCAGGGCGAGGCCGGCGTGATCATCCCGCCCGAGGGCTACCTCCAGGGCGTGCGCACGCTCTGCCGCGAGCAGCAGGTGCTGATGGTCGCCGACGAGATCCAGTCGGGCCTGGCTCGCACCGGCCGCACGTTCGCGTGCGACCACGAGGACGTCGTACCCGACATGTACATCCTCGGCAAGGCGCTCGGCGGCGGGCTCTACCCGGTGTCGGCGGTTGCCGCGGACCGCGACGTACTCGGCGTGATCACGCCCGGGACCCACGGCTCGACCTTCGGTGGCAACCCCCTCGCCGCGGCTATCGGCCGCGAGGTCGTGGCGATGCTGGAGACCGGTGAGTTCCAGGAGCGCGCCGCCAAGCTCGGCGAGCAGCTGTACGTCGGTCTGTCCGACCTGGTCGGGCACGGCATCGACGCCGTCCGCGCGCGGGGGTTGTGGGCCGGCATCGACATCGCGCCGGACAAGATGACCGGTCGCGACTTCACCGAGGCCCTGCTGGCCAAGGGCATCCTCGCCAAGGAGGCACACGGTCAGACGGTCCGCCTCGCCCCGCCGATCGTGGCCAGCGAGTCCGACATCGACCTGCTCGTCGACGCCTTCCGCGAGGTCATCACCGTCTGACTCGGCCCTCGCTCCGTCAAGTTTCTGCCGGGTCAGCGCACGGGGTCGTCGAACTTCTGCCGGGTCAGCGCACCGGGCCGTCAGACTTCTGCCAGGTCAGCGCACCGGGCCGTCAGACTTCTGCCAGGTCAGCGCACCGGGCCGTCAGACTTCTGCCAGGTCAGCGCGCGACGAGGTTGCGGAGGGGGCGGTCGTCGCGGAGGCGTTCGAGCTGGTCGCGGACCAGGGCGGCGATCCGCGGGAGCATCGCCGTGGTGCCGCCCGCGATGTGAGGTGTGATGAGCACGCCCGGCGCGGTCCAGAGCGGATGACCCTCCGGCAGCGGCTCGGGGTCGGTGACATCGAGTGCGAAGCGGAGCCGGCCGGCCTCGGCCAGCACCGCGTCGGTGTCGAGCAACGGGCCGCGACCGATGTTCACCACCAGGGTGTCCTCTGACAGCCGAGCCAGGAACGCCGCGTCGACCACGTGCCGGGTGGCCTCGGTCAGCGGCAGGACGGCCACCACGACGTGCTGGTCGGCCCAATCCACGTCGTCGGCGGTGACGACCCTTCCCACGAGGTCGTCGTCGCGGGCCGTCGACGCGATCCCGGTGACCACGGCCTTGCAGGCGACCATCCGTTCGGCCACCGCCCGGCCGATCGAGCCGTAGCCGAGGATGGCGACGCGGCTGTCGGCCAGGCTGCGACGCCGGGTGTCCTGCCGCCAGGTGCCGCTCTCGCGGACCGCGAGGTCGATGCCGCGCAGCGACGCGATGGTCAGGCCCAGCGCCAGCTCGGCGGTCGCGTCGTCGTGCACCCCGCGAGCGTTGGCGAGCAGGACGCCGTCGGGGGTGAGCTCGAGCATCCCGTCGTACCCCGCCGTCTGCAGCTGTACGACGCGCAGCCCGGGCAGAGCGTCGAGCATCGCCATCGCGCCTCGGCCCCGGGCGTAGTCGGGGACCACGAGGTCGACGTCGTCGCGCGGGGGTGGCCCGTCGCCCCGCCAGACCGCCAGCTCCACGCCGTCGACCTCGCCGACCGCGTCGGCGAGCACCTGGCTGGGGAGCAGCGCGACGGTCACGAGACCTCCAGGGGTAGCAGGGTCGACAGGTCTGCCCGTTCGCCACTCGCGCGGACGCGTCCGGACGCCTCGGCCTCCGGCCAGGAGAGCTCACCGGTCGAGAGCGCGATCCAGGTCTCGGCGTCCAGCTCGACGACCGCCGGCGGCGTACCGCGCGTGTGGCGCACGCCTGCGACCGCCTGCACCGCGGCGTAGGGCGGCACCCGGACCTCGACCGAGGCCCCCGGCGAGCGCTCGGCGAGGACGGCGAGATAGTGCTTGACCAGCAGCCGCGTCTGCTCCCGGTCGCGCGGCGACGCTGCGAGGGCGGCGCTGACCTCGGCGACGGGCGCGGGCCGGAGACGAGCAGGCACGCGACCATCTCACCACGTGCGGGTCACTCCTCGGCGGCCGGCCCGAGGTCGGGGTAGAGCTGCAGGATCTCCATGAACAGGTACGTCCTGCGCTCGGGGTCGCGGCCCCGGGTCCGCGCGTTCCAGCGGTGGCCGACCTCGACGAGCTCGGCCGCGAACTGCTTGGCCTCCTCCTCGGTGAGCCGCACGGCTCCCTGGCTCAGGTGACCGTAGGAGTCCTCGTCGCGGGCACTGGCATAGATGGCGTCCACGACGGCGTGGCTGAACCGTCGCGAGTTCTCGCTCCACACGTCGACGGCCGCAGGTCCACCGGGCTCCTTGTCCATCAGCGACAGATCGAGCTGGATGCCCGACTCGCTGACGACCTTCCAGACCCGGTCGCGGCGGTCGCGGGCCTCCTCGGGCGCCTCGACGACCAGGCCGTACTTGGCGAGCTGGCGGAGATGGAAGCTGGCCTGGTTGGCCGGGATGCCGAGGTCGGCCGCGACGTCGGCCGCCCGTGACGGACCGGCGGCGTTCAGCTCATGGAGGATCCGCACCCGGACCGGGTGGGCGATCGCGCGCAGCACCCGCGGGTCGTGCGTCTTGTAGGCCTCGCCGTCGGTCACGAGGGCGATCCTAGCAAATTTCGCACCAAGTCTTGCGCAACTGTTATTGCGCAACATATGGTGCGGGATATGACCAGCTACCGGGAGCTCGCTCGCAACCGCGACTTCACCATCCTCTGGACCGGGGAGACCATCAGCGAGCTCGGCTCGACGATGTCGCTCTTCGTCTTCCCCCTCATCGGCTACCACCTGACCGGCTCGACCTTCGTGGCGGCCGTGCTCGAGGCAGCGGGCCTGTTCGGCGTCTGCGCGATGCTGCTGCCGGCGGGCATCCTCGCCGACCGGTACGACCGCCGCGCCCTGATGCTGATGGCCAGCGCGAGCGGTGTCGTCCTCTACGGCAGCCTCGCGGTCGCGGGCTTGCTCGGTGCCCTCACCGTCCCCCACCTCGCCGTCGTCGCGCTGCTCACCGGCGTGGCCCAGGGCGTCTTCCAGCCGGCGCAGATCGCGGCGATCCGCGGCGTCGTCCGCGAAGAGGACCTGGCCACGGCGTACAGCCAGGCCCAGGCGCGCCAGCACATCGCCTCGCTGCTCGGCGGCCCGCTCGGCGGCCTGCTGTACGCCGTTCGCGCGTGGGCGCCGTTCCTGTTCGACGCGCTGTCGTACGCCGTCTCCTGCTTCACCCTGAGCCGGCTCCGCACCGACCTCCGTCCGAAGCCGCGCGAAGCGGCTGCGGTCTCGCCGGTCGAGCAGGTCAAGGAGGGCTTCCGCTTCGTCTGGCACCAGCCCTTCTTCCGCACGCTGCTCGTGTGGTCGGGGGCCAGCAACCTGCTGGTCAACGCCTGCTTCTTCGTGGTGACCATGCGCCTGATCCGCGAGGGCTACCCCCCGGCGCAGATCGGCCTCGTGTCGACCGCGGCGGGCATCGGCGGCATCCTCGGCGCGCTCGCCGCGCCGTCCATCATCGACCGCACCCGGACCGGCCTCCTGACGGTTGCCGTGGCCTGGATGTGCGTGCTCCCGTTGCTGCCACTGGTCTGGTGGTCGACGCCGCTCGCGGCCTGCATCTCGGTCTTCCTGCTCCTGCTGCTCAACCCGGCCGGCAACGCCGGCATCGGCGCCTACCGCGCCGCGATGACACCCGACGACCTGCAGGGTCGGGTCGGCTCGGCGACGACCTTCGTCTCCATGGGCGTGATGCCGCTGGCACCGCTCCTCGGTGGCTGGATGTTGGCGAACCTCGGCGGCGGCCGGGCCATCGCGCTGCTCGTCGTCGCGACCGGCATCGGCGCGCTGGTCCCGACCCTGAGCCGCACCATCCGCTCGGTGCCGCGACCCCAGCAGTGGCGCGCCGAGATCGAGTCGGGCGCCGTCGCCCCGGTCACCTCGCAGACCGTCTGACGGGATCGTCGAGGCGTACGCCGTCAGTCCCAGCGGCCGGCGCGGCCCTGCTTGGTCTGTGAGCGGCGCTTCTTGTCGTCGAGGCGGCGCTGCTTGGCCCGGCGCGAGGGCTTGGTGGGGCGACGCGCGCGGGGCGGCGGAGCAGCGGCCTCGGTGAGCAGCGCCGCCATCCGGTCACGGGCGGCGCGGCGGTTGGCCAGCTGGGTGCGGTGCTCCGACGCCGCGACCGTCACCACGCCGTCGACCAGGCGTCCCTCGAGCCGGGCGAGCATCCGAGCCCGCACCGTCTCGGGCAGCGACGGCGAGTGCGCAACGTCGTACGACAGCTCGACCCGCGTGTCGGCGGTGTTCACGCCCTGGCCACCCGGGCCGGACGAGCGGGAGAAGCGCTCTGCCAGCTCGCGCTCCGGTACGACGACGGTGCGGCCGATGCGGAGGCCGTCAGAGTCCATCGAGGACCGCCAGGGTCTCGGTCCACACCGGCGACGTCTCGTCGATGACCACGAAGTGGTCGCCCTCGACCTCGGTGAGCCGGGCGTCCGCGCCCGCGGCCCGGGCCGCTTCGACGTACTCCCTGGACTGGCTGAGCGGCACGACGTCGTCGTCGCGGCCGTGGATGCAGTGCACCGGTACGTCGAGCGGGACCTGCCGGCGAGGGTCGAGCGGTGCGTCCTCCGGGCCGGGCGGGTGGCCGAGCAGTCCGAGGACCGCCCCACCGCCGAGGTTCTCGTCGAACGCGGCCATCAGGTCGAGAACACCCGCCTGCGACACCACGCCGGTCAGGTCGACCTTGGTCGGCCAGCGCGGGAAGCGGCCACGGGCGGCGGCCCAGGTCGCCAGGTGGCCGCCGGCGGAGTGGCCGAGACCGAGCACGCGGTGGAGGGGCAGGTCCTGGTCGTGCAGCACGTCGATCGCGGCCGCGACGTCGTCGAGGGTGGCCGGGTCGCCGCCGCCGTTGCCGACGCGCCGGTACTCGATGTTCCACGCCGCCCACCCGTGCTCGACGAGGCTCGTCGCGAGCGGCCGCCCGAGCGACAGGTCGTACGCCGCCTTCCAGAACCCGCCGTGGATGACCACCACCACGCCCCGGGGCGGCCCGTCGGGGACCGTCAGCTCGCCGAACTGGGCCGGGTCGTCGCCGTACGCGATCGTGCGCGTCACCGGCGCCGACGTGCTGCTCACCCCGCGAGTCTCCCAGCCGAGTGCGCGTGGGGCGAGTGGACTGGGGGTAGTCCGCCCGGGTCGCCGAAGTGGCGCAATTGCGCCGGTTCGACAGCTCAGAGCGCCGTTCGGGTGTCACAACCGCGCAATTGCGCCAGTTGGGCGCCCACCGGGACCCGCGCGCAGGACGGGCGGGGTCAGCCGCCCAGGGCTGAGGGGAGGGTGGTGCGCCAGGCGGCGCCGAGCTCGTCGAGCCCGATCTCGAAGCGGTCGCTGACCACCAGGGAGGAGCCGCCGGTGCGACCGACCTCGCCGGCGGGTACGCCGAGGCTCGCGGCCATGGCCAGGAACGCTTCGAGCCGGTCGGGCGGGACGGTCACGATCGCGCGCGCCGCCGACTCGGAGAACAGCCCGACGAACGGGTCGCCGAGCAGGGAGACCGTCGCGCCGACATGGTGGCGCAGGCACGACTCCACGAGGGCCTGGGCGAGGCCACCCTCGGACATGTCGTGCGCGCTGGTGAGGTAGCCCCCGCGGGCGGACTCGACGAGCAGCCGGCCCAGGTTGGCCTCGTCGCGCAGGTCGACGCGGGGCGGCAGACCTCCGAGGTGGCCGTGGACGACGTGCGCCCACTCCGAGCCCGAGAGCTCCTCGCGGGTCTGGCCGAGGTGGACGATGACCTCGCCCTCGGCCGGGAACCCGGTGGGGGTACGCCGGCGTACGTCGTCGACGACGCCGAGCACCGCCACCACCGGGGTCGGCAGGATCGCGGTGGTGCCGGTCTGGTTGTAGAGCGACACGTTCCCACCGGTGACCGGGATGCCGAGCGCGACGCACGCGTCCTTGAGGCCGCGGCAGGACTCGGCGAACTGCCACATCACGTCGGGGTCCTCGGGCGAGCCGAAGTTGAGGCAGTCGGAGATCGCCAACGGCGTGGCACCGGAGCAGGAGACATTGCGATAGGCCTCGGCCAGTGCGAGCTGGGCGCCGGCGTACGGATCGAGCTTCACGAAGCGCCCGTTGCCGTCGGTCGCGACGGCGACCCCGAGGTGCGTGTCCTCGTCGACCCGCACCATGCCGGCGTCCGACGGCTGCGACAGCACCGTGTTGCCCTGGACGTAGCGGTCGTACTGGTCGGTGATCCACGACTTGTCGCAGAGGTTCGGTGAGGCCGCCATCCGCAGCACCGTCTCGCGCAGCTCGTCGCCGGACTCGGGGCGCGGCAGCGTCTCCGCGCCGTCGGCCTGCAGCCCGTCCTGCCAGTCGGGGCGCGCGAAGGGGCGTTCGTACGTCGGGCCGTCGTGCGCGACCGACCGCGGCGGTACGTCGACCACGGTCTCGCCGTGCCAGTGGATCTCCAGGCGCTCGCCGTCGGTCACCTCACCGATCACCACGGCCTCGACGTCCCACTTGACGCAGATCGCCAGGAACCTCTCGACGTCGCCGGGCTCGACGACGGCCATCATCCGCTCCTGCGACTCGCTCATCAGGATCTCCTCCGGCGCCAGCGAGGAGTCGCGCAGCGGGACCAGGTCGAGCGAGACCCGCATGCCGCCGTCGCCGGCACTGGCGAGCTCGGAGGTGGCGCAGGAGAGGCCGGCGCCGCCGAGGTCCTGGATCCCCGCGACCACGCCCGCGGCGAAGAGCTCGAGGGTGCACTCGATGAGGAGCTTCTCCATGAAGGGGTCGCCGACCTGGACGCTGGGGCGCTTGGTCGGTCCGGAGTCGGTGAACGTCTCGGAGGCCAGCACGCTGACGCCGCCGATGCCGTCGCCGCCGGTGCGCGCGCCGTACAGGATCACCTGGTTGCCGGTGCCGGAGGCCTTGGCGAGGTGGAGGTCCTCGTGCCGGAGGACGCCGACGCAGAGGGCGTTGACCAGCGGGTTGCCGGCGTACGACGCGTCGAAGACCGCCTCGCCGCCGATGTTGGGCAGGCCGAGGCAGTTGCCGTAGCCACCCACCCCGGCGACGATCCCCGGCAGCACGCGGTGGGTGTCGTCGGCGTCGAGCGGACCGAACCGCAGCGGATCCATCACCGCGACCGGCCGCGCACCCATGGCCAGGATGTCGCGGACGATCCCGCCGACACCCGTCGCGGCACCCTGGTAGGGCTCGACGTACGACGGGTGGTTGTGCGACTCGATCTTGAACGTGACGGCGTACCCCTGGCCGATGTCGAGCACGCCGGCGTTCTCGCCGATGCCGGCCAGCATCTTGCCGACCGGCGTCTCCTGCACGATCTCGCCGAACTGCTTGAGGTGCACCTTGGACGACTTGTAGGAGCAGTGCTCGCTCCACATCACCGAGTACATGGCCAGCTCCGACGAGGTCGGGCGGCGGCCGAGGATCTCGCGGATCCGGAGGTACTCGTCCTCCTTCAGCCCGAGCTCGGCCCACGGCTGGTCACGGTCGGGGTCCGTGGCCGCAACGGCGACGGTGTCGAGGGTCTGCGGCACGGCTTCAATCTACCGGCGCCACGCCGTCTGACCTGGGCAGGCACGTCGGCGCGGACGCCGCCGACTCGCGCGTCGGCGTCGGGCCCCGGGTTCAGGCCGTGGCCACCCCGGCGATCTGGGTGTTGAACGGCAGGAACGGCGACCGCAGCCGGTAGGTCTCGAGGTCCACGTGGTGGAACCCGGCAGCCCGGACCGTCGTGGCCAGGTCACGTTCGCAGGAGCACCCCTCGAAGCACCACGCCCACGGACGGCGGACCGCGCGCTGCAGCCGCCGCAGCAGGGAGCCGTCCGGGGCGGCGACGTGCTCCACGAACATGAAACGGCCGCCGGGCCGCAGCACTCGACGTACCTCGGCAAGGGCCCGGACCGGGTCGGCCACGCTGCACAGGACCAGGCTGCTGAGCACCACCTCCGCACTCGCGTCGGGCAGCCGGGTGTTCTCGGCCGGGGCGTCCTGCACCTGGAGCCGTACGCCGTGGCGCTCGGCGGAGCGCCGGAGCCGGCCATGCATCGCGGGGTTGGGCTCCACCGCGATCAGGGTCGAGCCCGGCGCCAGGTAGCGCAGGTTGGCGCCCACCCCCGATCCGAGCTCGACCACGGTGTCCGGCAGGTCGGCGAAGATCCGTCGCTTGTGTGGTCCGAGCAGTCGGTCGAACGTCCCTCCGGCGAACCAGAAGAAGGCAGCGTTGGCGGGTCCCCGGACGGGATGTGGCTGGAAGGCGATGTCGGTCATCCCCACACGCTGACGCAGGGACCTGTCAGGTCACTGTCGTGTCGCCTGCGGCTGAGGCGCGTCCTCCCGGCACCAGGACACGATCGTGGCGGCGATCCGGGCGGCGTCACGGGCGGGAGGCAGGTGGTAGGCCCCCTCGAGCACCTGGAGCCGGGCATCGGGGATGCCGTCGGCGACCCGCGTTCCCCCGGCGATCGGCACGGCCGGGTCATCGGCGTAGTGGAGGACCAAGGTCGGCTGACGCACCCGGTCCAGCTGGTCCGTCACGTCGGCGTCGTACATCTGCTCCAGGAAGCCCGCCGCCACCTCCGCGTCGGCCACCTGTCGCTGGAAGCGGGCGAAGACCTTCTCGTCGTAGCGGTCGGGCATCAGCAGGTTGGCCAGCACCCGCGAGCCCACGCCCCAGCTCGAGCGGACCAGGTGCAGCATCGCCTCGCGGACGCCGAGGTTGCTGAACAGCTCCGGACCGTCGGCGTACCCGCCGAGCAGGACCAGCCGGGCGATCCGTGGGTCGCGCGCGGCCGCGGCGATCGCGATCGGACTGGCGGCGCTGGACCCGAACAGGACGACCCGCTCCTCGCCGAGCGCGTCGAGCACCGCCACGAGCTCGGCGACGCTGGTCTCGAGGTCGAACGAGCGAACCGGGCCGGGCGACAGGCCGGTGCCGTAGCGGTCGTAGGTGACCACGCGCAGGTCGGCTGCGAGCAGGGCCAGCACCCGACCGCGCGGGTCGACCCCGGTGGTCAGCGCGTCGAGGCGGGACACCCAGCCGGGCACGAACACCAGCGTCTGCCCGGTGCCGGACTCGCCGAACGTCACCGTCTCCCCGGCCGCCCGGCTGAGCTGGCGGCACACCAACCGCAACGGGGACCCGGCGATCGTCGTCTCGCCCTCGGGCCCGAGATCGCCGGTCAGGATCCGCTGCTGCAGCACCTCGATGCGCGGCGAGGGATCGAGTCCCGACCCGCGGAGCCGGGACCTGAGGTCAGCCACCTGTCCGAGCGCCTCGGCGGCGCGGCCGGTGCGGGCCAGTGCCGTCGCGAGCGCCGCGACGGCGGTCTCCCGCAGGGGATCGGCCAGGACGAGTGCCTCGAGGTCGGGTACGGCGTCGCCGTACCGCCCGAGGTCGAGCAGCGCCTGGCCCCTCCGCTCGCGGGCCGCGGACCGCAGCTCGGTGAGTCGGGCCGCGGCTGGGCGGACACCCGGGAGGTCGTCGTACGGCGTGAAGGCGGGGCCGCGCCACAGGCTCTCGGCCCGCGCCAGCAGACCCTCTGCCCGTCCGGGCTCCACGTCGGCGGCCTCCTCGACCAGCCGCTCGAAGACGGCCGCGTCCAGGTCGTCGAGCGGTACGGCGAGGCGGTAGCCGCCCGGTCGGGTCTCGACGAGACCGGCACCGAGCCTTGCGCGCAGCCGCGACACGAGGATCTGGGTCGCGTTGGCGGGGTCGTGCGGAGCCTCGCCGGGCCAGAGGGCGTCCGCGAGGCGGTCGAGGGTCACGGTCGCACCCGGATCGGCCGCCAGGAGCGAGAGGAGCGCGCCCTGCAGTCCCGACACCTGCACCGGGCGCCCGTGGACCAGCGCCTCGAGCGACCCGAGCACCCGCAGGCGCGGGGCGGCGTCGCGGCTGGTCACAACTCATCGTGGCCGAGCGCGACCGCTGGAACAACCTGGAACAACCGGCTCGGAACGACTCAGACGAGCATGCCGTCGGCGATGACCTCGAGCAGCGGACGCACGGCGGCGTGGTCGAGGCTGGAGTTGTCGGCCACGGCGGCCACGCCACCGACCAGGCGGCACATCTGCACGGCCTCCACGTGATCGCGGAGTGCGCGCTCGTCCTCGAGCCGCTCGACCACGCGCTCGGTGGCGGCGGTGAGGACCCGGCACTTGGTCACGATGGGGGACTTCTCGTCGCCCATCGCGCTGGTGATCTTGGCCGGTCCGCCCTTGTGGAGGCTGATCAGCGCGACGTAGGACTCGAACCACGACAGCAGCAGGTCGCGCGGCGGGCCCTCGTGCGCGAGCACCTTGTCGGCTGACTCGTTCACCCGGTCGACCCAGCTCTGCATGATCGCGTCGAGGAGGACCTCGCGGCTCGGGAAGTGGCGGTACAGGGTGCCGGCGCCGACCCCGGCTCGCTTGGCCACCTCGTCGAGCGAGGCGTCGTACCCCTGCTCGCGGAAGACCTCACGGGCGACCTCGATCAGTCGCTCCCGGTTGCGTTGCGCATCGGCGCGCATGTCCCACCTCACTTGCCAAACGGAGACTGTCTCCGTATTGTGTTCTCCAAGCGGAGAACTTCTCCGCTACAGAGTACCTCGGCCCGGGGCTTCGGGCCAGAACAGGATCCATCTCGTGTCTTCCTCCGAGAACAACACTCTTACCCACGACCTTCCGACCGACCTCCCCGCCCACGCTGGGCGTGCTGCGACCGGGATCGCGATCGTGCTGGTCGCCCAGCTCATGCTGGTGCTGGACGCCACGGTCGTGAACGTCGCCCTCCCCCGGATCGACACCGATCTCGGGTTCGGGCCGGCGTCCCTGTCGTGGGTCCTCAACGCCTACACCCTCGCCTTCGGCGGACTGCTCCTGCTCGGCGGCCGGCTCGGCGACGTCCGGGGCCGGCTCCGGATGTTCGAGATCGGGCTGAGCATGTTCACCGTCTTCTCGCTGCTCGGCGGGCTGGCGCAGACCCCGACGCAGCTGGTCCTGGCCCGCGCGCTGCAGGGCGCCGGCGCCGCGATGGCCGCGCCCAGCGTGCTGGCCCTGCTCACCACCAGCGCACCCGACGAGGCCGCCCGGAACCGGGCACTCGCCCTGTTCGGCGCCGTCTCCTCGGCCGGCGCCTCCATCGGCCTGCTCCTCGGCGGGGTCGTGACCGACCTGGGCTCGTGGCGCTGGACGCTGTGGATCAACGTGCCGATCGGCATCGCCGTGCTCCTCCTGGCTCGTCGCTTCGTCACCGAGACCCCTCGTCGCCCGGGCCGCTTCGACGTCGTGGGCGCACTCACCGCGACCCTCGGCGCGGTCGCGATCGTGTGGTCGCTGATCGGTACGCCGGAGCACGGCTGGCTGTCGGTCCGCACCATCACCGGCTTCGTGATCGGTGGGCTGCTCCTGCTGGTCCTGGCCCGCACCGAGGTGCGCCACCCGCACCCGCTCGTGCAGCCGCACCTGGTCCGGAACCGTCGTCGCGTCGGCGCGCTGGCCGCGATGGCACTGGTGATCGGGGCGAACTTCTCGATGTTCTTCCTGGTCGTGCAGTACGACGAGCGCGTGCTCGGCTTCGGCCCGTTCCAGACCGGGTTGGCGTTCCTGCCCTTCAGCCTGGGCGTCTTCGGGATGTCGCGGATCACCCCGCGGCTGATCTCGGTGCTCGGTGCCCGGACCATGGTGATGATCGGGACGTCGGCGCTGGTCGTCGGATTCCTCTGGCTCAGCCAGCTCGGCACGTCCTCCAGCTACCTGGGCTCGGTCTTCGGACCGGTGCTGATCGCGGGTCTGTCGACCGGCTTCATCTTCATGCCGATCACGGCCACCGTGCTCGGTGGCGTGGAGCCCGAGCACGCCGGCTCGGCGTCCGGTCTCCTGCAGACCACCCAGCAGCTCGGCGGCGCCGTCGGTGTCGGTGCGATCGTCTCCGTCTACGCCACCGGCGCCGTCCCCGGACAGTTCGTGCCAGGCGTCCAGCCGGCGTTCCTCACCTCGGCGGCGTTCGCCCTGACGGCGTTCGTGGTCGCCGCGGTCGCGATGCGCGCCCACCGGCTCCCAGAGCCGGCCGCCCTCGAGGTCGAGCCGGAGCTCGCCGAGGCCGCCTGACCAACGGGGTGACCAGGATGGGCTTGCGAGCAAGCTCGCAGCGCCGCTCACTGCGGTCGCTCCGCCCCGGCTCCGCCGGGGTGGAGCGGCCTCGTTCGAGGCGGACGACCCGTGTCCGGGGACAACTACACCCAGGTAGTTCTCGCGAACCGCTGTGACGGGTGTGACAGTTGTGTTTATGGTGTCGGGTCCCGTGGACCGCAGTGACGACAGGCCCGACCCCGCGGACACAGTCGACCCGACCGGGAGAACCGATGTTGCTCCGCCCCCTGCTCGCGGCAGCCGCCCTGACCCTCGTGGGGAGCACGATGGTCGCCGCGGTCGGCCCCGCCGGCCCCGCCGGGTCGGTCACCGCCAACCCCGCGACCCCGGGCGCCTTCCACGGGCTCGGGTTCGACCAGTGCCTGGCGCCGTCGCAGAAGGCGATGAACGCCTGGCTGCGGCAGTCGCCGTACCTCGCGGTCGGCATCTACATCTCCGGCGCCTCCCGTGCATGCAAGGTCCAGCCCAACCTGACGACGACCTGGGTGTCCACGCAGCTGCACAAGGGCTGGAAGCTCCTGCCGATCACGCTCGGACCGCAGGCGTCGTGCAACGCGCGCTTCCCGCGCTACGGCCACGACGCCCGGATCAACCGCGACCCCGGGACGGGCGGTCACTACTCCAAGGCTCGCCAGCAGGGTCTCGCCGAGGCCGACAAGACGGTGGCGGCGGCCCAGGCGCTGGGCCTCTCGCCGGGCAGCACCATGTACTACGACCTCGAGGGCTTCGACTCCACCATCAAGCGCTGCCGTGACTCCGCGCTGGCCTTCCTCAGCGCCTGGACCCGCGAGATCCACGTGCGGCACTACCTCTCCGGCGTCTACTCCAGCGCAGGCTCGGGCATCAAGATGCTCGACCAGGCACGCGTGAAGTCCCCGGGTGTCTACCACCTCCCCGACCAGATCTGGATCGCGCGCTGGGACGGCATGGCGAACACGTCCACGACGTACATCCGCGGCGACGGGTGGCGGCCCGGCGGCCGGATGAAGCAGTACGTCGGCGGGCACAACGAGACGTGGGGCGGGGTCACGATCAACATCGACCGCAACTACCTCTCGCTCGGCTCCCCCCAGGCACCCGCGGAGTCCCACTGCCACGGCGTCGCCGTGGACCTCCCCGACTACCCACGGACCACCGCCACCGCCGACCCGGCGGTCCTCAAGGCGGTGCAGTGCCTGCTCACCGAGCAGAAGGCGTACGCCGGTCGGCTCACGGGGACCCTCAACACCGCCACCCTCGCCGCGATGAACGCCTGGCAGACCGCCCACGGCCTGCCGGTACGCGCCTACTGGAACCGACGCGCGTGGATGTCGCTGCTCGCGACGGGTCAGCAGCCGGTGCTCAAGCTCGGGTCCACCGGACCTTCGGTCCGCGACCTGCAGCGCACCCTCAACGCCGCCACCGCGGGTACCGACCTGCCGGTGAACGGGATCTTCGGGCCCCGGACCGACACCGCCCTCCGGGGCTGGCAGATCGACGTGGACCGGAACCCCTCCGGCGTCGTCGGCCCACGCCTCTGGGCAGCGCTCGCGAGCGGGCTCCGAGCCTAGGGCTCCGACCGGGTCAGCGAGCGGCGAGCGTGGCGAGCCCGGCGAAGAAGCCGAGCCCGTCCGTGCCGGCACCGGTGAGTCCCTCGACCGCGTGTTCGGGGTGGGGCATCAGGCCGACGACGTTGCCGTGCTCGTTGGTGATGCCGGCGATGTCGTGCAACGAACCGTTCGGGTTGTCGTCGAGGTAGCGCGCCACCACCCGGCCCTCGCCCTCGAGCCGCTCGAGGGTCGGCTCGTCGGCCACGAACCCGCCCTCGCCGTTCTTGAGCACGATGGTCACCTCGGCGTTCTCGGCGTACGACCAGGTCCACGGCGTGCGGTTGTTCTCGATCCGGAGCCGCTGGTCGCGGCACACGAACTTCCGGTGGTCGTTGCGGATCAGGGCGCCGGGCAGCAGGTGGGACTCGCAGAGGATCTGGAAGCCGTTGCAGATGCCGAGCACCGGCATCCCCCGGCCGGCCCACGAGACCACCTCGGTCATGACCGGCGCGAAGCGCGAGATGGCGCCGCAGCGGAGGTAGTCGCCGTACGAGAACCCGCCGGGGAGGACGACCGCGTCGACGCCCTGCAGGTCGGCGTCACCGTGCCACAGCGCCACCGCTTCGCCGCCCGCGAGCCGGACCGCGCGCGCGGCGTCGGCGTCGTCGAGCGACCCGGGAAACGTGACGACGCCGATCTTCACGACTCGTCCCCGGTCGCCTCGGCCGGGGTCTCGGCAGGCTCGACCGACGCGGCAGGCTCGACCGACGGCACGTCGACGGTGACCACGAAGTCCTCGATCACCGGGTTGGCGAGCAGCGTCTCCGCCATCCGTCGTACCTCCGCGAGGCGGTCGTCGTCGACGTCCCCCTCGACCTCGACCTCGAACCGCTTGCCCTGACGTACGTCGACCACGCCGTCGAACCCGAGCCGCGGAAGCGCCCCGAGGACCGCCTTGCCCTGGGGGTCGAGGATCTCGCGCTTGGGCATCACGTCGACGACGTATCGGGCCACGGGTCGCGCCTTTCGCAACGGCGGTCGCGCACGAGCGCGCGGGTACGGCGTCAGTCTAGGGACGGCGGCGTCCCGGATCGCGCACCGCCACCACGCGGTCGTGCGGGAGACTTCGGCACACTGGTGCCATGGCAACCAACAATCCCCTCGGCGGTCGTGGCGCGGGACTCCAGGGCGGCCGGCCCCTCCAGCTCGAGTTCCCGCAGTCGCTGGCGGTCTACGACGACTACACCGCCGCGCAGAAGGCGGTCGACTTCCTGTCCGACAAGGAGTTCCCCGTCCAGAACTGCATGATCGTCGGTACCGACCTCAAGCAGGTCGAGCGGATCACCGGACGACTGACGACGAACAAGGTGGCCCTCGGCGGCGCCCTGTCGGGCCTGTGGCTCGGCATCTTCATCGGCATCCTCTTCACGATCTTCGACAGCAACAGCGGGTTCCTCACGGTCGTCACGACCGCGCTCTTCGGCGTGATCTTCGGGATCGTGTGGGCCTTGGTGGGGTACGCCGCCACCCGGGGTCAGCGCGACTTCTCCTCGGTGAGGATGGTCGTGGCGACCCGCTACGAGGTGCTCGTCGAGCACAAGCTGCTGGCACAGGCCCAGGAGCTCCTGGCCCAGCTTCCCGGCGGCCGCCCCAACCCGTTCGCCTGAGCGTTCCGCGACGCAGACCTGACGCACGGCGGGGCGGAACCAGCACAATGGGCTCGCGATGAGCGCCCCGCCCGACCTCCACACCCACGCCGCGTCGTACCTCGACGCCGGCGACGGGCTCAGCGCGGACCGCAGGGAGACCTTCGCCCTGCGGCTCGACCGGTTCTGGGGCGATCTCCGCGACGCGGTCGTCGGGGTCCATCCGGACCCGGCCGTCTCCGGCCCACTGCTCGAGCGGCTGGTCGCGCTCGCGGCGACGGCGTACGCCGCCCGGCCCGACGACCTGCACCGGCTCGACCTCCAGCGGCTCCTCCAGCCGGACTGGCTGCAGCAGCCGCGGATGTTCGGCTACGCCTGCTACACCGAGCGCTTCGCCGGTGACCTCGCCGGGGTCACCCGGCATCTGGACCACCTCGAGGATCTCGGGGTCACCTATCTCCACCTGATGCCGCTGCTGCAACCGCGGGAGGGCGACAACGACGGTGGGTACGCGGTGCAGGACTACCGCGCCGTGCGGTCCGACCTCGGCACCGTCGACGACCTGCGCGACCTCGCGACAGTGCTGCGCGAGCACGGGATCAGCCTGGTGATGGACCTCGTCCTCAACCACGTCGCGCGCGAGCACGACTGGGCGGTGCGGGCCCGCGCCGGGGACCCGGCGTACCGCGACTACTTCCACGTCTTCCCCGACCGGCACCTGCCCGACGCCTACGAGAAGACGTTGCCGGACGTGTTCCCCGCCTCGGCGCCGGGCAGCTTCACCCACGACCCCGACCTGGACGGGTGGGTGTGGACGACGTTCCACCACTGGCAGTGGGACCTCGACTGGTCGAACCCGTCGGTGCTGGCGGAGTTCGCCGAGATCATCCTGTGGCTGGCCAACCTCGGCGTCGAGGTGCTCCGGCTCGACGCGATCGCGTTCCTCTGGAAGCGGATGGGGACCTCGTGCCAGAACCAGCCGGAGGTGCACGCGATCACCCAGGCGCTGCACACGGTCACCCGGATCGCAGCGCCGGCGGTCGCGTTCAAGGCCGAGGCGATCGTGGGACCGCGTGACCTCGTGCAGTACCTCGGGTCGGGGATGCATGCCGGGCGGGTGAGCGATCTGGCGTACCACAACAGCCTGATGGTGCAGATCTGGTCGATGCTGGCCACGGGCGACGTCGTACTGGCCCGCGAGGCGCTCGCCTCCCTGCCACTCGCCCCTGCCACCGGCACCTGGATCACCTACGTGCGCTGCCACGACGACATCGGTTGGGCGATCGACGACGGCGACGCGTGGGCGGTGGGCCTGACCGGCGAGGGGCACCGGCAATTCCTCACCGACTGGTACGCCGGCGAGGCGCCGGGCTCGTGGGCCGAAGGGCTGGTCTTCCAGGGCAACCCGGCCACCGGTGACCGACGGATCAGCGGATCGGCCGCGTCCCTGGCCGGTCTGCGCCCCGACGCAGCGCCGGAGGAGGTCGACGCGGCGCTGGGTCGGATCTTCCTGGCGCACGCGATCGCCGCGGGCTGGGGCGGCGTGCCCGTGGTGTGGAGCGGCGACGAGCTGGGCCAGACCAACGACCTCGCGTGGGCGGACGAGCCGGGCCACGAGGACGACAACCGCTGGGCGCACCGCCCTCGGCTCGACTGGTCGCTGGCGACCCAGCGTCACGATCTCCGCACCGTGCCGGGCCGGGTCTTCGCCGGCCTCACTCACCTGGCTCGGGTGCGGGCCGGGTTGCCCCAGCTCCACGCCGCGGCGTCCTCGCACGTCGTACCGGACACCGACGACGGGATCCTCGCCACCGTCCGGCGCCATCCCAGCGGGATCTTCGTCGGCCTCTACAACGTGACGCCCGAGGTGCGGACCTTCGCCCTGGACCAGCTGCACCACCTCGGCGTCACCCGTCCGTACGACGCCCTCTCCGGCCACCGCGTCACCGTCGGCGCCGATGGCATCCTGCGGCTCCCGGCGTACGCCGCGTGGTGGGTCGTCGAGGCGCCGGGCTGAGGCGGAAAACGCGGAACAAATCCGCGCCACGCCCACCTGAGCGGAGATTTGTTCCGCGTTTTCCCGCCGCGCCGGTCAGACGCTGCTCGCCCGCTCGGTCAGCACGTCGGAGGCGCGGAGGAGGTCCTTGCGGATGGTCTCCGGCGCCCAGCGGCCGCTCACGGCGGCGGCCAGGGCGAACGGACCGTGGCCGATCAGCCGGCCCTCGGCGGTGACCCGCGTCCCCTGCCCGGTCTTGAGGAAGCGCAGGGTCAGGAGGCCGTCGACGCCGCGCCAGGTACCGGTCTCGGAGATCACGCGGTACGGCGTCAGCTCGGTGAGCTCCATCCACGGCCTGATCCCGACCTTCGTGACGTCGCGCCACTGCTGTCCGGTGTGCGGCTCGCCCTCGTCGACGTCGACGACGGTGCGCAGGGACGACTGCCAGAGCGGTCGGTTGCGCGGCTCGGCCAGGAAGTGGAAGAGATCGGCCGGCGGGTGTGGCAGGTCGATGGTGACCGTGAACGTGGTCACGGCATCACCACGTCTCACCGGTCAGGGTCTCGAAGGCCTCCAGGTAGCGTGCGCGGGTCAGCTCCGCCACCTCGTCGGGCAGAGGCGGCGGCGGCTCGCCGGACGCCCGGTCCCAGCCGGAGGCGGGTGAGAGGAGCCAGTTGCGCACGATCTGCTTGTCGTACGACGGCTGGACCCGGCCCGGGTGCCAGTCGTCGGCCGGCCAGAAGCGCGACGAGTCGGGGGTCAGCACCTCGTCGGCGAGCACGGTCGTGCCGTCGGGACGACGTCCGAACTCCAGCTTGGTGTCGGCCAGCAGGATCCCCCGCTCGCGGGCGAGCTCCTCGGCCCGCGCGTACACGGCCAGGGTGAGCATCCGCAGCTCGGCGGCCGTGTCGTCGCCCACGGTCTGCACCACCGCGTCGTACGAGACGTTCTCGTCGTGATCGCCGAGGTCGGCCTTCGTGGCGGGGGTGAAGATCGGCTCGGGCAGCCGGCTGCCGTCCTCGAGCCCCGCGGGCAGCGCGATCCCGCACACCTCGCCCGAGGCGCGGTAGTCGAGCAGACCGGTTCCGGCCAGGTAGCCGCGCGCCACGCACTCCACCGGGAGCATCTCGAGCCGCTCGCAGATCACCGCTCGGCCGCGCACCTCGGCGGGCACGTCGGTGGAGAGCACGTGGTGGGGCACCAGGCTCGCGAGCTGGTCGAACCACCACAGCGACATCCGGGTGAGGATCTCGCCCTTGTCGGGGATGGGTGTCTCGAGGATGAAGTCGAAGGCCGAGATCCGGTCGCTCGCCACCATCAGGAGGCGGCCGTCGGGCAGCTCGTAGAGGTCGCGGACCTTGCCGGAGTGGAGGTGGGTGGCGTCGTCGATGGTCGGGGCAACGGCGGGGTTCGGCATGAAGCGAAGGCTACCGACCGCGCCGGCCCGGGAGATCAGTACCTGATGTCGAACGACGTCGCGCCGGTCGGCCGAGCCGCGGTCACCGCGACGCCACGGACGACGGCGGATGAAGGGCCGCGGCGGCACCAGGCGACCATGGCCTCGACGGCCTCGTCGTCTCCCTCGAGATGGGCTGCGACCGACTCGTCGGGCTCGTTGCGCACCCAGCCGCGTACGCCGAGCCGCTCGGCCTCCTGCACGGCGTACCAGCGGAAGGAAACGCCCTGCACGCGACCGGTGACCTTGACCGTCACCGCCGTCGACATGCGGCCAGCCTAAGGAGCGCAGCCTGTCCCGACGACGATCATGAGCGGCATGTGGACCGACCTCACGCACCTCGACATCTCGGTGTTGGACAAGATCATCCGGACCGTCGTCGTCTACTGGGCGCTCATCGTGCTGCTGCGGCTCGCCGGCAAGCGCGACCTGGCGCAGCTCAACTCCTTCGATCTGATCGTGATGCTGCTGCTGTCGAACGTCGTGCAGAACGCGATCATCGGACCCGACAACTCGCTGCTCGGCGGCCTGATCGGCGCCGCCACGTTGATCGCGGCCAACGCCTTCCTGGTGCGGGTGGTGCGGCCGAACAGGCACGTGACGGCGTTCCTGGAGGGCACGAACACGGTCCTCGCCCGGAACGGCCACTGGATCCCCGAAGCACTCCGCAAGGTCGGGGTCCGGGAGAGCGAGATGGACGGGGCGCTGCGCCGGCAGAACGTCTACAAGATCGCCGACGCCGACCAGGTGACGCTCGAGCCGGGCGGCACGATCGTCGTCGACCTGCGCCCCGAGCTGGAGTCGGCGACCAAGGCCGACGTCGAACGACTCGAGCGGAAGCTGGACCGGCTGCTCGGGGCTTGACCTCCGGGTCGTCCGCTCCACGTGCTGCTAGAAGGACACGTCAGGCGGACGACTGGTGGATGAGGGTCAGAGGATCGAGCCCGGGGCGTACGACGCGGCGTCGGGGTGGCGGGCGAGGACCTGCTCCACCCGGCGTACGACGGCAACGGTCTGGGAGCGGGCCGCGCCGGTGAAGTCGATCGGGTCGCGGACCAGTGCGGCGATGGCGGCACGGTCGAGGCCGAGCCGCGGGTCGGCCGCGAGCCGGTCGAAGAGGTCGTTGTCGGTGCGGCCCTGCCGCATCTCGAGGGCGACCGCGACGGCGTGCTCCTTGATCGCCTCGTGGGCTGCCTCGCGACCGACGCCGGTGCGGACCGCGGCGATCAGCACCTTGGTGGTCGCCAGGAACGGCAGGTAGCGGTCGAGCTCGCGCTGGATGACCGCGGGGAAGGCGCCGAACTCGTCGAGCACGGTGAGGAAGGTCTGGAAGAGCCCGTCGGTGGCGAAGAACGCGTCGGGCATCGCCACCCGGCGAACGACGGAGCAGGAGACGTCGCCCTCGTTCCACTGGTCACCGGCCAGCTCACTCACCATCGAGAGGTGACCACGGAGCACGACGGCCAGGCCGTTGACGCGTTCGCAGGAACGGGTGTTCATCTTGTGGGGCATCGCGCTCGACCCCACCTGGCCCTCGGCGAAGCCCTCGGTGACGAGCTCGAGACCCGCCATCAGCCGGATCGTGGTGGCGAGGTTGGACGGCGCGGCAACCAGCTGGACCAGCGCGGAGACGACGTCGAAGTCGAGCGAGCGCGGGTAGACCTGGCCGACGCTGTCGAGCACGCGCTCGAAGCCGAGGTGCCCGGCCACCCGCTGCTCCAGGTCGGCGAGCTTGTCCTCGTCCCCGTCGAGGAGGTCGAGCATGTCCTGCGAGGTGCCCATCGGGCCCTTGATCCCGCGCAGCGGGTAGCGGGCGAGGAGCTCCTCGACGCGCTCGAGGCCGACCATCAGCTCGTCGGCGACGGTCGCGAACCGCTTGCCGAGCGTGGTCGCCTGGGCCGCCACGTTGTGAGAACGACCGGCCATCACCGTCGACTCGTGCTCGACCGCGAGCCGTGCCAGCCGGGCCAGGGCCGCGACCGCGCGGTCGCGGACCAGCTCGAGCGACTGCCTCACCTGGAGCTGCTCGACGTTCTCGGTCAGGTCGCGGCTGGTCATCCCCTTGTGGATGTGCTCGTGCCCGGCCAGTGCGGCGAACTCCTCGATCCGCGCCTTCACGTCGTGGCGGGTGACCCGCTCGCGGTCGGCGATCGAGGCGAGGTCGACGTCGTCGACGACCTTCTCGTAGGCCTCGACGACGCCGTCGGGCACGTCGACGCCGAGGTCACGCTGGGCCCGGAGCACCGCGATCCACAGCCTGCGCTCGAGGACGATCTTGTGCTCGGGCGACCAGATGGCGGCGAGGTCGGGCGCGGCGTACCGCGTCGCCAGCACGTTGGGGACGGTCACGACGGCAAGGCTAGCGAGGCGGGCTCAGCCACCGGCCGCGTCTCGGGCGATGTCGCGGCGCCACTGGGCGCCCGGGAAGGAGATCATCGCGACGCCCTCGTAGGCCTGGGCGCGGGCGTCGGCGATGTCCGCGCCGGTCGCGGTGACGCCGAGGACCCGACCGCCGGCGGTGACGAGGTGCCCGTCGACCGTCGCGGTGCCCGCATGGAGGACCTGCACATGGGGATCGTGGTCCAGGGTCTCGGTGCCGACGATGACGTCGCCCTTCGACGAGGTCTCGGGGTAGCCCTTGGAGGCCATCACGACGGTGACGGCGGCGCCGGGCTTCCACGCGGGCGGGGGTACGTCGGCAAGCCGTCCGGTCGCGGCACCCAGCAGGAGCGGCGACAGTGGCGAGTCGAGGAGCGCCAGGATCGGCTGGGTCTCGGGATCGCCGAAGCGGGCGTTGAACTCCACGACGCGCAAGCCGCGAGCGGTCAGCGCCAGGCCGGCGTAGAGCAGGCCCTGGAAGGGCGTGCCGCGTCGCGCCATCTCCTCCACGGTCGGCCGGAGCACCGTGCGGGTGATCTCGTCGACCAGGTCGGCGGGCGCCCACGGGAGGGGTGTGTAGGCCCCCATGCCGCCGGTGTTGGGGCCTTCGTCGCCGTCGAAGATGCGCTTGAAGTCCTGCGCGAGCAGGAGCGGGTAGACCGTCGTACCGTCGGCCTCGTTCCAGCTGCACAGGCCGAAGAGGCTGACCTCCGGGCCGTCGAGGTACTCCTCGACGATCACCCGTCCGCACGCAGCGGCGTGGTCGAGCGCGTGCTGCCGGTCGTCGGTGACCACGACCCCCTTGCCGGCGGCGAGGCCGTCGTCCTTCACGACGTACGGCGGGCCGAACTCGTCGAGGGCGGCCGCGACCTCCTCGGGCGTCGTACAGGCGTGCGCGGCGGCGGTCGCGACGCCCGCGGCGGCCATGACCTCCTTCGCAAAGGCCTTGGACCCCTCGAGCTGCGCGGCCGCGCCGGACGGCCCGAAGCAGGGGATCCCGGCCGCGGTCACGGCGTCGGCGACGCCCGCCACCAGCGGCGCCTCGGGGCCGACCACCACGAGTCCCGCGCCGAGGTCGACGGCCAGGGCCGCGACCGCCGTGCCATCCATCGGGTCGACGTCGTGGAGGGTGGCGACGTCCGCCATGCCGGGGTTGCCGGGTGCGGCGTGCACGTCGGTGACGCCGGGGTCACGGGCCAGGGCGAGGACCAGCGCGTGCTCCCGCCCGCCGGTCCCGATCACGAGAGCTCTCATCGGCTCGAGCCTATCGGCCACCCACCCCCTCCGTTGAGACGCGCCGGATCGTTCCTCGAAGCGCGTCGAATGGTCGTCGCCCGTGCAGTTCCGCGCGTCTCAACGGTCGATCTGGCGCGTCTCAACGAGCAGAACGGCGCGCTTCAACGACCAGGCGGATCGCGATGCCGACGGCGAAGACGGCGAGACCGGCGACGACCGCCTGCCAGGGCAGGGTGGCGACCAGGATCAGGCAGCCCGTGCAGCCGAGCAGCTGGAGCCAGCGGGGGAAGCGGCGGGCCGAGCGCCCCTGGGAGTACGCCGCGGCGTTGGCCACGAAGTAGTAGAGCAGCACGCCGAACGACGAGAAGCCGATCGCACCGCGCAGGTCGGTCGTCAGCACCAGGACCACGACGACCGCCGCGATGCTGAGCTCGGCGCGGTGGGGCACCCGGAAGCGCGGGTGTACGGCGTCCAGCCAGCCGGGCAGGTCCCGCTCGCGAGCCATCGCCAGCCCGGTCCGTCCCAGCCCCGCGATCAGCGCGAGGAGCGCGCCGGCCGACGCCAGCGCCGCGCCGACCCGCACGATCCCGACCGCCCACGGGCCGGCCACCGCGCGTACGGCGTCCGCGACGGGCGCGCTCGACGCGGCCGTGCCCGACGCTCCGAGCACCGACAGCACGGCGACCGCCACGACGGCGTACACGACGACAGCGCCGGCGAGGGCCATCACGATCGCGCGCGGGATCACGCGTGCCGGCTCGCGCACCTCCTCCCCGAGCGTCGCGATCCGGGCGTAGCCCGCGAAGGCGAAGAACAGCAGACCGGCCGACTGCAGCACGCCGTAGACGCCGTGGTCGGGTGAGTCCCAGCCGGACAGCCCGGAGGAGGAGCCGCCGGAGAAGCACGCGACGCAGGCGACCACGAGGGAGACCAGGACCAGGGAGACGAGGACCCGGGTGAGCAGGGCCGTGCGGCTCACGCCCGCGCAGTTGACGAGCGCCAGCACGACGACGACCGCCGCGCCGACCGCCCGCTGCCAGCCGTCGGGCGCGACGTACGCCGCGAAGGTCAGCGCCATCGCCGCACAGCTCGCGGTCTTCCCGACCATGAAGCCCCAGCCGGCGAGGTAGCCCCACCAGTCGCCGAGGACCTCGCGGCCGTACAGGTAGGTGCCGCCGGCATAGGGGTACGACGCGGCGAGCTGCGCCGACGAGGTCGCGTTGCAGTAGGCGACGACGGCCGCCACCGCGAGGCCCACCAGCAGGCCGGTACCGGCGGCGCGGGCCGCCGGACCGTACGCCGCGAACACGCCCGCGCCGATCATGGATCCCAGGCCGATGAACACGGCGTCGCCGAGCCCGAGGCGGCGGTCGAGGGTCGGGGCCGTGCTCACGGAGGCCATGCAACTACACCATCGCGGCGGCGATCCGGCCGCCCGCCTCGGCGATCTGCTCGTCGGTTGCCGGAGGAAGCACGTCCTCCCACGCCATCAGCAGGTGGCCGCTCATGTCGAGCCGGCCCAACGGCCGCGGCACGAACCACACGTGGAAGTGGGCGCCGCCGTCTCCCCAGCGGTAGACGTGCACGCGACCGAAGTCACCCAGCGAGAGCACGGCGCGCTCGACCCGGCCACACACGCCCGCGAAGGTCGCCGCGACGTCGGCCGGCATGTCGGCGAAGGAGTCGAAGTGGGCACGCGAGGCGAGCCAGACCGACCCCGGCAGTGCGGTCTGGCCGGGGTTGTGGAGGGTCCAGGTCTCGTCGGACCAGATCTGGTTGGAGTCGGAGTCGGCACTGCAGGGGAAGCAGGGCTCGCCGCCGGGCTCACCGCGGCGCGGTGGCTCTGGCACGACGAGGTCGGCGGGGTTGATCAGGGTCAACGGTTCGGCGTACGGAAGGGTCATGGTCCGAGCATCCGCCGACCACGTGGGTCGCGTTTGACCGCGGTTGCCGGCCGCGATCAAGTCCCCGATCAGGACGTGCGAGTCGCCTGGCTCGGTACGACGAGCGTCTGCTCGCGCCCGGGCCCGACGCCGACGCCCCAGATCCGGCAGCCCGACATCTCCTCGAGCGCGCGCACGTAGGCCTGGGCGTTGGCGGGGAGGTCGGTGAAGGACCGGCAGTCGGAGATGTCCTCCCACCAGCCGTCGAGGTACTCGTAGACCGGCTTCGCGTGGTGGAACTCGGTCTGCGTCATCGGCATCTCGTCCTGCCGCGTGCCGTCCACGTCGTACGCCACGCAGACCGGCACCCGCTCCCAGCTCGAGAGCACGTCGAGCTTGGTGAGGAACAGGTCGGTGAGCCCGTTCACCCGGGTGGCGTAGCGGGCGACGACGGCGTCGTACCAGCCACACCGGCGGTCGCGTCCGGTCGAGACGCCGACCTCGCCGCCGATCTTCCAGAGCTTCTCGCCGTCCTCGTCGAACAGCTCGGTCGGGAAGGGGCCGGACCCGACGCGTGTCGTGTAGGCCTTGATCACGCCGATCACCCGGTCGATCCGGGTCGGGCCGACGCCGGCGCCGGTGCAGACGCCGCCGGCCACCGGCGACGACGAGGTGACGAACGGGTAGGTGCCGTGGTCGACGTCGAGCATCGTCGCCTGGGCGCCCTCGAAGAGCACGGTCTCGCCGCGGTCGAGTGCCTGGTTGAGCAGCAGCGACGTGTCGGCAACCATCGGCCGCAGGCGCTCGACGTACGCCAGGAGCTCCTCGACCACCGCGTCGATCTCGACGGCGCGACGGTTGTAGACCTTGGCGAGCAGCTGGTTCTTCACGTCGAGGCTCGCCTCGACCTTGTCGCGCAGGATCTTCTCGTCGAACAGGTCGGCGATCCGGATACCGACGCGCGCGACCTTGTCGGAGTACGCCGGCCCGATGCCGCGCCCGGTCGTGCCGACCTTGTTCTTGCCGAGGAAGCGCTCGGTCACCTTGTCGATCGTCGTGTGGTACGACGCGATCACGTGCGCGTTGGCGCTGACGACCAGGCGCGACACGTCGACTCCGCGCTCGGCGAGGGCGTCGACCTCGCGGAAGAGCGCCTCGGGCGAGACCACGACACCGTTGGCGATCACCGAGACGGTGCCGGGCGTGAGGATGCCGCTCGGCAGCAGGTGCGTCGCGAACTTCTCGCCGTTCACCACGATCGTGTGTCCAGCGTTGTGGCCACCCGAGGTGCGGACGACGTAGTCGATCGACTCGGTGGTGGCCAGCAGGTCGGTGGCCTTCCCCTTGCCCTCGTCACCCCACTGGGCTCCGAGGACGACGATCGCGGGCATCGGACCTCCGCCGGCTAGGGAAACGTAGGGCCCTGCTCGCGCCGTCGACGCGCCGGGCAGGGCCTCGTGCGGCAGCGACCCTACCCCACGGGGGGACCCTGGCCGCCCCGCGTGGGCTAGGGTCCGGGCCGTGGACCCCCTGCTCGTGATCACCAACGACGAGGCGGGCACCTCGGACGACGACGCCCTCCGGGCAGCCCTCGACATCCTCCGCGCCTCGTGCTCCGTCGAGGTCCAGTCGACCTCCCGACCCGGCGAGCTGGACGGCGTGCTCCAGCGCGCGGCTTCGCGGCGGATCGTGGTCGCGGGCGGCGACGGCAGCCTGCACGCGGTCATCGCGGCGCTGTACCGCCGGCACGACCTGAAGAACGCCGTGGTCGGGCTGCTGCCGATGGGCACCGGCAACGACTTCGCCCGGACCCTGGAGATCCCGTTGGATCCCGAGGAAGCCGCCAAGGTGATCGTGACGGGCGAGGTGCGTCCGATGGACCTGATCGTCGACGAGCTCGGCGAGATCGTGGTCAACAACGTGCACGTGGGTGCCGGCGCGCAGGCCAGCCGCCGCGGCGCCCGCTGGAAGGAGCGCCTCGGCTCGGTGGGCGTCGGCCGGGTCAACCTCGGCAAGCTCGGCTACCCGATCGGCGCCGCCCTGGCGGCCTTCCACCCGCCGAGCGTGCACATGCACGTCGAGGTGGACGGCGAGGTCGTCACCGACCTCGATCGGCCGGTGCTCATGGTCTCGGTCGGGAACGGCGCGCACGTCGGCGGCGGCACCGAGCTGACTCCCGAGGCCGACCCCGAGGACGGCAAGGTCGACGTGATGATCTCCCACGCCGTCGGCACGGTCGCCAAGCTCGGCTACGCGCTGTCGCTGCGCCGTGGGGAGCACCACCACCGCGACGACGTGCAGTACCACCGGGGCTCGCAGGTGACGATCTCCGGCGACGAGTTCTACATCTCGGCCGACGGCGAGATCTCCGGCCCCGAGCGACAGCGCAGCTGGCGGGTCGAGCCCCGGGCCTACTCGTTCATCCTGCCTGCCTGAGCGCGTGACGGGACCCGGTGATGGCGCCCTGGGCCTAGAGCCAGCCGCGTCGTGCGGCCTCGGCCCCGGCCTGGAAGCGGGTGTCGACGCCGAGCTCGATCATCAGGTCGGCGACCCGGCGGCGTACGGTCCGGAGGCTGAGGCCCAGGGTGCGGGCGATCTGCTCGTCCTTGGCGCCCGAGGCCAGCTGGCGCAGCAGGAACGCCCGCTCGTCGACGCGTACCTCCAACGAGGGAATCGCCACCGAGCGCTCCCAGTAGAGCTCGAAGAGCAGGGTCAGCGCGCTCACCAGCGCCCCCTGCCGCACGAGCAGCCGGGGCTCGTCGGCGTAGCCGAGCGGCTCCGGGAGTACGGCGTGGGTCGGGCTGATCACGAGGAGCCGGGTCGGCATGGCGTCGATGACGCGCACCTCCTCACCCTCGTCCATCCGCGCCCGCAGCACGTCGGGCACCTGGTTGAGCGCCCGGAGCGGGTAGATCGCCCGCGAGCGGCGGCCCGACGCGACCGCCCGGCCGACGACCTGGGAGATCGCGGACTCGCGTGGCATCGACCAGGTGTCGGGCCGCAGGAACAGCAGGTCGCCCTTGCTCGACTCGATCAGGGCGGTGAGCAGGGCCAGTGCGTTGCCGCCGGTACTGACCTCGCCGTCGAGACCACCGAGATCCTCGACCTCACCGGGGCCGGGCCGGCTGCCGGCAGCGCTCAGGAACTCGATGGAGCGGGCGAGGTGGTCCAGCCGGTCGCGGGTGCGCACGGCGGCGGTGGCCTCGCGCCCGATGGCCGCCGACACGACCCGGGCCAGGGGCAGCACGTGGAGCCGTCCCCCGTCGAGGCTGACGATGCCCTCGGCGATCAGGCCGCGCAGCGGCTCGGCCAGGCGCTCCACCGGGACGCCGAGCGCCTGGGCGACCGCCTCCAGCGTCGCGCCGGACAGCGGGAGGACCTGCTGGTAGCGGCGTTCGTCCTCCTCGCCCACCCCGAGAGCGGACAGCACCGACTCCGAGCGTCGCCGCGACATGGTGGCATCTTAGTGCCAGCGGCAGTCACGACCCTCGTGGCACGGAGCGGTCACGGGACACTGTCCGCCGGGACACCCACCCGCCGCGGGGGATTGGGTGGTTTCCTGCGGAAGAGGGCGCTCGGGCACGTGCCGGCGCCCTTTCTCCATGCCCGGGCCCGGGCCCGCGCCTCGGGGGCGGGTCACGGCTCCGGTAGCGTTCGGGACCCATCGCTGACCCACCGAGGAGCCCGCCTCTCATGGCCACGCAGGACCCCGTCGACTGGGTGACCCGCGCCGCGGACGACGCGGTCCGGCACCACGAGCGCACCGGAGCCGGCGGGCCGGTGACCTGCTCGTCGGGCGCCTCACCGTCGGGCCCGGTCCACCTGGGGAACCTGCGCGAGTTCCTGATGCCGCACTTCGTCGCCGACGAGCTCCGCCGCCGCGGCGTCCCGGTCCGTCACCTGCACGTGTGGGACGACTACGACCGGTTCCGCAAGGTGCCGGCCGGCGTGCCGGAGTCGTGGGCCGAGCACATCGGCCGGCCGCTGTCCGGCGTACCGGACCCGTGGGAGTGCCACCCGTCGTGGGCCGAGCACTACAAGGAACCCCTCGTACAGGCCCTGCGCGATCTCGGGGTCGAGATGGAGGAGATCTCCCAGACCGAGCGCTACCGCACCGGGGTCTATCGCGAGGAGGTGCTGCGGGCGGTGCGTCATCGCGCCGAGATCGACGCCGTGCTCAGCCGCCACCGGACCAGGAAGGCCGAGCCCTCCCAGGCCGTCGACGACGACCACGCCGTCCAGGAGGCGGAGGCGATGGCCGACTCGGTCGCCCACGAGGAGGACGACGCGGCGACCGAGGTCGGCTGGTTCCCCTTCCGGCCCTACTGCCACGACTGCGGCCGCGACACGACCACGGTGACGGCGTACGACGACGACACCACCGACCTCGCCTACACCTGCTCGGTCTGCAACTACCACGGCACCACCAACCTCGCCACGCAGGACGAGGGCAAGCTGGTCTGGAAGGCCGACTGGCCGATGCGCTGGGCGTTCGAGCACGTCGACTTCGAGCCGGCCGGCATGGACCACGCGACCCCCGGGTCGTCGTTCACCGTCGGGCACGAGCTGGTCGAGTCGATCTGGGGCATGCCGCGGCCGGCCTGGTTCGGCTACGGGTTCGTCGGGTTCGCCGGCGTCCAGAAGATGTCGTCGTCCGCCGGAGGTGCTCCGACCGCGAGCGACGCCCTGCGGGTGCTCGAGCCGGCGATCCTGCGCTGGCTGTACGTGCGACGCCAGCCCAAGCAGACCTTCGACATCGACTTCGGGCCCGAGGTCGTCCGCCTGTACGACGAGTGGGACGCGCTCGGGCGCAAGGCGGCGACCAAGCGCGACACCCAGGTGCTCGCCTACGAGCGCGCGGCGGCGACCCAGTCCTACGGTCCCCTGCCCACCCCCCGGGTCGTCGTCCCCTTCCGGATGCTCGCGTCGGTGGCCGACGTGACCGCCGGGTCGGCGGAGCAGATCAGCAGGATCGTCGCCCACATGGGTCACGCGCACGACTCGGTCGACGACCTCGAGCCGCGGCTGTCGCGGGCGATCGCCTGGACCGCTGAGTTCGTCCCGGCGTCGGAGCGTACGACGGTGCGCACCGAGCCCGACGCGGCAGGGCTGGCGGCGCTGACCGTCCAGGAGGGGGTGTGGATCGGGCTGCTGCTCGACGGGCTCGGTCGCCTCGACGGCCCCGAGCTCGACCTCGAGCCGGTCACCGCGCTGGTGTACGGCGTACCCAAGCTGGCGCTGGGGCTCGACCTCGACGACGCCCCCACCGACGAGGTGAAGGCGGACCAGAAGGAGTTCTTCCGGCTGCTCTACCACCTGCTGGTCGACGCCGAGCGCGGCCCACGCCTCCCGACGCTCATCGTCGCCCTGGGCACCGACCGGGTCCGCACGCTCCTCGGCGGCTGACCCACCCCACCCCTCCCTCCCCCGCGCCGCCTTGTCCCCTGTAACGCGGAGTTACCAGCCCGCACGCGGCGTTGTAACGCCGCATGCGGGCTGGTAACTCCGCGTTACATGCGGTTCGTCGGACCCCGGGTCAGCCCGTCATCCACAGGCCGGCCGGGACGCCGTTGAGCCGTAGCGATCTCCGGGAAATGCTCCGACCATGGAGACCCGGGTCCTCGGTGCGGTGGCGGCCGGCCGTGGCCTGGTGACGGCTGCCCAGCTGAGCCTGCTCGGGTTCCGCCCACGACAGGTCGCGCGATGGGTGCGGAGCGGTGAGCTGGTGTCCGTACGCCGGGGCGTCTACACGACGGCTCGGCTCTGGTCGGCTTGGGACGAGTTCCGGGAGCGACCGCTCGCCCGGGTACGAGCCGCGCATCTCACCCTCACCGTCCCCCACGTCTTCAGCCACGACTCGGCGGCACTGCTGCTCGGCGTACCCCTGATCCGGCCCGCGGCGGCCGAGGTGCACGTCACCCGGCCGCAGGTACGCGGCTCGCGGATCCAGTACGGCGTCCGCCACCACGGTGCGACGTACCCGAGACACGCAGTCGTGAGAATCGACGGACTCGCCGTGCTCGGCATCGCGCGCACCGTGGTCGACCTGGCTCGGACGCACGGCTACCGCGTCGGCCTGGTGGCGGCCGACGGCGCACTGCAGCTCGGCGTACCCAGGGCGGAGCTGGCGGCGGCGTACGCCTCGATGAGGTGCTGGCCGGGCGTGACCTCGGCCCGCGCTGCCGTCCACGATGCCGACCCGGGTGCCGAGAGCGTGGGCGAGACGCTCAGCCGCGAGCTGGTCGCGGAGGTGGGGCTCGGCCCGATCGAGACGCAGTTCCCGGTCCTCGTCGGCGGCGGCCTGCACTGGTGTGACCTGCGGGTCGGTTGTCACCTGTTCGAGTTCGACGGGCGGATCAAGTTCCGCTCGGTCGAGCGCGGTGGCGTGGCAGACGAGGGCGCCGAGCGCGCCCTGTGGGACGAGCGGAAGCGCCAGCAGCAGGTCTGCGCCGAAGGTCTGGGCATGTCCCGACTCACCTGGGACGACTTCTGGGGGGCGGCGCGCGAGCGAGCCAAGCGCCGACTGCTGGCGGAGTACGCCGTCACCGAGGCGCGCTTCGGGCCGTCGCTTCCCGCGCGCCTGGAGGAGTCGGCGCGCCGGTTCCGGGGCCGGCGCTACCGCACCCCCGCCTGAGCCCCCACCACCCTTGTAACGCGGAGTTACCACCGCGCATGCGGTGTTGTAACGGCGCATGCGGGCTAGTAACTCCGCGTTACAAGGGAGTCAGCCGAGCAGCTCGGTGGCGGCGGTGGGGCTGGAGTCGCGCAGGAACGACGAGCAGCGGTCCCACTCGTCGGTCTCGCCGATGGCGCGGGCGGAGAGGGCGAGGGTGGCGAGGCAGCGCAGGAAGCCCCGGTTCGGCTCGTGCTCCCACGGCACCGGCCCGTGCCCCTTCCAGCCGCTGCGGCGGAGGAGGTCGAGGCTGCGGTGGTAGCCGACGCGCGCGTAGGCGTAGACAGTCACGTCGTCCGCTCCCTGCTCGCGGGCCTGCTCGGCGAACGCTGCCCACGCGGCGGGTGACGCCGGGTGTCGTCGTACGACGGCAGCGGGGGCCTCGCCGGCGTCGAGCTCGGCCGAAGCGGGGTCCACGGGCAGGTGGGTGGGCGGCGGACCGGCCATCAGGTCGACGGGACTCATGGTGCCACCCTGCCAGACGCCGCCGGTCCGGAAATGGGTGGAATCAATGTCGGTAGGCCGGTGTTCAGTTACGTCATGGCCCAGCAGACCGTCACCCGCGAGCCCGTTCCCGACGTACGGCCGTGGCCGGCCCTCTTCGCGCTGTGTCTGGGCTTCTTCATGATCCTGGTCGACACCACGATCGTGACCGTCGCGACGCCCGCGATCATCTCCGACCTCCACGCCGACGTGAACAGCGTCGTGTGGGTGACGAGCGCCTACCTCCTGGCGTACGCCGTGCCCCTCCTGATCACCGGTCGCCTCGGCGACCGCTTCGGGCCGAAGAACATCTACCTGATCGGCCTGACGCTCTTCACCCTCGCCTCCTTGTGGTGCGGGCTGACGAACAGCATCGAGATGCTCATCGCCGCCCGGGTCTTCCAGGGGCTCGGTGCCGCGCTGCTGACGCCGCAGACGATGGCCGTGATCACGCGCATCTTCCCCGCCGAGAAGCGGGGCCAGGCGATGGCGCTGTGGGGTGCGACCGCAGGTGTGGCCACGCTCGTCGGCCCGATCCTGGGCGGCATCCTCGTCGACGGGCTCGGCTGGGAGTGGATCTTCTTCATCAACATCCCGGTCGGCATCGTCGGTTTCGTGCTGGCTGTGCGACTGGTCCCCCAGCTGGAGACCCACACCCATCAGTTCGACTGGCTCGGTGTCGCGCTCAGCGGCGTCGGCATGTTCCTGCTGGTCTTCGGGATCCAGCAGGGCCACAAGTACCACTGGAACGCCTGGGTGATGACCTCGATCATCGGCGGCCTGGCGATCTTCGCGATCTTCATCTGGTGGCAGCGGGTCAACCGCAACGAGCCGCTGGTCCCGCTCAGCCTCTTCCACGACCGCAACTTCTCGATCTCGAACTTCGCGATCTCCACGATGTCGTTCACGGCCACGGCGATGGGCTTCCCGATCATGCTCTACGCCCAGCTGGTCCGGGGATACTCCCCGCTGCAGTCGGCGCTGCTGTTCGCGCCGATGGCCGTGATGACGATCATCCTGGCCCCGGTCGTGGGCCGTTTCACCGACAAGGTGCACCCGCGGATCCTCACCGGTGTGGGCTTCGCCGTGACTGCCGTCGCGATCTTCCTGATCTCGCGCTCGCTGACCGCCGACGGCGCCGTGTGGCACATCGTGGCGATGATGGGGCTGCTCGGCATCGGCATGGCCGGGATCTGGGCGCCGCTGGCGGCGACCGCGACCCGCAACCTGCCGATGACCAGTGCCGGCGCAGGTTCGGGCGTCTACAACGCCACGCGTCAGGTGGGTGCCGTCCTGGGCTCGGCCGCGATCGCCGTCCTGCTCGACAGCCGGATCGCCGCCCACGGGCTCTCGGGCGGAGCCGAGCCCGAGGGTGCGCTGCAGCAGCTCCCGGCCGTCGTACGCGCACCGTTCAGTGCGGCGATGTCCGACACGATGCTGCTCCCGACCGCCGTCCTGGTGCTCGGGTTCATCTCGGTGATGTTCTTCGAGCTCCCGCGCCACCTGGTGGCACGCAAGGCGGCGGCCGCGGAAGCTGCCGCCGCGCAGCCCGCCCCGACGGGCGCCCTCCTCGACTGACGTCCGGCCAGGTGGTCGGCGTCAGCCGATCGTGTGACCGGTGGCGCTGAGGTTCCCGCACGCTTCGACGACGCGGGCCGACATGCCGCCCTCGGCCGCCTTGCCCCAGGCGCGGGGGTCGTACTGCTTCTTGTTGCCGACCTCGCCGTCGATCTTCAGGACGCCGTCGTAGTTGCGCAGCATGTGATCGACCACGGGGCGGGTGAAGGCGTACTGGGTGTCGGTGTCGACGTTCATCTTGACCACGCCGTACTTCACCGCGTCGGCGATCTCCTGCTCCGACGACCCGGAGCCGCCGTGGAAGACCAGGTCGAGCGGCCGCGAGCCGTGGCCGAAGCCCGAGTCGGCGCCGTACTTCTCGATGATCGCGTCCTGCGCCTTCTCGAGGATCTCCGGACGCAGCTTGACGTTGCCGGGCTTGTAGACGCCGTGCACGTTGCCGAACGTGAGCGCTGTCAGGTAGCGACCCTTGTCGCCCAGGCCCAGCGCCGCGACGGTCTCGAGCGCGTCCTCCGGGGTCGTGTAGAGCTTGTCGTCGATGGCGCCCTCGACGCCGTCCTCCTCACCGCCGACCACGCCGATCTCGACCTCGAGGATGATGTGGGCCGCCGCGCACTTGGCGAGCAGCTCTTGGGCGATCTCGAGGTTCTCCTCGAGCGGTACGGCGGAGCCGTCCCACATGTGCGACTGGAACAGCGGGGCCTCACCGCGCGCGACCCGCTCGGCACTGATGTCGAGCAGCGGACGGACGAAGCCGTCGAGCTTGTCCTTGGGGCAGTGGTCGGTGTGCAGCGCGACGTGGATCGGGTAGTTCTTGGCCACCTCCGCGGCGTACGCCGCGAACGCGACGGACCCGCTCACCATGTTCTTCACGGCCGGGCCGGAGAGGTACTCCGCGCCACCGGTGGAGATCTGGATGATCCCGTCGGACTCCGCGTCTGCGAAGCCCTTGAGGGCTGCGTTGAGGGTCTGCGACGACGACACGTTGATCGCCGGGAACGCGAACCCCTTCACCTTGGCGGTGTCGAGCATCTGCGCGTAGATCTCGGGTGTGGCGACGGGCATCGATGGCTCCTCATGGCCTGCGGGTTCCGGCGCGTCCACAGTAGTGGCAGGGCCGGCGATCCCTGCCGACCGGTTCGCCCCGCAGATATCGGCCGATGTCACCACCAGCAGCCGCGTCGACCTCTAGCATGCGTCCGTCACTAGGAGGACCACATGACGATTTCGGGACGCACCCGGATCCTGGCCGCCGCAGGCGCGGCCCTTGCCCTGACCCTCACCGGTCCGGCGTACGCCGGCGGTACGACGAGCGCAACGGCCGCGGCGAAGCCGGTGGTGGGTGAGTGCCGCGACCTCACCGTCGCCCAGGCCAGCGCCAAGACCGACAGCTCGGCTCCGATCGACTGCGCGCAGACGCACGACAGCCGGGTGATCGCGGTGCGCAACCTCCCCCACGGGCAGACGTACGCCGACGTGAACACCACCGCGAAGCTCGTCCGAGCCGGCGAGAGCATCTGCTACCCGGCCTTCCGCGCCGCGGTCGGCGGGACCGACAAGGTCATCGACCGCACGTCGTACACGTTCCTGTTCTTCCGGCCGACCGCGCAGCAGGTCGCACAGGGCGCGCGCTGGATGCGGTGCGACCTCGCGATCCTGCACGGCACCAAGTACGGCGCCCTGCCGACCGACCGCGTGCCGGCACTCAAGGGCAGCACCATCCCGGCCAGCGCGAAGCGCTGCCTGACGGGCAAGAGCCACATCACCACGACGTGCACGGCAAGCCACAGCTACCGCACCACCGGCTCCTTCACCGTCGGTCTCAAGAAGTTCCCGGGCACCAAGCGGATCATCCAGATCGGCCGCAACCGCTGCCCCGCACTGGTCTCCACCGACCGGAACTACCTGTTCACCTGGAAGCTCAAGGCGACCTACAACGTCCAGCACGACCACACGGTCGTCTGCTTCAGCCACACCTCGAGCTGAGCTCAGCCGCGCCAGGCGCCGTCGCCGAGGTCGGCATGCGCACGGATCCACGTGTGCATGGCGATCGCGGCGGCGGCCGAGGCGTTGATGGAGCGGGTCGACCCGAACTGGGCGATCGAGAACGTCCCGTCGCAGACGGTCCGCGCGCTCGCCGACAGCCCCGGCCCCTCCTGGCCGAACAGGAAGCACACCTGCCGCGGCACCTCCATCGTCTCGAGGTGGGCGGAGCCGGGCAGGTTGTCGATGCCGAGCAGGGGCACCCCGCGCTCCCGGAGGTACGACGCGAGATCGGCCGCCGTGGCGTGGTGCCGGAGGTGCTGGTAGCGGTCGGTGACCATCGCGCCGCGACGGTTCCAGCGTCGGTTGCCGACGATGTGTACCTCCGCGGCCAGGAACGCGTTGGCGGTGCGGACCACGGTCCCGATGTTGAAGTCGTGCTGCCAGTTCTCGATCGCGACGTGGAAGCCGTGCCGGTGCAGGTCGAGGTCGGCGACGATCGCCTCGAGCCGCCAGTAGCGGTAGCGGTCGACGACGTTGCGGCGGTCGCCCTCGGCGAGCAACCGCTCGTCGTACTCCTCGCCGGTGGGCCACTCCCCCGGCCACGGTCCGACGCCCACCTCGGCCGGGCCGTGGGGCATCGGGTCGTACGGCGCGCGCTCCTCGTCGGTCATCAGAACGCGGCGATCGAGCCCGGCGCCCGCTGCGGCCTGGTCAGCGTGCGCACGAGTGCGGTCGCCCCGTGGCGGCGTACGGCCAGGTCGGTGAGCAGGTCGAGGACCGGCGCCACGACGTCGTCGGGGAACTCCGGAGGGTCGAGGCGGACGCTCGCCGCGAGGTCGTCGGAGTGGACGACGATCTCCATCATCCGCGTCACCAGGAGGTCGTGGGCGGTCAGCGCCCAACCCTGCCAGGGCACCAGCACCGGATCGTCGGAGCCGACGCCGTCGAGCACGTCCGGCAGCTCGGCGAGGCTGCGGTCGAGCAGCGCGGTGAGAGCCTCGGGGCCCCCCGCGGCCTGACCGTCGCTTCCCTCGCGGATCCCGACGTTGGCCTCGCCGTCCAGACCGGTGTGCACCCAGGCAGCGCGTGCGTAGTGCTCGGCCAGCGGGACGGGCGTCAGCTCGGAGGGGGCCGACCGAAGGAGTCGTACGGCGAGGTCTGTCTGGCTGCCGAGGTGGCAGGCCAGGCCGCCGATGGTCATCCCCGCACAGGCGCTCTCCTCGCCCCAGCGCGCGGACACCTCGGACCGGCGTACCAGGTCGCGGACGATCCTGGCGGCCGCCAGGAAAGCGTCGCGTTCGCTGTGCTCCATGCCCAGGACGCTAGCCGAGGGTCACCCCCCGACCAGTACCGCCGCCAGACACTCCCGGACGGACAGGTGGCCGTCAGATCCGGCTCTGTAGGCTCGCCGCGTGACCGGCCTGCAGACGATGCTCCTGGGTATCCCGTGGATGGATCCCAACTGGCTGCTCGACAACTTCCACACGGAGTTCGTCTGGGTCAGTCTCGTGATCGTCTTCATCGAGTGCGGGCTGCTGTTCCCGTTCCTGCCCGGTGACACCCTGCTGTTCGCGTTCGGGCTGTTCCTCTCCACCGACCAGCTCAACCTCACCAATGGCCCCAACATCCTGGATCTCCTCCTCGGCATCCTCGCCTTCGTGGTCGCTGCGTTCCTGGGCAACGTCGCGGGCTACGAGATCGGCCGTGCGATCGGCGCCCCGGTGCGGCGTCACGACGGCCGGATCATCAAGAAGGCCTACATCGACCGGACCGTCGACTTCTTCGAGAAGCACGGCAGCTCGGCCCTCGTGATCGGCCGGTTCGTGCCGTTCGTGCGCACCTACGTGACCCTGGTGGCCGGAGTCAGCGAGATGCCCCGTGTGAAGTTCTGGCTGTGGAGCCTGGTGGGGGCGGTGCTCTGGGTGACGGTCCTGGTCTCCGCCGGCTACTTCCTCGGCAGCGCCTTCCCGAGCCTCGGCGAGAACATCGACTACGTGATCCTCGGCCTGCTGGCCGTGACCGTGATTCCCCTCGCGTACGAGTGGTGGAAGCACCGCCGCCAGGAGGCCACCAGCTAGTCAGCCGCGTACGGCGTCCAGGTCGGCCTTGGTGAGGACCGACCGGATCTCGAGCCCGACGTCGGCCAGCGGGTTGTCGTCGCCCGGCGACCGGTCGATGGCACAGATCACCATCTCGACGACCGCACCGGCCTCGCGCAGGGCGCGCGTCGCGTCGCGGACCGCCCCGCCGGTGGTGATCACGTCCTCGATCAGCGTCACCCTGCGGCCGTCGACGGGCGGGCCTTCGGCGAGCTTGCAGGTGCCGTAGGTCTTCGCCTGCTTGCGCACGAACAGCGCCGGCACCCTGGCCTGGGAGCTGACCACCGTGGCGATCGGGATCCCGCCCATCTCCAGGCCGCCGAGGAGGTCGGTGCCCTCGGGCAGCAGCGGCACCATCGCTGCGGCGACGCGCGCCAGCAGGTCGGGATCGGTCTCGAAGAGGTACTTGTCGAAGTACTCGCTCGCCACCTGCCCCGACCGCAGTGTGAACTCGCCGGTCAGGCGGCAGCGCGCGTCGACGTCACGCGCCAGGGCTGGGTCAACCGATCGGGCCATGTGGCTTACTCTCCCAGCATGCGGATCCTGATCATCGGTGGCACCCACTTCGTCGGTCACGGCATGGCCCAAGCTGCGCTGGACGCCGGGCACGACGTCACCCTGCTGCATCGCAACCAGACCGACGAGCTCGCGGGTGCGACCCACCTGCTGGCCGATCGCAACGGCGACCTGTCGCTGCTGGCGGGCCTGACGTGGGACGCGACCATCGACGTCTGCGCCTACCTGCCCGGGCAGGTACGCCACCTGCACGAGGCGTTGGGCGACCGCGGCGGGCACCACGTCTTCATCTCGACCGTCTCGGTCTACGAGGAGCCGACCACGGCCGGCGCCGACGAGGACTCCCCGCTGTTCGACGAGGCGGCCGACGACGTCGACCAGATCACCAACGAGACCTACGGCCCCCTCAAGGTGTCGTGCGAGAGCGCCGCACGCGAGCTCTACGGCGACGCAGGCCTGGCGATCGTCCGACCGACGTACGTCGTGGGGCCGCGAGACGCCACGGCGCGCTACCCCTACTGGGTGCTCCGCGCCGCGCGTGGCGGCCAGATCCTGGTGCCCGGGCCCGCCGAGGCGCCCATGCAGTGCGTCGACGCCCGCGACATGGGCGCGTGGACGGTGCGTCTGGCCGAGGGCCGCATCACCGGAGCGTTCACCGCGGCCCGACCCGCCACGACGTTCGCGGCCATGGTGGAGGAGACGGTCGCCGCACTCGACAGCGACGCCGAGCTGGTCCACGTGGACGGCGACTGGCTGGTCGAGCACGGCGTGGACGGAGCCCAGCTGCCGCTGTGGTCCGAGGGCAGCCCCGAGCTCGCCCTCGCCATGGGTACGGCGCGCGCCGAGGCCACCGGGCTGACCCACCGTCCGTTCGCCGAGATCGTCCGAGACACCCTGGCGTGGGCCAACGACCATCCCGACCAGGCGACCAACCCGCAGACCGGGCTCTCGCCGGAGCGCGAGCAGGAGCTGCTCGTCGCGTGGTCCGCCACCCAGGCATGACAGCGCCCACGGCGCACCGCCTCGACGGCATCCCGCCGACGATCTTCACGACCATGTCCGCGCTCGCGGTCCGCACCGGCGCGGTCAACCTCGGCCAGGGCTTCCCGGACGCCGACGGTCCGGCCTCCCTGCTCGAGGCGGCCCGCGACGCGATCGCATCGGGCGCGAACCAGTACGCACCGGGTATCGGCGTCCCCGGTCTCCGCCAGGCGATCGCTCGGCACCAGCAGCGCCACTACGGCCTGGCACTCGACCCGGACACCCAGGTGCTGGTGACCACCGGGTGCACCGAGGCGATCGCCGCGGCTCTCCTGGGGCTGGTGAACCCCGGCGACGAGGTCGTGGTGCTCGAGCCCTACTACGACTCCTACGTCGCGATGATCCAGATGGCCGGCGGCATCCGTCGCCCCGTCACGCTCCGCGCGCCCGACTTCCGGCTCGACGTCGCCGAGCTCCGCGCAGCCGTCACCGCGCGCACGCGCTTCGTGCTCCTCAACTCCCCTCACAACCCGACCGGCACGGTGCTGACTCGCGAGGAGCTGCAGGCAGTGGCCGACGTCGCGCTCGAGCACGACCTCGTCGTGATCACCGACGAGGTCTACGAGCACCTCACGTTCGGCGACCACGCACACGTGCCACTCGCGACCCTGCCTGGCATGTTCGAGCGCACCCTGACGCTGTCCAGCGCCGGCAAGAGCTACAGCGTGACCGGCTGGAAGATCGGCTGGGCGACCGGCCCGGCGTCGCTGGTCGGAGCGGCTCTCGCCGCGAAGCAGTGGCTCACCTTCACCTCCGGAGCACCCCTACAACCGGCGGTCACCCACGCGCTCGACCACGAACCGGACTGGCCACGCGAGCTCGCCGCGAGCCTGGAGAAGCGTCGTGACCTCCTGTGTGACGGGCTCGCGTCGCTCGGCCTCGACGTACGTCGTCCCGAAGGGACCTACTTCGCGCTCACCGACATCTCCGCGCTGGGCTGGGCGGACGGCCTGGAGTTCTGCCTGGCGCTGCCGGAGCGGGCCGGAGTGGTCGCGATCCCGACCCAGCCGTTCCACGACGGCCACGCGGGCGACCAGCTCGTGCGCTGGGCGTTCTGCAAGGAGGTCGACGTGATCGAGGAGGGGCTACGACGCCTCGCCGGCGCGGACCTCGCCCGCTGACGCGTCGTACCAGGCCCTGACCTCGGGACGCATCAGGCAGCCGATCGTGACGGCCGAGGCGGCCAGGGGCACCACGACGGCGAACGAGCCGAGGACTCCGAGCAGGCAGAAGACCGCCGAGGCGGCGGTCGAGACCAGCAGGCCGTACATCGCCAGGCGCTTGCGGCGGAACGCGAGCACCGCGAGGACCGCGGCGCCCACCGACCACAGGATCAGGACTGCGCAGGTGACGTAGCAGACCACCAGGATGAGATGGTCGCTCACGCCTTGTGAGGCCAGGTCGGGGTTCTGCTCGTGCATCTTGTCGAGGATCACCCCGGCGTCCTGCGCCAGGAGCACGATCGAGGTGACGAACACCGCCACCGCCAGGCTGGTGAAGATCCAGGTGAGGACGCAGGCCCACACGAGCGTGGCCGGCCGGGCGCGTGGCGCGGCGGCCGCGGGTACGCCGTACCTCGAGGTCGGGGGTGGGGTCCAGCTGGCCGGTGCGAGCTGGGATCGGTCCGCCTCGGGCGGTGGCGTCGGTTGCTGCGCCGGCCCGGGCGGGGCCGGCGGACCCGGGTCGTAGGGCGGTGGCCAGACGGGCCGGGTCGCCGAACGCGTGGCCTGGGCCGTCCGCGCTCCCGAGGACACGACGTTCTCGTCGAACCAGATCCGCGCCGGGCCCAGCCACAGCGTGCCGACCGCGGCGGCGACGGCGGACGAGATGTAGCCACCCGTCGCCAGGCCGGCGATGAACAACGGCACCGCGAGCACCGTCAACGCGCGCCGTGCGACCCGGCTCCGCTGGAGGGCCTGGTACCCGAGGACCACCATCGCGGCGGCGCAACCGGCGGCGACCATCGACACGACGCGGATCACGGCCAGCAGGTCGTTGATCTGGAGCCCGGCATCCTTGATCCGCGGATCGTCGAGGAGGGGCTCGAGCGCCTTGCGGGTGTCGATCGAGTGCAGCCCGGCGATCCGGTCCCAGACCGTCAGCACGACGAAGACCGACCCGATCATGATCATCCAGGCGGCCACCGTCACCTGCGGTGGCCGGGCCGGGGTCTTCGACGGCTCGCTCACGCCCTCCATTGCACCACGCAGGCGGGGAGCCGGGTGCATCAGCGGGGACCGCGAGACCCGAGGTGTCGGTGATCGCGTCACGTGGGCAGGATGGGTACATGAGCTACCAGGCAGCCGAGAACCGGTACGACGACACCGACTACCGCCACTGCGGGCGCAACGGCCTCCAGCTCCCGCCCCTGTCGCTGGGGCTGTGGCAGAACTTCGGCGACGACCGGCCGGAGGAGTCGCAGCGAGCGATCCTGCGACGCGCCTTCGACCGGGGCGTGACCCACTTCGACCTGGCCAACAACTACGGCCCGCCGTACGGCCGCGCGGAGGAGAACTTCGGGCGCTGGATGCGCGAGGACTTCGCGCCGTACCGCGACGAGCTGGTGATCTCGACCAAGGCCGGGTACGACATGTGGCCCGGCCCCTACGGCCAGGGTGGCGGCTCGCGGAAGTACATGCTCGCCTCGCTCGACCAGTCGCTGGCGCGGATGGGGCTGGAGTACGTCGACATCTTCTACAGCCACCGGTTCGACGCGGACACCCCGCTGGAGGAGACGATGGCGGCCCTCGACACCGCGGTGCGCTCCGGGCGTGCGCTCTACGCCGGGATCTCGTCGTACTCCGCGGACAAGACCCGGGAGGCGGCCGCGATCGCCCGCTCGCTCGGGACCCCCTTGCTGATCCACCAGCCGTCGTACTCGATGCTCAACCGCTGGATCGAGGGCGGCCTGCTCGACGAGATCGAGGGGCAGGGGATGGGATGCATCGTGTTCAGCGCGCTCGCTCAGGGCTTGCTCACCGACCGCTACCTCGACGGCGTGCCCGGTGACTCGCGGGCCGCGCGTGACGACTCCACGATCGCCGGGCTCGACGACGACGTGCTCGGCCGGGTCCGCGCGCTCAACGAGGTCGCCCAGCGCCGCGGCCAGAAGCTCGCCCAGCTCGCTCTGCTGTGGGCGCTGCGCGACCGCCGGGTGACCTCGGCGGTGATCGGGGCGTCCAGCGTCGAGCAGCTCGACACCAACCTCGACGCCCTCGACGGCGCGCCCCTCACCGACGACGAGCTGGCCGAGATCGACCGGTACGCCGTCGACTCCGGCATCAACCTCTGGGCCAAGTCGGTCGAGGAGTAGGCGCCGCGTCGGCGCCCCCTGGGCGGGAAAACGCGGAACAATTCGCCTCGCTTGGCGTTCAGCGGCCGATTTGTTCCGCGTTTTCTGGTCGAGCTGCCCCGATCAGACGGCCCAGGGCGGCGTACCGATTCGGTGGCGTCGTCGGCGGTGCTGACTGGACCGGGGTGCCGGCCGGCTACGAGCGTGCCCTCGTGCGGGAGCACGGCGCCGAGGCTGTCGCGGGCGGGGCCGACCCCGCTTCCGCGCCCTGTACCTCTGGGACCGCCGGCGAAGAAAACGCGGAACAAATCGCCGACGCGCCGAGGCGAGGGCCTGAATTGTTCCGCGTTTTCCGTCCGGGACGGACACGCAAACCGTCAGACGGCTTGGAGGACGAGCTCGCCGTCCTGGACGTCGACGGTGACCTTGCCGCCGTCGGTGACCTCGCCGCCGATCAGCATCCGGGCGAGCCGGTCGCCGATGGCGCTCTGGATCAGCCTCCGCAGCGGCCGCGCGCCGTACGCCGGGTCGTAGCCGGTCTCGGCCAGCCAGGCGCGGGCGGCGTCGGTGACGTCGATGCTGATCCGGCGTACGGCGAGGCGCTTCTCGAGCAGTGCCAGCTGCAGGTCGACGATGTGGGTGAGCTCGGCCGGCGTCAGCGCCTCGAAGACCACGATCTCGTCGAGCCGGTTGAGGAACTCGGGTTTGAAGCTGGCCCGCACCACCGACAGCACCGAGCTCTTCTTCGCCTCCGGGTCGAGGGTCGGGTCGACCAGGAAGTTCGAGCCGAGGTTGGAGGTGAGGATCAGCAGCGTGTTGCGGAAGTCGACCGTCCGCCCCTGGCCGTCGGTGAGGCGGCCGTCGTCGAGCACCTGCAGCAGGATGTCGAAGACCTCGGGATGCGCCTTCTCGACCTCGTCGAGGAGTACGACGGAGTACGGCCGGCGCCGCACGGCCTCGGTGAGCTGGCCGCCCTCGTCGTAGCCGACGTAGCCCGGAGGGGCGCCGACCAGCCGCGAGACCGAGTGCTTCTCGGAGTACTCGCTCATGTCGATGCGGACGATCGCCCGCTCGTCGTCGAAGAGGAACTCCGCCAGCGACTTGGCCAGCTCGGTCTTGCCCGTGCCCGTCGGACCGAGGAAGAGGAACGAGCCGGTCGGCCGGTTCGGGTCGGAGATGCCCGCCCGCGACCGGCGTACGGCGTCACTCACCGCGCGTACGGCGTCCTGCTGCCCGATCAGCCGATGACCGATCACCGACTCCATCTCCAGCAGCTTGGCGGTCTCGCCCTGCAGGAGCCTGCCCGTCGGGATCCCGGTCCAGGCCTCGACGACCTCGGCCACCTGCTCGGCGCCGACCTCCTCACCGACCAGCGGCTCGGTGTCGTTCGCCTCGGCCGTCTCGACGGAGGCCAGCTTCTTCTCCAGCTGGGGGATCGACTCGTAGCGGATCTTGGAGGCAGCCTCCAGGTTGCCCTCACGGAGCAGCTTGTCCGCCTCCATCCGCAGCTGGTCGAGGGCCCGACGGATCTCGCCCTCACCCTCCAGCGAAGCCTTCTCGCGCTCCCAGCGCGCCTCGAGCCCGCGCAGCTGCTCCTCGTGGTCGGCCAGGTCGGCGCGCAGCTTCGCCAGCCGCTCGACCGACGCGGGGTCGGTCTCCTTGGCCAGCGCGAACTCCTCCATCTTCAGGCGGTCGACGGTGCGTCGCAGCTGGTCGATCTCCTCCGGCGACGACTCGATCTCCATCCGCAGCCGCGACGCGGCCTCGTCGATGAGGTCGATCGCCTTGTCGGGCAGCTGGCGCCCGGTGATGTAGCGGTCGCTCAGCGTGGCCGCGGCGACCAGCGCGGCGTCGGTGATCCGGACGCCGTGATGCGCCTCGTACTTCTCCTGGATGCCGCGCAGGATCTGGATCGTGTCCTCGACACTCGGCTCCCCCACGAACACCTGCTGGAAGCGACGCTCCAGCGCGGGGTCCTTCTCGATCCGCTCGCGGTACTCGTCGAGCGTGGTCGCGCCGATCATCCGCAGCTCGCCGCGGGCGAGCATCGGCTTGAGCATGTTGCCGGCGTCCATGGCCGAGTCGCCGCCGGCGCCCGCGCCGACGACGGTGTGGAGCTCGTCGATGAAGGTGATCACCTGGCCGCTGGAGTCCTTGATCTCCTCGAGCACGGCCTTGAGCCGCTCCTCGAACTCACCGCGGTACTTCGCGCCCGCGACCATCGCCGCCAGGTCCAACGAGAGCAGACGTCGGCCCTTCAGCGAGTCGGGGACGTCGCCCGCGACGATGCGCTGCGCCAACCCCTCCACGACGGCGGTCTTGCCGACGCCGGGATCACCGATCAGCACCGGGTTGTTCTTGGTACGACGCGACAGCACCTGGATCACCCGGCGGATCTCGGAGTCCCGCCCGATCACCGGGTCCAGCTTGCCGTCCTCGGCCGAGCGAGTGAGGTCGACGGAGTACTTCTCGAGGCTCTCGTACGTCGACTCCGCCTCCGGACTGGTCACCCGACGGTTGCCGCGGAGCGCTGTCAGACCCTCGCGCAGACCGTCCGCGGTCAGCCCGGCATCGGTGAGCAGTGTCCGCGCGGCCGACTCGACGGTGGCCAGGCTGATCAGCAGGTGCTCGGTGGCGACGTAGTCGTCCTTCATCGACGCGGCGAGGTCGAGCGCGCCCGCGAGCACGCGGGTCAGCGCCGGAGAGGCCGCCGGCTGCTGGACCGTCGCCCCGCTGGCCTTCGGCAGCGCCTGGAGCGCGCCCTCCGCCCGGGCGGCGAGGGCCGCGGCGTCGGCGCCGGCCTTGCCGACCAGCTGGCGCGCCGTACCGTCGGCGTCGCGGAGCAGCGCCGCGAGCAGGTGGGTCGGCTCGGTCTGGGTGTTGCCCGCGGTCGTCGCCGCGAGCTGGGCGGTCTCGATCGCCTCACGGCTGCGCGTGGTGAACTTCTCGGCCCCGAACTGGCTCATCTCTACGTCGGTCTCCTACGACTCGTGTCGGCGCCACCCAGTGTGGCCGCCTATGGGTGCAACGAACCAGAAGTTGAGTCGATTCCCCTCAACTCTGGAATTTCGGACGACTGCGAGGATGGCCGGGTGACCGTCCCGGAGGCTCCGTCCCTGGTCGCGGACTGCGACCAGTGCTTCGCCCTGTGCTGCGTGCTCCTGCCGTTCAGCGCGGTGTCGGGGTTCGGCATGGACAAGCCCGGCGGCATGCCGTGCCCCAACCTCGCCGACGACGACCGGTGCCGGATCCACGCCACGCTGAGGGCCGACGGCTGGTCGGGCTGTACGACGTTCGACTGCTTCGGCGCGGGCCAGCAGGTCTCCCAGGTGACGTACGGCGGCGTCTCGTGGCGTGAGCACGACAACCTCGGCGAGATGGGAGCCGTGCTCTCGGTGATGCGGCTGCTGCACGAGATGCTGGCGCACCTGACCGAGGTCGGCCGCCGCAGCCCGGAGCCCGCCGCCGCCGACCTCGCGGCCGAGATCATCACCATGACCGGGGCCACCCCGAACGAGCTGCTCGACCTCGACCTCGACTACCTGCACGACCGCGTGGGCTCTGCCCTGGAGGCGGCCAGCGCACGGCTCCGCAGCGGCATCGACCTCCGGGGACGGGACCTGGCCGGGCGCGACCTCCGCGATCACGACCTGCGCGACGCCGACCTGCGGAGCGCGCTGCTGATCCGAGCGGACCTCCGCGACCTCGACCTGGGTCGTGCCGACCTGCTCGGGGCCGACCTGCGCGATGCCGACGTCCGCGGATCCGCCCTCGCGGACACCCTGTTCCTCAGCCAGACGCAGGCGAACGCCGCCACCGGCGATGCCCGCACCACGCTTCCGGAGCAACTCACACGGCCCGGGCACTGGGCCTGATCGGCGCAGAAAACGCGGAACAATTCGCGCCTCCCGGCCAGGAATGTCCGATTTGTTCCGCGTTTTCCCCTCCGGGGACGGCGCCCACGGACTCCCGGGCCGCGTCGGGCTTGCGGACGCGTGTCGCCCGAGAGGAGCGTGACTCCCGAGTGCGTCCCCCACGAGCGAGCGTGGGGACCGTTGCCCCGAGGAGGCACTGATGTCCCATGCAGGCACCCCCACCGACCCGGTCGAGCCGACCCGGCCCACGCCCGACGCGGCCGCGCCGAGCGGGAGCGGTGCCGGGAAGGGAGTCCGGGCGATCGCACTGATCATGATCATCGCCGGCGCGGTCTTCGCCGTGGCCGGAGTCGTGGCCTACGTCGCGGTGCAGCAGACGTTGGCCGACCAGAAGATCGTCGTCTCCGACGACGCCGACATGTTCGCCGGCAAGTCCGTCGACGGCCCCTTCACCGCCTACTCCCAGGCGATGGTGATCGGCAAGCACGCCAAGGACATCGGGAAGGGGAAGACGTACGCCGAGCTCCCGCAGGACGACCCGAACCGCGACACGGTGATGACCGCGTCGTTCCTCCAGGCCAGCCTGTTCACGTCGGTCGTCGCCTTCGGCGTCGCCGCCATGGCCTTCGTGGTCGGGATCCTCTTGGTCCTGCTGGGGATCGCGCTCCGGCGGCTCACGCCGCGAGGACAGCCGGCTCACTGACCCCGGCTGCGCCGCCAGACGACAAGTGAGGCGCTGGGGTCGGGCCGGCGCACGACCGGCAGCTTGTTGGGGTCGGTACGACGGGTGGTCACGGCGGCGCGGAGCGCGTCGCGGGTCGCGGCCAGCTCGGCCACGAGCTCCTCGTTCCGGGCCCCCAGAGCCGCCACCTGGTTCTCCAGCTCGAGGATCCGGCGTACTCCCTCGATCCCGACCCCGCCCGCCGTGAGGGAGGCGATCTCGCGGAGCAGCTCGATGTCGCGGTGGCTGTAGCGGCGACCGCCGCCGCCGGTCCGGCCCGGCATGATCAAGCCCATCCGCTCGTAGGCCCGCAGCGTCTGCGGATGAAGCCCGGACAGCTCCGCGGCCACGCTGATCACGTACACAGCGGCGTCCGGTGGCAACCCGGCCCGGTCGCGCCCGCTCATCACGACGGCTCGAACAGGTTCGCGCGCAGGGTGGTGTCGGCACCTGCCGCGCGGTACGCGGTGAGGGCCTCGCGGCCCGCGTCGTTGAGCCGCCCGGGCACCTGCACCTGGACGGTCGCGAGCAGGTCGCCCTTGGTGCCGTCCTTCTTCCGGGCACCGCGGCCGCGGACGCGGAAGGTGCGACCGTTCGGGGTGCCGGCGGGCACCTTGAGCGTCACCGCCGCTCCCTCGAGGGTGGGGATCTTGATCTCGGCTCCGAGCGCGACCTCGTCGAAGGACACGGGGACGTCGAGGGTCAGGTTGTCGCCGGTGCGGCCGAAGAGCCGGTGCGGCGTCACCCGGACGCTGACGAACAGGTCTCCGGCGGCGGCGCCGTTCTCACCCGGACCGCCCTTGCCGCGCAGCCGGATCCGCTGGCCGTCCTTGACGCCGGCGGGGATGCGCGCCTGGATCGTGCGTGCAGACGTGCCGCGACCGGAGCCGTGGCACGTCGGGCACGCCTCGTCGTACACGAGCTGCCGACCGTGGCAGCGGGGGCAGGTCTCGTTGATCGAGAACGCGCCACCCATCGAGTTGACGACGAAGCCGGCGCCCTCGCACTCGGGGCAGATCTTCGGCGTCGTGCCCGGCTTGCCGCCGGTGCCGTGGCACTCCGGGCACGCCGAGTCGGAGGTCAGCCGGAGGCTGATCGTGACGCCGTCCATGGCGTCGGTGAAGCTGATCGTGGCGTTCGTCTCGACGTCGGCGCCTCTGACCGGGCGGGCGCGGGTCTGCTGCCGCCCGCCGCGGCCACCGAAGAGGTCGCCGAACAGGTCACCGAAACCACCGCCGCCCGCACCGGTGCGGTCGCGCAGCAGGTCGTTGATGTCGAAGCCTCCGCCTCCGGCCCCGCCTCCGAAGCCGCCACCGGCGTACAGGTCGCGGACCTCGTCGTACTTCTTGCGCTTCTCCTCGTCGCCGAGGACGTCGTAGGCCTCGGCGACCGCCTTGAACTTCTCGTGCTTGGCGGTGTCACCGGGGTTGGAGTCGGGGTGGTTGGCGCGCGCCAGCTTGCGATAGGCCTTCTTGATCTCCGCCTGACCGGCCGTCTTGTTCACGCCGAGCTCGGCGTAGAAGTCCTTGTTGGCCCAGTCGGTGCGGATGCCGTCGGTGCTCATGTCCCCCTCCTCTCAGATGATGTCGTCGTGCCTCGTGCCGGCCGCAGCCCGCGCACTCAGGCGTCGGCCGGGTCGACCACGAGGACCTGGGCGACGCGTACGACGCGGTCGCCGAAGCGGTAGCCCGCCTTCGCGACCACCTTGGCCGTGGTCACCTCCACCTCGGGATCCTCCCCGATGTGGCTCAGTGCCTCGTGGATCTGCGGGTCGAACGGGTCGCCCGGCTGGCCGAACTTGACCAGCCCGGCCTGGGCGACGACCCGCTCGAGCTGGTCGGCGACGGCCTGGAACCCCGCGTCCAGCTCGCCGTGCTCGCGGGCCCGGTCGATCGTGTCGAGCACGTCGACGATCGGCGCGAGTGCGGCGTACGTCGCGTTCTCGCGCACCAGCTCGCGGTCACGGTCGACGCGCCTCTTGTAGTTGAGGTACTCCGCCTGCAGTCGTTGCAGGTCGGCGGTGCGCTCGGCCAGCGCGAGCTGGATCTGCGCGAGCGCCGGGTCGACGACGTCGTCCGCCAGGTCCTGCGGCTCGAGCGGTGCGCCCTCCTCGAGCATGTTGTCCACGCCGGAGATGTCGTCGAGCAAGGCCTCGAGGTCGGACGGTCCGTCACCAGCCGAACCAGCCTCCGGGGGAGCCGCGGTGGGCTCCCCCTCGGGCTGCTTCTTGGTCACTTGGCTTCGCCCTCGCCGGCCTCGTTCCCCGCCTCGTCGGCCGGCTCGTCCACGATCTCGGCATCGACGACGTCGTCGTCGGCCGCGCCGGTCGAGGTGTCCGACCCACCGGCCGCGGCCTGCTCGGCCTCGGCGGCGGCGTACATGGCGGCGCCCATCTTCTGGCTGGACTCGCTGAGCTTCGTCACGCCCGTCTGGATCTCGTCCGAGCTCGCCTCGGCGTTCTCGAGCGTCGCCTTGAGGGCGTCGAGGTCGGCCCGGACCTCGGTCTTGACGTCGTCGGGGATCTTGTCGGCGTTGTCGGTCAGGAACTTCTCGGTGGTGTAGACCAGCGAGTCGGCCTGGTTCCGGGTCTCGACGGCCTCGCGCCTCGCGGCGTCCTCCGCGGCGTACTGCTCGGCCTCCTTGACCATCCGGTCGATGTCGTTCTTCGACAGGGCACTGCCGCCGGAGATCGTCATCGACTGCTCGCGGCCGGACGCCTGGTCCTTGGCGGAGACGTGGACGATGCCGTTGGCGTCGATGTCGAAGGTGACCTCGATCTTCGGGATGCCCCGGGGAGCCGGCGGCAGACCGGTGAGCTCGAAGTTGCCGAGCGGCTGGTTCTGCGCCCACATCTGGCGCTCGCCCTGGGCGACCTTGATCTCCACGCTCGGCTGGTTGTCGTCGGCCGTGGTGAAGATCTCCGACCGCTTGGTGGGGATCGTGGTGTTGCGCTCGATCAGGGAGGTCATCACGCCGCCCTTGGTCTCGATGCCGAGGCTCAACGGCGTGACATCGAGGAGCAGCACGTCCTTGACCTCGCCCTTGAGGACGCCGGCCTGGAGCGCCGCGCCGACCGCGACGACCTCGTCGGGGTTGACGCCCTTGTTGGGCTCCTTGCCGCCGAGCAGCTGCGTGACCAGCTCGCTCACGGCCGGCATCCGGGTGGAGCCGCCGACGAGCACGACGTGGTCGATCTTGCTGACGTCGACGCCGCCGTCCTTCAGCACCGACCGGAACGGCGCCTTGGTGCGGTCGAGCAGGTCGGAGGTCATCTTCTGGAACTCCGCGCGGGTCAGCTTCTCCTCGAGGTGGAGCGGGCCGGACTCACCGTGGGTGATGTAGGGCAGGTGGATCGTGGTCTCACTGGACGCCGAGAGCTCGATCTTCGCCTTCTCCGCGGCCTCCTGGAGGCGCTGCATGGCGATCTTGTCCTGCGCCAGGTCGACGCCGTTGTTGTCCTTGAACTTCTTGACCATCCACTCGACGACGCGAGTGTCCCAGTCGTCACCACCGAGGTGGTTGTCACCGCTGGTGGCCTTGACCTCGACCACGCCCTCGCCGATCTCGAGCAGGGACACGTCGAACGTGCCACCACCGAGGTCGAAGACGAGGATGGTCTGGTCGTCGCCCTTGTCGAGCCCGTAGGCCAGCGCGGCCGCGGTCGGCTCGTTGACGATCCGGCTCACGGTCAGGCCCGCGATCTCGCCGGCCTCCTTGGTGGCCTGGCGCTGCGCGTCGGAGAAGTACGCCGGCACGGTGATCACCGCGTCGGTCACGGTCTCGCCGAGGTAGGCCTCGGCGTCCCGCTTGAGCTTCTGCAGCACGAACGCGCTGATCTGCTGGGGAGTGAAGTCCTTGTCGTCGATCTTCTGGGACCAGTCGGTGCCCATGTGTCGCTTGACGGAGCGAATGGTCCGGTCGACGTTGGTGACGGCCTGCCGCTTGGCGACCTCACCGACGAGGACCTCGCCGGACTTGGCGAACGCGACCACCGAGGGGGTGGTGCGTGCGCCCTCTGCGTTGGGGATGACGGTGGGTTCTCCACCCTCGAGGACGGCGACGACGCTGTTCGTCGTACCGAGGTCGATGCCGACGGCACGAGCCATGTTGGGTTACCTCCAGGTCGTCCGACTGGTCCATCCAGCCGGCGTGTACGGGATCTCGACACCATCCTGACGGTCAGTGTCGCGCTGACAAAATCCTTGAGTGCAATCGACTCAACTTCTGTCACCCGGTCCAACGCAAGAGACTCCTGGAGTTGTTCCCGACCCCTCCACATTTCCGGGTCGTCCGCCTCACGTGCCCTTCTAGGGGCACCTCAGGCGGACGACCCGAACATCGAGCTCAGCACCAGCTGGTCGAGGGCCGTCCGTGCGCCGTGGCTGATCACGGTCCGTGACGGTACTCAGGGAGCGTACGTTCGGGCCATGCACGATCGCCGCCGCGAGATCGAGGCTCGGCTCGCCCGCGCGCTGGCCGAACGGCTCCGACCTGCCGTCCACACGACCATCACCCCGCTGACGGTCGAGGTGTGGCACGTTCCTCCGGCCGAGGACGGCCACGTCGGGGAGCCGGTGACCTTCGAGATCGCGCGCGACGCGACGTACCGCCCCGCCGTCGTCGGCGAGCGCTGGGGTCCCGCCTGGGGCACCTCCTGGTTCCGGCTCACGGCGACGGTGCCCGACGAGCCGGGCAGCCTCGAGGCCGTCCTGGACCTGGGGTGGACGCGTGCCGTGCCGGGCTTCCAGGCCGAGGCTCTCGTGCACGAGCCGGGCGGACGGATCGTCAAGGGCCTCAACCCGCTCAACGACTGGCTTCCGGCGACGGCCGGCACCTCCGTCGAGTGGTACGTCGAGTCCGCGGCCAACCCGACCGTCCTCACCGGCTTCCGCCCGACCACCCTCGGCGACCGGCTCACCTCCGGCCCCGAGCCGCTCTACGCGCTCACCCGCGCGGACCTGTGCCGCCGGGAGACCGACGTCGCCGAGCTGGTCGCCGACCTCGAGGTCGCCGACGGCCTTCGCCGCAACCTGCCCGACGACCAACGAGCCGCCGAGCTGTTGGCTGCGATCGAGCGCGCTCTCGACGTCCTCGACCTCTCGGACGTCGTGGGGTCGGCCACGGCGGCGCGCGCCGAGCTCGCCGGTGTGCTCTCCACCTCGGCCGCGCCCGGTGGCCACACGATCTCGGCCGTCGGCCACGCCCACATCGACTCCGCGTGGCTGTGGCCGGTCCGCGAGACGGTCCGCAAGGTCGCTCGCACCGTCGCCAACGTCGTACACCTCATGGACACCGACGACTCGCTGGTCTACGCGATGTCGAGCGCCCAGCAGTGGGCCTGGCTGGAGTCGGCGTACCCGGAGCTGTTCGCGCGGGTCCGCGCCTACGTCGACCAGGGGCGCTTCGTCCCGGTGGGCGGGATGTGGGTGGAGTCCGACACCAACCTGGTCGGCGGCGAGGCGATGGCCCGGCAGCTCGTGCTCGGGAAGCGCTGGTTCGCCGAGCACCTCGACGTCGAGCCGCGGGAGGTGTGGCTGCCGGACTCGTTCGGCTACACCGCGGCGCTCCCGCAGATCGTCAGCCTGGCCGGGATGCGGTGGTTCCTGACCCAGAAGATCTCGTGGAACACGACGAACCCCTTCCCCCACCACACGTTCTGGTGGGAGGGCATCGACGGCACCCGTGTCTTCACCCACTTTCCGCCGGTCGACACCTACAACGCCGAGCTCACCGGTGACGAGCTCGCCCACTCCGCCGCGAACTTCCGCGACAAGGGCCTCGCGTCGCGGGCCTTGGCGCCGTTCGGGTACGGCGACGGTGGCGGGGGGCCGACCCGCGAGATGCTCGGCCGCGCGCGGCGTACCGCCGACCTCGCCGGGTCGCCCCGGGTACGGGTCGAGACGCCGGAGGCGTTCTTCACCGCCGCCGAGGAGGAGTACGCCGCACAGGCGCCGGTGTGGACCGGGGAGCTCTACCTGGAGATCCACCGCGGCACCTACACCTCCCAGGCCGCGATGAAGGACGGCAACCGTCGGTGTGAGCACCTGCTGCGGGAGGCCGAGCTGTGGTCGGCAACCGCCTTCGTCCGCGGACTCCTCGACTACCCGTACGACGAGCTGCGGGCAGCGTGGGAGACGGTGCTGCTCCACCAGTTCCACGACATCCTGCCCGGTTCGTCCATCGCGTGGGTGCATCGCGAGGCCCGCGCGACGTACGCCCGGGTGATGGCGGACCTCGAGTCGGTCATCGACCGCGCGCTGGACGCCCTCGCGGGAGACGGTGACGAGCCGATCGCCTTCAACGCGGCGCCGGTGGGCAGGCTCGACGTCCCCGCGCTCGGAGCCGCGAGAACCGCCGACGACAGGCTCGCCTCGACCGCGCGCACGACCGCAGACGGCGGCGCGGTCCTCGAGAGCGACCGCTTCCGGGTCGCCGTCGACCCGACCGGGATCATCCGCTCGATCCGGGATCTCCGGCAGGACCGGGAGGTGGTGCCGCCCGGCGGCGCCGCGAACCTGCTCGAGCTCCACCCCGACCATCCGAACCGGTGGGACGCCTGGGACCTCGACGCGCACTACCGCACCAGCGTCACGCCGCTCACCGACGTGGACGAGCTCCGCATCGACGGCGACACGGTCGTCGTACGCCGGTCGTTCGGCGGGTCGACCGTGGAGCAGCGGATCGCCCTGCACCTCGGCCGAATCGAGATCGACACCGTCGTCGACTGGCGCGAGAGTGAGAAGGTCCTCAAGCTGACCGTCGACTGCGACGTCCATGCGGCCGAGGCGCGTTACGAGACGCAGTTCGGCCACGTGTCCCGGCCGACGCACGTCAACACCAGCTGGGATGCCGCCCGTTTCGAGGTCTGCGCCCACCGCTGGGTGCTGGTGTCCGAGGAGGGGTACGGCGTCGCGTTGGCCAACCGCACGACGTACGGCCACGACGTGACGCGCCACCCGCGGCCCGGCGGCGGCACGTACTCACGGATCGGAGCCAGCCTGCTGCGTGCCCCGCGCTTTCCCGATCCCGACACCGACCAGGGCCGGCACGCCTTCCGCCACGCGATCGTGCCTGGCGCCGTGGTTGCCGACGCGGCACGGGCCGGCTACGGCCTGAACCTTCCGTTACGGCGCCGACGAGGGCGGCCAGTCGAACCGCTCGTGCGTGTCGAGGAGGGCACTGCCTACGTCGAGGCGGTCAAGCTCGCCGAGGACGGCTCCGGTGACGTCGTCGTGCGGCTCTACGAGCCGCTGGGTGCGCGCACCCGCGTGCGGGTGACTCCGACCTTCGAGGCGAAGGGCGCCGAGGTCGTCGACCTGCTGGAGCGACGTCTGGAGGTGGACGACCGGAAGGGCACGGAGCTCACGCTCCGGCCGTTCCAGATCGTCACCCTGCGGTTCCGTCGCTGACCCTCGACTTCTCAGGGCGTGCCGACCAGGTGTCCGCCGCCCTCGAGCGCGTTGGATCCGGAGAACTGGTGAGCGTGCGGGCGCTGGGCAGGCGGCAGACAGCGGGGGTCCGGGCACTGCTGGTGCTGCTGCGCCGACGTGGTGGTGCCCGACCCGCTGGGTGCGTCGGTGCTGTTGTCCTGCGACACCGCGAAGCCGACCGCGGCGGCGCCGCCGAGGATCACGGCCGCAGCGGCAGCGGCGACCATCGCCGTCGGGTGGGTGAATCGTTGCTGGGTGGGAACTGCGGTACTCATGGTTTCGTCCTCTCACGGGGTCGTTCCTCGACCTTCTGAGAGAAGACGCTCGCGCTAAGACACCCCGGACACATCCGGCAAATGCCTCATCCTCGCGCGAGACGCCGGGGCTCGGCCTGGAGCCCCGGCCGGCCAGTCGACCTCGCCGCTGACCACGGTCCGCGCCTCCTCAGGGAGACGCGCGGACCGCCGTCGGGTTCAGCAGCCGCGGAGGTCGCCGGCGGCGAAGGTGGCGCCGGTGCCCATGTCGTCGGTGCCGATGGTCGCGGTCAGCACGTAGTGCCGGCCGGGCTGGAGCTTCACGGTGCCCACGTCGGAGACGTGTCCCTTGGTGACCCAGCCGCTCTTCCACTTCTGAGGAGTCGCCGCACCGTCCTTGGTCACGAAGGCCCTGCCGTTGACGCGGGTCGAGGCTCCGGTCGCATCGACGCGGACCTTCACCTTCCACGGGCCCCCGTCCGGGGTCTTCACCTTGCAGGCCTGGATCTTGCCGCCGGCACTCTTGGCGAGCGTCTTGAAGTTGGTGCCGGCAGCGTCCGCGGAGAGTGCCGGGCCGGTGACGAGGAGTGCCAGGGCGGCGGCGGCCGCGGCCCGAGACAGGAGAGTCATGTGTGTCCTTCTGATGGGTGGAGCGCGACCGTAACCCGGCGCACCCGGGCGCGTAGGCGATTGCCGTAGATAGGACCGAACGACCACGAACCGCCACGTGCCGGGGGCGCTACGGTTCGACTGTGGCGGCGCATCGGGTCCTGATCTCCGCCCATCGCTGCGGCTTCACCGAGCTCGGCGAGGTCGGTGGGGTCGAGGACCCGCTGGCCGGGATCGCCCACTCGGCGGCGGTGGGCGCCGACTACTGCGAGTTCGACGTACGCCGGTGCACCGACGGTGTGTTCGTGATCGCGCACGACCCCGACGTGGACGGCGACCCGATCCGTACCCTCGACTGGCCGTCCGTGCACAGCCGAGCGCCGGAGGTGCTCCGGCTCGACCAGCTGCTCGCGGCGCTCGCGGCGACCGACATGGGCGCGCACGTCGACGTGAAGTTCGAGACCTCGGGCCATGCGCGCCGTGACGGTGAGTCGTGGGAGGCCGACCTGCTCGCGGCACTCACCGACGGCCTGCCTGCGGACAGGATCGTGATGACCACCGGCCGTCGCAGCGCCACCCGGGCGATGCGCGCGTGGGCCGTGGAGCGGCGCTCGACCCTCCTGGTCGGGATGAGCATCGGCTCGAGCGTCCGCGGTCTCTCGTGGACCGAGGCCGTGCGTCGTCTGTGGGGTGAGGTCTTCCCGCACCGCCGCTTCGCCGACTCGCACGCCGACGCCGTCGCGGCCCACTACGCGTTGGCGATCATCCGGCTGTCGCGCTGGACCAAGAAGATCGGAGTCCCTCTGCTGGTCTGGACGGTCGACAGCCCACGGCTCCAGCGGCGGCTCCTGCACGACCCGCGGATCTGGATGATCACCACCAACCGCCCGGCGCAGGCCTTCCAGATCCGCGAGAGTCGCCCTCGCTAACGTGGTGACATGCCCTCGGACGACGAGATCACCCGCTTCCACGAAGACCCGCCCGGCGTCGACGCATGGGTGCCCGGCCAGCAGAACCTCCCCTACCAGATCCAGGTCGTGGAGTACGACGACCGCTGGCCGGCCGACTTCGACCGCGTCGCCGGCGTGGTCCGGGACGCGCTGGGTGACCGCGTGCTCGAGATCAACCACGTGGGCTCCACCTCCGTCGTGGGGCTCCCGGCCAAGCCGGTGATCGACGTCGACCTCGTGGTCGCGGACCCGGCCGACGAGCCGTCGTACATCCCGGACCTGGAGGCCGTCGGGTTCGTCCACAGGATCCGCGAGTCGTGGTGGCACGAGCATCGCCTGCTGAGGTACGACGACCCCGTCACCCACCTCCACGTCTTCGGCCCCGACTGCCCGGAGGTCGTGCGCCACCTGATGTTCCAGGCCTGGCTGCGCGAGCACCCGGACGACCTCACGACGTACGCCGAAGCGAAGCGCGCGGCCGCCACCGAGATGAACCAGCGGCCCGGAGGCGGCACCGGGATGGACTACAACCGGCACAAGGAGCCGGTGGTGCGCGCGATCTACGAGCGCATGTTCCGCGCCCACGGGATGCTGCCGTGACGGTCCGCCCGGCGGCTCAGGACGACCTCGCCGGGATCACGGCGATCTACGACGAGCAGGTGCTGACGGGGATCTCCACCTTCGACCTCGAGCCACCGCTGCCGTCGTACTGGGAGCACCGCCTGGCGAGTGACGAGCCGGGGGACCACTTCCTGGTCGACGAGGACGCCGGCGAGGTGGTGGGCTTCGCCTACTCGTCGGACTACCGTCCGCGGCCCGGCTACCGGCTGACCCGCGAGACCTCGGTCTACCTCGCCGAGCAGGCGCGGGGGCGCGGCCTGGGTCGACGCCTGTACGACGCTCTCCTCCCCCGCCTCGCTGCCGACGGGATGCACGTGGCGCTCGCCCTGGTCGCGCTGCCCAATCCCGCGAGCGTGGCTCTCCACGTGGCCTGCGGCTTCGAGCACCTCGGCACCATGCGCGAGGTGGGCCGGAAGTTCGACCGGTGGCTCGACACCGCCTGGTACCAGCTGATCCTGTGACGACCATCGGGCGGGGAAGCCGTCCGCTCCCCCGCCCGATCCACCCCCGTGGTCCGCTGCGGCTCAGGGCCCACCGACGGTCTTCCCACCGCCGGCCGGTGCCTGGAACTCACCTCTGCCGATCCCCTGGCCGGCGTGCTGCTGAAGGTCGTGCTCGGCGACGTTGGCGTTCGCGCCGGTCTGCTCCATGTTGCGTTCGGCGACATTGGCGTTCTCGAACGCACCCGGGAGAGGAGAGGTCTGCGCCGGCGTCTGGGCGCCCGAGGTGCCCGACTCGTGCCAGGCGACGCCGACGACGCCGGCTGCGGCGATCACCCCTGCGATCGCGAGGGATGCGAGGAGCGGCACGTGGTGTGGCTGGTGGGTGTTGATCGTGGTGGACATGGTGGTGACCTTTCTTCCGGCCGGTGGCTCCGGCGCCTTCCCCACCCACCGTCGAGGTAAGACCGGCCTGCCACATCTGGCAAAGCACTACTCCGGTCTTACGTCGTGTCCTCGGTCCGACGGGCCGGTGCGGGCCGGCGCGGGCCGGCGCGGGCCGGCGAACGAGGACGAGCGAGGGGCGCCATCGGCTCCCCCCGCTCGCTTCCCCCGTACCGGCTGGGCTCAGGGCGGCCCCGCCGACGACGTCCACGCTCGTCGTCAGCCCCTGCACCGGACATCGGGCAGATTCCTCATCTCGCACGGCCCGAGACTCACGACGGCCCCGTGACGCCCCCACCAGACCGCCCGATCTGAGGCACCGACTACGTCATCTGCCCGATTCGCCGGCGACGTCTTAGTCGCAGAGTGGTGGTCACGAGGAAACACCACAGAGTCCCGAGGAGCAGACCATGAACACCTTCGTCGCCAGCCCGAACCTGGCCGTGACCATCGCCCAGCACACCATCGACGAGCGTGTCGCGCAGGCCGAGTACCGCGCTCAGGCACGCGCCGCCCGAGCCGAGATCCGCGCCGCACGACGCGAGACCTCGCCCCTGAGCGCCCGGCCGACCGAGCACTACCGGCTGCCCTGGTGGGCATTCCGCTTCGTCCGCCCAGCGCACTGACACACCTGGACGGGCACGGCCGCAGGTGACTCCCTGCTCCTCGCGCCGGGCCCGTCGTACCGACTCGCGCCGGCACTCCACTACCCGGGTGCCGGCGCGAGCCGCGTCCCGGGCCGGTGCCGGGGCCGGGCCGGTGCCGGACGACCCGCCACCCCGGCGGAAAACGCGGAACAAATCGCGTCTCCAGGCGTCTGGGGCGATATTTGTTCCGCGTTTTCTCGTTCACCGGGCCCGCATCACCGGCTGTTGACCACCTCCCCTCCCACTCCCGGCGATCCTCTGGGAGGATCAGCGGATGGTCGCGATGCAGGGCCAGCCGGAACCCACCCCCCGCCCAGCCTGGAACGAACAGGCTGCAGCCCTCCTCCGTCATGCCCAGCGGGTCGCGGAGGAGCTCCAGACCCAGGCCGAGGAGGAGGCCCGCTCGCTGACCGAGCAGGCCCAGCGCCTGCACGCGGAGGCCGAGCAGCTCCACGCCGAGGCCGCTCACGTGCGCGACCTGGCGCAGCAGACCCTCGACAACAGCTCGACGGACGCCCAGCAGGTCGTCTCCGACGCCGGTGACCAGGCCCGGCTCCTGATGGAGGCCGCTCAGACCCACCACGACCAGATCGTCGCGGAGGCCGAGAGCGTCGCCACCCAGCGGCTCCGAGCAGCCGAGGAGCACGAGCACGAGGCCCACGCGAGCGCCGAGCGACTGCGTACCGAGGCGCAGCAGCAGGCCGACGCCTGGATCGCCGCCGCCCAGGCACGCGCCGACCAGCAGGACTCCGAGACCCGCGACCTCGTGGGGTCCCGGGTCGCCGAGGCAGAGGCCCGGAGCGAGACGTTGCTGGCGGCAGCGGAGGCCGAGGCCGGCTCGCTGCTCGAGAAGGCCGAGCAGGAAGCCCGGGCCGCCCGGGAGTCCGCGACCGCCGACGCCGACGAGACCCGGCAGGCGGCAGACCAGGTGCTTGCGGACGCCCGCGGCCGGGCCGAGGAGGTCGTGGCCGCGGCTCAGGACGAGGCCCGACGTGAGCTCGAGGCGGCAGCTGAGCAGACCACCTGGACCCAACAGACGGTGCGGTCGTTGCTGGCGACGGCCGACCTGGAGACCGACCGGCTGCGGCAGGTCGGCCATCGCGAGGCCGGCGACCGGGTACGCCGTGCCCGGCTCGCCCTGGGCGACGTGACGAGCCGGCTGCGCGGCAAGCTCGACGAGGAGAGGAATGCCTCGCAGCAGGAGGCAGCAGCCGTCCGGCAGGCCGCCGCCGAGGCCCAGACGCTCGCCGAGCAGGACGCCGCACGGGCGCGCGAGGCGGCGGAGTCCGAGGCGGCCCGGATCCGTGAGGACGCGGAGGCAGCGGCCGCCGAGGCGGAGGAGCGGGCTCTGCACCGCCTCGACGAGGCAGAGCACGGAGCCAGGACGCTCCGCGAGCAGGTCGCCCTGGAGATCCTCGAGAAGGGGCACGCGGCCGACGACGAGCTACGCCGTGCCCGGGCCGAGGGCGCCAGCCTGGTCGCAGCGGCCCGAGCCGAGGCCGACGAGCTCCGCGCACAGGCACGTCGTACCCTCGAGGACGCACGGGCGGAGATCGCCCTCCTCGCCCGCCGCCGCGACGGCATCACCGCCGAGCTCGGACAGCTCTCAGGCGTCATCCAGGCACTTGCCGTGCCACACCCCCACCCCTCCACCCCCGAGGATGCAGACCAGTGACCGACGACAGCACCTTCAAGACCGTGATGCGTGGCTACGACCCCGCCGAGGTCGACCGCAGGCTCGGCGAGCTCACGGACGCGATCGCCCAGCTGACGCACCAGCGCGACGGGCTCGCCGCCCGGGTCGAGGAGCTCCACCAGTCGTCGACCGCGCCCGCGGAGCCGGCCAGCTACGAGCACCTCGGGGCCCGGGTGGGCGAGATCCTCGGCCTGGCCGAGACCGAGGCCCTCGAGCTGCGGACCCAGGCGCAGGAGGAGTCCGAGGCGCACCGCACGAGCGCGCAGCAGGAGTCGGCGCGCGTCCGCGAGGAGGCCGACCGCTACGCCGCCCGGACCCACAGCGAGGCCGATGCCCAGGGGGCCCGGATCGTGGAGGACGCGCGCAAGGCGGCCGACGAGCACCGTGACAGCGCCGAGCGCGACGCCTCGGTCCGGCTCCAGGAGGCCGAGGCGGTCTACGAGGAGCAGCGGGCCCGGGCGGCGAAGGCCGCCGCGGACTTCGAGACCACGTTGGCCGGCCGCCGGAGCGCCGCCGAGGACGAGTTCACGCAGAAGATGGGTGAGGCCCAGTCCCGGCTCGACGAGATGAGCGAGCTGGCCGAGCGCACCCGCCTCGACGCCGAGGCGACCCGCGCCCAGGCGGCCAAGGAGGCCGGACGACTCGCCGAGGACGCCCGCGAGTCCGCTGCCCAGATCGTCAGCGAGGCGAAGGCGACGGCGGAGCGGATCCGGAGCGACTCCGACCGGGAGCTCGCCGCCGCGACCCAACGCCGCGACAGCATCAACTCCCAGCTGGCCAACGTCCGTCAGATGCTGGCCACCCTCACCGGCACGGCGCCGTTCTCCCTGACCGGCCTGGCCGACGCTCCCGACTCCGCCTGGGACGACCACGCCGAGGATGGCGCAGACCAGGGCGGGGACGCCGACGGCGAGCCGCACGACAGCGCCGCAGCCGACACCGACGCGGACACCGGCGCGGAGAACGACGCCGAGGCCGCCCAGGAGGAGTCGCTGGCACACGGTCACAGCTGAGAGTCGGGACGGCGTACGTCGTCCTTCTCTTTCGCGGCTGTGGGGGGCAGGCTGGACCCATGCCTCTCAAGCCGACGACCGTCGTCCTGTTCGGTGCCACCGGCGACCTGTCTCGCCGCAAGCTGCTCCCGGGGATGCTCCACCTGTTCCAGACCGGCATGATGCGCGACATCCTGGTCGTCGGCACCTCCCTCGACGAGCACGACCGGGACTCGTTCCTGGAGTTCGCCCACGAGGCCATCGTGGAGTTCGGGGGCGATGACGAGGACGCCGAGGGCTGGTCGGAGTTCGCCAAGCTCCTGCACTGGGCTCCCGGCGACGCTGGTCCCGAGGGGTTGCGTCGCACCATCGAGGAGGCCGAGGGCGAGCGTGCCGGCGAGTTCGACCGGCTCCACTACCTCTCGGTGCCGCCGAAGGCCGCGCTCGCGGTGGTCCACGAGCTCAAGGAGGCGGGCCTGGTCGAACGCAGCCGGATCATCATGGAGAAGCCCTTCGGCACCGACCTCGAGAGCGCGCAGAAGCTGAACGCCGAGCTGCACGAGGTCTTCGAGGAGCAGCAGATCTTCCGGATCGACCACTTCCTCGGCAAGGAGGCCGCACAGAACATCCTGGCCTTCCGCTTCGCCAACGGGCTGTTCGAGCCGATCTGGCACCGCAACCACATCGACCACGTGCAGATCGACGTACCCGAGCAGCTCGGACTCGAGCAACGGGCGTCGTTCTACGAGAGCACCGGCGCCTACCGCGACATGGTCGTCACCCATCTGTTCCAGGTGCTGGCCTTCACCGCCATGGAGCCCCCGACCACGCTGGACCCGATGGCGATCAGCGAGGAGAAGAACAAGGTCTTCCGGTCGATGTGCGCGATCGAGCCGAACGACGTCGTCCGAGGGCAGTACGTCGGGTACCGCGACATCGAGGGTGTCGCCCACGACTCCGAGACCGAGACGTTCGTCGCCCTCAAGTGCTTCGTCGACAACTGGCGCTGGGCGGGTGTGCCGTTCTACCTGCGCACGGGCAAGCGTCTCGCGGAGGGCGCCCGGATCATCTCGATCGCCTTCCGCGAGCCGCCGCGCTCGATGTTCCCCGCGGGCTCGGGTGTCGGTGACCACGGCCCCGACCACCTGACCTTCGACCTCGCCGACCAAGCCAAGATGTCGCTGTCGTTCTACGGCAAGCGACCCGGTCCGGGCATGAAGCTCGACAAGCTCTCGATGCAGTTCGCGATGCACGAGACCAGCTGGGCCGGTGCCGTGCTCGAGGCCTACGAGCGGCTGATCTACGACGCCGCGCGCGGCGACCGGACGCTCTTCACCAGCGCGGACGGCATCGAACGGCTCTGGGAGCTCTCCCAGCCCCTCCTGGACAACCCGCCCATCGTGCGGCCGTACGCGCAGGGGTCGTGGGGTCCGAACCAGATCCACCAGCTGATCGCGCCGTTCACCTGGCGCCTGCCGTTCGAGCGGCAGTGGCGCAACCCGAACGAGGTGGGCGGCTAGGGGGTCGCTCCCTAGGACGCCGTCAGCTGCCGGGCGAGCTTCGTCGCCTGCGCCTGGTCCAGGGTGCCGGTGATGGCCAGGTGACCGCCGGCGAGCGAGGGGTCGATGATCTGCGAGCTGAGGATCTGGTCGTCGAGCACGAGAGCGACCTCCGAGCCCGCCAACGACTGGGTCGCGTCCGCGAGGGTGCCGGTCGCCTGCTCGTCGAGCGCCACCTTCAGGAACCACAGCTTCGAGTGCCCCACCTGCTCCGGCGTCGCCGATGCCACCCCTCCGGTCACGATGGGGTCCTCGAGCAGGTAGACGGTCTGGTCGGCGTCGCAGACCAGCAGCTTCCCCTGGAGCTCGGAAGGCTTCGAGGAGCAGTCGTGGGTCTTCATCGCGTCCAGCAGGTCCTTGGGCACCCCGGGCCCGAGCTGGCCGCCGAGCGGCGCACCCTGGGTGTAGTGCGCGTACACCGGCCGCAGCTCCAGCGAGCCCGACGACGCCGGAGGCGTCGAGTCGCCCCCCGAGGCGCCGTCGTTCGAGCTCGACCCCGAACCGCACCCGGCTGCGAGGACGGCGGTGAGGGCGAGCACGGAGACCAGACGGGGCGCAGACACGCGCCCCATCTAACAGGGGCCGGACAAGAGTTCCAGGCGTGAGACGGCCCCCGGCGGAATAAGTTGCGCAATCGTGTTGTCGGCCCTGGCATGACCGATTCCCCCGTGCCCACCGTGACCCTCAACGACGACCGCGCAGATCCCCCAGCTCGGCTTCGGGGTCTTCCAGGTCCCGCCCGAGCAGACGCAGGAGACCGTGGAGCAGGCCCTGGAGGCCGGCTACCGCCACATCGACACCGCACAGATGTACGGCAACGAGGCGGGTGTCGGCGCCGCGATCAAGGCCGCCGGGATCCCGCGTGAGGAGCTCTGGATCACCACCAAGCTCAACAACGGCTTCCACCGTCCCGACGACGCCCGACGCACCTTCGCGGAGTCCCTCGGCCGGCTCGGCGTCGACCAGGTCGACCTCTTCCTCATCCACTGGCCGCTGCCCACGCGGTACGACGGCGACTACGCCACCACCTGGCGCACCCTCACCGAGCTCCACGAGGACGGCCGGGCGCGCTCGGTCGGCGTCTCCAACTTCGAGCCCGACCACCTGCAGACGATCATCGACGCGACCGGTGTCGTGCCGGCGGTCAACCAGATCGAGGTGCACCCGTTCTTCGGCAACGAGGCCGCCCGCGCCGCCGACGCGAGGCACGGCATCGTCACCGAGGCGTGGGCGCCGATCGCCAAGGGCCGGGTGAACGACGACCCGACGATCAAGGAGATCGCAGGCCGGGTCGGGCGGACGCCGGCGCAGGTCGCCCTCCGCTGGCACGTCCAGCGGGGCGACATCGTCTTCCCGAAGTCGATGCACGCCGAGCGGATGCGGGAGAACTTCGCGATCTTCGACTTCGAGCTCTCCGACGAGGACGTCGCGACGATCACCGCGCTCGACCGCGGCGAGGACGGCCGCACCGGCCCCAACCCGAACACCATGGACTGGCTGGGCTGATCTCCGCGGGTCGTCCGCCCCAGATGTGGCTAGAACAGCACGTCAGGCGGACGACTCGGAGTCGAGCTGTTGCCCCCATCGGCGGAGGAGGGCCGCGAGCTGGGTCCGCTCCGACGGGGTGAGCCCGGAGACCAGGCGCTGCTCGTTGGCGACGTGCCGGGCCATCATCCGGTCGACCAGCTCCAGGCCCTCGGCGGTGAGCCGGATCCGCCGGGAGCGGGCATCCGCGTCGCTGACCGTACGCGTCACGAGACCTCCGCGTTCGAGTCGGTCGATCCGCTTGGTCACGGCCGACGACGTGACCATGGTCGAGGCTCCGAGCTCGCTCGGGGTGAGCTCGTACGGCGCCCCGTGCCGGCGCAGGGTGACGAGCACGTCGAAGTCGCCGTCCCCGAGCCCCTCCTCGGCGAACACCGTGCGCAGCTCGACGTTCAGCACGTCGGCGAGCCGGTGCAGCCGCCCGATCAGACCGATCGGCGACGCGTCCAGGTCGGGGCGCTCGCGCGCCCACTGGGTGAGGATCTCGTCGACGTGGTCCGGCTCCATCCCTTCACTATATCTTCCGGGGAAGGTATATTACCTTCCATGGAAACTTCTTCGTGGCGAGCCATCCTGCTGACGGCCTTCGCGCCGGCCGCCTGGGGTACGACGTACCTCGTCACCGAGCGTCTGCTCCCTCCCGACCGGCCTCTGCTCTCGGCCACCCTGCGAGCCCTCCCGACCGGGCTGGTGCTGCTCGCCGTGACCCGCCGCCTCCCGCGGGGCGACTGGTGGTGGCGGGCGGCTCTCCTCGGCCTGTGCAACATCGGCCTCTTCTTCCCGCTGCTGTTCCTGGCGGCCTACCGGTTGCCCGGCGGCCTGGCCTCGACCCTGCAGGCGACCTCGCCGCTGGCCGTGATGGCGCTCGCGGCCCTGGTCATCGGCGAGCGGGCGGGCGGCGCGCGGATCGCGGCGGCCGCAGTCGGCGTCGTGGGCGTCGCGCTGCTGGTGCTGCGCTCACCCGGCCACCTCGACACCCTCGGCCTGGTCGGCGCGTTCGGCTCGGTGGTGGTCTCGGCCCTCGGCTTCGTGCTGATCAAGCGATGGACCCCGCCGGTCGACCTGCTCACGCTGGTGTCCTGGCAGCTGGTCGTGGGCGGCCTCGCGCTGCTTCCCGTGGCCTGGCTCGTCGAAGGTCCGCCGCCGCACCTCGATGGTCCCGCGGTCGGCGGCTACCTGTGGCTGATGGTGGCCGGGACCGGTCTGGCCTACTGGTGCTGGTTCACCGGGCTGCGCGCGATGCCGGCGGGAGCGGTCTCGCTGATCGGCCTGATCAACCCGGTGGTCGGCACCACCCTCGGGGTCGCGATCGCCCGGGAGGCGTTCGGACCCCTCCAGGGCGTGGGCGTGCTGCTCGTGCTCGGCGGCGTGGTCGCCGGCCAGCCCGGCACCCTCGCCTGGGTACGGCGCACGGTGACCGACCGTCGTACCCGGCCAGCGGCTGTGGCTCGCGAGCAGGCTCGAGTCGCGGCTCCCTGCGGCCCGTGAGCTCTGGCTCCGCCGGGTCGCGACGTCCTCGCTAGCGGATGGTGACCTTGACCTCGTTGGAGGTGAGCGTGCTGTCGGAGTCGACCATCCGGAAGCGGTTGACGCCCGGTGTGCCGGTCTGGATGTAGGTGGCGAACTGGCCGTTGGTGACCGAGGCCGAGATCGAGTAGAAGTCCTGCCACGAGCCGTTGCTGAACTTCTGGACGTTCAGCACGGCGCCCTCGCCGCCCGGATAGGTGCCGGTCAGGTCGATCCGGCCCATCGGAGACACCGACGTCTCGCCCGACTGGAGCGAGATCTGCTTCTTGGGCTTGTGGATGGTGGGATTCGTGGTCTGGGTCGAGCCGGAGCTCGGCTCGGAGCCGAGCGTGATCGAGGGTCCGTCGGACGCCTTGGTCTTCTCCGGCTTGGGGAGGAACAGCGTCGCGCCGGCGTCACCGGCCACCGCGGCGTGTCCGCCACCGAACCCGACCACGTGGGCACCCGCCATCAGCGCGACCCCCGCCACCAGGCCGACGGCCACGGCCACTCCGACCAGGGCCAGCAGCCCGTAGATCACGGGGCGCTCCTCGTCCTGACTCACCTCGCGTCACACCTCCTCGTCGCCCATTGTCCCGGAACGGGCAAGGGCTGCCCGCCACGGGCTGCGGCTGCAGTCTGGTCACCGTCAGTCTCCAGGATGAAATCGACGGACACCGAGCCGCCTCGCCCGAGTCCGCGTTCGGCCAACCCTGGACGGGTCGCCTACGGGCGGGGTCCGCTGCGCTCTGCGGCGAGCTGCCGGGCTGCTCGCTCGGACAGGGCGTGTACGTCGGTGCGCTCGTCGTAGGACCAGAAGCCGCGCAGCCACATGGCCGTGATCCCGACCCCCGCGACACAGCTCACCCCGCCACTGACGATCGCTCCGCGGACGCTCCACCGATCAGCCACGAAACCGGCGCGGACCTGGCCGGCGAGCGGCCCGATGGAGTAGCTCAGCATCTCGATGCCGGCGAGGCGGCCCCGCATGTTGTCGGGGATGGTCTGGTTCCAGATCGTCCCGCGGAAGACCGCCGAGATCATGTCGGCGCCGCCGGCGAACGCGAAGCAGATCAGCGCGACCCAGATGCTGTCGGCGGTGCCCGCGAGCGCGACGAACGCGCCGTACGCCATCGCCGCGAGCACGATCGCCCGGCCGTGCCGATGGATCCGGGAGGTCCAGCCCGAGGTCGCGGTCGCGACCAGCGCGCCGACGGTCTCGGCGGAGTAGAGCAGGCCGAGCAGGTGTGGATCGCCGAACACCTTGGCCGCCAGGGCGGGGAAGAGCACCAGCGGCATCGCGAGCAGCATGGCGATCAGGTCGACGAGGTAGGTGCCGAGGAGATCCTTGCGGCTCATCGCGTAGGTGAGGCCCTTGCGGATCCCGCTCAGGCTGGGTGGCTCGGTGTCGCCCACGTGGGGGTAGCGGCGCATCGCGGCGTAGAGCATGGAGGCGACGAAGAGGCCGATGATGTCGACCAGGTAGCACCACCCCGGGCCGAACGAGGCCACGAGCACACCGCCGATCGCCGGACCGACCAGGACCCCGCCCTGCATGCCGAAGCTGCTGAGCGCGTTCGCCGCGACCATCTCGTCGTGGCGCACCGTGCGCGGGAGCAGCGCCTCGCGGGACGGGCGCTGGAGCGCGGACGCCGACGCGAGGAGACCCGAGACCAGGAAGATCTCCCACAGGCGCGGGTGGGAGGAGAAGGCGTTGATGGCGAGCCAGGCGGTGAAGGCCGCCTGGGCGATGCCGGTCCAGATCAGCAGGAGCCGACGGTCGACGTGGTCGGCGAGCGCACCGCCGTACAGACCGAAGACGATGAGCGGGACCAGCTCGACGAGGCCGACGGCGCCGACCGCGAGGTTGGAGCCGGTCATCGTGTAGATCTGGTAGGGGATGGCGACGTAGGTCATCATCCCGCCGAGGTAGAAGATCGTCCCGGCGATCAGGAGCAGGCGGAAGTCACGATGCTCACGGAACGGACCAACGTCCATTCTGAGCGCGCGAAGTCGCGTCCCCCACCCCATCGCGTCATTGTGACGGTCGCCGGGGGACGCCGCCCCGGAAACGCCCAAGTCGTGTCTCAGCCCACACGCAGGCGAGCCCCGCGCCGCGGCACACTGGTGATGTTGCGGACCTTGGGCTGGTCGGGCCCGGTCGCGGTCACGTCGTACGCCGTCAGGACCTCGCGCAGGACGGCCACGCCCTCCATCAGCGAGAACCCCGCACCGATGCACCGCCGTACGCCGCCGCCGAACGGGATCCAGCTGTTGACCGGCGGGCTCTGGCCGACGAAGCGCATGGGGTCGAAGCCCTCGGGGTCGGGGTGGCTGTCGGCGCGGGCATGGTTGACCAGGATCGACGGCCCGACCGTCGCGCCGGCGGGGAGGTCCCAGCCGGCGAGGGTGACCGGCTTCATCAGGGTCCGGACCACCATCGGGATCACCGGGTGCAACCGCATCGACTCCTTCAGCACGGCCTCGAGGTAGCCGTCGTCACCGCCGCGGGCGGCCTCGCGGGCACGCGCGAGCTGTCCGGGATCGCTGCCGAGCTCGTAGAGCGCCCAGGCGAGGGCGGTGGCCGTGGTCTCGTGACCGGCGAGCAGGAGCGTCACGAGCTGGTCGCGCAGCTCCTCGTCGGTCAGCCGGTCGGGTCCGGACGGCTCGCTGCCGGCCAGGATCAGCCGCGAGAGAACGTCGCCGCGCTCGGTGAGGTCGGTGGCCAGGCGGCGCTCCCGGATCTCGGCGTAGATCAGCTCGTCGAGCCGGTAGGCGTTCTCGACGGTGCGCTTCCACGGCCCGAAGCGCTGGAGCCGGGGGTAGCCCCAGCCCAGCAGGACCGCCGGGCTGATGTTGACGGTGCGGTTGACGCAGGGCCGGAGCCGCGCCAGCCGGGTCTCGTCGGTGACCCCGAAGACGACACGCAGGATCACCTCGAGGGTGAGCGCGTTCATGCGGTCCAGGCTGCGGAACTCCTCGCCCCGCCGCCACCGTGCGACCTCGTCGCGGGCGACCTCCTCGACCAGGCTGCGGTAGCCGCGCAACGCGTGGCCGTTGAACGCCGGCATCAGCAGCGCGCGTGCCCGCTGGTGCTCCGCACCGTCCTGGAGCAGCAGGGAGTGCTCGCCCATGATCGGGCCGAGGATCGCGTTCCCCTTGCCGGCGTGGAAGACCTCGGGATCGCCGGAGAAGATCTCCTTGGCGTGCTCGGGTCGCGTGAACAGCACGAGGGGCCGGCCGCCGGGGACGATCCGTACGGTGAAGACGTCGCCGTACCTGCGCCACAGGTGAGGCACGAACCGGTGGCGGAAGCGCAGCAGCCCGACGCTCTGCACCCAGACCGGCCAGTGCGGGCCGGGCGGGAGGCCGGTCGAGTCGACGATCGGTCCCGGCTCGCCCCCGAACGGGCGCATCCGCTCGAAGCGGCGTGCGGTCAGGTCAGCGGTGTCGGTCTGGTCGAGGGAGGTCATGGCGGCTCCGTTCCTGCCGGCCATACTACGAGTACGTGAAACCGGTGGGCCACCGTTGCTCAGCCGAGCAGACCCTCACGGCGGGCGATGGCCGCGGCCTCGGTGCGACCGGACGCGTCGAGCTTGCCGAGGATGTTGGAGACGTGCACCGAGACCGTCTTGGTGCTGATGAAGAGCTGCCGCCCGATCTCGCCGTTGGTGCGGCCCTCGGCCACGAGGGCGAGGATCTCGGACTCGCGAGGCGTGAGGGTGGTCCGCGGGCCGATGACCGCGGCTCGTGGAGCGGCGCCCCCTCCGAGCCTGCTCAGCAGCGGAGCGGCGCCCAGCTCGCGGGCGGTGGCGGTCGCGGCCTCGATCAGGGCCCGAGCGCCGTCGGCGTCGCCGGTGGCGGCGAGCACCTCGGCCAGGTGGGAGCGCACGACGGCGAGCTCGTAGGGAGCGCCGTAGGCCTCGAACTGGTCCACGGCCTCACGCCACGCCGCGATCAGCTCGTCCTGGGGCGGGGGGTCGATGTCGGCGGCCCACCTCCAGCGCAGGAGCTCGGCGAAGAGCCGAGCCTCCCAGGCTCGGCTCTCGGGACCCCACGACACGAGGGAGTCGCCGCGGCGTTCGAGCACGCTCTGGGCGTCAGCGAAGAGGCCGGCCACGACCCCGGCGTCCTCGGCGCGCTCCGCCGCGCTGCGATGGCTGGCAGCGGTGGCGAAGGCCGCCAGCACGGTCGTGGCCAGGCGCACGCGCGCCTGGAAGAGCGGGTGCCAGATGCCGGTCAGGGTGTCGACGATCAGCCGGTACGTCGCGAGCGCGGCCTCATGGTCTCCGGCGTGCTCGTGGAGGGCGAGCTCGGCGGACCCGCCGGTGATCGCGACCAGCCCCTCCTGCCGCCAGAACGGGTGGAGCCCGCGGGCCAGAGCCTCGGCGCCCGGCTCGCCGCGGGCCACCAGGATCTGGGCGCGCGTCGCGGTGAGGAGGGCGGCGTAGATCGGTGGCACCACCTCGCCGGTGATGTCGAGCACGCGGAGCGACTCGTCCCACCGGCCCTGGAGCCGCAGCGAGACGGCGTGGATCCAGCGCGCCTCGGCGGCGTAGGGCACCCAGGGTGTGCCCTCGGCCCGGGCCCGGGCGGTCGCCCGCTCGACGGTCTCGTCGGCCGCGGCGAACTCGCCCTGGTCGAGGTGGTGGTTGCCCAGCAGGAGCAGCGCCCGCAGCTCGGCGTTGGAGGCGCCGGCCCGCCCCGCCTGGTCGATCGCCGAGCGCAGGGACTCGACCAGCGTCTCCGGCGAGTCGCCGCTCTGTTCGAGGCCCACGAGGGTGGTGCGGATGTCGCTGGCCAGGCGCGGCATGTCGAGCCGCTCGGCCAGGGCGAGTGCGGTCATCGCGACCTCGCGCCCCTCGGCGTAGCGTCCGGTGCGCCCCAGGATCCGGGCATGGACCGCCAGCACCTTCGCCCGGGCGTTGGACGGCTTGTCGGGGACCAGCTCCACGGCCTGGCGGGTGAGCGCGAGCGGGTCTTCCTGCGTCTCGGTCATCATCAGCGCTCCGGCGAGCACGCCGAGCAGCTGTCCGCGGACCGAGTCGTCGACCTCGGGCGGCAGGTGGTCGAACTGCTCACGGGTGACGCCGAGCGCCCGGGCGGGGTGACCGGCCGTGATCAGGGCGTCGGCGACCAGCCCGACCAGCCGCGGCAGGTCGAGGTCGGTGTCGTCGGGCAGCCGCGTGTCGTGCCACAGGTCGAGCGCCTGGAGGTAGTGCTGAGCGGCCTCCTCGGCACCGCCCACCCCACGGGCGTCGTCGCCGGCCCGCAGGCTGGCGGTGAGGGCGGTCGCGTAGTCCTTGGCCAGGCGGGCGTGGCGCGCGAGCTCGGCAGCCGTGCCCGTGGCGCGGCCGTCCTGGAGTGCCCGCGCGTACGCCGCGTGCAGCGAGGTGCGCTCACCTGGCAGCAGGTCGTCGTACACCGCCTCGGCGAGGAGCGCGTGACGGAACTCGTAGAAGTCGTCGCGGCTCGGCACGAGCACGTGGCCCTCGACCGCGTCGCGCACCGCGCGGTCGAGGTCGGCGGGCTGCAGGTCGACGACGGCGCTGAGCGCGGCATGGGACACGCGGCGTCCGGCCACGGCGGCGGCTCGTACGACGGTGACGGCCGCGTCGTCCAGGCCCTCGAGGCGGACCAGGAGCACGTCGGCGAGGTCCTCGGGGATCCCGCCCGTGCGGGCCCAGGAGGCACCGACGAGCTCCTCGACGAAGAACGCGTTCCCCTCGGCGCGGGTGACGATGTCGCGCACCCGCTCCTCGGGGAGGGGGTCGGGGTGAAGGCGGGCGACCAGGAGGCGGACGTCGTCGGCGTCGAGCGGCTCGAGCTGGACCCTCTCGACGCCGGTCATCCGGGCCCAGACGGCGACCTGACGGCGGAGCGGGTGACGGCGGTACAGGTCGTCGGAGCGGTAGGAGCCGACCAGCGCCACGGGCGCCTCGAAGCCGCGTCCGAACAGGAAGCTGATCAGGTCACGCGTCGACTGGTCGGCCCAGTGGAGGTCCTCCACGACCAGGAGCAAGGGTTGGCGGGCGCCTGCTGCCTCGGCGAGCGCGTGGACGCCGTCGAGCAGGGCCGCCTGGTCGGCGGGGATCGACTCGGGGTCGGTGGCCTTGCTCAACATCCGCTGACCGGGCAGCAGACGGAGCAGGGCGGGATGGCGGGTGGCGACCTCGTCGAAGAGGTCGGGGTGCTCCCGGGCCATCCGGCCGGTGATCTCGGAGAAGGGGAGGTAGGGAAGGGCGGAGTCGGCGAAGTCGAGGCAGTGACCGGCGAGGACCTGCCATCCGTTGTCGACGGCCCGGTCGCGGAGCTCGGTGAGGAGTCGGGTCTTGCCGACCCCGGCGTCGCCGGCGAGCAGGAGGGAAGCGCGCTGGCCGGGTGCGGAGGGCTCGGACGCAGAGATGCCGAGCGTGGAGCTCAGGTGCTCCAGCTCGGCATCTCGTCCGATCAGCTCCGACGTCATGCGGTCCATGATGTCGTGGACCACGGACGACACCTCAGCTGATCCAGTTCTTCTCGTGTGAGGCGGCCGCGCGGCCGTCCTTGAGACGGCGGAGCCAGCGGCGGTTGCGTACGGCCTTGAGCTCGTTGCTGGCCCTCTCTGCGTGGTAGCGGTACTCCGGCTCGAGGAGGAACAAGTCGTTCATCTCTGATCCCTTCGTGGTTCCTGTCTGGCTGACATGAAGAGACTCCCGCCCTGAGGTAGGACCGGACATCGGCACCGTGCCCTATCCCTCGACCACGCCTACCTCAGATCCCCGCGCCCTGGCGGCGCGACTACCTCAGACCCTGCAAAACCGCAGGTCAGAAGGGGGTCGGCGGGCACCCGTCAGACTGGCTCTGCCGCCGATCCAGGTGCCGGTGACGAGAGGTACGCCGGGGCGATAGGCCAGATGGACGTGGCTGGGGGCGTCGAGCAGGACGAAGTCGGCCCGCAGGCCGGGAACCAGAGCCCCGATGTCGTCCCGGTCCAGGGCGCCTGCCGCCGTCCTCGTCACGGCGTACACCGCCTCGGCGGGGGTCATCCCCATCTCCCGGACCGCCAGTGCGACGCAGAGGGGCATGGAGCTGGTGAAGCAGGAGCCGGGGTTGCAGTCGGTCGCCAGTGCGACCCGGACACCGGCGTCGAGCAGCCGTCGCGCATCGGGGTAGGGCTGGCGGGTCGAGAACTCGACACCCGGGAGCAGGGTCGCGATGGTGCCGGCGTCACGGAGCGCGGTGACGTCGTCGTCGGTCAGGTAGGTGCAGTGGTCGACCGCGGTGAGGCCGAGCTCCGCAGCCAGCTGTACGCCGGGTCCCGGACCGAGCTGGTTGGCGTGCAGGCGGCCCCGGAGGCCGGCCGCGACCCCGGCGACGAGCACGGCCCGCGCCTGGTCGGCGTCGAACGCCCCGCGCTCGCAGAACGCGTCGACCCAGCGGGCGTGCGGCGCGCAGGCCTCGAGCATCGGGCCGGTGACCAGCGCGACGTACTCCTCGGGGGTGGTGCCGTCGGGTACGACGTGCGCGCCGAGGAACGTCGTCTCCTCGGTGAACTGTCGCGCGACGGCGAGGCTGCGCGCCTCGTCGTGGACGGTGAGTCCGTAGCCGCTCTTGATCTCGACCGTGGTGGTCCCCTGCCGGCGCATCTCCTGGACCAGGTGGCCGACCTGACTGGTCAGCTGTTCGTCGGTGGCGGCGCGGGTGGCGGCGACCGTCGTGTGGATCCCACCGGCGGCGTAGGACTCACCGGCCATCCGAGCGGCGAACTCCGCGGAGCGATCGCCGGCGAAGACCAGGTGGGAGTGGGAGTCGACGAAGCCGGGCAACACGGCTCGCCCGCCCGCGTCGACCTGCTCGTCGGCCGCCGGCGCCTCGGCCGCGGGCCCGACCCACGCCACTGTCGAGCCGTCCACGACGAGGGCCGCATTTTCGATGGTCCCGAGGAGGTCGCGCCCGCCGGGCGCGTTCGTGACCAGCTCGCCGATGCCGGTGATCACGGTGGCGCTCATGCGTTCTCCCAGATCCGGTCGATCACGGCGGCCAGGTCGCGGCCGAGCTGCTCGCGGTCACCCTGCCGGAAGACGACCCGGCCGTCGACGACGACCTGGGTCACGTCCTCGGCCACGGCCGCGAAGACCGCCGTCTGCTCGTCGGCCCCGGTGCCCGCCGTACGCACGCGGTCGGTGCCGATCGTGACCAGGTCGGCGCGGCAGCCGACGGCGATGCGACCGGCGTCGTCCCAACCGAGCGAGTCGTGTCGGGTGCCGGCCGTGAGGAGCTCGGCCGCCGTCCAGTGCCCGCGCTGCTGGGTGGCGAGCCGTTCGTCGAGCTCGACCGCGCGCATCTCCTCGAAGAGGTCGATCGCGGCATGGCTGTCGGAGCCCAGCGTCAGGCGGGCACCGGCATCGTGCAACGTGCGGCTCGGCCCGATGCCGTCACCGAGGTCGCGCTCGGTGGTGGGGCAGAAGGCGACGTACGCCCGGGCCAGGCCGATGAGCGAGATGTCGGCGTCGGTCAGGTGGGTGGCGTGGACCAAGGTGTTCTGCCCGACGAGGTGACCCGCCTCGGCGAACACCTGGGTCGGAGTCAGCCCGTACGCCGCCAGGCACTGCTCGTTCTCCGCGACCTGCTCGGAGAGGTGGATGTGCAGCGGGGACGTCGTGTGGCGCTTCATCTGGTCCAGCGGCACGGCCCGGACCGAGTGGAAGGCGCCGCCGATCCGGGCGTGGTCGCCCGCGCCGATCGCCGCAAGGCGCTCGACCCAGCCGTCGACGTCGCCGTCGCTGAACCGCCGCTGCACGCCCTCGACGGCCCGCCCGATGCCCGCGGTCAGGTAGCAGGTGTCGAGCAGCGTGATCCGGATCCCCGCCTGCCGGGCCGCCTCGATCAGCGCGTGCCCCATCGCGTTCGGGTCGTCGTACGGCGTGCCGTCGGGCTGGTGGTGCAGGTAGTGGAACTCCCCCACGCAGGTGATCCCGGCCGCGACCATCTCGCGGAACGTGACCGACGCCAGCGCGAGGTACGTGTCGGGATCGAGCCGCCCGGCGACGTCGTACATCTGCTCACGCCACGTCCAGAACGTCCCCCGCCCACGCTGCGTGCGGCCCCGCAGGGCCCGATGGAAGGCGTGACTGTGGCAGTTGGCCAGCCCCGGGATCGTCAGCCCCGGGAGGCGGGTGGGTGGTCCTTCGTCGGGACGGTCCGTCGACGGTGTGACGGAGGTGAACCGTCCGCTCTCGATCTCCACGAGTACGTCGTCCCGCACCTGACCGTCGACCCACGCCCGTTCCAGGAGGTACGACGTCATGTCGCGAGCCGCTCGAGGGTCGCGGCAAGCGCGTCGACACCGGCCAGGCAGTCCGCGGTCTCGGCATGCTCGGCCGGGGAGTGCGAGATGCCCGTGGGGTTGCGGACGAAGAGCATCGCGCTCGGGATCCCTTGTGCTGACAGGATTCCGGCGTCGTGGCCGGCCTGCGTCGGGATGATCGGCCAGTCGCCGCGCTCGTGGTCGGCGGCGATCCGGTCAGCCAGGTCGGCGTCGAAGTCGACCGCCCCGGAGACCGACTCGGCGGTGACCGTGAGCGTCGTACCGTCGCGTTCGGCCCTCTCCTCCGCCTGGCGCGTGATGGTGGCGACCAGATCGGTGAGCGCCTCCTCGCTCTCGCAGCGGGCATCCATCCAGGCGGTCACCGCGGACGGCACCGAGTTGGTGGAGTTCGGTGTCGTCTCGACCCGGCCGAACGTCGCCCGCTGCCCCGCCACCCGCGCCTGCTTGTTGGCCGCCAGCGCAGTCATGGCGTAGGTCAGCATCGGGTCCTGGCGGTCCTCCATCCGGGTCGTGCCCGCGTGGTTGGGCTCGCCGGTGATGTCGACGCGGTAGCGGCCGTGTGGCCAGATCCGGCTCGCGACCCCGACCGCTTGCCCGCGGTCGATCAGATCGCGCCCCTGCTCGACGTGGAGCTCGACGAAGCACTCGATGCCCGCAGAGTCCAACCAGGGCTGGGGATTCTCGACCGCGAGACCCTCCTCCCCCATCGCCTCCTCCAGCGGTACGCCGTGCCGGTCACGCAGGGCGCGGGCGCTCGACCAGTCGGTCGCGCCGGTGGCGAGCCGCGAGCCGAGGCAGGCCAGCCCGAACCTCGACCCCTCCTCCTCGACGAACACCGACACCCCGATCGGCCGACCGGGCCGGAACCCCCGCTCCCGCAGCAGGTCCACGGCCGCCAGCGCGGACACCACCCCCAGCGGACCGTCGTACGCCCCCCCGTCGAGCACCGAGTCCAGGTGCGACCCGGTCACGACGCCGGGCAGGGCGGATAGTCCCCGACGTTTCGGCTGCGATTCCGGAGAATTTGCAACCGAAACGTCGGGGACTACCGAAAGATCCCACCACGCGACCACGTTGCCGAAGGGGTCGGACTCCAGGCGCAGGGAGCGAGCGGCAGCCTGCTCGGTGAACCAGGCGGAGAGCTCGCGCTCGGGGGTGGTGAACGGCTGGCGGAAGTAGCCGCCGGACGAGGCGGAGCGACCCACCGGGGCGAGATCCGCCCACATCCGCTCGAAGTCGTCAGGCACACTCGGCTCCATGGAGTTCCAGGACGTCGTACGCCGCCGCCGCATGATCCGTGACTACGCCGACACCCCGGTCGACCCGGCTCTCGTCGACCGGGCGCTGGCGAACGCCGTCCGCGCGCCCAGCGCCGGCTTCAGCCAAGGGTGGGCGTTCCTGGTCCTCGACCAGCGGTCCGACATCGACCGCTTCTGGGAGGTGACGACGAGTCCCGGCGAGCTCCCCGACAGCTGGCTTGCGGGCATGCAGACCGCGCCCGTCGTGATCATCCCCTGCTCCAGCAAGGCCGCCTACCTGAGCCGGTACGCCGAGGACGACAAGGGCTGGACCGACCAGGACGAGGCCCGCTGGCCGGTGCCGTTCTGGCACATGGACGCCGCGATGGCGAGCATGCTGATCCTGCTGACCGCGGTCGACGAGGGTCTGGGCGCGTGCTTCTTCGGCATCCCGCCCGAGCACGAGGCGGCGACGCGCGCGGCCTTCGGCATCCCCGACGACTTCGACCCGGTCGGTGCCATCACGATCGGTCACCGCACCACCGAGGAGCAGCCTTCCGGCTCGCCCACCGCCCGGAAGCGCAAGCCCCAGGCCGACGTCGTACACCGCGGCTCCTGGGGCTGACACCACCCCAGTCCACCGGTCCGCGGTCGCCGGGTCAACGCGCCACCCGGCGTACGCCGTCTCGGATCCGAGAGCCGACGTCCGCCCGCTGAGAGGTCGTGTGCCCGAGACCGCGCTCGGCCGCGGTCCCAGGCACACGACCCCACCACCCCGGCTACCGTGCAGCCATGACCGACCGCGCAGTGGCGAAGCTGCAGGCGCTGGTCCGCATCGCGACCGTCTCCGACCGGGACTGGTCGCGCGTCGACACCGACGCCTTCGACCGGCTGCTGGCCGAGCTCCGGACGCAGTTCCCCGTGTTGCACGAGCGTCTCGAGCTGACCCGGGTCGGTAGCCACGGGCTGCTGTTCCACTGGCCCGGCGCCAGCAACGACCGGCCCGTCGTCCTGATGGCCCACCTCGACGTCGTCCCCGTCGATGAGTCGGCGCCCTGGCAGCACCCGGCCTTCTCCGCGGAGATCGTCGACGGCGCCGTCTGGGGTCGCGGCACTCTCGACGACAAGGGCTGTGTCGGCGCGATCTGCGAGGCGGTCGAGCGACTCCTCGAGGACGACCACCATCCCGCGCAGGACGTCTGGCTCTCGTTCGGCTGCGACGAGGAGGTGTCCGGCACCTCCGCCGAGGCCGCCGTCGACGAGCTCGTACGGCGAGGCGTGCGGCCGTGGCTCGTCCTCGACGAGGGCGGCGCGATCGCCCACGAGGCCTTCCCCGGGGTGAAGCGCGCCGTCGCGGCGATCGGTGTCGCCGAGAAGGGCACCACGAGCGTGGAGCTCCGGGTGGCGGGACGCGGCGGCCATGCCTCGACGCCCGCGCGCAACGGCCCGACCGCCCGCCTGGCCCGGGCGATCCTGAAGCTCGACCGTTCCCCGATGCCCGCCCGGCTCCCGGACACCACGGTCGACCTGATGCGCACCCTCGCCCCCCATGTGCCCCGTCCGTTGCGGCCCGTGCTCGGCCGCGCCGACCGGATCAAGCCCGTGCTCTCCCGTGCCCTGATCGCCGCCGGGCCCGAGGCCGCGGCCATGGCGCGTACGACGTTCGCCATCACGACCCTCGGCGGGAGCCCGGCGCTCAACGTGATCGCCTCGTCCGCCACCGCGGGCGTCAACATCCGGGTGATGCCGGGCGACACCGTCGCCGGGGCTCTCGCTCATCTCCGCAAGGTGATCGACGACGACGACATCGAGATCCGCGTCGTCGAGCGCGGCGAGGCCAGCCCGGTGTCGACGGTCGACGAGGCGTTCGACCTGGTCACCTCGACCGTGGCTGAGCTGTTCCCCGACGCCGTGCCCGCGCCGTACGTGATGGCCGGCGCCACCGACTCACGTCACTTCACCCGGATCTGCGAGCACGTCTACCGGTTCGCGCCGTTCGAGATGACCGCCGCCCAGCGCCAGGCCGTCCACTCCTACGACGAGCACCTCGGCGTCGACGCGTTCTTGACCGGGATCGAGTGGTACCGCCTGCTCATCGAGAGACTCCCCGGTGGCGGCGACTGAGTCGGCCGCTACGACGCGCGGCCCGGTGCACGGGCTCGCGAAGATCGTCGGGTTCCTGGTCTGCGTCGAGCTGGCCAGCGGCATCCTGCAGGGCTACTACACGCCGATCTACCAGGACATCGCCCACCACCTCTCCATCCACGACGCCAGCGTCAACTGGTTCGAGGCGGCCCAGCTGGTCGTCTCGGCGCTCGCCGTACCGTTCCTGGCGCGGCTGGGCGACCTCGTCGGCGCTCGCAACGTGCTGCTCCTCTCGACCGCGATCACCGCGCTGGGGTCGTGGATCCTCGCCTTCGCCCCGGGGTTCACGACGTTCCTGATCGGGTTCGCGATCCAAGGCGCCTACGTCGTGTGGCTGCCGATGGAGGTCGCCATCGTCTACCGGCGTACGTCGGTCGGCGCCCTGATGACGCGCCGCGACCAACTCACGCGTCGCGCGGCCGGGATCCTGGTCGGCGCCCTCGAGCTGGCGGTGATCGTCGGCGCGGTCACGTCGGGCGCGCTCGTCGGCGCTACGTCGTTCACCGTCGTGCTGATGATCCCGGCGATCGTGGTGAGCGCGGCGTTCGTCGTGATCTGGTTCGGCATCGAGCGCGACCCGCCCACCGTCGGCGGGCACATCGACCTCGGCGGTCTCGCCCTGATCAGCCTGTCCATCTGCCTGGTCATGGGCGGCCTGATCGCGATCCGCCTGCAGGGGCCGGGCCAGCCACTCGGCTGGGTCCTGATCCTGGCGGGCCTGGTGATGCTGCTGCCGTTCGTCCGGTACGAGCTGGACCAGGACGAACCGCTGGTCGACGTCCGGCTGCTGGCCAGCCCGCTCCAGTGGCCGGTCCAGGTCACGGCGTTCCTGTTCGGAATGTCGGTGCTCGGCGCCCAGATCCCCTTGTCCACCTTCGCCCGCACCGACCCCGACGTCGCCGGCTACGGGCTCGGCGCGACCGCCGGCTTCGTGTCGGCATTGATCGGTGTCTACGTCGTCTTCCTGGCGATCGGCGCCTTCACTCTGCCTCTCACCACCCGGTGGCTCGGGCCGCGCAACGCGCTCGTGCTCTCTGCCCTGCTCGTGGCGCTCGGCTACGGACTGTGGTTGCCCTTCCACGACTCGACCACCCAGGCACTGGTCAACATGGCGATCGCCGGCGTCGGGTCCGGTGCCCTCGTCGCGGCGCTCCCGGCGAGTGCCGCCGCAGGTGCGCCCCCCGACCGCACCGCCTTCGCCACCGGCATGACCAACGCGACCAAGACGATGGGCGGCGCCATCGCCTCGGCGATCTTCGCGATCGCCCTGTCGAGCACCGGCTCGATCAAGGACCCCGTCAAGGGCCATGCCCCGCTGCACGGGTACCTCGTCGTCTGGTCCGTCTGTGCGGCCGCGGCTCTGCTCGCGGCCCTCGGGCTGCTGCTGATGCCGCGCCCCACCGTCGTACGCGAGGACTGACCGCGGGCGGCCACCAGTGCTGCCGGTGCCGCCGGTGCCGCCGGTGCCGCCAGTGCAATGCCGGTCGCAGAAAACGCGGAACAAATCGGCGTGCGTCCCGGCGCGTCGCGCCGATTGTTCCGCGTTTTCTCCCCCCGCAGCCCCTCCCCCCACCCCCTCCCACCCGCATGGCAAAATGTCGCTGTGGGTGACTCGGAATCCCCAGACCGCACGCCGGAGCGCGACGAGCGCACCGGCCGTGCCGCCGCGGCCCAGCGGATGCAGCAGAAGAGCCAGTGGGTGGACCTCCAGATCCAGGAGGCCATGAAGCGCGGCGACTTCGACAACCTGCCCGGCGCGGGCAAGCCGATCGAGGGTCTCGGCGGCGAGCACGACCCCGACTGGTGGCTCAAGAAGCTCGTCGAGCGCGAGAAGATCAGCGTCCTGCCGCCGGCCCTCCAGCTCCGCAAGGACGACGCCGAGCTCGACGCGAAGCTCGACCGCCACACCGCCGAGTCGGAGGTACGCCGTGAGCTCGAGGAGTTCAACGCCCGGGTGATGCGGGCGCGCTACACCCCGGTCGACGGACCGCCGCTGATCACGATGCCGCGCGAGGTCGAGTCCGAGGTGGACGCCTGGCGCGAGCGGCGGCTCGCCCGCCGTCGCGCGGCCGAGGCCGCCCGACGTACCGCTCCCGAGCCGCCCCGCACCGAACGACCCAAGCGCCGGTGGTTCCGACGCAGCCGCTGACCCGCTAGGGCTTCTCCCAGACCGACACGTGCTGCTCGCTCTCGCCGGTGAACGGCGACCTGTCCCAGTCGGCCCAGCGCTCCCGCAGCCGCAACCCCGCGATCCTCGCCATCAGGTCGAACTCGCCGGGCCACGCGTACCGGTACGGCGCGGCGAAGCGCCGGTAGGTCCCGTCGTCGCGCAGCCGCAGGTGGTGGGACCACTCGATCTGGCGGGCGAAGTCGTAGACGTCGTAGGCGTGGTAGCCGGGCTCGTCGGCGAACACGTGACGGGTCGTGCCGGGCGGGAGCATCCGCAGGATCGGGATGAACACCTCGACGACGAAGCAGCCGCCCGGCGCCAGGTGCCGGGCCGCGTTCTCGAAGCACGCGACCTGCTCGTCCTGGGAGGTGAGGTTCGTGATCGTGTTGTAGACGAGGTAGACCAGCGAGAACTCGCCGTCCACCCGCGTGGTGGCCATGTCTCCCTCCGCCACGTCGATGCCGGCGGCCCCGGGCTTGGCCCGCAGGCGCGCGAGCATGTACGGCGAGAGCTCGATCCCCGACACGGCCACGCCACGTGCGGCCAGCGGGACCGCGACCCGACCCGTCCCGATGGCGAGCTCGAGGGCACGGCCGTCGCCGGCGAGGTCGGCCAGGAACTGGGTCGTCGAGGCCAGCAGCCCCGGGTCGAAACGCTCGCCGGAGTCGTCGTCGTACGACGCGGCGATCTCCTCGTCGAAGTGGATGTCCGGCATGACGCGACCCTCGCAGCCGGGGCGCGCCGGGCGCCAGCGGATTAGGGCTGGTACGGCGGAGCGACGCCCCAGCCCCAGCGCGGGACGGGCGCGTGCTCGATGACCTCGGCGTCGGACTGGGAGTTGTGCTGGGCGATCCGCGTACCCCACTCGAGGTAGCCGACCAGGGCCGCTCGGAACTCCGGGTCGGCCGGCAGGCCCGCGTCGTCCGCCGCGAGACTCATCAGCGAGGCGAAGCGGAAGCGCTGCTCCGAGGTGATCCCGAGCCCGCGATGGTGGGCCAGCATGGACTCGTAGCCGCCGTGCTCGTCGGTGTACGTCGACGGGCCGCCGAAGACCTCGACCCACCAGGCAGCCACGTGCGCCCGATGCTCCTCACCCACGCCGCCGGGGAAGAACCCGGCCAGCAGGTCGTCGCGCTCGACCCGGTCGTAGAACGCATCGATCATCCGACGGAACGCCCGCGCGCCACCCGCCCACTCGAACAGCGACGGCACCGAGTCGACCATGCCGCCACCCTAGCCACGCCGAGAGCCGACCCTGCTGCCTACGATGGCGAGCATGTACGCCGTGCAGCTGGCCTTCTCCGACGACCCCGCCCGCCTGGACCTCCGACCGGGGCACCGTGAGCGACTGGCCCGCCTGGCCGACGAGGGCAGGCTGCTGGCCGCCGGTCCGTGGAGCGACGAGTCGGGCTCGCTGCTCGTCTTCCTCGTCGACCACCGGGACGACGTCGACGCCATCCTCGCCGGGGACCCCTACTACTCGGCCCCGGGCGTGACCGTCGCCGTGCACGAGTGGAACGCGGTCATCCGGCACCCGGCTGTCGCTGAGCTGTAGCCCCGACACCTGGGCGCCGTCTCCGCCTCGAGAGCGGCCGCGCATGCGCGCGGTCGCAGGGGGTACGTGACACGGCAACTCTCGGAGGTGTGCCATGTCCCAGGACTCACCAGCCCCCGCACGACGGCCGTCGACCGGCCTCTGGGCGCTGATCATCGTCATCCTGCTGCCGGCGGTGGTGCTCCCTCTCTGGGTGCCGCTGTACGACAAGACGGACCCGACGCTCTTCGGGTTCCCGTTCTTCTTCTGGTTCCAGTTCGCGTTGATCCTGCTCTCGGCGGTGCTGACATCGATCGCCTTCGTCCTGTCCCAGCGCACCGATCGTCGCGGTGAGGGGTCGGCCCGATGAGCGCCGTGGCGGTCAGCGTCTTCGTCTTCCTCTTCCTCGTCGTCACGGTTCTCGGCTTCGCCGCCGCACGCTGGCGCAAGGCAGATCTCAACAGCCTCGACGAGTGGGGGCTCGGCGGTCGCGGGTTCGGCACGTTCATCGCGTGGTTCCTGATCGGCGGCGACCTCTACACGGCGTACACCTTCATCGCGGTGCCGGCGACGCTCTACGCCGGCAGCTCGGTCGGGTTCTTCGCCGTGCCCTACACGATCGTGGTGTATCCGCTGATCTTCCTGTTCCTGCCACGGCTCTGGTCCGTCTCCCACCGGCACGGCTACGTCACGCCCGCCGACTTCGTCCAGGGTCGCTACGGCTCCAAGACCCTGGCTCTGGCCGTTGCCCTGACGGGCATCCTGGCGACGGCGCCCTACATCGCGCTGCAGCTGGTCGGCATCCAGTCGGTGCTCGAGGTGGCCGGCTTCGGCGGCAGCGGCGGCTGGTTCGTGAAGGACCTCCCGCTCTTCATCGCCTTCGCCGTGCTCGCGGCGTACACCTACTCCTCGGGCCTGCGTGCACCGGCGCTGATCGCGTTCGTCAAGGACGTCCTGATCTACGTCGTGATCATCGTCGCGGTGATCTACCTGCCCAGCCAGCTCGGTGGCTGGGGCCACATCTTCAGCGCGACCAACGACTCCTTCACGCAGTTCAACACCGACAACGCGGACGCGATCGCGGCCGGCCAGGCGTCGCCCAAGGGGATGATCCCTCCCCCCACGCTGCAATGGGCCTACGCGTCACTGGCGCTCGGATCGGCGCTGGCGCTGTTCATGTACCCGCACTCGATCACCGGCGTGCTCTCCACCCGCAACCGCGGCGTGATCCGCCGGAACGCCGCACTGTTACCGGCGTACTCCTTCCTGCTCGGGCTGCTCGCGCTGCTCGGGTTCGTCGCGGTGGCCGCGGGCGTCAAGGTCGCCGGCGACCCGCCCAACCCGCAGCTGGCGGTGCCGCAGCTGTTCGAGAACGAGTTCCCGCCCTGGTTCGCGGGCGTGGGGTACGCCGCCATCGCGATCGGCGCGCTCGTCCCCGCGGCGATCATGTCGATCGCGGCGGCGAACCTCTTCACGCGCAACATCTACAAGGCGTACTTCCGACCCGACGCGACCCCGCGCGAGGAGGCGCAGGTCAGCAAGATCGCGTCGCTGCTGGTGAAGGTGGGGGCGCTGGTGTTCGTGCTGGCCCTCTCGAGGTCGTTCGCGATCAACCTGCAGCTGCTCGGCGGTGTCTGGATCCTGCAGACGTTCCCGGCGATCGTGGTGGGCCTCTACACCCGCTGGTTCCACCGCTGGGCGCTGCTGGCCGGCTGGGCTGCGGGGATGGCCTACGGCACCTGGACGGCGTACGGCGTCTCGTCGCCGGCCCAGGCCCACTTCGGCGGACCCCTCGCGAACTTCCCCGGCACCGAGACCAAGGTCTACATCGCCGCGGTGGCGTTCGGGATCAACGTGCTCGTCACGATCGTGCTCACCGCGGTGTTCCGGGCGATGAAGGTCGAGCCCGGCGAGGACCAGACGCGGTGGCACGACTACAGCGCCGACGTCGACGACGCAGGCGTCGAGGCCGAGATCGACCCTCACGCACCCGCGCACGCCTAGCGCCCTGTCGGGACGTCATACGTCCTGGTCGTCCCCGCGACCGCTTCGTATGACGTCCTGCGGGGTGGGTCGGCGGGCGGAAAACGCGGAACAATCGCCACCGGAGTCCGGGCGCGCCGCCGATTTGTTCCGCGTTTTCCGCGGGAGAGGCCGCCGTCATCGAACCGACAACGCGACCCAGACCCCGACACCGAGTGGACTGCGTCATACCGGGGCGGCGCGCGTCGGCGGTAGGTTCCGCGCATGCGCTCCGCCAAGGACTTCTTCCGGCCGCTCGCCGTCGGTGCCCCCGAGCCGCTCCGGGAGATCCCGGCCCGGCCGAGCCGCGCGATCCACTTCTTCGACCCCTCGAACGCCAAGATGGCGGCCAAGGTGCCGCAGATGGTCGGCACCGTCGACGTCCTGCTCGGCAACCTCGAGGACGCGATCAGGGCCGACAACAAGGAGGCCGCGCGTCGGGGCCTGGTGACGATCGCGCAGGAGACCGACTTCGGGACGACCCAGCTCTGGACCCGCGTCAACTCCCTCGACAGTCCATGGGTGCTCGACGACCTCACCACCCTCGTCGCCGAGATCGGCGACAAGCTCGACGTGATCATGGTCCCGAAGGTGCAGGGCGCCGAGGACATCGCGTACGTCGACCGGTTGCTCGCCCAGCTCGAGGCCCGGGCCGGTCTGACCGAGCCGCTGCTCGTGCACGCGATCCTCGAGACCGCACGCGGCGTGGCGAACGTGGAGGAGATCTGCGGCGCCAGCCCGCGGATGCAGGGGCTCAGCCTCGGGCCGGCCGACCTCGCCGCCGACCGGCGGATGAAGACCACGCGCGTCGGTGGCGGGCACCCGGGATACGTGGTCCGCGGCGACCGGGACGTCGCCGACCCGGACGCCCCGCGACCGTCGTACCAGCAGGACCTGTGGCACTACACGATCGCGCGGATGGTCGACGCCTGCGCGGCGCACGGGATCTTCCCCTACTACGGCCCTTTCGGGGACATCGCCGACCCGGTCGCCTGCGAGGACCAGTTCCGCAACGCCTACCTCCTCGGCTGCGTCGGCGCGTGGAGCCTGCACCCGACCCAGATCGAGATCGCCAACCGCGTCTTCTCCCCGAGCGCCGACGACATCGCCCACGCCCGACGCGTGGTCGCCGCGCTGGAGGCGAACGGCGGCGACGGCACCGGTGCGGTGATGCTCGACGGGAAGATGGAGGACGACGCCTCGCTCAAGCAGTGCCTCGTCCTCGTCGAGCTCGCCGATCAGCTGGCCGAGCGCGACCCCGCACTCCGCGAGCTGTACGCGGGGATCGACGCGTGAGCCCCGACCAGCAGGACTTCCGGCCGCGCCGCTCGGTGCTCTACATGCCGGCGGCCAACCAACGAGCGCTCGAGAAGGCGAAGACCATCCCCTGCGACGCCCTCATCCTCGACCTCGAGGACGCCGTCGCTCCCGATTCCAAACCGACCGCCCGCGAGGCCGCCTGCGCAGCGGCATCCGGCGACGAGTACGGCGCCCGCGAGGTGGCGATCCGCGTCAACGGTGCCGACACCGACTGGCACGCCGACGACCTGAGGGCGGCCTGCGCAGCCGGGCCCGACGCGATCGTCGTACCCAAGGTGGACAGCGCCGAGGCCGTGCTCACCCTCGTGGACGCGATGACGTCGTACGACGCCCCCGAGCACACGAAGCTCTGGGCGATGGTCGAGACGCCGCGCGCGATGCTCCACGCCGAGGAGATCGCCTCGGCGCACCCGCGGCTCACGGTGCTGGTGATGGGCACCAACGACCTCGCCAAGGAGCTGTCGGCCGAGCACGTGCCTGGCCGGCAACCCCTCCTGGCCGGACTCGGCCTGACGCTGCTGGCCGCTCGCGCCACGGCCCGCGGGATCCTCGACGGCGTCTACAACGACGTGCAGGACACCGACGGGTTCCTGGCCGAGTGTCGCCAGGGCCGCGAGCTCGGGTTCGACGGAAAGACCCTCATCCACCCCGGCCAGGTCGAGGGCGCGAACGCCGCATTCGCCCCGAGCGAGCAGGCGGTCGAGGACGCGCGGGGCATCGTGCAGGCGTGGGAGGACGGCGCCGGATCGGGCGTGGTCACCTACCGCGGCCGGATGATCGAGAGCCTCCACGTCGACACGGCTCGCCATACGCTCGCGATGCACGAGGCGATCGCAGGCCGTCAGGTCTGACCGAGGACTACTCCTCGTCGTTGCGCCGGCGCATCTGCTCGTCGAGCCAGCCCTTGGCCGAGCCGAGCCAGCCGGCGACGTCGTGCATCATCTTCCCGAGAACGTCCTGGCTGGACTTGAACGCTTCGGTGTAGCTGCGGGCTGCGGCCTGCGCGGCCTCGCTGACCGGAGCCGTGGCGTCGTCCTCGCGCCTCGGGTAGGCGCCGGTGAGGACCGTCGTGTAGGCGCCGGAGTCGACCCAGCTGCGCAGCTCGGCGGCTCGTGAGACCGGGAACGGGTGTGAGCGCCGCTCGATCAGGAGCAGCTTCAGCACCGAGTCGCGGATGTCGGTGGCGCCGGCGTACTCCGCTCCCTGGGCGAAGAACGAGGTCTGGTCGAGGTCGTCGACGTGGCCGCCCGACGCGAGCTTCATGTGCGCCCGGAACGCGGTCGCCGGGTCCTGGGTCGCCAGCAGGCCGGCGCGGTCCGCCGAGAGCTCGGACTTGCGGCTCCACTCCATCAGCGCGGCGATGATCATCCGGATGCTGAGGCCGCCCATCGGGATCGCGGAGAACAGCCCGCTCACGCTGAGCAGCCGCAGCAGCAGGGTCTTGTACAGCGCGTGCCCGCTCATCGCGTGACCGAGCTCGTGGCCGATCACGAAGCGCAGCTCCTCTTCGTCGAGGAGGTCGATGATCGCGGAGTCCAGCACGATCACGGGCTTGTCCATGCCGATCGTGACCCCGTTGAACAGCGGTGACGCCCGCACGTAGAGCTCGGGGAGCTGGGGGGCGTCGAGCGTGGCGCCCACCTCGGCCAGGAGGCGGTGGAGCACGGGGAACTGCCGCTCGTCCACGCGGATCGCCGAGCCGAGGAGCTCGAGACGGACCGCGCGTTCGTTGATCAGCCCCGACATCGCCTTGAGGACCTTGTCGAACCCCTTGAGCTTGCGGAGTGCGACCAGGGCGCCCTGGTCGGCCGGATGCTCCCAGGCGCGGGACGAGATATCGGTCAGGTTCACGCGGCGCTTGGCCGGACGAGGGCTCACGAGGCGTCATTCTGCGCGACGGCGGCCCTCCGTGGGGGGATTCGGACGATCCGAAATGCGCGGGGGTCGGTGCGGTCGACGACGAGATCGGCCCAGGCGGGCGACCTACCCCCATCAGTCGCCCGCCTGGGGGTACCAGGGAGGCACGGTTGCGGACGACCCGTGGGCCCAACCCGGGCCGTCCGCAACCGCGCGTCTGGCCGGTTGGAACTCGCCGGCCAGGTTCGCCATTCGGTCAGGTGTGCGACGGATGCGTCGGGTGCGTCGGGTGCACGGGATGCGTCGGGTGCACGGGATGCGTCGGGTCCGCCCCCTGGGTGGGGTGCCCAGGATGCGTGGGATGCGTGGGATGGCTCGGCTGAACCGGGTGCGTCGGGTGCACGGGATGCGTCGGGTGCGCGGGGTGTGTGGGGTGCACGGGATGCGTCGGCTGAGCCTGGTCCGCGGACTCGCTCGGGTGGCTCGCGTCGGCCGACGGGCCGCCGGCGGGATGCGTGGGGTGCGCCGGATGCGCGGGGTGCGCCGGATGCGCGGGGTGGACCGGGTGCGCGGGGTGGACCGGGTGCGCGGGGTTCGTCCGCGGGACGGCCGTGAGCGACGAACAGTAGGTGGCGACGTTGTCCACTCCGCCCGCAGCGCTCACGAGCGCGGTGAACGCCGGGCTGTGCAGGGCCCGGCCGTGAACGGCCTTGTTGCCGGACACGTAGGCGCGGCAGAGCCCGCGGAACGCGTGGGCGGCGGGGCCGCTGGTCGGCGTCTCACCCTCGGACGCAGTGGTGGAGACCGCCGTGGTGCGCGCACCCGCAGCCGCTCCGGCGCCCTGCCACGGGGCGTGCCCGGTCGCGGCGAAGGCCACGCCGGACGAGAACAGCAAGACGGCGCCGGCGCTCACGACCGCGGCCTTCACGCCGGTCCGGGCCGAAGGTGTGGCTCTCATGTCATCTCTCCTCGATGCGGCTGCACGATCGAGATGAGCACGGTGGAACAGCATCACGGCTTCGTCTTCACGGGCCAGTTCGGGGGGTGTCGCCGGCGCGCGTGCGGAGTCGAGAAGCCTGTCGACCTGGGGGGACGACGCGGTGTCGAGTGGCTGCTGCCCTCGACGCCTCGTGCGGAACCTGCTCCAGACCGTGCTCATCTCACTCCTTCAGCGCCGGGTGGCACGAAAGTGTCACGCACCTCGACCAACGAGCCGGGCCGCGACTCGAGTCGGCGTGCCAGGGTCGCGAGGCCGCGGTGTGCTGCCGAGCGCACCGCCCCGGGCCGCTTTCCCAGGACGGCTCCTGCTGACCTGGCGTCCAGACCCATCACCGCCCGGAGCATCACCGCCTCGGCCTGGTCACGGGGGAGGCTCCGGATCACGGCGAGCGCTGCCCCGGTCGTGAAGCCCTCGAGCATGGCTGCCTCGGTGTCGACGGAGTCCGGCGGATCGACGCCCGTGAGGTCCTGGTCCGCCCGGATGCGGCGCGATCGAAGGCGCAGAAGGTCCAGTGCCCGGTGCCGGCCGATGGTGGCGATCCAGCCGCGGAACCCGTCCGCGTCACCCTCGAAGCCCCCGAGGTCACGGCAGGCCTGTCCCCACGTCTCGGACGCCACGTCCTCGGCGTCGTTGGGTCCGACCAGGACCTCGAGGTAGCGGAGCAAGGGAGCGTGAACCGCCCGATAGACGACTCTGAAGGCGTCGCCGTCCCCATGGCACATGAGCGCGACGGCCTCGTCCAGCGAGCCCGGGTCGGACATGCGGTCAGTGTGCCAGCGGTCGGGTCCGCTAGGGAGCGATCCCCCAGGTTCGCGTCGCCCGTGGAGGCGGCGGCTCTCAGGTCCGCATCGGGACCCGGACGCCGCGCTCCTCCGCCACCTCGGCGGCCCGGTCGTAGCCGGCGTCGACATGACGGATCACGCCCATGCCCGGGTCGTTGGTGAGGACCCGCTCGATCTTCTGCGCGGCCAGGTCGGTGCCGTCGGCGACGCACACCTGGCCGGCGTGCAGCGAGCGGCCCATCCCGACGCCGCCACCGTGGTGGAACGACACCCACGTCGCACCAGACGCGGTGTTGACCAGGGCGTTGAGGATCGCCCAGTCGGCGATCGCGTCCGACCCGTCGAGCATGGCCTCGGTCTCGCGGTAGGGAGAGGCGACCGAGCCGCAGTCGAGGTGGTCACGACCGATCACGACCGGCGCCTTCAGCTCGCCGCTGGCCACCATCTCGTTGAACTTCAGACCCGCCAGGTGCCGTTCGCCGTACCCCAGCCAGCAGATCCGGGCGGGTAGGCCCTGGAACTGCACGCGCTCGCCGGCCATCGTGATCCACTTCCGCAGCCGCTCGTTCTCGGGGAACAGCTCGAGGATCGCGCGGTCGGTCGCGGCGATGTCGGCCGGGTCGCCGGACAGCGCTGCCCAGCGGAACGGGCCCTTGCCCTCGCAGAACAGCGGCCGGATGTACGCCGGCACGAACCCGGGGAACTCGAACGCGCGGTCGTACCCGCCCTTGCGCGCCTCGTCCCGGATCGAGTTGCCGTAGTCGAAGACCTCGGCGCCGGCGTCCTGGAACTCCACCATCGCCCGGACGTGCGCGGCCATCGAGGCCTGCGCGTCCTTGGTGAAACCGGCGGGGTCGCGCTCCGCGGCGTCGTGCCAGTCCTCGAAGGCGACGCCGACGGGCAGGTAGGACAGCGGGTCGTGGGCCGACGTCTGGTCGGTCACGATGTCGATCGGCGCCTTCAGTTCGAGCAGCTGCGGCACCAGCTCGGCGGCGTTGCCGAGCACCCCGATCGATAGTGGTCGGCGCTCGTCGCGCGCCGCGACCGCGCGGGCGACGGCGTCCTCGAGCGAGTCGGCCTGCTCGTCGAGGTAGCGGTGCTCGATGCGGCGGGTGATCCGCGTCTGGTCGCAGTCGATGCAGATCGCCACACCGTCGTTCATGGTCACGGCGAGCGGCTGCGCGCCACCCATGCCGCCCAGCCCGGCCGTCAGCGTGATGGTGCCGGCAAGGGTGCCGCCGAACCTCTTGTCCGCGATCGCCGCGAAGGTCTCGAACGTTCCCTGCAGGATCCCCTGGGTGCCGATGTAGATCCACGAGCCGGCCGTCATCTGGCCGTACATGATCAGCCCCATCTCCTCGAGCTTGCGGAACTCCTCCCAGTTGGCCCAGTCGCCGACGAGGTTGGAGTTCGCGATCAGCACGCGCGGCGCCCACTCGTGGGTGCGCATGACACCGACCGGCTTGCCCGACTGCACGAGCAGCGTCTCGTCGTCCTCGAGCTCGCGCAGGCTGGCCAGAATCGCGTCGTACGCCGGCCACGTGCGCGCGGCCTTGCCGGTGCCGCCGTACACGACGAGGTCCTCGGGACGCTCGGCGACCTCTGGATCGAGGTTGTTCATCAGCATCCGCAGCGGCGCCTCGGTCTGCCAGCTCTTCGCCGACAGCTCGGTGCCGTGGGGGGCATGGATGGGCAGCCGTGGGTTGTCGCTCATGCGAGGTCTCCGATCACTTCTTCGACGGTGGACAGGACGGCGCCCGACGCGACCAGCGCGACCGCGGCCTCGATCTCGGGCGAGAGGAACCGGTCGGGGCCGGGAGCTCCGACCCCGTGCTCACGCAGCAGGTGTACGACGGCGCCGGTCGCCGGCGCGGGGGTGGTGCCGGCGGTGTCGCCGGTCGTGGTCCGCAGGTCGAGCCCGCGGGCCGCGGTCATCAGCTCGATCGCGACGACCCGGGTCAGCCCGTCGACCGACCGCCGCAGCTTGCGGGCCGCGGACCACCCCATCGACACGTGGTCCTCCTGCATCGCGCTCGACGGGATCGAGTCGACACTGGCCGGCACCGCGAGCCGCTTCAGCTCGGAGACGATCGCGGCCTGGGTGTACTGGGCGATCATCAGCCCGCTGTCGACGCCCGGGTCGTCGGCGAGGAACGGCGGCAGGTCGTGGTTGCGGGTGCGGTCGAGGAAGCGGTCGCTGCGCCGTTCCGAGATCGAGGCGACGTCGGCGGCGACGATGGCCAGGAAGTCGAGGACGTAGGCCACCGGGGCGCCGTGGAAGTTGCCGTTCGACTCGACCCGACCCGGCCCATCGCCGGAGCCCTCCGGGACCAGCACGACCGGGTTGTCGACGGCGCTGGCCAGCTCGCGCCCGGCCACGGTGGCGGCGTGCTCGACGGTGTCGCGGGCAGCCCCGTGCACCTGGGGCGAGCAGCGCAGGGAGTAGGCGTCCTGCACGCGATGGAAGCGATCCTCACGGTGGGCGGCCATCACGCCGGACCCGGCGAGGACCCTGGTCAGGTTGGCGGCCGAGAGGGCCTGGCCGACCTGTGGTCGCAGGGCCTGGAGCTCGGCGGCGAAGACGCGGTCGGTGCCCATCTGGGCCTCGACGCTCATGGCGGCGGCGACGTCGGCGGTCCGCAGCAGCATCCGGAGGTCGGCGATCGCGAGCACCAGCATCCCGAGCATGCCGTCGGTGCCGTTGATCAGCGCGAGGCCCTCCTTGGCCCGCAGCTGCACCGGCGTCAGGCCGGCGGCAGCGAGTGCGTCGGCGGCGGGCATCAGGTCCCCCGACACGTCGCGTACGTCGCCCTCCCCCATCAGCGCCAGGGCGCAGTGTGCCAGCGGCGCGAGGTCTCCGGAGCAGCCCAACGAGCCGTACTCGCGGACCACGGGGGTGATCCCCGCGGACAGCAGTGACGCGAGCAGCTGCGCGGTCTCCCGTCGTATGCCCGTGTGGCCCGTGGCCAGCGTCGAGAGCCGAAGCAGCATCAGGCCCCGCACGACCTCGCGCTCGACCTCGGGCCCGGAGCCCGCGGCGTGCGAGCGGACCAGCGAGCGCTGGAGCTGCTCGCGCAGCTCACTGGGGATGTGGCGGGTCGCGAGGGCACCGAACCCCGTCGAGATCCCGTACGCCGGCGTGGGCGCAGCCGCGAGCTCGTCGACCACGGCCCGGGCGCGGTCGATCGCGGCGAGCGCGCCCTCGGTCAGCGACACCGCGGCCCCGTCCCGGGTCACCGCGACCACGTCGTCGAACGAGACCGGACCCACGCCCACCTGCACCGTCTGCATGTCGCCATCCAACTCCCGGCGCGGAGCGTGGCGCCACCGTCGCAGCGCGCTGCGTGTCTGGGATCCGAGACGAACCGCGGCGACACCGGCCGACGCGGACGCCGGGTAAAGACTTGCGCCTCCACGTGACCAGGGTGTTCGGGCGTTCGTTGAGGGGTCACCCACTCGGGGACAGGAGAACACCATGCACCTACCCACCCCCCTCAAGGTCACGATCGCCACCGTCGGTGTCGGCTTGACCATCGCTGCAGCCGGACCCGGCTTCGCCGGACCCACCACCTCCCATCGCATCACCACGTTCGCCTTCCAGAGCTCGGGCTTCGGCAGCCGGGTGACCGGCGGCCAGCTTCCCGTCAGCTCGAGCACCACGGCCTACCAGCGCCTCGGATGCACCAACCTGGCGGGCCGCGACAGGGTCAACGACGTCGTCGACGTCACCCTCCCCGGCCTGGGGACGCTCTCGGGCGTGAAGACGCACACCTGGTCCACCCTGAAGAACGGAGTCGCCGCGTCGCACGCGACGCACGCGATCGCCGAGCTCACCCTCGCCTCGAGCGGTGTCGGCGCCCTCACCATCGACGCGATCCACTCACGGTCGACCGCTTTCCACGACCAGTCGGGCTTCCACGCGGAGGCCTCGACCACGGTGGGTGACATCACCTTCCAGCCCCCGGTCGGCCCCACGCAGACGTTCTCGGCCCCGACCCCCGACCACCCGATCGCGATCCCGGGCCTCGCCACGATCACCCTGGGCCGGCGCAGCAGCCAGCACGGCAGCCAGGGCGCTACGGCGTCCGCCGACGCCCTGGTCGTCGACGTGATCCCGACCGGCTCCCAGGTGAAGGTCGCGCACAGCCATGCCTCCATCGGCAGTGGGCTCACGTCTGGGATCTTCCGGGGGCACGCGAACGCCACCCGCGTCGTGACAGCCCTGACCGGCCTGGTCCACAGCGGGCCTCAGCCCCTGGTACTCATGGGTTGCCTCGGCACACACGGGCGTCGCATCCACAAGTCGATCGCCGCAGTCGACGTGGGTCGCCAGCTCGTGGTCAAGGGCCTGTCGTCCTCACAACGCGCCGGCCAAGACCCCCGTGCGCACGGCTTCGAGCGGGCCTCGATCGCCAGGGTCAATCTCGGCAAGGGCCAGCTGGTCGTCGACGGGCTCGTCGGCCGGGCCACGGTCTCGCAGTCGGATCACGGGATCGTGCGCAGTGCGGCCGGTACTCGACTCGGCTCCATCACCGCCGGCGGGAAGACGGTGAGGTTCCCGCGGACCGGAGTGCTCGAGGTCCCCGGCGTCGCGCGACTGGAGCGACACGTGGTGTCCCGCACTGCGACCGGGATCACCGTGGTGGCGTTGCGGATCACGCTGCTGGACGGGTCCGGGGCCGTGATCAACCTCGGCGAGGCCAGGCTGCAGATCGGCCGACTGCCGCGCTGACGACTCCTCCAGGCAGCGGGGTCGACGTCCCCGCGACGACCCCGCTGCCCGCCCGGAGGAGCCGCTCCGGCGGTCACCCCTTCGGGGGGTTGGCCGTCGTCCGCACCGGTCTACTGTCATACGGTCCCGGGCCGTCCGGGCGCACGGAGGGAGCTCACCATGCCGACCTGGCTGATCTGGGTCATCGTGATCGTCGTGGTGCTGGTCGTGATCGGCGCCGTGGCGTCGATGATGAGCAAGCGCCGCACAGAGCAGCACCGGGCCCGCGCGGACGAGCTGCGGGCCGAGGCTTCGGCGAAGGCCGGCGGCCTCACCGAGTCACAACGTCAGGCGGAGGACGCTCGGGCCAAGGCCGAGCTCGCCAAGACCGAGGCCCAGCGCTCCGAGGAGCGAGCCGCACAGGCGGAACAGGGCCACCAGGTCGAGCAGGCGGGCTACGAGGACAAGCTGCGCGAGGCCGACCGGCTCGACCCCGAGGTCGACACCAAGTCGGCGGACTACGAGCCGAGCGTGTGGAACGACGAGAGCGGTACACCCGACTCGACCACGGCGACCAGCCACCGCGCCGAGCCCGAGTCGACCACCACCGAGACCACGACCGAGACCCCCGCGGAGGGCACGAGCACACGGCCCGCCGACGGCACGACCACGCGACCCACCGAGTGACCTGACCCGGGATCGTCCCCTGCGACGCCATGGGACGATCCCGGCATGGGTCAGGTGCCGGCGGCGACGAGGACCCTGCGTGTCCTCCGGTTCCTGGCCAGCCAGCCCGACCCGGTGCCGCTGGACCGGATCACCCGCGCGTGCGGACTACCGCGCTCCACGGCGTACCACCTCCTCTCCGCGATGATCGAGGAGGGCTTCGTCGTCCACCTGCCCGATGAGCACCGCTACGGGTTGGGAGTCGCGGCATTCGAGGTCGGCAGCGGGTACAGCCGCCAGGAGCCGCTCCAGCGGATCAGCCGACGGCTGCTCGCCGACCTGGTCGACCGCACCGGCCACAGCGCACACCTCGCGGTCCTGCACGGCCGCGACGTGCTCTACGTCGTGGAGGAGCGCGCGCCTGGACGGCCACCCCTGGTGACCGATGTCGGCGTACGGCTCCCGGCCCACCTGACCGCGAGCGGGCGTGCCATCTTGTCCGCGCTGCCGGCGGCACAGGTGCGCGCGCTGTACCCCGACCCGTCCGCCTTCGTGGACCGGCACGGCACCGGGCCGCGCACCCTGAGCGCCTTGCGCGGTGTGCTGTCGGAGACCCGGCGCCGCGGCTACGCGACCGAGCAGGGCGAGGTGACGCCCGGCCTGGCCAGCGTCGCCGCGCCCGTGCTCGACCACAACGGGCATCCGGTGGCCGGTCTCGCGGTCACCTTCGCCGAAGGGGAGCCGGACGCCCTCGCGGAGGAGGTACGACGCGCGGCGACAGCGCTCACGAAGCGGCTCGGCGGGCCGGTCTGACGGAGAGCACCGACCCGACAGTCGCACGTTACCTGCGGGTAGGATCCCGGAGTCGAGCAGGCATGACGGTCGGGCCCGAGGGCCCGTAGTGTCGGCGCCGACCCGTCCGTGACCACCCGACCACTCGGAGTGACTGTGACCGCCGTACTCGCCATCGGGCTGCTCCTGAACCTGATCGCCCTGCCGATCGCGGGGCGTCGGGTGTGGTTCCTGGAGCGGCTGATCACCAGCGGGCAGCCGGCGCCGGACCGGGTCGAGGGCGTCACCGGGCGGCTCGGTCTGGCGGTGAAGACCCAGGTGGTGGAGGTCTTCGGCCAGAAGAAGTTGCTCAAGTGGAGCATCCCGGGTGCGGCGCACTTCTTCGTGTTCTGGGCCTTCCTGATCCTGGCCACGGTCTACCTCGAGGCCTACGGTGCGCTGATCGCGCTGGCCTTCGGCGCCGACCAGCTCGCCTGGTCGATCCCGCTGGTCGGCCACTGGCCGGTGCTCGGCTTCTTGCAGGACTTCATCGCGATGATGGCGTTCTTCGGGATCGCCACCTTCGTGTGGATCCGGCTCCGGAACGCTCCGAAGGACCTCGGACGGCGCTCCCGCTTCTTCGGCTCCCACCTGTCGGGCGCGTGGATCACGCTGTTCATGATCTTCAACGTCATCTGGACGATGTTCTTGTTCCGGGGCGCCTCGTCTGCCCTCGGCAATCTGCCTTACACCAGCGGTGCGTTCATCTCGATCGGCGTCGGGAACCTGCTCGGCGCTGATGGGCTGGGGCTGTCGCACAGCGCGCTGGAGGTCCTCGAGGGGATCGGTCTGCTCCTCCACATCGGGGTGATGCTGGCGTTCTTGATCTTCGTGCTGAACTCCAAGCACCTGCACATCTTCGTGGCCCCGCTCAACGTGCTGTTCGGGCGCCGCCCGGTCGCGCTGGGTGCGGTGAAGCCGCTGATCTCGGCCGGCAAGCCGGTCACCCTCGACGACATCGAGGACCTCGACGAGGACGCCCGGCTCGGCGTCGGCTCGATCCAGGACTTCACCTGGAAGGGCCTGCTGGACTTCTCCACCTGCACCGAGTGCGGCCGCTGCCAGTCGCAGTGCCCGGCCTGGAACACCGAGAAGCCGCTGTCTCCCAAGCTGCTGATCATGGACCTGCGCGACCACGCGATGGCCGCCGCCCCGGCGATGATCGCCGAGGGCTCGAGCAGGACCGCGCCCGAGGCGGCGGTCAAGGAGCTGGAGAGGCCGCTGATCGGCGACGAGTCGGTGTACGGCGTGATCGACCCCGACGTGCTGTGGTCCTGCACCTCCTGCGGGGCGTGTGTGAACCAGTGCCCGGTCGACATCGAGCACGTCGACCACATCATGGACATGCGCCGCTACCAGGTGCTGGTCGAGAACAACTTCCCCGCGGAGCTCAACCAGCTCTTCAAGGGCCTCGAGGGCCGGGGCAACCCGTGGAACCTCTCCGCATCGGGACGGATGGACTGGGCCAAGGGTCTCGACTTCGAGGTGCCGGTTGTCGGTGAGGACCTCGAGTCGATGGACTCGGTGGACTGGCTCTTCTGGATCGGCTGCGCCGGCGCGTACGAGGACCGCGCCAAGAAGACGGTGCGAGCCGTCGCCGAGCTGCTCGACCTGGCCGGCGTCTCGTTCGGGGTCCTCGGCAACGGTGAGACCTGCACCGGCGATCCGGCACGCCGTGCCGGCAACGAGTTCGTCTACCAGGGGCTCGCCCAGCAGAACGTCGAGACCCTGACCGAGCACAAGGTCAAGCAGGTCGTCACAACCTGTCCCCATTGCCTGAACACGTTGAAGAACGAGTACCGCGACCTCGGCCTCGAGCTCGACGTCGTCCACCACACCCAGCTCCTGAACCGGCTCGTGCGCGAAGGGAAGCTGACTCCCGTCACCGACGGCGCAGGCTCCGCGAAGCGGTCGATCACCTACCACGACCCGTGCTTCCTGGGTCGTCACAACCAGGTCTACGCCCCGCCGCGTGAGCTCCTGCAGGTGCTGCCGGGAGCGTCGTACGTCGAGATGGAGCGGTCGGCCGAACGCTCCTTCTGCTGCGGCGCCGGCGGTGCCCGGATGTGGATGGAGGAGAACCTCGGCGAGCGGATCAACGTCAACCGCACCAAGGAAGCCGTGGCCACCGGCGCCGACCAGATCGCCGTCGGCTGCCCGTTCTGCCGGGTGATGCTGTCGGACGGGCTCACCTCCGAGCAGGCCGACGGCCACGCGCGGGAGGAGGTCGAGGTCCTCGACGTCGCCCAGATGCTGCTGGCGTCGGTGAAGGGCGAGTCCGCGACGCGCGCCCCCGCTCCCGCCACCGCCGCCTCCGCCGCACACGCCGACGAGAGGGATCGCGAACCGGAGCCCCAGGCCGCTCCTGCGTCGGAGGTAGAGCCCGTCGGGGCCACGGCAGGCTCCTCGCTCTTCGATCTCGACGCAGACGACGAGACCCCCGCGCCGGCCGAGCCTGCCAAGACCAAGGCCACCTCCTCCCTCTTCGATCTCGAGGCAGACGACGAGACACCCGCGCCGGAGGAGGCGCCGCCGGCCGAGCCTGTCCAGACCGCAAAGGCCGACAGCGGATCCCTCTTCGACATCACGGCAGACGACGACGTCGACGGTGGAGGATCTCCGGCGTCCTCTGCCGACGAACCTCCGTCGTCAGACGCGCCCGTCGAGACGCCCCCATCCGACACCGGATCCCTGTTCGACCTCCCTGCCCCGGAGGACAACCGCCCCACCGGCGCCGACGTCAGCGCCCTCGCCACGGCCGTGAGCTCCGACGAGCCGGCCGAGACCGACGCATCCGACTCGGAGCCCGCGGCCGAAGCGGACCCGGAACCGGAGCCCGAAGTGGAACCCGGGGCGAAGAAGGAGCCGAAGGCCCCAGCGGAGCCGGCGTCCGAGCCCCGGACGGACGTCGACATCCACGAGAGCGGCTCGCTGTTCGACCTCTGAACCGCCCCTGACCTGCGGCGATGTCACCGTGACACCATTTGATGTCAGTTGATGCTTGACATGACATCACAGTGATGTCAGGATGATGCACATGGACATCACGCCGTACGTCGACAGCCTCCGGCAGGCTCTCGTCTCCGCCGCCGACTCGGCGGGTGACGAGACCCGCCAGGCCGCCGAGCGCCTCAGCTTCGCCCTCGACTCCAGCTCCCGGCTGGCGATCATGGAGGCCGTGTCCCAGGCTGCCGCCGAGATCACCGCCGAGATGCCCAACGGCGGCGTCGACGTACGACTCAACGGGCGCGACCTCGACTTCCTGGTCCACACCGCCACCCCGGCCCCGCCCGCGCCCCCGCCCCCGCCGAGCCCCGACGAGGTCGACGACGGCAACCTGGCCCGGATCACCCTGCGGATCCCGGAGTCGGTCAAGGCCAAGGCAGAGGAGCGGGCCACCGAGGCCGGCCAGTCGCTCAACACCTGGCTCGTCAACGTCGTGCGCGCGGCCAGCCGCGACGGCTCGATCAACATCGACGTCGACCTCTCGAGCATCCCGTTCTTCGGAGGCGGCGATCCCTTCGGCGGTTCGAAGGGGCGCGGCAACAAGCGCATGACCGGCTGGCTCTGACGCCGGCGCACCCACCACATCCCGACCGGGGACGGCACCAGGCCGATCCCCCGGCAGAACACACCCTGATCCGCCCATCGGGTCCACCCCAGGAGGAACCATGCAGCGCCAGTTCGACACCCACGAACCGATCGGCCTGACCGTCGAGATCGGCCGAGGCCGGGTTCGCATCCACGCCACCACCACCGACACCACCACCGTCGAGGTGGACGGGCCGGACGCCGACGAGGTCGAGATCGGCTTCGAGGGCAACGAGCTGCGGGTGATCGGTCCCAAGCGTGGGGGCGGGTTCTTCGGCAAGGACCACGACCTCGACGTCGACGTGACCCTGCCCACGGACAGCCAGCTCGCGGTGAAGACCGGCAGCGCCGACATCACCGTCGACGGCCAGGTGGCCGAGACCAGGCTCAAGACCGGCTCGGGCGACATCACCTGCGACACCTTCTCGGGTGCCGCGTCGATCGACACCGGCTCCGGCGACATCGAGGTCTCCGAAGGGCTCGCCGAGCTCAGGGTCAAGAGCGGCTCGGGTGACGTCTCGGTCGGCACCTGCGTCAAGGAGCTGAGCGTCTCCACCGGCTCCGGTGACGTCGAGGTCGGCACCGCCAACGCCCGCACCGTCGTCAAGACCGGTTCCGGCGACCTCAAGGTCGTCACCGCCAACAGCGACGTCTCCCTGTCCACCGGCAGCGGCGACCTCACCGTCGGCTCTGCCCGGCGCGGCCGGGTCAGCGCCAAGGGCGCCAGCAGCGACGTCCGGATCGGGATCCCGGCCGGTACGCCGGTCTGGGCCGACATCAACACCGTCACCGGCAAGGTCCGCTCCAACCTGGAGAGCGTCGGGGCCCCTCAGGAGGGACAGGACCACCTCGAGCTCGAGGCCCGGACCGTCAGCGGCGACATCGTCCTGACCCAGGTCTGACCACACCACCAACCAGCGAAGGGAGTACGACCATGAACACCACCGTGATCGAGGCACAAGCCCGCTACATCATCGAGGACCGGATCCACCCGACCCACCGTGAGCAGGAGCCCACCGGCGTGCGGCGTCGCACCCGGAAGGTCCGCAAGCTGAGCTGGCTGTGACCCCTTCCCCGTTGTTGAGACGCGCCCTATCGCCCGTTGAGACGCGCACATCGTGCGCGTCTCAACGGGCTTTTTTTGCGCGTCTCAACATGCCTGGGCGCGGTCGGGACTCACACGTCGGTGACGCGGATCCCGGCGTGGGCCTTGTAGCGGCGGTTGACGCTGATCAGGTTGGCCGTGAGCGCCTCGACCTGGCGCGCGTTGCGCAGCCGCCCGCCGTACACCCCGCGCATCCCCGGTACCGCGTCGGCGAGCGAGGCCACCACGTCGGTGGCGTCGCGGTCATCGCCGAGCACGAGCACGTCGGTGTCCACCGAGGACACCTCCGGGTCGTCGAGCAAGGCGGCGCTGATGTGGTGGAAGGCGGCGACCACGGTCGACCCGGGCAGGATCGCCGCGGCCTCCTGCGCGGCGGAGCCCTCCGCGACGTCGAGCGCGTAGGCGCCCTGCTGGTCGAAGCCCAGCGGGTTGACGCAGTCGACGACGACCTTGCCCGCGAGCACACCGGCCAGCGACCGGAGCAGGTCGGCATGACCGTCGTACGGTACGGCGACCACGACCACGTCGGCGCCCGCGGCGGCGTCCTCGTTGGCCAGGCCGCGTACGTCGCCCCCGGTGGCCTCCGCCAGCTCGGTCGCTGTCTCCGCCGCACGGTCGGCCGACCGGCTGCCGACGAGGACGGTCAGGCCGGCGGCTGCCCAGCGGCGCGCCAGACCTCGACCCTGCGGCCCGGTGCCGCCGAGGACGGCGACGGTCACCCCGGCCAGCGTGGGTGCCATCAGATCGAGGTCCGGTGGAAGTTCTGGAACGAGCGGGACGGCGTCGGACCGCGCTGGCCCTGGTAGCGCGAGCCGTACTTCTCCGACCCGTACGGATGCTCCGAGGGCGACGACAGCCGGAAGAAGCAGAACTGCCCGATCTTCATGCCCGGGTAGAGCTTGATCGGCAGGGTGGCGACGTTGGCCAGCTCGAGGGTGACGTGCCCGGAGAAGCCGGGGTCCACGAAGCCGGCCGTCGCATGGGTGAGCAGGCCGAGCCGGCCCAGCGACGACTTGCCCTCGACGCGCGCGGCGACGTCGTCGGGCAGCGTGACGCCCTCGTACGTCGAGCCGAGCACGAACTCGCCCGGGTGCAGGATGAACGGCTCGTCGCCCTCCGGCTCCACCAGCCGCGTCAGGTCGGACTGGTCGGCCGCCGGGTCGATGTGGGGGTAGCGATGGTTCTCGAAGACCCGGAAGAACCGGTCCAGCCGTACGTCGATCGACGAGGGCTGCATCATCGCGGGGTCCCAGGGCTCCATCACGATCCGCCCGGCGTCGATCTCGGCCAGGACGTCGCGGTCGCTCAGCAGCACGCCCGCAGGCTACCGGGCGCCCCCGCCGGTTGAGGAGGTCGCCCTGCGACCGTCTCGAAACCCGTCCTCTGACACCATGCCGCACGTGAGCGCTCCCGTCTTCCACCGGTACGTCGCCCTCGGCGACTCCTTCACCGAGGGCGTCGGTGACCCCGACCCCGAGCGCCCCAACGGCCTGCGCGGCTGGGCCGACCGGGTCGCCGAGGTGCTGGCGACCCGCACCGACGACTTCGGCTACGCCAACCTCGCGATCCGCGGGCGCACGCTGCGTCCGATCCTCGACGAGCAGCTGGAGCCGGCACTCGCCCTCGCACCCGACCTCGTCACCATCTACGCCGGCGGCAACGACCTGCTCAGGCCGCGCCTCGACGTCGACGCGCTCGGCGAGGTGTACGACGCGGCGATCGGTCGACTGCGTGCGACCGGCGCCACCGTCGGGCTGTTCACCGCGTTCGACCCGGGCACGGGCGGGCCGTTCGGCCGACTGCGCGGACGGTTCGCGGTCTACAACGAGCGGATCCGCGAGATCGCCGACCGGCACGGCGCGGTCGTGCTCGACTCCTGGAGGATGCGGCCCGACAACCCGGAGACGGTGTGGTCCGAGGACCGGCTCCATCTCGGACCGGTCGGCCACCAGGCGGTGGCCATCGAGGTGCTGGACTCGCTCGGCGTGCCCCATGACCTGGTGCCGGTCGACCCCACCGCGATCCTCGGTCACGCGCCGTTCCGACCGGGTCGTCGCGCCGACGTCTCCTGGGTCTTCACCCACGCCGTCCCCTGGGTGCACCGTCGCCTGACCGGGCGGTCATCCGGCGACGGCGTAGAACCGAAGCGGCCGGTGCTCGGGCCCATCTGAGGGGTTGCCGGGCGGGCCGCGCCCGTCGGGTACGATCCCTGCCGTCGGTCCCGCACCGGCATGCGGATGTAGCTCAGTTGGTAGAGCGCGACCTTCCCAAGGTCGATGTCGCGAGTTCGAGTCTCGTCATCCGCTCCACCTGATCGTCTTGCCGTAGCGGTCGCGCTCCGCGCGACACTCTGCCCACCGTCGATGTCGCGAGTTCGAGTCTCGTCATCCGCTCCACCTGATCGTCTTGCCGTAGCGGTCGCGCTCCGCGCGACACTCTGCCCACCGTCGATGTCGCGAGTTCGAGTCTCGTCATCCGCTCCGAGGCGTCCGACGGAGCGAAGCTCCGGCGGACGCCGAGCGAACACGATCACAGCCGTGTGACGAGACACAGTCTGAGAGACCCCTCCGCTCGACGGAGCGAAGCGAGGGCGAGCGACGAGGTGATCCAGCCACTCCCTCCACTTCAAGGGGTTGCTACGCCGAGGAAGCTTAGGAAGCGGGTTCACGGCGATCCCTCCAGGCGTCGCCCCCACCCCCCGGCCTTGACGATGCTGGGGCCATTGTGGACAGTGGTGTGGATGTGACTCCTGAAGTCTTGAGGTCTTCCCCATGTCGCGCGCCCGCTGGATCACGCTCGGAGCCCTCGTCCTGGTGCTCGCCCTTCTACCGTTCGTGCCCCGTGGAGGCGGCACCGACGACGGCACGATCCGCCGGGCCGCCGGGCCCGATCGGAACGCGCCCCTGACCGCCGGCTACGGCCGGCTGACACCGGCGTACCAACGCGAGATCGACCGCGTCGTGGCGGCCGGGACGACCCGTCAGGTCTCCGCCCGGACGCCGGCTCGCACCCTGACCGGCGACCTCGTCCGGTGCGCGGTCTTCGAGGGCCAGCGCTACTGCCTCGGCTCGGGCTGGACCGACCGCACCCAGGCCCAGGTGCAGCGCAGCATGGCGACCGTCGCCGCGCGCCAGGCCGCCCTCCCGACGCAGGCCACCAGCACCGGCGACCTGTCGATGATCGCCGCGCTCCGCCAGGCCGCGCGCCTGACTCCGCAGCAGCGCGCCGCCGCACAGACCGCCGAGCTCACCGAGGCCGCCCGCTCCGTCGCCAAGGTCTGGCTGCTGCGCCACGAGGTGCAGGGCGTACCTCTCCCGCCCCACTTCTTCGCCCGCCATCCCGAGGTCCGTGCGGAGACCGCGACCCCCGCCTCCCGCAGCGGTACGTCGTCCGTCCTCGCGACGGCGTCGTCCATGGCGCGCCAGCGCGTCAAGCACTGGCGCGACTACCCGCGCAAGGGGAAGGTCCTCGACCCGCGGGACGTGAAGCCGCAGCACCGCACCTACTGGTGCGGGCCGACCGCGATGCAGATGATCACGTGGGGCTGGTCGGGCCGAAAGCGGACCCAGCAGCACTGGGCCGACAAGCTCGGTACGACGACCAGCGGCTCGTCGATCACCTCGATGGTCGACGTCGTGAACCGCTCCACCGGCTGGGACAAGGCGGCGTACGCCGGGCCGTACATCACCCTCGACATCGGCGACTGGTCGTTCCAGAAATGGATGCTGCTGATGGCTCGCCACATCGTCGACTACCGCGCCCCGGTGATCCTGCACCCCGTGCTGCTCACGCAGTTCTACCCCTACCTCGACCACGACGGCTCCGGCCACTTCCAGGTCGGCCGCGGCTACAAGAAGCGCGACGGGAGGACCCCTCTGCTCGGCTACTTCGAGCCGTGGAACCAGCAGCGCTTCCACCCCGACGAGCCGTTCATCGACCGCGTCCAGTGGCGCAACGCCTTCAAGTCCTACCGGGCGAACGAGGCGCACTTCCAGCACAACGTCGGCGTGTGAGGTCCGTACGGCGTCCGGTCACCCGGGCGGGGCGTGCCGCGCTCCTGGCCGGCGTCCTCGTGCTCGGTGCCTGCGGCTCGGGCACGTCCAGCACCGCGAACGGCGATCCGACCTCAGGGCCCCCGACCACGACGCCGTCCAGCGACGTACCCGGCAGCCCGCCGACGTCCTCGGCGCCGACGGCTGCGTCCACCGGGACCAGTGACCACCCAGCCGTCGTCACGGCCACGACGGACCTGCTCGACTGGCACCCGGTCCCGGGCTCGACCCGCGACGTCGTGACGGTCGGCGGCGACTGGAAGCTCACCGTCGACCCGGGTGGCACGGCCGCGCGCCTCGACGGGCCACATCCGCGCACCATCCGGGCCGGCGCCGACGCCCGGATCTCCGACGCCTTCCTCGACGGCGCGCACGCGCTCGTGGTCAGCGAGGACAAGCTGGCGGAGACACCCGACGTCGCCACTCTCGTGGACCTCGGCTCGGGACGAGCCAGGACCCTCGACCGCACCTCGAACCCACCGACCAGCGTCGGCGGCACCTGGGCGCTCGGCCCCGACACACTGGCCCACGCCACCGCCGGTCCGCACGGCTCGTACTGCGTGACCTGGTTGAGCCTGGGCACGCTTCGCCCCGAGGGCGACACCTGCGTCCCGCCGCGCAACGGCCTCAGCCGCGCCTCGATCACGGCCGACGGGGCGACCCTGATGCGCTTCGACGCCCACCACCCGTCGTGCCGGACCTTGCTGGTCCGAGCGGGTGCGCACGCCGTACCGCTGCCGGGGGTGACCGACTGCACGGGCTGGGACTCCGCCGCGGTCGCGGGCGGCGCGGTGTGGTCGGTGATCCCGAACGAGCGCCGGATCGAGGCCGGCCACTTCTACGCACACCTCTCGAGCGGCTGGTACGACCTCGGGCCCGGTACGTCGGGCTCGCTCGTCGCCTGCGGCGGGGCGGCGTACTTCGTCCGCGACCCAGCGACAAGACGGGACCCGGCGACCCTGCTCCGATGGGACCCTTCGGACGCCGTCCTCACCACGGTCTTCGCCTCCAAGGGCCGCGGCAACGCCTTTCTCTCGCCGCCGCGCTGCGGTGGTGACCACCTCACCGTGACGGCGTTCGCCGCTGCCGGCGACCAACAGGTCACCACGAGCCTCGGCTGACCACCGAACCAAACTCTCCCCACGCGCATCGGACCAGCCATGACCACACGTTCGGGGCTGCTACCCCTCGTCGCCGCAGGCGCGCTCGTGACCGCGACCCTGGCTCTCTGGGCCACCGCCCCTGCCCACGCGGCCGGAGAGACCTGCGACGGCAAGCCCGCCACGAGCGTGGTGTCCTCCGGCGGGGACGTCGTCGGAACACCCGGCGACGACGTGATCGTGGTGACCACCGCCGCCTCGGGCACCGTCGACGGGCTCGGCGGCAACGACACGATCTGCGGAGGCGTGTCCACGTTCCAGATCTCGGGCGGCGACGGCGACGACGATCTCTGGAGCAACGCCGTCTCGAACCCTGACACGTTCAGGTTCGCGGGCTTCGTGTCGGGCGGGCCGGGGAACGACGCCCTGCACGGCGACGACGAGCCGGAGCAGCTCGAGGGCGGAACGGGCGACGACATCCTGCTCGGAGGTGGCGGCGACGACCGCATCGCCGGCGAGACCGACGTGACCTCGCCCACGGCCCCGTCGAGCGATGACGACACGATCGATGCCGGGGCCGGTGACGACATGGTGATCGACGACTGGGGCGACGACCAGCTCGCCGGCGGCGACGGTCACGACACCCTGATCCTCGGCGTCGCGGGCGACGATCCCGTCGACGACGGGTGCCCGATCGGAGCCTTGGCGACGAACGCCGTCCTCGACGCCGGTGCCGGGACCGTGACCGGGTTCGGCAGCGACACGTTCGCCGCCTTCGAGACCTACGTCGGTGGCACGACGCCGTCGACGATCATCGGCACGCCGGGGCAGGACGACCTTCGCTCCGGCGACTGCGGGCGCGCACACCTCATCGGGGGGCGGGGGGCGGACCGTCTCGAGGGCGACTCGGCCGACGGCGGCATCCTGAGCGCCCAGGCGGGGGCCGACACGGTGTTCGTCTCCGGGCCGTACGTCGTCCGGGGCGACGAGGGCGACGATCGGATCCATGTCCAGCCAAGCGACTTCGCCGGCCTGATGAGCACGCCGTCGCTGGACCTGCGCGGGCGGCTTCGCGGCGGACCCGGCTCCGACTGGGTGATCGACGACTCCTCGGACTTCAGCAGCATCGACCTGCGCCACGGGCTGAACAACAGCAGTGGGACGGTTCCGGTGCTGGACGTCGAGAACGTTCACGTGGTGTGGCCTGCCGCCTGCGACCACTACGTGCTGACCGGTACCGACGGTCGGAACGTCCTCGTCGCGGACCCACGCCTTCCCGGATCCACGTTCCGGTGCCACACGACCCTGCGTGGGCTGGGTGGCAACGACCGACTGCTCGCCGGCCGCCACGACACGGCGTTCGGCGGCCCCGGCCACGACGTCTGCCGTGCCCAGCGCCGCGTGGGATGCGAGGTCCACTGACAGGTCCGGCCGTAGGGTCGAGGCATGCCTGCCGACTTCACCGGGTTCCCACCCCAGGCCCTCGACTTCTACGACGACCTCGAGGTCGACAACACGCGTTCGTTCTGGGACAAGCACAAGGGCACCTACGACTACTCCGTGCGCCGCCCGATGGTCGCGCTCTGCGCGGCACTCGCGCCGGAGTTCGGCGAGGCCAAGGTGTTCCGCCCGTTCCGCGACGTGCGGTTCGCCAAGGACAAGACGCCGTACAAGACGGCGCAGGGCGCGTTCGTGGGCGTCGGCCCGGCAACGGGGTGGTACGTCGAGATCTCGGCGCGAGGCGTCCGCACCGGTGCCGGCTTCTACGACGCCACCGGGCCACGGATCGCCTCGATCCGCGCCGCCATCGACGACGACCGCACCGGCCGGGAGCTCGAGTCGATGCTCGAGAAGCTGGAGGGTGGCGGCTGGACGATCGGCGGCCACACCCTCAAGACCGCGCCGCGTGGGTACGACGTGGACCATCCACGCATCGAGCTGCTGCGCCACAAGTCGCTCACCATCGGCCACGACTACGGCTTCGAGCCGATCATCCACACCACCGAGCTGCTCGAGGCCGTCCGCGACGACTGGCGCACCCTCCGACCCTTCGTCGAGTGGGTCACCGGCGTCGAGTGACCCGACCGGCCGCCAAGGGCGAGGTCAGTGGGGCTGCCAGGCGTCGTCGTCCTCGGTGAGGGCGGCGACGACGGGCGGCAGGGCGCCGGAGGCCAGGTCGGCGACCGAGACCTGCTCGAAGACGTCACGCAGCGAGTGCCGGGCGGCGATCCACACCCGCTGGAGCGCGTCGGCGCGCTCGTTGTAGGAGACCGCCTCGGGCCGCAGGCCGTAGACCGAGACGAGCGGGCCGTCGACGGCCCGGATCACGTCGGCGACCGTCACGTCGGCGGCCGGCTTGGCCAGGCGCCAACCGCCCGCCTGTCCGCGCTGGGCGAGCACGATGCCGGCCTTGCGCAGGTCGGCCAGGATCGCCTGGAGGAAGTTGTGGGGGATGTCCTGCAGCTTGCCGAGCTCCTCGGCGCTGACCGGGCGGCCGTTCTGGTTGCCGTCGCCACGCGCGGCCATCTCGATCAGGGCGCGGAGGGCGTAGTCGGCCTTGGCGGAGACTCGCATGCGAGCAGTCTCCCAGAACCTCGCCCGGAACCGCGCACCCGCGCGTGGTCTGCATCACATCGGAGGCGCGAGAGTCACGCCGGATCCCGTCGGGTCGGTTGCCTGCACGTACCCTCCGGTGCAGAATGAAGTTACTGATGAGTAGCCATACTCTCGACACGGCCCCGGCGACCGGGACGGACCCACGAGACGACGCGAACAGGTAGGCAGATGGGCCACTACAAGAGCAACCTCCGCGACATCGAGTTCAACCTCTTCGAGGTCCTCGGCACGGACCGGGTGCTCGGCACCGGCCCGTTCGCCGACATCGACCTCGCGACCGCGCGCGAGATCCTCGCCGAGGTCGACCGCCTGGCCCGGGAGGACCTGGCCGCGTCTTTCGAGGAGGCCGACCGCACGCCGCCCGTCTTCGACCCCGAGACCCACACCGCCCCGGTCCCCGAGGCTTTCAAGAAGAGCTACCGCGCCTGGATGGACGCCGAGTACTGGCGCCTGGGCACGCTCGCCGAGCTCGGCGGTACGCCGGCACCCTCGTCCTTCGAGTGGGCCGTCGGCGAGATGGTGCTCGGCGCCAACCCCGCCGTCTGGATGTACGGCGCGGGCCCGATGTTCGCCGGGGTGATCCACCGCAACGGCAACGACCGCGACAAGCTGATCGCCCAGCACATCGTCGACAACGGCTGGCTGACCACGATGGTGCTCACCGAGCCCGACGCCGGCTCCGACGTGGGCGCCGGCCGCACCAGGGCCACGCCCAACGACGACGGCACGTGGAACATCGAGGGCGTCAAGCGCTTCATCACCTCGGCCGAGGGCGATCTCTCCGACAACATCATCCACATGGTGCTCGCGCGCCCGCACGGCGTGGAGGGCGCCGGCGGCCCCGGCACCAAGGGGCTCAGCCTCTTCATCGTCCCCAAGTTCCACTTCGACCCCGAGACCGGCGAGTCGACCGGCGAGCGCAACGGCGTCTACGTCACCGGCGTCGAGCACAAGATGGGGATCAAGGTCTCCAACACCTGCGAGCTGACCTTCGGCGACCCGGGAGTCGGCGGCGGCGAGCCCGCGAAGGGCTGGCTGCTCGGCGAGGTGCACAACGGCATCGCGCAGATGTTCCAGGTCATCGAGAACGCCCGGATGATGGTCGGCACCAAGGCCATCGCCACCCTGTCCACCGGCTACCTCAACGCGCTCGACTTCGCCAAGGAGCGGGTCCAGGGCGCCGATCTCACCGAGGCGGCCGACAAGACCGCGCCCCGCGTGACGATCACCCACCACCCCGACGTACGTCGTTCGCTGATGACGCAGAAGTCGTTCGCCGAGGCGATGCGCTCGCTCGTCCTCTACACCGCCTCGTGGCAGGACCGCGTGATGGTCGCCGAGCATGCCGGCGAGAGGGACGAGCTCGCGATGGCCGTCAACGACCTGCTGCTGCCGATCGTCAAGGGCTACGGCTCGGAGCGGTCATGGGTGCTGCTGGGCACCGAGTCGCTGCAGACCCTCGGCGGGTCCGGCTTCCTGCAGGACTACCCGATCGAGCAGTACGTCCGCGACGCCAAGATCGACACCCTCTACGAGGGCACGACCGCGATCCAGGGCCAGGACTTCTTCTTCCGCAAGATCGTCAAGGACCAGGGCAAGGCCCTCGGCCACCTGGCGAAGGAGATCCAGACCTTCCTCGAGAGCGAGGGCGGCAACGGCCGGCTCAAGGTGGAGCGTCAGCTGCTGGCGACGGCCCTCGAGGACGCCCAGGGGATCGTCGGCGCGATGATCAACGACCTGATGAGCGCGGACGCCTCCGCCGAGGGCGGCGACATCCGCAACATCTACAAGGTCGGCCTCAACACCAGCCGCCTGCTGATGGCGCTCGGCGACGTCGTGTGCGCCTGGCTCCTGCTCCGCGGCGCGGACGTCGCCCTGGGCAAGCTGGCCGGCGACCTGACCGCCAAGGAGAAGGCCTTCTACGAGGGCAAGGTCGCCGCCGCGCAGTTCTTCGCCCAGACCAACCTGCCGCGGATCTCCGCCGAGCGGGCCATCGCCGAGCACACCGACCTCGCGCTGATGGACCTCGACGAGGCCGCGTTCTGACAGCTCCGCGCAGAGGCAGAGACGACTGAGCCGGTGGTGTCCGTCGGGACACCACCGGCTCTCGTCGTACGGCCGTCCGCTCAGCCCGGAGGCATCGGGATGCCGCCGTTCGGCGTACCGAGACCGGTCGGGCCGTCGTAGCCCGCGACCGCGGTGCACATGTAGCTGCCCCGGCAGAACCCGTTCGCGCCCCCCACCACGTCGTGGAACGCGCCCGGCTCGGCGTAGAGGTCGGTCGGCCGGATGCCCGCGGACCCCGAGGCGCCGATGATTCCGGCGATCAGCGGGGACGACGCACTCGTGCCGTCGACCTCGAGCCAGCCCTTGAAGGCCCGCGGCAGGGAGGTGTTGTAGATCGCCAGGCCCTTCGCGACCGCCGAGAGGTCGCCGTCGGTGCGGCCGTGGCAGGCCGGGTCGGTCTGCCCGGCCACCTTGTCGAAGTACGCCGAGCACCCGGACCCGGCGAACCTCCAGGCGCGCTCGGTCCAGCCCCGCGGGTCGGTCACGGACCGGGCGAGCGTCGTACCACCGGCGGCGATGACGGCCGGGGAGCTGGCCGGGAAGCTGGCCGGCCCGTAGCCGAAGTCACCGGTCGAGGCGACCGCCGTCACCCCGGGGTGGTCGTAGAGCGCTGCCTGGGTGTCGGTACCGGTCAGCTCGATCCGGCCGAACGAGTGGTTGGTCACCGTGGCACCGGCGTTCACCGCCGCGGTCTCGGCGCGGCCCAGCGCCCCGTCGGAGGGCTGGTTCGCCTCGACCAGGACGATGTGGCAGGTCGGGCACGCCGCGGAGATCATCTGGAGGTCGAGCGAGGCCTCGACACCCCAGCCGAAGTCCTGCTGCGGGAACGGACCCGGCTGCCCCCTCTGGTTGAGCTTGGTGAAGCAGCCGCTCGCGCTCGTGCAGGCCGGCAGGCCGAACTGTCGACGGTAGCTGTTCATGTCCGCCTCGGCCGACGGGTAGTCGAAGGCCACGATCACCGCGACCGTCGTGGTCGCCGACGGACCGGACAGGCCGTATGCCTGACGCAGCGCCGGGGCACCCCAACCGGCCGGGTCGGGCTGGGCCCGGCCCACCGAGCTCGTGGCCGCGTTCAGCTTCACGAAGCAGCGGTACTGGTGGGTGCTCGACGTACGGCAGAGCTTCTTCGGGTCGAACCGGGGACGGTGCACCTGCGTGGCGACCGTCGCCGAGCGCGCGATGCCCGTGGGGAGCAGGTAGGCGTGCTGGACCTGCTCGGAGATCGAACGGCCGGCGCGGTCGGTGGCCCTGATCCGCAGGCTGACGGCGGGGTGTGCCCGGGTCGCCTCCGGGTTGACGTAGGACACCCGGAACGTGTTGCCGTCCTTGCGCGACAGCGACGCGGCATGCCACGTGCGGTCATCCGTCGACCACTTCACGCTCGCCGACGTGACCCGCGAGTCCAGGGGGCCGAGGTTGTCGAACGTGATCGGGAACGACTCACGACCACTGGTTCCATGGCTGCTCAGGTTCGTCGGAGGCACGTAGTCGGCCCGCAGCAGCGGGATCGGAGCATCGGAGCCGGGTACGGCGAACGACCAGACGTCGCTGACGTGGGAGGACAGCTGGTGCCTCTTGCCCACGGGCGTCGTCTCGGCGACGAGGGTCATCTTCTGCCCGGGCGTCACGCCCTTGACGAACGGTGCGATCGCGAGGCCGCCCCGTTGCAGGCGCGTACGGCCGCGGTAGAGCGCCCACGCGCCGTGCTGGTCGACGCCGAACTGCTGGGTGCCGGCGCTCGTCATCATCGACAGGTTGCCGTGCAGCACGCCGTTCTTCACGCACAGCGCGCACCCGCTCCCCGTCCTCGCCGATTCGCCTCCGGAGTCGACGACAGGCGTCACCGGGCCGCGGAAGAACCGGACCTGCGCGTGCTGGCCGCGACGGTACGTCGTCTGGTCGGCCAGCTGGGCGAAGGTCCTGAAGCTCTGGGTGACCGTGGTCGTGCTGTCCCAGGACAGGTTCTTCCGGCCCAGGAGCATGGCGTGGATGACGCCGGGCCGGACCGACGGGAAGAGCTCGGTGAAGCCGAAGAAGTCGAGGGGGCTGAAGCCGATCCACCCGTCGAGGGCCGGTGTCTTGGGGCCCGTCGCATAGTGCTTGATCGCGACCTTGGCGAACTCACCCGGCTGGTAGTGGAACGTGAGGTGGCGCGGAATGCCCCGCACGGTCTCCTTGGCGGCGGCCACCCGCTTGATCGGGTGCATCGTCACGTGGTGGCCCTCGACCGTGAACTCGCGGTAGCCCTTGACGGTCCAGAGGTTGGCGACCTCGGTGTGGAGGGTGCCGGAGGCCAGGGAGGCCAGCGGACTGATCCGTGGCAGGAAGCCGCCGAAGCCGAAGTCGAAGGACGAGAGGCCCAGCTCGTCGCTCGCGAGCACGTCGAGCGAGGGGCTCAGGGTCTTGTGGCCGGGCAGGGTGAGCCTGGGTTTGACCGTGGCGTCCGCCATCGAGAACGAGGCGGTGGTGTCACCGGCGACCGAGGCGCTCTTCACGACCACATGGCTGAAGTCGTCGCCGACGATCACGTAGTTGCCCGCCGGCACCGACACCTTCCACTGTCCGTCGATGATCGCTCCGAAGGCGCCGAACAGGCGGCCGTCGTCGGTGTTCATCACGAACACGTCGGCTTCGGGCAGGGGGCGGCCCCGGGCCGTCGTCGCATCGATCGTCAGCGTGTGCAGCTCGTAGGCCGGGTCGAGCTGGGCGGTCGCGTCCGTCGCACCCGTCACCGCGATCGAGGAGACCCCGGACAGCGACGACGCCAGGCCGGCCGGCAACGGCCGGCTGGCGTCGTACGACGCACGGGCGGTCGTGCGGCCCCCCACGGCCCTGCGCGCGGACGACGTACGGACGTCGAGGCCCGGCAGGTCGCGGGCACGGGCGCCGGGGGCGAAGGTCACCGTGAGGGGGACCCGGCCGGAGAGGGCGCCGACGTCGAAGACCGAGGGGTCGAGACGGGCGCGTGTGGCGGGAGCGAGCTTCGGCACCACCCAGGTGTGTGCCCCGGAGTCGACGTACTCGAACGGGCGCCCGTAGTGCGGCGAGTCCGGCGTGATCGACGCGGTGGTGCGGCCGGTGGCGTCGGTGCGGAGCACCACGCGGTCACCGGTCAGCATCGTCACCGTGCGCACGCTCGGCCCCACGGGGCGGGACAGCGACGAGGTCGTGGTGGCCGAGGGGGCGACCGTGGTGGCCGAGGGGGCGACCGTGGTGGCGTCGGCCGGCACGGCGGTGAGTGCCGCGGCCAGGGCCGTCACGGTCAACACGGACAGCGCCGCCGTGTGGGCGTGCGTCCGCAAGGGTGATGACATGGTGCCTCCCGAAGAGTGAACGATCTCCCGCATTCAACACGGCCGAGACCCGGTCCACGTTGCATAGCGCCAGAAAGTCACCGACATTTTCGCCGGCCCCGTCCCGCACCATCCACGGGGGTGGTCTGCGGGGACCACGGCCGCTCGAACCCCTAGCGTGAGGGCGTGCTCGACGCCCTCGTCGCCGGTCTGCTCACCGGCCTCTCACTGATCGTCGCGATCGGGGCACAGAACGCGTTCGTCCTGCGGCAGGGGCTGCTGCGGCAGTTCGTCGGGCCGGTGGTGGCGATCTGTGCCGTCAGCGACCTGGTGCTGATCGCCGCCGGCGTCGCCGGGATCGGCGCCGTCGTACAGCACGCGCCGACCGCGCTGACGATCGTGCGCTGGCTCGGCGTCGCCTTCCTCACGGCGTACGGCGTGCGGTCGCTGTGGCGGTCGCGGCACCCCGACGCGCTCGCCGCCGCCACCGAGGCGGAACCCCGACTGCGGGGCGCCGTGCTGCAGGCCACGGCCCTGACCTGGCTGAACCCGCACGTCTACCTCGACACCGTGCTCCTGCTCGGCTCGATCGCGGCCCACCACGGGCCGACGGGCAAGTGGTGGTTCGCGGTCGGCGCGGGGCTCGCCAGCGTGCTCTGGTTCACCGGCCTGGGCTACGGCGCGCGCCTGCTGAGCCCGGTGCTCGCGCGGCCCCGGGCCTGGCAGGTGCTGGACGTGCTGATCGGGCTGACGATGCTCGCAATCGCGTTCTCGCTGGCCCGCGGTTGATCAGCGGGCTGCGGTCGCACGCTTCCCGGCGTACGCCTTGCCCTTGCCGTACGACGGGGCGCCGGACTTGCGGGGACCGGTCTCGGTCTTCTGGCCACCCTTGTAGCCGCCACCGGACCGGTAGCCGGCCTTCGGGTTGCTGCCCTTGTACCCGCCCGACTTGTGGGACCGCTTCCGGTCGTACGACGACGAGGAGGAGGACTTCGGTGCGGGAGAGCCGCTCTTGGCCAGTGCCTTCGCGGAGAGGTGCTCGGGTGCGGTCTGGATGTCGTGGTGGAGCACCACGACGCCGGCGTTCTGCTGGAGGCGGACGACCTGCTGCAGGAACTTCGGCGTGGTGATCGTGACGACGGCACCCTCGAGCCCGGCGCGCGCCGTACGGCCGCTGCGGTGCAGGTAGGCCTTGGCGTCGCTGGCGGCATCGAAGTGGATGACCATGTCGACGGCGTCCACGTGGATGCCGCGGGCCGCCACGTCGGTCGCCACGACGGCCTTCGCCTTACCGGAGGAGAAGCGGTGCAGGTTGCGCTCGCGCACCTTCTGGCTGAGGTTGCCGTGCAGGTCGACCGCGTCGACGCCCTGGTGGGTGAGGGCCTCGGCGAGCTCGACGGCGCCCTCGCGGGTCCGGGTGAAGATGATCGTGCGGCCGTTCGCCTCGACCAGGCGGACGGCGGCGCCGACCTTCTCGCGGAAGCCGCCGACGGTCAGGGTGTGGTGGGTCATCGTGGTGACCGAGCCGGCGTTGGGGTCGAGCTCGTGGAGCTTGGGGTTGCGCAGGTGGGTGCGGACCAGCTTGTCGACGTCACCGTCGAGAGTCGCGCTGAGCAGCATCCGCTGCGAGCCCTCGGGCGTCATCGCGACCAGCTTGTCGACCGACGGGTAGAAGCCGAGGTCGCACAGGTGGTCGGCCTCGTCGAGGACGGTGAGCTGGATGTCGTCGAAGAAGCAGTAGCCGTTCTCGAGCAGGTCCTCGAGCCGGCCCGGGGTCGCGACGACGATGTCGGCACGCTGGCGCAGCTGGCGGGTCTGCTTGTCGTACGGCGTACCGCCGTACACGGTGACCATCTTCAGGCCGATCGACTGGGCGAGGGGCTGGATGGCGCGTGCGACCTGGTTGGCGAGCTCACGGGTCGGGACGATCATGACCGCGCGCGGGTGGCAGGGACGGCTCTTGCTGCCGGCCAGCTTGGCCAGCGCGGGGATGCCGAAGGCCAGGGTCTTGCCGGAGCCGGTCTGGGCGCGGCCCAGCACGTCGTGGCCGGCCATCCCGTCGGGGATCACCGCCTCCTGGACGGGGGTCGGCGTGACGATGCCCTGCAGGCGCAGCGCCTCGATCAGCTCGGCGGGGAGTCCTGTGAACACGTTGCTCACGGGCTCGGTGATGTCGGTGGTGTGGGTCTCGGGGGACTCGGTCTCGGGGGACTCGGTCTCGACGTCGAAGGTGTCGGTGGTCTCGAACTCGGGCGCAGACATGCGTCGTCACAACTTTCGGCTTGCTCGGGTGCGTCCGGCGCGGGGCCGCGGGTGCGGATCCGGTGAGCCTGCAAGACGCTGTCTTGCTCCACCCGATCGCTGGTCTCTGCGCAGCTGAGTAAAGGCTGCGCCACCACACCGGGCCAAAGCTATGAGAGTGGGACCCGAACTCGGACCGAGTCCCACTGGCTGCTGACGATTCTACGGGCGGCACCTCCGATCACCCGCATCCGCGACGGGGTGACCTGGGGCACGGCCTGTGGTCGCCCAACTGGCGCAATTGCGCCGCAATGACACCCGCAGCGCCCAACCGCCTGTCATTCCGGCGCAATTGCGCTGAAACAGCAGCCCCGCACGAAGTCCGGAGGAACGCTCCGCGACGACGCGCGAGCACGCACCATGGCGCCTGACCTCGCGCACAGGAGGGGCCTTGACCGTCCCATCGCATGGCTGGACACCCCCGCCGCCGTCGGCGCCGCAGAACAAGACCTCCTGGAGCGGGTCTTCGAGCGGTTCGGCCAGGCCGGCGTGATCCTCAGGCTCGCGACCGACGTGGCCTGGGCGTTGGCGACCTTGCTCGTGCTGCCCGTGATCCTCGATCAGGGAGCGATGCCGATCGAGGCGGTCAAGGTCTCGGCGCGGCTGGTGAAGGAGCGGCTCGGGCTGACGGCACGGACCGCGGTGCGCTTCTACCTGCCCTGGATGATCGTGACGATCGTCAGCCTGATGGTGACCGTCGCCGGCGTCTTCGCCTTCGTGTACTACCGGAACGACGTACCGTCCTGGTCGGCGGCGGGCCTGATCGTCGCCGTCCTCGGCGCCCTCGGCGTGTTCGGCGCGATCGCCGTCCAGACGGCGGCCGGCGCGTTCCTCGAGACGATCCTCTACCGGCATGCGATGGGGCTGCCGGTGCCCGGTGTCGACTCCCGTCATCTGCCCGCCGTGAGCGCTCCCCTGTGGCCGTCGCCACCGCCCACCGGTTGACCCGCTCGTAGGCTCGACGTGTGCCGCACGTCGCCAGCATCCATGTCGCGAAGGCGACCCGGCTGCCCATGCGCGCCGTGGACCGGGTGACGGTCGAGGCAGGCAAGGGGATCGTCGGCGACCGCTACCACGGCACGAAGCACCGGCACGTCACCGTGCAGAGCGCCACCGCCCTACGCGCTGCCGCGGAGACCTTCGGGGCCGACGTTCCGGCCGAGCTGACCCGCCGCAACCTGACCGTCGACGAGGGCGACGTGCCGACCGCGCCGGGCTCACGGATCCGGATCGGCGACGTGCTGCTCGAGGTGGTGCGGGTGGCCTCGCCGTGCAAGCTCCTCGACGACACCATCGGTCGCGGCGCCCAGGAGGCCCTCCGGCGGCGTGGCGGTTCCGTCTGCCGGGTGCTCGAGGGCGGCGAGATCGCGGTGGGCGACCTGGTCGACCTGGACGCGGGGGCGGCTGCTCCGACGACCCCTCCGCCCCACCGGCGAGCACGGCTCCCCTGATGCCGCGGCTGCACGCCCTCGAGCTGGTTCCGGACGCCGCCGGGGACGACGCCGTACGCCGTGACTGGCAGGCGCTGCGCGCCGCCGGGCTGCCGTCGCAGCTCGACCACGCCGCCGCCACCAACACGCCCCATGTCACCGTCCTCGCCCTCCCCGAGCTGACCCCGGCCCTCGAGTCGAGGGCGACGGAACTGGTCGGACCGCTCCTCCCGATCAGGGTCCGGGTGGCGGGCCTGGCCGTCCTCGGCGGCGAGAGGGTGACCGTCGCCCGGGTCCTCGACGTACCCGAGGCCCTGACCCGAGCCGTCCTCGACCTTCGCTCCGGGGTCGAGGACGAGCGCCACCCCGGATGGCTCCCCCACGTCACCCTCGCCCGGCGGCTGTCGCGCGGCGACCTGCAGCGCGCGGTCGACGTGCTCGGGTACGCCGACGTGGAGCTCACGCTGACGGCCTTGCGGCGGTGGGATCCCGAGCGTCACCAGGTCCGGACTCTCCGACCGGGCCGCCGCACCGGGCGCGGGCATACTGGCTCCATGCGGACCGCCTTCGTGCATGACGCAGTGCTCGATCCCTCGCCGGCCCTCGACCACCGGGCGCCGGGCGGCGCCGTGACGATCGCGTTGTGCGGCAGCCTCGAGCACGAGCCGCCGTGTCCGGTGGCCGCGCACCACACGACCGTGGAGGTGGAGGGCTCCCAGCTACGGGTGCGGGTGCTGTTCGCGGTCGAACCCAGCGAGGAGGCCCCCGTGCGTGCGATGGTCGAAGCGGCCCTGGCCGGGGGCGAGTGGACCTACCCCGACGGCGTCGTCAGCACCTGGACCCTGGTGAGGTCGGGCCCGGACGAGGTACGAGCCACCGAGCGCGACCACGCGGACCGACTCGTCGCCACCTGAGCAACAGACCCTAGGCTCCCGCTATGAGCGACCGGGACCGGCTGGCGGACTACGTCGACGTGTGGTGGGAGGCGATCGACGACTTCACCCGGCTGCTCGAGGCGCTGCCGGCCGAGGAGTGGTCGACCGCCACGGACCTGGCGGGTTGGGACGTTCACGCGTGCGCGGCACATACGGCGCATCTCGAGGCAGTGCTCTCCGGGGCACCCGAGGAGACGGCGCAGGTCGACCCCGGCCCGCACGTCGCGTCGCTGTCCCAGGCCTACACCGAGCAGGGCGTGCTCGCCCGGCGCGACGCGACCCCCGACGCCCTGATCAACGAGATCCGCGAGAGCGCCACGAAGCGTCGTACCTTCCTGGTGACCGACCCGCCCGAGGACGCCTCGGAGATGCCGCCCCGGACACCCGGCGACGTCCCGTGGAACTGGCAGGCCCTGCTACGCAACCGGCCCCTCGACGTCTGGATGCACGAGCAGGACGTGCGACGTGCGGTCGGCCGGCCGGGCGGCCTCGACAACGCGCCCGCTCAGCACACCACCGACTACCTGCTCGAGGGGATGGGCATGGTGCTCGCCAAGCGGGCCGCCGCGCCTGCGGGATCGACCCTGGTGGTCGAGGTCGACGGCAGCAGCCCTGCGGCGTTCGGGATCTCGGACTCCGGGCGGGGCGGGCCGCTGACCGACGTGCCCGCCGACCCGACCGTGCGCCTGACGATGGACCGCGAGACGTTCATCGTCCTGGCCGGTGGTCGGCGTACGGCGGCAGACGTGACGGTGGGCGTGGCCGGCGACGAGCACCTGGCCGCCCGCATCCTGGCCGGGATGGCGCTCACTCCGTGAGCTGGTCACCCGCCGACATCCCCGAGCAGACGGGTCGGACCGCACTGGTCACCGGTGTGAGTGCGGGCGGCATCGGCTACGTCACGGCGCTGGAGCTCGCTCGGGCCGGCGCGCGCGTCGTGCTGGCCGGCCGCTCCCCCGACAAGCTCGCGGAGACCGACGCGATGATCCGCTCCGAGGTGCCCGAGACCGCGTTGGAGCGGCTCGTGGTCGACCTCGCGGACCAGTCGTCCGTGCGGTCCGCGGCGGTCGAGGCGGCGGCGTACGGCTCGATCGACCTGCTGGTGAACAACGCCGGGATCATGGCGCCGCCGTACCGCCGGACGGTCGACGGGTTCGAGAGCCAGCTCGCGACCAACCACTTCGGGCCGTTCCTGCTGACCGGCCTGCTGATGCCTCAGCTGGCGGCGGACGGTCGGGTGGTCACGGTGTCGAGTCTCATGCATCGGTTCGCGCACAAGCCTCCGCTCGGGGACCCGCAGGACAAGGCCAAGCCCTACCTGCGCTGGATCGCCTACTCCCAGACCAAGCTGGCCAACCTGCTGTTCACCTTCGAGCTGGACCGGCGGCTGCGGGAGTCCGGTTCCACGGTGTCGGCGCACGCGGCACACCCCGGGTACGCCGGCACGCACCTGATCGCGAACGGGCGCTTCGGCCGGTCCAGCGGCGCCTTCGTCTCCCTGTTCGAGGCCGTCAACCGGAGCATCGGGCAGTCGCCCGAGGTCGGTGCGTGGCCGACGCTGATGGCCGCGACCGCCGACCTGCCGGGGTCGACGTACTGCGGCCCCTCGGGTCTGGGCGAGGTCGCCGGCCCTCCCCAGCTGGTCGGCTGGACCCGCCGGGCCGGCGACCGCGATGCCCAACGGGCGCTCTGGGATCTCTCGGAGTCGGCGACCGGGATCCGCTACCCGTGACGAGGAGAGTCGATGGCGACTGACGGGACCGTCGAGGGCGGGTCGCTGCACACCCCGTGGCGGCGCGAGTTCGCGACGCCGGTGCGGGCGTTCCTCAAGACCGAGTCCGGCAGCGCCGGCATCCTGGTGGCGGCGATCGTCGTCGGCCTGGTCTGGGCCAACCTCGGCGACAGCTACGAGCGCCTCTGGACGACGCCGTTCGGCCTCCGGCTCGGCGACCACAGCGTCACCCACGATCTCCGGACCTGGATCAACAGCGGGCTGATGACCTTCTTCTTCCTCGTGGTCGGGCTGGAGGCGCGACGCGAGATCGACCTCGGCGACCTCCGCGACCGCAGCGGGTTCCTCCTCCCCGTGGCGGCGGGCCTGTTCGGGATGATCGTGCCCGTCGCGCTCTACCTCGCTGTCAACGCGGGTGGTGCCGGCGCCGACGGCTGGGGCGTCGCGATGTCCACCGACACCGCACTCGCGCTGGGTCTGCTCGTGATGGTGGGACGCGACGTGCCGGACCGGGTCCGCACCTTCCTGCTGACCGTGTTCGTCGTCGACGACATCGTGGCGCTGCTGGTGATCGCGGTGATCTACACCGACCACGTCGAGGTCCCGTACCTCGTGCTCGCGGTGGCGCTGTACGTCGCAATCCTGGTGGTCAAACGCTTCCGCCACCTGCGTCCGGGCGTCGTGTTCGCGGTCGCCGTGGTGATCTGGGGCAGCCTGCTGGCCAGCGGGGTCGACCCCGTCGTGACCGGGCTGCTCATCGGCCTCACCGCGGCGGCGTACACGCCGGCCCGCGGCGACCTCGAGGAGGCGACCGGGCTCTTCCGCCAGTTCCGCGAGGAGCCGACGCCCGACCTGGCCCGCACCGCGGCGGTCGGCCTGACCCGGACGCTGTCACCCAACGACCGGCTCCAGCGCTTCTACCACCCGTGGACGAGCTACGTGATCGTCCCGCTGTTCGCTCTCGCCAACGCCGGGGTGGTCGTCGACGAGGAGTTCCTGCGGCGCGCGGTGACCTCGCCGATCACGCTCGGCATCATCCTCGGGTACGTCGTCGGCAAGCCGGTCGCGGTCGTCTCGGCATCCTGGGCGATCGCCCGGATCACGCACGGGCGGGTGCAGCCGGCGGTCGGCTGGGCCTCGGTCGCCGGCAGCGGCACCATCGCCGGCATCGGGTTCACGGTCTCGTTCCTGATCGCCACGCTGGCCTTCGACGGTGACCGCCTGGCCGAGGCCAAGATCGGGGTCCTGGCCGCGGCCGTCATCGCATCGGCAGCGACGTGGGTGGTCTTCCGGATCACCGCCCTGCTGCCGCTCGACCGTCGTACCGAGGCGCTCTTCGGCCGGGCCGAGCAGCTCGTCGACCTCTCCGACGACGTCGACCCCGAGCGCGACCACGTCCGCGGCCCGGCGGACGCGACGGTCACCCTCGTGGAGTACGGCGACTTCCAGTGCCCCTACTGCGGCCAGGCCGAGCCCGCCGTCCGCGCCATCGTGGGCGAGAGCGACGTCCGCTTCGTGTGGCGCCACCTCCCGCTCTCCGACGTACATCCGCAGGCGGAGCTGGCCGCCCAGGCCTCCGAGGCGGCGGCCGAGCAGGGGAAGTTCTGGGAGATGCACGACCTGCTGCTCGCGCGGCAGGACCACCTGATGAAGAAGGACCTCCTGGCCTACGCCGAAGAGCTCGGGCTCGACGTGCCGCGCTTCACCAAGGAGCTCTACAAGCACGACCACGCCGGCCGGGTCGGCCAGGACGTCGAGTCCGCCGACATCAGCGGGGTGTCCGGCACGCCGACGTTCTTCATCAACGGCCGGCGCCACTACGGCGCCTACGACGTCGCGTCGCTGACCCAGGCGATCGCGACGGCCCGCGACCGGGCGCGGATCGCCTCGCCGTAGCGGATCAGGAGGCAGCGTCGGCGCCCCGGTCCTGCACCCACATCCCGATCAGCCCCCGGAAGTGTGCGAGGAACTGCTCGTGCTCCTGCGCCGGATAGGTGGCCTGCACCGTCTCGACGAGCAGCCGGTCGAAGTCGGCACCGCTGACCCACTCGGCGACGAGTGCGTCGAGGTGGCCGAGGTGAGAGGTGCACCAGTCGCGGTAGCGCTCGGTCTCGAAGTGCGCGTCGGCGAGGGCGAGGTAGGCGTCGAGCTTCTCGTCGTAGCTGCGATCGGAGTCGGCGACCGCGAAGTACTCGTCCATCTCGAGGTCGTGGTGGGGGCGGCGGCCGGTCACCAGGCAGTACGTCGACCACCGCACCAGCGCCGTGATCGCCCACGGGAAGTAGTAGTGCAGGGAGGTGACCGCGACGTCGGGGCAGGCGTTGGCGTAGTCGATCGGGTGGACGTCGTCGCCCTTGACCAACATCTCGCAGGAGTTGAACTCCCAGTGGAAGAACGCGTTCACGATCCGCGAGATGGCGACCGACTGCTTGCCGGCCGAGGGCGAGAGGAAGTCGTGGGTCACGGCGTACCGGTTGTGCATCGGCTCGTCGGGCCGGAAGTCCATCACCATCGTCTCCGGCCCGATCGAGAGGGCGCGGGCGAAGTGGTCGAAGTCGACGGTCGCCTGCAGGTGCATGAGCATCTCACCCGACTCGTCGTACGCGCGATGCAGGTCGTCGGGGTCGTTGACCCGGGACACCCCGCGCCAGCCGCCGCCGTCGAACGGCTTCATGTAGAGGGGGTAGCCGACCTCGGCTGCCAGCACGTCGAGGTCGAACGCCTCGTTGTACTTCGCACTGGTGTAGGTCCAGCGGTGGTTGTCGATGGGGTTCTTGTAGGGCACCAGGATCGTCTTCGGCACGTGGAGGCCGAGCCGGAGCATCGCGCAGTACGCCGAGTGCTTCTCCATCGACTGGAACGTGAACGGGCTGTTGAGCAGGTAGGTGCCGTTGACCAGCGCGGCCTTCTTCAGCCACTCGCGCGGGTGGTAGTACCAGTGGGCGAGGCGGTCGATCACGAGGCCGGTGCGGACCGGGTCGACGAGGTCGAACGGCTCGATGGTCAGGCGCTCGCTGCCGAGGTAGTGCGTCGTACCGTCGGTCTCGACAGCGCCGACGAAGCGCAGGATCTGCTCGAAGGCCTGCGGCCAGTCCTCCTCCGCTCCGAGCAGCAAACCGATCAGGTGGTCCTTCGTCGCACCGGCCATGCCCCGACCCTAGCGATTCCCACCCGTGCCGCCGGGTCGGTGTCGCCGCTTGTAACGCGGAGTTACAACCACGCATGCGCCGTTACAACACCGCATGCGTGTCACTAACTCCGCGTTACAGCGGCGGGGGGTGGCGGTCAGCCGACGGCGTACCGGAGCAGGGACAGGACGGTCGAATGCACCCAGCCGGGCTCGCCGAGGGTGGCGGAGACGACGTACTTCTGGAGCCGCTCGAGCTCGGCGCCGGCCGGCTCGTCGGTGTGGTGGGGCCAGTACCCGCGGAAGTCCTCGAAGGTCTGCCGCCCCAGCAGCATCGCGGTGGTGTGCGACCCCTGCCGTTGCATCTCCTCCTGGAGGTCGTCGACGTCGGCCGCGGTCGGCGAGGGCTGGAACCAGTCGTCGAGGAACTCGATGCGGCCGTCGACGGTGATGTTCTGGGTGACCACGAGGGTGTGTGTCATACGTCGACGACCTCCAGCCGGATCCGCTTGTTGTCCTTGCCCTTGCTCTCCGTGCCGGTGATGCGCACGCGGCTCACCTCGGCCGTCGAGAGCAGGTGGGTGCCGCCGTCGGCCTGCCGGTCGAGCCCGACGATGTCGATCACGCGCAGCGGGTCGATCGCGGCCGGGATCAGGTTGGCGGACGTGCGGATCAGCGCCGGGTCGGAGTCCGCGAGACCGGCCGGTGCGCGGTCGGCGAAGTTCCCCGGGACTCCCATGTGCTCGTGTCTATCAGAGCTAGCAGAAGCGCGGCAGGTGGTGCGCGATCTGCTTGCGCCACCACGGCCAGTCGTGCGAGACGTCGTGACCCCACACGTCGAGGTCGTGGGAGATCTGCTTCTCGGCGAGCACGTGCCCCATCTGCTGTGCGCTCGGCAACGACCCGGTCGGGTGCGTCTCCCACGCACCCTGGCCGACGGTCAGCACGACGTGGAGCCGCGACCGCAGCCAGTCGAGGTGGTCTCCGTGCAGGTGGGGCACGTAGTCGAGCGGGTTCGTGAAGTACGCGGCGTCGCCGCGCTCGCCCCAGCCGTGCCAGGTCGACGGGTCGTAGTTGCCGGACTGGCAGATCGCGACCGGGAAGAGGTCCGCCCGGGTGAGCGCCATCTGCAGCGCGTGATAGGCACCCATCGAGCAACCGGTCACGATCGCGTCGCCCGCGCCGGCGCTGTCGGAGCCGACGTACGACGCCACCTGGTCGCTGATCCACGACTGGTAGGCGTGGTGCCGCCGGGCGCGCTCCTCGAGCGGGAGGCCGAGGTCCGACCAGCTGGCGTGGTCGAAGGAGTCGACGCAGTAGAGCTTCACCCGGCCGTCGTTGATGAGGTGGGCGACGGCCCCGACCATGCCGTTGCTCTCGTAGTCCCACGCGCGGCCCTGCTCGCTCGGGAAGACGATCACCGGCCGCCCGTAGTGGCCGTAGCGGATCACGGTGCCTGGCCGGTCGAGGCCGGGGGCGTCGAGCTCGAGCTGTTCGCGCTGCATCAGCCCCACACTCGCACGAGAAGGTCGGTCAGGTAAGGGTCGAGGGTGTCGCGCCAGCACGTCCAGGTGTGTCCGTCGCGGACCTCGCCCCACGCGGTCTCGACGCCGACGCGGGTCAACGTGTCGAGCATCGCGAGGTTGTTGGCGTGGTTCTCCTCGGCGGTGCCGCAGGTCAGGGTGGTCACCGGGGCGGCCGGGGCGGCCTGTTCTGCCGCGCGAAGGCTGGTCACGAACCCGGTCACCTCGGGCCAGAACTCGAAGCCGGACTCCTGCGGGTCGAGGTCGGCAGTGAAGTACGAGCCGCTCTGCAGGAACAGTCCGGCGAAGAGGCCCGGAGCGGTCCACGACGCATGCAGTGCCGCGAGCGCACCGAGGCTCTGACCGATCAGCACCGGCAGCCCCTCGATCGGCGCCGCGTCCTCCAGCTCCGGGACCAGCCGGGCGCAGAGAGCGCGGGCGTACGCCGGGTTCGCGGCGTACCTCGCATTGCGTGCCCCGGCCGCGACCAGCGCGACCCGCATCCGCGGCAGACGGCCGTCGCCGACCAGGGCACCGACGTACCTCGTGAGGCTGCCGTAGGCATCCATCTCGGGGCCGTCGTGACTGATCAGGAGGGGCAGGGGCTCCGCGGCCGCGGCGTCGGCGGGCGCCCAGATCTCGGTGTCGATCCGCCCGACGGCCGAGCGTGAGAGGGTCAGCGTCGCGCGCTTGCTCGGGACCGGCTCGAGAGCGAGCCACGCGGGCTCGCGGTAGTCCGGCAATGCCACCCACGAGTGGTCCCCGAACGGTCCCGGTACGACGTGCGGGTTGCCGGGGTCGGGTTGCAGCCGCCCGTCGACGTCGAGGAGGTACTCGAGCCGGTCGACCGGCAGGTCGGTCAGCCGCACCTCCCAACCGCCCTGGACCCGCGCCATCGTGGTGTCGCCGAGCCGGAGGTGCGCCCACACGCTGACCTGGTCGGCGTCGTGCCCGGGGTCGGCGTACCGCACGACGACGTCCCCGTCGTCCACGGTCGTCACCAGCTCCTCGGGCACCGGACGACTCTAGGGTGCCGATCCCGCCGACACACGTTGCTCGGCCGTTGCACCGCTGGCGGCCGCTTTCCGGGAGCAAGGTGTGTCCGCAGGACCGGACTAGGGTCGAAACATGGCGCCCGACCCGCCTCCGGCGTTCGACGCGGACTTCCTGGCCTGGCTGCGTGAGACGACGGAAGCCGCGTGGCAACAGGTCGAGGAGCCCTCGCTCGACGACTTCCGAGCCGCAGGCTTCATCGGGGCGACCTGGCGGCGCGGGACCCATTGGACCGGCCCACTCGGCGACGAGAGGATGGCGCAGGTCGAAGGGCGCTTCGGCGTTCACTTCCGGGCCGGGCACCGGCTGTTCCTGCAGACCTTGCACGGCACCACGCCCTGGCGGCGCGGTGCCGACTACAGCACCGGGGACCTCGCCTTGTCCGAAGCTCCGGGCTTCTACGACTGGCTCCGCGACGAGGAGCGCATCCGCGCCGCCCTGAGCATGGTCGCCGACACGTCGGTGTTCGCCGAGGAGCTCGACCTCCACCACGGCGGTCGCCGCTGGCTCGAAGGCGGGCCGCGTCCCCAGCTCCTCCCGATCTTCGGGCACCGCTACGTCGTCGACGACGACTCCCAGTGGGTGCTCTCGATCGTCGACAGCGACGCGATCGTGTACGGCGAGAACCTCCGCGACTACCTGCTCATCGAGCTCGCCGATGTGATCGGCCACGCCAGGTAGCGCAGCTTCCTCGAGATCGCCGGTCGAGGCCGCAGCGGGCCACAGAGCGGAAAACGCGGAACAATTCGGCGCCGAGGGCCGGATCGAGGCGATTTGTTCCGCGTTTTCCGCCCTCAGCCGGTCGGGGTCAGACGTCGAGGCGCTCCGTGTGGGTGAACAGTCCGGAGTACGCGTTCAGCGCGGGCTGCCCACCGAGGTGGGCGTAGAGCACCTGCGAGTCGCGTCCGATCTCGCCGTCACGCACCAGGTCGATGAGGCCCGCCATCGACTTTCCCTCATAGACCGGGTCGATGATCATCCCCTCCAGCTGACCGCTGAGCCGGATCGCATCCAGCGTGGACTGCACGGGGATGCCGTAGACGTCGCCGGCCCAGCCCGCCAGCACGGTGATCTCGTCATCGCGGAGCTCCCGCCCGAGCCCGATCAATTCGGCGGTGTTGCGCGCGATCCGCGCGACCTGGTCGCGGGTCTTCTCGAGCGTGGCCGACGCATCGATCCCGATCACGCGGCGGGGCCTGTCCTGCCCGGCGAACCCCGCGATCATCCCGGCGTGGGTCGACCCGGTCACCGTGCACACGACGATCGTGTCGAAGAAGACGCCGAGGTCACGTTCCTGCTGCTCGACCTCCTCCGCCCAGTGCGCGAAGCCCAGGCCGCCCAACCGATGGTCGGACGCGCCGGCCGGGATGGCGTACGGCGTACCTCCCGCCGCTTCGACGTCCTCGATCGCCCGGCGCCAGGAGTCGCGGAATCCGATGTCGAAGCCGGCGTCGTCGAGACGCACGTCGGCACCCATGATCCGGCTGAGCAGGATGTTGCCGACCCGGTCGTTGACGCAGTCCGGCCAGTCGACCCACTTCTCCTGCACGAGCACGCACCTCATCCCGATCCGGGCGGCGACCGCGGCGACCTGGCGGGTGTGGTTGGACTGGTAGCCGCCGATGCTGACCAACGTGTCGGCTCCTTGGGCGATCGCGTCGGGCACGAGGTACTCGAGCTTGCGGGTCTTGTTTCCGCCGTACGCCAGCCCCGAGTTGCAGTCCTCGCGCTTGGCCCAGATCGTCGCGCCGCCGAGGTACGCCGTCAGGCGCTCGAGCCGGTGGACCGGGCTCGGGCCGAAGGTGAGCGGGAAGCGCGGGAAGTCGGAGAGAGGCATGGTCGTAGTGTTCCGTGCGGCCCGGCGACGGGCCAGGACTGCGCCAGCGCGGAGCCCCCTCCACCGATCCCCCAGCGCCGGAAAACGCGGAACAATTCGCTGCCTCGGAGCCGATCGGGGCGATTTGTTCCGCGTTTTCTGCCCGACACGCACCCCCGAGAGCCAGGGACAGGGGTGGTTTCGAGACGGGCGCCAGGGCGCCCTCCTCAACCACCGGGGTCGGACCCTCCTCAACCACCGGGGAGGACGACATGATGGGCGCATGGCCGATCCGCGCGCAGGAACCCCCGCCCAGCCGTCCGACCTCGTCGACGTCGCGCACCTCGTGACGGCGTACTACACCCTCGAGCCGGACCCCGACGACGTCGACCAGCAGGTCGCGTTCGGCACCAGCGGCCATCGCGGGAGCAGCCTGAAGACGGCGTTCAACGAGGAGCACATCGCCGCGACCACGCAGGCGATCTGCGACTACCGCCGGGAGCAGGGGTACGACGGTCCGCTGTTCCTCGGCCGCGACCCCCACGGACTCTCGGAGCCGGCGTGGGCGACGGCGATCGAGGTGCTGGTCGCCAACGACGTGACGGTGCTCGTCGACTCGGGCGACGCCTACACGCCCACCCCGGCCGTCTCGCACGCCATCCTCCGGGCCAACGGCGGGCGGCAGACCGGCAGCGGCCTCGCCGACGGCATCGTCGTCACCCCGTCGCACAACCCGCCCGGCGACGGTGGCTTCAAGTACAACCCGCCCCACGGCGGCCCGGCCGACACCGACGCCACCCAGGTGATCGCGGCCCGGGCCAACGAGCTGATCCGGGCCAACCTCGAGGGCGTCCACCGGATCACGTTCTCCCGCGCGCGCGGCTCCTGCACGGCGTACGACTTCATGGGGACGTACGTCGACGACCTGCCCAGCGTGGTCGACATCGACGCGATCAAGCGGGCCGGGATCCGGATCGGCGCCGATCCGCTGGGGGGTGCGAGCGTCGACTACTGGGGCGCCATCGCCGAGCGGCACGGCCTCGACCTGACCGTCGTCAACCCGCTCGTCGACCCGACCTGGCGGTTCATGACCCTCGACTGGGACGGCAAGATCCGGATGGACTGCTCCTCGCCGGACGCGATGGCGTCACTGATCGTGCGCAAGGACGACTACCAGATCGCCACCGGCAACGACGCCGACGCCGACCGGCACGGCATCGTCACCCCCGACGCCGGTCTGATGAACCCCAACCACTTCCTCGCCGTCGCCGTCGCCTACCTCTTCAGCGGGAACCGGCCGGACTGGCCGGCGACCGCGCGGATCGGCAAGACCCTCGTGTCCAGCTCGATGATCGACCGCGTCGCCGAGTCGCTCCACAAGCCGATGGTCGAGGTCCCGGTCGGGTTCAAGTGGTTCGTTCCCGGGTTGATCGACGGCTCGTTCGGCTTCGGCGGCGAGGAGTCGGCGGGAGCATCGTTCCTGCGGCGCGACGGCTCTGTCTGGACCACCGACAAGGACGGCATCCTCCTGAGCCTGCTGGCCTCCGAGATGCTGGCGGTCAGCGGTACGACGCCCAGCGAGCTCTACCAGCAGCTGGTCGAGTCGCACGGCGACCCGGCGTACGCCCGTGTCGACGCGCCGGCGACCCGCGAGCAGAAGGCCAAGCTCGGCGCCCTCTCCCCCGACGACGTGACCGCCACCGAGCTGGCCGGCGAGCCGATCACCGCCAAGCTCACCGAGGCACCCGGCAACGGCGCCCCGATCGGCGGCCTCAAGGTGACCACCGCGAACGCGTGGTTCGCCGCCCGACCGAGCGGCACCGAGGACGTCTACAAGATCTACGCCGAGTCGTTCCGCGGACCCGACCACCTGGCCGAGGTGCAGGAGGCCGCCCGCGACGTCGTCTCGGCGGCGCTGGGCTCGTGACCGACGCGGACCGCCCACCGGCGCTCGGTCTCCTCGACGTGCTCGTCGGAGAGTGGACCCAGCAGGTCACCGGCCACGGCGACCCCACGGGGTCCATCACCTTCGAATGGACGTTGGGCGGCATCTGCCTCCTCCAGGTAGATGCGAGGCAGGTCCACCGGCGGGAACCGCTCCAGGGACCGCCGCCCGATGCTCACGACGTACGACGGAGCCCGGCCAGCACGGCGCTCGCGGAGCCGAACTCCCCGGTCAGTGTCTCGTCGGCCTCGATCGGCGCACCGACCAGCCGCGCCACCACCAGCTCGACAGCACCCGGCGCGCACCACCGTGGTCGCCCCGTCGTCGCGGGCGGACTCGACCGCGCTGATCGCGGGTATCTCGGCGCCCGGACTGCCGCTGCCCTGCACCGTCATCCGCGGCGGGATGTCGATCCGCCGGCCGTCCTCCTCGAGGTACATCTGCGCCTGGGTGCCGCCGGTCAGGATCGCCGCCGCAAGCGTGGCGACCCAGACCGGGTCGCCGCAGCCGTCGTACACCCAGCGGGGTCCGAGCACCGAGTGCTCGCAGGTACCGACCAGGAAGTCCCCGCCGTCCGCGAGCGGTGTCGCCCGGTAGGTGAGCGGCACCTGCACCATCGCGTCGTCCCCGGCTGCGAAGACGATCGTCTCCACGCCGACCTCGCCGGCGGGGTCGTCGAAGCGGTACTCCGCGAGCTTCTTGGTGAGCGCGAGGCCCTGGGCCCAGGGTCGCGTCGGGAGCCACGCCTCCACCAGCTGCTGCTTGGACGGATCGACGGTGGCGCGATGGACGAGGGCCATGCCTGCAGCCTAGGCAGCGCGCGACCCGACCGTCGATCGGCCGTCAGAGGGGGAGCTTCGCGGGGAGGACCACCTCGAGGGTCGCGCCGCTGTCCGGGTGCGAGGTCAGCTCGATGGTCCCGCCGAGGTCACGGACCAGAGCCTCGAGCAGCGGGAGCCCGAAGTGACTCGTCCGCGAGGCGTCGTGCTCGACGAGCCCCTGTCCGTCGTCCAACAGCGTGGTCGACACCATTCCTCCACGCTCGACCACGGTGACCACGACCCGCTGGGCGTCCGCGTGCTTCTCGACGTTGCGGAGTCCCTCCCGGACGACCCGGTAGATCAGGGTCGCGACCGTGGGGTCGAGGACGAGGTCCTCCGCGACGTCGATCTCGACCTCGGTGCCGGAGTCGAGCTGGCGTGCCCCGAGGGCCTCCAGGGCGTCCCGGAGGTTGCCGCCCAGCTCCACCGGGACCAGGTCGAAGACCAGGGAGCGGATGGCTCGCAGGTCCTGACGCAGCACGTTGCCGATCCGCTCGGCCGCAGCCTTCGCCTCGTCGCCCGCGGCACCCGACGGCAGCCGGTCCACGATCGACGGCATCACGTACGCCGCTCCCGAGAGGTCCTGGACCACGCCGTCGTGCAGCTCCTGGGCGAGATGCAACCGCTCCTGCTGCCAGAAGTCGAAGAACCGTTCCAGGAGCTCCGAGCGGTGTCGGCGGCCCCGCTCGATGTTCCGCGCCAGCACGAAGGCCAGCGGGATCAGGGCCAGCTGGAGGAGGAAGAGCCCTCCGATCCCGACCGGCAGGAGCGCGAGGAGGACCTCCTGGTTGGTGGCGGCGATCTGCTGGGGGCTGATGTAGGTCTCGACGAGGAACGGCTCTCCGGAGCGATCCGTGCTCGGCACGTACACCTCGTAGAACATGTCCAGGTGGTCGTCCTCCCGGGGAGAGTCGAGGTGGTCGTCGAAGGGCGCAGCGGTCAGGACCTTTCCCGTCGTGAGAGCCTCCTCCACCTCGTCGGGAAACGGGAGGCTGTGGCCGATCCACCCGGGGTCGTCGGACCAGATGGCGGTGCCGTGCTCGTCCCACAAGGTGATGTGGTCGAAGGCGCCGCCGTCGATCTGCGGCTGGATGGCCCGTGCGAAACGCCGCTCTGCAACGGGGTCACGGTTTCGGAGCTGCTCCCCGACGCGCCGCTCGGCCACCCGCTCGACCATCACCCTGCTGCGTTCACCGGCCTCCTTGAGCGCGAGCTCGTGAGCGACGTGCCGGCTGGCGAACACGACCACACCTGCAACGACGGCCAGCGGGATCATGCTCATGACGGCGAACCGTAGGACCGCCGCTCGCAGGACCCATCGGTCGTCCGTGGCGCGACCGACCCGTGGGTCAGGCGCGCCGACGGTCATGCAACAACCCCCGCCTGCGCGCCTCGGCCACGGCCTCGAGCTGCGAGTGAACGTCGAGCTTGTGCAGGATCGACTTGATGTGTCCGCGACACGTGTGCACCGAGATCTCGAACTGGCGAGCGATCGACCGTGCGTCCATCCCCACCGTCATCAAGGAGAGCACCTCACGCTCCCTGGCGCTCAGGGGCGAGTCGAGCGCCGCGTCTCGTGGAGCGGAGACGTCGACCATCGTGCGCAACAGGTGTGGGTGCATGACGGTGCCTCCGGAGGTGGCACGTCGTAGCGCCGCCAGCAGGTCGGGCAGTGACCCGTCCTTGGTCAACAGGGTGCTCGCTCCGGCGGTCGCGGCCCGGTGCAGCAGCTCCGGCTCCGGGTGTCCGGTCAGCAGGATGACCTGGGTGTCGGGAAGGAGGTCGCGCAGCTGGTGGGTGACCAGGACGCCGTCGCGCCCGTCGCCGGCGAAGACCAGGTCGATCAGGACCAGGTCGGGCCGCGTGCGCTGGACCAGCTCCAGGCCCTCGTCGATGCCGTAGGCGACGCCGACGCAGGTCAGGTCCTCCTCGGCGGACAGGGCGATGCGCAACAGATCCGCGAACGTCCGGTGATCATCGATGATCGCCAGCGTGCGGGCTGGGCGTGCTGAAGCGTCGCGTGACTGTTCGAGCTCGTGTGCCATCGTGCGTCCCCGTCGTGCGGCCGTCCCCCGTCGACTCCACGAGTCGTCGCCCCGAGCGGTCGCGCGCTACAGCGTACGACGCTTTACATCCGTTCTCACCCGTATGGACGAGAACGGACCGGGTGCGTCGCGCTTCGCGAAACCCCCGCAGGAGCCCCGGGCCTCAGGTGCCGATGGTCAGTCCGTGAGCACGAACTCGTCGCCGCGGGTGATCGGGACGAGCGAGCCGTCGGCGTGGATGCCGTCGATCTGGACCTCGGGGCTGCCGATCACGATGTCGACGTGAGTGTTCGCCTGGTTGAGTCCGGAGGCGATCCGCTCCTCGGGGCTGAGCTCCAGCGCACCGCGAAGAGAGCTCGGGAAGCCCATCCCCCAGGCGACGTGGGAGCCGACGTTCTCGTCGAACAGCATGTCCCGGTAGACCAGCCCGGTGCGCGCCACCGCAGAGTCCTTGTCGACGATGGCGACCTCTCCGAGGTGACGGGAGCGCGGGATCAGCTCGAACTGCTGCCGAACCGCCTCCTCTCCTCGGGAGGCGCTGGCTCCGGTGATGGTGCCGTCGCGGAGCTCGAGCTCGAGCCCCTCGACCATCGCGCCCATCGACATCAGGAAGAACGGCGCGGCCGTCCGGACCGTGCCCTCGGCGCGGCGCCAGTCCGGCGACATGAAGACCTCCTCGGTCGGCATGTTCGGGACGAACTCGACACCGTCGGCGTTCTCGGTCGACCCGCCGAGCCAGACGGTGTCGGCGGACAGGCCGAGGGTGAGGTCCGTGCCAGGCCCCCGGTAGCGGACCCGGTCGAAGCGATGCCCGTTGAGGATCGCGGCGCGCGCCCGCAGCTTCGCGATCTGGTCGCGCCAGGCCTGCTGCGGGTCGGCCTCGTCGAGCCGCATAGCGATCGCCACGGCGTCCCACAGCTGGGCGACGTCGGCGACTCCCATGCTGTCCGCCCAGCCCGGCGTCGGCGCACCGACCACGGTCCAGGCGAGCAGGTCGTTCGCGACGATGGGCATGATCTCGGAGATCAGGTCGACCGGCTGCGACTTGGCCAGGCGCTCGGGGTCAAGCCCGTCCATCAGCGTGGGGAACGGGTTGCCGGTCAGGCTGATCAGGGCCGGTCGTCTCTCGCGCCAGGAACGCACTTCCTGCAGATCGTGCTCGGAGCTGACGCCGAGCGTCTCCTCGGGCCCGTGGAGCACGGCCGCCTTCTGCAGATGCGGATCGAGGTAGTGGATCGTCACCCGGCTGGCACCCACGCGGTAGGCCTCCTCGGCCAGAGCCCGGGCGGCCTCGGCCTGTTCGGGCAGGGCGTTGACCACCACCTCCTGGCCGGGCTGCACGTTGACACCCACCCGGATCACGAGGCGGGCGTACTTCTCCAGCAGCACGTCGAACGGCTCCGACATCGCTCCTCCCTCAGTCGTGCATCCACTCGGGTCGCTCGAGCAGTGCCGCCACGACGCCGAGCCACCGCGCCGCCAGGGCGTCGTCGACCCGCGCGTGGTCGACCGACAGGGTCAGCGTCAGCGTCTTTCCCGCCACTATGGCACTGCCCTCCATCACCGGCTCGTCGCGCACGGCCCCGACCGCCAGCGCGGCGACCTGCGGTGGTACGACGTTCGGCACGGAGTCGTCGACGCCGTAGCGGCCGAGGTGCGAGATCGCGATGCTGCCTCCGCGGTCGGCGGGGGCGAGCGTTCCGGACCTGGCCTCGGCCGTCAGCCGGGCCATCAGCCGGGCGATGTCGTGGAGCGACTGCGCCGCCACATCGCGGAGGACCGGTGAGACCGGGCCGTCCGGCGTACCGATCGTGAGGCTGACGTCGACGCTCTCCTCTCGGCGTACGCCGTCGGCACCGGAGGTCAGGTTGAGCTCCGGCAGCAGGCGGTGGGCGCCGGCGACTGCGCGTACGACGAGGTGCTCGATCGTGACCGGGACTCCCGGGCTTCCGGCCAGGGCGGCGAGGGCGACCAGACGCTCGGCGCGGACCGAGGTCCGTAGGTGGTCGTGGGTCAGGTGCCGCTCGCCCGCCCGGGGCGCCGGCGCAGGCTCGTCCGGCGCAGGCTCCGGCACGTCCGGCTCCTCGGGACCCTCGGTGACCTCGGTCGCCGAGACCTCCGGCTTGGGCGCGACCGCAGCCGAGGCCGCGGTCGGCGCGGGCTCGGGCAGCTCCGGCGCGAGCGGGGTGGACACCCGCGACGTCTCGACGTGCCCGTTCACGCCGAGCTCTGCCAGCAGTGCCCCGAGGTCGGCCACCTGCTCGTCACGGTCACCGATCACACCGATCGGCATCCCGACGCCGACGCGGGTCCCCGGATCGACCAGCGTCTTGAGGAGTACGCCGGGCCGGCCCGCCTCGACGCTGAGCAGCAGCGTGCTGGTCTCGACGTACGCGATCGTCTGCGCCGCCTCGAAGACGTGGGTCTCCTCGATCAGCCACGACGACAGGACACCCTCGTGGGTGTCGTTGGCGACACCCGGCATCCGCAGCACGCGCGCCACGATCTTGGCCCCCCGATCGGGATCACCGCCGCTCCCCCGCGCGGCCCGGTGGAAAGTCTGGCCCGATGCTAGGGGACGGGTGGGCCCGCGGTCACCCTGGGTCGCCGGAGCCGGGTCACGGATGCTTCGCGTAGTACTCGGTGAACTCCCGGCACCGGCCCTCGCCGTCGAAGCGCATCACGAAACAGTTGGCGAAGGTCTGCGTGACCGGGCCGCCGGCCTCGTCGCGGTACGACGAGGTGCCCGTCGCCACCACGACGTCGCCCTCGACGGCCACCGGCGCGTATGCCCCGTCGTACGTCCCGGGCGCGTCGCGTGTCGACGCGTCGTCGTGGTCACGCTCGCCGAGCCACGAGGCGACCACCTCGTCGCGGCCGACGATCGGCACGTCCCACGGGTGGTAGCGGTAGGAGACGTCGTCGGAAAAGAGCGCGCCGATCGCGTCGCGGTCGTAGCTCAGCCACGCGGCGAGGTAGCGGTCGAGCCACTGCTGGGCGGTCGGGTGGTCCATCTGCTCACCGTAGCCGGAGCGGCGGTGGCTCAGACCGCGTCGCTCTCCGCGGCCAGCACCTCGAAGATCTCGGCCAGGCCGAGCGAGTCCTCGACCTTGTCGGGCGTGCGGTCCTGTGCTGCGGCGACGACGAGGTACTCCGCCAGGTCGCGGACCTTCACGTTCGCGGCCTGCGAGCACACCCGCAGCCGGTCGAACGCTTCGTCGGCGTCCACGGCGAACAGCTGGATGACGATGCCCTTGGCCTGCTCGATGACAGCGCGGTGGGCGCGGAAGTCGTCGACCACCGGGCCGAGGTCGTCGTTGAGGATCTGGTCCTGCCACGACGTCAGGTCGACCAGCTGACCTCGCAGGCGCACGGTGCCGGCGTCGCCCGAACCGGACCCCAGGAGCAGCACCCGGCGGGTCGTCCCCTGCGCGTCGACGAGTCGGAACGAGAGGTTGAAGCGACCGGGCGACGCCATCGCATGGTCGAGGGTCTCGGCCACCGCGTCGCGGTCCTCGGGGTGCGCGTGGAACCGGATCAGCTCCGTGGTGGGCACGACGTCGTGGGGCTCGAACCCGTGGATCCGGAAGACCTCCGGTGACCACGACCAACGATCGAGCGCCGAGTCGTAGGCGAACCCCCCGACCAGAGCAACTGCTTCTTCACCATGAGCGTCGGGGTAGGTCCCCTGCTCGATCTTGTCCTCGGACATTGCCACCTGCCTGAGCACTCTCGGGACGCCGGTTGACCCGACGTCGACTTCTCGAACTCCTCACTCCCCATCAGCCATCGCACACATTAATGGATCGATCAAGGAGTTGACGAGAGGTTCCGGAACCTCGACACGAGGAGCCCGTCAGCCCGGGACGAAGACGCTGCGACCGTCTGCGAGGCCGGCCGCGTGCCGGGCCCAGACGGCCCCGACCTCGGCGAGCGGGAGCACGTCGTACGCCATCCGGATCCGGCCGGCGGCGGCGTGCCCGAGGACGGCGGCGACGGCGCCCGCGCGCTGCTCGGGGGTGAGTGCGTTGTTGGTGTAGCCGAGCACGGAGGCCGAGCGGCTGCGCAGGACCGACGACTGGAGCAACGCCTCGTCGCCGGACCCACCGCCCAGGTTGACAAACCGTCCGGACGGCGCCAGCGCGCGGGACGCCGCCGTCGCTGCGATCCCCCACACCGGGTCGAGGACGACGTCGAAGGGCCCGGCCTCGGACAGGACGGTCGCGAGGGCGTCGACGTCGTCGCCGAGAGGTACGACGAGGTCCGCGCCGGCCGCGCGGGCCCGGTCGACGGAGGTGGGGCGCGCCACGGCGACCACGGTCGACGCACCCAGCGCCCGGGCCGCACCGATGCCGGCCTGGCCGACCGCACCGCCACCGCCGAGCACCAGCACCCGCTCGTCGGGCTGCAGCCGCGCGCGCCACGACAGCGCCATCCAGGCCGCGACTCCCGAGAGCCCCAACGCAGCGGCGAGCTCATCGGGCACCGACGCGTCGAGCGGTACGACGTCCTCGTCCGGCGCCAGGCACAGCTCGGCGAGACTGCCGTCGGCCGGCCGCATGCCGGCCGGTGTGTAGAACCAGACGCGGGTGCCGACGGCGTAGGTGTCGGAGGCCTCGACGACCCCGACCCCCTGGCCGCCGGGGACGTACGGCGTCGCCGGGACGCCGAAGTACGACGTGCCCGAGGCGCACAGCAGGTCGAGGGGGACCACCGGGGCGGCGGTCACCCGGACGAGGGTCGACCCCGGGGCAGCCGACGGCGCCGGGTGCTCGGCGTACGACGGCGGCGAACCGGGGGTGTGCAGGACAGCGGCGAGCATCACGGGTGTCCGATCAGGTGGCGATGTCGGGGTAGGGCAGGGAGAGGTGCTCCATCGCCTTGCCGTACGCGATCTGGTACTCCAGCGGCCCGTGGTCGCGCTCGAACATCGCGATGAACAGCGTCAGCGCGAGGAACGGGTGGGCACCCATCTCGAAGAGGGCCACGTGGTCCTGCTCGACGAGCGCCCGCCGCTCGTCGTCGGTGAGCGCGAGCCAGGTCGAGCGCTCACCGGTGTGGCAGTTGAGGATCGAGTTGGCCATCTCGGCCTCCCACCAGGCGACCGTCCCGGCCGGGTCCGAGCGGTACCGCTCGACGAGGTCCGGGTCGCGGTCGACGGTGTAGAGGAACTTGTCCAGCAGGTACTTGCTCACCCCAGGGCTCCTTCCGGGTACCACGTGAAGTACGCCTCCATGGTGTGGAAGAGGTCGAGCGAGTCGGTGTAGTCGGCCTTCACCCCGTCACCGGCCACTCCCATCATCAGCATGAAGTCCATGAAGCCGTGGGTGGCGTTGCCGGGCAGGTGCAGGCTCTCGAGGCTGACCTCGCCGCAGCAGCCCTCGATGTCACCGCTGGAGATCCACTCCACGGCCTTGCGGTCGAACTCCGGATCGGGGCCGTGCTCGCCGAACTGACGCGGCCCGCCGAGCTCGAGCGAGAGGTGACCGGTGCCGATGATCGCGACCCGTTTGTCGCTCTCCCACGACTCGACCATCTCGCGGATCGCCTTGCCCAGCTGGACGAACCGCTTCGGCTGCGGCAACGGCGGCGCGAAGATGTTGGTGTAGATCGGCACGATCGGCAGGTCGGCCTGGGGCCGCAGGGTGATGATCGGACACGTGATGCTGTGGTCGATCCGCAGCTCGTTGCTGAAGGCCAGGTCGAAGTCGCGGTCGAGGCCGCCGCGCAGGATGTGGGAGGAGAGCTCCTCGTCGCCGGCCAGCGTCATCCGCGGGAGGCCGAACTCGCGCTCCTCGTTGTACCAGTTGGCGTCGAAGTACGGCGCCTTGCCGACCAGGAACTGCGGCATGTTGTCCAGCCACAGCTGGTGGAAGTGGTCGCTGCCGACCATCACGAGCACGTCGGGCTCGGCGCGGGTCAGCGTCTCGCGGAAGGCCTCGATCTTGGCCTGCCACTCATCGGCGAACGGCGGTCGCTCGGCGCCCGTGGCGGTGCTGGCCTTCAGGTAGAAGGGGTGATGCGTCGAGGCGATGACCGCGGCGACGGTGGCCATGCTCGCTCCTCTCGTCTCAGTCGTCGGTCGGGTCGACGTAGACCGCGTTGCGGTCGACGGTCAGGTAGGCGTCCATCCCGATCGGGCGCCGGCGTTCCTCGGCGAGCTGGCCGAGCAGGCCCGCGGCCCGGGCCAGCAGCGCGAAGCCGCGCAGCAGCTCGACCGGCAGGCCGAGGTCGGCGAGCGCGGCACCGCAGACACCGGCGCCGTTGAGCGGGAGCTTGCGACCGAGGACCTGCTCGTGAGTGCGGCCGATCGCCTCGAACAAGCGGAGGTGGGGGCCGTGCAGCCCCTCCTCCTCGGCGATCGCGATCAGGCGCGGGGTGCGCGGGTCCTCGACCTTGTGCACCGGGTGGCCGAGGCCCGGGACGTACTTGCCCTGCTCGCGGGTACGTCGTACGGCCTCCAGCGCGAGCGCGTCCCACCCGGCGTCGTCGGTGGGGAGGTCGCCGTCGTGGTCGGTGAGTACGGCGTGCAGGTAGCCACCGCAGTCCTCGGTCACGCCGAGGAACCGCGACCCGCCGCCCAGCAGCCCGGCTGCGAGTGCACCCTGCAGCGAGTCGGGCGCGGAGAGGTAGGTGAGCCGTGCCGCGATCGCGGTCGGTGTGAACCCGTGGTCGGCCAGGGCGACCAGCACCGCTTCGAAGACCCTGGTCTCGCTGGGCGTCGGGCGGCGCAGGGCGACCAGCCAGAACGCCAGCTCGCCGAACCCGACGTTCCCCATCAGCTCGGTCAGGTCCTCGCCCATCAGCAGGATCTGGTCCGCTGTCGACGTCCCGAGCGACGTCGGGAACTCCAGCTCACTCATGCGTCTCCTCCCTCGCCGGGGTTTCGAGACGGTCGCGGAGCGACCTCCTCAACCACCGAGCACTCCCTCACCGGGTTTCGAGACGGTCGCGGAGCGACCTCCTCAACCACCGAGCACTCCCTCACCGGGGTTTCGAGACGGTCGCGGAGCGACCTCCTCAACCACCGAGCCCTCCCTCGCCGGGGTTTCGAGACGGTCGCGGAGCGACCTCCTCGACCACCGGAGCAGCGCCTTCGGTGGTTGAGGAAGGCGCGCCAGCGCCTGTCTCGAAACCATCGTCACTCGCCAACCAGGCTCGGATCTCCTCGCCGTGCTCGTCGAGCCCGGGCGGCGGCAGCCGGTAGTCGGCGGGTGTCTCGGAGAAGGTGATCGGGTTGCGGATCGACGGCACCATCGCCTCACCCTCGCCTACCTCGACGACCGGGTCGAGCCCGATCTCGGTGGCGAACCCGACACCGCCGTCCACGGTGTTGATCGGCCCGCACGGCACGCCGGCGGCGATGATCTCGCGGAACCAGTCCATCTTCGGCCGGGTCGTCAGCCGTTCGATGAGCAGCGGCCGGAGCTCGTCGCGGTTCGCGGTGCGGTCCTCGTTCCGGGCGAAGCGTGGGTCGTCGGCCAGGTCGGGGACGCCGAGCACCTCCACGAGCTTGCGGAACTGCCCGTTGTTGCCCGCGGTGATGATCAGCTCGCCGTCGGCGCACATCAGCGGCTCGTACGGGAACAGGCTCGGGTGGCTGTTCCCCATCCGCTGCGGGACCACGCCACCGGCCACGAAGGCGCTGGTCTGGTTGACCATCCCCGACAGCGCCGAGGAGAGCAGGTTGACCTCGACGTGCTGGCCCCGACCGCTCTCCTCGCGGGCGTGCAGCGCGGCGAGGATCCCGATCGTGGCGTGGAGCCCGGCCATCACGTCGAAGACCGAGATGCCGGAGCGGAAGGGCTCCGTGTCGGGGCTTCCGGTCAGGCTCATCAGGCCCGACATCGCCTGGACGATGAGGTCGTAGCCCGGCAGCACCCGGCCCTGCTCCGTCGTACCGAAGCCGCTGATGGACGCGTAGACGACCCCCGGGTTGGCGGCGGCGACCGTGTCGTAGTCGAGGCCGAAGCGCGCCAGCCCGCCGGGGCGGAAGTTCTCCATCACGATGTCCGCGCGCCCGGCGAGTGCCTGGGCCAGCGCGACGTCGCCGGGGTCCTTGAGGTCGAGGGCGATGGAGCGCTTGTTGCGGTTGACGCCGAGGTAGTACGTCGCCACGCCGTCGCGCACGGGTGGCTGCCACGACCGGGTGTCGTCGCCGGCCGGCGACTCCACCTTCACCACCTCCGCGCCGAGGTCGGCGAGCAGCATCGAGGCGTACGGGCCCGCCAGGATCCGCGAGAAGTCGGCGACCAGCAGCCCGGCGAGGGGTCCGGTAGGTCGATCGGCCACGGCGATCCTTTACTGAATTGCGGACATGCGTCCGCACGGGTTGTTTCGCCAGTCTCGGAGCACCGGTGAGCGCTGTCAAGGAGCCCTTGACAGGCGGTTGCGAGCGGTACCACAGTGGCGCAAGGCAAGATTGACCGCCAGACGGACACACGTACGGGAGAAAACATGGCCGACACCCGAGCGATCGTCCTCCGCGGGGGCACCGTGCTGACGATGGACGACACCCACACGGTCCACAGCGTGGGCGACGTCCTGGTCGTCGGCGACCGGATCGAGGCGGTCGGCCCTTCGCTCGACGTACCCGAGGGTACCGAGGAGATCGACGCCTCGGGCGGCATCGTGATGCCGGGCATGATCGACACGCATCGCCACATGTGGCAGACCGCGATGCGGGCGTACGGCGCGGACTGGACGCTGACGCAGTACTTCGTCTGGTACTACCTCGAGCACGGCAAGACCTTCCGCCCCGAGGACGTCCACGCCGGCAACCTGCTCTCGGCCTGGGAGTCGCTGGAGGCCGGCGTCACGACCACCGTCGACTGGTCGCACGGGCTGCAGACCGTCGACCACGCCGACGCCGCGGTCGACGCGCTGCAGGCGGTGCCCGGCCGGTTCGTGCTGGCCTACGGCAACATCCAGGCCGGGCCGTGGGAGTGGACCGCCGACCCGGCCGTCCGCGACTTCTTCGAGCGCCGGCGTACCGGCGCGGGCGACATGCTCGGCTTCCAGCTCGCCTTCGACGTCACCGGCGACCCGGCGTTCCCGGAGAAGGCGGCGTTCGAGGTGGCCCGCGAGCTCGGCCTCTCGGTCACCACGCACGCCGGTGTCTGGGGCGCGACGAACGACGACGGCATCCGGCTGATCCACGAGAACGGCTTCGCCTCCCCCGACAACATCTACGTGCACGCGGCGACGCTGAGCATCGACTCCTACCAGCGGATCGCGGCGAGTGGCGGCTCGATCTCGGTGTCGACGGAGTCCGAGCAGAGCGCCGGCCAGGGCTACCCCCCGACCTGGCAGGTGCGGCAGTTCGGCATTCCGGTGTCGCTGTCGATGGACACCAGCGTGTGGTGGAGCGGCGACCTGTTCTCGGCGATGCGGACCACGCTCGGCGCCGACCGCTCGCGCGAGCACCTCGAGGCCCACGTCAAGGGCGACACCGTCACCGCGCTGTCACTGCGCGCCGAGCACGTCGTCGACTGGGCGACGCGGGGCGGCGCCCATGCACTTGGTCGGGACGACCTCGGCCGGCTCACCCCCGGAGCCAAGGCCGATGTCGTCCTGATCAAGAACGACGACTCCCCGGTCTCGTTCCCGTTGCTGAACCCCTACGGCCAGGTCGCCTTCCAGGCCCAGCGCGGCGACGTCCACACCGTGCTCGTGGACGGCAAGGTCGTGAAGAGCGAGGGCAAGCTGGTCGGGTACGACGCGGCCGCCGTACGCCGTTCCATCGACGCGACGGTGTCCTACCTGCAGGGCGCGATGGGCGACGAGGTCTGGCACGCCGGCATGCATCCGGCGATGCCCGAGGGCGGCAAGATGCTCGACAACCCCTACCAGTACACCGACTTCCAGACCGAGGCCACGCACGGCGCCCGCGGCACCATGTTCGGCAACCCCGACTCCTCCTCCTCGTAGGGGGCGGCCGTGGCAGGACGTGGCTCGGGACCGGACTTCGTCGAGTCGCTCGCGCGTGGGCTCGACGTGCTGCGGGCGTTCGACACGCACCATCGGGCCCTGTCGCTGGCCGAGGTCGCCGCGGCGACGGGCCTCGCGCGACCGACGGCCCGTCGGCTGCTGCTGACCCTCGAGGAGCTGGGCTACGTCCGCTCCCTCGACGGCACCTTCGAGCTGACACCGAAGGTGATCACGCTCGGCACGTCGTACGTCGCCTCTCTGGGCCTCTGGGACGTCGCCCGTCCCCACCTCGAGTCGCTGGTCCGCCAGACCGGTGAGTCGTCGTCGATGGCCCAGCTCGACGGCAGCGACATCGTCTACGTGGCCCGGGTCTCGGTGCCGAAGATCATCGCCCTCCGCGTCGACATCGGCACGCTGTTCCCGGCTCCGCAGACCTCCCAGGGCAAGGTGATGCTGGCCGCGCTCTCCTCCGACGAGCTCGACGCCGTCCTCACGATCCCGTCCCGCTCCGGCCTGCCGCGCTACATCGGCAAGAGCCGCGCCGCCCTCGACGACGAGCTCACCCAGGTCCGCGCCCGCGGCTGGGCCCTCGCCGACGAGGAGCTCGCGCCGGGCGTGAGGTCGGTCGCCGTCCCGGTCCGCGACGGCACCGGCACCGTCCGCGCCGCCATGAACGTCACCGTCCACGCCGCCGAGACCAGCACCGACCGCCTCCTCGACGCCCACCTGCCGAAGCTCCTCCGGGCGGCGAGCGACGTCAGCAACGACTGGGCCCTCTGGCAGTCGCGCCCCCACGCCCAGGTCGAGAGCGCCGATCCGGATACCGGCACCCACGCCTGACGCCGTCTAGAGTCCGAGCTCCGTCAGGCCGGGATGATCCGAGGGGCGGGGGCCTGATCTGTCCCAGTGGAAGAGGCGGTCGGCGTCGTCGATCGCGAGGTCGTTGATGCTGGCGTGGCGTTGCCGCATCAGACCGTGCTCGTCGAACTCCCAGTTCTCGTTGCCGTGCGAGCGGAACCACCGGCCGTCGCCGTTGTGGGACTCGTAGACGAACCGTACGGCGATCCGGTTCTCGCCGTACGTCCAGACCTCCTTGATCAGCCGGTAGTCCAGCTCGCGCGACCACTTCTGCTGCAGGAACGCCACGATGTCGTCGCGCCCCTGCAGGAAGGTGTCCCGGTTGCGCCAACGGCTGTCGGCCGTGTACGCGAGGGAGACCCGCTCGGGGTCGCAGGTGTTCCAGGCGTCCTCGGCTGCTCGTGCCTTCTGGGCGGCGGTCTCGGCCGTGAACGGCGGGAGGGGCGGTCGGTCGTTCATGGGGCACCTCGTGGGATCGGGCTCCTGCAGAACGCTACAACCGCGCAGCCGGGCGATGGCTCGTCGTTGTCCGGCTCCGGCTCACAGCTCCCAGTAGCCCAGGTCCGTCGCGTCCTCGCCGCCGGGATTGGGACCGTAGATCGCCATCATCCGTGCGTGGACGGGCGCCCAGTACCGACCGATCTGACCGGCGGGCACGGTCACCGTGTCACCCGCACCGGCCACCACCGTGACGCCGCCCGCTTCCACGTGCAGCTCGCCCGCCACGACGATGTTGGTCTCCGTGTGAGGGTGTTGATCCGACCAGCCGGCCGCGGTGAGCTCCCACTCGGACAGGGCGAACCCGTCCCACGCGGGACCCGAGGGCTCCAGCACCCAACGCGAACGCATCCGGGGCATGCCCGGCTCCGCCTCGAGGTCAGGAGAAGCCTCGACAAGGCTCGGGGCCGGCGACTCTCCACTTGCGTCATCGCTCACGCCCTGACCCTAGGACCCGTACGTCGTGATCCGCCGGGAGTCAGGGCTCGAGGTGCCGGACCGGTGCGGACGGCCCGTGGCATCGCCACAGGCCGTCCGCCGGTGGAGGGCTACCTCTTGACGCGGACCACGTCGTACGTCGTGGTGGGTCCGGGCGGCGTGGTGAACCGGGCGTTGAGCCCGAACAGGTCGCCCCGGTCCTCCTCGACCGAGCTCGGGATGTCCAGGGCCGGGCTGGTCGCGACGTCGACGAGGCGAGCGCTGCGCAGGTTGCTGTCGACCTTCACCGTGGCGAGCTTCTCCGGGAAGTTCTGGGCGGCGAACAGGGTGTGACTGCGCTGGGCGATGCCATCGGCACCGTCGACGGTCACCGGGTTGCCCTTCTTGTCCATCACCGGGATCTGCTGGGTGACACCGCTCATCGGGTTGATCCGGAAGAGCTCGCCGGTGACGGTCTGGAACGACACGAGCGTGTCCTTGAACGCGGCGAGCCCGTTGAGGTTGAACACGTTCGGGCCGGGCACGTAGCTCACGTCACCGGTGAGCGGCACGGTGCGCGCCGCCGACGGCGAGGGGAGAGCCTGGTGGTGCCCGGCCAACGGGATCACGAACAGCTGCTGGACGAACGCGTCGGTGTAGTACGCCGCCTTGTCCGTCACGATGACGTCACTGACGAAGGTGCCGCTGGCCGGGTCTGCGAGCTGGAAGGTGCGCAGGAGGGCGCCCGTGGTCGCGTCGTACACCCGCGCCTGACCGGAGGGTCCACCGGCGGCCCACAGCCGGTCGTGCCCGTCTCGGCGCTCCAGGTAGAGCCCGGTGGTCGGGCCGGTGGCGGAGGGCACCAGGAGCGATCCCTTGCCGGTGGTGAAGCTGCCCCGGTAGATGGCGCCGGTCGCGAGCGAGCCGACGAAGAACGTGTGGTCGGGGCCGGCCGTGATGTCCTCGGGGGAGAACCCGTTCGGCAGCGCGATGGTCGCCGGTCGTGAGTTGGCCGAGGCCGGTGACGCGGGCAGGAACGCCAGGCAGGCGAGCACCAGGGCGGACAGGACGCTCAGCAGGGTGCGTGTCGCGGATCGTGGATGGGACATGGAGGCTCCTCGCTCTCGGGCCGCGAGCGCGGGCCCGACGTACGGGGTCCGACGTCCGCGACGGTCGTCGGTCACCTGGCCCCACGGCGTGGGCCCGAGGATGGTTCACCGCAGCCGAAGTCTCACAGCGTCCCCACAGGTCCTCACAGCCTTCTCGCGGCTCGTCAGTCCGCCGGCGGCTCCCACAGCTCGATCGCGTTGCCTTCGGGATCGTGGATCCGAGCGAAGCGCCCGAGCTCGGGCGACTCCCACTCGGGCTTGACGATCACCTCGATCCCGCTGGCGCGCAGCTGCGCGAGCAGGCTCTCGAGGTCACGGACGCGGAGGTTGAGCATGAACTGCTTGTCCGCCGCCCAGTAGTCGGTCGCCGTCTCGAACGGCGCGAAGACGAGCGGGCCGCCCTGCACCTGCCACGACCACTCGTCGGACGGCCCGGTGTCCTCGGCGGCACAGCCCGCACCGATCTCGAGATGCTCGCGGTACCAGGCGGTGAGCCCCTCGGGATCCTTGGCGCGGAAGAAGATCCCGCCCACTCCCAGCACCGGCATCGTTGCTCCTCCCGGCGGCCTCGCGGACCGCGATCGTGGGTCAGTGGACGAGGCGCGCCACACGGCCGGTGCCGCCGGCGGCCCAGCAGGAGCCGTCGCGCGTGCAGTCGAGGGCGTGGTAGCCCGCGTCGCTGATCCGGGTCCAGTGGCGACCGTCGTCGGGGCTGACGCTGGTGCCCATCACGGCGCCGGACTCACCGGTGACGATGAGTCGGTGCCCGTGGCCCGGCAGGTAGGCGACATCCTCGGCCAGGTGCGTCAGGTCGCCCGCGTTGCGCCAGGTGGTGCCGTCGTGAGTCGTCGCCACGACGTCCAGACCGAGGGTCGGTGCGGCGAAGTCACCGCCGACGGCGACACCCTGCTGCGGCGTACGGAACGTCAGGGCGAAGACACCCGCTTGTTCGCCCGCCGGGATCGTGGAGTCGGTGGCGGCCCAGGTCAGGCCGAAGTCGTCGGAACGGAAGACGCGCGCCGCGCCCCCGCCGGAGCCGAAGTACGCCGTGCGGCCGGCCGTGACGAGACAGTCGCCGCTGGCAGCGAACCCGAACTCGGTCGGCGCCGCCGGCATGCCGTCGTTCGGGAGGACCGTCCACGACCGGCCGGAGTCGTGGGTGGCCAGGATCCGGAACTTCCCGTCGACCGGGTCGCTCAGGGCCAGCCCGCGCCGGCCACCCGGGTAGAACGCCATGCAGTCGTAGAAGGCGGCAGGATCGTGGTTGACGAAGGTCGCGTCCCAGGTCGCCCCACCATCGGTGGTGCGGTAGATCCGGGACGCGTCGTTCTCTCCGATCGCAAGGATGACGGCCTTCTTCGCGCTGCGTGCCTCGACGTCGCGGAAGAGCAGCCCGGCAGTGTCAGGGGGGCTCACGTCCTCCCAGGTCCGGCCGCCGTCGGTGGTGCGGAACACCCGGCCAGGGCCACCCGTCGTGGCGCTGCCACCGGTCACCCACGCCGTTCGGTGGTCGACCGCGTCGAGGCCGCGGAAGCTCTGCTCGGGGTCGAGAACGGTTTCCCTCCACGACAGCGATCCGCCGTGGTCGTGGTGGTGGTCGTGGCCGCCGTGCTGGCCCGAGCCACCGGCGGCGGTGCTCCCGGCGTACGTCGCGCTCCCCAGGAAGGGGATGGCGAGCACGGCAGTGGACAGGGCGAGAACTCCGAGACGTGGCATCCCAGCACCCTGCCCGGCCGACGCCGGCCTGTCCAGGTGCGTGCGGTTGCGGTCGAGCGTCGCGCGCGGCGGAACGAGCAGGTCGGCAACGCGCGGGAGTGCGCCGGCTCGAGCCGGGGGTCACCGAGATGCTCGCGGCTGGCTAGGTTGGTCGCAATGAATGCGCCCGACGACTACTGCGAGCTGTGTGATCTGCCGAAGTCCCAGTGCGTGCACGGCCAGCCGCCCCCGCCTCCGAAGGAGGCCGTCGCGTCGCCGCCCAAACCCAGGAAACGGCCGGCCCCCCGGGCCCGCACGTCGGCGGCCCCGGAGAAGGCGGTGACTCGGCGCTGGACGCCGCCCGAGGTGTTCAAGCCCCTGATCATCACCGTCCTGGAGCGGGCCGGGGGCGAGCTGGAGGCCGAGGACCTGTTCCTGGAGCTGGAGATCCTCGCCGAGGACCGGCTGCTGCCCGAGGACAGCGCGACCACGCCCGAGGGCGAGCTGCGCTGGCGGTACGCCGCTCGGCGCGCGCGGGTGGCACTCATCGACGAAGGGCTGATGACGAAGGGCAGACCCGGCGTCTGGCAGCTCGCCGCGCCCAGGTAGTGGCGCCTCAGGTGCGTGCCAGCGCGATCATCTGACGGGCGACCAGCTCGAGGGGCTCCAGGCTCTGCTCGGCGCGCGCCCACCGTCACGCGCGTGACACGGGGTGGGACCCCTGGGCTGCGATACCTTGCGAGACGTGGCGACAGACGGGCCCACCCGGGGTGGTGACGCCGAGCAGGACAGAGGGTTCCTCCTGGACGAGCTGGCGGATCGGCTCGACACCCTGCGGCTCTTGCGGGAGAACGATCCACAGCGCGCGGACGTCATGCTCGAGCAGTTCGGTGCGGCCGGCCGCGTGGAGTCGGAGATGCTGGCGCAGCTCGGCCAGCGATCACCTCTGCATCTCCCGGACCGCTTCCCGGAGGCCCATCGGAGCGTGATGCGGACCGTGGAGGTCTTCGACCGCAACGCGGCCCGCTCCCCGTCGTCGTTGCGGGCGGGGGTGCTCACGCCCGTGGCGTCCCCGGTGGTCCAGCTCCTGATCGGGACCATCGTTCGCAGCTACCAGCGATCGGTGATCGAGCACCTGCGCCGGCTGTACGCGCTGCGCGAGGCGAACAGCGTCCCGGGCAGCGGGGAGTACCGGAGTCTCACGCTCGCGCGGCGCCAGATCGACCGCGTCACCGAGGACCTGTCGCGACGATCGGGTGGCTTGCCCGCCTTCCTGATCGGTGGCGCCACCTTCTCGTTGCTGTCCTCGGCCGTCCAGGAGGTCACCGGAAGTCGCATCGTGCTCGCGGTCGTGGCCGCCGTCACCGCGGTGCTGGCACTCGCGGCGTTCTGGTGCGTGCTCAGCGCGGCCGCGATCGCGCGCCGTCGTACTCGGATCGCCCTCGACGCGCCGCTGCGCGCGCTCTACGAGACCGTGGGAGCCGCGGGCGACCCGCCGCGGGACCGGAGCCGCGGGTTCGTCGTGTACGCCGTGCTCCTCCTGGCCCTCGGCTGGTTCGTGGTGCCGGTGGCTGTGACGCTCGCCCTCGACCTGATCTGACCCAGCTTCCGACTGCCGGGGCCCGGACCGGCGAGGTGGCTGCCCCGCCGGTCCGGATCCGGTGTCGCGTGAGGGTCGCGGTCAGCGACGACCGGTCACGGTGAAGGTGGACTTCATCGTGGCCTGCGACGAGTCACCGCCGTACACCTCGATCTGCCCGGGCTCGACCACGAAACGTCCCCGGTTGTCGTAGAAGCCGAAGTCACTGCGGTCGAGGGTGAACGTCACCTTCTTCGACTGGTGCGGCCGGAGAGTGACCCGTTCGAAGCCACGCAGGCGACGTACCGGCTGCGAGATGCTCGCCACGGGGTCGTGGAGGTAGAGCTGCACGACATCGTCGCCCGGGACGTCACCGGTGTTGGTCACCGTCATCGTCGCGCGCACGCTCCCCGACGGCGACACGGTGCTCCGGTCGAGACTGAGGCCAGTGACCGAGAACGTCGTGTAGCTGAGCCCGAAGCCGAAGGCGTACAACGGGTCGCACGAGCGCAGGTCGCGGTAGCGCGAGTCGTACTTCTGGGTCACGTCGCACGGTCGTCCGGTCGGCTCGTGGTTGTAGTAGATCGGCACCTGGCCGAGCCGCTGCGGGAAGGAGACCGGCAGCTTCCCGCCCGGGTCGGACTTACCGAACACGGTGTCGGCGACGGAGTTGCCGGCCTCGACGCCTGGGAACCAGGCCTCCAGGATCGCCGGCGAGCTCGCTGCCACATCACCCAGGGTCAGCGGGCGGCCGTTGAACAGCACGACCACGAACGGCTTCCCTGTCGACTTGATCGCGTCGATCAGCGCCTGCTGCTGACCGGGCAGGTCGAGCGTGGTGCGCGAGGTGGCCTCGCCGCTCATCTCGCGGGTCTCGCCGACTGCGAGCACGACCTGGTCGGCCGCCTTGGCCGCCGCGACCGCGTCGGCGAACCCGTCGGAGGTCGTGCAGTCGTTGGCGGGGTCGTACACCGGCGGCTCGTCGTTGCTGACGGTGCACGCCTGGGTGAACGTGGCGCCGGGCGACTGTGCCTTGACGCCGTCGAAGACCGACACGGCGTCGGCGTCCTGGCCCTGCCCCCACCAGGGGCCGAGCATGTCGTGCTGGTCGTCGCCGAGCGGCCCGATGACCGCGGTCTTCTTGCTGGCGTCGAAGGGCAGCGTGGCGTTGTCGTTCTTCAACAGCACCATCGACTTGCTGCCCGCGGTCCGTGCGGCCTTGCGGTCCGCCGGGGTGAGGAAGCTGGCAGGGTCGGTGGCCTTCGCCTGGTTGACGAACGGGTGGTCGAAGAGGCCGGCGCGGAACTTGACCCGCAGGATCCGGCGGACGGCGTCGTCGAGTCGGCTCATGGTGATCCGATGTTGCGACAGCAGCTGGGCGCCGAAGTCACGGATGTTGGTGCTGACCATCTCCGAGTCGGTGCCGGCCATCAGCGCGTTGGCGCCCGCCTCGGGGCCGTCGGCCGCCGTACCGTGGCCGCAGGGTCCCTCGTTCGGGTTGACCGGCGGGCAGGCGCGGGTCTCGGCGACGGCCGTGTAGTCGCTCTCGATGAAGCCGTCGAAGCCCCACTCCTTCTTGAGGATGTCGGTCTCGGTGTAGGGGTTCGCGCAGCCCGGGACGCCGTTGATCGCGTTGAACGAGCACATCACCGTGTCGGCGCCCGCGTCGATCGCGGCCTTGAACGGCGGCAGGTAGAGGTTGCGCAGCCGCTGCTCGGACATGTCGGTGGTGTTGTAGTCGCGGCCGCCCTCGGGCTGGCCGTAGCCGACGAAGTGTTTGACGCTCGTGACGACCTTGTCCCTCTTCGAGTAGTCCGAGCCCTGGGCTCCCTTGACCTGAGCTGCCGCCATCACCGAGCCGAGGTACGGGTCCTCGCCGTTGCCCTCGACGATCCGGCCCCAGCGGGGCTCGTGGGAGACGTCGACCATCGGGCTGTAGATCTGCTTGAGGCCGACGGTCGCGGACTCGCGGGCACCGATGCTGGCGGCCGTGTGGTCGACCGCCGGGTCGAACGAGCTCGCGGCAGCCAGCGGGACCGGGAAGATGGTCCGGTAGCCGTGGATGGTGTCGTAGGCGAACAGGATCGGGATGTGCAGCCGGGACTGCTCGACGGCGATGTGCTGGAAGTGGTCGATCTTCGCCGGGTCCACCAGGCTGAAGACGCCGCCGACGCCGGCCTTGGCGTCGGCATCGGTGATCTGGCCGTCGGAGAGCAGCTGGACCTGCTGCAGCTTCTCCTGGGTGGTCATCTTCGCCAGCAGGGCGTCGACCTTGGCCTCGATGCCGCGACTCGGGGCGCCCCGAGTCGGGGCGAGCGCGGCTTCGTCCCGCGATGGTCGTGGACCAGGTGAGCTGCTGGCCACCGAGGTGACGGCCAGGACCGTGGCGGCCGCAAGGGCCGCGCTGACGATGCGCTTCATTCGGGTACCTCCGAGGGTGGTGAATCCCGTCAGCCGCTCCCGGCGGTCTGCAGGGGGCGGGCGTCCGCGGACGCGCCCCCCGTCCACACCCGCGTAGACCCCACCATCCTGTTCCAGTCCGAGCCACTCGGTATCACCCCACAGGGGGAGGACAGACGCTGTTGCCGGTCAGCCTCGGCCCGCGCCGCGAAACGCCTCGGCGAGTGCTTCCCGGGTCTCGTCGTCCAGGTCGACGCGAAGGGCTTCGGCCGCGATGCCGAGGTACGGCGCCGACCGTGCGGGGCCCATGATCGGGACCGTCACCCCCTCGTGGGAGAGCAACCAGGCGAGTGCGACCGCGCCGGTCGACACGTCTCGGGCCGCGGCCTCCTTCGCCAGGAAATCGATCGCGTCGTGCACGGCGGGGGTGAGCAAGGCATCGAAGCCGTCCGGCCGTAGATCGAGGCGCGTTCCCTCCGGCGGGCGCTCGTGGGGGTGGTACTTGCCGGTCAGCACGCCGCCCGCCAAGGGTGAGTACGCCGTGAACGCCAGGTCGTGGTCATGGCAGAGCCGGCGAACCTCCGCCTCGCCGTCGGGCTGGAGCAGGCTGTATCCGTTCTGCACGAGCTCGTACCCGAGGACCCCCATCCGTTCGGCCGCCTCGACGGCGTCCGACAGGTGACGCGCGTCCAGGTTGCACGCGCCGATCTGGCCGCACCGACCCGACTCACGAATCGAGACCAGCGCCTCCAAGGTGCGCTCGACCGGGGTGTCGTCATCCGGCGCGTGGATCAGCAACCAGTCGACGCGGTCGACGCCGAGCCGTTCCAGGCTGCCCTCGAAGACCGGCTCGATGAACGCGAGGTCGAAGGCGGCGTCACCGTCGGACATCCGGGCCGGCGCGACCTTGGTGGTGATCTGCACCGGACCGGGCAACGACCCGTTGCGCTCGGCGAGCCAGCGCCCGATGACTCGCTCGCTCGCTCCCCCGGCGTAGCGCTCGGCCGTGTCGAGCATGGTGATGCCGAGCGCCGCCGCCTCGTCGAGGGTGGCCAGGGACGCATCGTCGTCCAGGCCGCGACCGATCAGGTCGCGCGCACCCCCGATGCCACCGAACGACCCACAACCGAGGACCACCCGCCCGCTCGACCAGGCGGCTGCTCCCATGCCGAGCAACCTACTCCCGGGTCCCGTGGGGCTGGACCCTCGTGCTGGTGCTAGGGCGGTGCCGGGTAGGTGATCTGCCCGCTGATCGGGATCTTGGGGCCGCTGACCTCGCTGTCGAGCACGGCGTCGGCGCTCAGGGTGAAGGTCGGGTCGGGGCCGCAGGTCAGGTCGGTGATCGTCACGGTGCCGCTCGCGGCCTCCTCCTGGCTGGAGGTCTCGTTGTCGTCACCCGACGCGATCGGGACGGCAGTGAAGAGCGTGAACGCGTTGTTGTCGCTGTTCCCGGCGGCCTCCGGCAGGACGAAGCGAGGTCCTCGCTCGGCGACGAGGTCGAGGCGTGCATCGAACGAGAGGATCGGGGCGAGGAGGGTGCGGCCGCGGAAGGCGTCCTTCGGGTAGAAGAACGCCTGGAGAACCTCGTGGCCCGACGCATCCGTGGTGCAGGCGACCTTCGTGAACTCGGTGAACGTGTAGACCTTGCCGGAGTAGCTGATCGTGAGGCCAGGGTTGTCCTCGGCTGACGCCACGTCGTCGTCCTGGCCGCCCTCGAGGAAGTGCGCGGTGACACCTCCGGCGACCAGAACCACTGCTGCGGCAGCGAGTGCGGTGGCGGCGCGGCGGTGTCGGCGGCGGTCGGCGATCCTGGCCGTCACTCCCGGCAGCAAGGGGTCCGGTTGGAAGGGGCGTGGGTCGGTGTCGGAGAGCGCGAACAGGCCCTCGAGCTCCGGGTCCTTGGCCCAGGACTCGCTCTCCGGCTGAGTGCTGGTCGGTTCCGTCATGACGACTCCTCCCCGGCGTGGTCCGTGGGGTCGATGTGGTCGGCATCGCTGCGGGCAGCGGCGAGATGGTCCTTCAGACGCGCGGTTCCGCGGGAGAGCTGACTCTTCACGGTGCCCTCCGAGCAGCGCATCCGGTCGGCGATCGTGGCCACGTCGAGATCCTCGACGTACCGGAGCGCGAGCGCTGTCCGTTGTCGCGGCGTGAGCGTCGCGAGCGCCTCGAACAGCTCGGCGCCCATACCGGTCTCGCCCGCGTCGGCGGTGTCGGCGGCGTACCGGCCATGGTCGTGCGGGGCGAAGGCGGGCAGCTCACGGCGGAGCCGGCGGATCCGGTCGATGTTGAGATGGACCATGACGGTGCGTACGTACGCGGCCGGCTGGGCGATCTCACGGTCCCAACGTTCGCCGGTGCGGACGAGCGCTTCTTGCACGAGGTCCCAGGCGTCGTGGGGGTTCCCGGTCAGGGCTCGCGCGAGCCGCAGGAGGGGCTGGGTCTGCGCAACAACGAACTCCCCGAAGCCCTCGGACGCGGCGCGGTCTGCGCCACGGTGGGACTCGAGGACCGCGTCGAGCGGTACGGCGTGAGCCTCCCGGCGTGCGTCCACGTCGCCTCCTCCAGTTCGCAGTATGGCCGGTGGGTGCGCCCTCTCAAGCCCCGCCCAGCCGCCCGATCTGCAGACAACCACTGTCTGATTGACGGCCGGGCCACACAAAACGTTGAGTCCATCTCCACTCGGCCGGGGCGAGCACCGGGATCTAGGGTCATCAGAGTGACCGACCTCCCCGTTCTCGAGCCCGCGGATCAACGCATCCTCGGCAGCCTGATGGAGAAGCAGACGACGGTGCCTGCGTCGTACCCCCTCACGGCCAACGCGCTCCGGGCCGCCTGCAACCAGACGAGCAACCGGGAACCGGTCGTCGACCTCGACCAGCAGACGGTCGAGCAGACCGCGCGGTCGCTCAAGGAGCGGGGACTGCTGCGCATCGTGTGGTCGGACACCGGGCGGCGGACGCTGAAGTACCACCAGATCCTCGATGAGCGGCTCGGACTCGAGCCCGACGAGCGGGCACTGCTCACGGTCCTGCTGCTCCGGGGGCCGCAGGCGCCGGGTGAGCTGCGCACTCGCACGGAGCGGTTGCATCCGTTCGCCGACCGAGGCGAGGTAGAGGCGTGCCTGCGCCGGATGGCGGGGCGTCCTGAGCCATTCGTGCGTGAGCTCGAGCGGCGACCGGGGCAGCAGGATCATCGCTGGGTGCATCTCCTCGGGCCGGTCGCGGACGAGCACGTAGGCGCTGCTGAGGCCGCGGTCGACCGCGATGCCGTGATCGCCGACGGCCCTGAGGCGCGCGACGCGGCGGTGCGATCGTCGTACGCCGCCGTCGCCACCGCCTATGCCGATCACCTGGTCGACGAGCTGCGGGACCTGCCGTTCGAGAGCTGGCTGCTGGACCGGGTCGTCGCGCATGCGGCCGGGCGGCCGGTGGTGGACGCCGGCTCGGGCCCGGGGCACGTCACGGCGTACCTGGCCGGCGGCGGCGCCGACGCGACGGGGATCGACCTCTCGCCCGAGATGGTGACCGAGGCCCGCCGGCGCTTCCCGGGTCTGGGCTTCGAGATCGGGGATCTGCGACGACTGAGTCGCCCGGCTACCAGTCCCGGGTGGGCGGCCGTCCTCGGGTGGTACTCGCTGATCCATCTCGCAGCCACCGAGCTGCCCGACGCGGTCGCGGCTCTGGTCCGCCCACTGGCTCCCGGGGGTTGGCTGGTCCTCGGCCTCCACGCCGGTGCCGAGGTCCGGCACGTCGACGACTGGTTCGGACATCCGGTCGACCTCGACATCGTTCTGCACGAACCCGCGTTCGTGGTGGGTGTCGTGGAATCGGCGGGCCTCGTCGACCTCGAGTGGTACCTCCGGGGACCCGTCGCCACGAGGGACGAGACCACGCAGCGCCTGTACGTCGTCGGCCGGAAGCCCGCCTAGCGGACGAGCCCGGGGCCGCTGCTTCGTGTCGAGCTGCGAGCCATGCGCACCTGGAGTCGACCCATGGACATGAAGCTGGAGCTGGTGGCGGTACCGGTGAGCGATGTCGACGTCGCGAAGGACTTCTACGTCCGGGCCGGGTTCCACGCGGACCATGACCACGAGGTCAGCGACGAGATCCGGTTCGTTCAGCTGACGCCGCCCGGATCGGCGTGCTCGATCGCGATCGGGAACGGGCTCACGACGCTGACCCCCGGTTGTCTGGACAACCTGCAGGCGGTCGTCCCCGACGCCGACGCCGCGAGAGCCGACCTGATCGCGAAGGAGATCGAGGTCAGCGAGATCGACGAGCAGCCCTGGGGAAGGTTCGTGCACTTCTCCGACCCCGACGGCAACAGGTGGTCTCTCCAGCAGGTGCCGGACTGGTCGGCCGGCGCAGGCGGGTGACAGGCTCGGGAACGGTCCGCGAGACCGTACCGTCCGTCCGGCGCGGGTACGTTGGATCATGCGCATCTTCTTCACCGGTGGCAGCGGCAAGGCCGGGCGGCATGTCGCGCCGTACCTCGCCGAGCGGGGCCACCAGGTCACCAACGCCGACCTGGTCCCTCTCGACCATCCGGCCGTCGCGGACCTGCGGGTCGACCTGACCGACGCGGGCCAGACCTACTCGGCACTCGCCGGGCTGGCGACCTTCGACGAGCTCGACCTGCCCGAGAAGCCCAGCTACGACGCCGTCGTGCACTTCGCGGCGGTACCGCGGATCCTGCTCATGTCGGATGCAGCGACCTACGCGACGAACGTCCTCAGCACCTACAACGTGCTCGAAGCCGCCACACGGCTGGGGGTGCGCAAGGTCGTGGTGGCCTCCTCGGAGACGACGTACGGGATCTGCTTCGCCCAGGGCGAGCGGCGCCCGGCCTACGTGCCGGTCGACGAGGACCATCCGACGGTCCCGGAGGACGCCTATGCGATGTCGAAGGTCGCCGGTGAGGCGACGGCGCGTTCCTTCCAGGCCCGCACGGGGGCGGACGTGTACGCCCTGAGGATCAACAACGTCATCGAGCCGCACGAGTACGCCGAGATGTTCCCTCCCTTCCTCGCCGACCCGTCGCTGCGGCGTCGCAACGTCTTCGCCTACATCGACGCCCGCGACCTCGGCCAGATGGTGCAGCGCTGCCTGGAGGCCGACGGGCTCGGCTACCAGGTCTTCAACGTCGCCAACGCCGACATGTCCGTGGCTGCGACGACGCAGGAGATCCGGGAGCGCTTCTACGACGGAGTGGAGGTACGTCGGGAGCTGGGGCGCGACGAGACCTTCTACGCCATCGACAAGGCCCGCGACCTGCTCGGGTTCGCGCCGCAGCACTCCTGGCGCGAGGTCCTGCCCCCACCGGGCGCTCGGCCCTCCTGAGGGACCGGCGAGCCGCCCGAGGTGCGGTTCAGAAGCGGTACGCCGTCTGGCCGTGCGCGTCCCCGAACGCGAGGACCTTGGCCGGTGCGACCCGGTAGACCCGGGCGCCGCCCCCCGTGCTGCCGCCGGAGCCGCTCAGCTCCACGAACTCCGCTCCCCGGACCTCGAACTTCCAGTCCTCGCCGTACTTGGCGAACCACGCGTCGGCCAGGGTCTGGAGCGCCTCGGCATCGGTCACCCGGATGGCGGTGCCCTCGACGACGACGTCGCGACCGTTGCCCCACCCGGTCGCACCCATGCCTCCGGTGGCCACCGCCACCTGCGGGTTGGCTTCGAGGTTGCGCGACTTCTGCTCCTCGACACCGGTACAGAAGGCGAACGCGCCGTCGTGCCAGACGCCGACCAGGGGAACGGCGTGGGGACGGCCGTCGACGCGGACGGTCATCATCCAGTAGAGCTGCGCGTCGGTGAGGAGCCGCTCGATGTCAGCCCACGCAGGTGCGGCGGCCGATGCATCGCCGTACCTCGGGTCGATCTCTCCTGTGGGCATCTCGCACGAGGTTGCCGGGGCTGCCGGGATCGGTCAACCCCCTGGTGGTCAGTGGCTCGGGACCGCGTGCTGGAGTCGATGGCCGGAGCGCAGCGGGTTCTCCTGGAGCAGGAGCGTCCCGGCCGCAACGATCACCACGACCTCGGCGGCCGCGGCCGTCCAGACCTCCCAACCGGTCCAGTGCTCGTGGACGCCGTAGAGCCCCGCCGTGGCGGCGATGATGAACGCGCCGAGCGTCGCCACGCCGAACCCGAGGGCCAGCAGCAGCGGGATCCAGTGCCGCCACGTCACGAGCAGCACCGCGATGACGGCGCCGCCGACCGCGTTCAGCATGAACGCAGGCCCTACGACGTGGGCGTGCCGGAACACGTCGAACCACAGGTAGAGGTGGACCGCGGCAGAGACCAGGACTCCCGCAGCGGCCACTATGCGCATCTTCATCGCACTCTCCGATCTTCGTCGTGTCCGGCCGAGGGTGGCCGGGCACTCTTCGAGGATCGCCGCAACGCGACGGCCGGTCATCGCGGCCAACGGGGCATCCGGGGGGTGGCTGACCGGAGCCCCGGATACCTGGTAGCCGGGGTCCGTGCAGGATGCAGGGAGCGGGTCGCAGTCTCGGTCCACGGCCCCTACGTCCCGGAAGGTCCACCATGCACCTCTTCCACCCTGCTCCACCTCCGCGCGGCCTGGTCCTGCTCGCACCCGGCGGCGGCCAGGACCACACCTCGCCCGGCGTCGTCGCCCGCGCCACCCGCCTGACCGACGACGGATACGTCGTCGCCGTCGTCCGGTCACTCGACCACGTCCCGGCCGTGCTCGCGGAGCATCCAGGGCCGGTCGGGTTCTGGGGGATCTCCCACGGCGCCCGGGTCGGACTTCCGCTGCTCGCAGCCGAGCCGCGGATCGGGGCCGCCGTGCTCGGGCTCGCCGACGGCCCGGTTGCCTCGGCGCCCCTGGTCACGGCCCCGGTGCTGTTCTACGTGCAGTCCGACGACGACCTGATCGACCCCGACGCCTGCCGGGCGCTCTTCCACGCGCTCGGCTCGACCGACAAGACGCTGGTCGAGAACGCCGGTGGTCACCTGGACCTGCCGCGGACCTCGGTCGAGGAGTCGGCCGTCTGGCTGGACCGGAAGCTGGCCGAGCGGTCAACCGAGACGGGCACGTGAGCTGACTGCCCGGCTGTACCGGGCCTACGGGCGGGACCTCTGGGCCGCCGGCAGTGAAGGCGGGAGCGCGAACCACGGGAGGACCGTGCTCTCGAAGCGGGTCATCGCGCTGATCCGGTCGCCGGCGAGGGTCAGCACGAAGAGTCCGGTGCCCTGGCTGGTGCCGTCGGGCCCGCGCAGGTAGACGCCGTACGCCGGCTGGCCGTTCGCGCGGGCGGGGACGAGGTCGAAGCGACGTCCCGGGCCGAGGATGCGGGAGCAGAAGTCGGCGACCGCTGCGCGGCCCTCGTACTCGAACGGTATCGGCGGCATCGAGATGAAGACGTCGTCGGTCAGCAGGGAGACCACGGCGTCGAGGTCCGCGGCCTCATAGGCCCTGACGAACCTCGCCAGCAGCTCGTCCTCGGCCGGCGAGCGGGCAGGGGGAGGTGGCTCACGATCGGCGACCGCCAGCCGTCGGCGGTCGAGGTTCGCGCGCGCCCGCTTGAGCGCGCTGGTGACCGACTCGACGGTCGAGTCCAGCATCTCGGCCGTCTCCTTCGCCGAGAACCCGAGGACGTCACGCAGCACGAGTACGGCGATCTGCCGAGGGGGCAGGACCTGCAGCGCGGTCACGAAGGCCAGCGTGACCGACTCGGTCAGCTCGTACCGGGCCTCTGGCCCGAGCGGTACGTCGTTCCCGCCCTCGACCAGCGCGTCGGGGAGCGGCTCGAGCCAGACCACCTCGCCGAGCCGGGTCGGCTCCGGCGGCTCGACACCGGGCACGTCCCACTCGTGCGCCCGACGGCGTGCGGTCGAACGTCGCGTGTTGAGGCAGCGGTTCGTGGCGATCTTGTAGAGCCAGGTGCGCAGCGACGCACGGCCCTGGAACGACTCGAGGCCGCGCCACGCTGCCAGCAACGAGTCCTGGAGCGCGTCCTCGGCGTCCTGGAACGACCCGAGCATCCGGTAGCAGTGCACCTGCAGCTCCCGCAGGTAGGGCTCGGTCAGCTCGCGGAAGGCGTCGTCGTCCCCCGCTCTCGCACGGGCGATCAGCTCCTCATCGCCCCTCCCCGCCGACACCTCGCTCACGGTCTGCATCGTGCCGCACCTCCTCGCCGTACCGACACCGGCCGAGGCGCCAACTGGGCGGTCGTCGAGCGACCACTTTCCCGAGCGCGCGGGGTCTCCATCACCAGCACGTGACACCACACGAAACGGAGCACGACATGGGAAAGATCGTCATCAGCGAGAACGTGACCATCGACGGCGTCGTCCAGGACCCCACCGGCGACGACGGGTTCACGCGCGGCGGCTGGTTCAACGAGATCGGGGACGAGGACCGCCAGGGGTGGGCGGAGGTCGAGACCGGCGAGGCCCAGCGGGCCGAGGCGCTGCTGCTCGGCCGCCGGACCTACGAGTACCTGGCCGCGCGCTGGCCGCAGCGGACCGGCGCGTGGGCCGACCGGTTGAACAGCATGCCCAAGTACGTCGTGTCGTCGACACTCGTCGACCCCGCGTGGACCGGCTCCACGGTCCTCACCGGCGACGTGGTCAACGAGGTCACCAAGCTCAAGGAGCGGCTGGACGGGGAGATCGTCGTCAACGGCAGCGGACAGCTCGCCCGCACGCTGATCGAGCACCACCTCGTCGACGAGCTGCGGCTGATGGTCTACCCGTTCGTGCTCGGGAGCGGCGAACGGCTCTTCCCCGAGACCAGCGACCGGACGGCGATGCGGCTGGTCGACACCAGGACCGTCGGCCACAGCCTCGCCCTCGTCACGTACGACGTCCATGTGGCCGACTCCGCGGAGGCGCCGCGGGCTTGAGCTGAGGCGCGGTGCGTCAGCTCGCCGGGTCGCTCACGCCGCCAGCGCGGCGTACCGACCTTCGCTGACCAGGAGCGACTCGTGCGTGCCCTGCTCATGCACCTGGCCGTGGTCGAGGACGACGATCTGGTCGGCGTCGCGCACGGTCGAGAGCCGGTGGGCGATGGTGATCGTGGTGCGGCCCTCGGCGAGGGTGTCGAACGCCTGTTGTACGGCGCGCTCGGTCTCGGTGTCCAGCGCGCTGGTCGCCTCGTCGAGCACCAGGATCCGCGGGTTGCGCAGCAGGGTGCGGGCGATCGCCAGCCGCTGCTTCTCGCCGCCCGAGAACCGGTGCCCGCGCGAGCCGACCACGGTGTCGTAGCCCTCGGGCAGCGAGGCCAGCAGGTCGTGGATGCGAGCGGCCTTGGCGGCGTCCTCGATCTCGGCGTCGGTGGCGTCCGGGCGGGCGTAGCGGAGGTTCTCGCGGACGGTGGCGTGCAACAGGTAGGTCTCCTGGCTGACCACGCCGACGATCTCGGCGAGGTCGGCGAGCCGGAGTCGGCGTACGTCGACGCCGTCGATCGTGACTCGCCCATCGGTCGGGTCGAAGAGTCGGGCAACCAGCGAGCCGAGGGTGGTCTTGCCCGAGCCCGTCTCGCCGACCAGGGCCATCGTCGTACCGGCCGGGACGTCGAGGTCGACGCCGTCGAGGGCCGGTACGTCGTTGCCGGGGTAGGTGAACCCGACACCCTCGAAGCGGACGTGGCCGCGGACCTGCCCGAGGTCGAGGTCGACCGGGTCGGCGGGCTCGTCGACCTCGACGGTGAGGTCGAGGTACTCGAAGACCCGCTGGAACAGGGCCAAGGAACTGACCACCTGGACGCCGGTGTTGAGCAGCCCCATCAGCGGTCGGAACAGCTGGCTCTGCAGGCTGGTGAACGCGATCAACGTGCCGATCGTCATCGTGCCTGCGGTCGCGGGCAGCCCGGCGCTGAGGTAGATGACGGCGGGGATCGCGGCGAAGATGACGCTCATCGATGCCATCCGCCAGCGGCCGGCGAGCTGGGAGCGGAGCTCGAGGTCGATGAGTCGCGCGCTCGACTCGGTGAACCGGCGTACCAGGCTGGGGCCGGTGCCCAGGGTCTTGCTGAGCAGGACGCCGTTGATGGAGAGCCCCTCGTCGATGGTGACGTTGAGGTCGGCGAGCTCGCGCTGCTGGCGCGCGGTGATCTCGCGGCGCATCCGGGCGACTCGCCGGCTCAGCCAGATCGCCGGTGGGAGCACGACGAGCGAGATCAGCGCGAGCCGCCACGACAGCGCGACCATCGCGACCGCGGTGGCGACGGTGGTGGTGAGGTTCGAGGCGATCGAGGTCGCGGTCGAGGTCACGACCGACTGCATGCCGCCGATGTCGTTGGTGATCCGTGACTGCACCTCGCCGGTACGGGTGCGGGTGAAGAACCCGATCGACTGGCGCTGCAGGTGTGCGAACACGCCGGTGCGCAGACCGTGCATGACGTGCTGGCCGACCTTCGTGCTGACCCACGTCTGGACGACGCCGAGCACGGACGTCACCCCGGCGACGGCGACCATGGCGCCGGCCAGGATCACCAGGAGCCGCAGGTTCTGCTGCGGCAGCGCGGTGTCGATGATGGCGCGGAGCAGGAACGGCGACGCCAGGCCGACGATCGACGACGCGACGATGATCGCGACGACGCCGATCACGGACCAGCGGTGCGGGGCGAACAACCGCGCGATGCGGCGCAGTGACACCTCACCCGCCTGTCGCCTCTCCTCGGCGGTGGGCTTGTCGGGGGTACGGAACCGGCCCCCGCGGCCGGTGTTCATGGGAGTGGTCGACGCCAAGTCGTCCTCCTGGGTCGGTGGTGTGGCTGAGTCCGCTGGTTGAGGAGGCGCTCAGCCGCTGGTCGAGGAGGGCGCTCAGCCCCCGCTGGTTGAGGAGGGCGCTCAGCCCCCGCTGGTTGAGGAGGGCGCTCTGCGCCCGTCTCGAAACCAAGGGACCACGACCCCGTGACCAGATGCTGAGGTTACCTCATCATGAGGCTACAACACCACTCGGCGCTACTCTGTTCCCATGCCGCCCGAGACCACGCCCGAAAGCCTGGGCGAGCAGTTCGGCGCCGTTGCCCGCCGCCTGCGCGCGGCCTCGATGGCATCGCTCTCCGCCTGGGACGTCACGCCCTCCCAGATGCGCGCCATCCGGATCCTGACCGGCCACGAGGGAGGAGTGCGCTCCTCAGAGCTGGCCCAGCATCTCCACATCGCGCCGCGTTCCGCCACCGAGGTCGTCGACGCACTCGAGACCAAGGGCCTGGTCCAACGCTCCCCCGACCCCACGGACCGCCGCGCCACCCTGGTCTCCCTCACGACGCACGGCGCCGAGCTGATGGACTCGGTACGCCGTGCCCGGGGTCTCGAGTCCGAGAGACTCTTCGAGCGACTCAGCAGGTCCGACCGCACCCACCTGGCGCGCATTCTCGGCCGGCTCCAGTCCGACTAGCTCGACTGGGCGGTGCGGGTCGGCTACGGCTGGTCGGGACCGGACGTCTGGGTCCGGAGCTGCTCCCAGTGCCCTTCGGAAACGAAGTCGACGTCGCCGTCGACCACCCTGATCGCCGTCTGGTCGTCCATCACGTACGCCGGGTTCGGGACGCCGGCCGCCCACTGCTCCGCCTCCGCCATGGAGTTGCCGGGCATGCCGTCGGCAGCCAGGTGAGGACAGATCGAGAAGTCGACGAGGCCCAACGTGGTCTCGTCGCCGGTGGGGGGTCGCCACTGCATGAAGTCGTCACCGACCCAGGGCGTCATCACCATGCTCCCCGCACTGAGCCCGACCCAGACGGTCTCCCTCAACGACGGCAACAGGTCCACCAGCCCGGACTCGCGCATCCAGTGACACAGGTACAGGACGTCGCCACCCGCAACGAGCAGGGCATCTGCCTCCCGGACCAGCGGCACCCAATGCTCCTCGTCGATGCTGGGCAGCGCGGTCAGCTCCAGCACGCCGACGGACTTCCAACCGAGGTCGACCATGGGGTTCTCGGAGGTGCCACTGATGAACTGCCACGCCTTCGTTCCTGGTCCGGCCATCGGGTGCCCGTACATCGCCGTGGGGATGCAGAGCGCGGTGGACTCGGCGATCGGCTTGCCCAGGAGCTCGACGAGCGCGTCGCGGATGCTGGCGTTGCTCACGCCGCCGGAGGTGAGTAGAAGCTTCAAGGCGTCTCCTGGATGTCAGTGTGTGGTCGATCCGGAACGGCGACCCGTGGCGGCCCGCTCACTCCTCCCACGAACGGCCTCGTCCCGATCCGACACATCTGAGCAGATTCGTCCGAGAACGTCTCCACCCGGCGGCAACGGCCGCGTCAGCGACCGCATCGCCGCGGTCGGCGCCTGCCACAATCCGACGGTCCTGGTCCGCAACGCCACGGACCCCGCGGCTCTCGGCGCGTACTTCGGCGTCGCGATGGGCTGACCCGTACGCCGTGAACCTGTCGTCACCCGGGCCGGGAGCGGAGGCTCCTGGCCAGGGTGGGGATCATCACCGCCGCAGCGATGAGGTGCAGTCCCAGAAGGGCGGTGGTGGTGGCGGCGTCCGCCCCCGAGAGGAGCGGCGGGACCAGCGAGAGTGCGGTCAGCGCGACTGCCGTCTGCACGAATCGCTCGGCGGGGCGGGCGCTCCAACGACGAAGCGTGGCGGCCAGGACGATCCCCGCGACCGAGAAGACGCCGGTCACCACGGCGAACCCGGACAACGGGATCGTCTCACCGCCCTCGGGGACCTCGAAGGCGACGCCACCGGCCTGGGCCAGTGCCGCTGCGAGGACGGTGGCCACCATCGCAACGACGGTGGCAACCACGCCGGTGCCGGCCAGCCCTCGGGGCCGGTGGGTGCGACGCGCCCGGCCCGATACGGCCGCGACGACCCCGGTGTCATCCATGCTCTCCATGTCGTTCCTCCCTCAGGCGGAGACGAAGAGCCCCTGCAGCCAGGCCTGCCAGGCCGGCTCCTCGCGTCGCACGTAGTCGGCCGCGTCGGCTGAGAACAGGTACGCCCGGACGCCGACGATCGCCTTGCCGTCGCCCTCGCCGAACACGAAGACGCTGAGCATCCCTGGCACCGGCGCGGTGAGCCGGACCAGCGCCCGCCGCTCGCCGATGCGTTCCACGATGCCGGTGGTGTCGTGGACCTCGACCGTGTCGCCCTCGTCGCCCAGCCCGAGCGCGTCGTGCAGGGTCGGCCACAGCTTGTCCGCGTCGTCGGCATGGGAGGTGGTGACCTCGAGCTGGGTGGCCTCCTGGCCCGGAAAGTACGACAGGTAGAGACGCAGGTTGTCGAAGGACGGCATCCAGTTGGCGCCCATCTCGTCCCAGAACTCCGACTCCCAGGCGGCGCCGGTCCCGAAGCCGCTGCTGGTGACGCGCACGATGCAGGTGCCGCCGGACTGCGCCTCGACGAGGAACTCCGACGTCAGCGGGCTGAGCGCATCCGGGTCCTGGCCCATGAGGGCGGCCCAGTCCTCCTCGTAGACGATGCGGCGCGGCGGGTCCCAGCCGGTGACGTGGCCGTCCGAGCCCATCTCGGGCCCCATCGAGAAGTGGAGGGAGCCGCCTTCGTGCTCCTCCATCTCGGTCGGCAGGAACCAGGCGCTCATGCCCTGGGCGGTGGCGATGGCTTGCCAGACCTGCTCCGGGGTGCCCGGCACCTCGACGCTGAACTCCAGGCGGTACGGGACGTTCGGGGTCGTGCTCATGCGCTCTCCTCGGGTAGGGGGTGGGCGGCGACGACCAGCCGGTGCGGGCGCCCGTCGTCGTGGTGGTAGCGAGCGGCCAGGTCGAGCACCGCTGCGGTCAGGTCGTCGGCGAAGGCAGCCCGGTCGGCCGCCGAGCGGAAGCCGATCTGCGTGTCGATCGTCAACGTCGGCAGACGCGTGCCGGACGCGCCTGCACGGCGCGCCAGGGCGCCGACCTCGCGCACCAGTCGGCCGGCCAGCGCGACGAGGTAGCCCGCCGACAGGTGGTCGGCGTTGGCGTCCGGGTCGGCCGCCGAGGCGCTGACGGCCGCCGGCGACACGACGTACGACGCCGCCGACGCCTGCAGCACCCGCTCGGTGATGCCGCCGTGCCGGCGCTCCTCGGACAGCTCCACGAGGCCGTGCGCCTCGAGCGCCTTGAGGTGGTAGTTGACCTTCTGGCGGGCCACACCGACGCGGGCGGCCAGGCCGGCGGCGGAGGCCGGGACGGCCAGCTCGCTGAGCAGCCGCGTTCGGATCGGATCCAGCGCGGCGGCGGCCGCGGTCGCGCTCTCGATGACCTCGACGTCCTGCATGACGCCACGGTGCCATTGACAATTATTCTTGTCAAGGGCGGCGGTGCTCGGCCCGGCTCAGTCGTCGGCGTCCTCGACGGCGGCTGCGATCGGCTCGAGTGCCGCGACCAGCTCGTCGAGCTCGTCCTCGCTGAGCACGTCGTACGCCGGTGCCGCCAGCTCGTCGGTCTGGGCCTCGATCCGCTCCCTGGTCTCCCGGCCGGCGTCGGTGAACCCGCCGGCGGCGTCCACGAGGCCGCGGTCGCGCAGCCCGTCGACGACGGCGCCTAGCTGTGCCTTCGGCAGGTGGTGGATCCGGCCGAACTCCTCGGCCCTCATCCCGAGGGACAGAGCCATCAGGACGTGGGACTCGATGCCACCGATGCCGTGGGCGACGAGGAGGGCGTTGTGGCCGTCCCCGCGGTGCTCGCGCAGCAGGGTCGCCGCGTGCCAGAGCCTGGCCACCGGCTCCCGGGGCACGTCGAGAGCCCGGAGCCCGGCGTACAGCGTCCGACCCTCGGTCGGCGCGCTGACCGCTGCTCGGGTGGCGAGGTCGGCCGCCCGCACCAGGCCGGGCGAGTCGGCCAGCTCCCCGAGCTCCTGCCGCAGTGCCGCGGCACTGCCCCGCTCGCGTACGGCGATCGCCTCCTCCGGGGTGGTCTTGCCCCAGACCCATGGGATGTGGCGCGCCACCTCGCCGTCGGCGAAGTTGTAGAAGACCGCGTGCACGACCTCGGCCGGCGCCAGCCCCAACGGCGCGGCCCGGCCCGCGAAGTATCCGTCCCAGTAGTTGCGCATGCCGAGGGCCAGGAACGCCTCGTTCGGCACCTCGGAGAACGTGATGGTGGCGATCGGCTCGACCAGCTCGAACATGCGGTGGACCAGGGGTTGGGGGTGCGGCATCGGTCGGCATCTCCTCGTGGTCGTGGTGGCGCCCTCGTGGGCGACCTCTCACTCTTACTACGAACGAAGCGGCCCCGATACGACAAGCTCCGGGCGGACCGACGACCACGCCGGAGCACTCGCGTCGAGGGCTCTCTGCTCGACCTGTCAGCGCGCGTGCAGAAAACTTCAGAGCCGATGTCGAAGAGTCGGACAGCCGTTCGACGTAGGTTCGAGAAGCAACTCCCCAGCAACCAGTAGGAGTGATCGAGATGCCGCGTTTCATGGGATTCGTGAGGATGGAAGAGGGCGTCGGCACGCCGCCCCAGGCACTGTTCGACGCGATGGACGCCCACATCGGCGAACGGGTCGCCAACGGTGTGTTCCTCGACGGCGGCGGGCTGTACGGCACGGAGGACGCCGTGAACTTCGTGGTGCGCCAGGGCGAGGTCAGCCGGGTCGACGGACCGTACGCCGAGGCCAAGGAGGTCGTCGGCGGCTGGGCCATCCTGCAGTACGACACCGTCGAGGAGGCCGTGGCCGATCACCGGGAGTTCGCCGAGCTGCACGCGAAGTACTGGCCCGAGGTCACGGTGATCTCGACCCTGCGCCAGATCTCGACCGGCCCGGAGGCGCCCGGCGACTGAACGGGCCGGCCTCGCGACGTCGTGGGCGCGCGCGATGCCCGCGATCTCGTAGCCTGCGCCCATGGCCACCTTCACCCTCACCTGCATCGGCGACGACCGGCCGGGCCTCGTCTCGGCCCTGTCGGCCCCGATCAACGCGCACGGGGCAAGCTGGGAACGCAGTCAGATGGCTCGGCTGGCGGGCAAGTTCGCCGGCATCCTGATGGTGGCCGTCCCCGACGACCGGGCCGAGGCGCTGGCCGCTGACCTGGCGGCGCTGAAGGACATCGGGTTGCTGGTGGCGCTGGAGCAGACCGACGTACCTGCCCAGCACGAGTCGGTGCGGTTGAGTCTCGAGCTGATCGGGGCCGACCATCCCGGCATCGTCGCCGAGATCTCCGCCGCACTGGCGGCCCAGCGGATCGGGATCGAGGAGCTCAGCACCGACGTGCGCGAAGCCCCGATGGCGGGAGGCATGCTGTTCGAGGCCTCGGCCGTGCTCGAGGCTCCGCCGGACACGAGCATGCAGACGCTGCGGTTGATGCTGGAGGCGGTCGCCGGCGAGCTGATGGTCGAGATCAGGTTGTCCGACCCGGAGCCGATGCCGCCGGCGGGCGCGTGACCGCGAACGGGCAGAGTGGGCGCGTGATCGAGCTGCGCAGCGACAACGCCGCGGGCGTCGCACCGGAGATCCTCGCGGCGGTGCAGGCGGCGAACACCGGCTCCGCTCTGGCGTACGGCGGAGACGACCTCACCGCCGAGCTGCACGAGGTGGTGCGGACCGTGTTCGAGCACCCGACCGCCCGGGTCTTCCCGGTGACCAGCGGGACGGCCGCGAACGCCCTCGCGCTCTCGGCGGCGACGCCTCCCTGGGGTGCCGTCCTGTGTCATCCGTCGGCCCACATCATCACCGCGGAGGGCGGGGCGACGTCGATGTTCGGTGGCGGCGCGGTGATGCAGGGCGTCGACGGTGCTCACGCGCTGATCGAGCCCGACCGCCTGCGAGCGGCGCTCGAGGCGGTCAGGTGGGGTGACCCGCACGAGAGCCAGCCGAGCGTGCTGTCCCTGACGCTTCCCAGTGACGTCGGCACGGTCTACCAGCCCGACCAGGTCACGAAGCTCACCGCGATCGCCCACGAGTTCGGGCTGCGCGTCCATGTCGACGGTGCCCGCTTCGCGAACGCGGTCGCCGCCCTCGGCTGCTCACCCGCCGACGTGACCTGGCGGGCCGGGGTCGACGTACTCTCGCTCGGCGCCACCAAGAACGGGGTGCTGAGTGCCGAGGCGATCGTGGCCTTCGACGACCGGATCGCCGAGGAGCTCGTGTACCGCACCAAGCGGTCCGGGCACGTCACCAGCAAGATGCGGTTCCAGTCGGCCCAGGTGGCGGCGTACCTCAGCAACGGGTTGTGGCTGCGTCTGGCCACCAATGCCAACCAGCGGATGGCCGAGCTGGTGGGCGAGCTGCAGTCGCTGGCGTCGTACGGCGTGCGGCTCCAGGAGCGCGTCGACGTCAACATGGCCTTCGTCGAGCTGCCGGCGCCGGCGATCGACGCGGCGACCGAGGCCGGCCTGCTCTTCTACCGGATGGGCCCGACCAGCGTTCGGCTCGTCACCAGCTGGCAGACCACGGCCGCCGACGTCACCGAGGCCGGGTCCCGGTTCCGCGAGGCGGTCCTGGCCGCGGCCGGGTGACCGGGACCGAGGTCTGGTGTCGCACCCCGGCGGTGGCTCCTAGTCGACGTGGAGGGTGACTGTGCCGCGGTCGTCGCGGATCCTCACCTCGAGGTCGATCGACCGCCCAGGCGTGGATCTCGTGCTGCACGCGGAGTGTGTCGATCGTGGCCGGCTTGTCGTTGCCGCAGCCGGCGAGCACCGCGACCGTGAGCGCACCGCGGCCAGACCAAGAGCCGTGCGCGCATCCATGCGCGTGCACCGTACTGGCGGCAGCACCGACGACGGGTCGGTCTCGGACCTTGTCGGGTCCCGGTCCGTCGTGCCGACAACGGCGGGAGTTCCGGGCCGGCGCTACCTGATCGTGTGGCGACCTGTCGCGACGACGCGCCCCACCCAGGCAGTGGGGGGACAACCCGGACCGTTGGGCTGGATCCTGTGTGCCGCGACCTGCGTGCGTCCGCGGAAGACCTCTCGTCCGCTCTGGTCGATGACGGTCACGCGCACCGGGACGGGAGTCGCGTCGACCACCTGATGCCTGCCCACCATCACCAGGAGTGGGTGCTGAGGGCCGACCACACCGACGACCGTCCGACACTCGTCCCGCACACAGGCCTTCATCGTGAAGCGGCCGCCGTGAGCGTGCGGGCCCTTTCCGTACACGACCTGGATCCCCTGATCGGCGCCGACCAGTGAGCAAGGCCCCTGTGCGGCTTCCCCGCCGGAGTGGCACGCAGTGAGCATGAATGCGACGCCGAGGAGAACCCCGCGTCGCCTCGACCGGGTGCGTGCCATGCACCAAGACTCCCAGCCGTTCCCGGTGTTCGCACGCTTTCGTCGACGCGTCCACGCCTCGGCACGTGCGTGAGAATGGGCGCGTGAACGACGACGAGACGATCATCCGCGACCTCATCGAGCGGTGGGCCACCGCCGCTCACGACGGCGACCTGGAGACGGTCCTCGCGCATCACGACGCGGAGATCGTGATCTACGACGTCCCTCCGCCCGAGGACGGGGTGCGGGGACTGGCGGCGTACCGGGAGACCTGGCCGGGGTTCTTCCGGTGGCAGGAGGAGGCCAGTTTCGACCTCCTGTCGTTGGACGTCGTCGCCGGCGCGGACGTGGCCTTCGCCTACGGCTTGCTCCGCTGCGGGACGCCCGAGGAGCTCGACGCCATCCCGGAGCGACGCCTACGACTGACCGTGGGGCTGCGCAAGGTCGACGGCCAGTGGACCGTTCTCCACGAGCACCATTCCTTCACCGCCAGAGACTAGGTCCGCACGGTCTCGGGCCGACCGACCCCGGGCTAGTAGGCGCCGGCGCGGCGCTGGCGACCGGTGACACCGCCCCCGGCCCAGTGGCCGATGTCGAAGATGAAGCCCATGACCACGAAGAACCAGCCCCAGCCACTGAGCCCGTCGGTGATCGGGTTGTAGGCCAGGACGTAGAACAGGGTCGCGTAGGGGAAGACGATCAACCCGAGCAGCGGGATGAGGAAGCCGGAGAAGGCGCGGTCGACCAGGTTCGAGAAGATCCAGACCAGCACCAGGACGACCCGGGGTGCGAACCCGGCGAGCAGCGCGAGCAGGCAACCCATCGGTGGATCCTTCCTCGGCCCACGTGGGTGAGCCCGTCGTCCCGTCATTGTGCGGACGGCCGACCGGGACGACCTCACCCACTGCGGGTGAACCCGCCTACTCCCCCTCGGCGTGCCGTGCGGCCTCCCAGCGCCGACGGCGGCCGCTGAGGTCACGCACGGTCTGCCGCACGACCGGACTCACACCGTCGGCGCCGGCTGCGGCGTCCAGGCGGTCGAGGAAGCCCTCCGCACCCCCCACCATCGGGTAGAACGAGAACGTCATGCTCAACGCCCACACCATGCCGGAATCGCCGATCGGACCGAGGGAGTCCAGGAACTTCTCGGCGTACGGCGTCACCAGGTCCTCCTGGCCGGGTCGCCAGAAGGACCGACCCATCCGACGGATGACACCGGGCGGGATCTTGCGGTCCTCCACCACCACCTGCCAGGCCTCCGCCTTGGCCTCCGCGGACGGACGCGCGGTGCGAGCCTGAAGGGCACTCATCCAGGCGTCCGGGTTGGGATCCTCGGCCAGCATCTCGTCGATCTCGGAGTCGTCCAGTCGGTCCAGCTCCGCGAGCCTGGTGAGCCGACGCCAGCGCAGGTCGGCGTCGGTCGCCTCGGCGGCGAGCAGGTCGAGCTGAGCCGCGGTGGTCGCACTGTTCGCCAGTCCCCGCAGGGCGGCCACGCGACGGTCCGGGTCCTCGGCCAGAGACGCGCAGAGATCGGCCACCTGCGACAGCAGGCCTTCCCGCACGGAGAGAGGAGCCCAGAGGTCTGCCGCTTCGACGAGACGGAAGACCAGCGGCTCGATGACGGAGTCGGCGGTCTCGTGACGCAGCACGTGCACGCCGCAGTCGACGAACTCCTGGGGGGTGAGCTCGCCGTCGTACAACAGCCGCCACGCCGTCGTCAGCGCGAGCGTGCGCCCCACGGCGGTCGGCAGGTGGCCGCCGCGGGTCAGCAACAGGCGCAGCGACGCGGGGTCGGGGCGTACGACGGCGAAGGTCAGGTCGTCGTCGTTGACGAGCCACAGGTCGGCCTCGACGCCGGTCTCGATCCGCGTGCGCTCCCCGGACACCTCCACCGGGATGCTCTCGACCAAGGTGAACGCGTCCCCGGAGTCGGCGTACGCACCCACCCGCAGGCTGTGCGGCAAGGGTCCGCGACCCTCGGGAGGAGTCGCGACCAGGGTGAGGCCGCCGTCCTCGAGCTCGACGGTGAGACGGTCCGTCCCCGAGGTCTCCAGCCAGCCCTCCACCCAGCCGGTCAGGTCGCGACCGCTGGCCGCGGCGACCTCCTCGACCAGGTCGTCGAGCGTGGTGTTCCCCCAGGCGTACCGGCGGAAGTAGCTGCGCAGGGCGGCCACGAAGGCCTCCTCGCCGACGTAGGCGACGAGCTGCTTGAGCACCGCCGCGCCCTTGGGGTAGGTGATGTCGTCGAAGCTGGCCTGCGCGGTCGCGACGTCGACGAGCTCCTGGCGGATCGGGTGCGTCGTCGTGGGCTCGGCATCGGCGGCGTAGGCGTCCTGCTTCTCGCCGGCGAGCATCCCCGCCCACATGTCGGTGAACTCGGTGCAGCCGACGGCCGCCCACCCGCACGCCCACTCCGCGAACGACTCGTTGAGCCACAGGTCGTCCCACCAGCGCATGGTCACCATGTCGCCGAACCACATGTGCGCCATCTCGTGCAGCAGCACCAGGGCCCGCAGCTCGCGTTCGGCGTACGACGGTGGGTTGCGGAAGATGAAGGTGTCGCTCCAGGTGACGCAGCCGTAGTTCTCCATGGCCCCGCCCATCTCCGGGGCGAACACCTGGTCGTAGCGCGGCTGCGGGAACGGCATCGCGAACTGCTCGCCGAAGAAGGTCAGCCCCTTGGCGGTGATGTCGAAGAGCTCCTCGGCGTCACGCTCGAGCATCGGCGCGATGGAGCGGCGGGCGTAGAGCCCGAGGTCGAAGCCCGCGCGGCGGCTGCGGAGCTCGACGAAGGGACCGGCGTTGACCACCGGGACGTACGTCGACAGCGGCGGGGTGTCGGCGTACGTCCACGTGCTCACGCCGTCGTTCGTGGTGACCTCGGCGTCGCCGGTGTTGCTCGTGACGAGCCACCGCTCCGGCACGTGGACGGTGATCCCGAACACGGCCTTGAGGTCGGGCTGGTCGAAGCAGGCGAAGACCACGCGCGCGTCGTCGGGCTCGAAGCTCGTCCACACGTACACCTCGCCGTCGCTCGTGTCGACCGCGCGATGCACGCCCTGCCCTGCCTCCGTCCGGCTCTGCACCGAGCGCACGACCAGGAGGTTGTCGGCCTGCAGGTCGGGCAGCTCGAGCCGGCCCTGCGGCAGCGGCCCGGTCGGCAACGGGCGGCCGTTCAGGACGGCCTCCTCGACCTCGCCGAGGCAGTCGATGAACGTCGCTGCCCCCACCGTCGTGGCCGAGAAGGCGACCGTCGACGTGGCGCGGAGAGTGTCACCGGCCGCCAGGCCGGTCAGGTCCAGGTCGAGGTCGTAGCGGCGGACCTCGAGGAGCGCGGCACGCTCCCGGGCCTCGTCCTGCGTCAGGCTGAGGGCATCGGTCATTCCGGCAGGCTAACCGCTTCTCGACCGCCGCCGAACCGAGTAAGCGGGACGCGGGGCGACGTACCACCCTGAGACCCGATCACCGACGGGACGGGGGTGAGTCAGGGCGGTACCTGATGTGACGGGACGGCCCGGTGACGCACAGTGGAAGCAGTCAGGGAGACGCCCTGGCACACCACCCGAAGGACGTGCACCGACCATGAACGACATCCGCCAGAGCTTCGCCCGCCACGGACTGGTCCGATCGAGCGACCAGCGGGTCCTCGGCGGTGTGTTCGCAGGTCTCGGCCGCCGTTTCGGCCTCTCTCCCTGGACCGCCCGGCTCCTGTTCGTGCTGGTGCTCCTGGTCCTCCCGGGCAGCCAGTTCCTCGTCTACCCGATTCTGTGGATCCTGATGCCGTCCGACGACCAGGTCGGAGTTGCGGTCCAGCACACCGAGCCCACGCCTACCGCCTGACGGCAGGTGGCCGCGCCCTGCGGGGGTCGCCAGGATCTGGGAATCTGGAGCCATGGCGACCCTGGTCTCGGTGAACGTCGGCCTCCCGAAGGACGTCTCGTGGCGCGGCCGGACCGTCCACACCGGCGTGTGGAAGAGCCCGGTCACCGGGCCGCGGATGGTCCGGCGCCTCAACATCGACGGCGACGGCCAGGGCGATCTCGCCGGGCACGGCGGGGAGCAACGCGCCGTGATGGTCTACCAGATCGAGTCCTACCGGCACTGGGAGGAGTTCCTCGGACGCGACGACCTCGAGCACGGCGCCTTCGGTGAGAACTTCACGATCGAGGGGCTCGGTGACGACGAGGTCTGCATCGGCGACCGCTACCGGATCGGCGACGCCGAGTTCGAGGTCACCCAGCCGCGCGTCACCTGCTACCGGGTGGGGATGCGGATGGAGGAGCCCCGGCTCCCCTCGCTGCTGGTGGCCCATCACCGCCCCGGGTTCTACCTCCGGGTGATCACCGAAGGCCGCGTCAGCGCCGGCGACGAGATCGTGCGCACCCGACGCGGACCACACGCGCTGACGGTGGCCGACGTGGATGCTCTGCTCTACCTGCCCGGCCACGACCCGGCGCGGCTCGAGGCGGCCATCGACGTCCCCGCGTTGAGTCCCGGCTGGCGGGAGTCGTTCCGGAGCATGCTGGAAGGCGGGCCGGGAGCCGACTCGCCCGCCGGGGTCGCCGCCGCCCCGCCGCCCGCCTGGCCGGGCTTCCGCACCCTGACCGTCGCCGAGGTCGTCGCCGAGAGCCCCTCCGTGACCTCGTTCCGGTTCACCGCGGACGGCGCCCTGCCGGCGTACCGACCGGGCCAGTTCCTCACCGTGCGCGTGCCCGGAGCCGGCGATCCGGTTCCGGTGCGCACCTACTCCTTGTCCGACGACCCCGACGGCGGCTACCGGATCAGCGTGAAGCGTGAGTCGCACGGAGTGGTCAGCTCCTACCTGCACGCCCATCTGCAGCGCGGCGACCGGGTCGAGGTCGCCGCCCCTCGGGGTGGCTTCGTCCTCGACGACGGCGCGGACCCGGTGCTGCTCATCTCCGCGGGGATCGGACTGACGCCGGTGCTGGCCATGCTGCACCGGCTCGCGAGCGAGCGCAGCACACGAGACGTGTGGTGGCTGCACACGACGCACGACGCAGCCAGTCACGCCTTCTCGTCCGAGGTCACCGTCCTGCTGGGCCGGCTCCCGTCGTCGCACTCGCTCGTCTACTACACGACCCCGGCCGCGCCGCTCGCACCCGACTCCGGCATCCGGGCGGGGCGCCTCACCGCGGAGGTGATCGCCGGGCTCGGTCTGCCGTCCGACGCGAACGCCTACGTCTGCGGCCCGGAGCGGTTCATGGACGACGTCGCCGCTGCGCTGACCGGCACCGGCGTCGACCCGGCCCGCATCCACACCGAGCGCTTCGGCTCCCGGTCACCGATCAACCCCGGTGTCGTCGGCTCGGACGCCCCACCACCCCACCAACCACCGGGTCCGCCCGGCACCGGGCCGGCCGTGACCTTCGCCCGCTCCGGCCTGTCCACCGCATGGTCCGACGGGTACGCGTCGGTGCTCGAGCTGGCCGAGGCCTGCGACGTACCGACTCAGTGGTCGTGCCGGACCGGCGTGTGCCACACCTGCGTGACCGCGGTGCTGTCAGGGGAGGCGTCGTACGAGACTCCCCCGCTCGAGCCTCCCGGCGCGGACGAGGTGCTCATCTGCTCGGCGCAGCCGACCGCCGACCTCGTGCTCGACCTCTGACTCCGCCCAGTGACTCCGCCCGGCCTCGACGGCGGGAGCCGGCCACCCGATGCGGGCGGCCGGCTCCGGCGATCGACGACTCGAGAGGCTACTTCTCTTCGGCCTCTGCCTCCGCTTCGGCCTCCTTGGCGGCGGCCTTCATGTCCTCGGCCGCGACCTTGTCGACAGCCTTCTCCACGATCGCGTCGGCCCGGTCGAGCGCCTTGCGGATCTCCACCACGCCGGGATCGGACACCAGCGCCAGGATCCCGGAGTGGCCGGGGGCGATCGAGTCCTGGAGCTCCTCCTCGAGCTCGCGCTGGTGGTGGCGCTGCCGGACCTTGCCGGCGGCGGCGCCGGTCGCGCCCAGCACCGCGGCGCTGCCGAGGATCGACGGCGGGAACAGCACGCCGAGCGCGACGCCGCCGACGAGGCCCCACCTGAAACCGTGCTTGGTGCTGTGGTCCGTCGCCTTCTGGACCTCGAGCTTGCCGTCCGCGTCCCGCTTGACCACGAGGACACCCTCGATCTCGACGGTGCGGCCGTCCTCGACCGACTTCAGGGCCTCGTAGGCCTGCCACGCCGTGTCGGTGTCGGAGAAGTCCGCGACGAAGAGCGTGTAGGCACCGTCGCTCACAGCCGCTCCAGCGACGGCTACCTCTGGCTCGTTGTTCTGATCTTCTGACATGGGTCCCTCCCGGTTCGTCGAGGGTGACGGAGGAGTCGCGACACCCTTGGCGATCGACAGTAGACCCGGGCCGACCGCTGGTGAAGGTCGGTACCGCGTACGGGACGAGGACCTTCGACCCGGGCCAACGACCCAGGCGGCCCACTAGGCTCGAAGGCGCGGCCGCGGACACGTGGCGGCTGTCGGAGGCACAGGAGAGGGGACCGACGATGGGGCTGCTGAGGCGTGGACCCGACGGACCGAAGTTCATGATGCGCGAGAAGCTCCTGGCGATCGGCGACGACTACTGGATCGAGGACGACGACGGCGACAAGGTCTTCAAGGTCAACGGCAAGGCCGCTCGGGCGCGAGAGACGTTCATCCTCGAGGACGCCAACGGCAACGAGGTCTCGAAGATCCAGGAGAAGAAGCTCAGTGTCCGCGACAAGATGACCATCGAGCGCGGCGACGTCAAGGCCACGGTGCGCAAGCGCCTGATCGGCATCCGCGACCACTACATCATCGAGGTCGAGGGCGACGACGACCTCAAGGCGCACGGCAACATCGTCGACCACGAGTACGAGATCGAGCGCGACGGCGACACCGTCGCCACGGTGTCGAAGAAGTGGTTCCGCGTCCGCGACTCCTACGGCGTCCAGCTGGCCGAAGGCCAGGACGTGCCTCTGATCCTGGCGATCACGGTCTGCGTCGACGCGATGGCCCGCGGCTGACCCGCGGCTGACCCGACGAGAGACCACCTCTGGCGGGCGCGGTGAGCCGGCATGCGCCGGAAAACCGGTGTCGGACCTTCCTGGGCCCGCCGTAGCCTCGTACGTCGTGGAGATCCGCACGCTGGACGAGGCGGCCCTGGCCGACGACAGGGTGATGCGCGACTTCTACGACCTCACCCGCCGGGCCGAGCTCCTAGGACGGCCGGACACTCCCTTCTGGGAGTTCCACGAGTTCCTGGGTGCGTTCCGTTCGCCCGACAGCGGCGAGCGGCAGGACCTGTTGGCGGCGTACGACGGCGACCGGATGGTCGGCAACGCCGTGATGTGGTCGTTCCTCCTCGACAACCTCGAGAAGGTCGCGTTCCGTCTGGACGTCGACGTTCCCGAGCGACGCCGCGGCGTCGGTCGGGCCCTGGTGGAGCGGCTCGAGCAGATCGCCAAGGACGACGACCGGTCGCTGATGATGGGCGAGTCGATCCTGCCCTTCGACGACCGCGAGCGGCACGCCCACCGCCGTTTCGCGGAGGCCTGCGGCTACGAGCTCTCCGACTTCGAGGTGGTCCGCCACCTGCCGCTCCCGGTCCCCGACCAGCGGATCCAGGGGTGGATCGACGAGGCCGCACCCCACCACCGGGCCTACCGGATCGAGACCTTCGTCGGAGCGGTGCCCGATGACCTCGTGGAGTCGCTCTGCGTGCTGCTCGGCCAGCTCGCGGTCGACGCACCGACCGGCATCGTCGACTTCGACGAGGAGGACGTCAGCCCCCAGCGGTACGCCGAGATGGTCGCGTCCACAGCCGCCCAGGGCCGCGCCCGCTACGAGACGGTCGCACTCACGCCGGACCGGCAGGTGGTCGCCCACTCCACACTCGCCCTGGCGCTGGGTGAGAACACCACGGTCTACCAGTGGGGCACGTTCGTGCACCGCGAGCACCGCGGACACCGGCTCGGCCTGGCCACGAAGGCGGTCAACCTGCGCGCCGTCCAGGCGGCGCGCAGCGACCTGACGCTGGTGGTGACGCAGAACGGCGAGACCAACGACTACATGGTCTCCATCAACGAGCGGATGGGGTTCGAGCCGATCGAGGTCTCGGCGGAGTTCGTCAAGCGCCTCTGAGCCCGGCGGCCGATCCGCGCGGCTCGACTGACCCCGGCCTGGCCGGCGTCGGCACCTGGCCGTCGCGCGGCAGCACCGGTACGTCGACGCCCACCGTCTCGGGGTACTTCAGCCCGGTCCCGGTGTTGAGCACCACGACCCGCTCGTGCTCGCCGATCCAGCCACTCTCACGGAGCTCCCGCACCGCCGCCATGCACGCCGCGCCCTCGGGGCAGATCCACACTCCCTCGGCCGCGGCCAGGCCATGCAGCTCGGCGAGGATCGCGTCGTCGCTGACCGCGATCGCCGTACCACCCGAATCGCGCACCCCGCGGAGCACCAGGAAGTCGCCGAGTGCCTTGGGCACGTTGATGCCGAAGGCGATCGTGTGCGTGCCTTCGACCAGCGTGCTCTCGTCGAGCCCGGCGTCGTACGCCTCCACGATCGGCGGGCAGCCCGTCGCCTGTACGGCGACCAGCCGTGGCAGCCGGTCGCCGATCCAGCCGAGCTCCTGCAGCTCCAGCATGGCCTTGTGGATCCCGATCAGGCCGACCCCGCCTCCGGCCGGGTAGAGGATCACGTCGGGGACCTGCCAGCCGAGCTGCTCGACGATCTCGTAGCCCATCGTCTTCTTGCCCTCGATGCGGTAGGGCTCCTTGAGCGTGGAGACCTCCTGGTACCCGTCCCGCTCCTCGACGGCGGCCTTGACCAACGCGCCGGCGTGGTTGATCAGCCCGTCGACCAGATACAGCTCCGCCCCCGCTACGACGCACTCGCGCCGGGTGATCTCGGGGGCGTCGACCGGCATCACGATCAGGCTGCCGAGCCCGGCGCGCGCGGCGTACACCGACCACGCGGCGCCCGCGTTCCCGTTCGTCGGCATCGCCACTGCCTGCACGCCGAGCTCGCGGGCCCGCGAGACGCCGACCGCGGCGCCGCGGGCCTTGAAGGTCCCGGTGGGGATCAGCCCCTCGTCCTTCATCATCAGACCGGGTACGCCGACGGCCGCGCCGTACGTCGGCAGCGGGAGCAACGGCGTCATCCCCTCCCCCAGCGTGGTGACGTGTGCGGCGTCTCGCACCGGGAGCACCTCGTGGTAGCGCCACAGGTCGGGCGGTCGCGCGGCGATCTCCGCCGTCGTCACGCGGGCTCGCACCTGCTCGAGGTCGTAGCGCGCCAGCAGGGGCGCCCCGACCTTGCTCACGCCCTGCACCCGGTCGGCGTCGTGGACGTCGCCGGTGCGGGAGCACTCGAGGTGGGACAGGAACGAGTAGGACACAGACCCTCCTGATCGGTGGACGACCTGGTCGAAACTAACAGCGACGGATCAGGAGCCCACGGCGTACAGGATGGCGTTCTCGATCGCGTACGACGTGCCGTCGGGGCCGATCACCGTCGAGGTGTAGGCCTGTCCACGAGCCTTGTTGAGCCGGATCTGCTCGGTGAGCTCGCCGGTGTCGAGGTCCCAGCGGTAGAGGTGTCCGTCCTCGTTGTTGGCGATGGCCGTACCGGTGGCGGGATCGACGGCCACGGCGTTGATGCACCACTCGTAGCGCGTGCCCTTCGGGGTGCGTGGTGGGTGCAGGGGCGACAGCACGGTCCGTACCTCCCGCATCACCTGGACGCGGGAGAACCGGTCGCGTTGCGCCGCGTGTGGGTCGAGGAGGGCGAGCTCCATGCGACCGTCGCCGTGGGGTCCCAGGAGGTAGTTGTTGTACTTGCTGACCAGCAGGTACGACGAGGTGCCGGTGTAGCTCGGCACGGACGATGACGGGACCACCGAGACGGTCTGGTCCCAGCCGAAGGACCCGGGTTTCTTGATCTTGGTCAGGTGACTGTTGAAGTGGAGCAGCCAGCCGCGGTCGTCGTGCCGCTGGAGCGGGTTGCCCAGGACGCCGTAGAACACGTCACCGTCGGGGCCGATGGTCGGTGTCGCGGACGACTCGGCGAACAGGGCAGCCGGCTGGTGCGTCTGCGGGTCGCGCAGCCGGTGCCGGTACAGAGGCTTCAGGGTGGCGGCGTCGAACCCCACGATGAAGGAATGGGCGCCGTCGGTGACCGCGACGTAGCCGGTGCTGCCGTCGGGTGAGAGTGCCGGGGCGCAGTTGAATGCCACCAGCTCGTCGCCCGCCGTCCCGGCGAGATCCTGGGCGGGCACCCAGCTGCCGTGTCCCGAGGGAGAGATCCGCGCGACACCGCTGAGCAGGTGGCCGGGCGCGTTCTCGGTCGCGGAGAACCCGAAGTAGACAGAGCCGTCGGGGCCGGTCGTCAGCGGCGTGCTGATCGCCACGGCCTTGCGATAGGCGGCGCGGTGCGCCCGCCAGTGGTGGATGCCGTAGAAGGCGACGCGCCGGAGCCGGCCCGTTGCGTCGTCCACGCGCGAGCGGATCATCAGAGTCCCGCCTGCGGCGGCCACGGCCACGTGCCGGTCGTCGAGGAGCGTGGCGGGCAACGGAGGCGGGAAGGCGCGGCTGGCGCTGCTGGGCAACGTGTAGTCGGTGGGCACCCGCCACTTCCTGGTGCCGTCGGCGCCGGCGTAGGCGTCGAGCTCGAAGCCCCTGCGCCTGCCGATCCGGGTCGGCACGACGACCGTGTTGGTGCTGGTGATCATGGGAGAGCCGTAGTGGGCGAACGGGCCGAACGGGGGGAAGGTCTCCGGATGGCGATCCACTCGTGCGTGCCAGTGGACGCTGGTCAGGGGCTGCGGGGAGGCGGGGGCCACGCCGGTGTGCTGGGCGTTGGCGGCGAACCCGGTCCACGCCGGCGTCGGCGGCGCGACGTCGGCCTGGGTCCCCCCGGCCGTGCCCGCTGTCAGGGCGACGGCAACCGCTGCCGCCACGCCCGTCGCGGTCACCAGTCGGTACCCGATCCTCATGCGCCCTCCCGGGAGTCCAGGTGCGAAGTCTTCGGGTGACACGCCCGTCGCGGGCTTCAGGTTGGCACAACCCCGGCTCTAGAGCTGGATGCCGCGCGTCAGGGCTCCGTCGACCACCAGGTTGGTGCCGCTGATGCGTCGGGCCTGGGCGCTGGCCAGGAACACCACTGGTCCGGCGATCTCCTCCGGCGTTCCCATGTGGCCGGTCGGGTTGAGTCCGACCGCGGTCTCGTACAGCTCGGGGTTGCCGGTCTCGATGCCGGCCCAGACACCTCCCTCGAAGTAGGTGTTGCCGGGCGAGACGGTGTTCGCGCGGATCCCCTGCTCGGCCAGCTGGAGGGCGAGTCCGTTGATGTAGCCGACGATGGCGGTCTTGGCGGTCCCGTACGGCCCCGAGGCGAAGTCCGACTCGCGTCCGGAGACGCTGGAGACGGCGATGATCGAGGCGGCCTCGCTGCGCTCGAGGTGTGGCATCGCCGCGCGCACGAGGCGGACCGTGTGCATGAGGTCGACGTTCAGGCTGGCCTGCCAGTTCTCCTCGGTGTCGGGGATGGCGAGCGCGCTGACGTTGGCGACCACCACGTCGAGTCCGCCGAACGCGGCGGCGGACTCCTCCACCCAGGCGGCAAGGGCGTCGGCGTCGCCCACGTCGAGGACACTGCCGGCGACCTGGCCGCGATCCTGCAGGGCTTGCTGGGTGGCGGCGACCTCGTCGGGGTCGCGTGCGCAGAAGCCGACCGTGGCGCCCTCGTCGAGGAAGGCCTCGACGATCGCCCGGCCGATGCCACGGGTGCCGCCGGTGACGAGGACGCGGGTGCCGGTGAGCTGCAGATCCATGGCGGTGACCTTCCGGGTTCGACGCAGAGGCGGTGAGGTCTTCAGGGGGTGCCGAGCGACCGGGCCCGGCCGACGAGGTCGGCGTGGATGCCCTCGAACGCCGCGACGGGAGGAAGGAGAGCCTTGGGCGCCTTGACCACCACGCTGTAGTTCGCGTCGACGACGTTGGCCACGGGCACCTTCGCGATCTGGGAGCAGAGCTGGTAGGCGTCCATCGCGTGCAGGCCGTAGAGCTCGGCCACCCAGAGGACGAGCTCGGCGTTCGCGATCCGCCAGGAGTCCTCCATCGGGCGGCTCGAGCCCACGGTCATCCAGTGCGCGTCGTCCTCGATCCGGGGCCAGCCGGGGGCGTGGCCCTTGACCAGCTCCACGATGAGGGTGGTGGTCATGGCGCCCTCGACCGCCGTACCGCACGCCTCGCCCTCGCCCTGGCGGTAGTGACCGTCCCCGATCGAGAACATCGCGCCTTCGACGTTGACCCCGAGGAAGACCGTCGACCCGGCGCGCATCTGGGGAGTGTCCATGTTGCCGCCGAAGCGGTCGGGCACCAACGACGAGCGCACCTCACCTCCGGCTGGAGCGACGCCGACGGTGCCGAGCATCGGCTCGACCGGGAGCTCGATGCGATGGTCGCTGTGCCGTGCTGCGAAGCCGACCGTGTTGCGGTCACGGTCGAGCTCGTAGATCCAGGTGGTGTCGGGGAGCGGGTCCTGGAGGGTGACGACCCGGTCGGTGCTGGTCATGCCGCCGAAGAACGGGATCGCGGCCGAGGCGCCCCAGTCGCGCGCCGGCTCCAACGAGACGAGGTGCAGCACCAGGGTGTCGCCCGGCTCGGCGCCCTCGACGTAGAACGGGCCGGTCTGCGGGTTGACGAACCTCAGGTCGACCTTCTCGCTCGACAGGTCGTCGACGCTGCGCAGCACGCCACAGAACGCGTCGTCGGACCAGAGCCGCAGCGCGGCGCCCGGCTTGATGCGCATGGCCGGGGCGGCGCCTCCGAACGTGTAGACGTACTGGTCGCGAGTCGGCGTGTACTCGATGACGTCCATCCGATGGAAACTACCTCAGGCCCCACGCAGGCGTACATGGTCGCGACACAGGTCCTCGACCCTGGTCACGCCCAGCAGGGCCAGGGTGGTGGTGACCTCGGCGTGCAGGATGTCGGCCGCCCGTTGCACGCCCCGCTCGCCCCCTGCCATGAGGCCGTACAGGTAGGCACGGCCGACCAGTCCCGCACGTGCACCGAGAGCGACTGCGGCGACGAGGTCGCTGCCGGAGAGGATCCCGCCGTCGACGTACACCTCGGCTCGGTCGCCCACCGCGTCGACCACCCCGGCCAGCGACTCCAGCGGGGTGGGCGACCGGTCGAGCTGGCGGCCACCGTGGTTGGACACGACGACGGCGTCGGCGCCCGCGTCGACCACCGCACGCGCGTCGGCGACGTGCTGGACCCCCTTGACCACCAGCGACCCGGGCCACACCGAGCGCAACCACGCCAGGTCGGACATCGTCGCCGACGGGTCGAACATCCGCCCAGCCAGCTCGGCGACGGTGCCCTCGAAACGGTTGAGCGAGGCGAACTCCAGGGCGTCGGTGGTCAGCAGGTCGAACCACCAGGCGGGGTGCAGTGCCCCCTCGGCGAACGTCCGCATCGACAGGGAGGGCGGGATCGTCAGGCCGTTGCGTACGTCGCGCAGCCGGGCGCCTGGAACGGGCGTGTCGACCGTGAGCACCAAGGCCTCGTAGCCCGCTTCGCGGGCCCGCTCGATGAAGTCCCGGCTGGCCTCCCGGTCACGCCAGAGATACAGCTGGAACCACAGCCGTCCGCCTGGGGCCGCCGCCGGCAGCTCCTCGATCGAGGTCGTGCCCATCGTCGACAGCGCGTACGGGATCCCGACGCGTGCCGCGACGCGGGCGACCGCCGGCTCTCCTTCGGTGTGCATCATGCGGGTGAAGCCGGTAGGCGCGAAGACCAGGGGCATGGCCGACGGCCGCCCGAGGATCGTCGTGGAGGTGTCCACGCGTGAGACGTCGCGAAGCACCCGTGGCTGGAACTCCACCCGGCCGAAAGCCTGCCTGGAGCGGCGCAGGCCGACCTCCGCGCCGGCGGCGCCGTCGGTGTAGTCGAAGACCGCCCGAGGCGCCCGTCGCCGGGCCAGCAGCCGCAGGTCGGCGACGGATGCGGCCCGAGCCAGCCGGCGTTCGGTGCGGTGGAGCTGGAGCCCGGTCGGACGGAGGAGTGGCTGCAGCTCGGACCAGCGCGGCCAGCTTCGGGCAGTCACCCTCGAGTTCTACACGACCGACCCTGCTGCCGATAGATGGCCGACGCTGGGACGGCTCGCGGTTGCGCCGTCCCCTGGGCGTCGACAGCATGGAGTGGAAGGGTCCGTTCTCGGGCCCCCGGTTCGCTGAGCTTGGAGAGGTTCATGAGCACTCCCACGGCACCGCCCGTCTACCCGGCACGGCTCGGGGTCGACTACCCCTTCGAGCGCAACCGCGTGACCGTCCTGTTCCGCCTCGTGCTGGTCATCCCGATCGCGATCGTCTACGGGGTGCTCACCGCCGGCGTGACGCGGACGGTCTACCACGAGGGTGCCCAGACGGTGAGTACGACGAGCGGCGGGGTCGCCGCCGGCCTGTTCACGGCGACGCTGCTGATGATCCTGTTCCGGCAGCGCTACCCGCGCTGGTGGTTCGACTTCGCCCGGGAGCTCGCTCGGTTCGGGACCCGGGTCGGTGCCTACCTCGCGCTGCTCACCGACCAGTACCCCTCGACGGTCGAGGAGCAGAGCGTCCACCTCGACCTCGACTACCCCGACGCCCAACGCGACCTGAACCGCTGGCTGCCCTTGGTGAAGTGGTTCCTCGCGATCCCGCACTTCTTCGTCCTCATCTTCTTGACGGCGGGAGCCTTCTTCGCGGTCGTCATCGCCTGGTTCGCGATCCTGATCACCGGACGCTATCCGCGGGGCCTCTTCGAGTACGTGGTCGGTGTGGGTCGCTGGTGGCTCCGGGTCGAGGCCTACGCCTTCCTCCTCGTCACCGATCGCTATCCACCGTTCTCCCTCGAGTGAGCAGATGAGCAGACGCGAACCGTCGAGACCTGGAACGACGGCGACGTGTACGTCGTCGCCGGGCCGGGCACCCGCAAGGCACGCAACCTCGAGGCCCACCCGGCGTGCACGGTCGCGGTCTCGCTGCCCGGGATGGACCTGGTGCTGGAGGGCACCGCGGCGTCGGTGGCGCCGAACCCGGCGGCGCCACCCGCTGGCGCTTGGAACCCTGACGACCTACCGGGGCTGCCCGTTGTCCAGCATCCCCGTCGGCTGAACGGATCCGATCGATCAGGAACGGAGAAGCGCCCCGTCGCCCGCCGGCTCTAGCCTTTCAGTCGGAAAGCCACGAGAAGCAGTGCCCCAGACCCGTTGGAAGGATGGCCGAGAATGCCGACGAAGAATGCCAAGACCGAGTCCGACGGCTTCAGCGCCGAGGAGCGCGCCGCGATGAAGGAGCGGGCCGCCGAGCTGCGCGCCGAGGGCAAGAAGGGCGCGAAGAAGGCCGACGGCCTCCAAGCGACTCTGGACGCGATCGAGAAGATGGCGCCGGAGGACCGTGCGCTCGCGGAGCGGGTGCACGTGGCGGTGACCTCGGCGGCCCCGGAGCTGTCGCCCAAGACCTGGTACGGAATGCCCGCCTATGCCAACGAGGACGGCAAGGTGGTCGTCTTCTTCCAGGACTCGGGCAAGTTCAGCTATCGGTACTCCACGCTCGGCTTCCAGGACACGGCGAACCTCGACGACGGTGACATGTGGCCGGCGGCGTACGCGCTGATGAAGTGGAGCCCCAAGGTCGAGAAGGCGGTCGTCGCCCTGGTGAAGGCGGCGGTCTCCTGACCCGGCTCGTCGCCCCTACCGCAGTGCCTGGTAGCGCACCAGGACGGTGTAGCTCCGGACGTTGTAGCGGCTGCCGGCCGTCGCTCCGTTGGTCCACACGATGTAGGGCTCGGCGGTGGACCTGTCGAAGACGCCGGACGCACCGATCGGGTAACGCAGGCCCTTGTGGGCTCCGTCGCCCTTGGTGAAGAACTTCCCGTTCCACAGCTTCCGGGAGTTCGGACGCAGGTAGGCCAGGTTGATGTAGTTCCCCTTCGCCGACGTCGCCGGCCCGCCGTTGAGGATCACCTGCGCATAGTCCCAGTGGTTCTTGTAGGCCTTGGGGATGTACATGCCGTGGTTGGTCGCCACCCCCGCGGATGCCAGGGTGCCGTGGCACTTGGTCGCGGAGTAGAACCCGAGCGACCCGCGCGGCCCGCCCTGCGCAGGCCTGGCGAGAGTCGCGCACCTGCCGACGTACGGCTTGCCGTAGATGCTGTCCGCGGCGGTGACCGTCCTCTTGAACAGCGTCCACTGCAGGTGCTGGTGGGAGACCCTGAACGGGGTCGACCAGGTGGTGGCGTTGCCGGCCGGGTCGACGACGGTCAGCGTCGCCCGGTAGCGGCCCTCCGGGACGATCCTGCCGTCCTTACGGCCGTTCCACGACGGTGCGTCGTTCCAGTTGAAGTCCTGGTCGCTGAGCTGGCTCGGGAGAGACCGGAAGACCCGGTCACCCCGGGCGTCGGTGACCTCCAGCGTCGCCGTCGACCACTCGCTGGCCTTCGCGTAGACCGTGAAGAAGTCGACGTAGTCGTCGCCGACCGGGTACAGGACCGGCGGGGTCTTGCGGACCGTCACTGTCGGTGCGTCGTTGTCGACCATGACCTCCATCGCACCGCCCGGACTGCTCCCCATGCTGCCCTCGAGGTGCCCGTAGTCGACGCTGTCGACGCTGAGGTGCGTGTCGAGGTAGTAGGTGCCGCTGGGCAGACCGTCGGGGATGGTGAAGGTGAGGGTCGAGTCGCCGGTGTCCGGGTCGAACGCCAGGTCCTCGTCGGTCACTGGGCCGGTCACGGCCGGGACGAGCGGCTGCTTGTCCGCGTCGAGGAGCTCCCAGCTACCGGTGTGGTTCTCACCCAGCGGTGCCTTCGGGCCGTACCAGTAGGTGACGTGCTGGACTCCCGAGCGACGCCACACGGGCGTGCCCTGCTCCTCGTCGACCCGCGCGTCGTACCAGACGTCGAGCTGTGGCGAGCGTGCCGCCTCGGTGCAGTTGATCGACCACGACACGTCGGGGCAGGTCCAGACCCGGACCGCGCCGCCGCCCTCGGCGGTGCCGAAGTCGACCGTGGCCACTCCGGAGTCCGGGACCGGCGTGCCGGGGTCGATCTGCCACGCGTCGAAGTCCGGCCAGCCCCACGTGTAGAACAGGTGTGCGCCGGTGGGGTTGTCGGTGACGGTGAACTCGTACGGCGTCACGTGGGGGTTGACGCGGGTGGCCACCGGCCACGTCACGGCGACCGTCGCGGCTGTGATGCTCTGGCCGTCGGCCGCCAGCGCGGGGGCCGGACCTGCCGGGCCGGTCGTCGTACCGAGCGCGGTGGCCGCGAGCAGGGTCAGGGTCGAGAGTGCGGCAGCGCGCTTCACGGGGTGTCTCCGGTTTCGAGGGTGCGTGCTCCGCGGCATCGCGGCGCCTGCTGTGGGGCTGGTGGGCGGGCGCGTCCCCGTCGAACACCCGGAAAATGGGTGAGCGCGGGGACGCAGGAGGGATGGTGCCATCTGACGCCTCTCCCCGCACTGAAATCCGCCCGGCCTCCGGCCGTGTCGGAGGCCACGTCCGACCGGCGGGCCCGAGGCTCGGGGCGACCTCCGCCTTTCCACGCGTCCCATCGCCGCCTAGCGTGGCGGCATGGCCTCTTCGACCACACACATGAGCATGAACAAGGTGATCCACGCCGCCGTACGTCGTGACCTCGACCGCTTCCGGCGCGCTCTCGCGGCTTTCACCGACGGTGACCGGGATCGCGCGTCGGCGCTGCACCGGGCGTGGGTCAACTTCGACGCCCAGCTCACCGAGCACCACGAGGGGGAGCACGAGATCGCCTGGCCGGCGATGAAGGCGATCGGCATCAGCGAGCCGACGATCGCCGCGTTCGACGCCGAGCACGAGAGGATGGCGGCCGACCTGGCGGCCACCGGGGAGGCGATGACGACCCTCCGGCGTACGGCGAGCCGCGCGGACGCCGATGTCGCTGCCGCCGCGATGGAGAGGCTCCAGACCACCACTGTCACCCACCTCGACCACGAGGAGCAGGAGACCGAGACGGCGCTGACCCAGCACGAGGGCGACCCGGCGATGAAGGAGATGGGCAAGAAGTTCAGCCGCCGAACGGGACCGGCGAAGGCGGGGGTCTTCTTCGCCTGGATGCAGGACGGCGCCACAGCGGAGGAGAAGTCCGCCCTCGCCGCGAACGTGCCCCGTCCCGTGGTCGTGATCATCGGCACGGTCTTCGGTCGTCGCTACCGCAAAGACGTCGCGCCCGTGTGGGCAGGCTGAGCGGGAGCGCTCGATGCGTGCCCGGCTCCTGACCCTGACGGTGCTGACGATCGGCGCCGTCGTTCTCGCCGGGTGCAGTGCCGAACAGTCGGGTGCCCGATCCGGTGACGAGCCCTCGGTGTCGGCCGTGGGTTCGCCGAGCGCCCGTCCCGGCCCGACCTCCTCCGGCAGTGCCGTCGACGACCCCGGGACGCCCACACCCGAGACGAACCAGCCGCCGGCTCGGCCGGTGTCGGTGCTCGGCCTGGCCGAGCAGCGGCACCGAGGTGACCGACTGCGGCTGGGTGCTGTCCGGGAACGGACGCCGGCCTACACGTCGTACGACGTCACGTACCGGAGCCTCAGCACCACGCCACGCGGCGAGGAGTCCTACCGGATCTCGGGGGTTCTCAACGTGCCGACCGGGCGTGGCCCCTTCCCGGCCGTGGTTCTCGCACATGGCTTCATCGACCCGGCCGTCTACGTGCGCGGCCAGGGGATGACGCGCGAGCGCGGGTATCTGGCCACCCGCGGGTACGTCGCCCTGCACGTGGACTATCGCAACCACGCCGAGTCGGACGACGACCCCCTGTTCCAGGTCCGGATGCGGCTGGGTTACAGCGCCGACGTGATCAACGCGGTCAAGGCCCTGCGAGCCACGAGGGACGTCCCGATCGACGACAACCGGGTGGCCCTGTTCGGCCGCTCGATGGGCGGCGGGGTGGTCCTGAAGGCGCTCGTCGCCGAGCCGGGCCTGGCGCAGGCGGCCGCCGCCTGGGCGTCGGTCTCGTCACTGGAGGCGGAGAACTACCGCCAGTTCATCCGCCCGGAGCCTGAGGATGCCGGCCTGCGGGACCAGCTGGCGCGTCGTTGGGGCACACCCGAGCAGAACCCGGGCTTCTGGCGCGAGAACTCGTCGCGCCCGTACGTCGACCGGATCACCGAGCCGGTGCTGATGGTGCACGGGCGCATCGACGACACCTGCCCGCCGCGCTGGGCCGGCGCGACGTACCGCGCGCTCACGAGGGCGGGCGTGGACGCCCAGCTGCACTGGTACGACGACGGGCACGCCTTCGGGCCGGCGTTCAACGCTGCGATGGGGCGCACCGTGCGGTTCTTCGATCGCCGGCTGGCCTGACCTCGCCCCGGCACCTCAGCCGATCGCTCGCTCAGGGGTAGACGCAGAACTCATGGCCGTCGGGGTCGGCCAGGACGACCCAGCTGACGTCGCCCTGGCCGATGTCGACGCGGGTCGCGCCGAGGGAGACGAGACGGTCGACCTCGGCCTGCTGGTCCCCGCCGGAAGGTGGAGCGAGGTCGAAGTGCAGCCACGTCCCGGTCCTCGGCATCAGCGGCGGCCCACCCCAGCTGATCTTCGGTCCGCCGAGCGGCGACCGGATCGACGTCTCCTCGTCCTGGTCCCAGACCAGGGGCCAGCCCAGCGCTGCGCTCCAGAAGTGCCCCGTCTCCTGCGAGCCGTCGCAGGTCACCTCCCCGAAGAACCCGCACTCGGAGAGGAAGCTGTTGCCCGGCTCGATGACGCAGAACTCGTTGCCCTCGGGATCGGCGAGCACCACATGACCTTCCTCCGGTGTTTGACCGACGTCGAGGTGCCGAGCGCCCAGCTCGAGCGACGTGGCCACGGTCTGCTGCTGGTCCTCGAGGGACGAGCTCGTCAGGTGGAAGTGCATCTGGCTCGGGTCGACCTTCTGCTCCTGGGTCGGAACGAACCGGAACCGGAAGCCGGTGCCGTCGGTCGGCAGGAGGGTGACGCCGTCGTGGGGGTCGTCCGCCACCTCCCAGCCCAGCAGGCCGGACCAGAAGCGCGCGAGACCGACGGGGTCGTGGGCGTCGAAGGAGAGTGCGAGGAGCTGAGACGGCATGGCGTGGAGCATCTCCGATCCGCTGGCGCACGGGCGTGACCGGGACACGCCCTGACAGCACAGGCTCAGAACGGTAGGCGCCGGAGAGACCGCCGAGCAACGTGATTGTCGCCCGGTACGACTCGCAGCTCGCCATCGACGTACCGGACGATCGGGGGCTACAGTCGTGCGGCGAAACACGGGGCGACTTCTCATCGGGAGGGGCGCAAATGACCGAACTGGCTTCACAGCAACCGGAAGGGTTGCGGCGGGGCGCCGTCGGGTTCAGCGGAGTGCTGTTCCAGTCCATCACGTTCATGGCACCGGCGATCGCGACCGCCCTGTCGATTCCCGCGGGCATCGCCTTCAGTGGCGGTGCCGCACCACTGTCGGTGATCTTCGCACTCGTCGCGTCGCTGCTGGCCGCGGTGTCGATCGGCCAGCTGTCCAAGCACATGCCGACGGCCGGGTCCTTCTACACCTACGTCAGCAACGGCCTCCATCCCACGGTGGGGTTCCTGGTCGGGTGGGGGTTCCTGCTCGGGATCCTCGTCGGCGGCCCCTTCCTGGCTCTCCAGATGGGGTTCATCGTCGCCGGCACCACGAACTCGGAGTGGGGCTGGTCGTCGGACCTGTGGTGGGTCTGGACCGTGCTCGTCTGCCTGCTCGTGTTCTGGCTGGGCTACCGCGGGATCAAGGCCTCCACCGGGACCGGCATCGCACTGGGCGCCTTCGAGATCCTCATCTTCGTCGCGCTGTCCCTGACGCTCATCGTGCAGGCAGGGGGCGACAACACGCTCCAGGTCTTCACGACGCACTACGCCAACAACCCCGACTACTCCGGCTTCTCGGGAGTGATCGTGGGCTCGATCTACACGATCCTGGCGTTCATCGGGTTCGAGGAGGCGGCGCCGATCGCGGAAGAGGCCCACGAGCCGCAGCGGACCGTCAACCTGGCCATCATCTTCTCCTGTCTCGGCATCGGCCTCTTCTACATCCTCAACACCTACGCCAGCTCCATCACGTTCGGACCGGCTCAGATGACCGGCTTCGTCACCGCCGGAGACGGCAACCCGTGGCAGAACCTGCTGGCTCGTGACGCCTGGGGCACGGTCGGCTTCGTGCTCGTCTTCGTCGCCTTGATCAACTCGGTGATCGCGAACCAGAACGCCGCCAACAACTCGTCCACGCGCACCATGTTCTCGATGGGCCGGATCCGGCTGCTCCCCACGCAGTTCGGCGCCCTGACCCGCGGTTCACCGATGCTCGCGCTGGTCACCCAGCTCGTGGTGAGCCTCGGCTTGGCGCTCTGGCTCGGCAACCAGTACGACCCCTACACGGGGTTCGTCATCCTGGCCACGATCCTCGTGGACATCTTCGCGCCGATGTACATCCTGCTGAACATCGCCTGCTTCGCCTACTTCTGGCGGTACCGCCGGGCGGAGTTCAGCTGGTGGCTGCACGGCCTGATCCCGGTGCTGGGGGCCCTCGCGTTCATCCCCGCGTTCTGCGCCGGGGCGGGGATCCCGGTGTTCAGCTTCATCACTCCACTGCCGAAGCCGTTGTCGTACGCCGGGCCGGCAGCCGGGGTCTGGATGGTGATCGGTGTGGTGTACCTCGTCGTCCTCATGGTGAAGCGTCCGGAGCGGATCACCGAGACCAAGCGGGTCTTCGCCGAGGACTGACGTGGCGGCCGGTCGAACGGTCAGATCGGGCTCTCCAACCCCAGCCGATGGCGTGTCAAGGTGCGGTTGATCCAATCCACGTCGGCCCCGGCCATGCCGTCGTCCGCTCCGTTGCCCGGCAACGTCGGGAGCAGGGCGCGGTAGGTCTGCACCTGGTACAGCGTTCCGACGACCACGCCGAGGGCTGCCGCCTCGCGGAGCGACTCCGCCGACATCTCCGTCGCCCAGGAAGCGAGATAGGCATCGACCAGGCGCTGCCGGACGGAGACGTCGCGGGACCTGAAGACGTAGGTCGCGAGATCCATGAACGGGTGCGACACGCTGGCGTCGGTCCAGTCGAAGACGCGCGCGCCGTCCGCGCCGAACACGACGTTCCAGGGATGGAAGTCGCCGTGGACCAACGTCGGACCGGGTCCGAGCTCGTCGAGCCGCCGACACGACTCGACCAGGGTCGGCACCGTCGCCAGCCAGCTCGCGCGCAGGTCGGCGGACATCCGCTCCAGCAGTACGGCGTCCTCGGTCATCTCCTCCACCCGTGCGGCCAGGTCCGGCAACGCCCGCACGGGTAGCCCCAGCTCGATCAGCTCGCCGGAGCGTCCCAGCCACAGCCGTTGGATGGCGGCGACTGCCACCAGACCCTCGTGCCACAGACCCTCCTCCTGGTCACCCAGCTCTGCGGCCCCGAGGTCAGCCATCAGCATCCATCCCTGGGCAGCGTCGACGGCGATCACCTCCGGCACCAGGGCCGGCATCCGCTCAGCGAGACCCTGCGTCATGGCGGCCTCATGCCGGAAGATCTCGGCACTGCACTTGAAGAAGACGTCGCCTGCCTCAGCCGGGGCGCGCAGGACGACCGACACGTTCCAGAGCTGGTGCTGTCGAGGTGCGCCGACCGCCGGCCGGCCGTTCACCGCCATCTGCTCCACCATCCAGGCGGAGGCACGGGCCAACCACCCGGGGCGCGACCACGCGGGCCGCAGAGGCGACCAGCCCTCGACCCGCTCCCGCGCCCAAGAGGCCACGGCGGCTCGAGCCGACTCCGGCTCGAGCCGCAGGATCGCCTCCGCATCGAGGTCCAGCCAGGTCCAGCCGGGCGGCGGATCCGCCGCCGCGGTATCGAACTCCACCAGCATCGTGGCCCCACCACGGTCGCCGGGATCGCCGTCCTCGGCTTCTCCGGCCGAGGTCATCACCGTCCGCAGCACGGCCGTGGTGTCCGTGTCCAGCAGGTCGACGGAGGCCAGGATCTCGGACAGGGACGGTTCCCCGCTGGGGATGTGGAGCGTCGGCAGTCTCACCTGGCGCGGCGTCGGGGTCTCGAGCGACGTTGTGGTCTCGGGGACCAGCACCGCAGTACGCCGTGGATGAGGCACCAGCATGCTCACCTGACAACTCTCCGCCGGCTCGGGGTCTGTCATGGTCTGAGCCTTGCACGAGTCCAGTCCACCGCCCGCAGACCCGACTCGCCTGTGGGCGCACGTCGTACCACCAAGGTCCTGCCCGCGCCTCGTCGCGCGAAGATGATCAGCGTGCCGGGACGGTGGGTTCGTGGACCCCCGAGATCGTGCTCGGGCACATGTCATGCGACCCGTCGCGGCTCAGGTCGATCCAGCCGGACCAGTGGGAGAGCCCTATGGGGCGGTGGCAGTAGCGACACGTCGACCGCCTTCGAGTCTTCGTCGCCATCTCCCCCGCTGTCTGTCCGTGGTGAGACCAGGCCCGTGAGGGCCATGGTCAACAGGAACGCCGGTGCTGCTTGGCCTGTCCACGGTCAACGGTGCCCGCGTCCGGACCCCGGGGCTAGGGACCAACGTCGGCACCACGGGGTCCAGAGGTCGTCGACGACGACTCAGGGCACCGCCATCGGACGGTTCGCGGATCAGCTGTCGAACCAGTCACCGAGCAGCTCGACGATCGGCCAGGCACCCTGAGACCAGTTCGAGATGACGGTGTAGGTGGTCGAGGTCGAAGGCTGGTGCAGGCTGGTGAACGAGACCCCCGCGTCGTACCCCTCGAGCCAGACCGCATCGCCGGTCGCGGCGAGGTGGAACCCCAACCCGTAGCGCCTCTTCTCCTCGGGCCAGTCGCTCCGTGATCGCTGCATATCGGCGACGTGCTCCGGCGACACGATCCGGCCGGCGAGGAGGGAGTCCCAGAAGGCGCTGAGGTCAGCGGCCGTCGAGTAGATGCCGCCGTCACCGTTGCCGAGCACCGGGAGATGGAACACGTTGGTCCTCGGGCCGTCGACGGTGAGGTATCCCAGGGCGGCGCGGCCCGGGAGCTCGTCGGAGCGCAGGAACGCGGTGTCACGCATGCCGGCCGGCTCACAGACCAGCGTGTGGACCAGGTGGTGGTAGTCCTCGCCGGTCGCACGTTCGGCCAACAGGGCGAGCACGACATACCCGCCGTTGTTGTACGCGAACCGTGTGCCGGCGGGAAAGGCGGTCGGATGGCCGTCCAGGACCGGTAGGAACTGCTCGGTGGTCGCCAGTTCGTGCACCGAGACCGGCAGCACGTAGTCGGAGATGTCGGCGACGGCGTCCTCGTCGAAGTAGTCGCCGATGCCGGAACGATGCGCCAGGAGCTGCTCGACCGTCACGTCGTCGGCGATCTGGGGCAGGTCCTCGCCGAGCAGCTCACGAGCAGGCGTGCCGAGCTGGAGAGCGCCACGCTCGACCAGGGCCATCACCACCAGCGCGGTGAAGGTCTTGGTCGCACTCGCGGTCGCGAACAAGGTGTCGAGGGTGTTGGGGAGCCGGTGCGCCCGGTCCGCGAACCCGTAGGCCTTGGCGAGCTCGGTCTTGCCCGAGCGGTCGAGGCGGACCACGCCCGAGAACCCGGTGCGTTCCGCTACGTCGTCCATCGCGTCCTGGAGAGGCTCCATCGCTGTGAACCTAGCAACCAGGGCCCCAGGACGTCAGCGGTCAGGCGTCTCGGGCGCGGCTCGCTCGAGCGGGGTCAGGTCACGCCGACCCGGTCATCGTGCGCGCGGCCCCGGCCAGCATCGTCCGGACGACGACGGGGTGGACCTGACGGACGAGTGCCGAGTAGAGCCGTCCGCGTCGGTTGTGCACCTTCACGACGGTGGTGAGGACGACGCGCGATGGCTCGAGGAGCACGGATGCGCGGAAGCTGAGATGGCCCTGATCGATGCCGAGCAGCACCTCGTCGGGGGTCCACGAGACCGTGTCGAAGACGTGCCTTCCTCCGCTCTCGATGCCGACCGCGCGAACGAGGGCCTCGCGTAGCCGGAAGAGCACCGCCACCCAGAGCGGCGGCGACCGGAAGATCGCGTCCGCCCACTCCTGCGGGTACCCGAGCGGTCGGTCCGAGAGGGAGACGGCGTACGCATCGGACCAGTCGACGCTCGGCAGAGCGCGGGCGAGGAGCGACGACTCCGGGACGGCGACAGCGGTCACGGCACCGGGACGCTCGGATCGGAGCCGGCCGGCCCGGGACGTGGGTCGGTCGCACGACCGTAGCTGTTCGGTCTGCATTCCCATGTCGGCCTCCATACGCCTCCGTATGGAGGCCCATCCGTACGGTAGCGTATGGACATGCCGCATGGGAAGCGCGAGCCGCTGACGACCGACGACTGGACCCGGGCCGCACTCGAGGCCATGGCCCGAGGGGGGCTCACTGCGGTCGCCGTGGAGCCGCTCGCCAAGGAGCTCGGGACCACCAAGGGCAGCTTCTACTGGCACTTCGACGACCGGAACGCGCTCATCGGAGCCGCCCTGGCGCGGTGGGAGGAGCGAGACACCGAGCTCGTCATCGCCACGGTCGAGCGTGGGGAAGACGCGACCGCCAGGCTCCGCAACCTGCTCCAGCTCGCCTTCGGCACGGTCCGGGTGGGATCGGAACCGGGCGCCGGATCGATCGAGCTCGCCCTGCAGGCGAGCGCGACCCATCCCCTGGTCGCTGCAGCACTTGGTCGGGTCACCGAGCGGCGCCTCGCCTACCTGACCACCCTGTTCACCGAGCTCGGCATGTCTCCGGCACGCGCCCGCGACCGTGGACTGCTCGCCTACTCGGCGTTCCTCGGCCACGCCCAGCTCGTGCACGCCACTCCGGGTGTCCTGCCGCAGGGGCGAGCGTTCGGCACCCACGTACGTCGGGTCGTGGATGCGCTGGTCCGCGTCGACTAGAGACCCCATGCTCGGCACACCGAAAGCCGACGCCACCCGCTCATCGGAGGCAGGCGGGAAGCTGCGCGAGCGCCTCGTCGATCGTCAGCAGGGCTGCGGCTGAGGCGTCCTCTGCGGGAACCCAGTCGGGGAAGGGGATCTCGATCGTCCGGTGCGCTCCCGAAGCCGTGTGCACCTCGTCGATCGCAGCGAGTCGCTCCGTGGGGAGTCGCTCGGCGGCGCGTACCAGCGCGGGCCAGAGTCGGCGGTGGATCAGGGTGATCTTCCCGTCGATCAGGCGTACGGCGACCACGTCTGGGGAGGCGCGAACCTCGGTGAGGACCCGGTAGATCTCGTGTCCCGAGGGGTGACCCCACCAGCTGCCACGGATCGGCCCGCCCGCGACTCGCTCGGCCAGACTCGGCACCGGCCCGCGGGCGGACTGCATCACCACGCCCTGCTCGCGCAGCCAGTCCAGGTCTTCCATAGCCGATTGAACCTCGATCCGGTCAACGGTGCCCACCCCGTCGCGCCACGGCCCCGCGGTCAGCCGAGCCGGAACGTCGCTCGGTAGGCGGTCGGCGTGACCCCGACGGTGCGGTGGAAGTGACGGCGCAGCGTGGCGGCGCTGCCCATGCCGCAGCTGGCGGCGATCTGTTCGACGGAGGCGTCGGTGCGCTCGAGGAGCTCCTGGGCACGGGCGATGCGCTGGTGGTGCAGCCAGTCGAGTGGCCCGATCTGGAGCTCGGCCTGCATCCGACGGCCGAGCTGTCGGGTGCTGAGGCCGGCGTGATCCGCGAGGCCTCGCACGGTGAGCGGCCGATCGAGACGGCCCTGCGCCCAGGCGAGCGTGGGCGACAGCCCGGCCGGGCTGCGCGGCTCGGCGGGCGGGACGATGAACTGCGCCTGCCCGCCGCTGCGGTGGGCGGGCACGACCAGCTGCCGCGCGATCCCGTTGGCCGCGGCGGCGCCGAGGTCGCGACGTACGAGGTGGATGCACAGGTCGAGCGCCGCCGTCTTGCCGGCCGAGGTGAGCACGTCGCCCTCGTCGACGTAGAGCACGTCGGGGCGTACGTCGACCTGTGGGAAGCGTCGCGCCAGGTCGTCGGCGTGCATCCAGTGCGTGGTCGCGACGCGGCCGTCCAGCAGCCCGGCCTCGGCCAGCACGAAGGCGCCGGTGCACAGCGACGCGATCCGCACGCCACGCTCGTGCGCGAGGCGCAGCGCCTCGACGAGCTCAGGGTCGGGGTTCGCGTCGAGGTCGCTGCTCGACGGGACCACGACGGAGTCGGCGCGGGGGATCTCGGCGTACGACGCGGTCGGGAGGTCCGGCAGCCACGGGTGGGCGGTCCCGTCGGCGGTGCAGACCACGAGGTCGTACCACTCGCCGCTGGGCGAGAGGGCCGAGCGGTCGACGCCGAAGATCTCGGACGCGATGGCGGCCTCGTAGAGCATCGCCGAACCGTGCATGACGAGGGCGACCCGAGGCATGTCCGAAACTATACGCCCAACGTCGTTTCGGACCCTCGTGGGCGGCCTGGCCGGCCTGGAGGATGGTCGGCGTGAACGCGTCCGCACGAGTCCTGGTCTACGGCGCCTCCGGCCACACGGGGCGCTTCGTCGTCGACGAGCTGCTGCGACGCGGGCTCACGCCGGTGCTGGCGGGGCGCAGCGCCGAGCGTCTCACCGCGGTCGCGTCGCACCCTGTCCCGCTCGACCATCGCGTGGTCGGCCTCGACGACCCCGACCTGCTCCGGCGCGCGGTCGCCGGCGCCGGCGCGGTCATCAACTGCGCGGGGCCGTTCCTCGACTCCGCCGTCCCGCTCGCACGCGCCGCCGTCGAGGCGGGCGCGCACTATCTCGACGTCACGGCCGAGCAGCCGGTCGTGCAGGACCTGTACCGCGAGCTGGACGCCCCGGCCCGTGACGCGGGAGTCGCCGTCGTGCCGGCCATGGCGTTCTACGGCGGGCTGGCCGACCTCCTCGTCACCGATGCGCTCCAGGGCGACGCGCACGCCGACGAGGTCGAGGTCGCGATCGGCCTCGACCGCTGGTGGCCGACCGCCGGCACCCGAGCCACCGGCATCCGCAACACCGCGCCCCGCCTGGTGATCCGCGACGGCGTCCTGACCGCGCTCGCCGGTCCCGCGCCGACCGGCACCTGGTCCTACCCGACGCCCCTCGGCCACCAGTCGGTCGTGGAGCTGCCGTTCTCCGAGGTCATCGTGATCGACCGCCATCTCGAGATCGGTGAGCTCCGGTCCTACCTCAACGACGCTCCGCTCGACGACCTCCACGACTCCGCGACCCCACCCCCGTCCGCGGCCGACCAGCGCGGACGCTCCGCCCAGCAGTTCGTCGTCGACGTCGTCGTACGCCGTGGGTCGCAGACCCGGCGCATCACCGCCACCGGCCGCGACATCTACGCGGTCACCGCGCCGATCGTCGTCGAAGGCGCCGTGCGACTCCTCGACGGGCGCTACCGCGGCCCGGGTGCCGCGGCACCGGGAGAGGTGTTCGATGCCGGGGCCGTGCTCGCCGTACTGGAGCAGGACGTCGACGGGTTCGCGGTGCGGCGACACTGGCACTCACCCGGACCATCCGCGGCCCTGCGGTAGGTATGTCGTCAGGGTGCGGTGGCCGTGCTCATGCCGTTGCGGAGCAGGTTGCCGCGCCCGGTGGGCCAGGGCAGGCACCCGGTGCCGGAGCCGGGGACGGTGTAGACGTCGACCCCGTGGTCGAAGGTGGTGAGGACGATCTCGAGCGTGCCGTTCCCGGTGAGGTCTCCGATCGAGGGTGCGGCCGCCACGCCGATGCCGTTGCCGTCGCGGCCCTGGTGGCGCAACTGGGTGACGGAGAGCTTCCTGCCATGGGCCGACAGGACGATCAGGCGTCCGGCGTTGCGGTGCAGCGAGTAGGTGCCGAAGACCAGCTCGGGCGTGCCGTCCTTGTTCAGGTCGGCCGCCACGACCTCCGAGGCGAACGTCTTCGAACGGCGCGGTGCGTACCGGGTGGACCAGAGCCGGTGACCGCCCGGCCCTACGGCGTACACCTTGCCGCCGGGGAGTGCGGAGACGATCTCGGGACGACCGTCGGCGACGAGGTCGACCACCGTCGGGGCGGGGATCCCGGTGGGTGGGTACCAGTCACCGTCCGGACGGAAGACGGGGTGGTTGGACATCGGGAGGGTCTCGAAGCCCGGGTGACGCCGTGCCGAGCGGTGTCCGTCGCCGTACGCCCCGTCCAGCACCATGAACGCGTAGCCCTGGGTTCGGTAGGGGATGTGCCGTTCGACGTTGGGGATGCCGACCACCTCGTTGCGGCCGTCACGGTCCAGGTCGGCTACCGCGGGCGGCGATGCGGTCCACTGCAGCCACGCCTGGCGTGCCGGGCTCGGCCACGGTCCGGCGTGCAGGTGGTACTGCCGCTTCTCCACGCGCGGGTCCGCCCAGCGGATGAACTGCCCCCATCCCAGGCGGCGGCCGGCGGCGTCGGACTCACGGTTGGTGAACCAGCTCGAGGCCAGGACCGACGTGCCGTCGTCGTTGAAGGCGTTGATCTGGTGGTTGTCGAAGGTGGTGATGATCTCCAGGGCGGGATCGTCGTCGATGTTCCCGATGGCGACGTTCTCGCCGTACTCGCCGTAGCCGTGGTTGCCCACCTTGTTGAGGTGCAGGTCGTTGCCCTTGCCGCCCAACCGGTTGTAGCGGGGCCAGGCCGGGTGATGACCGTGACGGGGCTGGAAGCGGCGACCGCGAGCGTTGAAGACAAAGACCTGCGCGCCCGTGGGTGAGGTGTTCGTCGTGGTCGCCACCACCTCGACCCTGCCGTCGTGGTTCAGGTCCGCGGCCGCGAGCCCCCTGACCTCCGGCGTCTGGCCTCCGCTCCTGACGGACGCGGGCCACCCCGGCTCCAGCCGCAACTTGCCGTGCCGGAGGTCGTACGCCGCCACGGCGCCCGTCCCTCCGACCACGATCTCGGGTCTCCCGTCGCCGTCGAGGTCGGCCACGACCGACGGTGCGTAGACCCGGCCGTCCGTCGCCGTGCCTCGGCCCAGCGGGCGTCCTTTGGCGTCGAACACGAACGTCGAGTAGAACGGCGCCACGATCTCCAGCCGGCCGTCCCCGTTCAGGTCGACCAGGCCCGGCGAGGAGAACCAGCCGGTCTCGCCCGTGGCGATCCGGCGCACGAACCTCGGCCGTCGTACGGCGTGACCGCCACCCTGGGAGACGCATGACGTGGATGCCGGCTGGAGCCCGGTGCCCGCCGTCATCGCGGGGCTCGCACCGGCGCCGGTACCGGTGCCGATCTCGTCGTCAGCCGCCGTGGCACCCGGGACGACGCCGGCGACCACCAGCGCTGCCATCCCGACGACGAGGGCCCGAGGCAACCGCATGCCCGGACCCTACCGACATCGACGGCGGTCTCAGCTCGGCGCGACCGTCGCCCGCATGACCCATCGCCACTTGGCGATCCGACGGTCACGGACGAAGCCGAAGTCCTCGAAGAGCGTCTCCGGGCCGGTGTGCAGGTAGGCGCCGCGCTGCGGTCCCCGCCCGTCCAGCTGCTCGGGGTAGGCCTCGACGACGCCCCCGCCGGCCTCACCGATCGCATCCAGCACTCCGGCGAGACCTGCCCGCGCCACCCCTTGGCGTCGGTGTCCGCTGCCGGTGAAGACGCAGCCGATCCTCCAGTCGGGCAGGTCCACGAGCTCCTTCTCGTAGGCCTTCGGGTTCTTGATCGTCGCCACCTCGGCCGGAGGGCCGTACTGGATCCAGCCCACGCACTCGTCGTCGGAGTAGACCAGCATCTGGTGCACGGTCCGGTTGTCGACATGCGCACGCTTGGCCGCGCGGTTCCCCGCAACGGTGCTGTCCTTGCTCAGGCCCTCGGGGTGGAACCCCATGCACCAGCAACCGCCCCACACGCCGTTGTTCGCCTCGACCAGGGCAGCGAAATCGGCCCACGTCTCAGGCACGAGCGGCTTGGTCACGTAGTCGTCCGGTGCTGGCGTCGTCACGCACCCAACCCTGCCTGACACCCGCACCACCGGCCAAGCATTCGTCGGACGATCGATTGAACAGCCGTTCAAACCGTGGGAGGGTGCCCCCATGTCGCTGGACTACACCGCCATCAACCCCGCTGCCGCCCGGGCCGAGGCCACTGCCCCCACTCCCTCCGACGGGCTGCCCACCCGAGCGCAGTACGTCGTCGTCGGTGGCGGGGTGATCGGTACGTCGATCGCCTACCACCTCGCTCTCCTCGGCGCGACCGATGTGGTGCTCCTGGAGCGCAAGCAGCTCACCTCGGGGACCACCTGGCACGCGGCGGGAGAGGTGGTCTCGGGCGGCACCACCGAGGACGCCTTGTGGATGGCGCGCTACTCCGCCGAGCTGTACGCGCGGTTGGAGGAGGAGACGGGGCTGTCCACGGGGTTCCGTCGCTGCGGCTACCTCCAGCTGGCCACGACGCCACGCGCCGACGAGGGCTTCCGCCGCGAGACGGCGTACATGCGCTCGGTGGGGATGACCAAGGAGGTGCTGTCCCCTCGCGAGGTGGGCGACCTGGTGCCGCTGATCCGCACCGACGACGTCATCCACGGCTTCTGGACCCCCGACGAGGGGCGGGCCAACCCGGTCGACGTGACCATGTCGATGGCCAAGGGGGCCCGGCAGCGCGGCGTACGGATCTTCGAGAACACCGAGGTCACCGACTTCGTCCTCGACGGTGGTCGGGTGGTCGGCGTCCGCACCGAGCGCGGCGACCTCGAGTGCGAGAAGGTCGTGCTCGCCGCGGGGCTGTGGGGGCGCGAGCTGGCCGCCAAGGCGGGCGTCACCGTGCCGCTCCAGGCCGCCGAGCACTACTACCTGCTCACCGAGCCCATCGCCGGCGTGACCCCGGAGTCGGTCCCGGTGGTCGAGGAGGGCGAGGCCTACGGCTACTACCGCGAGGAGGGCGGGGGCCTGCTGGTCGGGATGTTCGAGCCGGTCGCGAAGGCCTGGGCCCTGGACGGCACGCCGAAGGACAGCGCGTTCGCCGTGCTCCCGCCCGACTGGGACCGGCTGGCGCCGTTCCTCGAGGTCGCGATGCGGCGCTTCCCAGCTCTCGAGGACGCCGGGATCCGCACCCTGTTCTGCGGGCCGGAGAGCTTCACCGACGACCTCAACCCGATGCTCGGGGAGTCGCCCGAGGTCGACAACCTCTACCTGGCCTGCGGCCTGAACTCGGTCGGCATCCTCTCCGGCGGCGGCCTGGGTCACATGATGGCGCAGTGGCTGATCGAGGGGCACCCGCCGCTCGACGTCACCGCCGTCGGTGTCGACCGGGCACACGAGTTCCAGGCGACCCGGCGGTTCCGCGAGGAGCGCACGGTCGAACGGTTGGGGTTCCTGCTGAACGACGGGGCCTGGCCGAACGCCGAGCCACGGATGGGTCGCAACGTACGACGGTCGCCGTACCACCCCCAGCACCTCGCCGACGGCGCCCACCTCGTGACGACCAGCGGGTGGGAGTACCCCGACTACTTCGCCGGGCCGGGGGTCACCCCCACCGTCGAGTGGGGCTTCGCGCGTGGGGAGGCCTTCGAGCGGACGCGCGAGGAGCACCTCCGGGCCCGCGACTCGTTGGCGATCTTCGACCTGTCGCTGATGTCCCACCATCTCGTGCAGGGGCCCGACTCGATGGCGGTGCTCAACCGAGTCTGCGCCAACGACGTCGACACCGCGGTCGGCCGGGTCGTCTACACCCAGTGGCTCGACGAGCGCGGTGGGATCATCGCGGACGTCACCGTCACCCGGCTCGCCGAGGACCGGTACGTCGTGATCAGCGGCGACAACATCCACCGCCGGGTGCCGGCCTGGATCCGCCGACAGACCCGCGACGAGGAGCTCGTCATCGTCACCGACGTGACCAGCGGACACGCGCTGCTGTCCGTGCAGGGGCCGAGGTCGCGCGAGGTCCTGCAACGGCTGAGCCCGGACGACTGGTCGGACGACGCCTTCCCCTACCTCACCGCGCAGAAGGTCGAGCTGGGCTACACCCCGCTCTGGGCGTTGCGGGTGACCTACGTCGGTGAGCTGGGCTGGGACCTGTTGGTGCCCACCGAGTTCGGCGCCACGCTCTACGACCAGCTGCGCGAGGCCGGCACCGACGTGGGCTTCCGTCCGACCGGACTCGGGGCGCTGGAGACGATGCGCCTGGAGAAGGCGTTCCGCGACATGGGCCACGACATCGACTCCACCGACACCCCCCTGGAGGCCGGGCTCGGCTTCGCGGTCGCGTGGGACAAGCCCGGCGGCTTCGTCGGGCGGGAGATGCTGCTCAAGCAGCGCGAGTCGGGTCCCCCGAACCGTCGGCTGGTCAACGTGCTGCTCGGCTCCGCCGACCACGACCTGTTCGGTGACGAGCCGGTCTACTGGGACGGCGATCCGGTCGGACACGTCCGCAGCGGTGGTTTCGGCCACTCCCTCGGCGCCGCGTGCGGCATCGCCGGGATCGCTCGTGACGACGGCTTCACCGGCGCCGACCTGGCCGCAGGCTCGTTCGAGATCGACATCGCCGGCACCCGGGTGCCGGCGAAGGTCTCCCTCAAGCCGTTCTTCGACCCGGAACGCTCGCGCGTCCTCAGCTGACCTGCCCGCGGTGGGGTACGCCGAGCACCTGCCCGGCGCGACTCATCGAGGCACGGGTGGCCGGCCCGACGCCACCAGCACCGCGGAACCGGGGGACGCGGTCGACCACGAGCCCGACACCGCGAGCACCGCGAGCGCCGAGGTGGGCATCGGGGCAAGCGCGGCGGCCAGCAGGCCGGCCAGGTCCTCGAGCCCCGGGTTGTGGCCGACGAGGACGACGGTGTGGAGGTCGTCGGGCAGATCCCGGGTGACGGTGAGGAGCTCACGGTCGGACGCGCCGTACAGGCGATCGTCGATCCGAAACCGTGGCGCGACCTCTAGCTCGGCCGACACCAGGTCCCAGGTGCTCCTCGCACGGACCGCCGGTGACACGACGGCCAGGTCGATGCGCTCGAGGTGCGCCGCCAACCACCTGCCCGCGTCGGGCGCCTGACGGCGGCCGCGGTTCGCCAGCGGCCGGGCGAGGTCGGGCTCGGCGCCGGACCAGTCCGACTTGGCGTGCCGGAGCAGGATCAGCGTGCGGTCAGACATGGGGCACCGATCGATCAGGGCCACGGCTGTCGGGTGGGTGGCGGCCGATCCGACGATATCGGCACTTTTCCGGACCCATAGCGTCCGGAATGCCTCCTAGCGTGTGCCCCATGGATGACAACGTGGTGCACACGACGATCGAGACGTCGGCGCCGGCTCCTCTGACGGAGTGGTTGCTCGACTCGGACCCCGCGATCCGGTGGCAGGTCATGCGGGACCTGACCGACGCGCCCGCTGCCGACGTGACGGCCGAACGCGACCGGGTCGCGCACGTCGGCTGGGGCGCGCAGCTGCTGGCCGCGCGTGACGCGGACGGACAGTGGATGGGCGGGGCCTGCTTCCCGGGCCGGGGCACCCCGCCCGAGGACGGCAGCCAGCCGTGGACGGCGACCATGCCGGTGATGCTGGATCTCTACGACCTCGGGCTGGACCCGGCCTCCGAGGCGGCTCGGGAGATGACGTCGCTGGTGGCGGCGAACTGCCGGTGGGAGTACAACGACGAACCGATCTTCGACGGTGAGGTCGAGCCCTGCATCAACGGCCACACGGTGACCCTCGGCGCCTACTTCGGTGCCGAGGTCGATGGCATCGTGGCCCGTCTGCTGACCGACCAGCTCGACGACGGCGGCTGGAACTGTGAGGCCGAGAGGGGCGCCACCGTGTCGTCGTTCAACTCGACGATCTGCGTGCTCGAGGGCCTGCTCGAGTACGAGGGTGCGGGGTCCGGGTCGGACGCAACGACCGCTGCCCGCCGCCGCGGGGAGCAGTACCTGCTCGAGCGCTCGTTGTTCCGGCGCAGGAGCACCGGGTCAGGTCCCGGTCGCCACCTGGCTGGAGTTCTCGTTCCCGACCAGGTGGTACTACGACGTCCTGCGTGGGCTGGACTACTTCCGCAGAGCGGAGCTCAGGGACCCCAGGCTCGGTGAGGCGATCGACCTCGTGCGGTCCAAGCGCCAGGACGACGGCACCTGGCTGCTCGAGAACACCCACGCCGGCGCGGTCCACGTGGAGTTCGAGGACGGCGACGGCAGCCCGAGCCGCTGGAACACGCTACGGGCGCTCCGCGTGCTCGACTGGTGGGACGCACCGGGCCACTGACACCAGGGCGGTCAGTCGCGTCGACGCAGGGCCACGCTCGGCCGCCTCCAGCGTCTCGGTGTGCAGGTCGCTGTTGTCGATGGCGATCGCCGCCCGCCTCCGCCCGCCGCTGAGCTCGTTGAGCACCAGAGCAGCCCGGTGACGGCGCCGTTGCGGCGGACCGGTGCACCGCTCACCTCGGTCCGCGTGACCGAGCCGTCGGCGCGTACGACGTCGAGCTCACCGGACCACGGCGTACCTGTCGCCACCAGTTCCGCGACCTCGCGGAACGAGTCCTGGTCCCGCTGCTGAAGACGGCGTCCGGAAGCGGACGCCCGCGCAGGGACGCGGCCGGGAGGCCGAGCAGTCGCTCGGCCGCCGTGTTCACGAAGGTGATCCGGCCCTCGGCATCGGTGATCAGCCTGCTTCCGCGAGCGCGTCGAAGTGCCCGAGCTCCTCAGAGCCGGTTCCTGCGGCGTCGCCCCCGGGCACGCGCACATCATCACACCGTGGCGGCCGCCTGAGGACGGGTTACCCGAAAGCACCGGCGGAGGATCCGGACCCCTTTGGCACCTTGCGGGGGGAGGACCGACGGAGAAACCATGGGGCGATGCAACCAGGCGCCGGCGCCGGGCTCGTCGACCTCGACGAGCTGGTCATCACCGTCGTCGTCGACAACGCCACGGACACGTTGTCGTCCATCCCGGCCGGCATCCCGCAGGTCCCGGAGATGGTGCACCTGCTCGACGGCCCCTCCCTCGGGACGCAGGACGGGCACGCCATGGTGTCCGTCTTCGAGCACCTGTGCCTTGCCTGCCACGGCTTCTCGGCGGTCGCCACGGGGCGGCGAGGGAAGAACGCCGCCACCGTCCTGTTCGACGTCGGGCCATCCGGCGACGTGTGGCTGGGCAACGCCGCCCGCCTCGGCATCGACCTGGCGGACATCGACGTGCTGTTCGCCTCGCACTGGCACGGGGACCACACGCGCGGGATCCCGGCGGTCGTCGGGGCGATTGCCGAGGCACGCACCCGTGCCGGCCGGGCGCCGCTCGTGGTCGACGTACACCCGGACCGACCCGACCGGCGCGGGATGCTCACGCCCTTCGGCACCTTCGCGATGCTTCCTCCGGAGCCCACCCTGACCGAGATCGAGGAGGCGGGCGGGCAGATCGCCACCCATGCCGACGTCCACGAGGTCGCGGGTGGCGTCTTCCTGGCCAGCGGGGACATCCCGCGTACGACGACGTACGAGACGGGCCTCGGCGGGCACCACACCTGGCGGGACGGGGAGGCCACGCCGGACCCGGAGATCCACGACGAGCGCTTCCTCGCCGCTCACGTGCGCGGCCGGGGGACCACCGTCCTCTCCGCCTGCTCCCACGCCGGAGTCGTCAACGTCGGGCTCGAGGCGCTCCGACTGCTCCCCGAGCAGCCGATCGACCTCCTGCTGGGCGGGTATCACCTGGCGGGTTCGGCGGTCGAGGACCGGATCCCCTCCACCGTCGAGGACCTCGCCCACCTCGTCGCACCGCGCATCGTCGCGCCCGGTCACTGCACGGGTTGGAGAGCCATGAGCGCGCTCGCCACCGCGTTCAGCCCGTCCGGTTTCGCCTCGTGCGTCGTCGGAACGCGGTTCGTCCTCGCAGCGTCCCGTTGAGACGCTGAGCCCGCCGTGGCTCAGACGTCGTTGTGCACCGACGGTGTCCGGATCGTACGGACGAAGAGGAGGGCTCCGATGATCGCCACGACCGCTCCGATCACGGCCCAGATGGCGTGTCCGCTCATGCCGGACCCGCCGATGATGTCGAGGCCCTGGAGGATCCAGAGCAGGCCGGCCAGGAAGAGAACAGCACCAATCACGAGCATCACGATGCGACCCATGCTGGCCAAGGTACCTCCGTTGGGGTAGGAGGTTACGTTGGAGGCATGCGCCGATGGTGGGCTCCCCGTTCGGGCGAGGGCCGGCCGACGGAGGCCCCGTCGGGACCCCCCGATGACGGCGCTCCCGTCGGACGCCGGGTGGTGCTCGGGCTGCTCGGGCTCGGGGCCCTCGGGATCGTGACCGGCACGCGCGCCCAGAACGCCGTGGTCTCGGTCCTGGCCCCGATCCAGCTGCGTGACCCGACCGGGCTGACCTCACTGCTGCCGGTGGGCGACCAGTTCCGCTTCTACTCGGTGACGGGGGGCGTGCCGACCAAGGACGCTGCGTCGTACCGCCTCGTCGTCAACGGCCTGGTCGACCACCCGACCACGCTCACCCTCGCGGACCTCCAGGCGATGCCGCAGACCTCGCTGGTGCGCGACTTCCAGTGCGTGACCGGGTGGCGGGTGCCGCAGGTGCACTGGAGCGGGGTGCGCCTGTCCACGCTGCTCGACCACGCGGGCGTCCAGGCTGAGGGGAAGGCGCTCCGGCTCTCGTCGTTCGACGGCACCTACACCGACAGCCTGACCCTCGACCAGGCGCGGCTGCCCGACGTCATCGTCGCCCTGCAGATGTTGGGCGGGGACGTCACGCACAACCACGGCGGCCCGGTGCGGCTCTACGTCGCGCCGATGTACGGCTACAAGAGCGTGAAGTGGCTGTCCGGCATCGAGGTGACCGACGAGGTCATCCCGGGCTACTGGGAGCATCGCGGGTACGACGTCGACGGGTTCGTCGGCTCGTCCAACGGACGAAGCATCGATGAGCGCACCTGACGTCGCCGCACACCCGGAAGCGGGGCGGACCGTCGACCGGTTCAGCCTGGGCTCACGCTGGGTCCACGGCCTGACCGGCACGTTCATGATCGTCTGCATCCTGACCGCGGCGGTCCTCTACAACGGGTCGCTCGCGGTCCTCGTGGGTCACCGCTACCTGGTCGAGCAGGTCCACGTCTACTCCGGCTTCGCGCTGCCCGTTCCCCTGCTCGCGGGAATCGTCAGCAGGTCCTACCGCGACGACGCCCGCCGGCTCGACCGCTTCACCTCGCGCGACTGGGCCTGGCTCCGGTCGCGGTCGCGCCGCGACGGCACCATCGAGGTCGGCAAGTTCAACGCCGGCCAGAAGCTGAACGCCTCGCTGTCGGCCGGGTCGATCGCAGTGCTGCTGCTCTCGGGCACCGTCATGTACTTCACGAACCTGGCCCCGCTCCCCTGGCGCAGCGGCGCGACGTTCGTGCACGACTGGTTCGCCCTGGCCGTCGGCCTGCTCGTGGCCGGCCACATCTACATGGCCGCCAAGGACCCTCACGCGATGACCGGGATCCGCACGGGGCGGGTGTCGCTCCGTTGGGCGCGCCGGGAGCACGCGGCCTGGGCGCGTGAGGTCGCCGGAGACCCACCGGCCGACGAGTGACCCTGGGTCTGCTCGTTCACCGGCCGTCGCGGTCGGCCGCGCTCGCGCCGCGGGTACGCCGTACCCGACGAGAGCGGGGATGCTGCGCGTGCCTGACGTCCTCATCGAGGTGCTCGAGGGCCAGTGTCAGGGCCATGGCTCGGCTGTTGATGAAGGTGCGCATCGGAGTCTCCTCGGAAGGTTCGGGTGTTGCTTCGTGCTCTCCAACCTGCCGCTAAGGCGCCCTCTTCACATGAGTCGCCTGTCGTAGCCCCTACCTCAGATCCAGATCCGGATCGACGGGGCCACCTCAGGTGCGGGTCAGTCCGCCAGGTGCGCGGACCGCACCGGCCACCAACGGTGGCGACCTATCACGTGAGCTCCGCTCGTCCGGCGGGCGCGACGTTGCCCGCGCACCGTCGTACGACGTCCGCGCCGGGACTCCCGCCCGCCCTCCTCGAGCGACCGGAGGCCGAGTGTCATGGCCAGAGCCGGGGTGTTGATGAAGATGAGCATCGGGGACTCCTTGCACCGTTCTTTAGCTGCCTCGTCCTCGAACTTCGCGCTGAGCCGTCGTCCCCGCATCGGGCATCTGCCCTACGCGGGGCTGTTGGGGCCGGCCTCGACGAGGAAAACGCGGAACAAATCGGCCCAACTCGGCGGTGAGCCGCGATTTGTTCCGCGTTTTCCGCTCGCGGGGGGCCTGGGGTCGTCGGAGGGGCATCTGCCCTACGTGGTGGCTCCCGGGGCCGGCCCGACGAAGAAAACGCGGAACAAATCGGCCCAACTCAGCAGTCAGCCCCGATTTGTTCCGCGTTTTCCGCTCGACCCGGCGCCCCAGGACCCAGCCGCCGGGGCGGGCGCGTCGGGGAGCTCAGCCGAGCCCGAGGGTGACGCCGGCCACCGCCGGGTCGTCCCGCTCGGTGGCGGTGGGGACGCGAGAGCGGCGGAGGACGAGGCCCGCGAGCGCGACGACGATGAGGGTCGCCACCAGCATCAGCGTCGCCAGGGCGTTGACGGCCGGGGTGATCCCGAAGCGGACCGCCGAGTAGAGCACGATCGGCCAGGTGTTGGTGGTGCCGTTGGTGAACGCCGGCAGGACGTAGTCGTCGAAGGAGAAGGTGAACGACAGCAACGCCGCCGCGATGATCGCCGGGAACAGCCGGGGCAGCGTCACCTGGCGGAAGGTGGAGAACCGACCCGAGCCGAGGTCGTAGCCGGCCTCCTCGAGGGTGTCGCCCATGCCGACGAATCTCGCTCGGATGATCAACATCGACAGGGAAGCCCCGAAGACCACCTGCCCGAAGAAGATCGTCCACGGTCCCAGCGGCGGGAAGAACGGCACGTAGCGCGGCAGCTGGACGAAGAAGATGAGCGACGCCACCGCGATCACGATCTCCGGCACCACGAGGGTCATGTAGACGAGGGCGTCGAACGGGACCCGCAGGACCTTGTGCATGCGCGCGAGCGCAAGTGCCGCGCCGAGACCGAGCAGCGTCGAGACGATCGCGGCAGCCGCCGCGATCTTCGCACTGGTCGCGATCGCCGGGATGTACGTCGGGTCGTGGAGACCGACCTTGAACCAGCAGGTGGTGAAGCCGTTCCACACCGTGAGGTTCCCCAGCTGGGACGGCGGGATGTCGCAGACATTGGACCCGTTGAACGACGCGACCGCCTCCGGCGACGGCTTGTTGAACGCGAACAGGGCCATCACCGCGATCGGGAGGTACAAGAACACGAAGACGCCCACCGCCCAGGCGGTGAAGCCTCGCTTGGCCGTCAGGATCCTAGGCACCGAACCGTTCCTCCTTCGTCGCGAAGAGGATGTAGAGCGCCACGAACCCGGACAGCGCGATCATCAGGCTGATCGACAGGGCGGACCCGAACGGCTGGTTCTGCGCCGACGAGAACTGGTCGCCGATCACGTTGCCGACGAACTCGTAGTTACCGCCGCTGAGGATGTTGGGGATGATGTACTCCCCCGACATCGGGATGAAGACCAGGAGCGCGCCCGTGACGACCCCGGGGAGCGTGAGCCGCAGGGTGATCTGGCGGAACGCGGCGAACGGCTTGGCCCCGAGATCCGTGGCCGCCTCGACCAGCGACCAGTCCATCCGCTCGAGCGAGGCGAAGACCGGGATGATGAAGAGCGGCAGGTAGTTGTAGACCAGCCCGACGCCGACGGCGTACTTGGTGTACATGATGTCGATGCCGGTGAACTTCGCGAGCAGGCCCTGCGAGTCCAAGATGATCTTCAGCGCATAGGTCCGGATCAGGAACGACGTCCAGAACGGCACGAGCACGAGCAGCAGCGCCAGGAGCTTGTACGTCGTCAGGTAGCGCGCCATCCAGTACGCGATCGGGTAGCCGACGATCATCGTGAACAACGATCCGAGCCCGGCCATCACCAGGGTCCGCTCGAAGATCTTGAGGTAGAGCGGGTCGATGACCAGGTGGTACTGACTGGTGTCGAAGCCGTAGGTGATCGCGTTGAAGCCGGTCTGTGTGGCCAGCGAGAACGCCACCAGGATGGCCAGCGGCCCCAGGAAGAAGATCGCGTAGTACAGCAGCGACGGCGACGTCAGCCAGGTCGGGTACCGCGGGCTGAACGATCTCCGCCTGCGGTCTCCCGATCCGGTGACGGTGTCGGCGTCGGCGTCGGCCATCAGCCCGCGCGGAACTGCGTGTAGATCTTGGTGCGCTCCTGCACGACCTCCGGGCTCACGTTGAGGATGTACTTGTAGTTGTCGGTGTAGGACTTCGGCACGTTGAACAGCGGGTCCTTGCTCAGCGACGGCTCCAGCTCCGAGAGCGCCGCGGGGATCGGGATGCCGTAGTTGTGGTACTCCATCTCGGTCACGGCCGTGGACGGCTCCAGCAGCCAGTTGATCCAGGCGTGGGCGGCGACCGGGTGCGGCGCCGTCGAGGGGATGCACCAGTTGTCGGACCAGATCTCCGAGGCGTCGTGCAGGAGCACCGGGGTGATGTCACCCTGCTTCTTGCGGCCCTGCACGATCCGGCGCACGTCGCCGTTCCAGCCCTGGCCGAGGATGATCTTCCCGGCGATCGCGTCATCGATGTACGACGACGACGAGATCGTGGTGACGCCCTTGCGGAACGACATCAGGTAGTCCGACACCTGGCTGAAGTCGTCCTTGCTGGTGGTGTTCGGGTCGAGCCCGAGCGCCATCAGCGCGAGCGGGACGACCTCCTCGGCGCCGTCGAGCAGGTTGGTCCGGCCCTTGCTGACGTACTTCGGCAGAAGCGCGTAGAAGTCGTGCATGGTCTGCGGCTGCTCGGTGACGATCTGGTTGTTGTAGTAGGCCATCGTGATCCCGTAGTCCTTGATCACGTGGTACTTCCCCGTCGGGTCGTACGACGCCTTGAGGAACTTCGGGTCGAGGTTCTTCAGGTTGGGCAGCAGTGCGGGGTCCATCGCCAGGAGCTTGTTCTCCTCGATCAGCTGGGCGACGGCGTTCTGGCTCGGCGCGATGATGTCGAACGTCGTACCCCCGGCGTTGAGCTTGGCCAGCAGCTCGTCGTTCGACGAGTAGTAGGTCTCGTGGATCTTCAGCCCGGCCTGGGTCTCCGCCGGCAGGGCCATGAACTTCTTGTACGTCGAGGGGTCGTCGTACTCCGACCAGTTGAAGATCTCCAGGTGGTCCTCCACCGGCTTCCCGCTCAACGGGTCGGACGACGCCGTCGCGCCGCCGGTGGCGCCGGTCCCGGTCGACGTACTGCCGCAGGCGCTCAGCAGGAACAACCCCCCGAGCCCCAGGGCCGAGCGACGCGACATCGGATGCCCGGCGACGCGCTCGACCTGACGGTGGAGCTCGTCCATCTTCGACCTGGTCTCGACGGGAGCGAGGATGTTCAGCTGGTCCGGCTTCTCATTCATGGGGCACCTCTGTTGTTGGGCTGGTCCGGAGATTCGGCCAGCAGGACCGGAGCGTTCCGCTCCCACTGGATGGTGATCAGGTCGCCGGGTCGGATGGCGTCGTGCGAGTCGTCGGTGCCGGCGCGCTGCTCACGGACGAGCATCCGGGTGCCGCCGTCGAGGGTGGCGACGACCTGGACCTCGTCCCCGAGATACATCTTCGAGGCGACCACCGCATGGGCGGTGTTCACCGGCGACTCGACGCGGCCGGTCACGATGCTCAGGCGCGCGGGCCGGATCCCGACCCGGACCGACTGCCCGCGCTGGACGTCTCCACGCCCCTGCACCACGACTCCGGTACCGGTGTCGAGCTCGAACTCACCGTCGGAGGCGGCGGTGACGCCTCCCTCCAGGAAGTTCATCTCGCCGATGAAGTCCGCGACGAAGGCGGTCAGCGGACGGTCGTAGATCTCGCTGGGCGTGTCCATCTGCTCGATGACGCCGTTCGACATGACCGCGATGCGGTCGGACATCGACAACGCCTCGCCCTGGTCGTGGGTGACGTAGATGAAGGTGATCCCGACCTGCTGCTGGATGCGGGTGAGCTCGATCTGCATCTCCTTGCGCAGCTTGAGGTCGAGTGCACCGAGCGGCTCGTCGAGCAGCAGGACCCTCGGCTGGTTGACCAGCGCCCGAGCCAGCGCGACGCGCTGCTGCTGGCCGCCGGAGAGCATGGACGGCCGGTGCTTGTCCCGGCCGGTGAGCTGGACCAGCTCGAGGGCCTCGCGGGCCGCGGCGTACCGGTCCGCCTTGCCGGTGCCCTTCTGCTTCAGGCCGTAGGCGACGTTGTCGAGGATCGTCATGTGGGGGAACAGCGCGTACTGCTGGAAGACGGTGTTGACGTCGCGCTTGTACGGCGGTGTGCCCACCGCGTCCACGCCACCGATCAGGATCTCGCCCTCATCGGGCTGCTCGAAGCCGGCGATCATCCGCAGGGACGTGGTCTTGCCGCAGCCCGACGGCCCGAGCAGGGAGATGAACTCGCCCTTGCGCACCTGGAACGAGACGGCATCGACGGCCGTCAGCGCACCGAAGCGCTTGGTGACCGCCCGGAACTCGATGTCGTAGACCGACGCCGACCCGTCGGAGCTCACGCCACGTGCCTCCCGCCGATGGCAGTGCAGACGACAAGTACGCGCCAGCCCGATGACTCCGGACGAGCGCCCCCGCGTCGTACCTTCGACGGAGAGGACAACGGTCCTCCCTGATGCGGTAACGTACCTCGCAGCAAATGACGGGTCAATCCCCGAACATCGTCCCCCAGGCCTTCTCGGACAACGGATATCGCATGGACATCGACCAGATCTCGCGGCGGATCCTGGCGATCCTGCAGCGCGACGGCCGCTGCCCGAACACCGTGATCGCGCGCGAGCTCGGCATCTCCGAGGCCGCGGTGCGGTCACGGATCCAGGCGCTCACCGCCGCCGGCGTGCTCCAGATCGTCGGCCTGACCGATCCCAGCAACATGGGGTTCGGCGTGATCGCGATGATCGGCGTCCAGGCCAGCAACGACCTCGGCCGGATCGCCGAGCTCGTCTCGACCTGGCCGGAGACGACGTACGTCGTGATCAGCGCCGGCAGCTTCGACCTGCTGGTCGAGCTGGTGTGCACCGACAACAACGATCTGCTCCGCGTCGTGGAGCGGCTGCGCGCGGTCGACGGGGTCCGGTCGACGGAGTCCTTCATCTACATCTCGCGGCACAAGCTCAACTACGCGTGGGCCTCGGAGTCCGACGAACCGAGGAAGGCGTTGACCTAGCCGACGGCCGCTGCGCGTCCAGTCGTGGCCGGATGAACCACACGGAGCCTCGACCTCGTACACTGGGTGACGGCAACCGCCGGGTGACTGACCGATCGGGTCGATCCCCGCGTCGGCGCGAGCGCCCGTCGGGTGCGGACGAGCCGAGGCACCAGGTTCCTGGCACATCGGGACGAGGTGCGGACATCAGATCCGCCGAGGGTTGGCGGGCGGCCGGAGGCGGGTTGTGCCCGCGTCCGCGGCGTAGGCATGAGGAAGAGAGCTGCTGGTTGGCCACACAGCGACGTAGGCGTTCCGGTGACGGCCGGACGGCCCAGCGATCCCGCACCCGGACCCAGACCCGGCGGCGGGACGAGGAGGGCATCATCCCGGTGCTCGCGCAGGCGGTGCGTGAGGTCGAGCGCGCGGTCACGAGCCGACAGCTGACGTCCGGGCAGCGCTCTCGCTACCAGGCCGTCGCCCTGCTCGCCCGCGCCGAGCGGACGCGGGTCCGCGCCGACGACACGCTCACCGACCAGCAGCGCGACACCATGCTCAAGCGCCTGGACGGCGTCGCCACGATCCTGGCCCAGACGGCCGCGCAGGAGCCGTCGCTCTTCCACCTCCTGGCCGAGGACGCCGAGATCTCCGACAACACCCGCCGGCTGGAGCGCGACATGCAGGCCGCGGCCGGTCTCGAACCCGACCCGGAGCCCGAGCCGCCGAGCGCACCGGTCGCGACCGGCGTACGTCCCGAGCGCAAGGTGCTGCCGCAGTCCGTGTTGTCGGCACAGCTGGCCAACCCGTTCCTGGTCCCCGACTTCAGCCAGGCCGCCCCCAGGGTGCAGGGTCGCCTGTCCGGCTGGGAGCTGATCGGCCCCCTGCTGAACTCGTTCGAGCAGGCCGCACCGGGCTCGTCGGCGTGCATGGAGCTCCCCGACCCGCGTCCCATCCTGCTGCCCAAGGACCTCGACCTGATGCCGCACCAGTCGCGGCTGCTGGCCTCGGTGGCCGAGGGTCACCGGACCTTCCTCCTCGCCGACGAGCCCGGCCTCGGCAAGACCGCGCAGGCTCTGCTGGCCGCTCAGGTCGCGAACGCCTATCCCCTGCTGGCGATCGTTCCCAACGTGGTGAAGACCAACTGGGCGCGCGAGGCCGAGATGTGGACCCCCCAGCGGAGCGTGACCGTGATCCACGGCGACGGCGAGACCGTCGACGGCTTCGCCGACATCGTGGTCGTCAACTACGAGGTCCTCGACCGACACGTCGGCTGGATGAGCGAGCACGGCTTCCGCGGCCTGGTCGTCGACGAGGCCCACTACATCAAGAACAAGAAGTCGCAGCGCTCGCAGAACGTCCTCGAGGTCTCCCAGCGGATCCGCCAGCGCGTGGCCAGACCGCTGCTGATGGCACTGACCGGCACCCCGCTGATCAACGACATCGAGGACTTCCGCGCGATCTGGCAGGTCCTCGGCTGGATCGAGGAGCGCAAGCCCGGCAACGTGTTGATGGCCGCGCTCGAGGAGACCGGCTTCACCCCGGCCGACCACGCCTTCTACCCGGCCGCACGCCAGGCCGTCGTCGACCTCGGCATCGTGCGTCGCCGCAAGGTCGACGTCGCCGCCGACATCCCGGCCCGCCGCGTCGCCGACATCCCGGTGGAGCTCGAGGGCGCGGTCGGCCGCTCCATCCACGACGCCGAGGACCAGCTCGCACGGCGCCTCGTCGGTCGCTACCAGGCGGCACTCGAGCACCGGCGCGCGGGCGCCTCCGTGCTGGGCGCCGATGGCATCGACCACGAGCTCGTACGCCGGGTGGCCGAACGCGAGGTCGCCGAGGGCAGCGAGTCCAAGACCGGCGACAACGTGTTCACGATGGTGCGCAAGATCGGCCAGGCCAAGGCCGAGCTCGCCACCGACTACGCCGTCCAGCTGGCCCGCAGCACCGGCAAGGTCGTCTTCTTCGCCAAGCACCTCGACGTCATGGACACCGCCGAGGAGATCTTCGCCCGGCGCGGCGTGCGCACCACCACGATCCGCGGCGACCAGACCCGCACGGCCCGACAGGCGGCGATCGACGCCTTCGTCAGCGACCCGGACGTCAAGGTGATCGTCTGCTCCCTGACCGCCGCCGGCGTCGGGATCAACCTCCAGGTCGCCTCCAACGTCGTGCTCGCCGAGCTCTCGTGGACCAACGCCGAGCAGACGCAGGCGATCGACCGGGTGCACCGGATCGGTCAGCGCGAGCCCGTCACCGCCTGGCGGATCATCGCCGCGCAGACCATCGACGCGAAGATCGCCGAGCTGATCGACAGCAAGGCCGGGCTCGCCGCCCGGGCACTCGACGGAGCCGACGAGGAAGCAACGACCACCGCCGACGTCCAGGTCGAGACCCTGGCCGCGATCCTCACCGACGCGTTGGCCGAGGCCGCCGACCGCGACTGACCCGTCGTACGCCCTGGTCAGTGGAGGAGGTGGAGCGCCCGCGCCCTCCACCATCGGGGCTGACCCGACCTTGCCGAGCCTGCCTCGGCGGGGCTCGGTCGGGCGGGGCGAGTGCGACGTCGCCGGTGTCGGCTGCGTCGTTCCCCCGACCGGCGTGCCTCCTCGGCCATCAGGTCGAGGGCGACCACCTGCGCCATCGCTCGGCTGTTGATGAAGGTGTGCATCACGACTCCTCGGTTCGGATCTGTTTCGCGTCTCGAACCTGTCGCTAAGAAGCCGCAGGGACGTCAGGCATCTGCCCTACGACGTCGACTGCGCGGTGCACCCGGAAGATCGTCCGGTCCCGTCCGGGTCGCCTGCGCTCCTCAGCTCGAGGGGTGGACGGATGACCCGAAGCACACCTCGGCCAGGAGGCCACCGGTCGACGAGTCGTGCAGCAGGAGATCACCGCCCCGGCTGCGGACCAGCTCACGGGCTATCGCAAGGCCGAGGCCGCTGCCCCCGCTGTCACGATCGCGGGCATCGTCGAGGCGGGCGAAGCGGTCGAAGACCCTGGCGCGCTCGGCCTCGAGGAGGCCGGCTCCGTCGTCGGCCACCGCGACCACGTCTCCTTCCGTCGTACGACGGAAGGAGACGTCGACTCGGGAGCGGGCGTGGCGTCGGGCGTTGGTGATCAGGTTGCCGACGACCCGCTCGAGCTCGAGCCGGCTCATGGGCAGGGTGCCCTCGGCCACCTCACCGACCGAGACGACGGGCGGCTCGGTCGTCGCGAAGCCCGGCAGCACGTCCGCCGGCGAGACCGGCGGTTCAGGAGCGGGCAGGGGCTCCCCCGCATCGAGCCGAGCCAGCACCAGGAGATCCTCGACCAGCGTCGACAGCCGCTCGAGCTCGGCGGCGAGGTCGGCCCGGTCCTCTTCGCTCGCGCCGTGCCGGCTCGCGACACCGACCTGCACCCGGAGGGACGCCAGCGGGCTGCGGAGCTCGTGGGCGACGTTCGCCACGAAGCTGTGCTCGCGGTCGCGGGCCGCCGCGAGCCGTTCGAGCATGGAGTTGAGGGTCACGGCCAGCGCGTGGATCTCGTCGCGGGACTCCGGCACCGGAAGCCTCTCGTCATCCCCGGACCCCGACACCCGCTCGGCAGCCGACCGCAGGGACTCGACGGGCCGCAGCGCCGCGCCGATCACCCGCCACGCGATCAGACCGAGGACCAGTAGCAGCAGTGGATAGGTCACGAGCAGCGTCACCACGAGCAGATGCTGGCTTCGGACCAGGTCGGAGACCGGCTCGGCCACCACCACGACCGGCGCATCCGTGGCCGACGAGACGGGCGTGGCGCTGACCCGGAGGGTCGAGCTCAACCCGAGCCGCGAGCCGGACACCGTCACCGGTGCGGACTCGGCACGGGTCAGCTCGGCGGCGCTCAGCAGAGGGGTCAGCCGGTCTCCGTTGGCCGACGCGCTCAGCACGCGTCCTTGGGAGTCGACCACCTGGACCGACTCGGTGCCGGTCACGGGGATCGGAGAGGGCAGCCGTCCCGAGGTGACCAGGTCGGCCACCTGCGCACTGGTCGCCTCGGCCCTCCGATCGAGGTCGCGCCGGTTGGCCACCGACAGGGCGAGGTAGAGCGCGACGCTTCCGACGGCCAGCGCCACGGCCAGTCCGAGCAGCCCGATCGTCATCAGCCGCGCCCGCAGCGACCGGCGCAGCCACCACCTGGCCGGCCCGGCGAGGGCGCCGCTCATCGGGCCAGCCGGTAGCCGGCTCCCCGGACGGTCTCGATCAATCCAGGGCCGAGCTTGCGTCGCAGATAGCCGACGTACACCTCAACCGTGTTGGGTTCGTAACCCCCACCACCTCGGGCATCCCAGACCCGGTCGAGCAGCTCGGTCTTGGTGACGACGCGGTCGGGGTGACGCAGGAAGAACTCGAGCAGGTCGTGTTCGCGCCGACTCAACGCGACCGGCTCGCCGCCGAGGGTGACCTCGCGGGTCGCCGGGTCGAGGGCCACGTCGCCGTGGGTCAGGACCGGTGGTCGGGGATCGCTCTGCCGACGCAACAGGGCGCGCAGCCGCGCCAACAGGACGACGTAGTCGAAGGGCTTGGTGAGGTAGTCGTCCGCGCCGTAGTCGAGCCCATCGGCCTGGTCGTAGGGACCGTCCTTGGCCGAGACCATCATCACCGGTACCCAGTTGTTCTCGGCTCGCAGCCGCTTGACGACCTCGTAACCGGACAGGCCGGGCAGCATCACGTCGAGCAGGACGGCGTCGTACTGCCCGTGACGAGCCCGGGCCAGGCCGGACGTGCCGTCCCCCACCACGTCCACAGCGAAGCCGTCGGCAGTCAGTCCGCGCAGCAATGCACGCGCCAGTCGCGTCTCGTCCTCGACGAGCAGCAGCCGCATGGGCCCACCTTGGCACGCCGTACCGGACGGCCGTGGCTGACTCCGGTCACAGGTTCTCAGCGGACTCACAGCGACCGCGAGCAATGATGGACGGCATGGCTTCGCTCCTCCGCTCCCGGCGTGCCCGTTGGGCCGTCCCCGCCGTGGCCGCGATCGCCCTGGTGGGCATCGGCCCGCTGGTCCAGGCAGTCACCGCCAGCGCCCACGGCTCCCTGCCACCGCGCACAGCGGCCCAGCTGCTCGTCGACATCAGCCACGCGAAGGTGAAGGCCCTGTCCGGCACCATCGTCGAGACCACCGACCTCGGGCTCCCATCCCTCCCGTCCATCGGCGGCCGCGGGGGCAACGCCGCCAGCTTCTCCTCGCTCGTGTCCGGCTCGCACACGATGCGGCTCTGGTACGCCGGACCCGACGAGCAACGGCTCGCCCTGCTCGGACAGCTCGGTGAGTCCGACCTCGTACGCCATGGCACCGATCTGTGGGCCTGGTCGAGCCACGACAACACCGCAACGCACTGGACCGTGCCCGCAGCGAAGCAGGCGCCTGCTGAGTCACCCGCCGGGACGGCGATGACACCCCAGCGCGCCGCCGATGCCGCCCTCAAGGCGATCGACCCGAGCACGCAGGTGACCACGGACTCGACCGCCACCGTGGCAGGACGTCCGGCGTACGTCGTCAGCCTGGTGCCCCGCGACCCCCGGTCGCTGGTCGGCTCGGTGCAGATCGCGATCGACGGCGCGACCCACATCCCGACGCGGGTCCAGGTCTTCGCCAAGGGCGCCTCGAGCCCGGCGTTCCAGGTCGGCTTCACCTCGTTCTCCACCGCGACGCCCGACGCCTCCGTCTTCGGATTCACGCCTCCTCCCGGCGCGACGGTCAAGGCCGGCTCTCTGCCGACGCGGCTCGGCTCTGGCCACGAGACCCGCACCGGTCGAGCACACGGCTCGGCACCGGACGTGGTCGGGAAGGGCTGGTCCAGCGTGCTCGTCACCACCCTGCCCGCCGATCAGCCAGGCTCCGGCCAGTCGTCGCAGCTGCAGGGCATCCTCGACAAGCTGCCGACGGTCTCCGGCTCCTGGGGCTCGGGGCACCTGCTCAGCAGCGCTTTGTTCTCTGCGGTGGTCACCGATGACGGGCGGGTGGCGGTCGGCGCGGTGGCACCGCGCCTGCTGTACGGCGCGCTCGCGCGACGGTGACCGACCTCGCGGTCCGCACCAGCGGACTCACCAAGCGCTTCGGATCGCAGACGGTCGTCGACGCGATCGACCTCGAAGTGCCGACCGGATCCGTCTACGGCTTCCTGGGACCCAACGGGTCCGGCAAGACGACCACCATCCGCATGCTGCTCGCCCTCGTCACGGCCACCGCCGGTGAGGTCGAGCTCTTCGGAGAGGAGATGCCGGCCAGGGCGGCGGCAGTGCTGCCGGCCGTCGGCGCGCTGGTCGAGGGACCCGCGTTCCATCCCTACCTCTCCGGACGGCGCAACCTGCACCGGCTCGACGCCGCCGACCGCACAGCGGACCCGTCGACCGCTCGCCGACGAGTTGACGCCGCACTCGACCGTGTCGGGCTACTGGCGGCGGCCGACAAGCGGTTTCGTGCCTACTCGCTGGGGATGCGGCAACGACTCGCCATTGCCGGTGCCCTGCTGACGCCCAAGGATCTCCTGGTGCTCGACGAGCCCACCAACGGGCTCGACCCCCAGGGCACCCGGGAGGTACGCCAGCTGGTCGGGTCCCTGGCCCAGGACGGCGCCACCGTGCTGGTCTCGAGCCATCTTCTCGCCGAGGTGGAGCAGATGTGCACCCACCTCGGAGTGATGCACGTCGGACGTCTGGTCGCTCAAGGCGCCAGTGCCGAGCTCCGGTCCGGAGAAGCCACCGAGGCGACCGTCGAGACCGACTCTCCCCGGGACGCCGCCCGCGTGATGGGCGAGCTCGGCCTGACCGGGGTCCACACGACCGCCTCCAGTGCCACCGGCCATCTCGGTGAGGTAGCGCCGGAGAAGGTCGTCGCCGCCTGCGTGCACGCCGGGGTCTCGGTGGTGGGCTTCCGGGTCGCCCGGCCGTCCCTGGAGGACCTGTTCGTGTCTCTTACAGGAGAGGGCTTCGATGTCAGTGGCTGACGCTTCGCCGTCGACCGTCGTGCGGGCACCTCGGGTGGCCTGGTCGCCGCGGTTCCTTCTCTCCGAGCTCCGGCTGATGGTGGGTCGCCGCCGCAACCAAGCCGGCCTGCTCGTCCTCGCCGCCGTACCCGTCCTGATCTCGATCTCGGTCAAGAGCACGCTCTCACAGCCCGGCCAGGACGCACCCGACTTCTTCCGGTCGATCACCGGGAACGGCCTCTTCGTCGCTCTCGCGGCACTGACCATCGAGCTCGGGCTCTTCCTGCCGCTGGCCGTCGCGGTCGTGGCCGGCGACAGCGTCGCCGGGGAGGCCAACGTCGGCACCCTGCGCTACCTCCTGGTCACGCCGGTGACCAGGACCCGACTGCTCTTGGTCAAGTACGCCGGTATCGTCGTCGGCGCCTTCATCGCGACCTTCGTCGTCAGCCTGATCGGGATGCTGATGGGGCTGATCCTGTTCGGCGGCGGCCCCATGACGCTGCTGTCCGGCACCCAGATCTCCTTCGGGGCCGGGCTGTTCCGCGTGGTGCTCGCCACGGTGTACCTCGCCCTCGGGCTGTCCGCGCTCGGCGCCGTGGGCCTCTTCGCCTCGACCCTGACCGAGCAGCCCATCGCCGCCATGATCGTCACGATCATGTTCAGCTCAACCTCCCTCGTCCTCGACTCGATCCCGCAAGTGGCCTGGCTGCATCCCTACCTGCTGACCCATCACTGGCTGGACTTCGGCGACCTCTTCCGCGACCCGATCGCCTGGAACAACATCCTCGCCGGCCTCGGCCTTGCCGCCTCGTACGCCGTCGTGTTCTTCGCCGCCGCCTGGGCAAGGCTCACCACCAAGGACATCACCAGCTGACTGGACCTCGGCCTCATGATCACGCCCCTGACCGGGCCCGTGCGCTGGCCTCGCCCGTTGCCTGCGGCCCGTCAGCGGGTCACACTCGGTGAAACGGTCCGACGCGACCGGGCGGTGTCGGGCACTTCCCGCGAGGTGGTGTGATGACGCACGGAGACTCACTGACGGTCACGGTCGAGGCCACGCAACGGTCCCTCGAGGAGCGGCTCGGGGCGGCGCTGCTCCCCCACCACGACGCCCACCGGCCACGCGACAACTACGCGGACATCGACACGTTCCTCGCGGCCACCAGCCGGCACCTGGCCTCGGTCGAAGCCGTCCTGCTCCGTCAGGTACGCCGTACGGTCCCGCACGGGGAGGACTTCCGTCGGGACTACCTGCACGCGGCACGACACCTGGAGCTGACGCTGTCGCAGATCAAGGGGAAGCTGTACGGCCAGGCCTATGCGGCCGCCTCCACGTGGCCGGAGCTGTGGACCACCGCGCACTCACAGCTCGACGAGCACAACCGGCTCGAGCGCCGGATGGTGCGCGAGCTGGTGAGGTACGGCGATCCCAGGACGGTCGAGGGGCTGGCCCGGGAGATGTTCGACGTGGAGGCGCACGGTCCGACCCGCCCACACCCGCGGTCGCCGCACACCGGACTGATGGGCCTCATGGCACGACGGATGTGGGCGGTGGCCGACCGGTTCTGGGACACCGCCGAGGGCCGGGTGATCCCCGAACCCGTGCACCCGGCGCCGCATCGGCATGACAGTCTGATGGCGCAGTACCTCGTGGCCGATCCGAAGTTCGACGCCGACGCGACCGTGCTGGAGCATCACCACCGCCACCCCCGGAAGCACGGGTAGACCCGGGCTCGGCCGTCGAGACGTCACCGCACACCCGACCAGGAGACCGCATGCCGACCATCCACCTCCACGCGACGACCACCGCCACGCCCGAGCAGTTCGTCGCCGCGCTCACCGACTTCGGTCCGGGTCGCGCGGAGATCTTCGGCAACAGCACCGACGACTACCTCAAGGTGCACGACCAGGGACCTGCCCACGCCGATGTCACCGAGGGGTCCCGCGGGATCTGGGAGCGCCTGGACTACGACTGGTCCGATCCTCACCACGTCGTCCTCACCACCACCGACTCCAACATCTGGGGAGGTCGTTCGGGTCACACCTACACCCTCACCGAGCAGCCCGACGGGACGACGGTCGTCGACGTCGACGTCGTACGGGACGGCAAGAACCTCCGGGGGCGGCTGCTCGGGGTCGTGGTCGGGACCGTCGGCAAGGGCGTCCTCGTCAAGGCGTTCGACAAGACCGTGAAGGCGATCGAGGCGCGGAACGCGGGCCCGACCGGTTGAGCGGTGGCTAGGGTCGTCGGGGTCAGCGAGCTGTTGCAACCGAGAGGCCCGAACGTGTCCATGCCGTCGTCCCGCCCGCCCCTCCTGCCGACCTCCCTGGTGGGCAGCTACGCCCAGCCGGACTGGCTGATCGACCGCGCCAAGCTGGCCGGCCGCTTCCCGCCGCGCGTGCGGGCCAAGGAGCTGTGGCGGGTCGACCCGGCGTACCTCGAGCAGGCACAGGACGACGCGACGCTGCTGGCGATCCGCGCCCAGGAGGACGCGGGGATCGACATCATCACCGACGGGGAGATGCGGCGGGAGTCGTACTCCAACCACTTCGCCACGGCGCTCGACGGCGTCGACATCGACAACCCCGGTACGGCGCTGGACCGGAGCGGGCACCCCAACCCGGTGCCCCGGATCGCAGGGCCGATCGCGCGGACGCGGCCGATCGAGGTCGAGGACGTGAGGTTCCTGCGGGCGCACACCGACCGCACCATCAAGATGACCGTGCCCGGGCCGTTCACGATGTCGCAGCAGGCGCAGAACGACCACTACCCCGACGCCGAGTCGGCCGCGATGGCCTACGCCGCCGCGGTCAACGCGGAGATCAAGGACCTGCACGCAGCGGGCGCCGACATCGTCCAGATCGACGAGCCCTACATGCAGGCCCGGCCCGAGGACGCGCGCGCCTACGGTCTCGCCGCACTCAAGGCCGCGCTGGACGGCGTCACCGGCACGACCGCCGTCCACATCTGCTTCGGGTACGCCGCGATCATCCACGAGCGTCCCGAGGGCTACTCGTTCCTGCCCGAGCTGGCCGGCTGCTCGGCCGACCAGATCTCGATCGAGACCGCACAGTCGAAGCTCGACCTCGGTGTCCTGGCCGACCTCGCCGAGAAGACCATCATCCTGGGAGTCATCGACCTGTCGGACGACGAGGTCGAGAGCGCCGAGACCGTGGCCGACCGGACCCGCCGCGCCTTCGCCTTCACCTCGCCCGACAAGATCACGATCGCCACCGACTGCGGCATGAAGTACCTCCCCCGGGCCAGCGCCGAAGGCAAGATGCGCGCCATGTCCGGAGCGGCCGCCATCCTCCGCGCCGAGCTCTAGGCGCCGCGGCTGCCGGTGCGTGCGCGTCGTATGGCCCGGTCGAGACCGCCGTGCTTGAGTTGACCGGTGACGCGTCTGGTGGAGGCCGACTACCTCGTGGTCGGCGCGGGCGCCACCGGCCTGGCGTTCACCGATGCGCTGATCGACCACGCTGACGTTCGGGTGGCCATCGTGGACCGCCGTCACGGCGTCGGCGGCCACTGGCTGGACGCCTACCCGTTCGTCCAGCTGCACCAGGCCTCGTCCTTCTACGGCGTCGCGTCGACGCTGCTCGGCGGCGGCCGCGTGCAGCGGCGAGGGCCCGAGGCGGGCCTGCACGAGCGGGCCGGGGTGTCCGAGATCCTGGCCTACTACGGCCGGGTCCGGGACGACCGGTTGATCCCGTCGGGACGGGTCGAGCTACTCACCGGCTGTGAGTACCTCGGCGACCGTCGGATCCTGTCGCGCATCTCCGGGGAGCGGTTCGAGGTGCCGCAGGGCTGTCGGATCGTCGACGCCAGGTACCTCGCCCCCGACATCCCCGCCGTCACACCGCCGCCGTTCGAGGTCGGGGAGGGCACCCACGTCATCCCCGTCAACGACCTCACCGTGCTCGACCGGGCCCCGAGCGAGTACGTCATCGTGGGCTCGGGCAAGACGGCGACGGACGCCTGCATCTGGCTGATGGCCCGCGGCGTGGACCCGGGCCGGATCTGCTGGGTCAGGCCGCGTGACCCCTGGATGCTCAACCGGGCCGTGGTGCAGCCAGATCCCGCCGTGTTCCTGGGCACGGCCGCCGACATCATGCAGGCGGCGGCAGCCTCGTCGTCGCTCGACGACCTGTTCCTCCGGCTGGAGGAGGCCCGTGTCATGGTCCGGATCGACCGGACGACGACACCGACGATGGCGAAGGCGCCCACCCTCGCCACCTGGGAGCTCGAGCTGCTGCAGACCATCGAGCGCGTCGTACGGCGTGGGCACGTCCGACGCGTGGACCCGGGCCGCCTGACCCTCGACGAAGGCTCGGTCGCGCTGGCGACGGACGCGGTCGTCGTGCACTGTGCCGCCTCCGGCCTGCAGAACCCGCCCCTCGTTCCGGTCTGGGGGCCTTCGGCCATCACGCTGCAGCCGATCAGGGCGGGGTTCCCCTGCTTCGGGGCGGCCCTCGTGGGGTACGTCGAGGCGACGCGCGAGGACGACGCCGAGAAGAACCGGCTGTGCCCACCCACGCCGTACGGCAACACCCTGGCGGACTGGGCCACGATGAACGTCCGGGGTGCCCGTGCCTCGGCGTCATTCGGTGCCGAGCCGGACATCAAGGCCTGGGCCGACGGCGTCGCCCTCAACCCGGCACGGGTCCCGCCCGGGGACGGCGACCGCGTCGAGGTGAGGGAGGCGCTGCGACGCCTGCAGACCCATGCGCCGGCTGGTGTGGCCCGGCTCGACGAGCTGGGCGGCGCGGGCCGGCGGCTCTGAGCGTCAGGCCGACTCGGCGTGCGGCGTGGCCGCCAACCTCTCCATCGGCTCGCCGCGCCCGGTGGCGATCAGCGCGCGCAGGCTGGACTGGATGAAGAACGTCCAGGCGTCGAAGCAGACATCGAAGCACTCGTACGCCGGCACCAGACCGAGGTGGCTGAAGCGGATCTCGGAGCCTTCCTCCGTGGGCGAGATCTCGAAGACGATCCGGGTGTCCTTCCACTCGGCCTGGTCGTCGATGAAGCTCATCCAGTTGTCCAGGACCTGCCAGGCGACCCGCTGACCGGGCACCAGCTGGGTCACCCGGATCTGCGCTCGGTGGACGTTCGTCCCGTCCTGGTTGCCGCGGTAGTCGAACGCCGCGCCGACGATGTCGGTCCGCCCGTCGACGTCCTGCGACCACCAGCCGCGGACGTCGTTGATCGCCTCGAAGGCCTGCTCGGGAGTCGCCTCCACCCGGAGAGTGGTGCGGTAGCTCTGGTCGTTCATGGTCGTCTCGCCTCTCGTCGGAGCTCGTCTTGATGTGCAACTCTATAGTTGCACTTCCCTCTACGTGTTGCAACCTCTCAGTTGCACATGGGTGCGGCGCTCGGTCGCGGAGCCGCTCGTAGCGGTTCGCGCAGCACCTCTTGCGTCCTGGGCGCGAGCGGATGAGAGTGGGATCGCCGGTCGAGGAGGAGGTTCTCGTGAGCACGACGACCGCACCGCTACGGATGCCCACGTTGCTGGGACGACACGAGCGCCGCGTCGAGCGACGGCGCCTGAAGAGACTCGACGCGCTGTCGGCTCAGCTCGCCGAGCTGTTCTCCATCCGCACGCTGCTCGTGCAGGCCGCGGACATCGTCGGCGACGGCTGGGTGCAGGGCGCGTGGTTCACCGTTTCCACGCCGCAGGGTGGACGGGCCATCACGGGGTTCGACCTGCGGCTGGCCAGGACCCGACCGGTCACCGGCGCGTGTCTGGTCGGCTCCGTCGTCCAGGCGGCCGGCGGCCCCGGGACCGAACGGTCGCAGCGCGTCCAGCGGACGCTCGACCTGACCTGGCACGCCCTGCGCGACGATGCCGAGCGGCCGGTCCGGTGGTGCCCCGGTCCGGAGGTGCGGATGATGCAGGTACTCGACCTCACGCACTGGAACGACGCGCCCGAACGCACCCAGGACGAGGTCGTCGACCTCCTGGTGGCCGCCCAGCACACGACCAGCGTGCAGAGCGACCTGTGCCGTGCCGAGCAGGCCAGGCTCGGCACGACAGCCCCGTCGCAGCGGGCTCGGTCCGCGACGTAGCCCCAGACACCGAGCGGACTGCCCCGCCGCCTGCGACAGGAGTGCCCGATGAGCAGCGAGACCACCAGGACGACGACCGGCGCGATCGTGGTCGGCATGGACGGGTCGCCGCAGTCGCGACAGGCCCTGCGCTGGGCAGCGCACCTCGCGCGCACGTTCGGCGCTCCGATCACCGTGGTGACGGGGTGGGAGTTCCCGACCGCCTTCGGGTACGGCGCACCCGTCACCGACTGGGACCCCGAGGACGACATGCGACGGGTCCAGGCCGAGGCGATCGTGGAGGTGTTCGGCGACGAGCCGCCGGAGGACCTCGGCCGGGTGCTGCAGCCCGGCGGTGCCGCCCGCGTCCTGATCGAGGCGAGCGAAGATGCCCTGATGCTGGTCGTCGGGAGCCGTGGTCACGGCGGTTTCGCGGGTCTGCTGCTGGGCTCGGTGAGCGCCATCGTCGCCGAGCACGCGTCGTGCCCGGTGCTGATCGTGCACGGCGACCGCACGCCGGCCCCACGCGTGGTGGGGTCGGCGTAACCGGTCGGCCGGTTCAGCCCCTACCGCGGTTCAGTCGGCGACGTAGAACATCCGCTTGTTGACGAACTCGTCCATGCCGAGCGGGCCGAGCTCGCGGCCGAAGCCACTGCGCTTCACGCCCCCGAAGGGCACCTCCGCGCCCTCGCCGGCCGGGGTGTTCACGTTGGACATCCCGACCTCGAGCCGCTGGGCGACCTTGGTGGCACGCTCGGGGTCGGTGCTGAACACCGCTCCGCCGAGGCCGTACGCGGTGTCGTTGGCGAGGGTGAGCGCCTCGTCGTCGTTCGAGACGGCGTACACCACGGCGACCGGGCCGAACAGCTCCTCGCGGTAGGCGCGCATCTCCTTGGTGATGCCGGTGAGTACGGCCGGCGAGTAGTACGCCGCGGGGCCGTCGCCGAGGACGCCGCCCGCGTGCAAGGTGGCACCCTTGCTGACGGCGTCCTCCACCTGTCCGGCGAGGTTCTCGGCCGCCGCACGCGAGGAGAGCGGCGCGAAGGTGCCCTCATCCTCGGCCGCCGGGTCACCGGGACGGAGGTCCTTGGCGTGCTCAGTGAGCCGCGCGACGAAGCCGTCGAAGACGTCGTCCATGACGATCATCCGCTTGTTGGAGTTGCAGGCCTGGCCGGTGTTGCTGATCCGGGTCTCCCAGGCGGTGTCGGCGGCGGCCTTCACGTCGTCGGTGTCGAGCACGACGTACGGGTCGGAGCCGCCGAGCTCGAGCACGCACTTCTTGAGGTTCTTCCCCGCGATCGAGGCGACGACAGCACCAGCCCGCTCGGAGCCGGTCAGCGAGACACCCGCGACGCGCGGGTCGCTGATCATCGTCTCGATCTGGTCGTGGGAGGCGAAGACGTTGACGTAGGCGCCGTCCGGCACCCCGGCGTCCTTCATCAGCTGCGCGACGGCCAGGGCCGACCCGGGCACCGACTCGGCGTGCTTGAGGATGACGGTGTTGCCCAGCATCAGGTTCGGCGCCGCGAAGCGGGCGATCTGGTAGAAGGGGTAGTTCCACGGCATGATGCCGAGGATCGGGCCGATCGGGAGCTTCTGCACGACGGCCTTGCCGCCGGAGAACGTCTTGATCGGCTGGTCGGCGGCGAGGGTCGGGCCCTCGGTCGCGAAGTAGCTGAAGATGTCGCCGCAGAACTCCGCCTCGCCGACGGCCTCGCTCAGCGGCTTGCCCATCTCGCGGGTGGCGATGGCGCCCAGCTCCGCCTGACGCTCCACGAAGAGCTCCGCGATCCGGGTGACGACCTTGGCGCGATCCTCGATCGGCACGTCCTTCCACGCGTCGTACGCCGCATGGGACGCGGCCAGCGCCGCCTCGATCTCGGCGTCGGTCGCCGTGTCGAAGGTCTGCTCCACCTCGCCGGTCGCCGGGTTGACGATCTGGTACGTCGGGGACGACGTCTTGGTCTGGGTCTGGGTCATCGGACTACTCCTCGCTCGGGGCCTGCACTGACGAAACTAGTCGCTGCCCGTGCTCGCGTTCCACTGGGTGCCGCTCCGAGCTCCTCCGGTGATGCCAAGATTTTTCCAAGGCACGGTCGTCAGAGTCGGGCACAGATCTGGCGCCACCCAGAGCCGACAGGGGAGCGAGACGGGCATGTCCGACATGGCCACTGCAGGGATGCCTGCCGACCTGGCGTGCCTCACGGTGGCCGGTACGCGGATCCCCCTGCCCGTCTTCGAGGCGCTGTCCTTCGCACGGGACGAGCACACCGAGGCGCTCGTCGACCTCAAGCGCCGCACCGGAGCGAGCCAGGTCTGCCTGCTGTCCACCTGCGAACGCACCGAGGTGTACGCGGCGTTGCCCGCGGGACACGACCCGTCGATCCTGGTGGAGGCGCTCGCCGCCGACCGCGGGGTGCCGTTCGGCGTGGTGGACGAAGTCTCGACCAGGCTCACCGGACCCGAGGCAGCCCGGCACCTCCTACGGGTGACGGCCGGCCTGGAGTCCTTCGTGCTCGGCGAGCGCGACATCACCGGGCAGGTGCGCACCTCCGCCGATGCCAGTCGCGCCGCAGGCGTGGGCGGGCTCGAGCTCGAGCGTCTCCTGGCCACGGCCGTCCACACCTCGCGCCTCGTGCACCGCGACACCCGGCTCGGTGAGGAGGGACGCTCCGTGGCCGCGGCCGCCGTACGGATGGCGGCGTACTCGCGCGGCGGAGACCTCCGCGGCCTGCAGGTCGTGGTCGTCGGTGCCGGACACGTCGCTGCCGAGGTCGTGACCGACGCCGGCCGACTGGGGGCCCGGGTGACCGTGTGCAACCGCACCCGGAGCCGCGCGGAACGTCTCGCCGCGGCCGGAGCCACCGTCGTCGACCTCGCGCAGCTCCCGCAGGTCCTCGCCACGGCCGACGTCGCCATCTTCGGCACCGCGTCTCCGCAACGGCTGCTGGAGGCGGACCAGCTGGCGTCGGGAGGGGTGGTGAGGGGGCGCGGGTTGTTGGTGATCGACCTGTGCATGCCCCGCAACGTCGCCCCGGCTGTCGGCCTGGTCCCGGGCGTCACTCTCGTCGATCTGGCCCACCTCAGGGCGGCCGGAGCGATCGACGACGGCGCGGTGCTCCACGACCTGGCCCGGGCCGAGGAGATCGTCGAGGGCGAGCTCAACCGCTATTTCCGCTGGGTCGCCGGGAGGTCGGCCGCCGTCTCCGTGTCGCGGCTGCGGGCCGACGTGGAGGCCTACGCCCGGAGCCAGGTCGACCACGCGACCCGCGGCGTTCCGGACGACCTGCGGCCGCTGATCGAGGAGCGGGTACGTCGCGCCGTACACCAGCTCGCGCACGGGCCGACCAAGCGTCTGCTCAGGGCCGCCGAGGAGGGCGACGACCGTCTCGTCGAGGTGCTCGCCGGGCTCTTCGCCCCACCCGTCCGACCGGCCTGACGACCTTCCGCCCGCCTCCTCGGGTGGATCTTGGGGGCGCCGCTCGGGCGGCCGGCGCCGCTCGGGCGGAAAACGCGGAACAAATCGGCCTCCCAGGCGGGAACGGGCCGATTTGTTCCGCGTTTTCCGCAGGTGGGGGGTCAGCAGCTGGAGGGGCTCAGGGGACCCAGACGGCCGCGTCGTGGGCGAAGACGACGCGGCGGGGGTCGAAGGCGAGGATCCGCTGGATCCACGGGCTCGGCTCCGGGAGCGGTACGACGTGACCCAGGGCGCCGGCCCGCGCCGCGAGCACGTCCGCGGACCACTGCGACGCCGAGTCGTGCGCCTGGCCGGCCAGGACGACCGAGCCGTCGTCGCACTCGACGACGACCGACTGGTGTCCGTCGACGTGGCCCGGTGTGGGGACGACGTGGACGCCGGCGAGGATCTCGGCCTCGCCGTCGAGCAGTTCGTAGCGGACGCCGTCGTAGTCGACGAGCTCGGGGAAGGTGTAGCCGCCCGACCGTGCGGTCTCCAGCTCGGTGCGCTGGCAGAAGACCGGCCGACCGGAGAGCTGCGGGTTGCCTCCGATGTGGTCGAAGTGCAGGTGGCAGTTGACCACCATCGCGACGTCGGCGGGCGTGAGCCCGGCGGTCGAGAGGGCACCGGGCAGCGGGATCCGACGCGGGCGGTACCACGCCTCGGTCTCCTCGTCGGCCTCCCCCAGCCCGGTGTCCAGCAGGAGTACGCCGGCGGCCGTGCGGACGGCGTACGCGTGGACCGGCTCGATCCGCGGCTGTCCGGTGCCGGTCTCCTCGGCGGGTCGGACGAAGGTGCCGAGGTCGAGCCGGCGTACGTCGTCGATCCGCATCCCCTCAGGCTAGGTCGTGCCGTACGACGGCTGGGTGCTGCGAGGGGTGCCATGATCGGCGCATGCGTCGAGCCCTCGTCTCCACCGGTCTCTTCGCGCTGCTGGTGTTCGTCGGCTTCCTGTTCCTCAGCGGGTCGTCGCCCCTGGTCTCCCTGGTGAAGACGTTGGTCGTGGCCGCGATCTTCGGTCTCTACCAGCTCTGGATCCTCCGCCGTGCGGCCCAGCGGCGCGAGGACGTGCCGTCGCCATGAGCCACGAGGAGATCGACGACTACCTCGCCGCGCTCGACGAGCCTGGTCGCTCCACGCTCGAGGCCCTGCGCCGGTCGATCCTCGCCGTGGTGCCCGAGGCCGAGCAGTGCATCTCCTACCGGATGCCCGCCTTCAAGGTGCGGGGCCAGACGGTCGCCGGGTTCGCGGCGTTCAAGAAGCATCTGAGCTACCTGCCCCACAGCGGTGACGTGCTCGCCGACCTCGGCGACGCCGTCGCCGGCTACGAGGGAACGCCGGGATCCTTGCACTTCCCCGTGGACCAGCCCCTCCCCGACGCTCTGGTCCGGAAGCTCGTGAAGGCGAAGATGCGACGGCTCGGTCTGCCCTAGCGGCGGGCCGGTGCGAGCACGAGGTCGTAGGTGATCCGCGACCAGGGGCCTGCCACCTCGCGGCCGTCCGGCGTCGGCGTACCGGGAAGCCGGTGGTCCACGTCGACGACGAGGGAGTCGCGGACCCCGAAGACGCTGTCGGAGTCCAGGTAGGCGTCACCGCGGGGGAAGACGTGGGTGACCAGGGTCCGGTACCCGTCGGCGACCACCATCAGGTGCAGGTGCGAGGCGCGCATCGGGGAGCGGCCGGTCGCGCGTAGCAGGCGCCCGACGGGACCGTCGTCCGGGATCGGGTACGGCGTGGGGGTCACCGCCCAGAAGCGGTAGCGGCCGTCGGGGTCGGTGTGGAGATGGCCGCGCGCCGCGACCCGGTCGTCGTCGTACTGCACGTCGTAGAGGCCGTCCGCGTCCGCCTCCCAGGCCTCGACCAACGCGCCTGCGACCGGCGTGCCGGTGGTGTCCCTGACGGTGCCCTCCACCCAGCACGGCTCACCGGACGCGCCGCCGGAGATGTCGCCCCCGAGGCCGACGTCGGGGGACCCCTCGACGAAGAACGGGCCGAAGACGGTCGCCTCGGTGGCGTCCGCATGGGCCTCGTTGTTGATCGTGATCGTCTGCATCGACGCGCCCAGCACGTCGGACAGGAGGATGAACTCCTGCCGCCGGTCGTCGGTGCAGTGCCCGACCTCGGTCAGGAACGCGATCGCCTGCCCCCACTCCTCCTCGGTCAGCCGCGTCTCGCGCAGGAACGCGTGCAGGTGCCGGGTCAGCGCCTCGACCAGCTCACGGGTGCGCGGGTCGGGGGTCCCGGCGAACGACGCCACCACGCGCTCGACCAGCGCGGCCTCGCGAGCCTCCTGCTCAGCCGGCACCTCAGGCATGCGGGTCCCTTCCGTCGTACGCCGCGCGCAGCAGCGCCTCGATCGCTGCTGCCGTGACCGGCACCGGGTTGCTGGGCGGCGCCGCCTCGAGGATCGGCGCGACGGCGCGCGGGAGGTCGCCCTCGGTCAGGCCGAGGTCGCGGAGCGAGCGGGGTGCGTCCGTCTCCTCACGCAGCCGCTGCAGCCCGGCCAGGGCCGAGTCCGCGCCGAACGCGGCGGCCATCCGCGCGTCGAGCAGCGGGACGGCCGGTGCGTTGAGGGCCAGGACGTAGGGCAGCACGACCGCGTGCGTCTCGGCGTGCGGCAGGTTGAACATGCCACCGAGCACGTGGCAGATCTTGTGGTGCAGGCCGGAGCCGGCCGAGGCGAACGCGACGGCCGAGAGGTAGGCGCCGTACAGGGTCTGCTCGCGGCCCAGAAGCTCCTCGGGGTCGGTGACGACGCGAGGGAGCCCGGCGGTGACGGCGCGGATGCCCTCCAGGGCGAGGGCCTGGTCGATCGGGTCGGTGCGCGGTGCCCACATCGAGTCGACGCAGTGCGCGACCGCGTTGAGGCCCGACGCGACACTCGTCGCGAGGGGGAGGCCGAGCATCAGGCTCGCGTCGTACACGACCGCCTCGGGGAGCACCCGCCGGTCGACGCCGGTGGTCTTGCGGCCGTCCTCGGTCAGGCCCCAGACGTCCGTGGCCTCCGAGCCGGCGTACGTCGTGGGGACGGCCACGATCGGCAGGCCGGTGGTGAGGGCGACGGCCTTGGCCAACCCCGTCGTCGAGCCGCCGCCGATGCAGACCACGAGGTCGGCCTCGTAGTCGCGCGCGACCACGCGGGCGCGCTCGGCCACCTCGAGCGGCACGTGCCTGACGACGTCCGTGTGGAGCACGGCCACGGTGACGCCCGCGAGCACCGGCTCGGCGCGGGCGGCGTCGGACGCGATCGCCATCACCCGCGACGCCCGGAGCCGTCGTACCTCCTCGGCAACCGCGGCGGCCGCCTCGCCCGCCGCGAAGTGCACGCGCTGCGGCAGGGTCTCGTGCGAGAAGCGCAGGGCATCCGTGGTCACGCCGCCCATCATTGCCTCCCGATCCCGATCTGGCCCGCTTCGGCCAGGGGAAGGGACGCGACCCACGGTGGCAGAGCGCTCCCACGTGGTCGCACGCCCCCCAGGGACGCCGGTTCGGCGTCGTTCGCGGGACCCAAAGTGGTCATTCAGTCCTCCGGGAACTGCGGGTAGTGTCCCTGGCGTCTGGTCCCTTGGGGGAGGGAATGGCCAGGCTGGGGGGTCCGCACAAGACCGCGGCGGTGTATCTGAACACGGCCGCGGTCGCGGGCTCTGAACCCCGGGAGAGACCTCTGGCGGCGAGCTCGTCGACAGCGCCGCGACGCGCACCGCCGCGGGCTCGCCACCTCCTCAAGCCCTTTGGCAATTCTCAGGTTCCGCTGCGATGGCCCAGGCGGGCCAGGGGATCGCGTGCTCTCGAGCCGCACCCGTCACACCAGCCGACACGGTCGCGGCCCGACTGCGCCGTACCCCCGTGCCTGCGTGGCCCGTCGGTGCCATTCAACCTGCGCGAAGACTCGTTCTATGGTCGAGATCTCTGGTCGACCGCACCAGCGATCGAGACAGAACCGGGGGTAGAAAAGGCCGCGGCAGTGTCGGGGGGACACGGCCGCGGTCTCCGCGCTTCACGCCCCCACTGATTGCGACGGCATTCACCGGCGATCTACCGTGACGCGTGCACATGCGACCCGCCCACCCGACCCTCGAGGACGTCGCCCGCCTTGCCGGTGTCTCCCGGGCGACTGCGGCCAGAGCGCTCACGGGGTCCGGGCCGGTCCGGGCCGGGACCCGCGAGCAGGTGCTCCGAGCTGCGTCCGACCTCGGGTACGTCGCGAACCACGCGGCGCGCGCGTTGGCCGCGGGAACCGGCACGCGACTGGTCGTCGCAGCAGTGACGACCCACCCCAGCCTCACCGTGGACCCCTATCTGGCGCGGGTCGTGGCCGCGGCGGCCGCGGAGTGCAGCCCGGACGGCATCGGCGTGGGACTCCAGGCCGTGCGCTGGGACGACCCGTCGTCGCTGACCTCTCTCGTGCGCGACCGTGACGTGGTCGGTGTCGTGCTCACCAACGGCCACCGGCGACTGCTCGACAGCCTGGACCCTGGCCTCGGCGGCCGTGTGGTCTCGATCGGGGTCGGCTCGCAGCACGTGCCCGTGGTGGACATCGACGGTGCCGACCTCGCCGCCCGGATGACGCAGCACCTGCTGGACTCCGGCCGGCGCCGGATCGCGATGATCGGTGGCCCGGTCCATGTCTCGTGCACGAGCCGCCCGATCAGCGGGTACGTCGCCACGCTCGCGCAGGCCGGGCTTCCGGCGCGCGTGATCCGAGCCGGGTTCACGACCTCCAGCGGCCGCACGGCGGCAGTGCGCCTGCTCGGTCTCTGGCCCGACGTCGACGCGGTCCTCGTCAGCTGCGACGACGCGGCCCTCGGCGTGCTGGAGACGTTGGCAGCCCGAGGTCTCGACGTCCCCGGTGACGTGGCGGTGACCGGGTTCGACGACCTCCCGCTCGCGTCGTACGCCGGCCTCACCTCGGCGACCCATCCGGTCGAGGACATCGCCGCCGCCGCGGCGCGCTCGATCCTCGACAACGCGACCGACGAAGACCGCTGGTTCTCCTCCGAGCTCGTACTCCGTCGTACCGGCTGAGCGATCGGTTCAAGCTCGGGGGAAGACGACGATCGAGCGACCGCCCTCGCCGCGACGCATCCGGTCGAAGGCATCCGGGACGCCGTCCAGGGTGATCCGGTCGGTGATCGTGCCGGCGAGATCGAGGCGTCCGGCGCGGAGCTGCTCGACCAGGACCGGGATGTCGCGCTCGGGATCGCTGTTGCCGTAGACGCTGCTGGTCAGCGTCCGCGAGAAGTGGAACAGCTCCAAGGGGTTGAACGTCACCTGCTGGTCGCGCGGGCCGACACCGACGACGACGCAGGTGCCGCCACGTCGTACGGCGGTCCACGCGGTGCGGATCGTGGTGGCCGAGCCGACGCACTCGAGCGCCTTGTCGGCGCCGCGGCCGTCGGTCATCGCACGGACCTGCTTGGCCAGGGTCGGGTCGGCGAGCAGGAAGTCGGTGGCGCCGGCGGCGCGCGCGAGCGGCTCCTTGGTCGCGGAGGTGTCGACGGCGATGATCCGTTCGGCGCCGGCGAGGCGTGCCCCGGTCACGGCCGAGAGTCCGACACCGCCGAGCCCGACGACGAGCACGGTCTCGCCGGCCCGGACCTGCGCGGCGTTCTGCGCGGCACCGACTCCGGTGAGGATCGCGCAGCCGAGCAGGGCCGCCTCCTCGAGCGGTACGTCGTCGGGGAGCGGCACCACCGCCGTGGCCGGGCAGACGACCTCCTCGGCCATCGCCCCGAGGCCCAGGCTGGCCTCGAACGGCGTGCCGTCGGCGAGCTGCCCACCCGGCGTACCGGTGAGACCCTCGATCGCCGAGCACAGCCAGGGCTCGCCGTGCGTGCAGAACCAGCAGCTGCGGCACGGCACCGCCCAGTTGAGGACCACGTGGTCACCGACCGCGGCCGTGGTCACGTCAGCGCCCACCTCGGTGACGACGCCGGCCGCCTCGTGCCCCAGGACCAGTGGGTACGACGGTGACAGGGTGCCGTTGACCATCGACAGGTCGGAGTGGCAGACGCCGACGCCGGCGACCCGTACCCGCACGTCGGCCGGCGTCAGAGCACGGAGCTCGACGTCCATCACCGCCACGGTGTCGGTCGCGGTGGCGACGAGTGCGCGGGTCATCGAACCTCTTTCCAGAACGCTTCGGACTCGCGATGGTAGTCGGACGGCTCGGCCGCCCCGACTGCTTGGCTGCCGAGGTCCTAGGCTCGCGCGCATGACCGTCCTCCAGATCGTGCTGGCCGCGATCTGCCTGGTGACGGCGATCTGGCTGGTGGTGCTGATCGCGCTCGACCGGCTGCCGGGCGACCTGGTGTACGGCGCGCTGGCGGTGATCGAGGTCGGGCTCGTCGTCCAGCTCGTGATCGGTCTGGTCCGGGTGTTCGGCGACCACGGCGACCTCAACGTGGCGGCGTACGTCGGCTACCTCGTCGGGTCCCTGCTCGTGCTGCCGATCGCGTTCGCCTGGTCGGCCGGCGAGCGCACCCGGTCGGGCACCGGTGTGCTGCTGGTCGGCGTGGTCGCGGTGGGTTTCCTGTTCCTGCGCCTGCACCAGCTCTGGACCTACCGATGAGCGACCGCACCCTGTCCACGCGCCACGGCCTCGGCCGCGTGCTGGTCTTCGTCTACGGCCTCTTCGCCGTCGCCGCCACCGCCCGCGCCGTCGTCCAGCTCGCGACCGACGCGTCCCAGGCCCCGGTGGCCTATGCGCTGTCGCTCTTCTCCGGCGTCGTCTACATCGTCGCCACGTGGGCGCTCGCGACCGACCGCCGGAAGGTCGCGATCGTGACGATCCTGGTCGAGCTCACCGGCGTGCTCGTGATCGGCACCCTCAGCCATCCCGACGACCTCGACAAGGCCAGCGTCTGGTCCGACTACGGCAACGGCTACGGCTTCGTGCCGCTCGTCCTACCACTCGTCGGGCTCTGGTGGCTGTGGCGCCTCGGCCGCCAGTCGACGGACGCGGTCTGAGCTGTGGCGCGTGGGGGCTGGCCGTCGGTCAGCGACGGCCGCTGAACGAGGCCGCGCTGTGGCTGCCGCCGGACGACGTGCGGGCAGCAGTGGCGGGTCGGCGCGAGCGGTTGCCGCCGGACTTCTGACCCGACGGCTTCTGGCCCGACGGCTTCTGGCCCGACGGCTTCTGGCCGGACTTCTGACCCGACGGCTTCTGGCCGGAGCCGCCACGCCCACGACCGCGGCGGTTGCGCCCTCCGCCGCCGCCACCAGAGCGCGTCTGGGACGACGACGAAGGAGTCGTGGTGTCGAGCGATCCGGTCAGGATCCGCTCGCCGGGGGCGAGCTGGGCCAGCACGGGGTGGGTGGAGCCGTTGATCCGGGTGGTCGTCGCCTTGATCCCGGCGGCGCGGGTCAGGTCGCGGACGTCGCGGACCTGCTCGCTGGTCATCAGCGTGATCACGGTGCCGGCGTTGCCGGCGCGCGCCGTACGGCCGGAGCGGTGGAGGTAGGCCTTGTGCTCGACCGGCGGGTCGGCGTGGACCACCAGGGTGACGTCGTCGACGTGGATGCCACGCGCGGCGATGTCGGTGGCGACCAGCGTCGAGGCCTTGCCGGAGTGGAACGCCTCCATGTTGCGCGTACGCGCACCCTGGCCGAGGTTTCCGTGCAGCTCGACGGTCGGGACGCCGCTCTTGTTGAGCTGGCGGGCCAGCGCCTTGGCGCCGTGCTTGGTGCGGGTGAAGACGATCAACCGGCCGGGAGCGCTGGCCAGGTCGACCAGGATCGGCACCCGGTGCTCGCGCTCGACGTGGAGCACGTGGTGGCTCATCGTCGAGATCGGCGACTGCGCCGAGTCGGCCTGGTGGGTGACCGGGTTGTGCAGGAACTGCTTGACCAGGGTGTCGATGGCCTTGTCGAGCGTGGCCGAGAAGAGGAGACGCTGACCGCCCTTGGGCGTGCGGCCGAGGATCCGGCGTACGGCGGGCAGGAAGCCGAGGTCGGCCATGTGGTCGGCCTCGTCGAGCACGGTGACCTCGACGTCGTCGAGGGTGCAGTGCCCCTGGCCGATCAGGTCCTCGAGCCGGCCCGGGCACGCGACGACGATGTCGACGCCCTTGCGGAGTGCCGTGACCTGCGGGTGCTGGCCGACGCCGCCGAAGACGGTGCGGGTGGTCAGGCCGGTGGCCTCGGCGAGCGGCGCGAGGGCCGCCTCGATCTGGCCGACCAGCTCTCGGGTCGGAGCGAGGATCAGCGCCCGGGGAGCGCGGCTCCGAGCGGAGCGGCCGTCGGACAACCGGGCCACGAGCGGGAGCAGGAACGCGTAGGTCTTGCCGGAGCCGGTGCGGCCACGGCCGAGCACGTCGCGGCCGGCCAAGGAGTCGGGCAGCGTCGCGGCCTGGATCGGGGTCGGGGTTTCGATGCCCTGCCGGGCGAGGACGGTGGACAGGCGTGCGGGCACGCCGAGATTTTCGAACGAAGTCAAGGGAGAGCGCTATCTGTGCGGTGCCTCACCGACAGCCGTGGTCCGAAGGTTTCGGGCGGCTACGCACGGAGCAGGCCCCCAAGCTGGGGATGCTGCTACGACGTGCGGACAACTCGCGGCGAGAGTTCGACGAGCTGATGCCACCAACCTACCGGAGGTATGCCGCGGCACCCCAATCGCGGCGCGTCGCCGCGGCTCGGTCACCTGCCAGGATGCGGGGGTGAGCAGCGACGGCGCATCCGCCACGGAGACCAGGGAAGCCCTCGGCCGGATCCACGAGATCGACCCGCAGATCCGTGCCGTCAACGCGGTCAACCCCCACGCCCTCGCCGAGGCCGAGTCCGCCGATCGGGAGACCGCCGCGGGCCGCAGTCGGTCACCGCTGCACGGGCGGCCCGTGCTGATCAAGGACAACATCGACACCGCCGGGCTCGCGTCCACGGCCGGGTCGCTCGCGCTCGCGGACGAGCCGCCGGCCCGAGACGCGACGCTGGTACGCCGTCTCCGGGAGGCCGGGATGGTCGTGCTCGGCAAGACCAACCTGAGCGAGTGGGCCAACATCCGCGACGATCACGCGACGTCGGGGTGGAGCGCCCACGGGGGACTCACCCGCAATCCCTACGCCCTCAACCGGACGGCCTGGGGCTCGAGCTCGGGAAGCGGCGCGGCCATCGCGGCCCGACTCGCCCCGTTCGCGATCGGGACCGAGACCAACGGCTCGATCACCGCGCCCGCGGCGGCGTGCGGCCTGGTCGGGATGAAGCCGACGGTCGGCCGGGTGCCGACCGACGGGGTCGTCCCGGTCTCCTTCAGCCAGGACGCCCCGGGGCCGATGACGCTGACGGTGGCCGAGAACGCGGCCCTGCTCGACGTACTCGCCGGGACCGACACCACTGCGACGCTCGAGGCCGGGGTGCACGGCCGCCGGATCGGCGTACCCCGGGACCTGTGGGGTTACAGCCCGGCTGCCGACGCGGCCGCCGAGCGGGCGTTGGCGTTCCTGTCCGCGGCGGGCGCCGAGATCGTGGACGGCCTCGCCCTGCCCGGCCTCAAGGACATCGACGACAACCACGTGCTCAACCTGATGCTGATCGAGCTCGTGCACGGCCTGGCGGAGTACCTCACCGCCCGCGGTGCGTCGGTGCGGTCGCTCGCCGAGGTCGTGGAGTTCAACCGGGCTCATGCGGCCGAGGAGATGCCGTGGTTCGGCCAGTCCCTCTTCGAGCGTGCCCTCACCCTGGGTGGGCTGTCGTCGCCGGAGTACCTCGACGCCGTGGACGCCTGCTCGGCGGCCGGTCTGGCCGAGCTGGACCGGACCCTGGGCGAGCACGACCTCGAAGCGCTGTTCGCTCCCGCCATGGCACCACCGAGTCCGATCGACCTCGTCAACGGCGACCACGGCTCGGGCGGGGCGTCCGACTCCAGCGCCCTGGCCGGGGCGCCGATCCTGACCGTGCCCCTCGAGATGACCCAGGGGTTGCCCGTCGCGGTCAGCGTCTGGGGGGCCCGGGGGTCGGAGGCGTCCCTCTATGCCGTCGGCCGCGCGCTCGAGCAGACCCGCGACCAGTCCACCGGCCCGCTGCCGGAGCCGACGTACCCGGACTGGATCTGACGCTCCTCCGGTGCCGCGGCCTCGATGCGCGGGCGCCCGCCACGCACGGTGAGCAACAGGCCCATCCCGGCGACGAGGAGACCGGCAGCGGCGGTGACGCTCAGCGGGGTGCCGAGCACCGGCCACGCAGCGATCGCCGTCACCGCGGGGACCACGAACAACAGGCTGCTGGTGGCCGTCGCGCCCCGCTGCCGGATCAACGCGAACATCAACAGCGGGCCGCCGACGCCGGTGACGAGCGTGAGCCAGAGCATGGCACCGACCGCGTGCGCGCTGAGGGGCACGCTGAGGGAGCCGGTCAGCGGGGCCAGGACCGCCATCGGCGCGGCTCCGCCCAGCACTTCGAGGGTCGCGATCGAGCCGGCGCCGGCGTCGACGCGCAGCCGCCCGTGGAGCAGCGTGCCGGCAGCCAGGCCCACGAGTCCGAGGAACGTCCAGCCGAGGTCCATCAGGTGCGGCGGCCGGCCCACCCGGTCGGCCAGGGTCAGGACGACCCCCGCGAGCCCGAGCGCCACGCCCTGCCACTGCCGTCGGGTGAGGGCCTCCCAGCCGAGTCGCGCCGACACCGCCGCGACCACGAGCGGCGCCGAGCAGGCCACCAGGGCCGTGGTCGAGGCCGGCACGCCCACCGACATGCCGTAGTACAGCGCCGCGAACTGGACGCCGAAGAACAGCACGCCGACGCCGGTGACCCGGGCGATGTCGGCACCCTGCGGCCAGCGTTCACGTCGTACGCCGGCGATCAGGGCGAGCAGCGCGGCCGCACCGACGAACCGCCAGAGCGTGATCGTCTCCGGCGCCACCACCTCGGTGCCGAGCGCACCCACGACGTACCCGCTGCTCCACACCAGGATGAAGATGCCGGGGACCAGTGCCGCAACCTGTAACGGTTTCATGCGTTACATCCTGCCCAGTCGCGCGTAACGTGTCAACCCGTTACACTGTGGTCATGACCTCAGCCTGGGACGACGTGCGCGGCGACTCGTACGGCGCGATCTGGCCGGCGTTCCTGGCGACGCTCCGGGGCCGGCTGGGCGACGACCAGCGCGACCTGATCCCGGACGGAGCAGCCCTGACGGAGTTCCTGGCCGCCCACGCCTTGGCACCGGCACGGCGCGTGATCGACGTCGACGCCGCGCGCGCCCATGTGCTGCGCGAGGCCATGTGGGCCATCACCTCGGCTGAGTACGACGGTCGTCCTTGCGCCGCAGCGGACCTACGCGTCGTCGACGACGCACTGCAGCACGGCGCCCCGGCCCGGATCGGGCGCGGTGCCGGCGCGCTCCACGCCCGCCCGCCGGCCGACGCCGAGGAGGCGCTCTCGCGGATCGCCGCCGAGCTCGTCGCCGACCTCACCGGGACGCGGCGTGGCCAGATCGGGTACTGCGGCGACGACACCTGTTCGGGGTTCTTCCTCGACCCCACCGGTCGACGGCGCTGGTGCAGCAGCGAGCGGTGCGGCACTCGGATGCGGGTGCGCGCACATCGCGCCCGGGCAGGCGGATCGCCGGCCCGCGCGGACCGGGGCTGACCTCGGTCGGCCCGCGGGCTAGGGTCGAGGAATGAGTGAATCTTCAATCGACGACCTCGTCGCCGTCCTCCACGCGTCCCAGGACCGACTGACCGCTGCGCTCGACGGGTTGAGCGAGGAGCAGGCCGCGAGCCAGTCCTACGACGACGACTGGACCGTGGCCCAGGTCGCCTCCCATCTCGGGTCGGGGGCCGAGCTGTTCACGCTCTTCCTCCACGCCGGGCTCAAGGGCGAGGCAGTGCCCGGGGTCGAGGTGATGCAACCGGTCTGGGACGAATGGAACGCCAAGGGGCCGCTCAGCCAGGCCCGCGACTCCGTCGAGGTCAACGACAGCTTCCTCGAGCAGGTCGACGCCCTGACCGAGGCCGAACGGGCGGCCTGGCGGCTCGAGCTCTTCGGCTCCGTGCGCGACCTGTCCGAGTTCCTGAGGATGCGGCTCTCCGAGCACGCGGTGCACACCTGGGACATCGTGGTCTCCTTCGACCCGACGGCCACGCTCCCCGAGGACGCGTCGGCGTACGTCGTCGACAACCTCGCCCAGATCGCGGGCTGGACCGGCCAGAAGCACGACGAGCAGCTCTCCGTCGAGGTGAGGACCACCGCGCCGGAGCTCGCGTTCCACCTCGACCTCGGCCCGGCCGGGGTCGGCCTCACCCCGTCGTCCGACGACACCGATGCGACCGCCGAGCTGACGCTGCCCGCCGAGTCGTTCGTGCGGCTGGTCTACGGCCGGCTGGACGCCGACCACACGCCGGCCTCGGTCGAGGCACGCGGCGTCGACCTCGATCTGTTGCGCTCCACGTTCCCGGGCGTCTGAGCCAGGCTCCAGAGCTCAGGCGTCACCTCGCCGAGGCACCAGCCTGGTCAGGCGGCCTTGGCGAGGCGGCGGTTCTCCTGGGTCAGGCGGGCCTGGAGGGCGCGGCGCACCTTGGGGCCACCGGTGGTCATCTGGTAGAGCCGCTTGAGCTGACCGGGCAGGTTGCGCGCCGTGGTCTGGTCGAGCCAGCCGTTGGGCAGCGACAGCCGCACCACCTTGTGCCAGGCGGAGTAGACCTGCTGCGGCAGCGGGCGCTCGCAGTAGTCGAGGCCGTAGCGCTCGAAGAGGTCCTTCACCTTCGGCGCGATCTCGCCGTACCGGTTGGACGGCAGGTCGGGGAACAGGTGGTGCTCGATCTGGTGGGAGAGGTTGCCGGTCATGATGTGCATCAGCCTCGAGCCGGAGATGTTGGCCGAGCCGAGCATCTGGCGCACGTACCACTCGGGCTTGGTCTCGCCGTCGATCGAGCGCTTCTCGAAGGTCTGGACGCCCTCGGGGAAGTGACCGCACATGATCACCGAGTGCGACCAGAGGTTGCGCACGGTGTTGGCGGTGAGGTTGGCGAGCATGGTGGAGAAGAACGAGCCGGTCACGATCGAGGCCGCGGGGTGCACGACGTAGTCCTTGGTCACCTGGCGGCGGATCTTGGCGAGCACGGCCTTGGCCTCACGCTGGAACCTGGGGTCCTTGGTCGTGCCGCGGGCGACGGCGCCGCGGAGCTCGAGGTCGTACGCCGCGATCCCGTACTCGAAGAACAGGGCGTTGAAGAAGTTCCACACCGGCTGACCGAGGTGCATCGGGATCCAGGGCTGGTCCTCGTCGACCCGCATGATGCCGTAGCCGAGGTCGTTGTCCTTGCCGATCACGTTGGTGAAGTTGTGGTGGAGCTCGTTGTGGGCGTGCTTCCACTGTGCGGCGGGCGTCGCGGAGTCCCACTCCCAGGTGGTCGAGTGGATCTTCGGGTCGCGCATCCAGTCCCACTGGCCGTGGAGGATGTTGTGCCCGATCTCCATGTTCTCCAGGATCTTGGCGACGCTGAGGCCGGCGGTGCCGAGGACCCACGCGGGCGGGAAGATGCTCGCGAGGAGAACGACGCGGCTGCCGAGCTCGAGCGAGCGCTGCGTCTTGATCACGCGGCGGATGTAGCGCGCGTCGGACTCGCCACGGGTGTCGATGACGGACTGGCGGATCTCGTCGAGCTCCTCGGCGATCGCCACCAGGTCGTCGTTGGTCAGGTGCGCGATCGGGTTGACCTGTCCGATGCGGGGCTTCTTCTGGATCGTGGTCATCTCGGCTCCTAGTGATCGAGGTGGCACGGCCCGGCGGCCGCGTTGATGCAGGTCTGGATGAGGACGCCGCCGCGGTCTGTCTCGCCGGCGACGGCGGTGGTGAGCGCGCCGGTGCGGAGGTCGCGGACGACCCCTTCGCGCATCGGGAGCACGCACGTGTAGCAGATGCCCATGCGGCACCCGCTCGGCATGAGGACTCCGGCGTCCTCCGCCTGCTCGAGGATCGGCCGGGCGCCGTCGCACTCGACGTCCACCCCGGCCTGGTCGAACGTCACGGTCCCACCCTCGCCGGCGACGACGGTCGAGACCCGGAACTGCTCCACGTAGAGGGGGAGTCCTCGCTCCTCGTGGTGGGCGGCCAGCGCGTCGAGGAGACCGCCGGGGCCGCAGGCGAACGTCGTACGGTCGTCGAGGTCGGGCACCAGTCGCTCGAGGTCGGCGAGGTCGAGGAGGCCGTGCTGGTCGTCGTACCGGTCGATCAGGCGGATGCACCCCGCCGCGTCCAGCGCCTTCAGGTCGCGCAGGAAGATGGAGTCCTGCTCGCTGGGAGCGACGTGCACGACCGTGATGTCGTACGCCGCGCTGCGGGCCAGGCGGACCACACCGCTGTCGGTGGAGGGGAAGAGGTTGCGCAGCATCCCGATCACCGGGGTGATGCCCGAGCCGGCCGTGATGAACAGCAGCCGGACCTTCTCGCCGCGGGGTGCGGTCGGGAGCACGAACTCGCCGGACGCCTGCTCGAGGTGCACCAGGGTGCCGGGACGCGAGTCGCGGACGATGTGGTTGCTGACCTTGCCGTCGGGCACGGCTTTGACCGTGATCGAGATCCGGCCGTCGGCGCGCGGGCCGTGGGTCAGGGAGTAGGCACGCCAATGGCGCACGCCGTCCACGTCGATGCCGACGCGGACGTACTGGCCGGGGACGTGCCCGGCCCAGTCGGCACCTGGGCGGATCACCAGGGTGGCGGCGTCGGCGGTCTCGGGGTGGACGGCCTCGATGCGCCCGCGCAGGTCGGCGCCGGCGCGGAGCGGCGCGAAGAGGTCGAGGAAGTCGGCAGGGACCAGGGGTGTGCTGGCAGCCTCGGCTATCTTGCGGGCGTGAGCACGCCAGCCACGGGTGGTCTCGAGAGTCGTGCTCATGTACTCCAGTCTGTCGGGCCCGGGCTCCTTATTCCTGACCATCGGGCGTGAATCGATCGCCCATTCTTTGTTCGTATGGAACAATCTTTGGCATGACGGAGCCCGAGAACGGCGTAAGTGTTAGTCGCCTCACGCTGGATCCCCGTTTGCTCGACCTGCTGCGTCGCCGCCTCCCCGAGGTCGCCACCCACACCATCAACGCCGTGACCGACGAGGTGCCGTCCTACGCCGGCGCGTTCGGCGGGCCGATGAGCGACAACATCGAGAACGCGGTACAGATGGCGCTCGCGGGTTTCCTCCGCCTCGCGGCGCGGGGGCGGATGACCGACGCCGGTACGCCGCTGTCCCCCGCGCTCGAGGGCGCCTACGCGCTGGGTCGCGGCGAGGCGCGCAGCGGACGGAGCGCCGACGCCCTGCTCTCGGCGTACCGCGTCGGTGCACGCGTCGCCTGGCGCGAGCTCGCCGAGACCGCGGTCGAGGCGGGGGTCGGGGCCGACATGCTGGCGTCCTTCGCCGAGCTGGTCTTCGCCTACATCGACGAGCTGTCCGCGGCGTCCGTCGCGGGCCACGCCGACGAGCTGGAGACGACGGGTCGGGTGCGGCAGCGCTACCTCGACCGGCTCGCGCTCGGACTCCTGCGCGGCGACCCGGCCGACGTCCTGATCGCGGCCGCCGAGCGGGCCGACTGGCAGCCGCCGAAGACGCTGACCGCGGTGGTGCTGGCCAACCCCCAGGTGCGACCCGTGCTGGGGCTGCTCGACCCCCGCACCCTCTCGGCGGTCGGTGAGCCGGTCAGCCTCCCGGAAGGGCTGAGCGTGCTGTTGGTGCCGGACGCCGGCGGTCGTGCTCGGGGCCGTCTCCTGCGCACGCTGAACCGGCGCGGAGCCGTTGCCGGCCCGGCGCGTCCGTGGCTCGTCGTCGAGGCCTCCTACGAGCGCGCGATCCGGGCCCACCCACTCCACAGCGGGGACGCGACGTACGACACCGAGGAGCACCTGGCCGACCTGATCCTGGCCGCCGACCCCCAAGCGGTCACCGACCTGCGCGACCGGGTGCTCGAGCCGCTCGCCTCGCTGCGTCCGGCCACCCGGCAGAAGCTCGCCGAGACCCTGCGCGCATGGCTGCTCTACCAGGGTCGGCGCGACGACATCGCGGCGGCGCTCTTCGTGCACCCGCAGACCGTGCGCTACCGGATGGGCCAGCTCCGCGAGCTGTACGGCGAGCGCCTCGACGACCCGGACACCATCCGTGACCTGACCCTGGCGCTCGCGTGAGTGCCCGCTAGTTCTCGAGGAACCCCAGCAGCGCACGGTTGAACTCCGTCGCGTGGCTCACGTTGATGCCGTGCGGGCCGCCCTCGATCACGTGCAGCTCGCTGCCCTCGACCGCCTCGTGGGTGCGCTTGCCCGAGCCCTCGAACGGCACCACTCCGTCCGAGTCGCCGTGGATGACGAGGGTCGGCACCGTGATCTTCGCCAGGTCGTCACGGAAGTCGGTGCTCGCAAAGGCCTGCAGGCAGCCGAGCACGGCATCCTGGTCCGCCTGGCGACACAACGCGAGCGCCTGCTCACGCTGCTCCTCGGTCACCTTCAGCTCGTCACCGGCCGTGAAGAACTGGGTGGTGAACTGGTCGAAGAACCCGTCGCGGTCGTCCTGGAGACCCTTCTTGAACCCGGCGGCGGTGTCGTCGTCCAACGGTCCGTCCGGGTTGTCGTCGGTCGTCCGCATGTACGGCGGCACCGCCGCCGCGAAGACCACGCTGCGCAGCCGCTGCTCGCCGTACAACCCGACGTAGCGCGCCACCTCGCCTCCGCCCATCGAGAAGCCCACGAGGGTCACGTCGGTCAGGTCGAGCTCGCTGACCACGTTGTCGAGGTCGCCGGCCAGCTTGTCGTAGTCGTAGCCGTCTCCGGGATCCGAACGCCCGAAGCCACGGCGGTCGTAGACGACGACGCGGAAGCCGGCGTCCCGCAAGGGCGCGAGCTGTTCGGACCACGACTCACCCGACAGCGGCCAGCCGTGGATGAGGACGACGGGGCGTCCGTCCCCGCCACTGTCCGCCACATGCAGTCCCGGATCCTTGGTCTCCTGCTCGGCTTCGTCGCTCATACCGTCGACGCAAGCACTCGCGCAGGCACGTCACAACCGCCTTATGGGTGACCGAGGACGTCAGCGCCGAGTGAAGCCGGGGCTGTCAGGCCGCCTTGCGAGCGAGCCGGCTGTCAGGCCGCCTTGCGAGCGAGCTCGCAGCGGCGCTCCCTGCGGTCGTCAGCTCCCGGCTCCGCCGGACCTGACGGTCCTCGTTCACCACTCACTGTGCACGACCTCGCCGTCGACGAGGGTGAGCGCGATCGGCATCGCCCGGAGCCGGGCGGCCTGCTCCGCGGTGTCGTCGGCCGGTGCGAGCGGATCGGCATCGAGGAGCACCAGGTCGGCCGGCATCCCGGAGTGGACGCTGCGCTGACCGTCGACGCTGGCGGCGAGCGCCTCGCGCACGGTCAGCGCCTGCTCGGGATGCCAGGGCGGTCGGTCGTCGGCGCTGCGGTGCACGGCCGCGGCGATGGCGAGCCAGGGGTCGAGCGGGGAGACGGGAGCGTCCGAGCCGAGGGCCAGCTGGACGCCCGCCTCGACCATCCAGCGGAAGGCGAAGCAGCGTCCGGCCCGGTCCGGCCAGCACAGCTCGGTGAGGTCACGGTCGTCGAGCAGATGGGCCGGCTGGACGCTGGCTCGCAGACCGAGCCGCGCCATCGCCGGCAGTGCGTCGCGACGTACCAGCTGGGCGTGCTCGATCGACCCCGACGCACCCGTCACGTCGTACGCCGCGAGCGCCTCCTTCAGCGCGAGGTCGCCGATGGCGTGGGTCGCGACCTCCAGTCCGTTGGCGTGGGCGAGCTCGAGCAGCGCGGTGAGCTCCTCGCTGGTCTGGTTCGGCGCACCGGCGCCCGATCCGTCGGCGTACTCCTCGCAGCACCAGGCCGTCCGGGTGTTCAGCGACCCGTCGGAGATGATCTTGAGCGGGCCCATCGTGATGGTCCCGGGAGACCCGGGGAGCACGTCACCGCTGCGGAGACCGGCGGCGATCACGTCGTCCAGCCCGTCGGCGTACGTCGCGACGCGCACGCGCACCGGTGAGTCCCGCGGCTCCCAGTCGGCGGCGGTCTGCCCGCGCTCGAGGTCGACGAGGCCGGTGATCCCGAGGGCGGCGGCCTGGTCGAGGGTGCGGCGGTAGGCCTCGGGCGACACGTCGGGCTCGACCACCGTGTCGATCCGGGTGTAGGCCTCGTACCACTCGTTCTCGGCCACGACCCCTTCGCGGTGGGGCAGCCCGAGCGCGGCGAGGGCGCGGGAGTTGAGCCAGGCATGGTGGGCGTCGCCGGCGATCAGGACGACCGGGGCATCGGGCGCGATCGCATCGAGCGCGGCGACCGTGGGCTGCTCGGCCCAGAGCCCGGTGCGGTGGCCGCGGGCCACCATCGGGCCGGGATGGCTCCCGAGCCAGTCACCGACCCGCGCCAGCGCCTCTGCCGGCGAGACGGTGCCCGCCAGGTCGAGCCGGTCGCGGCGGGCGGTCCACTGGGCGAGGTGGACGTGGGTGTCCCACAGCCCCGGGATCGCCCAGCGCCCCTGCGCGTCGTACTCCTCGATGCCGGCCGGATGGTCGAGCCCGTGACCGATCTCGCGGACCGTCCCCTGCTCGATGAACACGTCGACCGGACCGACCCACCCGCGCCCCCGCCCGAGCTCGACCACCCGGACGTTACGCAGAACGAAGTCGGCCACGGGCACAAGTTATCCACACCGGACCGGATAGTCCCCGACGATTCGGTTGTGGAAAGCGGGTATTTCGCAACCACTTCGTCGGGGACTACCCAGCCGTAGGGCTCGCAGGGGGTCAGAGGTGGCGGCGGGACTGGACGATCCGGAAGCGGGAGGCGACGTACGCGCCGTCGGTGTACGACGCGTTCGCGGCCGGGTTGGCACCGGTGCCGTGGAAGTCGGAGTAGGCCGCGGACTGGTTCACGAAGACCCCGCCGAGGAGGTTCTCGCTGAGCGCGACCCCGGCATCCAGAGCCGCGTCGCGCATCTGCTCGATCACGGCGTCGGAGGTCGAGTACACCGAGGCGGTCATCGCGCCGTGCGCCTGCACGGTGTCACGGAAGAGGGTGATCGACTCGTCGGTGCCCGACGTCGAGATCAGGTAGGCGACCGGGCCGAAGCACTCGGCCTCGTAGACGTGCCCGTCGCCCGTGGTGAGCCCGACCAGCGTGGGCGTCCGCACGGTGGCGTCGGGGTAGGCGGGGTGGGTGACCGCGCGCGACGCGACGTACACCTCGCCCTGCGTGGCGGCTTCGTGGAGGCGCGTGAGCACGCCGTCGTTGACGATGCCGCCGAGCAGCTCCACGGCTCGCGCGTCGTCACCGAGCAGCTTGTCGAACGCCGCCCCGATGCCGGCCGCGACGTCTGCCGGAGACTTCAGGCCGTCGTCGGTCTGGACGCCGGACGCGGGCAGGTAGAGGTTCTGCGGAGCGGTGCACATCTGGCCGGTGTAGAGGGCGAACGAGAACGCGAGGTTGAAGCACATGGCCTTGAAGTCGGACGTCGAGTCGACCACCACGGTGTTGACGCCGGCCTTCTCGGTGAAGACCGTCGCCTGCGAGGCGTTCTTCTCCAACCAGTCGCCGAAGGCGTTGCCGCCGGTGAAGTCGATCAGCTTCACCTCGGGCCGCAGTGCGAGCGACGAGGCGAGCTTGTTGGCGGGCTCCTCCGCGGCGAGCGTGACGAGGTGGGGGTCGAAGCCGGCCTCGGCCAGCACCTCCTGGCACACCTGCACCGTGATCGCGAGCGGCAGCACGGCCGACGGATGCGGCTTGACCACCACGGAGTTGCCGGTGACCAGCGACGCGAACAGGCCGGGCCAGGAGTTCCAGGTCGGGAACGTGTTGCAGCCGATCACCAGTGCCACGCCGCGCGGCACCACGGTGAAGGTCTTCTCCATCGTCACCGGCACCTTGCCGGGCTTCTCCCAGACCGCGGTCCGCGGCGTGCGCGTCATCTCGACCCAGGCGTAGGCGATCGCCTCGAGGCCCCGGTCGAGCGCGTGCGCGCCACCGGCCTGGAACGCCATCACGAAGGCCTGGCCACTCGTGTGCTGGACGGCGTTGGCGAGCTCGAAGACCCGGGCATGCAGCCGGTCGAGGATCTCGATGCAGACCCCGGTGCGTGCCTCGGGACCCGCGTCGCGCCACGCCTTCATGCCCGCCTGGGCCGCGGTCAGCAGCGCGTCGACGTCGGTGACGTGCGGGTAGGAGACGCGGAGGTCGAAGCCGTACGGCGACCGCTCGGTCGCCACGACGTCCTCGCCGCTGCCGGGGGTGTCGACCGGGAAGGTCGTGCCCTGCCACGCCTCGAACGCCGCCTTGCCCTCGGCGGCCGCGGACTCGCCGTACACCCGCGGGGACGGCGACTCGTCGAACGCCGAGTAGTACTCCCGCGACGCGCAGGCGGCCACCGCCGCGTCGAGACGCTCGCGGTGCTTGTCGAAGTAGGCCGTCGTCATCCCGCCACGATGCCGCCTGTGACAGCCGTACGCAAACGCGCGGCCGCACCGTTACACCCGGCGCGGTTTCGGAGCGGTGACCCGGCGGTGGATACCGTGTGGCGCATGAGTGTGCGGGGGCTCGTGGTCGCGCTGTTGTGCGGCCTGATCGGGCTGGCTGGAGGCGCGGCGGTGGCGTACGCCGTCAGCCCGCACACGACGGACCTCACGACCGCGGCGACCCCCGTCCCGGCGACCTCGCCCAGCGTGCCGATCAAGGTCAAGCGGACCAAGACCTACGCGCCCGACATCGGCTACCCCGCGCTCCAGCCCGGGCTCGCGGTGCCCGACGTCCACTCGATCGGCAACGACCGCGCCTCGTGGACCTACCACGTGCCCTTCGGGTGGACGGCGTACGGCGTGTGCACGGCCCAGCCCTGCAAGATCGCGACGGACTCCGTCGTGCCGCCCAAGCAGATCGACAAGCAGACCCAGCTGCGCTTCCGGCCCGCCGGTGAACCGGTCGACGGCGGCTACAGCCTCCGCGTGAAGATCATGGACAACGCCGACCTGAACCCGGCCCAGATGGTGGCGACGAAGGTCGTCGGCTTCCGGCAGGAGTTCTCCAAGAACAACTTCTCGGTCCTGCAGCGCACCCCGAGCGCGGTCTACTTCACCTTCACCGACAGCGGGGACCACCTGCGCTACAACTTCTTCCAGTGGTTCGCGGTGCCGAACCACCCGAACGCGACCCTGGAGATGTCGGTCTCCGGGCGTGCCGCCGACCAGGACGGCCTCGAGGCGCTCTTCACCCGTTTCGCCGACAACCTGACCGGGACGCAGCCGCCTCAGAACAAGCTGTGAGTGGTGACCGACGCGAGCACGTCTCGCGCGGTCGCCTCGTCGTCGCTGCGCACCTGGATCCAGAGCAGCTCGTCGGTGGTGACCTGGACGACCCGCTCGATCACCACTCCTGGGCAACGGCTCGAGGTGACGGTGCGGGCGGGGTCGCTGCCGACCGGGGTCGTCACCGGCTCTCCGACCGTCTGGCAGCCGGTGTGCTGCGGCAACGTGGTCGGCAGCTTCCGCTCGGGCATCAGGCCGACGAACACGCCCTGCCCGTTGTCGGCCCAGTCCCGCCCGTCGCCGATCGAGAGGGCGGGGTAGTTCGTCGTGCTGTCGGGGGGCACCCAGCCGGACGTCGACACGTCGCGGTTCCAGCTGCTGGGGACGGTGACCGACAGGGCGCCCTTGTTGTCGGTGTGCTCGACGTCGGCATGCATGCGTTGCCAGCCCACGAAGCCGGCGACAGCACCGGCCCCGAGCAGCACGAGCGCGAGCACGGCGGCCGGCCACCGCGGGCGGCGCTTCGGGGAGACGGGGGCCGGGAGGTCCTCCGGGGCGGGCACCAGTGACGGACGGTTGCCGGGCTGGGTGAGCTCCGGGTCGACCGGCAGCCAGCGCGCCGGCAGCTCGCCGGTCGCACCCTCGCCGAGGGCGGTCCGGAGCGCGTCGACGTAGGACCGGACGTCGGGGAAGCGGTCGTCGCGGTCCACCGCGAGCCCCCGGCGTACGACGTCCTCGACGGCGGGCGGGAACGGCCGCTCCGCGGTCGTCATCGGCGCGGGCGGAGCGGGGTTGGCGGCGGCGGAGAGGGTGCCGTGGGCGTACGGCGGGCGGCCGGCGAGCAGCAGGTAGGACAGGGCGGCCAGGGAGTACTGGTCGGCGCGAGCGTCGAGGTGCTCGCCCTGCGCCTGCTCCGGGGCGACGAACGACGGTGTGCCCGCGATCATCGTCAGCCGTGAGGAGACATCGAGCGCCTTGCCGAGCCCGAGGTCGCCGACCATGGCCCGCACGAGCGTGCCGTCGTGCTCGGGGTCGACGGTGCGGAAGAGCACGTTGGCGGGCTTGATGTCGCGATGGAGCACGCCTCGTTGGTGGAGCGCCGCGAGACCCGCGCCGACCTGCCGGATCACCTCGGTGGCCTGGGCGACGGTCAGTCCGTCTGCCTCGAGCCGGTCGGCCAGCGTCCCCTGATCGGCGTACGACATCACCAGGTAGGGCCGGTCGTCCTCCAGCGACCCCGCGTCGTACACGGCGACCACGTGGGGCGACTCGACCTTGCGGAGGTAGCGACCCTCCTCGAGGAAGCGCTGCCGGACGTGCCCGTCCTCGGTCCAGTTCTCGGCCAGCACCTTGATCGCAACCGGAGAGTCCAACTGCTCGTCATAAGCAAGCCAGACGGTGGCGAAACCGCCCGACCCGATACGCCGCCGCACGGCGTAACGACCGAGGCGGGCAGGCATGGACACCCTCGGCATTATGGTGCAGAGACGACCCGCTCCCGCACTCGGAGAGCGGCACGGGGAGGCAGACAACAGTCATGACAGCCACGGAGCTGACGCCCGACGATGTCGACGAGCTGGCGCGACGCGCCCAGGACGGCGACCGCGACGCCCTCGAGCAGCTGCTGGCGGCGGTCCGGCCGCGCTGCCTCAACGTCTGCCGCGGCGTGCTCCCCTACACACCCGACGCCGAGGACGCCTGCCAGGAGGCGCTGCTCAACATCTCGAACAAGATCGGCTCGTGGCACCGCAACGGGCGCTTCACCACGTGGATGCACGTGGTGGCCGTCAACAGCGCCCGGACGACGTACCGGCGGATGAAGAACCAGGCGATCTCCAGCGACGTGCTGCCGCTCGAGAAGCCCGACCCGCGCACCACCAGCGTGATCGCCGGCACCCGCCTCGACCTGCTCGACGCGATGGAGGAGATCGAGCGCGACCACCCGCAGCTCGTCGAGCCGCTGATCCTGCGCGACGTCTACGGCATGTCGTACGACGACATCGCCCAGCTGATCGGGATCCCGCTCGGCACCGTGAAGGCCCAGATCCACCACGGCCGGAAGCTCGCCCGGCCGTTGCTGCGCGGGAGCGAGTGACCGTGCGGGGAGTGCTGGCCGCGCTCGCCGCATCGCTGGCCCTGCTCGTCTCCGGCTGCGGGGCCGGCTCCTCCGACTCGCCGGCGGCACCCACGATCACCGGCGACGCCGCGCACGCCGGCACCACGGCGTACGACGCCGCGGTGAGCCGGTCGCAGGAGGACACCGTCTACCCACACGTCGGCGACCCCGGCGTCGACGCCCTGCACTACGACCTCCATCTGTCGTGGGACCCGCGGAGCGAGACCCTGACCGGGACCGAGGCGCTTCTCCTGCGTGCGACGCGCACCGCCGACCACCTCCAGCTCGACCTGGCCCACCAGCTCACGGTCGGGCGGGTGTGGCTCGACGGTCGCAGCGTGCCGTTCACGCATCCGGGCAAGGACCTGGTGGTCGAGGCGCCGGTCACCGCGGGCGGGCGGCACGTCCTGCAGCTCACCTACTCCGGCACCCCCGAGCCCGTCGTCGCACCGACCGACCGCGGCGACTTCGAGACCACCGGCTGGACGACCACCGACGACGGCAGCGTGTGGACGATGCAGGAGCCCTATGGCGCCTACTCGTGGTACGCCGTGAACGACCACCCGTCCGACAAGGCGTTCTACGACCTGACCATCGACGCACCCAAGGCGATGGTGGGGGTGGCCAACGGCCGACTCGAGTCGCGGAGGACGGTCGGCGACCGGACGGTCACCCGCTGGAACCTGCCTGAGCCGGCGGCGTCGTACCTGATCACGATCGCGATCGGCCACTACACCGAGACCAAGGACGTCGGGCCGCACGGGCTGCCGATCAGCTACTGGACGCCGAGCGACCGGCCCGGCCTGATCAAGGGCCTGCGCTACACCCCGCAGGCCATCGCCTACCTCGAGGCCAAGGTCGGGCGGTACCCCTTCCCGACCCTGGGGGTCCTGGTCGTCCCGTCGAACAGCGCCATGGAGACCCAGTCGATGGTCACGCTCGGGATGCAGACCTACAACCTCTCGGCCGACGTCCTGGTCCACGAGCTCGCGCACCAGTGGTACGGCGACGAGGTCACCCCCGACGACTGGAGCGACCTCTGGATGAACGAGGGCATGGCCACCTACCTCGCCGAGGCGAACTGGACCGCCGACCACGAGCCGGGCTCGCGGACGTCGATCCTGCGCCGCTGGAACCAGCTCGCTCCTGGCCTCCGCGAGCGGTACGGACCGCCGTCCGACTATGCGCCGGCGTCGTTCGCCGAGGGGAACGCCTACTACATCCCGGGCCTGATGTGGGACACGATCCGGCAGCGGCTCGGTGACGAGACGTTCTGGCGGCTGGCTGCGCGGTGGCCGCGCAGCCACCGCTTCACCAGCCAGGACCGCGTCAGCCTCGCCGCGTGGTGGAGCAAGGAGTCGGGGCAGCACCTCGGGCCGCTGTTCCACCGGTGGCTGCTGGGGCCCACCCAGCCGGCCTGGCACGCCGGGTAGGCACCGCGGCTGCGGACCTCGCGGGTCGCCGTACACCGTGCCGTTTGGTCCCCAACGACAACAATCGGCGCCGAAACCCTGCCGTTGGGGACCAAACGGCAACGTCACAAGGGGTCACCACCCGGCCGACCCGGCCTAGCGGACCGGGGTGTGTCAGAACAGCAGGGCGCTGGCGGGGTCCTCGAGGATGCCGGCGACGTCGGCCAGGAAGCGCGAGCCCTTCTCGCCGTCGATGTGGCGGTGGTCGAAGCTCAGCGCGAGCGTCGTCACCTGGCGTACGGCGATCTCGTCGCCGTCGTCGGTGGAGACCACCCAGGGCTGCTTCTTGATCGCGCCGAAGGCGAGGATCGCGGACTCACCGGGGTTGATGATCGGCGTACCGCTGTCGACGCCGAAGACGCCGACGTTGGTGATCGTGAACGTGCCGCCGCTCATCTCCGCCGGCTGGGTCTTCCCCTCGCGGGCGGTGGCGGTCAGCGCGTTGAACGCGGCGGCGAGGTCGTGGAGCGAGAGCTGCTCGGCGTCCTTGACGTTGGGTACGACGAGCCCGCGCGGGGTCGCGGCGGCGATGCCGAGGTTGACGTAGCTCTTGTAGACGACCTCCTGGGCGGCGTCGTCCCACCAGGCGTTGATCTCCGGCGTGCGGCGCATCGCGAGCATCACGGCGCGCGCCAGCACCAGCAGGGGCGAGACCTTCACGTCGCGGAACTCGCGGCGGCTCTTGAGCCGGTCGACGAACTCCATGGTGCGGGTGACGTCGAGGGTGACCCACTCGGTGACGTGGGGGATCGAGAAGGCCGAGCCGACCATCGCCTGGCCCATCATCTTGCGGACACCCTTGATCGGCTCGCGCGTCTCCCGCTGCCCGGTCGGGACGTCATCCGAGGTGGTCGCTCCGGCGGCCGCTTCGTATGACGTTGCGCCCGTGGCAGCCTCGACGTCGTCGCGGGTGACGGCGCCGTTCGGCCCCGATCCGGCGAGCGAGGAGAGGTCGACGCCGAGGTCCTTGGCCAGCTTGCGCACGGGCGGCTTGGCCAGGGTGCGGTCCGCCGCCGAGGACACGGGCGCGGACGTCGCGGGCACGGCCGGCTCGTCGGGTACGTCGACCACCTCGGGCGAGGCGAGACCGGGCTCGAAGGACCCCTGCAGCTGCTGCTGGGTGGCGGCGGCACCGGCCGAGGACGGGACGGCGGCGTGCCGTGCTCGGCGTACGGCGCTCCGGTCGGCCTTGTTGCGGCCGACCAGGGACTCGCCCTCGCCACCGCCGCTGGCGGCCGGGTTGGACAGGTCGATCTCGGGCGGAGCGGTCTCGGCGGCTCCGGCCTTCTGGGCCATCCCGAGGTAGGGATCGGACTCCGTCTGCTGCGCCGCCTCGACCGGCTCGACCGGCTCGACTGCCGGGGACGCTGTGTCACCGATCGCGATGATCGGGGTGCCGACGGGGACGGTCTCGCCCTCGGACACCATCAGCTTCTGCACCACGCCGGCGAACGGCGACGGCAGCTCGACCAGCGACTTGGCGGTCTCGATCTCGACCAGGATCTCGTTGATGGCGACGGTGTCGCCCTCCTTGACCTTCCAGGTCACGATCTCGGCCTCGGTGAGGCCCTCCCCGACGTCGGGCAGCTTGAACTCGGCCATGGAGGTCTCCTCAGAAGTCGAGCGTGCGGTCGACGGCGTCGAGCACGCGGTCGAGGTCCGGGAGGTAGTCCTCCTCGATCCGCGACGCGGGGTACGGCGTGTCGAAGGCTCCCACACGGAGCACCGGCGCCTCGAGGGAGTAGAAGCACTCCTCGGTGACGCGGGCAGCCACCTCGGCACCGAGGCCGAGGTTGACGTGGGCCTCGTGGGTGATCACGGCGCGCCCGGTGCGGCGTACGGAGTCGTAGACCGGCTGCAGGTCGAGCGGCGACAGGGTGCGCAGGTCGATGACCTCCAGCGACCTGCCCTCACCGGCCGCGGCCTCGGCCGCCTTGAGCGCGGTCTTCACCGTCGGGCCGTAGGCGAGCACGGTGACGTCGCTGCCCTGCTTGACGATCCGCGAGCTGAACAGCGGGTCGGGCGTCGCGGTCTCGTCGAGCTCGGCCTTGTCGGCGTGGTACTGCCGCTTCGGCTCGAGGAAGATCACCGGGTCGGGCGCGGCGATGGCCTGCTGGATCATCCAGTAGCCGTCGACCGGGTTGGAGCAGGCCACGACCTTGAGGCCGGGCGTGTGAGCGAACTGCGCCTCGGGCGACTCGCTGTGGTGCTCGACCGCGCCGATACCGCCGCCGAACGGGATCCGGATGACCATCGGCAGCGGCGTCTTGCCCTGCGACCGGTAGCACATCTTCGCGACCTGGCAGACGATCTGGTCGTACGCCGGGTAGACGAAGCCGTCGAACTGGATCTCGACGACGGGCTTGTAGCCGCGCAGCGCCATCCCCACCGCCGTACCGACGATGCCGGACTCCGCCAGCGGGCTGTCGATGACGCGGTCCTCGCCGAAGTCCTTCTGGAGGCCGTCGGTGATCCGGAAGACGCCGCCGAGCTTGCCGACGTCCTCACCCATGAGGAGGACCTTGGGGTCGTCCTCCATGGCCTTGCGCAGGCCCATGTTGAGGGCCTTGGCCAGGGTCACCTTGGGCTTGGTCTGAGTGGTGTCGCTCATCGGTGGGCTCCCTCGAAGCTCTCGAGGTACGCCGCGAAGCCCTCGCGCTCGACGCGCAGCTCCTCGGTCTCCTCGGCGAAGACGTGGTCGAACATGCTCATCGGCTGGGGATCGGGCATCGCCTTGCAGCCCTCGCGCAGGCGGTGACCGAGGTCGTCGGCCTCCGCGATCACCGCGTCGAAGAAGTCCTGGTCGGCCAGGCCGTTGCGCTTGAGGTAGACCTCGACACGGGCGATCGGGTCCTTGAGCTTCCAGCGCTCGACGTCGTCCGACAACCGGTAGCGGGTCGGGTCGTCGGTCGTGGTGTGGGCGCCCATCCGGTAGGTGTAGGCCTCGACCAGCGTCGGGCCCTGACCCTCGCGGGCGCGTTGCAGGGCGGCCTGGGTCACGGCGTACGTCGCGAGGACGTCGTTGCCGTCAACGCGGATGCCGGGGAAGCCGAAGCCGAGAGCCCTTTGGTAGAGCGGGATCCGGGTCTGGCGCTCGATGGGCTCGGAGATCGCCCACTGGTTGTTCTGGCAGAAGAACACGACGGGGGCGTTGTAGGACGCGGCGAAGATGAACGACTCGTTGACGTCGCCCTGGCTCGACGCGCCGTCGCCGAAGTGGGCGATCACGGCCGCGTCGCGGTCGGGGTCGCCGGTGCCGACGACGCCGTCGCGCTGCATGCCCATCGCGTAGCCCGTGGCGTGGAGGGTCTGGGCACCGATCACGATCGTGTAGAGGCCGAAGTTGTTCTCGCGCGGGTCCCAGCCGCCCTGGTCGACGCCGCGGAACAGCCCGAGCAGGAGCAGCGGGTCGACGCCCTTGCAGTAGGCGACCCCGTGCTCGCGGTAGGTCGGGAAGACGTAGTCCTGCGGGCGGAGCGCGCGGCCGGCGCCGATCTGCGCGGCCTCCTGGCCGAGCAGCTGGGCCCAGATGCCGAGCTCGCCGTGACGCTGGAGCGCGGTCGCCTCGACGTCGATGCGCCGGGTGAGGGTCATGTCGCGGAAGAAGCCGCGCACCTGCTCGGCGAGCTCGTCCTTGCTGAGGCCGTCTCCGAAGGAGAAGTCGGGATGCTCGACGCGCTCACCCTCGGGGGACAGCAGCTGGACGAGCTCGGGACCGCCGTCCTGATGCGCGGGTCCGAAGACCTCCGCGAGATCGGGGCCGAAGCCTGCATGGGTCACGGGTGCTCCTCTTGTTCAGGGGCTCGCGGGGTCACCGCTCGGCCTGCTGCTCGTGAACGGCGTACGACGCGGGGGTGGTGCGGCGGCTGCCGTGCTTGTGACGGGGTGTGATCGGGACCACATTCCTCTCCCCTCAACTTACCGGGCAGGGTGCGGACCGCACCAATCAACCAAGCCCTCGACCGGCACCGGAAGGCCCTGCGCAGAGCCGGCGAGGGACTGGGTATCGTCCGTCGCGTCCATGCCATCCACACCTCGGGGTCACTCATCCGCATGAGCATTCGCACGGGTACGACGGTCACCTGGCGCTGGGGCGCCGAGACGGCGGAGGGTCGGGTGACCGCCATCCACCCGCGCCCGGTGATCCGCCGGATCAACGGCGTCCGGGTCAAGCGGCTCGGCACACCCGAGGACCCCGCCTACGAGATCGAGCAGGCCGACGGCACGCAGGTGCTGAAGCTGCGCAGCGAGGTCGAGCCGAAGGGCTGAGTCCGGTCAGGGTGCCGTGACGAGCCGGCGCAGGTGCTCGATCAGGAGCCGTGACTGTGGGGCCGAGAGCGGCGAGAAACGCGTCGCCACGATCTGCTCGGCGATCGGCACCGCCTCGGCCAGGCGGGCGTCGGCGGCCGGAAGCACCTCGATCACGTGCGACCTCCGGTCGGTCTCCAGGCGGCGGCGCGTGACCAGCCGACGCTGCTCGAGCTCGTCGATGAGCTGCACCATGTGCGCGCCACTGACCGCGAAAAGCCGGGCCAGCTCGGACTGCGAGATCGGACCGGTCTCCTCCAGGGCCGTCAGGATGCCGACGTGAGGGGGCTCGATCCCCAGCGGCTCCAGGGCGGCCTGGTAGTCGCGGTGCATCCGGAAGTGCAGCCGCGTGATCAGGAAGCCGATGCTGGCGCGCAGCGGCTCGGGGGTGTCCGGCGCCAGCTCGGGCTCGACCACCCGGAGCAGCAGGCCGCGCAGGTCATCGCGCTCACGCGGGGAGAAGCCCGCCGTGATCGAGTCCTCCAGCTCCTCGGCGTAGCGGCGCCAGGTGCGGGCCGCCGCGGTCCCCTGAGGGGTCCGGGTCAGGGCGTAGGACCGACGGTCGTCGGGATTGCGCACCCGGTCGACGAGTCCCCGCGAGGCGAGATCGGCCGCCACCCTCATCATCGTGGTGCTGCTGACCGAGACCATCTGGGCGAGGGCGCGTTGCGATCGTGGACCGCCGCTTGCCAGTGCGAGGAGGACGGCGTACGCATGGATGTCGACGGTGTCGGGGAGCACGGCCTCCAGGGCGACCACCACCCGCGACCGGGCTCGCCAGACCAGGTAGCCGGGCAGCTCCGCCAGAGCGGGGAGCAAGGTCCGCGCCTCGGCACCACCGGCATCGATGTTCATCACCCGCTCAATCGTTAGGCACTTGACGATTCGTGATCCAGGCGTATCGTACCGCAGGTAATCGTTAACTCGGTGATGATCTAGACGGAGGATCCATGAGTCAGCCAGCCGCCACCGCTCACGCGGGACGCGACCCCAAGTGGTGGACCCTGACGGCGGTCTGCACCGGGGTGTTCATGCTCCTGCTCGACATCACGATCGTGAACGTCGCGCTGCCGGACATCCAGACCCAGCTCGACGCGTCGCTGTCGGACCTCCAGTGGGTGATCGACGCCTACGCCCTCAGCCTCGCCGCCCTCCTGCTCACCGCCGGGTCGCTCGCGGACCTGTACGGCCGGCGCCGACTCTTCGTGATCGGGCTGATCATCTTCACCCTCGGCTCCATCGCCTGCGGGGCAGCCCAGGACATCCTCTTCCTCCAGATCTCCCGCGCGTTCCAGGGCATCGGCGGTGCCGCGATGTTCGCCACCGCCCTGGCGCTCCTCGCCAACTCGTTCCACGGCAAGGACCGCGGTACGGCGTTCGGCGTGTTCGGCGCGACGACGGGTGTCGCGGTCGCCATCGGTCCCGTCCTCGGCGGCGTCCTCACCAGTGGCCTGTCCTGGCGGTGGATCTTCTTCGTGAACATCCCGATCTGCCTTGTCGCCCTGGCCGTCACGCTGACCCGGGTCGAGGAGTCCAAGGACCCCGATGCCGGGCGTCCCGACTGGTTCGGCTTCGTCAGCTTCTCGCTGGCCCTCGGCGCCCTCGTCTACGGACTCATCGAGGCCGGCCAGCGGAGCTGGACGGACCAGCGGGTGGTCGCGTCCCTCGTGGCGTCCGCCGTCCTGCTGGTGGTCTTCGTGGTCAGCCAGATCGTGCAGACCAAGCCCATGTTCGACCTGTCACTGCTCCGGAAGCCGACCTTCACCGGTGGCCTGATCGCCGCCTTCGGCGTCTCGGCATCGATCTTCGCGCTGCTGACCTTCCTGGTGATCTACGTGCAGAACGTGCTCGGCTACTCCGCGGTCGAGACCGGGTTCCGCTTCCTGTACCTGTCCGGGGCCTCGTTCTTCGCCGCCGCGATCGCCGGCCGGCTCACCGAGCGCGTCCCGGTCAAGTGGCTGATCTCCCCCGGCTTCCTGATCCTCGGAGTCGGTCTGCTGCTGCTGCACGGCATCCAGGACGACTCGTCGTGGACGTACCTGATCCCGGGCCTCGTGGTCTCCGGGATCGGGATCGGGATGATCAACCCGCCTCTCGCGTCCACCGCGGTGGGCGTCGTACCGGTGGCCCGCGCCGGCATGGCCAGCGGCGTGAACTCGACCTTCCGACAGGTCGGGATCGCCACGGGTATCGCGGCCCTCGGGTCGATCTTCAGCCAGCAGGTCGCCGACGCGGTCCGGCCCGAGCTCACCGGCAAGGTCCCGGCCCAGGCCGTCGACGGCCTCACCGCCGCCCTGTCGGGAGGGCAGGTCCAGGAGGCGGCGGCCGGCGCACAGCAGGCGGCGACCGCGGCACAGGGACCGACCGTCGGTCAGCAGGCGCACGACCTGGTGCAGCAGGTGGGGACCTCCGGCGTGGTCGACGCGCTCAACCACATCACGCTGATCGCGGCCGTGCTGGCGTTCGCCTCCGCCGTGCTGACGTTGATCCTGATCCGGCAGAAGGACTTCGTGGTGCGTGGCGGCCCTGCGACAGCCGGCGAGTCCGAGGAGCGTACGACGGCGCCCGCGGCCTAGCCCCACGCACCCATGCCCACGTCGGCGTCAGGAGGCTCGGTCGTACACCTCGCGCGCGGCGTTCACCTCGCGCATGTGCTGCTCTGCCCAGGCCTGGACGGCAGCCATCACCGGGAGCAGCGACCGGCCGAGGTCGGTGAGGCGGTAGTCCACCCGGACCGGCACGCTCGGGGTCACCTCGCGCTCGACCAGCCCATCGCGCTCCAGTGTGCGAAGGGTCTGCGTGAGCATCTTCTGGCTGACGCCGGCCACCGCACGGGCGAGCTCGCTGAAGCGCTGCGACCCGGGCTCCAGCGCGCAGATCACGAGTCCCACCCACTTGTCGGAGAGCCGGTCGAGGAGCTGGCGGCTCGGGCAGGCCGCCAGGAACACGTTGAACTCCTGCCGGTCACGCTCGCGACGCTCGGCCGCCGTCATCGTGGGCATCGCCGCACTCCCCTCGGTCAGTTACGCACTCTCAGGTGCCTGCTTACCAACAGAGAGTAACTCTACGTAAGGTACTGCCGTCAACACATCCACGAGATGGAAGGAGGCGCATTCCATGCGCACCGTGATCTCCCACAGGTACGGCGGCCCCGAGGTGCTCGAGGTCGTCGAGGTCCCCACACCCGCCCCCGGTCCGGCCCAGGTCCTCGTGGCCGTTCGTGCCGCAGCACTCAACCCCGTCGACCTGGCCATGCGCCAGGGACTCATGGCCGCCGCGATCGGCGAGCCGTTCCCGCTGGGGCTCGGCTGGGACGTCGCCGGCACCGTCGAGGCGGTCGGTGAGGGTGTCACCCGGTGGTCCGCCGGTGACGAGGTCGTGGGGCTCCGCGACGAGTTCGTCGGCCCGACCGGGACCATCGCGACGCACGTCGTACTCCCGGAGGAGGCGCTGGCGCCCGCGCCACGCGGCGCGAGCCCCGAGGAGGCGGCGACGTTCCCGCTGAACTCCCTGACCGCTCTCCAGGCCCTGGACCTGCTCGGTCTCGAGGCCGGCTCGACGGTCGTCGTCACCGGCGCCGCCGGAGGGGTCGGTGACTACGTCGTCGCGCTCGCCGCGCACCGCGGCCTGCGAGTGGTCGGTGTCGCCCGGGCCGACGACGAGGCCGAGGTGCGCGCGAACGGCGCCACGGAGTTCGTCACGGGTCGGGACGTGGCCGCAGCGGTCCGCGCCGTGCTGCCCGACGGTGCCGACGGTCTCGTGGACGCCGCGCAGGTGGAGGCACCCGCTCTCGCGGCCGTGCGGGACGGCGGCTCGTTCGTCGCGGTCTCCGACCCGAGCGAGCCTCCGGCGGAACGCGGGATCGCCGTCGCCACGGTGCACGTCCACCACGACGCCGAGCAGCAGGCGGCCCTGGTCCGGCTGGTCGAGGACGGCACGCTCCGGCTCCGGGTCGCCGGCACCTTCGCGCTGGACGACGTCGCCAAGGCCCACGAGGCCGCGGCACAGCCGGGCCTGCGTGGCCGCGTGGTCGTCACCGCCTGAGGTACGCCGGTCGGGCAACGCGTCAGCGAAGGACAGCGATCGCGTCGATGTCGGTCGGCTGTAGGTCTGCCACCCCAGGTCACGTCCAGACAGCTGATGCTGTGGGGTAGATCCTCACGCGCGCCACGATCGACCGTCCGGTGAGCGCGCCACGGGCGATCGACGCCCCCACGTTCGCCAGGCGGGTCACCTCACCGTCCAGTGCGCCCGAGACCGAACGTCGCGAGGTCTGTCCCTGCCGGTCGAAGAAGCGGTCGTCGTACGGGACGACGAAGCAGTGGCGGTCGCCCCACGCGCTCGTGCGATCCGCACCGTCGTGTGCACGGCTGCGGAAGCAGACCTCGGCTCGCGGGGCAAGCACCGCGAGGATCGAGGTACGACGCACTGTTCTTCCCGCAGGTCAGGGGACGCGCGCCCTCCCGGCGACAGGGTTGTGACACGACCTCTTCGGTGACGGCACGGTGTTGCGTCAGCCGAGCCGGGCGATCAGGGCCATCGCATCCCGCGGCGCGAACCCCTTCATGTCGTTGTCGAAGTAGACGAACACGTCGCCCGTCTCGGCCGCGCGCCGGCACCAACCGGCCCACTGGTCGAGCGCCCGGTCGGTGTAGCCGCTGGCGTAGAGCTCCTGGTCGCCGTGGAGACGGACGTAGCGGATGGGTCCGGTGTCCTCGTCTACCTTGGGCCAGCGCCCGGCGGTGTCGGCGAGCACGCAGGCGACTCCGTGGCGCCGGAGCACCTCCATCGCCTCGGGTACGGCGAAGGTCGGGCTGCGGAACTCCAGCGCGTGGCGCACCGGCCGGTCGCCCTCGGCGGTGGTCAGGGCGCGGTCGCCCGTCAGCTTGTCGTCGTGACCCGCAGCCAGAGCCGCCAGCTCGGCGGTGCTGCGCGGAAGGCGTCCGAGGAAGTCGTCGAGGACGCCCGCGTCGAACCGCAAGGTCTCGGGGAGCTGCCAGAGCACCGGGCCGAGCTTCGGGCCCAACGCGAGCACACCGGAGGCGAAGAAGTTGGCCAGAGCGGTGTCGACGTCGACCAGCCGCTTGAGGTGGGTGACGTAGCGGCCGCCCTTCACCGCGAAGACGAAGCCGTCCGGCGTCTCCGCCCGCCACGCGGCGTACGACGAAGGGCGCTGCAGCGAGTAGAACGAGCCGTTGATCTCGATCGACCTGAGGTGCTCGGCGGCGTACTCCAGCTCGCGGCGCTGCGGAAGGCCCTTCGGGTAGAAGTCTCCGCGCCAGGCCGGATAGCGCCAGCCGGAGATGCCGACGTGGATACGTCCGGACTCCACGGCGCTCAGAGGGCGTTTCGCTGGGCGAGGAAGCGACGGATGTGCTCGCGGGGGTTGTCGGACAGGTGTGGCCCGTGGGTGAAGGCAGCGGTCGTGTAGTCGACCTCGGCCAGCCTGTGCGCGGTCAGGGTGGTCATCGTGAAGTCGGTGCAGAACGACTTGATCGGCCAGCGGAGCCCCCGCACGTTGAAGATCGAGTCGCCGGTGATCAGCACCCCGCTCTCCCGGTGGAGGTACGACGCGTGGCCGGGCGAGTGACCGGGCGTGTGCATCACCTCGATGCCACCGGCGAACGGGATCACCTGCCCGTCGGTGAAGGTCTCACCGACCGGCACGGCGGGGAAGCCGTTCTTGCCTCGCGACAGCAGGCGACCGAGGAGGAAGTGCTGGTCGCGGGGCGGGCCCTCGCCCGAGCGGGCGAAGTCCGCGTCCTGCTCGTGGATGCCGAACTCCCGGCCCGTGGCATCGGCGACGTGCTTCGCGCCACCGGCGTGGTCGGGGTGCGCGTGGGTCAGCATCAGCCGGGTCACGTCCGACGGGCCGGAGCCGATCGAGGCCAGCGCGGCCATCACCTTCGGGCCCGACCTGGTGATGCCCATGTCGATCAGGGTCACCTGCCCGTCGTCGTCCCGCAGGATGAAGCCGTTGACGAAGTCGCGGAGCAAGGGGATCCGCCAGACGCCCGGCACGAGCTGGACGGCGGGCTCTTTCGGCACGCCAGCCATGCTAGGGCGACCCACTCGTCAGAGTCGGTCGCGTCCGTGGGGCGTGAGCCAGCCGGCCAGGTCCGGCCCCCGGGGCACGATCTGCGACGGGTTCACGTCGCTCTGCACGACGTAGTAGTGCCGCTTGATCTGGGCGAAGTCGGTGTTGTCGCCGAACGCCGGGGTCTGGAACAGGTCGCGGGCGTAGCCCCACAACGCCGGCAGCTCCGTCAGCTTCTGGCGGTTGCACTTGAAGTGTCCGTGGTAGACCGCGTCGAACCTGGCCAGCGTGGTGTACAGCCGCACGTCGGCCTCGGTGATCGCGTCGCCCATCAGGAAACGGCGGTCGGTCAGCCGGTCCTCGAGCCAGTCCAGGGTGGCCCACAGTCGCTCGTACGCCTCGTCGTACGCCTCCTGGGAGCCGGCGAACCCGCAGCGGTACACGCCGTTGTTCACCTCGGTGAAGACCCGCTCCATCACGTCGTCCATCTCCTCGCGGACGTCGTCGGGCCACAGGTCCGGTGCATCGGCGCGGTGGTGCTCGCGCCACTCGAAGAAGAGGTCGTGCGTGATCCACGAGAAGTCGTTCGTGACCACCTGCCCGCTGTCGACCTCCACCATCGCGGGAACGGTGATCCCCTTGTCGTACGACGGGTCGCGGCGCAGGTAGGCCTCCTGCAGCCGCTCGATGCCGAGCACCGGGTCGCGGCCGCCGGGGTCGAGGTCGAACCGCCAGCTCCGCTCGTCGTGGGTCGGGCCCGCCAGGCCGAGCGAGATCACGTCCTCGAGCCCGAGCAGCTGCCGGACGATCAGCGAGCGGGTCGCCCACGGGCATGCCTTGGCGGCGACGAGCCGGTAGCGGCCGGGCACGACCGGCCAGGTCGGGGGTTCCAGCGGCTGCGGCTCGTGGGGGTCGCGCGAGCGGCCGGCCCGGGCGGTGATCCGGTCGGGGAGGTAGTCCATGTCCCGTTCGAAGGACTGCCCACGGGTGACGTACGCCGAGTGAGTCGCCATGCCCCGTCGTACCCAGGTCGTCGAGCCGGTAGTCCCCGACATTTCGGTTGCCGAATCGACCGGTTTCACCACCGAATCGTCGGGGACTACCCGCATATTCCCCCAACATCCGTTTGCAAAGAGAAGTTTGCAAAGGTATGTTGGCGATATGGCCTCCTCGTCGATCACACCGTCCGCCGCGGGTCTCCGGACGCTGTCGCACCCCACGCGGCTGCGGATGCTGATGCTGCTCCGACTCGAGGGCCCGGCGACGGCCACGCAGCTGGCCCAGCAGCTGAAGCTCAACACCGGCGCGACGTCGTACCACCTGCGCCAGCTCGCCGAGCACGGCTTCATCGTCGAGGACACCGACCGCGGCGACGGCCGCGACCGCTGGTGGAAGGCCGGACACCAGAGCACCCGCGCGAACCTGATGGCCCGCAACGAGGACGAGGACGAGACCACCGAGGCCTACCTCCAGACGGTGGCGCTGATGTACACCGAGACCCTCATGCAGGCGGTGTCGGAACGCCGGTACCTCCCCCGGCCGTGGCAGGAGGCGAGCACCACCAGCGACTGGCACCTGCGGCTGACCCCCGCCCGCGCCGAGCAGCTCGTCGACGCCTTGGCCGACCTGGTCGACAGCTGGTCGGAGGACGAGGACGACGCGGACACCCCGGGCGTCGGCACCTTCGTGGTCAACCTCAACGCGTTCCCCAGACCGGGCACGGTGGTCCTGGAAGGGGACGAGCGGTGACCGGGCGGCGCGTGCCGCTCTACGGCTGGCTGACCGCGGAGGCCATCTCGCTCCTCGGCACCCGGGTCTCGATGATCGCGATCCCGTGGCTCGTGCTGGTCACCACCGGGTCCCCGACCAAGACCGGCCTGGTCGCAGCCGCAGAGCTGACGCCGCTGGTGCTCTTCAAGGCGACCGGCGGGCCGCTCGTCGACCGGATGGGTCCGCGACGGATGGCCATCGTCGCCGACGTGCTCTCGATGATCGCTGTCGGGCTGATCCCCTTGCTGCACAAGGCCGACCACCTCACCTTCGGGTTGCTTCTGCTCCTCGTGGCCGTCGGCGGTGCGCTGCGCGGCCCGGGCGATGCAGCCGTCACCGCGATGATCCCGTCGCTGAGCGAGACCGCCGGAGTCCCCTACGAGCGGGTGACCGGGCTCGGCTCCGCGATCGAGCGGGGCGCGACCATGGTCGGCGCCGCGATCGCCGGTGGTCTCGTCGCCACGATCGGCGCGGCCAACGCGGTCGCCGTGGACGCCGTCTCGTTCGGCGTCTGTGCAGTCGTCCTCTCCCTGACGACGCGAGGGCTCGGCCGAGCGACCGAGGTCGAGGTCACGCCGACGCCGGACGAGCAGCCCACGTCGTACGTCTCGGAGCTGCGCGACGGTTGGGACTTCCTCCGCCACGACCCCGTGCTGATGAGCCTCTGCCTGATGATCGCGGTCACCAACGTGCTGGACCTCGCGTGGTCGGCCGTGCTGCTCCCGGTGTGGGCTCACGACTCCGGGGAGGGGGTCGGTGCGCTCGCCCTCGTGTTCGTCGTGTGGGGCGGCGCCTCGATGATCGGGTCGCTCGTGGCCGCGGCGTACGGCACCCGGCTGCCCCGCTTCACGACGTACGTCGTGGCCTTCGCGATCACCGGGCTGCCGCGATTCGTGCTGTTCGCTCTCGGTGTCCCGCTCTGGGCCATCGTGGCCATGTGCCTGGTCGGCGGCTGCGCCTCGGGGTTCCTCAACCCGGTGCTCGGCGCGGTCGAGTTCGAGCGGATCCCGCGCGAGCTGGTCGGCAGGGTGACCGCCCTCAACAGCGCGATCTGCTGGTCGCTGATGCCCCTCGGCGGCGTGCTCGGCGGTGTGCTCGTCACCGGCATCGGGCTGGACCCGGCCCTGCTCGTCGTCGGTCTCTGCTACTTCGCGGCGACGATGGCGCCGACGTTCCTGCCGAGCTTCCGCGGGATGAACCGGCAGGTGGCCGTACCCGAGCCGGTCTCCGTGTAGCGGATCGACCGCAACGCCGAACGGCCGGCGACCCGAGGGTCACCGGCCGTCCGTCACGGTCGTGGCTACTTGTGCTTGAGCGGGACGAACTCGAGCTTCAGGCTGGTGGTGATGGCTGCCCGCCTGGGCGCGGAGCCCGTCTTGAGCAGGATGCCGCCGGAACCGGCCGAGACGCCGGATGCCGCCTCTTCGACGACGTACGTCCCGGGCTTGATGGCTGCCTTGCTGACGGCGTGCGACTGGTCGCCCTGGAAGAAGTCGAGCACCACCAGGTGCCCGGTCTTGATGTTGACCAGGACGATGATCGAGACCGCGGACTTGCTGGTGTCGCGCGTCACCACGAGGTGACCCTTGCGGTGCTCGCTGAAGACGATGCTGGTGAGCCCGGCGGCGGTCCCGCTGCCGCTGCAGTCGGAACCGAAGCGCAGGGAGTTCGTCACCGCCATCTTCCCGCTGCCCGTGAGGGTCATCGAGCTGAGGTCCCGGTGCTTCTTGACCAGCACCATCTTGCTCGAGTAGCTGCCCTTGACGTGGACCTGGTCGGCGCTGTTCTCGCTGTTGGTGAAGGTCGCGTTGAGCGCGACCGACGACCTCTTGGTGCCCGACTTCGTCAGGTTCTTGAGCGGGGTGTCCACGGAGTCGCTCCCCGGAGCCGAGGTGAGGTCACACGTCCCACCCGGGACGGTGCCCGTGTAGTCGGCACCGGCATTCGCCGTGGAGCCGTACTGCGCTTGCACGGCTGCGTCGGCGCCGGCGGGTACCAGGGCCAGGGCTGCCGCGGCGCCGGCGGCTGCGGCGAGCGCTACGCCGCGTCGGACGGTGGTGCTGGTGAATCTGGGCATGGAGATGTCTCCCGATCTCGGGTCCAATGGGGGTGGTGCCTCAGGGTAGGAGTCGGCCCGGTGCCCACGAGGGCAAACACGCCTGGTCTAGACCAGGGGGTGGGCCGCGGCCAGGAACCCCCGCGCCAGCTCGATGACGCGGTCGTTGGCCTCGGTCTCCCCGATCGACACCCGGGCCCCGGCACCGGCGAACGGGCGGACCACGATGCCGAGGTCGTCGGCGGCCGCGGCGAACTCCCCGGTGCGCTCACCGGTCGCGAACCACACGAAGTTGCCCTGAGCCTCCGGTACGCCGACACCCGCGTCCGCCAAGCCCTTCAGCACCCGCTCGCGCTCGGCCACCAGCGCCTCCACGCGCTCGAGCAACTCCGGCTCGGCCGCGAGAGACGCGATGGCGGCGGCCTGCGCGACGGCGGAGACACCGAACGGCAGGGAGACCGCGCGCAGTGCTGCGGCGATCGCCGCCGGAGCGATGGCGTAGCCGACGCGGAACCCGGCCAGGCCGTAGGCCTTGGAGAACGTGCGGGTGGAGACGACATTCGCGTGCGCGCGCACGGTTGCCAGGCCGTCGACGGCATCGGCCATCCGTACGAACTCGACGTAGGCCTCGTCGACCACGACCAGCACGTGATCGGGCACCCGCGCCAGGAACGCGTCGAGCTCGGACTGGGTGACCGACGGGCCGGTCGGGTTGTTCGGCGTGCAGACCAGCACGAGCCGGGTGCGGTCGGTGATCGCCGCGGCCATCGCGTCGAGGTCGTGATGGCCGTCGGACCGCACCGGGACCTGCACGCTCGCGGCGCCGGCCGCGGTCACCGCGATCGGGTAGGCCTCGAAGCTGCGCCAGGCGTAGACGACCTCGTCGCCCGGCTCGCAGTAGGCCTGCACCAGCTGGTAGATCAGCCCGACCGACCCGGTCGCGAGCGCGAGCTGCTCGGTCGGGACCCCCAGCTTCTCGGACAGGGCGGCGTAGAGCGCGGTGCTGCCCATGTCGGGATAGCGGTTCATCTGCTCGGCGGCGCGGGTGGCTGCCTCCAGCACGCCGGGCAGCGGTGGGTAGGGGTTCTCGTTCGACGACAGCTTGTACGTCGTCAGGCCCGCGCGCGGCTGCGGCGGCTTCCCCGCGACGTACGCCGGGATCTGGGACACGCACGCGCGCGGCTGGGGACCTGGCATGGGGTCAACCTATCTCCGCGCCGCGTCGGCTCCGGGCCCGCCAGGGGCGCACGGCCGGGAGCAGGAGGAGCGCCAGTGCCACGCCCGCCGCCGCGCCGGTGACGTTGTCGATGATGTCGGTGACGTCGCACGCGCGGTCGATGCGCGCGACCTGGAGCTGGGTCTCCTCGATGCCGAGGGAGTACGCCGCCAGCAGCACGAAGCCGAGCGGCACCAGCACCCAGCCGGCGCGCCAGCGGGCGAAGGCGACCGTCATCAGGAAGCCGGCCGGCACGAAGAGCAGCGCGTTGAGGAGCTGCTGGCCTCCGCCGAAGATCCAGAACCCGCCGGGCGACGGCCCGCCGATGTCCCAGCTGCAGCTGGTGGCGTGCTGGTCGGCCGGGATGATGCCGGGGTTGTCGACGGGCGGCAGCAGGGTGACCAGGCCGATCACCGCGATGCTCCACAGCAGCCCGCCCCAGGCGACCCCGGCGACCGGACCCATCCGGCGCCCGACCGCCAGCGCGACGGCCAGGCACAGCAGCCCCGATGCCGCGGCCCCGAGCAGCATCCACTGCGTGCCGCCGATCGGGAACATGGGGGCGAGCGTAGGCCGAGCCGCGGAGCCCGAGCCTGCGAGGGCCGACCGACGGGCAGGCCGGCCTCAGGCCAGGGGCGGCAGTACGACGTGCCCACCGGCGAGGGTGGGGAGGTCCCGGCCGAGCGTCACGTCGACCGGGTTGGTCAGGCAGCGGACCGACCCACCGCCCTTGTGGAACTCGTCGACCTCGACCTCGACCACCTCGAAGCCCCACGCGGTGAGCTGCGCGACGACCCGCTCGGGCGCACCCGCCGGCATCACGACGGTGTGGCCGATCACGATGGAGTTGGCGCAGAACGTCGTCAGCGCTTCCTCGTCGGTGAGCACCAGCGGCTCGGGGACGAGGTCGATCAGCGCGGACGCCGAGGCGTTGTCGAAGGCGCCCGGCGCGACCATCGCGCGCCGCTCGTCGAGCGGGCAGAAGGCGAGGTCGAGGTGGTACATCGCGGGGTGGGTGATGCGCACCCCACGCACCCGGACGCCGAGGTCGGTGGCGAGGTGCTTGAGGGCCAGCTCCTCGGTGCGTGGTCCGTAGCCCGCGACGAGGGCGTCGCCCCAGGCGAAGACGTCTCCGGCCTCGAGATGGGCGCCGACGCCGTCGCGACCGACGTACGACGTGGAGCGGCCGCTGCGCTCGAACCACGACTGCGCGGTCGGCGTCTCCATCCGCCGCTCGGCGTAGCGCATGTGGGACATCACGACGTGGGACCCGCCGTCGGGGCGGACGATCCCGAGGCCGAGGTTCATCGCATAGACCATGTCGGGGGCGTCGGCGCGCTGCGGGACGACCTCGACGGTGCCGCCGAGGCGCTCGATCGTGGAGACCAGGCCGACCCACTGCGCCATTGCGCGGCCGGCATCGGGCTGGTCGTCGAGATCCATGTACGGGTTGATCCGGTAGTCGACGCGGAAGTGGTCGGGTCGGACCATCACGTAGCGGCGCCCCCAGGGCAGAGCACTCGACTGGGCGTTCGACACGGCGTACCCCTTCCGGACACAGACGTCGACCCGCGGCTCGCGGGACGATCCGGCGCGCTTCACCGGATGGTTCGGCGCGCTTCCACAGGATTGTCAGACAATCTGACAACCCGAGTATGGCGCGAGATGCGGCGTCCGGCAAGTCGCTGTCGGACAATGGGGACATGGACCCGCTCGAGCGTTCCGCGGACGCCTTCGGCACCCTCCACCTGGAGCACTCCTCCACGGTCGACCGGGTGGCCGAGGAGCTGCGTCGAGCCGTCTTCGAGGGCGAGCTGGAGTCGGGTACGCCGCTGCGCGAGGTCGCGCTCGCCGAGTCGCTCGGCGTCTCCCGGCCGACCCTGCGCGAGGCCCTCGCCCTGCTGGTCGCCGAGGGTCTGGCCACCCGCGAGCCCAACCGCGGGGTCAGCGTCGCGAGTCCCGACCCCGACTCGGTCCGCGACGTCTCCCGCGCCCGGGTCGTGCTGGAGACGGCCGGCGTCCAGCACTGGCCGACCGCCGGTGAGGAGGCCCGCGACGCGGTCCGCCTGGCCCTCGCCGACTACGAGCGCGCGGTCGCGGACGGGGCGACGTACCAGGAGCTCAACCAGCGCCACCTCGCCATCCACCTCAGCCTCGTCGGTCTCACCGAGTCGCCGCGGCTCGTCGCGATGGCCGAGTCGGTCGTCGCCGAGCTGCGGCTCGCGCTGGCGCAGATCGACCGTGTACGCCGCAACGCGCGCGACCAGGCCGGCTCCCACCACCACCTGCTCGACCTCCTCGAGTCCGGCGACATCGAGGCGGCTCTGGCCGAGCTCGACGGGCATCTCGGCGGCGCCGAGGACGCGATCATCGAGCGCCTCGATCTCGACTGAGGACGTGCCGACCCGGCGCCAGCCGGGGCGGCACGACCGCAAGGAGCACCGCAGCTCGCTTGCGAGCAAGGCCCCGTCCCTGCCGGCGCCAGCCGGGGCGGCACGACCGCAAGGAGCACCGCAGCTCGCTTGCGAGCAAGGCCCCGTCCCTGCCGGCGCCAGCCGGGGCGGCACGACCGCACCGAGCGCCGCACTATGCTCGCCGCGTGCGCTTCGTGACCTGGCTCCTGAGCACCGCCGCCGCCGTCGCCGTCGCCACCTGGCTGGTCAACGGCATCTACTTCACCGGCCCGACCTCCGGCACCGAGGAGATCAAGCACAAGCTGATCCCGCTGCTCCTCGTGTCGCTGATCCTCGGTGTCGTGAGCAGCTTCGTGAAGCCGGTCGTCACCTTCTTCTCGATCCCGTTCATCATCCTCACGCTCGGGCTCTTCCTGCTCGTCATCAACGCCCTGATGCTGATGTTCACCGCGTGGATCGCCGGCGTGCTCGACATCGGGTTCCACGTCAACGGCTTCTGGAACGCCGTCCTCGGCTCGATCGTGATCACGCTCGTCAACTGGGGCATCGGGGCCACGCTGCTCAAGGACGACGCGTAGGACGTGCCGACCCTTCCTCCGCCGCGAGTGCCCGGCCGCTATGCGATCTCGCTCGTCTGCCTCGGCAACATCTGCCGCTCCCCCACCGCGCAGGTCGTCCTCGAGGCACGCCTCGCCGCGGCCGGGCTCGACGACCGGGTCTCGGTGCGCAGCAGCGGAACCGGTGACTGGCACGTCGGGCGGCCGATGGACAGCCGGGCCGCGGCCACCCTCGAGCACGCCGGCTACGACGCGAGCCGCCATCGCGCCCGGCAGTACGACGACTCCTGGGCCGCCGAGGACGACCTCGTCCTCGCCATGGACCACGACAACCTCGCCGACCTCGGGGGGCGGACCGACCGCGTCGCACTGTTCCGCGACTTCGACCCGGCCGGCGCCGGGGAGGACGTGCCCGACCCCTACTACGGCGGGGCCGACGGATTCCGTGACGTGCTCGGGATCGTCGAGCGCACCTCGGACGCCCTCGTCGCAGTGCTCGCGTCCACACTGGACTGACCTCGGAAAGGACCGCCCGTGCCCAAGGCCCCGCTCCCCGAAGGCGCCGCCGCCCTGCTCCGCCGGCCGAACCCCGCGGTGATCGCGGTGGTGATGCCGAGCGGTCACCCGATGTCGGTGGCCACGTGGTACCTCGTCGAGGACGACGGCACCATCTTGGTGAACATGGACGCCGGGCGCGCCCGGCTGTCCTGGATGGAGCAGCATCCACACGTCTCGCTGACCGCGCTCAAGGACGGCGAGTGGTACACCCACGTCAGCGTCCGGGGCCCCGTGGTCCGCTGGGAGCGCGACGAGGAGAAGGCGCTCGCCGACATCGACCGCCTCGCCCGCCACTACGGCGGGGACGGGTTCGACCACCCGGGCGCGAAGCGGGTGAGTGCGTGGATGCGCATCGAGAGCTGGCACGGCTGGGAACTGGACTGATCGGATCTCGGAGCGTGGGACGGGCTGTGTGGTGCCGTACTACCGTGGGGCCCGTCGGATCCGAGGAGGTGTCCTGAGGTGGTGCACTCGTCCTCCTCGCTCGTCGTGACCGGCCAGAGCGCCGTTCGGGGATGACCCGGCAGCCGCACGTCGCCCGCCGCGCCGAGGAGCTCCTCGGTACGGCGGTCGCGGCCACCGCCCCGGTCGCGGGCGGCGACATCGCGACCGCCACCAAGCTGCGGCTGAGCTCCGGGCGCTCGGCCTTCATGAAGACGCTGAACAACGCGCCACCGGGATTCTTCGAGACCGAGGCCGCGGGCCTGCGCTGGCTGGGCGAGGCCGAGGGCGTGCGGGTGCCGGAGGTGCTGGCGGTCGAGGCCGACTGCCTGATCCTGGCTTGGGTGGAGCCCGGGAAGCTGACCACCGAGGCGGCGGGCGAGTTCGGGCGAGCCCTCGCCCGGACCCACGACGCCGGGGCGCCGTCGTACGGGCTGGACCGCGAAGGGTTCATCGGCCGGCTGCCGCTCCCCAACAAGAGCGCGCCGACGTGGGCGGAGTTCTACGCCACCAAGCGCGTCCTGCCGTACCTCAAGCTCGCGCGCGACCGGAACGCCGTCACGCCCGAGCAGGCGGCGGAGGTCGAGGGTGTCGTCGGCCGGTTCGCCGAGCTCGTGCCGGAGGAGGGGCCGCGCCGGCTGCACGGCGACCTCTGGAACGGCAACGTGATCTGGACCCACGACGGTGGGTGCTGCGCGATCGACCCTGCGGCCCACGGCGGCCACCGCGAGACCGACCTGGCGATGCTCGCGCTCTTCGGGCTGCCCCACCTGCCACGGGTGCTGCAGGCCTACGAGGAGGTCTCGCCCCTCGCCGAGGGCTGGGCCGACCGGGTCGGCGTCCATCAGCTCTTCCCGCTGCTCGTGCACGCCTGCCTGTTCGGCGGCGGGTACGGCGCCCGCGCGGCCGAGGTCGCCGGCCGCTTCGGCTGAGTCTCGACTCCGCTCGACCACCGACTTCCAGCACGGCGCACCACCAGCACGCCACCCGACACCGCCACGGTGAGCAGCCCGGTGGTCGTCAGGGTGGTGGGCGCGCCGAGTCCGGCGAGCACCGGGCCACCGACCAGGAGGCCCAGGGACGCGGCCGCGTTCACCACGACGCTCTGTCCGGCCATCAGGGTCCGTCGCTCCGGACCGTCGGCACCACGGGTGATCTGGGCGGTGACGCCCGCATTGCCGACCACCACCGCGAGCCCGCTCACGAAGCCCGCCACCGCGATCACCGGCAGGCTCGGCAGCCGGCCCATCACGAACCAGCACGCGCCGGTCAGGGCCCAGGCACCCGCGATCGTGGGCAGCACGGGCAGGACCCGGAGCAGCGGCAGCACACCGAGGGTGCCGAGGACCGAGCCGACGCCGTACGCCGTGACGCCGGCCGCGAGGAACAGGCCGCCGCGCCCGTGCTCGGCCCCGAGCAGCGCCAGACCCAGGGTGAACCCGAACCACAGCGCGCAGCCGGTGCCCCGCACCACCCACCCGGCGAGCACATCCGGACGCACCCGCACGGTGCGCCAGATCCCCTCCGCCTGCGCGAGCGGCGCAGGCCCGCCGACCTGACCGACGCCTGCGGCGAGCGCCGCCGACACCAGGACGGATGCCACCTCGACCCAGAGCAGCCCGACGGCGCGGCCCTGTGCCACGAGCAGCCCGCCGAGGGCCGGGCCGACCACCATGCTCACCCGGCGGAAGAAGTCGCGCAGGGTGAGCAGGGTCAGGGCGTGGTCGGCACCGCACTGGTCGCCCAGGTCGGCGAGCAGCGCATCGCGGCCGGGGCCGTCGAGGGCCTCGGCCGTCCCGAGCACGAGTCCTGCCGCCGCCAGCAGCGCGACCTCGAGGTGTCCGGTCGTGGCCGCCCACGCGACCGTGGCCAGGGCGAGAGCCTCGACGAGATAGCACAGCGCCACGGCACGACCGCTGCTGATCCGGTGCCGGAGCCGCCGGCTCCACCACGGCGAGAGCAGCACGGGGATCCCCGACGCACCGCCGACCAGTCCGGTGGCCGCCGGGGAGCCGGTCGCGGCGAGCACGACGAGCGGAAGCGCGACCTGCGACGTGCGGAACGTCAGGTCCGTGAGACCGATCCCGACCAGCATCCGGGCCGCCGCGACGCGAGGTGTCATACCCCCAGGCTGGCCGGAGGATCCGGGCATCGGTAGCCGTCGGAACCCGGTGGTTGGTCATAGGATCAAGCAATGGACGACATTGTCTCCTCCGAAGACCTGCAGCTGGTCCTCGCGGTGGCCCGCACGGGCTCGGTGGGCGCCGCCGCCCGTCGGCTCCGCGTCACCCAGCCGTCGGCCAGCCAACGACTGGCCCGGCTGGAGCGCCGGACGGGGCTGGTCCTCTTCGACCGCGACACGCAGGGCGCTCGTCCTACCCCTGCCGGGGTCGAGCTCGCCCGCCAGGCCGACCACATCCTGGGCCACCTGGGTGGAGCGCTGGAGGCGGCCCGCGCCGCCGGCCACCGCGCCGTACGACGCGTGGGCACGGTCGCGAGCCTCGACGACCGGGTGCTCCCCGCCTTCGACGCCGCCCTCCAGGGGGTCGATGTGGAGCAGGTCGTCGACCACGGCGACCGCCTCGTCGACTGGCTCGACGAAGGCACGCTCGACGCAGCCGTGCTCGCGATCGCGGGACAGATCGACCTTCCGCGCTCGATCCGCAGGCACCGGATCGGCAGCGACGAGCTGGTGCTCTTCCTGCCGGTCGGCGTACCCGCACCTCGGGCCCGGGTCCGGCCCTTCGCCGGACGCGACGTCGTGTTCGCGACGTACGACGCAGGGTCAGAGGCGATCCGCCGGCGCCTCGTCGGCCTCGGCGCGGAGCCCCGCCGTGCCGCGACGGTCCAGGCCGCCCTGGGGGTCTCTCGCCGCCAGGCGATCCCCGCCGTGGTGCCGCGCTCGCTCGCCACGACCCGCGGCCGGGAGCGTCGGGTCGACCTCGGCTGGGGCCATCGTCTGGTGCTGGACCTCCTCGTGCCACGGGCGCCCGCGCCGGGAGTCGTGGCCTGTCTCCCCGCACTGCGCGCCGAGCTCGAGCTGTCGAACTCATCGTGAGCGAGGGCAGTTCTCAGGCACGGCTCAGGCCGGTTTGGCACAGTAGGGACGTGACACCTCCCGCAGCCGCCTCCAGCGCCAAGCCGCACGTCCTCGTCGTCGACGACGACAAGGCCGTCCGTGAGTCGCTGCGACGCAGCCTGGAGTTCAACGGGTACGCCGTCTCCCTGGCCTCCGACGGCGCCGAGGCGCTGGCCGGCATCGGCGGTCTCGGCCCCGACGTCGTCGTGATGGACGTGATGATGCCGCGGCTCGACGGGATCGAGGCCACCAAGGCGCTGCGCAAGGCCGGCAACGACGTCCCCGTGCTGGTGCTGACCGCGCGCGACGCGGTGGGCGACCGGGTCGAGGGCCTCGACGCGGGTGCCGACGACTACCTCACCAAGCCGTTCGCCCTGCAGGAGCTGCTGGCCCGCCTGCGCGCCTTGCTGCGCCGCGTCGTACCGGCCGAGGGCGACGACTCCGAGGTGCTCACCTTCGCGGACCTGTCGATGGACCTCGCGACCCGTGAGGTGCTCCGAGGAAGCCGTTCGATGGAGCTGACCCGCACCGAGTTCACGCTGCTCGAGATGTTCCTGCGCCGTCCGCGCCGGGTCCTCGAGCGCTCGTTCATCCTCGAGGAGGTCTGGGGCTACGACTTCCCCACCACGGCCAACTCCCTCGAGGTCTACGTCGGCTACCTGCGCCGCAAGACCGAGGCCGAGGGCGAGTCGCGACTCCTCCACACCGTGCGGGGCGTCGGGTACGTCCTCAAGGAGTCATGAGCGCCCCGGCCACCGGGACCACGTCCGGCGCGCCGGTTCGCGACGAGCGCCGGTGGCACTACCGCCGTTCGCTGGCGAGTCGGGTCGTCCTGCTCACCACGATGGCCGTGGGGCTGGCCGTGGCGTTCGTGGCGCTCGGCGCGTTCCTCACCGTGCGGATGTCGATGCAGACCTCCCTGGACGACTCGTTGCTCGACCGCGCGCACCAGGCGACCCTGAGCGCGACGCTGCCCGAGCTCACCAATGCGAACATCCCCAGCTGGCAGGTCGGTGCGGCCGACGTCCGCATCTTCTACATCGACTCCCACGGCAACCACACGACGGACTCGGGTCCGGCGTTCCACGTCGGTGACCCCGAGCTGTCGGTGGCCTCCGGCCACAGCCAGCAGAGCGTGCGCACCATCTCGTCGGGCAACATCGACTACCGGGTGGTCGCCGTACCCGCCGGCGGCAACATCGCCCTCGTGCTCGCCCAGAACATCGCGCCGCAGGAGAGCGTGCTGCAGAAGATGGGCGCGGTGATGCTGCTCTTCGGCCTGGCCGGAGTGATCGGGGCGGCCGCGGCCGGCTGGGCGGTCGCGCGCAACGGGCTGCGGCCCGTCCGCCGCCTCACCCACAACGTCGAGGTGATCGCCCGCACCGAGGACCTCACGCCGCTGCCGGTCGAGGGCGACGACGAGATCGCCCGCCTCGCGACCGCGTTCAACGGCATGCTGGCCGCCCTCTCCGCCTCCCGCGACCGGCAGCGTCGGCTGGTCGCCGACGCGGGCCACGAGCTGCGTACGCCGCTCACGTCGCTGCGCACCAACCTCGACCTGCTGCTCCAGTCGGACGCCGCCGGCGGGCTCGAGCCGGCCGCGCGGGCCGAGCTCCTGGACGACGTCGGCGCCCAGATCGAGGAGATGTCCAACCTGGTCGGCGACCTCGTGGAGCTGGCGCGCGACGAGCCGCTGCGACAGGCCGTCGAGCAGGTCGACCTGGCCGAGGTCGTCGACCGCGCGGTCGCCAGGACCCGACGGCGCGGCACCGACCTCACCTTCGAGGTCGAGAGCGAGCCCTGGTGGGTGACCGGTGAGTCGGCGTCCCTGGAGCGCGCCGTGACCAACCTGCTCGACAACGCCGTCAAGTGGAGCCCACCCGGTGGCACCGTCCGGATCCGTCTCAACTACGGGACTCTGACGGTCGACGACGAGGGCCCCGGCATCGCCGAGTCCGACCGCGAGCACGTCTTCGAACGCTTCTACCGCTCCGACGAGTCGCGCTCGATGCCCGGCTCCGGGCTGGGCCTCTCGATCGTCCGCCAGGTGGCCGAGCGCCACTCCGGCACCGTCAGCGTCGACGAGACCGAGACCGGTGGCACCCGGATGGTCATGCAGCTGCCCGGTGCCGCGCTCGTCGCCGGCTGACCTGCGGACCGCTCAGACCAGCTCGCCGCGCTTGCGGCCCAGGTAGGCGCGCTCGGCGGAGTTCTGGGTGGCGGCCATGGCGGCGTCGTACGCCTCCTTCGCCTCGGTCGTCCGGCCGAGCCTGCGGAGCATGTCGGCGCGGGCGACGTGCCACGCGTGGTAGCCCGTGAGCGGCAGCCGGTCGATCAGGGTGAGGGCGACCTCCGGACCGTCCAGCTCTGCGACCGCGACCGCGCGGTTGAGGGCGACGATCGGCGACGGGTCGACCCGGATCAGCTGGTCGTAGAGGGCGACCACCTGCGACCAGTCCGTGTCCGAGCCCGTGGGCGCGTCGGTGTGGACGGCGTTGATCGCGGCGAGGATCTGGTAGCGGCCGGGTCGGTTGATCGCGAGGCACTCCCGGACCAGGTCGTGCCCCTCGGCGATCAGCTCGCGGTCCCAACCGGCGCGATCCTGCTCGCCGAGCGGGACCAGCTGTCCGTTCCGTACGCGGGCCTCCCGCCGGGCCTCGGTGAGCACCAGCAGCCCGAGCAGGCCGGCCACTTCCGGCTCGTCTGGCAGCAGCTGGCGGAGAATGCGTGTCAGCCGGATGGCCTCGCCCGTGAGCTCGGCACGCACCGGGTCGCCCTCACCGCTGGCGAGATACCCCTCGTTGAAGACGAGGAACAGCACCGCCAGCACACCGCCGAGCCGCTCGGGGAGGTCGGATGCCTCGGGCACCCGGTAGGGCACCTTCGCGGCCGCGATCTTCTTCTTCGCCCGCGTGATCCGCTGCGCCATCGTGGTCTCGGGCACGAGGAACGCCTGCGCGATCTCGGCCACCGTGAGCCCACCGAGGAGGCGGAGCGTCAACGCGATCCGCGCCTCCGGAGCCAGTGCCGGGTGGCAGCAGGTGAAGAGCAGGCGCAACCGGTCGTCCTCGACGGGTCCGGTGTACTCGTGGGGAGTGTCGTCGTGGTTCATCAAGGCCGCCTGGTGCTTCGCGTCGCGCAGCTTCTCGCGGCGGATCCGGTCGATCGCGCGGTTGCCCGCGGTGGTGGTGAGCCAGCCACCGGGATTGGGAGGTACGCCGGACTCCGGCCACTTCTCCAGCGCGATCACGAGGGCCTCGCTCGCCGCCTCCTCTGCGATGTCGATGTCACCGAAGCGGCGTACGAGCGAGGCGATCAGACGGCCGTACTCCTCGCGGAAGACCTGCTCTACGACTGCCGTTCCACGCTGCATCGATAGTCGCCGGTCGGGCCGGCTCAGGAGAGACCGTCGAAGGGACGTACCTCGACCTTGCCCCGGCAGGCCTGGGACGCCTCGGCCGCGAGCTTGAGCGCCACGTCGAGGTCGGGTGCGTCGATGACCCAGAAACCCCCGATGACCTCCTTGGTCTCGAGGTAGGGGCCGTCGGTCACCACAGGCTTCTCACCCTGGCCGTCGACGACGGTCGCGGTCGATGCCGCCTGCAGGCCACCGGCGAAGACCCAGTAGCCATCGGCCTGGAGCTTGTCATTGAAGACGCCGGTCGCGGCGAACGCCTCCTCCATCTCCTCCTTCGATCCGTAGCTGCCGAACTCGTCCATCTCGGCGGGGCCGTGCACGCTCAACAGGTAGTGCGTCATCCCACTTCTCCTCAGTTCCGGGCGGTCCCGATGACCACCTTCTACCCCACCACGAACGGCATTCCGCCGTTACGACAAACCTGCCACAGAAGACCCGGCGATCGGGTTCGAGGGGGAACCGGGAACGACTGCCCACCACCCGAAGGACATCTCTCTTCCGCGACCTGTCGGATCCCTCGAGGCCCGTTCGTGGAAGAAATATGAGCGGGCCGCATCCGGCACCCGCCGAGGAAACGGAGCTGGACATGTACATCACCGCCACCAAGATCCCCACCACCACGACCTCCACCGCGCCGATCCCGACGACCGAGCGCCGGTCCCTCTGGAAGCAGGGGGTCGCCGCCGCCGTCGTCGCCTCGGTCGCCACGACCGTGCTGGCCGCGCTGGCGTCGGCCGCCGGCGTCTCCTTCGCCACCACCCCAGGTGAAGGCATCCCGATCGCCGGGTTCGCGCAGCTGACGCTGGTCTTCTCGCTCGTCGGCGTCGGCCTGGCCGCCGTGATGGCGCGCAGGGCGCGCCGACCGCGGGCCACGTTCGTGCGGACGGCGATCGCCCTCACCGCACTGTCCATCGTCCCGGATCTCACGTTCGGGTTCGACGCCGCCTCCGCGGCCACCCTGATCACGCTGCACACCGTCGCCGCATTGATCGTGATCCCCACCCTGGCACGGCGGCTCGCGCGCACCCGCTGACCGGCGCGACCGTGCCACCCGTCCTCTCGTCAGTCGACGTCATCGGCTCCACCCGCGGGGGCGACCGTGGTTGCGAGTGGTGACGACACATGAACTGACGAAAGTCGGGTGGCCGCGCGTGCACCCGCGGTGAGGCCGGCCTCTCTACCGTCACGCCCATCAGGTCATCGACCAGCCGAACATCCGTTGACGGTGAAGCGCGTACGCGCGCTCGTCACTCAGCCCGTCGGCAACCGACGATGAGGAACCGCGGCACCTGCGTCGCCGGCTCACCGATCTCCTCGAGCACGAACCCGGCGCGCAGGGTCGCGTTGAGGTACGTCGACAGCATCCGATGGTTCGCGCCCACCCGACCTCGGACCCCGTCGCCGTGGGTGGTCCACCAGCCCTCGGCGGCGTACCCGTGGTCCGGAGGCCAGCTGGGGAGCTGTTCCGATGCCCCGTCCCTGAGCCCGGGGAAGCAGGGATGGAGGAGTGAGTAGCTGAACCAACCGCCCGGTGTGAGTACGCGTGCCGCGGTGGCCAGGGCGGCGTCGAGGTCGTCGACGTCCATCAGGGCCATGTTGCACACCGCGCCGTCGAACACGGTGCCGTCCCACCAGTCGGTGGTGGTCACGTCACCGACCAGGTGGCGGATCTCGTCGGGTCGTCCGGTCGCTCGGTCCCGAGCGTGGCCGAGCATGGGGGCCGAGAGGTCGACCGCGGTGACCGAGGCGCCGTGGCCGGCCAGGAGAAGGCTCAGCTCACCGAGCCCGCACGCCATGTCCAAGACCCGCTGACCGGACAGGTCACGGGCCAGGAACGGCCGGGCTTCGGCCGCCCAGTCTCGCGTGAAGTCGACGTACCAATCCGCGGCCCGGTCATAGCGGGGCTCGTCAGCGGCCATGCTCCGCATGCTAGGTCGTGGTGTGAACTGGGTGCGGCCCTTCTGCGTGGCGGTCCGGAACCCGAGGGCGGGTGGAAGGATCCGGGAATGCCTCCAGCGCCGCCCGATGTCCCGCTCCCGCAGTCGCCCGCACCGCTGCCGCCCGAGCAGTTCTCACGCTGGTACGGCGGCTGGGACCCACTCACCCCCACGACCGTGGCCGCGTTCATGGACGGGTTCGACCGTCCGTGGTGGATCATCGGCGGCTGGAGCATCGAGGCCTTCACCGGTGTCCACCGCGACCATGAGGACATGGACATCTCGATCCTGTCCGGTGACGCCGAGGCGTTCCGGCTGTTCCTGGGCGACCGGTGGACTCCGTGGAACGTCGACGACGGGTGGTTCCGTCCCTTCGACCACCGGTTCACCGAGGTCAGGCCCGACAGCCAGGTGTGGGTGCGTCGCAACGCCCAGTCGCCCTGGGTCCTCGACGTTCCGTTCACCCCGGACACCGATGGCCGCTGGACCAACAAGCGCCAGCTCGCGCACACCGAGGACCTCGACGACGTCACCTGGGTCGCAGCCGACGGACTGCGCTACGCCAGACCGGAGGTCTCGCTGATGTTCAAGGCGGCCCAGGCCCGGGCGAAGGACCGAGTCGACGCCGACGTCACCCTCCCGAGCCTGGACGCGCAGGCACGGGAGTGGCTCTCGACGACCGTGGCCCGGATGGACCCGCACCACCCCTGGGTCCTCGGCTGACGACGTTCCGCTCGGATGCTGGTCACCGCTCGTGCCACTCGTGCCGCTCGTGCCGCGACCGCGTCCGTGGTGCCTGGCCGGGTGCGGGCGCGCCGAACCCTCCCTACGCTCGACACCATGACGACCTACCGCGTTCTCTCGAACAACTGGCGTTTGGACGGCAGCAGGGGTCTCCGCATCGGCCGCATCATCCCGAGCCGCGGTGTCGACGTCGCCGCCTGGCCCGTGCATCTGGCACCGCCCGGCTCCGAGAGGACCCTCTGCGGCCAGGACGCGACCGAGCTTCGTGAGTTCAAGCACAAGCCGGACCGCGTCGCCGGGGAAGACCAGTGCGAGGCGTGCTACGCCGCCCGGACGTAGCGGCGAACGCACTCACCAGGCCCGCGCAAGAATCACCCTCAGGGCGACGCGCCGCGTTCAGGCGGGCGTCGGCTGAGGAAGCGTCGGCCGCGCTGACGACGACCGACCGAGGACAGGGGACGGACATGAATGGCAAGGTGGTCGTCAACAGGTGCATGTCGCTGGACGGCTTCATCGCGGGTCCCGGGGACTCGATGGACTGGGGCGGTGGTCGTGCTCTCGCCGACTTCGTGGCGCCGGACGACTTCGCGGAGGTCGCCGCAGCCACGGGCGCGATGCTCGTCGGCCGGCGGACCTGGGAGGTGGGCGACCGGATGGAGGCCGAGGAGCCGGGCAGCGTCGACTACCCGTTCTCCGGGCCGATGTTCCTCCTCAGCCACAGGCCGCTGGACCCACCGGACCCGGAGGTCACCATCCTCTCCGGCGACATCGGTGAAGCCGTCGCCACCGCGCTGGACGCTGCGGGCGGCAAGGACCTCGAGATCCTCGGCGCCGACGTGGCCGGCCAGTGCCTCCAGCGGGGGCTCGTCGACGAGATCCTCGTGTACGTGCTGCCGGTGCTGCTCGGCGACGGCACCCGCTTCTCGTCACCGGGCCTCACGATGACAGACCTGGAACCGCTCAGCAGCGCGCGCTCCGGCGATGCGACGATGCTCCGCTTCCGCGTCCGCAAGCCGTCCGACCAGTCCGACGGATAGCACGCCCCGATCGCGAGCTTCCTCATGGCGACCTTCCGGCCGATGGCCACCGAGCTGTTCACCGGTCGGCTCCACCTGCGGCCTTGGCGGGCGTCCGACGCGGAACCTCATCGGCAGCTCTGGACCGAGAGAGATCCGCGATCGCGTCGCCTGATCGACGCCGACGGGCGACCGACCGTCGATGACCTACGGGAAGGGATGGCCGAGCAGGCACGAGATGCCGACCCGAGTCTGGGCTTGTTCGCGGTCGAACGGCTCGCCGGTGCCGACTTCATCGGCTACTGCGGCCTCATCGTCGGCCAAGCCACCACCGAGGAGCCCGAGATCGCCTACGAGTTCGCGCGACGTGTCCACGGCAACGGCTACGCGACCGAAGCGGCGAGGGTCGTCGTCGCGGAAGCAAGAGCCACCGGGCGCGGTCGACTCTGGGCCACGGTCCGGGACTGGAACACGCCGTCGCTCCGCGTCCTCGAGAAGGTGGGGTTCCACGACAGCGGCCGCCGCACACCCGATCCAGATCGCGGAGACTCCCTCTGGATGACCATCGACCTGACGAGCGGCGCCCGGGGTCCTCAGACCTCGAAGCGGTAGCCCATGCCGGGCTCGGTGATCAGGTGCCGCGGCGACGACGGGTCGTCCTCGAGCTTCTTGCGTAGCGCGCCGACGTACACCCGCAGGTAGTTCGTCTCCCGCCCGTACGTCGGGCCCCAGACCTCGTGCAGCAGGTCCTGCTGGCTCACCAGCCGACCGGGCGTGCGCACCAGCATCTCGAGCAGGCCCCACTCGGTCGGGGTCAGCCGCACCACCTCGCCCGCCTTCGTCACCCGGCGCGCGGGGAGATCGATGACCAGGTCGCCCGCCTCGAGGACCGGCAGGTCGGAGCCGGCCCGACGGGCGGCCGCCCGGATCCGGGCGAACAGCTCCTCCATGCCGAACGGCTTGGTCACGTAGTCGTCCGCGCCGAGGTCGAGTGCCTGGACCTTCTCCGTCGACTCGGCTCGGGCCGACAGGACGACGACCGGCGTGGTGCTCCAGCTCCGGAGTCGGCGCAGCACCTCCATCCCGGAGACGTCGGGCAGTCCGAGGTCGAGCACCACGAGGTCGGGGCGGTCCTCGCGCAACGCCTCGAGAGCGGTGCGACCGTCGGCGGCGATGAGGACGTCGTGTCCCTCGGCGCGGAGCCCGATGCCCAGGGTCCGCCGCAGCGTGGTGTCGTCGTCGACGAGCAGGACCCTCATGCCCCGGCTCCCGGAAGCTCCAGCACCATGGTCAGGCCGCCGCCGGGCGTGGACTCGGCCTCGAGCGTGCCACCCTGTGCCTCGGTCAGCCCGCGGGCGACCGCCAGTCCGAGCCCGACCCCGCTGCCGGTGTCGCCCTGCCGCTGGAACGGCTCGAAGATCCGGGCCCGGTCAGCGGGCGCCACTCCGGGCCCACGGTCGACCACGCGGAGCTCGACCCGTGCGCCGTCCGACGAGCCCTCCACGATGACCGCGTCGCTGTGACGCAAGGCGTTGGCGACCAGGTTCGCCACCACCCGCTCGAGCAGGCCGGCGTCGACGTACGCCGTCGGCAGGTCGTCGACGACGACGCGCTCCGCCTCCTCGAGGCCGGCGAGCGCCCGTCGTACGACCTCACCGAGGGGTACGTCGGCGGCGATCGGCAGGACGGCACCCGTCTCGAGCCGACTCATGTCGAGCAGGTCGCTGACCATCCCGGTCAGCCGGGCGATGGAGGACTCCATCGCCGCGAGCAGCTCCTTGCGCTCGGTCTCGTCGAGGCGGGTGTCGTGCACGCGCAGGGTCTCGGCGGCCGAGCGGAGCCCGGCCAGCGGCGTCCGCAGGTCGTGGGAGACCGCGGCGAGCAGGGCGGTACGGGTACGGTTGCCGGCCTCCAGCTGCTGGGCCGCCATGCTCTGCCGGGCCAGCTCCTCGCGTTCGCGGAGGACGCCGACATGGGAGGCGAAGGCCGTCGCGACCGGCAGCTCGCGCACGCCGAGCTCGGCGCCGCGGAGCACGAGCCAGCCGCCGGCACCAGCCGGAAGCACGGCCGCGCCCGGGGTCGCCTCCGGTTCCTCGGTGACCAGCTCGGCCGACGCGGCTCCGAAGGTGTCGCGGGCGAGGGCGAGCAGGCGTGGGACGTCGTACTCACCGCCGAGGACCTGGCGGTTGAGCATCGCGAGCGTGCCCGCCTCCTGCTCTGCGACGCGCGCCTGCTCGCGGCGGCGGGCGGCGGCGTCGACGACGGCGGCCACGGAGACAGCGGTGAGCACGAAGACCAGCAGGGTCAGGAGGTCGTTGCCCGAGGAGACGTTGAGGGTGTGGCGAGGCGGGATGAAGTAGTAGTTCAGGAGGAACGCTCCTGCCACGGCAGCGGCGAGTGCCGGCCAGCGACCACCGACGAGCGCGACGGCGATGGCCAGACTGAGGAAGAGCATCGCCTCGAGCGCCGTCGCGGAGCTGCCGGCGTCGACCGCCAGCAGGACCACGGTGAGCGTCGCCGGTCCGATCACCGCCAGCACCCAGCCGAGTACGGCCCGGCGCCGGCCGAGGCCTACGGCACCGGCGCTCTCGTCCACGCGGCCAGTCTCCACCACGAGCGCCACGGACACGGGCAGCCTCAGCCGACGTGCACGTGCGGGCGCAGCCGCGGGTCCGGCTCGGCCCGGCGCAGTACCTCGCGGGTCACCGGTGCCACCTCGCCGCTCCCGAAGAGCAGGAACCGCAGGAACTGCTGCACCGGGTTGCCCTCGGTCCACGCGAAGTAGATGTGCGGGATGGCGCCCGAGTCGTCCCTGATCCGCAGGGCCAGGGCGGCGAGGGCGTTGGCGACCGAGGGCGCGGTCACCGTCATCACCCGGTAGCGGCCGCAGAGCACCTCGCCCCGCACGTGGAGGCGGCCCTCGAAGTCGCTGGCATCGACGACGGTCACCTCGACGAAGATCACGTCGGGGTCGGAGGGAAGGTCGTGGTCGCGACGCAGCTGGCGGATCTTGTCGACGTACTCCTCGGCGTCGCGGTGGTCGGTCTTGTGGGCGACCAGCCGGATGGTACGGCGTGCGCAGTCGCGGACGAAGACCTGGCTGGCCGCGTCGAAGTCGATCTCGGTGGCCCGCAGCTCGAAGACCCGCTTGATCCGGGAGGCCACGGACACGGTCACGATGGCGAGCACGAAGCAGGCACCGATCTTGACGCCGTCGGGACGCTCGAAGACGTTGCTGATGGTCGTGTAGACGAAGACCAGCGAGATCGCGGCGAAGCCGTACATGCGCTTGCGCTGGCCGGCCCTCCGCGCAGCGAGCGTGACCGCGACGCCGGCGCTGGTGAAGAGCACGAGTACGCCGGTCGCGTAGGCGCCGCCCTGGCCGTCGACGCTGGCGTCGAAGATCCAGGTGATCAGGAACGCCGTACCGGTCAGGATCAGGACGAGCGGACGCACCGCGCCGGCCCACTCCGGCGACATGCCGTAGCGCGGGAGGTAGCGCGGGATCAGGTTGAGCATGCCGGCCATCGCGGAGGCGCCGGCGAACCAGAGGATCGCGATCGTGGAGGCGTCGTACACCGTGCCGAAGGCGTTGCCGAGGTACTCGTGCGCCAGGAAGGCGAGCGCGCGTCCGTTGGCTCGGCCGCCGGGCTCGAACTGCGCGGGGGCGATCAGCAGCGTGGTGACGAAGGAGCTGGTCACGAGGAAGACGCTCATCATCACAGCGGCCGTGGTGAGCAGTCGCTTGGTGCCGCGGATCCGGCCCGTGGGCCGGGCCTCGGTGTCGGTCGCATCGCCGCGGACGTGGGGCATCACCGCGACGCCGGTCTCGAAGCCGGACATGCCCAGGGCCAGCTTGGGGAAGACGATGAGCGAGACCCCGATCATCGCCACGGGGTTGCCGTGCTGCTGGGTGAGGGCCGCGCTCCAGTCGGGCACGAGGTGCGGGTGGCTGGCGATCTGGAACAGGCCGACCGCGATCACGACCACGTTGAGGGCGAGGTAGACCCCCACCAGCCCGACCGCGAGCCCGATCGCCTCGGTGAAGCCGCGCAGGAACACCGCACCGAGCAGGGCCAGCAGGAACAGGGTGATCGCGACCTGGTGGCCGGTGAGCAGGGGGCGGAGGTTGGGGTTCTCGATCAGGTGCGCCGAGGCGTCGGCCGCCGACAGGGTCATCGTGATGATGAAGTCGGTGGCCGCGAAACCCAGCAGGGCAAGGACGAACAGCTTGCCCTTCCAGAAGCTGAGCAGCCGCTCGAGCATCGCGATGGAGCCCTCGCCGTGGGGGCTCTCCTCGGCGACCCGGTGGTAGACCGGCAGGGCCCCGGCGAGGGTGAGCGCCACGAGCACCAGGGTCGCGACCGGCGAGAGGAGGCCGGCGGCCAGGGCGGCGATGCCGGGCTGGTAGCCGAGCGTCGAGAAGTAGTCGACGCCGGTCAGGCACATCACCTTCCACCAGGGCTGACCGGTGTCGGCGTGCTGCACCTCGCCCTCGGTCACCAGCCAGTTGCGGGCGCGTCGGGTGAGCGGGACCGTGGTCATCGAGGAGCCGGGGTCGCGGGGACCGCTACGCCGGGAAGCGGGTGCGGGTCGACCCCGAGGTCGACCCGCTCGCCGGGGGGTGGGTGCTGTCTCACGAGTCCATGCTGGGTCGCCCGGTAGCGCCGGACACGCGTCTTGACGCGTTCCTGACGGGAGGCTTCACGCCCCAGGGCAGCGATGGCCCGACCTCGCCGGCCTAACGGGCGTCGACGTCGACCGCGGCCGCGACCTGGTCCGCCAACAGCACCGCCACGCGGCGCTGCTCGGCCGTCGGGTACGTGACGTGCGAGGTGGCGGTCAGCAGGAAGTGACCGACGACCCTCGGACCTCTGCGCACCGGGATGGCCACGAAGTCGTTGGACGGCATGCCCACCCGGTCGACGTCGACCACATGGTCGCCCCGGGTGACCTCCCCGTCGTGGTCGAGGACGGCGACGCGCGTGTCCGACAGGGGACCTCGGACAAAACGGCACTCGTCGGCACCCAGCACGTCGGTGATCTGGCGGGCGACGACGTCCAGCAAGGTGGAGGCGGGTGTGTCTCCTTCCGACACGAGCCGCGCCGCGCTGAGGACGCCGTCGAGATAGCCGGACCGTCCGGCGGCGCGCGCCTGCTGGCGGAAGCCCCACAACGCGATCTCCGTGACCGCGAGGCCGATCACCACGAGCAGGATGGTGGCCTCGATGTCGTCGGAACCCTTGATCGCGAACTGCTGGTAGGGCGCGGTCAGGAAGAAGTCGAACCAGGCACCACCGGAGACCGCCGCGAGCAGGCCGGCCGTCCGGTCGCCGGTCGATGCGGCCGCCACCACCCACAGCACCAGCACGAGGACGACGGTCGCGGCCGTGATGCTGTCGCGGACGGTCGCGAACACCGCGCAGGTCACCAGCGGGAGCACCACGGCCCCGATCCGCGCGGCGACCTGCCATCGACCCTCGGGTGGCCACATGCGGGGGCCGTCCACGATGCGTCCGCCGGGCGAAGCGTGCAGTGTCACGACTTCATGCTGCGCCGCTGGACCGCATCCCCTCCAGGTCTTGACGTGTTCCTGACGACTCAACCTGCAGGCTCTTGCCCGCCGACCGGCGCCATCGACGCCGCGATGCTCACCCTGATGCGGGCCCAGCAGCTCGGGGGCTAGGCGAGCTCGGCGCGGAGGTCCACCGCGATCGTGTCGCGTTCGGTCTCGGTGAGAGCGGCGGCCGGGTCGTCGGTCAGGTAGACGAACACCCTGGGCCCGCGGGCCTCCTCGGGATGCTGCGGCCCTCGCGGCACCAGGTGGAGATGGAGATGCGCGAAGCCCTCGGCCTCGGAGAACTGCATGAGGTAGGTCTTCACGCATCCGGTGACGCGTTCCAGTGCGCTGCTGAGCCGGGTGATGAGCCCGCCGAGCTCGGCAGCCGCGTCGGGTGACAGCTCGGTGAACGACGTGACGTGGCGGGTCGGCACCAGGACGAGCCAACCGGGAAGCGTGGAGTTGAAGGCGTGCGCGACGCGCCAGTGCTCGGTGTGGACGACGTCCTCGCGCGGCGGCAGCGAAGCCGCCGCCTGCTGGTCGCACACGTAGCAGCCCGGTTCGAGATCGGCGGTGGTCACTCGCGGCACTCTAGGACCGGGCAGGGGTCAGTCGGTGAGCAGGTCGCTCGCCAGGCGGTGGACCAGGTCGGAGCCGTGCTCGGTCAGGATCGACTCGGCGTGGAACTGGATGCCGCGGAAGTGGGGCCCCCGGACCAGGTGCACGTCTCCGGTGTCCGGATCGGTCTCGACGGTGAGGCCCGCGGGGGCGTCGTCGCGGACCCGGCCGACGAAGGTGTTGTAGAAGCCGACCCGCTCGGGGCGACCGTCCAGGCTCACCTCGGCCTGCGTGCCCTGGAAGACGATGTCCTTGTAGGCCAAGGGGATTCCCAGGCGGTCGCACAGCACCTGGTGACCGAGACAGACCGCCAGGAACGGCTGCCCGCGGTCGAGCAGCCGGTCGACGGCGCGGCGGAAGGTGGCGATCTTCGCGTCGTCGGCGTCCCGCGGGTCACCCGGGCCGGGGCCCACGATCACGAGGTCGGCGGCGTCGAGGGACCCGTCGGCGTACTGGCTGTGGGGGACCACCTCGCTGGTCATGCCGGCGACGCCGAGCACGTGTCGCAGCATGTTCACGAAGTCGTCCTCGCCTTCGAGGATCGCGACGTGCTTGCCGGCCAGCCGGAGGTCCGGCGGTGCGCCGGCCTGGTCGGTGAGCCAGAACGTCGAGAGCCGCTGGTTGCGCGAGTTGAGGGCGATCAGGACGTCCTCGTCTCGGGCCAGGTCGTCGACGCCGTACGCCGGTGCGGCCGGGGTGTCGACGAGCCCGAAGGCGCTGAGGATGCCGCCGGCCTTCGCGCGAGTCTCCGCGACCTCGCTGATCGGGTCGCTGTCGCGGACCAGGGTGGCGCCGGCGGTGACCTTGAGCCGGCCGCCGGTGTCGACGTCGGCGGCGCGGATCACGATCGGGCTGTCGCAGCGGGTCCGGCCCTCGCGGTCGCGGCCGATCAGGGCGAGGGCGGCGCCGTAGTAGCCGCGACCCTCGGACTCGTACTGCTTGATCAACCGGCACGCGTTCTGCACCGGGCTGCCGGTGACGGTGGCGGCGTACATCGTGTCGCGCAGCACCTCGCGTACGTCGCGTCGGGTACGGCCGGCGAGGAGGTACTCGGTGTGCACGAGATGCGTCATCGGCTTGAGGAACGGGCCCAGGACCTGGCCCCCCTCGTGGCAGATGTCGCACATCATCTTGAGCTCCTCGTCGACGACCATGAAGAGCTCGTAGATCTCCTTCTCGTCGGCGAGGAAGTCGAGCAGCGCCCTCTTGCGCTCGGCCGGGTCGTCGTGGCCGGCGAGGCGGAAGGTGCCGCTGATCGGGTTCATCCGCACGTCGCTGACCGCGCCGTACCCGCCCTGCACGCTGACGTGCCGCTCCGGGCTGGCGCCGACGAGGAAGCGGTCGCCGGTGAAGAAGCAGAACGTCCAATAGGCGCCGCGCTCGCGCTCGCAGAGCCGCTTGAAGACGGTCAGCGCCTTGTCCGGCCCCCAGTCGGCGAGCTGCGCGCGGTAGTGGCGGCCGATCACCAGGTTGGCGCCCTCACCCTGGCCGATCTCGTCGGCGATGATCTCCTCGACCAGCTTCGCGTACTGCTCGTCGTCGCTCTCGAAGCCGCCGCGATCGCTGAACTCGATGCCGTCGTCCGGGATCGCCGCCAGCGTCGCGTCGAGCGGGAGATGCTGCTCGAACTCGATGTCGACGACCACGAGCGGTGCGCCGTCGTCGTGGGCCTCGAAGCCGCGCTCGGTGACCTGACGGAACGGGATCGCCAGCAGGCGGTCGGCGGTCCGGCCCTCGTCCGGCGACCCCTGCTCCAGCGGTACGTCGAGCAGGCTCGCCACCTCGCTCCGGCTGCCGCCGACGGCCAGCACCGTGGCGTCGTCGCCGATCCGGACCAGCGCCCACGCGTCGTACCCCTGCAGCGTGGCGAGCACGGCAGCGGGAGTCGGGTTCGAGGGCATGTCGGGCAGCCTACAAACGGGGCGGGTCTGGCCCGATCGCGTCTCGGGGGTGGGGACGCGGGTGGGGCGCGGGTGTGGCGGAAAACGCGGAACAAATCGTCGTCTGATGGGCTGGAGCACCGATTTGTTCCGCGTTTTCCGCGTCAGGGGGTGAGGTCCCGGCTCACGTCGGGGTACGCCGTCCGGAGGCGGCCATGGGCCGCGGCGACCTCGGCCGGGATGTCGACGTGGACGATGTACCCGGCTCCGCGCGGCCCGTAGCCGTGCTCGTCGTCGGTCAGCCGGCTGATCTCACCGAGCGCGAGGTCGCGGAACCGATCGAGCGTCCACACCGGCTCGCCGGCCGCCTCACCGGCCGCCTCCCCCACGCCGTACTCACCGACGACGGGGACGAACGGCGCGAGGCTGCGAACCTCGGGTCCGTTGGCTCCGCGCCACAGGTCGAACGCCGCGTGGGTGCGGCGCTGCATGGTCGGGTCCTGGACGAGCACGAGCGACCGGGGCGTCGAGGCCGTGTCGGCGAGGAGGCGGAGGGAGTACTCGGCGTTCTGCCCGCAGTTCGTCGACTCCTCCTCGGTCCGGATCAGGTCCGGCGGCACGTCGAGGTGCCGGACGAGGATCTCGGCGAGCACCGCCGCCTCGGCGCGGCCAGTCGTCTCGGTGTCGGCGTACGTCGGGTGGGCGGCCACGGCCTTACGGAGGTACGGCGTGGAGTGCCCGATGCCGCCGGTGACGAGGATCCGCTGCACCGCTGCTCCGTGCAACGCCGCGGCCGCGACCGTCAGCGACCGCAGGACGGCACTTCCGCAGAGGACCAGGAGCTCGGCGGGACGGTCCGGGTTGGGTGCCGGTACGTCGCGCCGGGCCAGGAACTCACCGAGAGTGGTGAGGTCGTCGTACTCCGTGGTCACCGGCGGTAGTCGTCGTCCGAGACCTCGTGCAGCCAGGTCGTGGTGCCGCCGGCCGTGATCGCCAGGTGCGCGAACGCCGTGGAGAGGGTGGCGCCGTGCCAGTGCGGAACGCCCGGCTCGACGTGCCACCAGTCGCCAGGTCCCAGAGCGACCGGTCTCTCCAGGCCCTCCCAGGCGACGAGCCCGCTTCCGAACATCCCGACGATCGCCTGCTCGTGGGCGTGGACGTGCCAGTGGGAACGCGCCCCGGGCTCGTAGTGGAACCGCGAGCCGGCGAGGTGCTCGAGGTCGTCGGGGTCCAGGTAGTCGGTGCGCCAGACCCGGCCGGTGAAGCGCGTCGGGTCGGCGGCGTACGTCGTGGCCGAGCGGTCGGTGATCACGCGCATGTCATGAGCCTAGGACCTGGTCCGGGGCGGGTCGTCCGCCTGACGTGCTGATCTAGCAACACCTCAGGCGGACGACTCGGGGAGTGCGGGTCAGCGGACCAGGGTGAGGAGCTGCGTGGCGCGGGTGAGGACGACGTAGAGGGTGGCGCGGCCGGTCGGCGACTCGGCCTCGATCGCCTCGGGGTCGACCACCACGATCCCGTCGAACTCCAGGCCCTTGGTGTCGATGCCGGTGAGGACGACGACCCGGTCGTCGCCGGCCGTCTCCGGCGTGGCCGCGTGCGGAGCGGCCTCGGCGAGCTCGTCCCACGTCGAGAGCCACGTGGAGATCTCCTGGCGTCGGGCGAGCGGGGTCACGACCGCGATCGTGCCGGCCACCTCGCCGAGGAGCGAGGCCAGCTCGGCCCGCACCGTCGCCGGCAGGTCGTCGCCGGCCACCACCTCACGCGGCGAGACCCCGGTCGAGCGCACCGCCGTCGGGAGGTCGGCGTCGAGCCCGACGCGTGAGGCGTACGACGCGGCGTACTCGTAGATCTCGGAGGAGTTGCGGTAGTTGGTCGAGAGGTGGAAGGCGTGGAGGTCCTTCCCCTCGATCGCGGCGGCCCGGGCGGCGGTGGACTCGGCCGGGTCGGGCCAGGACGACTGGGCGGCGTCGCCCACGATCGTCCAGGTCGCCGCGCGCCCGCGGCGCCCGACCATCCGCCACTGCATCGGGCTGAGGTCCTGTGCCTCGTCGACGAGGACGTGGGCGTAGCCGTCGTCCTCGATCGAGTGGGTGGGCGGCATCCAGGCCGGGGCGCCGGGGCCGTACTCGCGCTCCCAGGCCGTGCTCAGCTCCTCGCGGCCACTCCCCAGGTCGCCGCCCAGGAAGTCGTCGAGCTCGTGGTCCTCCTCGCGGCGGTCGGGCACGTCACCGAGGGCGTAGCGCAGCTCGTCGACCAGGGGGACGTCCTCGACCGACAGCGAGTCGTCCTGCCACGAGTCGGTGAGCAGCCGCTGCTCGTCGGGGGTCACGAGGCCCTCGCCGACCCGCGCCAGGAACTCCGGGTCGCGCAGCCAGCCGAGCGCCTCGGTGGCACCGAGCGCGGGCCACCACGACAGCGCGAACTCCACGAAGGCGTCGGAGGAGAGCATGTCGTCGTCGAACGCCTCACGACCACGGTCGCGGCCGCGCTCGCCGCGCACCTGGCGCCACATCACGTCGAGCAACGACGACGCGATCCGCGGGAGCTGGCGGTTCCGCTGGCCCTGGCTCATCAGCTGCCTGCGCAGCTTCCCGAGCTGACCGCGGTCGAGCAGGATCACGTCGTCGCGCCAGAACACCCGGAACTCCTTGGGCGAGCCCGGCGCCTGCTGACGCGACGTACGCCGCATCAGCTCGGCCATCCGCCCCGAGCCCTTGACCGCCGCGACCTCCGGCGGATCGTGGCGGATCGCGCGTACGCCGCCCACCACCTCGCCCAGCGAGCGCAGCGCGACGGCGGTCTCGCCGAGCGACGGGAGCACCCGCTCGATGTAGCGCATGAACACACCCGACGGGCCGACCACGAGCACGCCACCGGTCTCGTAGCGGCGCCGGTCGGAGTAGAGGAGGAACGCCGCCCGGTGCAGCGCCACCACCGTCTTGCCCGTGCCGGGACCGCCGCTGATGGACACCACACCTCTGGCGGGTGCCCGGATCGCCTTGTCCTGCTCGGCCTGGATGGTGGCCACGATCGAGTGCATCGACCGGTCGCGGGCGCGGGACAGCTGGGCCATCAGGGCGCCCTCGCCGACGATCGGCAGGTCGGTCTCGGCCTCGGCGTCGAGCAGCTCGTCCTCCACGCCGACGACCGTGGGTCCGGCACACCGCAGCACCCGACGTCGTACGACGTCCTGGGGCTCGGCGGCGGTGGCCTGGTAGAACACGGCGGCGGCGGGTGCGCGCCAGTCGATCAGGAGCGAGTCGCGGTGCTCGTCACGCAACCCGATCCGCCCGATGTAGCGCGGCTCGGGGTCCAGCGTCGGCAGCAGGTCGAGGCGTCCGAAGACCAGGCCCTCGTGGGCGGCGTCGAGCTGGGCGATCCGCTTCGCCGCCTGGAACACCATGGCGTCGCGCTCGACCAGGCCACCCTCGTGACCGAGCCGTCCACGACCGTGTCCCTCGCGCGCCAGCTCGCGCGCGTTGCGCGCGGACTTCTCCAGCTGGACGTAGACGCGATCGACGAAGGTCTGCTCTGCGGCGAGCTCTGCCGCCAGCACGTCGTCTGCCAAGAAAGGTTCCCCTCGGATCCCCGACCGCCGGTGGCGGTATCCCCATGGTGCGAGTCGACAATCGTATCCGTTGGCCCCGGACGCCGGTGCAGGACCACCCGATTCGGCGTCGGCCCTCCCAATTTCGCCGCTCCGCGCCCCGGGTGAGAGAGTCGCCCGTCACATCACTACAAGGGGGAACTCCATGACCATCCAGCCGAGCCGCGCGTGGGCGCGCGGCCTGATCGGGTCGGCTACCGTCGTCGCCCTCGCCGTTCCGGGCGCCGCGTTCGCGCAGACCCTGCGGCACAGCGACCCGGCCCACGACGTCCAGCGGGCATCCGGCGCGAACACCAGCGACGCCCCGGACAACGCGACCGCGGACATCGTCCGTCTGACGCTCACCCACACGCCCGCGAAGGTCAACGCGAAGATGAAGCTGCGCGACTACCGCGCCGGCACCTGGTTCTACGTCGAGAACGTCAAGACCGCGACCGCGAACTACCAGGTGCAGGGCAGCCACATCGCCCACAAGACGACGTTCACGCTCACCAAGGGCTCCAAGACCCTCGCCTGTGACGGCCTCACGGACGCCATCGACAAGGCGCACGACACGATCGCCGTCACCGTCCCGACCTCCTGCCTGAAGGACCCGAACTGGGTCAAGGTCGGCGTCGGCTACCTCCGCCAGGCGTCCCGAGGAGTCCTCTTCGCCGACGACGGCTTGCGCAAGGCGGACATCCGGAACAACCTCACGCTGAGCAAGCGCCTGAAGAAGTAGCACCGCCCGATCCCACGCGCGGCCGGGCCTGTGCCAGGCTCGGCCGCGTGAAGGTCTACATCTCGGTGGACATGGAGGGCGTGGCCGGCATCGCCGACTGGGAGCAGTGCCTCCCCGGCGGCGACGACTACGCGCTCGGACGCGACCTCGTGCTCGGCGAGGTGAACGCGGCGATCGACGGCGCCGTCGCGGCGGGCGCGGACGAGATCCTCGTCAACGACTCCCATTCGGTCATGCGCAACCTGCCGCCCGCCGCCCTCGGTGCCCGAGCGTCGTACCTCTCGGGGAGGTTCAAGCCGCTCTACATGATGGAGGGGCTGGACCCGTCGTACGACGCGGTGGTGTTCCTCGGCTACCACGCGGCGATGCAGTCACCCGGCGTGCTGTCCCACACCTACAACCCGCGCGCGATCGCTGAGGTGCGCCTCAACGCGATCGTGACCGGCGAGGCCGGCCTCAACGCGCTCGTCGCCCAGCAGCACGGGGTGCCCGTCGCGGTGATCACGGGCGACCAGTACGTCGGGCCGGAGGTCGCGCCGTTCTGCCCCGGCATCGACACGATCGAGGTCAAGCGATCGGTGAGCCGGTACGCCGCCGAGCACCTGCACCCCGACACCGCCCGCGAGCGGATCCGGGACGGAGTCGCCACCGCCCTGCGCGCCGGTCACTCCCCGCCGAGGATCTCGCTGCCGGCCACGGTCGAGGTGGAGCTGCTCTCCCCCGACCTGGCCGAGCAGGCCACCTGGATCCACGGGGTCACCCGGCTCGACGGCCGCACCGTCTCGTTCACCGACGACGATCCGCTCCGGCTGTTCCGGACCTTCATGACCCTCGTGTTCCTGACGCGGTCGCTGGTCGAGTCGCGCTGAGCGGGTCAGTCCAGGCGCTCGTACATCGCCACTCCGAACGTGCCCGTGCCCTTGAGGATGCGAGCTCGGGAGGTCTGGCCGGCGGGGACCCAGAGAGCGCCCATCGCGGCCTTCCCACCGGCCACGTCGGAGCCCGACGGCGCGACGTTCGGACCCGATCGGAACTCCACCTCGGAGCTTCCGCGGACGTGCCACGCCATCCCGGCCACGCGGTCGTGATCGGCCGGCTCGATGCGCAGCGGTGCCCCGGCCGAACTCGTCGTCGACACCATTCCCCACGTGTGGCCGTCCTGCTCCACCACCGTGGGAAGCCTCCAGCCACCGACGCGTCGGCTGGAGGTCGGCCCGTAGACACCGACCCCCATCCGCAGGCCCGGGACCGCGGAGGCGGGCAGCGCCCGTCCGCTGTGGAAGCCGGTCGAGACCCAGACCCGCACATGCACGGTGGTCCCGGCTGCGCGGTCAGGGATCCCGGTCGACCCACCCGCCGCGGGGTCCACCCAGTCGTCGGCATCGCAGCTGGAGCTGCTGGAGCTCACGCGCCCCTCGCCGTTCAGCGACAGGTTCACGGCGTAGCCCTTCGGCAGTCCCGAGCAGACCAGTCGCAGGTCCACCTGGCCGCCGGTCGCGACATAGGTGGTCCGGAGCTGTGGCTGCCCCTCGTCGGAGATCACCGCAGCCAGCAACGGTGTGCCGTCGGCGACCTGCCGGAACGTCGAGCCGTTCCGGGTGTAGCCCGCGGGAGCCGCGTCGGTCAGCGAGTACGACGCGAGACCGACGCTGCCGGCCGGCACCGAGATCCGGAGCCTGCCGCTCTGCCCGGCCGGGATCTGGACGAAGTCGGTGAACCGTGTCCGGTGTGAGGTCCACACCTCCCCATTGGGCAGCACCATCCGGACCGGTCCCGGACGGTCGGTGGTCCAGCTGAAGAGCCGTGGCCTGCTCGAGGCCGTCAGCTTCAGCGCGCCGTGCCGGGCGAAGGTCGCGGCCTTTCCGTCGCTGCGGAAGGTGTACCCCAGGGACGTGATCGTCTCGGGAGCGCGGACCCCGAACACGACCGGCGGCGGGGTCGCGGACGTGCGGTGCACCCCGACCACACCGACCACCGTGGCGACGACCAGGGCGAGGGTGCCGGCGGCCACGGCGCGGCGGCGACGGCGTACGACCGAGACGCGGTGGCGGACCGCGGCGGTGCGGGCCACCGCCTCGCCGTCGGGGACCCGCTCGGCGTGGTCGTCGAGGGTGCTGCGGAGGTCGGACAGGGTGTTCATCGCGGGTCTCCTTCCGCCTCGGTCAGGGCGGGGTCGATGCGTAGCTTGGCGAGCGCCTTGCTGCACTGGCTCTTGACGGTGCCGACGGAGCAGCCGAGGAGGTCGGCGGTCTGGGCCTCGGTCAGGTCCTCGAAGTAGCGCAGGACCACCACCGCACGCTGGCGACGTGGGAGCCGCTCCATGGCCTGCCACAGATCGGTCGGCTCGGTCCCCGTCTCGCCCGTGGCGTGCTCGGGCAGCTCGTCGGTGGGGTGCTCGCCCTTCCACTTGCGCTGCCACCAGGAGGCGTAGGTGTTGACGAGGATCCGGCGTACGTAGGCATCCGGGTTGCCGTCGATCCGCCGCCAGGCGAACCACGCCTTGGCCAGCGCCGTCTGCAGCAGGTCCTCGGCGAGCGCGTGGTCGTGGGTCAGCAGGTACGCCGTTCGCAGCAGCGCGCGGGAGCGCGCGACGACGAACTCGTCGAAGGTCGCCCCGGCCTGAGGGTCCACGCGGCCTCCCGAGTCGACGACGGTCCTGATGCTCATACCCCCTCTACCGGGCGGACCCGGTGGAAGGTTGCCTACTTCTTCCGGTTCAGGAACGCGGTCATCGCCTCGCGCGCCTCGTCGGAGGCGAACAGCCGGGCGCTCAGGTCCGCGAGGTCGGAGCCGTGCGCGTCGATCCGGCGTACCAGGTCGGCGTTGAGGATCCGCTTGGACTCGCGCAGCCCCTGCGCCGCTCCCGTCGCGAGCTGGGCGCACACCGTGGCGACCGCGTCGTCGAGCCGGTCGGCGGGCACGGCGGTGGTGACCAGGCCGTACGCCGCCGCCTGGGCGCCGCTGAAGGTCTCGCCGCCGAGCGTCGTGAGCGACGCGGCACGCGGGTTCATCCGGGCGTGGACGGTGAGCGAGATGATCGCGGCGGCCAGGCCGAGCTTGACCTCGGTGAGGGCGTACGACGCGTCGTCGGCGCTGATGGCGATGTCGCTCGCCGCGACGATGCCGATGCCGCCGGCCCGGACCGCCCCGGACACGCGGGTGACCACCGGCTTGTCGAGGGTCACGATCAGCCGCTGGAGCTCGACGATCCGGCGAGCGCCCTCGGCCATCCCATCCGTCGTCGCCTCGGACAGGTCGGCTCCCGAGCAGAAGACCTTGCCCTCCTGCCGGACCAGCACCACCTTCACCGCGGAGTCGGCCGCCGCGCTCCCGAGCCGCTCGACCAGCTCGGTGACGAGCTGCCGGGACAGGGCGTTGCGGTTGTGGGGCGAGTCCAGGCTGATCGTGGCCACCGCGTCCGCGACGGCGTAGTGCACGAGCTCGTCGGTCATGCCGCGCATCCTTTCATCCGACCTCGGGCGCCCCACTGGCGCAATTGCGCCGTTACGACGGCCGGGCGGCCGATCCGGATGTCGAACCGGCGCAATTGCGCTGTTTCAGCAACCCGGGATCAGGCCCGCGCGATCCGCCCATCCGGACGGCGGTCGGTGACGAATCCCCTCCGGTGCGGGTCCGATCGGACAAGCGCGGTCCGATTCACCACCCATCCGCGGACGCCACCGCTCCGAACCACCTCAGACACAGGAGCCGGACCGGAAGGATCACCTTGAACGCCACGTCTCGTCGCACGGGGGTCGGTCGGCAGCGTGTGCTGCTGCCGTCGGTTGCGACCGGGACGCTGACAGATGCCGATCAGGGCGCGAGGATCCTGACATGACGCACCTGAGGTCCGTGCCGTCCGACCCACCCCCTGAGGGGGGCGGGTCGGTCGGCGCTCACCTGGCCGAACTGCTGAAGCGGGCCGGGCGTGGTGACGAGAGCGCCTTCGCCGAGTGGTACGACGCCACCGCCGCGCGGGCGTTCGGCCTCGCGGTCCGGGTGCTCCGCGACCGGGCCCAGGCCGAGGAGGTCACGCAGGAGGCGTACCTCGAGTGCTGGCGTCACTCCACCCGTTTCGACCCCACCAAGGGGAGCGCGATGGCCTGGCTCCTCACGATCGTGCACCGCAAGGCGGTCGATCGGGTCCGCTCGGCCGAGGCAGCGGGCCGGCGGGACGAGGCCTACTCCCACAAGGAGCACACCGTCGAGCACGACTCGACCGCCGAGGCTGCCACCGCGTCCTTGGAGGCCACCCGGGTGCGCGCCGCACTGGCGGACCTGACCCTGAAGCAGCGAGAGGCCGTGGAGCTGGCGTTCCTCGGCGGCTACACCCACACCGAGGTGGCCAGGATGCTCGATCTCCCGATCGGCACCGCCAAGACCCGGATCAGGGACGGCCTGATCCGGCTGAGAGACGCGCTGGGCGTCGGAGAGGTGGCGCAAGCATGAAACACCCCACGACGTTCTCCGTCTCCCCCGCTGCGCTCCTCCGCCGAACAACGACGAGGGGACCCCGATGAGCGACATCCACGCCCTGTCGGGTGCCTACGCGGTCGACGCCCTCGACGACGACGAGCGCGAGCAGTTCCAGCAGCACCTGGCCGTCTGCCCCGAGTGCCGGGCCGAGGTCCGGTCGTTCGCCGAGACGGCGGCCCAGATCGCCGAGACCGAGGCCCAGATCCCGCCGCCGGGCCTGCGCGACGCCGTGCTGTCCGGGATCGCATCGACCCGTCCGCTGCCACCCGAGACTCCCGAGACCACCCCGGAGACCACCGGCGAGGAGCCCCACGCCGCGGCGGTGAGGCCGCTACGGCGGCGTACCTTTCCGTTGCTGGTCGCGGCGTCCGTCGCGCTGATCCTGGTCGGCCTCGGCATCTTCGGAGGTGTCCGTCTGCTGCAGAACGACGGCTCTTCGAGCACGAACCTGGCCGAGCAGATCCAGAGCGCACCCGATGCGGTGTGCTCGACGCAGCCCCTCGCGGGCGGCGGCCGGCTCACCATCGTCCAGTCGCCCTCGCTCGAGCGCGCGGTGATGCTCGGCGAGGAGGTCCCCGCACCCGAGGCCGGTACGACGTACCAGCTCTGGCTCCAGCAGCCCGGGAAGGGCATGGTGTCGGCGGGGTTGATGCCCGACGCCGAGGAGCCGACGGTGCTGACGGGCGACGCCGCCACCGCCAAGGCGGCTGCGGTCTCCGTCGAGCCCGCGGGGGGATCGGACAAACCCACGACCGACCCGATCGCCCTCTTCCCACTGACCGCGACCGGGAACTGCTCGACATGAGCCGATTGCGACGGATCGCGGTGATCGGATCCGGCGTGGCGGGGCTGACGGCGGCACACGTGGCGGCCAAGAGCGCCCACGTCACGCTCTACGAGGCCGACACCAGGTTGGGCGGCCACGCCGACACCCACGACGTAGCGGGTCCCGACGGGGGACTTCTCGCCATCGACACCGGCTTCATCGTCCACAACGAGCGCACCTACCCGACGCTGCTGCGCCTCTTCGCCGAGGTCGGCGTCCGGACGCAGCCCTCGGAGATGTCGATGTCGGTGCGCGACGAGACGACCGGCCTGGAGTACGCCGGTGCGCTCGGCCTGCGCGGGCTCTTCCCGACCGGGCGGAACCTGCGCCGTCCCGGGTTCCTGCGGATGGTGACCGAGGTGCCACGCTTCCACCGGCAGGCCCGCGCACTGATCGAGCAGCCGGCGGGGCCGGCGCGCGACGAGACCCTGCGTGACTTCCTCGCCCACGGCGGCTTCACGCCGTACTTCGGTCGGCACTTCATGGAGCCGCTCGTCGCGGCCGTGTGGTCGTGCGATCCGGAGGTCGCCCTCGACTACCCCGCCCGCTACCTGTTCGAGTTCCTCGCCCACCACGGGATGCTCTCGGTCACCGGGTCGCCGCAGTGGCGAACGGTGGTCGGCGGGTCCCGTGAGTACGTCGAGCGCGTCGCGGCCGGTCTCGACGAGGTCCGCGTCGCCACCAAGGTCACCTCGATCCGGGAGACCGCCGACACGGTCGAGGTGACCGACGGGAACGGCGCCACCACGACGTACGACGCGGTGGTGATCGCCACCCACCCCGACCAGGCGCTCGCCATGCTCCAGGAGCCCACGTCCGCTCAGCGCGAGGCGCTCGCCGCGATCCCGTACGCCGACAACATCGCCCTCCTCCACACCGACACCTCCCTGCTCCCGCGCGCCGACAGAGCCCGCGCCTCATGGAACTTCCTGCGCCCTCACGGCGGTCGCGGGGCGGTGACGGTGACCTACGACCTGACCCGGCTCCAGCGCCTCCCGACGCAGACCCGCTACCTGGTGACCCTCGGTGGCGAGGACCTGGTCGACCCGCGCACGGTCGTCGCGCGGATGGAGTACGCCCACCCGACGTACAACCCGGCCTCGGTCGCCGCCCAGCGGCGTCTCCCCGAGGCCGACACCGCGCGGCTCGCCTTCGCCGGCGCCTACCACGGCTGGGGGTTCCACGAGGACGGCGCCCGCTCGGGCGCTGCGGCGGCCGCACACCTCGGGCTGTCGTGGGACGACCCGACGCCGCCCGAGCCCGGGCTGTACGACGCCCAGATCCGCCACACCCGACGCCGCCCGTTCCGCAAGCAGTTCACGCACCGCTCGCACGTCTGGCTGGTCGACCTCGACGCCCTCCCCGACCACGGTCTGCTCGGCCACTTCGAGGCCCGCGACCACCTCGGGTCACCCGATGCCACGATCCGCGGCAACGTCGACGCCTTCCTGGCCGGGCACGGCGTCGACCTCACCGGCGGCCGGGTGCTGATGGCCGCCAACGCGCGCGCCTTCGGCAACGGCTTCAACCCGATCAGCGTCTTCTGGTGCTTCGACCGCACCGGTGCCCTCGCCGGCACGATCGTCGAGGTCCACAACACCTACGGCGACCGGCACGCCTACCTCGTCCGCCCCGACGACAGCGGCCGGGCCCGGGTCGACAAGGCGCTCTACGTCTCCCCGTTCCATGGCACCGACGGCTGGTACGACGTCGTCGTGCCGGTGCCCGGTGACGACCTCCTGATCGCGATCACGCTGCACACCGACGACGGTGCGACGTTCTCGGCGTCACTCTCCGGCCGGCGTACGACGGCCTCGGCGCTGCGCGCGGCGCCGGCAGCAATCCGGGGCGCTGCCCTGATCCGAATCCACGGCATCTGGCTGTGGCTGCGGCGACTGCCGGTCCAGCCCCGCCCCGCCCCGTGACCAGGAGTCCCGTGACCACCTCTCTGAACCGGCCCGCTCATGACCAGTGGCCGGACCTCGCCGCCGCCCCGAGCGGGCTGCGGACCCGTGTCTCGGCAGCTGTGGCGCGGCGCCTCTTCCTGGCGGGCGTCAGCCGCCTGCCGGTGACCATCCACCTGGAGGGACGCGTCCTCGGCCAGGGCGGTCCGGAGATGACGATCCACCGGCCGGACGAGTTCTTCGCGCGCCTCGGCCGTGGCGTCCTGATCGGCTTCGGCGAGGCCTACCTGACCGGAGCCTGGGACGCCGACGATCTCGGCGGCTTCCTCACCGTGCTGGCCGCCGACCTGCCGACGCTCGTACCTCCAGCGCTGCAGAGGCTTCGCGCGCTCGCCGTACGACGACCGCCGAGTGACCAGGTGAGCACGCGCGCCAACTCCCAGCGCAACATCGCTCACCACTACGACCTGTCCAACGACCTCTTCGAGCTGTTCCTCGACGGGGGACTGAGCTACTCGGCGGCGCTCTTCGCCACCGATCCGGTCCGCGCCGACGGCTATACGCTGATGGCCGCACCGGAGCCGGGTGGCGACCTGCGTGACGCTCAGAACCGCAAGATCGAGCGGCTGCTCGACCGCACCGAGGTCGGCCCCGGCTCCCGCGTGCTCGAGATCGGCACCGGTTGGGGCGAGCTCGCGATCCGGGCGGCCGAGCGCGGCGCCCTGGTCCACTCGATCACGCTGTCGACCGAGCAGAAGGCACTCGCCGAACGACGGATCGCCGACGCCGGGTTGTCCGACCGGGTGGTCGTGGAGCTCCTCGACTACCGGGCGCTGGTCTCACCCGGCTCACCCCACCTCGAGGCGTACGACGCCGTGCTGTCGGTGGAGATGATCGAGGCGGTCGGCTACGACTTCTGGGAGGACTACTTCCGGATCCTCGACCAGGTCCTCGCCCACGGCGGGAAGGTCGGCCTCCAGGCGATCACGATGCGCCACGACCGGATGCTGGCGACCCGCAACACCTACACCTGGATCAACAAGTACATCTTCCCCGGCGGCTTCCTGCCCTCGGTCGAGGTGATCGACCGGATCACCCGACGGGACACCGGGCTGCGCGTGGCCGACCGGCTGTCCTTCGGCTCGCACTACGCCGAGACGCTGCGCCAGTGGGACGAGCGCTTCCTCGGGGCGCGTGACCGGGTGCTGGCGCTCGGCTTCGACGAGACGTTCGTGCGGATGTGGCACTTCTACCTGGACTACTCGCGAGCCGGCTTCGGTTCGGGGTACCTCGACGTGAACCAGATCGTGCTCGACCGCGGGGACGACGCATGACCCGCGACCTCACCGCCCGGCATCTGCCTCGTGAGCGTGACAGGTGATCAGCAGCTGGTGGGGCCTCGCACTGTTGTCTGTCGGCGTCTCGACGGTCGCCATGGTGGTCACCGCCCTGGTCGCCCGCCGGGTCGGTCGGGTCTCGGTGATCGACGTCGCCTGGGGTCTGACGCTGACCGCGATCGCCCTCGCGATGGCCGTCGCCGGCACGGCCACCCCGTGGCGACGCTGGCTCCTGTTCGGGCTGGTGGCGGTCTGGGGGTGCCGGCTCGCCTGGCACATCCTCAGGCGCTCGCGTGGCAAGGGCGAGGACCCGCGCTACGAGGAGCTGCTCGACGGCGGCGGCTTCGGCGTCGCGATCCGCAAGGTCTTCCTGACCCAGGGCGCCTCCCTCTGCCTGATCGCCCTGCCCCTCATCGCTGCCGCTCACAGCGACGTGGCCGCGTGGCCCCTGGTCGCGCTGGGCGTCCCGGTCTGGGCCGTCGGCGTGGCCTTCGAGAGCGTCGGCGACGCCCAGCTCGCGGCGTACCAGCGCGACCCCGACCGCGGCCCGGTCATGGACCGCGGCCTGTGGGGCTGGACGCGTCATCCCAACTACTTCGGCGACGCCTGCCTGTGGTGGGGGATCTGGCTGGTCGGCGGGGCGGCGTCCGGCTGGCTGCCGGCCCTTCTGACCGTCGCGTCACCGCTCGCGATGACCCACTTCGTGCGCAACGTGACCGGCGCCAAGCTGCTCGAGAAGACGATGAGCACCCGGCCCGGCTGGGATGCCTACGCCGCCCGGGTCCCCCTCTTCGTCCCCCGCCCACCCCGCCCGTCCCGGCGCCACTGACGCCACGGACGGGATAGTCCCCGACGTTTCGGTGGTCATTTCGGCCGTTTCCACCACCGAACTGTCGGGGACTACCCGCCGACGGATGGTTGACTCGGGCGATGGCAGCGGACGGGCCCCGGCGACATCGGCTCCTGCTCGCCTTCGGCCTGCTCCTGCTGGCTCCGACCATCGGTGAGTACCTGCTGGGCAACATCCCGATCTCGCAGTACGGCGACGTCCTCTTCCTGATGCCGTTGTACGGCGCGGGCGCCCTGCTGGTGCGCGAGACCGCTCGCCGACTCGGCCGGGGCTGGCCGACGATCGTGCTGCTGGCGGCGGCGTACGCCGTGATCGAGGAGGGCCCGGTCGACCAGATGATCTTCAACCCGGGCTACCTCGGACTGCCGTCCTTCGCGGGGTACGCCGAGATCCCCGGCCTGGGCATCAGCGGCTCGCTCCTGCTGTGGAGCCTCGCCCTGCACACGGTGTGGAGCATCTGCGTGCCGATCGCGCTGGTCGAGGCGTTCGACCCGACCCCGACCCTCCCGTGGCTGCACCGGCCGGGGCTGGTCGTCACCACAGCGCTCTTCGTGGCCGGCTGCGTGTTCCTCGGCGTCGTGCAGGCCCAGGACCTCGACTTCGTCGGCACCCCCCTGCAGTTCATCGTGTCGATCGCGGCGATCGTCGGGCTGGTCGTCGCCGCGCTCGTGATCGACACGCCCACGCAGCCGGACCCGTCGAGCAGCGCCCCGCACCCGGTCGTGGTGGCGGTCGCGGCGTTCGCGGTCACCAGCGGCTACTGGCTCAGCACCGAGCTGCCGTTCGACGGGGCGTGGGGAGCGCTGGTCGCGGTCGCCTGCTTCGCGGCTGCGGCGGGTGGGGGTGCGTGGGTGGTGTGGCGGTGGTCGAGGCGGCCGGGATGGGACGGGCGGCACCGGCTTGCGCTGGCGGTCGGCGCGGTCGCGACGTACGCCACCTGGTTCGGTCCGAGCCAGGCTGCCGAAGCCGGCACCGGTGCGGTCGAGGCGGCGTGGGGAGCGGTGGTGTTCGGTCTCGCGGTCGCCACCCTCATCGTCGTCGCGGTCTTCCGCCAGCGCACCCTGGCGGCCGCACCGAGCGCGTCCAACGTGGGGTAGTCCCCGGTCAGATGGTCGTGGATCCGGCCGATCGGCAGCCACGTGGCCGGGGACTACGCGAGCATCGGTGCTTCACTCGGGGGATGGACCGCGTGGCGGAGGCATTCCGGGCCTGTCCGCGCCAGGAGTTCCTGCCGAGGTCGGAGCGACGGCGGGCCGGCTACGACGGACCGCTCCCGATCGGGCACGGCCAGACCAACAGCCAGCCGCGGACCGTCGAGTCGATGCTCCGCCTCCTCGACGTGTACGCCGGCCAGCGAGTGCTCGACGTCGGGTCCGGCTCCGGCTGGTCCACCGCTCTGCTCGCCCAGCTGACCGGACCCACCGGCCGGGTGCTCGGCGTCGAGCTGGAGCCCGACCTCGTCGAGCTGGGCACCCGCCACCTCGACGCCCACGACCTCCCCTGGGCGAGCATCCACGAGGCCGTCCCGGGCGTCCTCGGCCTGCCGAGCGCCGCGCCGTACCACCGGATCCTGGTCTCCGCGATGCCCGCCGAGCTGCCCGACGAGCTCGTCGACCAGCTCCACACCGGCGGCGTGATGGTGATCCCGGTCGCCGGCACGATGCTGCGGGTGGCGGTGTCGATGCGGGGCGTCCAGGTGACCCGGCACGGCGGGTACCGCTTCGTCCCCCTGCGCTGAGGGCGGTCAGCCCACGCCCCACAGCGAGGCGACGTGCCGCGCGTCCGTGCCACAACAGCCGCCGACGATCTCGAGCGCCGGCAGCCGCTCCTCGAGCGCTCGATGCGCGGGGACGAACACGCCCAGATCTCCCTCGTCGAGCTGCTCGGCCTCGTCCAGCTCGGCGTGGCTCGCGGTCGAGGCGTTGCAGCGCAGGCCGTGGATCCGGTCGGCCCAGCCTCCGGGGTCCTCGACGGCCGGGAGCACGTGGCTCGGGTGGGCGCAGTTCACCAGGAAGTACGACGGCGGGGCGGCCTCGTCGACCCGCTCGATGGCCGCCCGCAGCGTCGTCCCGTCCGGCAGCCGGCCGTCGGTCTCGACCGTGAAGCCGATCGCTGCGGGCAACCCGAAGGAGTCGGCCGCGCGCACGACGCCGATCGCCTCACCGGCGTCGGTCAACGTGAGCGCACAGACCTGCTGGACCCCGGTCTCGGCGAAGGCCCGGACCTGGGGCTGGTGGTAGTCCGCCGCCTCGTCGGGATCGATCGCCCCGCTGTGCCGGTACCCGTCGCCGCGCGGCCCGACCATCCCGGTCACCACGATGTCGGGGACCCGGTCGCGCCACTCGTGCGCGAGACCCTGGAGCAGCCCGACCGCCTCCCGGTTCGCCTCGACGACCGTGCGCTGGTCGTGACCCAGAGCCGCACCCCAGTCGGTGTTGGCCCGCCAGGTCGGCGCCTCGAGGCGCAGCCCGGCCCCGACCGCGGCCGCGATGTCGGCGTACCCGTCGTAGTAGCGGCGCAGCAGCGCGCGGCCCTCGTCGGTCCACACCAAGGGGTACGCCGCGAACTCCGGCAGGTCGACCCCGTGATGGAAGATCAGGTCGGTCTCCAGCCCGCCGTCCGTGACGTATCGCCAGTCCGCCATCGAGACCATCGCCACCTCCGCTTCGACCGATCCGCCTGCCGCCATTGAGGCATGCCCACATCGGGGGCCGCAACCTCCTCCCGGTGGTGGCCGAGTCTTCACCTGGAGTTCACGGGACGTAACCGGCACGAAAGCAGCGCCCGGCACGATGGCTGCACGAGCCGTCACCAGCGGCCCACGAACGGAGGGGGATCCGTTGCCACAGGACACCGACACCACGCCACGACACGGGCGACCGCACGGCGTCGAGGCCGCGCGCGAGCGCGAGGACCGCACCATGGGCTGTCTCAGCGCGCTGCTGGACGCGCGCCCCGAGCTGTACGGCGTCCACGCACCGGCCGACTGGGCCTACGACGCGGTGCGGTGGTCCGCCTAGTAGCTCTTCGGCAGCCCCAGAGAGTGCATGGCCACGAAGTTGAGGATCATCTCGCGCGAGACCGGTGCGATCCGGCCGGCCCGGGTGGCGACCAGGAGCCCGGCCATGCCGTACTCCTGGGTGATCCCGTTGCCGCCGTGGGTCTGCACGGCGCGGTCGGCGGCGTCGCAGGCGGCCTCGGCGGCGGCGTACTTGGCCATGTTGGCCGCCTCGCCCGCGCCCAGGTCGTCGCCCGCGTCGTAGAGCGCTGCGGCCTTCTGCGTCATCAGCCGCGCCAGCTCGATCTCGATCTTCGACTGCGCGAGCGGATGCGCGATCGCCTGGTGCGATCCGATCGGGCCCTGGAACACCGTGCGCTCCTTGGCGTACGACGCGGCCTTCTCGAGCGCGAACCGCGCGAGGCCGGTCGAGAACGACGCGGCCATGATCCGCTCCGGGTTGAGTCCCGCGAACAGCTGCACGAGCCCGCCGTCCTCGTCACCGACCACCGCGTCGCCCGGCAGCCGCACGTCGTCGATGAACACCTGGAACTGCAGCTCGGGGCTGACGATCTCCATCGGGATCGGGCGGGCCTCGAAGCCGTGCGCGTCGGTGGGGACGACGAAGAGCACCGGCTTGAGCTTCCCCGTCCTCGCGTCCTCGGTGCGCGCGACCACCAGCACGTTGTCGGCCTCGTCGACGCCGGAGATGTAGATCTTGCGGCCGTTCAGCACCCATCCGTCCCCGTCGCGGCGCGCGGTCGTGGTGATGTTGTGGGTGTTGGTGCCGGCATCGGGCTCGGTGATCGCGAAGGCCATCGTCCCGGTGCCGTCGCAGATGCCGGGCAGCCAGCGGCGCTTCTGCTCCTCGGTGCCGTAGCGGCTGATGATCGTCCCGCAGATCGCCGGGCTGACGACCATCAGCAGCAGCGGGCAGCCCTGCGCCGCGAGCTCCTCGCACACCGCGGCGACGTCGCCGATCCCGCCCCCGCCCCCGCCGTACTCCTCGGGGATGTTGATCCCGAGGTACCCGTTCTTCGCGATCTCCAGCCAGAGGGCGGTGGTCTTCTCCCCCGACCGCGCCTTCTCGGTGAACCACTCGCGGCCGAACCGGCCGGCCAGCTTGGCCACCTCGCGGCGCAGCGCCTGGCGCTCCGGGCTCTCGGTGAATGAGGTCATCCCCGCTCCTTCTCCTCGTGGTCGCGACTCCGCTCGACCGACGATGGCTCGACGACCGCCAGCACCTCGTTGGCCGCCACCTGGGCGCCGGGCCGGACGGACAGCCGGGTCACGGTGCCGGCCTGGGGGGCCGTCACCGAGTGCTGCATCTTCATGGCCTCGAGGACGAGCACGGTCTGCCCGGCCTCGACGGCGTCGCCCTCTGCCACCGCGACGCGGACGACGGTGCCGGGCATCGGGGCCAGCAGGCTGCCGCTGGCGACCGCATCGGCCGGGTCGGTGAAGCGCGGCAGCAGCGTGAGCCGCGTGTGACCGGTCGCCGAGTCGACCTCGATCGCGTCGCCTGTGACCGCCACGTCGTACGCCGTCCGGACGCCGTCGCGCTCCAGCGTCACGCGGTCGGGGTCGGCCCCGACGACGACGAACCCGTCCACGGTGTAGCCGTCGCGCCCGCCGTACCACTCGACCTCCAGGATCTGGTCGTCCGCCTGAGGTGTGGCTCTAGCAGCACCTGGAGCGGACGACCCGAGGAAGCGGGTGACCTGGGGCTGGCTGACGACGTTGCGCCAGGCGACCGGTACGCCGCACTGGACGCGGCGGCCAGCCGCGTCGCGCTCGGCGAGGGCCAGGGCCGCCGCGACCGATGCCCCGTGATCGGGTTCGGGCTGCGTGATGGTGCGGTCGGCGAGGAAGGACGTGTCGACGTCGCCCGCCACGAACGCAGGGTCCTCGAGGATCTCCACGAGCAGGTCGCGGTTGGTGACGACGCCGTGGATCCGTGCCCCGCGCAACGCCGCGGCCAACCGACGGGCGGCCTGCTCACGGGTCGGAGCCCAGGAGACGAGCTTGGCGAGCATCGCGTCGTAGTGCGTGGAGACCTCGCTGCCGGTCTCGACCCCGGCATCCAGCCGGAGCCCGGGCCGGTTGAGCAGGTCGAACTCGCCGTCGACCCCGGGTACGTCGACCAGCGTCAGCACCCCGCTCTGGGGCTGCCAGTCGGCGGCGGGGTCCTCGGCGTACAACCGGACCTCGATCGCGTGGCCGTAGGTCTCGCCGATCGTGCGCGGGTCGGGCGAGCCCCCCTCCGCCACCGTGAGCTGGAGCTCGACGAGGTCGACGCCGTGGACGAGCTCGGTGACGGGGTGCTCGACCTGGAGGCGGGTGTTCATCTCGAGGAAGAAGAAGCGGTCGGCCTGGGCGTCGTAGAGGAACTCGACGGTGCCGGCACCCCGGTAGTCGATCGCCGCCGCCGCGGCGTGCGCGGCCTGGTGCAGCGCCGCGCGCGTCTGGTCCGGCAGCCGCGGGGCCGGCGACTCCTCGACCACCTTCTGATGGCGCCGCTGGACCGAGCAGTCGCGCTCGCCGAGGACGAGAACGCCGGTCGCGTGGCCCACGACCTGCACCTCGACGTGGCGTGCGTGCTCGACGTACGGCTCGAGGAACACCGTCCCGTCGCCGAACGCGCTCTGCGCCTCGGCACTCGCCGCGTCGACCTCGCTGTTCAGCTCGTCGAGCGAGCGCACGACCCGCATGCCGCGGCCGCCCCCGCCCGCGGACGCCTTCACCAGCAGGGGCAGGTCGGCCTCGCGTGGCTTCGCCGGTGTCTCGAGGACGGGTACGCCGGCCTTCCGCATCAGCTCCTTGGCTCGGACCTTGGAGCCCATCTGCTCGATCGACTTCGCCGAGGGGCCCACCCAGATCAGACCGGCCTTGGTCACGGCGCGTGCGAAGTCGGCGTTCTCGGACAGGAAGCCGTAGCCCGGATGCACCGCGTCGGCGCCAGACCGACGAGCCGCCTCGACCAGCAGGTCGACTCGTAGGTAGGTGTCGGCGGGCGCGCTCCCCAGCAGGTGTACGGCGATGTCGGCCTCACGCACGTAAGGCAGGCCGGCGTCGGCGTCGGAGTGCACCGCGACCGTCTCGATGCCGAGCCGGCGACAGGTCGCGAACACCCGCCGCGCGATCTCGCCCCGGTTGGCCACGAGGAGTCGGCTGATCATGTGCCCTCCCCGGTGGTCGAGGAGCGAGCGTCGGCGAGCGTCTCGAAACCATCCGCCCAGCTCATGTGCGGAACACCCCGTAGCCCTCGGCACCCCTGATCGGCACGGTCTCGATGACCGAGAGGCAGATGGCCAGGACGGTGCGGGTGTCACGCGGGTCGATCACGCCGTCGTCGTACAACATCCCGGAGAGGAAGAACGGCAGGCTCTGCTCCTCGACGCTCTGCTCGATGAACGCCCGCATGCCGGCGTCGGCCTCGTCGTCGTAGGCCTGGCCGCGTGCCTCGGCCGCCGCCCGGGCGACGATCGAGAGCACACCGGCGAGCTGGGCCGGCCCCATCACGGCGGCCTTCGCGCTCGGCCAGGTGAAGAGGAAGCGGGGGTCGTAGGCGCGGCCGTTCATGCCGTAGTTCCCCGCGCCGTACGACGCGCCCATGATCACGCTGAGATGGGGGACCCGGCTGTTGCTCACCGCGTTGATCATCTGGGCGCCGTACTTGATGATCCCGCCCTGCTCGTACTCCGCGCCGACCATGTAGCCGGTGGTGTTGTGCAGGAAGAGCAGCGGGGTGTCGACCTGGTTCGCGAGCTGGATGAACTGGGTCGCCTTCTGCGCCTCCTCGCTGAAGATCACGCCCTGCGCATTGGCGAGGATCCCGATCGGTCGGCCGTGGAGGCGTGCCCACCCGGTGACGAGCGAGGTGCCGTAGAGGGGCTTGAACTCGTCGAACGGCCGCTCGTTGCCGGGCCCGGCGCCGTCGCAGATCCTGACGATCACCTCGCGCGGGTCGAACGGCTCCTTGAGGTCGGAGGGGATCAGGTCGAGCAGCTCGTCGGGGTCCGCGTCGGGCTCGGCCCAGGCCACCGCTGGTTGAGGAGGTTGCGGACGAGACGCCTTGCGCCAGTTGAGGCGGGCCACGATCCGGCGGCCGATCCGGATCGCGTCGTGCTCGTCCTCGGCGAGGTAGTCCGCGAGACCGGACACGCGGGCGTGCATCTCGGCGCCGCCCAGCGACTCGTCGTCGGACTCCTCCCCCGTCGCCATCCTCACCAGCGGCGGGCCTCCGAGGAACACCTTGGCCTGCTCGCGGACCATCACCGTGTAGTCGCTCATGCCCGGCACGTACGCGCCACCGGCGGTGGAGTTGCCGAAGACCAGCGCGACCGTCGGCTGCCGCCGGGCGCTGGCGCGGGTGAGGTCGCGGAACACCTTGCCGCCGGGGATGAAGATCTCCTTCTGGGTCGGCAGGTCGGCGCCACCCGACTCGACCAGCGAGATCGTCGGCAGCCCGTTCTCCTCGGCGATCTGTGCGGCCCGGAAGCCCTTCTTCACCGTCCACGGGTTGCTAGCGCCACCCTTGACCGTCGGGTCGTTGGCGGTGATCAGGCACTCGACGCCCTCGACGACGCCGATCCCGGTCACCAGCGACGCACCGACCGCGAAGTCCGAGCCCCAGCCGGCCAGTGGCGACAGCTCGAGGAACGCCGAGCCGGGGTCGACGAGGAGCTCGATCCGCTCGCGGGGCAGGAGCTTGCCGCGGTCGTGGTGGCGGTCGACGTACTTCTGCCCGCCGCCGCCGACGGCCTTGGCGTGCTCGGCCTCGAGGTGGCCGAGCTTCTCGAGCATCGCCTCACGGTTGGTGGCGCTCATGCCTCCAGCACCGCCTTCATCCGCTCCAGCGTGGTGCGCATGCCGCGCGCGTTGGTGCGCCCGCGCAGCGCCCCGAGCAACGTCCAGTAGACGCGCATGGAGAGCGTCGGCTCGAGCCGGAAGTACTCCGTGACCTTCGTACCGCTGCCGTCAGCCTCGAGGCGGTAGCCCCAGTTGGTCAGGGTCAGCTGGTCGGTGCCGACCGCGAACTCGAAGACCTCGCCCGGCAGGCATCGGGTCACCTCGCAGGCCGACCAGTACGTCGGCCCGACACCGTTGCGCTTCACGTGCCCCTTGAACCGTGCGCCGACCTCGGGCCCGGTCGAGCCTCGCCGCCAGCGCGCCTCGAAGGTCTCGGGCGAGAACTCGCCTATCCGGGTCACGTCGCTGACGAGGGCCCAGACCTGGGCCGGCGTGGCATCGATGTGGAGCGACACCTCTCCGCGCAGCGGTCGCAGAAACGGCAGGTGTTTCATATCAGCTCCTCCGGGATCTCGACGTACCGCGACCGCGCCCACTCGCCGAGGCCCTTGGCCTGCGGGTCGAACCGGGTCGACGCTGCCACTCCGGCTCCGAGTAGTCCGTGGAGCACGACGTTGACGCCCCCGAGGTTGGGCAAGGCGAAGACCTCGACCTCCAGCGCTGCGGTCTCCGGGAGCAGGTTGCGGACGAACTCCGGTGTGACGAGGACGAGCAGCCACTCCACCCGCGCGTCGTACTGCTCCTCGCTGGTCGAGCCGGTCGAGACCCCGTCGTGCGCCACCCACAGGCCCAGGTTGGCGTCACCGCCCTTGTCGCCGGACCGGGCGTGCACGAACGTGCCGAGCGGGGCTTTCACGCGACCACCTCCTGGCGACCGTCGGCGTGGGTGACGCTGTGGGTGACCGCACCGCGATCGACGTACTCGGCGCGATAGACGCCGAACGGCGTGCCGTCGCCGGGCGGTGCGGTCATCGTGAAGCCGGGGTACGACGCGAGCGCGAGCTCGACCGCGGCACTGCTGAAAGCGCGGCCGACCGGTTCGGGCGAGGAGTCCTGGACGGTGCAGCGGAGCAGGGTCGAGGCGCCCTCCTCGGTGTCGGCGTCCGGCGTCGGCACCGGGCCGAGCGACCAGGTGACCGACTCCGCACTCAGCCGCGGCTCGAGCTGCGCACGCACCCACGCCGCCTTGTCCTCGACGTCGAGGCCGGTCAGCACGAACTCGACCGAGTTGCGGTAGCCGCCCAGCGCGTTGACGCACACCTTGAGCCGTTCCGGCGGTGGCTGGCCGCGAACGCCGGAGATGCGTACCCGGTCCGGACCGTCGTCGCCGAGCTCGATCGTGTCGAGCCGCGTGTTCACATCGGGGCCGAGGTAGAGCGGGCCCTGCACCTCGTACATGAGCTGCGCGGTGACCGTGTCCACGCTGACGGCCCCGCCGGTGCCGTCGTGCTTGGTGATCACCGAGGAGCCGTCGGCCGCGATCTCGGCGATCGGGAAGCCCAGTGGTCTGCCTTGGCCGGTCGAGCTCCCCTCCTCGCCGGTCGAGCTCCCCTCCTCGCCGGTCGAGCTCCCCTCCTCGCCGGTCGAGCCTGTCGAGACCATCGCGAGGAAGCCCGAGAAGTTGCCTCCCGTCGCCTGGGCGCCGCACTCGAGCACGTGCCCGGCCACCACGGCGCCGGCCAGCTCGTCGTACGACGTGGGGTCCCAACCGAAGTGGGCGACGGCCGGCCCGACCACGAGCGAGGCGTCGGTGACCCGACCGGTCACCACGATGTCCGCACCCTCGCGGAGTGCTGCCGCGATCCCGAAGGCGCCGAGGTAGGCGTTGGCCGTCAGCGCACCGGGGAATCCCAGTGCGCGCACGTCGTCGCCGTCGACGTACGCGATCGACGGCGAGAGACCTTGCGCCGCGGCGTTCTCGGCGAGCTTCGCCGCAAGCCCGGCCGGGTTGAGCCCTCCGGCGTTGGCGACGAGCTTCACGCCGCGCTCCAGGGCCAGGGCGAGGCAGTCCTCGACCTGTCGCACGTAGGTTCGCGCGTACCCGAGCGAGGGGTCCTTGAGCTGGTCGCGGCCCAGGATCAGCATGGTCAGCTCGGCGAGGTAGTCACCGGTGAGGACGTCGAGTCCTCCCCCGTCTGTGGCGCCGCCCTCGAGCATCTCGCGCATTGCCGAGAGGCGGTCGCCGTAGAAGCCCGAGCAGTTGCCGACGCGGAGCGGCCTCACCGCGGCCCACGTCCCTCGCCCGGGGGGCCGGCGAAGGCCTGTGCGATGGACAGCCAGGTGTTGGCGTCGCGGCCGACGGCGACGAGCGAGGTGTCGGCCCGGTTGACCCGCTGGGTGACCAGCAGACAGAAGTCGTACGCCGCGCCGGTCACCGTCTGTGCGGCGTCCTCGGGACCCCAGAGCCACAGGTCGCCGGACGGCGCCGTGAGCGAGATCCGGAACTCCTCGGCGGGGGCATCGAGGCCGTGCACCGAGAAGGCGAAGTTCCTGGTCCGGACCCCGAGGTGCGCGACGTGGCGGATCCGGTCGGTCACCTCCGGCTCGGCGTCGAGTGCCTCGTGCACGTCGCGGGAGTGGGCCCAGGTCTCCATGAAGCGGGCGGTGGCCATCGAGGTGGCCGACATCGGCGGGCCGTACCAGGGCATCTTCTGGCCGTCGGGGTAGGTGCGGAGCGTCTCCGCGAGCCGGGACCGCGCGATCCGCCAGCGCTCGAGGATCACCGAGGGTGCGGCGACGCCGCCGGTCAGGGCGGCGCGGTCGACGGCGTGCTCGGGGTCGGCCATGGCCTCCACGACCAGGGCGTCCCACCGGGCCTTGTCGGTCGCGGCCGCGTGCGCCGCCTCGTCGGTCCAGGCCAGATGGGCGATCTGGGAGGCGACGTCCCACCCGGGGGACGGCGTGGGACGTCGCCAGTCCCTGGTGGAGCGGCCGGCGACGAGCGCCTCGAGCCGATCGCCCTCCGCGGCGAGGTCGCCGAGCACCTGGTCGAGGAGATCGTTCATGCCATGGCCTCGTCGAGGGTGTGCGCCCACTGGTCGAGGATCCGCTTACGGCGTCGGGTGTCGTCGGTGATGGTCGCCGCGAGCCCGAGCCCGCGGACCAGGTCGAGGGTCGCCTGGACGAGCTCGCGGACGCCCGGTCGCGACTCGTCGGCACCGAGCAGGTCGACGGTCATCCGGTGGGTCTCACGGCCGACCCGCTGCTCCAGCGGGGACACCGCGGCCAGGAGGGCTGGGTCGGTACGAGCAGCCACCCACAGCTCGAGAGCGGCGATGAAGACCGGTGAGGCGAAGTGGTCGCCGAGCATCCGCAGGACGGCGCGGGTGCGGTGGGGGCCGCGCGGCACGGCGGCAGCGCGCGCCGCCAGCTCGGCTCCGCGGACCTCGGTGAGGTGTTCGACCGCGGCGACGACGAGGTCGTTCTTGGTCGGGAAGTGGTGAAGCTGCGCACCGCGCGACACTCCGGCCCGCTCGCTGATCAGGGTGGTCGAGGTGCCGCCGAAGCCGCGCTCGACGAGGCACTCGATGGTGGCGTCCATCAGCCGCGCCCGCATGGCACGGGACCGCTCCTCCTGCGGCACGCGGACGGTCGTCACCCGGCCATGCTCGCGTCGTACAAACAAACAGTCAAGCCTGTCGGTTTATGTGGGCTCGGCGCGCCATCGCTGTCTGATCCAGGCGGGTGTGGTCCCGAGTGTCGGTGGTGGCAGGAATTCGGGTCTTCGGTCGGTGGGTTGAGTCGTATTTCCCAGGGTGTGTGGTGGATGACGCGGTGGTGATGACCGCAGAGCAGGGCGAGATTGTCGAGACTGGTGTCGCCGCCGGATGTCCAGTGGGTGAGGTGGTGGGCCTGACACATGAGTGGTGGTCGGTGGCAGCCGGGGAAGGTGCAGTGTCGGTCCCGGATGACCAGGGCGGTCCAGATGGGTGCGGTGACCAGGCGGCGGGTTCGTCCGACGTCGAGGACCTCGCCGTGGGTGCCGAGGACGGCGGGGATGATCTCGGCGTCGCAGGCGAGGCGGCGGAGGGTGTCGGGTGGTAGGTCGGTGCCGTCGGCGGTGGTCCCGATCCCGGCTGTCGATTCGAGGCCCGTTTTGAGGGTTTGGTGGTCGAGGGTGACCAGGAGCCGGGCGGGGGTGCCGTGGGTCTCGGGAGGTAGGTCGGTGTCCAGGGCGTGTTGGGCGGTGGCCACGAGGGCGTCCCAGAGCCGGGCGCCGTGGTCGCGGGGATCGAGGTGTTCCTCCCCGGTCTCGGGGTCGGTGGCGGGTGCGGGGCAGGTCAGGGGCAACAGGGCCGCCATCAGGAGGGCTCCGTCCTCGGCGCTCCCGCAACCCCGGACCCGGACTCCGCCGGCACGGTCCTCGCTGACCGACAGGAACCGGTTGAGGTGGGCGGCGCGTTCCTCACGCTCGAGGGCGGCTTCGAGGCGGCGGTCGACGGCGTCGGGGTCGACGACCTCGGCCAGGTGCCGCCCGGCTCGGGTCGAGGTCGGAGGCATCGAGGTGTCCGGCTTGGCGGACCAGGACCTTCTCCCCGCGTCGCCGGACCAGGTCGCCGGACGGCAGGTCCTCGACGGAGCGGACGATGACATCGGCCTGCTCCGGTGACACGGTCCCGGCGACCAGCCCCTCGCGGGTGCGGGTGAGTGGGCCGGTCAGCGCCCTGGCCCGCACGAGCCGGCGCTTGCCCTCACCGCGGCGCAGTCCGCCGACGTGGGTGAGCCAGTCGCCGGTCGAGCCGTAGTGCAGCCGCTGCTTGGCCAGGTCCCTGGCGTCGGCCTCGGCGACCGCATCGGCCTCGACCGCGGCCAACGCCGAGGTGAGCTGCTGGACCTGGCCGACCACCTCGACCAGCTCGTCATCCGACCTCGCCGACCACAGGACGTCGGCCAGGCCACGGACCGCCGCGACCACGTCGGCCAGCACCGTCAACGGGTGACGAGCCGGGGACCTCGGCGGTGATCGACATAGGACTATGAAATCAGGGGCCACCGACATTCCAGGCCGATATCCACAGGGTTTATCCCACGATTCGAGATAATCCACAGAAAATACTTTTGCGGCTATTCATCCACCGCGATAGAGAAAAGACCGCAACCACAGCGAGTACCTCAAACAACGCCGCACCCAGACGCAAACGTCCGGAGGTACCGCAACCACAAGCAGACCGTCACCACACTTCTCGTTCTTCAAACCGCGACCAAAAGACCACCGCAACGAAACCTAAGGTCCGCGTGGTTTCGAGACGGTCGCAGAGCGACCTCCTCAACCAGCGGAACAGCCACGCGACCTCCTCGGCGGGTTTCGAGACGGTCGCAGAGCGACCTCCTCAACCAGCGGAACAGCCACGCGACCTCCTCAACCAGCGGAACAGCCACGCGACCTCCTCAACCAGCGGAGCAGCCACGCGACCTCCTCGGCGGGTTTCGAGACGGTCGCAGAGCGACCTCCTCAACCAGCGGAACAGCCCGCGAGCTCCTCAACCAGCGGAACAGCCCGCGCCCTCCTCAACCGGCGGAGCAACCCGCGACCTCTTCAACCAGCGGGACGACGGGCCGATCTCCTCAGTCGAGCCTCGCCACCACCGGCAGTCGGGAGCGGGCGAGCAGACCGACCACGAGAGCGGTGAGGAGGGGCAGCCCGACGACGAGCAGTGCGATGAAGCCCCACGGGATGTCGAGCACGTGCGAGGGTCCGACCGGGGAGAAGCTCCGGGTCAGCGGATAGCTGATGGCGATCCCCGGGATGAACCCGACCGCCGCGCCGAGCGCGGCTCCGACCAGTCCGACGGCCACGGCGTACGCCGCCGCGACACCGCGCCGGGTCCGCGGCGAGGCACCCACGGCCGAGAGGGTCGCCAGATCGGGTCGCGCGTCGGAGAGGGCGAGGAACGTCGCGGTCAGGGTTCCGCCGAGCATGAGCACCAACGCCATGCCGAAGAGGATCAGCAGGACGACCTTCTGCGTGCCGGGCACCTGGTAACCGCTCTCCACGTAGACGGAGCCGTGCGCCGGGCTCAGTCCCTGCAGCCGCTGACGAAGGTCGCTCAGGGCGTGAGAGTCGAGGTGATCCGCGTCGAAGAGCAGAGCGGTCGGGGCCACGGGCAAGGAGAGACCGTGAGCGGCCGAGGGCGGCAGCACCATGAGGGCCGGCGGGAACGCTCGCCCGACGTTGACGACGTACGCCGGGAGCGAGACTCGATCGGTCTTCCCGGGTCGTTGCTTGGTTGCGGCGCGGCGGACGACCACGACGGTGGCTCGGTCGAGAGCCGACCGGCGTTGGGAGAAGACCACGACGCCGCCCCGCGCGAGCACGCGGTCTGCGGCGGCCCGATCGGCCTCCCCGACCTCGTCAGGGAGCAACGGTGGAAGGGAGTCGGCAACGATCGCTCGCGTGCCGAAGGTGTCCGACGCCCCCGCCATCACTCGGCGCGCCGCGCCGGTCAGAACGACCTGCTCGCCGCTCCGCCCCTCCGAGACGCCACGGACCGTCTGCGGAGCGGCGCCCGCAGCGTCCAGCATCTGCTGGGCGGCTGGCAAGAACGTCGGACTGTGGCCGTAGTCGGTGACCGTCCCGGTACCGACCGGGATCTGGTCGACGTATTCGGCCTTGGCCTGAGCCTGGTCGCTGGCGTTGCCGATCGCCAGCGCCACCAGACCCGCGACGGTCGCGGCGACCGCGGCGACGGCAGGGACGGTGCGCGTGCGGTGCCTCGCCGCATCCCGTACGGCGTACCGCAGCGGCAGCGGCAGGCGACGGCCCAGCCGCGCCACGGCTACGACGACCACCGGCACCAGGAAGATCATTCCGAACACGGAGACCACAGCCGCGGCGGCGATCAGCAGCTCACCTGCACCTCGGCCCGCGCCGCGGGCCGCGAGGACCACACCGACCCCGATCAGCACGAGGCCGATCAGCGGGGAGCGTCTGCTTGCCTTGCGGTCTCCCCGGCGCCCGGCGAGCACGGCAACGACGTCCTGTCGCGAGGCGACCCACGCCGGCACGACCGCGGCCAACAGCGCGCTGAGGAGACCGAAGCCGGCGATTCCGAGGACGTGGGTCCAGCGGACCTGGAACGGGCCGAACCAGGTGTCGGTCTGCCGCTGCAGGAGCGGGATGAGGGCACGACCCACCACGATCCCGACGAGCGATCCGACGATGGCGCCGACGGTTCCGAGGATGACGGCCAGTGCCAGGATCATCCGCCGCGCCTGGGCCGGCGTACCCCCGTTCGCGGCGATCAAGGCCAGGGTGCGCGACTGACGTCGGGCGCCGACGGCGAACGCGGGGCCGGCCAGGAGCACCACCTCGAGCAGCGCCATCACGCCGATCAGCGCCAGGATGGTGTAGATCTGGGTGTGGTCCGTCGCATAGGCCCGCTGTACGGCAGGCGGCAGTGACGTGCTCGCGGGCGGGTGTCTGATCACCGCTCTCGACAGCACCGTCGCGCCGATCTCGTTGACGGCCTGAACCTGCGACCAGCTCACCGGCGCGCCACCCACCAGCCAGGCGCGGCCCTGCTCGCGGCGGTACGTCGTCACCGTGTCCGGCAGACCCATCACCACCGGCGCGGTGCGCAGATCGGTGGACTCGGCCAGCCCCACCACCGTCAGCTCCCGACCGCCGGTGGCCCGGATGGTGTCGCCGATGGCGAAGCCCTGGTCGGCGAGCGCGCGGTTGATGTCGACGTCATGGGGTGCCGACGCGAGGCGGCCCTCGGTGAGCCGGAACAGGCCGTGCGCCAGTGGGTCCGCGAGGTTCACGCCGACCGCCCGAGCGGCCAGCGACCCGAGTGGCGTGCGCACGATGAGGCCCCCGCTCCGGTACTCGGTGGCGGGGCGGGGTCCGCCGAGAGCCTCCCTGACCTCGGGCAGGGTGGGCGCGGGTCCGTGCCCCGACGTCGCAAACCCGTTCCCCGGGTCGGGCGCCTGCACCACGCGTCCCCCGTCGGGCATGGCGATGACCATGGCCTGGGCGGAGCCGAGGTGGCGGTCCAGCCCCTCGGGCGCGCTGACGCTCGCAGTCGCCTGGGCGACGTCGGCGGCGACGACGGCGACCACGGGGAAGGTCACCATGAACAGGACGAGCGCACTCCGCGCCTTGGACCGTCGTACGTCGCGCCACGCCAGTCGGAGCGCCAGCCGCCAACCCGAGAGGAAGCTCATCGTGCCTGCTCCAGCAGGGAATCGGGGCGGTCGCTGCCGGACTCGTCGACGATCACACCGTCGCGCAGGAAGACCACACGATCGGCCCAGGCGGCGTGCCGCGCCTCGTGGGTGACGAGCACGCCGGCGGCGCCGGCGTCGCACCGCGCGCGGATCAGCCGGAGGATGTCCTCGCCGGTCTCGCTGTCGAGCGCGCCGGTCGGCTCGTCGGCCAGGATGAGCCGGCGCTCGCCGACGATGGCGCGCGCGATGGCGACCCGCTGCTGCTGGCCGCCGGACATCTCGTCCGGGAACCGGTCGGCGAGATCGCCGATCCCGACCTCGTCGAGCGCCACCCGGGCCGCCTTGCGCGCGCCGCGGGCACCGTGGCCGTCCAGCTCGCGCGGGAGCGCGACGTTCTCGACGGCGGTGAGCGCCGGGATCAGGTTGAAGTCCTGGAAGACGTAGCCGATGGAGGTACGACGCATCCGGGCCCGGCCCTTCTGCCCCAGCCCGGCCAGGTCGACGCCCTCCACCCGGACCACGCCGGAGGTCGGCGTGTCGAGGCCGCCCGCGAGGGTCAGCAGGGTCGACTTGCCCGAGCCCGACGGCCCCATCACGGCCACCAGCTCGCCGGCGTAGGACGAGAAGCCCACCTCGTGCAGCGCCCGCACCTCGGTCTGGCCGGCGCCGTGGACGCGAGTGACGTTCTCCAGCTGCAGCACGGGATTCATCGGGTCACCTCGGCCTCGACCGCAACCACCGACGTCGCCGGGCCGGGCGACGAAGCAGCTCTCCGCAGGCGTGCCTCACAGTGGTCGAGCCAGCGGATCTCGGCCTCGGCGTTGAAGACCAGCGAGTCGAGGACCAGCCCCCAGGCGAGCTCCTCCGCGCCGGCGCCGGTCGGACGGCGCTTGAGCCGCGTGTAGTCCTGGAGCGCGGTCATGGTGGCGCTCCGCTGCTGCTGGATGACCGTGCCGACGTCGACGCCCGGCACGCTGACGGCCAGGGCGAGCTTGATGGCCAGCTCCGCGCGCGGTGGCTGGGTGCGAGAGACCGGCGAGGTGAACCACGAGCCGACCTCGTCTCGACCCGCGTCGGTCACGGCGTACATCACGTGGCCCTCGCCGTCGGCCCCCTGGTCCTCGACCAGCCCGTCGCGCTCCAGGCGCGACAGCGTCGTGTAGACCTGCCCGACGTTCAGCGGCCAGGTGCCACCGGTGCGGTGCTCGAACTCTGCCCGCAGCTGGTAGCCGTACCGCGGGCCCTGCTCGAGCAGGGCCAGCAACGCGTTGCGCACCGACACCGATGGCTCCCTCCGTGCGATCCACGGCCCCCGTGACCATGGATACGGAGTATGTATAGCCGTGAAATACCGAGTATGCAACCCTGTTTCCGTCGACGTCCGGTGAGTCACCAGCACATCGCCGCCCCGCATCTCGACACTGGGGCGCGCCACGACCGGACCTCCCGGCGGACGCACGAGGGGATCGACGTGTCGCCCTACGGCAACCCTCCCGACCAGCCCGAGGGCGAAGGCCAGAAGCCCGCGGGTCAACCAGGACATGGTGCCGATCGGCGGGGGCCTGGCGTTCGCCCGCTACCTGCTCAACATCGTCAACGCCATCCCCTGCTACCTCGGGTACCTGTGGCCGCTGTGGGACTCAAAGCGTCAGACCTTCGCGGACAAGATCATGGGCACCTACGTGATCAAGGCGACGACTCCGCAGCCGCGGGCGTACTGACCCGGGTCTTCCGCTCCTTCTCCAGCTCGGCGAGGTAGGTGTGGAAGTCGACCTCGATCGTGTGTCGCTTGCTGGCCACGAAGCGCTTGCGCAGCGCCGCGTCGTACGACGTGATCTGGGCGCGCATCTCGGCGCGCGGCGGGAGCGTGACGCGGCCCGCGATCAGGTCTGCGACCCAGTGCGCCTGGGCCTCGGCCAGCGGCATGACCGCGCCGAGCGGCTGGACGAGCCCGATGAACCACAACCCCGGCCGATCGGGCGGGACGACACGGCGGTAGAGGTTGACGTGGTTGTCGTCGGTGCTCAGCACCGTCTCGTCGAGGAACGGGAAGGTCACCTTGTAGCCGGTGCTGTAGACGACGACGTCGGCCTCGACGCTGCTGCCGTCGGCGAAGACCACCGCCGAGCCGTCGAACCGGCTGATCGTCGGCTTCACCGTGATGTCGCCGTGGCCGAGCCGGCTGAGGAGCGCGTCGCTGACAGTGGGGTGGGCCTCGAGCACGTCGTGGTCGGGTTGGGGCAGCCCGTAGTCGGTCATCTTGCCGACGGCGATCCGCAGCATCGTGCGCATCCCGAGCTTCTGGACCCGGAGTGGTCCGCGCGCAAGGGGTGAGTTGGTGAGGTGGTCGGTCGGCATGCCGAACAGGTACTTCGGCAGGACCCACGCCCCGCGCCGCATGGAGAGGTACGTCGCGCGCGCATCCCGGGACGCCTCCACGGCGATGTCGGTCGCGGAGTTCCCGATGCCGAGCACCACGACCCGCTTGCCGGCGAACACCTCGGGAGTGCGGTAGTAGTGCGCGTGGATCTGCTCGCCCGGGAAGTTCTCGCTGCCCGGGAACGACGGCTCGGGCCAGCGCGGGTCCCAGTGGTGACCGTTGGCGACCAGCACGTGGTCGTAGTGCCGGGTCGCGACCGCGCGCGCGTCGTCGCGCGGCCTGATCGTGACGTCCCACCCACCGCCCTCCGCGGGTGCCACCTTGGTCACCTCGGTACGGAACGTGATCGCGTCGCGGAGCCCGAAGTGGTCGACGAAGTCGTCGAAGTACTGGGCGATCTGCCAGTGGCTCGGGTAGTCCGGCAGGCTCGCCGGCATCGGCCACGCGGCGTACTGCATCCCCTCGCGAGAGGTGTTGACGTGCAGCGAGCGGTACGCCGAGCTGACGCCGTTGTCGTTCTCGTAGCGCCAGTTGCCGCCGACCCCCGAGCCCATCTCGAAGCAGTCGAAGTCGATCCCCTCCGCCTGCAACACCTGGGCCGCGGTGATCCCCGACGACCCGGCTCCGATGATGCAGGCGGTGGCATGCCGAGCGCTCATGTCGGCCGAGGCTACGCGAGCGCCGGCGACCGTACGGCGCCCGTCTCGCCGCCCATCCTCGAGAAAACGCGGAACAAATCGCCCAGCACCAGTCGATCGAGGCTGATTGTTCCGCGTTTTCCCGCAGCGGCACCACCATCGGTTCCGCTGTGAGCGGAACGGGGCAGACCTCGGGCGGGGGCGCGCCTAGCATCGGTTCATGGGAGACGTCGTTCCGCTGCCGGTACGCCGGGAGCCACCGCAGGAGCAGGACCAGCCACACCGCCGGCCGAGTGAGCCCACGCGCGAGCGCCCGACCCACCCGGGTCGGGACGGCGGGGTCGAGACCCTCTGGCGCGAGTCGGTGGGGCGCGAGCTGCGCGACGAGCGCCAGGCCTCGCGACGCCGACTCATCGACGTCGCGGAAGAGGCCGGCGTCTCGCCTCAGTACCTCAGCGAGGTGGAGAGGGGTCTGAAGGACCCTTCCTCGGAGCTTCTTGCGGCGATGGCCGGAGCCCTCGGCCTCTCGGTCGCCGACCTCGCTTCGCGCGTCGCCTCCGCGGGGAAGTCACTACGCACTCCTCTCTGCCTCGCGGCCTGAGCCGACCGCCTCCCGTTCGGTGATCACGGCGTCCACGACGCCGTACTCCACAGCCTGCCCCGCTGTGAGCACCAAGTCACGCTCGGTGTCCTCACGAATCTGCGTCGGTGTCTTCCCGGTGTCGTGTGCGAGGAGCTCCTCGAGCAACGACCTCACGCGCTCGATCTCGTCCGCCTCGAGGATCAGGTCGGGGATCGTGCCGCGGCCCTCCGCTGCCGGCGCGTGCAGCACGACCCGGCCGTGCCGCAGGATCTGGCGACGGCCCGGTGCCCCACCCGCCAGCAGCACCGCCGCGGTTGCCACGGCCTGGCCGACGCACGTCGTCTCGATCGACGGCCGCACGAACTGCATCGCGTCGTAGATCGCCAGCATCGCCGGGATCGAGCCGCCGGGCGAGTTGATGTAGAGGTTGATCGGCGCCTCGGGGCTCTCCGACTCCAGGTGGATGAGCTGGGCGATCACGGTGTTCGCCACGCCGTCGTCGATCGGCGTACCGAGGTAGATGATGCGGTCGGCCAGCAGCCGGGAGTAGACGTCGACCGTCCGCTCACCGCGGTTGGTCTGGGTGGTCACGTAGGGGATCGAGTAGCTGCTCATGCGCGCACCCCTAGTCCCAGCGGCCGCACGGACGCGGGCTGTACGTCGTCCATCGAGTCGACGATCCGGTCCACGAACCCGTAGCCCAGCGCCTCCTCGGCGCTGAACCACCGGTCGCGTCGCGAGTCGCGCTCGACGGTCTCGAGGTCCTGTCCGGTGTCGTCGCTGATCAGCCGGAGGACCGTGTCGCGGGTGTGGCGGAGGTCGTCGGCCTGGATCGCGATGTCCATCGCGGTGCCGCCGATCCCGGCCGAGCCCTGGTGCAGCAGCACCCGCGCGTGCGGGAGCGCGTAGCGCTTGCCCTTCGCGCCGGCGCTGAGCAGGAACTGCCCGGCGCTGCACGCGATCCCCATCGCGAGGGTGCTGACGTCGTTGGGGATCAGCGTCATCACGTCGCGGATCGCCAGCATCGCGGGGACCGAACCGCCCGGCGAGTTGATCCAGAGCCGGATGTCGGCGTGGGGGTCTCGGGCGGACAGCACCAGCAGGCCGTTGCAGAGGCGGTTGCCCAGCGTCTCGTCCAGCACGCCGCCCATCACGAGGGTGCGTTGTTCGAGCAGGCTGCCGGCCAGCTCGTCGTCGATCCGGCGCCAGGCCGTGTGTTCGTCGCTCATGCAGCCACCGTGACACCCGCCGTACGGCGACCCAACGGCGTGCTGCTGTCAGCAGAACCGCTCTGCGCTGATCCGCTGGAGGCGGCTCCGCTCAGCCGCGTCGTGAAGCCGCGGGTCGGGGCTCGGCGGCTGCCTCCCGAGCCTGTCGGCGTACGACGATCAGGCCGGCCGTGGCCAGGGCGAGCATGACCGGCACCACGGCCAGAGCGGACCTCAACGACGTCGCGTCCGCCATCGTCCCGACGAGCAGGGGAGCGAGCAGGACGGCGAGCGACGTCATGGCCACCGCGCGACCGCTCGCCGATGCGGCCTGCTCGGGGGCAAGGGTCACGGCGACGGACATCCCCAGGGGGAAGAGGTTCCCGAGGCCGACGCCCAGGAGCGCCAGGCCCACCAGCGCCTGGGCTGTGGCGACGGCCGGCCACAGGACGACGAACCCCACGGCAGCCGCGCCCAGTGCCCAGGCGAGCAGCCGTGTCGGGTCGTACCGGCGCGCCAGCCGGCTCCCCACGGCTCGTCCGATCAGGACTCCTCCGAAGTAGCCGACCATCAGGGAGACCGCGGTGTCGGTGGACACGTGCAGGACGTCCTGGAGGAAGCTGGCGCCCCACGCGGTGATGCACCACTCGGCCGCCGTCGTACACACCAGGACCAGGGCCGCCACCCAGAACGCAGCGGGAAGCCGGCCCCGGCTCGACTGCGAGGGCGCGGAGACGTCCAGGGTGGAACCGCGGTGGCTCCACCAGACCGCGAGGGGCACCAGCAACGAGGCCAGGATGGCGAGTCGCCAGCCGGCGTGGAGCGCGGCCGACACCGAGAACATGCCGATCAGCAGGAGGTAGGCGACGCTGGCAGCCACGTTGGCCTCGGTCAGTGCGACCGTGCGAAGGGGGCCGTGATGGTCGGCGAGCGTGGCCTGCGCCGTCGCGAGCACCAGTCCGCCGCCGATGCCCATCAGCAGCGTGGCCGTGATCGTCTGCTCGACCGTGTGACCCGCCGTGAGGGCTGCCGCGCCGGCGCTCAGGACCGCGGCTCCGGACCAGAGCAGGCGGTTCCGCCCCAGCGCCCGCTCCAGCCAGGAGGAGCCGGTGCCGGCGAGCATGGCTCCGGCGGAGAAGGCCGCGACGTGCAGACCGCCGACGAGGTAGCCGACCCCGAGCTCGTCGCGCAGGTGGGGTACGACGAGACCCGGCGAGGCCTGCAGGTAGGCGAACCAGGCGATCATCACGTACCCGACCCGGGTCAGCGAGTCGCGCGTGAAGGTCGGCATTGTGTAACGATACACACCTATGCTCGAGGCATGGCAGACGGCGGCTCGAAACGGGCGACGCTCGCGCAGGTCGCGGAGCGCGCGGGGGTCTCGGTGATGACGGCCTCCTACACCTACAGCCGTCCCGACCGGGTGTCCCCGGAAGCGCGGGCGCGGGTCCTCGCCGCGGCCACCGAGCTGGGGTACGCCGGTCCGGATGCCCGGGCCCGGTCACTGCGGCGTGGAAGCACCCTGACCCTGGGCGTCGTGATGGGTGAGCACCTCAGCTACGCCTTCGACGACCCAGGGGCGGTCTCCTTCCTGGCCGGCGTCGCCGAGGTCTGCGCGGACCGTGGCTACGGGATGACGATCCTGCCGATCACGGGTGCCGAGGACGACGTCGCGCGGGTCACCGACGCGGCGGTCGACGGGTTCATCGTCTGGACCACGTCCGACGACGACCCGGTCCTGGAGGCCATCGGTGCGACGAAGCGTCCCACCGTCATCCACGGCGGGCCCCGCCGGGAGGGGCTGCGACTGGTGAGCATCGACCACCGCACCGCCGCTCGCTCGATCGGTGCCCTCGCCTTCGTCGGCGCCCGGCGCCCGGCGGTGGTGAGCCTCCAGCTGAACCGTCAGCGGGTCAGCCGGATCGCGCGCGGCGTCGACCTCGCCGACGTCACGTTCCCCGTGACCCGGGCGCGTCTGACCGGCTACCGCGAGGCCGCGGACCGGGTCGGGATCGCCTGGGACGACGTACCGGTCGCCGCCTGCGGTCGCAACGACGTCCAGGAGGCGGAACGACTGGCGACCCAGCTGCTCACCTCCGAGGACCGCCCCGACGCGATCGCGGCCATGAGCGACCAGCAGGCGGTCGGCGTGGCCCGGGCGGCCCACGCCGCGGGTTGCCAGATCCCCGACGAGCTCTCCCTGACCGGCTGGGACGACGTACCGGCTGCGGCAGAGCTCGGCCTCACCACCGTCGCCCAGTCCCTGCGCGAGCAAGGCGAGGCCTGCGCGCGAGCCGCCCTGGGCGAGGACCCGGGCGACTTCTCCGCGGCGTGGTCGGTGGTCCGACGGGGCAGCACGCGCTGACTCAGCCGTCCTGCGTCGGCCGGCCCCACCCCCGGGAAAACGCGGAACAAATCGCCGCCGGCGGCCGACGAAGACCGAATTGTTCCGCGTTTTCCCGACCAGGAGGCGGCCCGCACTCAGCGGTAGGTGACCTGCTCCCGCGTCAGGTGGGAGTGCTCGTTGAAGGTCAGCATCCGGCGACCGGTGGAGCCGGTGATCACGCGGGTGACACCGGTGTTCGCGCTGACGGTGTTGAAGGCGTTCCACAGCCTCGGCAGCTCCTGGGGCGTCGCTTCGGGATCGACCAGCAGGGCGCAGGCCGCTGCGATCGGGCCTCCGGAGGAGGCGACCACCGTGATGCCCTCCCGCGCGCAGGCCCGGTCGAGTGCGGCCGCGCAGCGAGCCATGAACGCCGGCCACGACTCGTCGTACTCGTCGTCGTGTGCGCCGCCGGACCATCGGGCCGTGCCCTCCTCGAAGGCGCGTTGGAAGGAACGCCGGTCCATCTCGATGGTCGAGCCGAGGGCGTCGCTGCCGTTGGTCACCACGCCGAGGTGGTCGAACTCGTTCCACCCCTCGTCGACCTCGGGAGCCACCGACCATCCGGCACCCTCGGCCATCGCGGTCGCGGTGTCGCGCTGGCGACGCATCGCCCCGTGCACCAGGCCGGTCGGCTCGAGACCCGCCTCGCGGAGCCACACCCCGAGCCGCTTGCTCTGGGCGACGCCGGCCTCGCTGAGTACGTCGTAGTCCGCGGCCCCGAACGATGCCTGCCCGTGCCGGACCAGCAGCACCATCCCCATCAGGCGCCCACCAGCCCGCGGCAGCGCGACTCGAGATAGCCCACCGCCGGCCCGAACCGCGCATAGGCCTCGTTGTGGGTCTGGCCGTGGAAGTAGCGGTACCAGATCTGCTGGCAGATCACGCCGAGCCGGAACAGCCCGAACACCTCGTAGAACCGCCACTGCTCGGCGCTGACCTCGAGCCCCGTCCGGCCGGCGTACCAGCGCACGACCTGGTCGCGCGTCCACATGCCCGGCGACGTCGTCGGTTGTCGTCGGAAGGCCTGGAAGAAGTCGTCGTCGTCGGCCTGGATCCAGTAGGCAAGCGCGCCACCGAGGTCCATCAGCGGGTCGCCGACGGTGGCCATCTCCCAGTCGAGGACCCCGTGCACGCGCAACCGGTCGGCTGGGTCGAGCACCATGTTGTCGAAGCGCCAGTCGTTGTGGATCACGCACTGCCCGACATCACCGGGCTGATGCGCGTCGAGCCAGGCGGTCACCCCGCTCCAGTCGCCGAGGTCGTCGGTCGCCGCCCGCGAGAGCCGGTCGGTCCACCCCGCGACCTGGCGCGCGACGTACCCGTCACCCCGCCCCAGCTCCGCCAGCTCTGGTACGCCGGACACGTCGACGGAGTGCAGCCGGACCAACGCCTCCCAGGCACCCTCGCAGAGCGTCGAGGCCTGCTGCGCCGAGAGATCGAACGGCAGCTCCTTGCGCAAGATGGTGCCGTCGATCCGCTCCATCACGTAGAACTCCGAACCGATCACCGACTCGTCACGACACAGCGCGACCATCTGCGCGACGTACGGGTAGACGGGCGCCAGCGCGCGCTGGATCACGAACTCGCGCCCCATGTCGTGCGCGCTCTTCGCCTTCACCCCCGACGGCGGCCTGCGCAGGATCAGGTCACGGCCGGGGAACCGGAGCAGGTAGGTGAGGTTGGAGGCACCGCCGGGGAACTGGCGGACCTCCGGCGTACCGTCCAGGTCGTCGCGGAAAGCGGCGGCGTGCTCGCGCAGCCAGACACTCATGGCCTCGACGTCGAAGGCGTCCTCCTCGCGGACCTGGCGCGACTCGTCGGCGGTGCTCACCGGGTCAGTATGGCGAGCGCCGCCTCGCGTCAGCTCATGGCTTCGTGGAAGTACGCCGCCACGGACGGTGGGACGGACGGCCCGGCGATGGCGTACGCCGTGACGCCCTCGGCTGCCCAGTCGCGGACAGTCGCCGGGGTCAGCGGCACCGTGCCGCCGGCCACCCTGATCGCGGCACACTGCAGGTCGACCACGTCCCAGCGCGTGTCGTCTCCGTCGTGCAGGCCGAGGGCCACCCAGCGCCCGGTGGGGGCCGCGGTGCACATGGGTCCGCGCGACCCCGGGTGGACGGCGTCGGCGTAGGTCTGCGCGGAGGACGAGTCGACGCGGCCGGACCACATCAGCATGGACGTCCCCGTGTCCTGGGAGTAGACGCAGACCGACATCGACGAGGGCGTGAGGCCCGCGGGGCCGGACGAGGGCCGCTGCACCACGTGCGACGGACATCCGTTCCCGTCGACGTCGACCACCTCGGCCGTCCCGAGGATCTGGCGTCTCAGCGCCGGCTCGCGGGAGAAGGCGGTCACGTGCTGGCCCCCGATCGCCCGCGTCTCCGCCGTCACCGAGCCCACGTTCTTGACCCCGACCGCCAGCGGCGAGTCGAACCACAGCGCATCGTTCGAGGGCAGGTAGTTGTCGCTGCCGCGAGGTCCGCAGGCATAGGTCATCATCGACGGCCGGCCGACGAACGGCGTCACCAGCGAGACGGACGGCGCGGGGTCGGCCGCGGAGCGCACCGCGGCCCGGTCGGAGCCGCACCCGGCCAGGTGCCCGGGGAAGAAGTCGACCGGGATCGGCGCCCCGCCGAAGCCCCAGGTCGACGGCACGCGCACCTGGACGCCGTCGTACGACTCGTAGCGCCAGTCGGTCGGCACGTGGACGGACGGGTAGGTGATCACACCCGCGGGAGTCCGGGTCGCCCGGGCCACCACCGCCACCGTGACCACCAGCGCGAGCACCGCCAGGGCGGAGACCCAGGTCGAGCGACTCCGTCGGCGAGCGGGAACGTCCGTGGGAGCCAGGGGGCGGGCGAGCTGAGTCGGCGCCGAGGTCACACCCCGGTCCAACCGCTCGAGCAACGTGCCGTCCCCGTCGGCGGGAAGGCCCTGATGGAGGGTCGCCAGTCCCCGCTGGACCTGCGTACGGGCGAAGGCCTCCGAGGTGCCGAGCACCTCGGCGATCTCCTCGTCCGAGCGGTCCTCGAGCACGCGGAGCACCGCCGCCGCGCGCCGGCGGTGGGGAGTCGCGTCGACCACGAAGCGTCGGGCGGTCAGGTCCGGGTCGCCCGCCCGCTCGACGGTCGTCCAGTCCTTGCGGACGCGGGCGAGGGCCTTCTCGACGGCGGCCTCGGCCGCCGGTCCGTCCTCGGTGAGGGCGTGGGCGAAGCGCAGCAGCGACGGCGTCCGCGCCACCGCCCACTCGTCGAAACCTCCGGCCACGTCACCACGATGCCGCAGGAGGGGCCTTCGTGGGATGATCTTGCCCGGATCGGGACCCGCCCGTCCGGTCAGGTGGCCGGACCGCCGAGCGCCTCGAGCCGGGCCGCCTGGTGGCGCATCTGCTCGTCGTACGCCGCACGGTCACGCAGCTTCAGCTCGTACGCCGCCCGTGCGGCCGGGTCGGGCAGGATGATCTCGTCACCGGCGTCGATCCCGGCCAGCACCGCCGCCGCGATGTCGTCCGCGGTGAGGGGCGATCGCCCCACCAGCTGGGTCACGACGGCACCGAGTGCCTCGTCGGCGCCGCGCAGGGAGTCCATCAGGTTGGTCCGGAAGTACGACGGGCAGACCACGCTGGCCTGCACGTCGTACGGCGAGAGCTCGTGGCCGAGGGTCTCGGTCAGGGCCACCACCCCGGCCTTCACCGCGTTGTACGACGCCATCCCGGCCGGGTGCACGAGCCCGGCCAGCGACGCGACGTTGACGATCCGCCCCGACCGCTGGCGCTTGAGCATCGGCACGAACGTGCGACAGCCACGCACCACGCCGAGCAGGTTGATCGCGATGATCCACTCCCACTCGTCGAGTCCGGCGACGTCGATCCGGCCGCCTCCGGCGACGCCGGCGTTGTTGACGAGTACGTCGAGGCCGCCCCACCGCTCCTCCACCAGCGCGAGGGCTGCCGACCAGTCGTCGTCCGAGGTGATGTCGAGCTCCAGGTCGACGCCCGGGCTGACGTCCGTCGCCAGCACCTCGTCACCCCGCGCCCGGAACGCGGCAGTCAGCGCAGCACCCAGCCCGGACGCCGCACCCGTGACCAGGACCCGCTGGGGGGTTGTGTGCCTGTCACCGCGCTCTGGCGCGGTCTCAGGCACACGACCCCCCTGCGACCCGTCGGACGACGACGAGCTCACCGCGCGCCGTACTTGCCGAGCTCGAGCCGGGCCACCATGCCGCGGTGCACCTCGTCGGGACCGTCGGCGAGCCGCAGCGCCCGCGCGCCGACCCAGGCCGCAGCGAGCGGGAAGTCGTCGGACATCCCGCCCCCGCCGTGCAGCTGCAGCGACATGTCGATGACGCCCTGCGCCATCGACGGCACCGCGACCTTGATCGCGGAGACCTCCGACAGCGCGTTCATCGGGCCGCCGACATCGAGCTTCCAGGCGGCGTCCAGCACGAGCAGGCGCGCCTGGTCGATGGCGATCCGGGCGTCGGCGATCCGCTCGCGGTTGCCGCCGAGGTTGACCAGCGGCTTGCCGAACGCCGTGCGTTCGAGGCCGCGCCGGCAGGCCAGCTCGAGCGCCATCTCGGCGAGCCCGATCAGCCGCATGCAGTGGTGGACGCGGCCCGGGCCGAGCCGGCCCTGCGCGATCGCGAAGCCCTCACCGGGGCCGGAGATGATGTTGCTGAGCGGCACCCGCACGTCGTGGAACGACACCTCACCGTGGCCGAGCGGCTCGTCGTAGATCCCCATCGTCGGCAGCAGCCGCTCGATCGTGACGCCCGGGGTGTCGCGCGGCACCAGCACCATCGAGTGGCGGTGGTGCCGGTCGGCATCGGAGTCGGTGACGCCCATGAACACGAAGATCCTGCAGTCGGGGTTACCCACGCCGGTCGACCACCACTTGCGGCCGTTGACGATCACCTCGTCGCCGTCGACGACGCAGGACGCCTCCATGTTGGTCGCGTCGGACGACGCCACGCCCGGCTCGGTCATCGTGAACGCCGACCGGATCCGGCCGTCGAGCAGCGGCTCGAGCCACTCGCGCCGCTGCTCCTCGGAGCCGTAGCGCAACAGCACCTCCATGTTGCCGGTGTCGGGTGCGTTGCAGTTGAAGACGAGCGGCGCGATCGCCGAGCGGCCCATCTGCTCGGCGAGCGGCGCGTAGTCGACGTTGGTCAGCCCCTCACCACGGTCGGTGCCGAAGCGCGCGGCGTACTCACCGGCGTGCTCATAGGGGAGGAACAGGTTCCAGAGTCCCTGCGCCCTGGCCTTCTGCTTGAGCTCGTCGAGGACGGGCAGGGGTGTCCAAGGATCGCCCGTACGCCGTGCCTCGGCCAGGTCGCGGTGGTAGTCGCCCTCGATCGGGGTGATCTCCGTGGCCATGAAGTCGGCCACCCGTGCGGTCAGGTAGGCGGCGCGGGGAGAGGGCGCGAAGTCCATGCTCCGACCCTAGTGCGGCCTGGACGGTCGGCGGCTGGCGCGCAAGCGCGCTGCGCCGTTCGCTGCGGTCGTCCGCTCCGGTTCCGCCGTATCGGACGGTCCTCGCTCAGGCAGCAGTGGTGGTGACCACGAGGGCCCGGGCGACCGGGTCCTGCCACCGCCGAGCCGTGCGCGCGAAGCGGATGCCGGACCACAGGAGGCAGGGGATCGCGAGCACCACCGAGAGCCGCCAGTCGGGCACCTTGGCGCAGCCGGAGAAGATCAGGCTGGTGAACGTCGTACTGACGGCCAGGCGTGCGGAGTAGCCCACCATCGCGGCCGGCGGCGCGGGCGTGGCCCGTGCCGAGCGGAGGTCGACCGGGTAGGGGTGGGCCTGCGACCAGCGCATCGAGGCGCCGACGACCTGGAGCAGGACGACGAGCAGCGTGCAGACGAGGGCCGAGAGCTCCACGGCGTTCGGGATGCCTGCCCGCAGCGCACCGATGCCGATCGTGATCAGAGAGGCGGTGGCGAGGAACTCGGTGAGCACCCACGCCCGCGCGTCGAACAGCGCGGATGCCGGGACGGGGAGGTTCTCCCGCCAGAGGGCGCCGCGGCCGTCGAGACACCAGGCGTTGACCCCGAAGAGCAGGGCACCGCCCGAGGCGACCAGGCCCGGCAGGATCGTCATCGACGACCAGGGCAGGTTGCCGAAGACGGCCACCAGGCCGGGGCCGATCGCGAGGACGAGGACGCCCCGTCGCATCGGCACCGAGCGCCAGACGGACGCGCGGTCGGCGCGGATCAGGAGCCCGAGGACGGTGCGGGGCAGTGCCCGTGGCGCGTGCTGGTCGGTCTCCATCCGGGCCTCGTCCCGCGGCATCCGTCGCGCTGCGAGATGAGACGGTACGGCGCCCGCGCCGATGGCCACGATGCTCCCGACGAGCAGGACGAGGAGCACGAGCCACCACCGCAGACCCCAGCCACTGACGCCGCCCTGGAAGAACCACAGGGTCGGGATCTGGTCGAGGAGGTCGGTGACGTGGCCGGTCAGCTGGACCAGGCCGAGGGTGAGGCCGAGGCAGATCAGGATCCCGCGGCTGATGCCGATGCCGCCCGGGCCACGGCGTACGGACTCCATGGTCCACGCGACCACCTGCCCGAGCGTGGTCGCGAAGACCAGCCACAGCAGGATCACCACCTGGGCCTGGAAGAGGTTGTCGGGACCGAAGCTGTAGGCCATCGACCCGAGCAGGACCCAGGCCTGGATCATCCACGCGATGTTGAGCGGGGCCAGCACCAGGGCGCCGAGGTGGTCGGTGGTCGGGCTGATCGGGTACGGCGACGCCTGGTCGCGCGAGATCAGCTCGCGGCCACCGCCCGAGGCGACCGCCGAGGCGACGTTGAGGGCCAGGATGCCGGCCATCGCCGACGGCATCAGCAAGAAGATGTCGAACGCCTTGCCGGCGCCCTGGGCGCCCGGCAGGAACGCGGGCACGATCGCGATCGCCAGGGTGACGAGCACGAACGAGGCCACCAGGGAGCGGGTCAGGTGCCGACGCCGTACGGCCTGCGCACGGAAGCGGAACAGGATCCCTACGTCCTGCACCGCGCGGCGTGCGGCAGCGAAGGTGCTCGGAGAGGGATACGCCGGCGGCGTGGCCTCAGTCGAGGAGCGCGCGGTAGGCACGTGCGCCCTCCTCGCCCGCCATCTCCTCGGCGTCGACCGAGGCGACCTGCGCCCCGCCGCGCATGACGAGGACCGACCCGCAGGCCTGGATGGCGAGATCACGCAGATGGGTGGACAGCAGGATCGTGGCGCCCCGCGCGCGAGCGTCGGCGATCACCTCGAAGGTCGCCTCGACCCCGATCGGGTCGACGCCGTCGAACGGCTCGTCGAGCAGCAGCACCTGCGGTTCGTGCATCGAGGCCAGCACCACCGAGAGCCGCCGGCCCATGCCGTGGGAGAAGCCGCCGGTCACACGGTTCATCACGTCGCCGAGCTCGAAGCGCTCGAGCAGGTCGCGGGCGCGTTCCTCCCAGTCGGTCATCCGGCGCAGGCGTGCGCTGAGCTGGAGGTGCTCCCACGGGGTGGCACGCGGCACCAGGCCGCCCACGTCGGGGCAGTAGCCGGTGAGCTGCTTGACCGTGAGGGTCTCGGTGCGGATGTCGTGGCCCGCCACGGTGACCGTGCCCTCGGTCGGCGGGACGACGCCCGCGAGCACGCGCATGGTGGTGGACTTGCCGGCGCCGTTGCGCCCGAGCAGGGCGGTGGCCTGTCCGGCGTACGCCTGGACGTCGATGCCGGCGACCGCCTCCACCTCGCCGAAGCGCACGTGCAGGCCTCGGACGTCGACGACGGGCTCACTCACCCGCAAAGTCTCGCAGCGACCGGGCGACTTCGCCCTGGGAACGTCGAGAAAGTCGGTCTCTCGCGCGGTCGCCGACGAAGGTCGGCCCGTCAGGCGGAAGACGCCCGCTCGTGCAGCAGCAGGAGTGCGTACGCCGCGGCGGACTTCGCGTCGGTCATCGTGCCGTCGACGATCATCCGCTCGACGTCGGCTCGGCTGAACCAGGCCGATCGCATGTCCTGCTCCGCCAGCTCACGGTGCGGCTCGCCGTACATCAGATCGGTGGCCAGGAACACCCTGCACTGCTGGCTCAGCATGCCCGGCGCGACGTCGAGGGTGCCGAGCGGAGTCAGCCGGCCGGCACGGAGTCCCGTCTCCTCCCGCAGCTCGCGTGCGGCGAGTCCTGCGGCGTCGACATCCTGCTTCTCGTCGGCGCTGCCGGAGGGGAACTCCCAGCGCCGGCCGGCGACCGGGTACCGGTACTGCTCGACGAGATGGACCCGGACACCGTCGGTCGGGATGACCAGCGCGATGTCGGGGCTGTCCACCACGCCGTACAGGCCGGTCGATCCGTCGGGGCGTCGGACCGTGTCCTCCCGGACCGCCATCCACGAGTTGGCGTACACCTGCGTGCTGTCCAGAGTCTCCACGCGACCATCCTGCCCCGGTTCCCGTCGGTGGGCTGGTTGACTGGATCCCGCTTCGCCCGACCTCCTGCCAGCGAAGGTGGCCGATCTTGGCCGAGAGCCTGCTCGCCGTGTTCGCCCATCCCGACGACGAGTCGTTGTCGGCGGGCGGCCTGCTCGCCCGTCACGCGGCAGCGGGCGCGAGGACCGCTGTCGTCACGGCGACCTGGGCCGCGGACACATGCCGTGCCGCTGAGCTGGCCGAGGCGCTGCGGATCCTGGGGGCCGACGAACCGCGGCTGCTCGGCTACGCCGACGCTCGCGCCCCCGAGTCGGCCCCCGGCTGCCCGCGCTGGTGTGAGGCGTCGCTCGACGAGGCCGTACGGCGGTTGGTCGTTCATCTCCGCGAGCTCCGACCGGAGATCGTGGTCACGCATGACGCGTACGGCGGCCTGACCGGCCATCCGGACCACGTGCAGACCCACCGCGTGACCGTGCTGGCAGCCGAGGCGGCCGGCCTCGAGCAGCTCTACCCGGAGGCGGGCGAGCCGTGGCGCCCATCCAGCCTCTACCTGGCCACTCATCCGCACTCAGCCCTGCCGGCACTGACCGACGTCATCGGCGCGCGCAAAGCCGTGTACGCCGTACCGGACGAACACGTCACCACACGCCTCGACGTCACGCCCTGGCTCGACCAGAAGGTCGCCGCGATCCTGGCCCATCGCAGCGAGGTGGAGCGGGGAGCTCTACCAGGACTCGTGGCCGGACTGACACCGGAGGCCCGGGCGAGGTTGCTCGGCACCGAGTGGTACATCCGGAGAGTCATCCCGGGCTGACTCTCCGGCCCGTTGTCCACAGCGCCGATCGAGGCGCACGTGAGCGGAACCAGACAGCTCAGGCGGGGAAGCCCTCGCCCTTCGCCGCGAGATCGCGCAGGTACGCCGTGGGGCGGAACCGATCGCCGTACCGCTCGGCGAGCTCGTCCGCGCGGTCCAGGAACGCCGCGAGACCGATCCGTCCATCGGCCCCTTCGTACCCCGTCATGAACTGGGCCGCGCCGCCGGTGTTCGGCGGGAAGCCGATGCCCATGATCGAGCCGATGTTGGCCGCGGCGGACGACTCGATGACGCCCTCCTCGAAGCACGTCGCGGTCTCGAGTGCCTCGGCGAAGAGCATCCGGTCCTTCACGTCGGCGAACGGCGGCTGCTCGGCCGCGGGCGGGAACACCTCGGCCAGGCCCGGCCACAACCCCTGACGCTTACCGTCCACGTACTCGTAGAAGCCGGCGCCCTTGAGCCGCGACGGGCGGCCGAGCTCGATCATCTTCGCGACGACCGCGCCACCGGGGTGCTCGTCGTACGGCGTGCCGTCGCGCTCGGCCGCATCCTGGGCCGCCTTGGCGATCTTGGCCATCAGCTCCATGTTCAGCTCGTCGGAGAGCTGCAGGGTGCCGACGGGGTACCCGTCCTGGGTGGCGGCGCGCTCGAGCGACATCGGGTGCACGCCCTCCGCGAGCATCGCCAGCCCCTCGTTCACCATCGTGCCGATCACCCGCGAGGTGTAGAAGCCACGGCTGTCGTTGACCACGATCGGCGTCTTGCGGATCTGCAGGACGACGTCGTAGGCCTTGGCGAGCGCCTCGTCGGAGGTCTGCTCGCCCCTGATGATCTCGACGAGCGGCATCTTGTCGACGGGGCTGAAGAAGTGCAGGCCGATGAAGTCCGCAGGCCGGTCCACGCCCGTCGCGAGCTCGGTGATCGGCAGGGTCGAGGTGTTGGAGCACAGCAGCGCGTCGGGGTTCACGTGGTCCGCGATCTCGGCGAACACCTGCTGCTTGAGGCTCGGGTCCTCGAAGACCGCCTCGATGACGAGGTCGCATCCGGCCAGGTCGGCGGGGTCGGCCGTCGTCGTGATCCGGGCCAGCATCTCCTCGGACCTCGCAGCGGTCAGCCGGCCGCGGTCGACCGCCTTGGCGTTGAGCTTCTCGCTGTAGGCCTTCCCCCGGGCGGCGGCCTCGGCGGAGACGTCCTTGAGCACGACCTGCATCCCGGCGCGGGCGCACGAGTAGGCGATGCCGGCGCCCATCATCCCGGCGCCGAGGACGGCGACCTTGGTCGCCTGGAACTTCTCGACTCCCTCGGGACGGAACTTGCCCGCGTTGATCGCCTGCAGGTCGAAGAAGAACGCCTGCGTCATGTTCTTGAAGTTCTGACCGACCAGGAGCTTGGTCAGATACCTGCTCTCGACCCGGCTGGCGGTGTCCACGTCGACGCTCGCTCCCTCCACCGCCGCCGACAGGATCGCGCGCTGGGCGGGGTAGACCGCGCCCTTGGTCTGCTGGCGGAGCAGCGCAGGGAACGCCGGGAGGAACGCCGCGAGCTTCGGCGTCTGCGGGGTGCCGCCTGGCATCCGGTAGCCCGGGCGGTCCCAGGGGTTGCTGGCGGCCTCGGCGTCGTCGCGATGCTCGAGGATCCACGCCTTCGCGGCCGGCAGCAGGTCGTCCCGCGATGCCACGACCTCGTCGACCAGACCCTTGGCGAGCGCGTCGGCCGGCTTGAACCTGGTGCCCTGGAGCAGCACGTCCATCAGCCCCGCCTGCAGGCCGAGCATCCGGACGATGCGGGTCACGCCGCCGCCACCCGGGAGCAGGCCGAGGGTCGCCTCGGGCAGCCCGACCAGGGCGGAGGGGTCGTCGACGACGATCCGGTGGTTGCAGGCCAGGGCGATCTCGAAGCCACCGCCGAGCGCGGCGCCGTTGATCGCCGCGACCACGGGCCGCGGGTAGGTCTCGAGCCGACGCAGGTCGCCCTTGGTCGCCTCGATGTTCGCGAACAGCGACGGCGCGTCCTCCGGCGTCGCCTGGAGCATCAGGCCCAGGTTGGCACCGGCGAAGAAGGTCTTCTTGGCGCTCGCCACGATCACACCCGTGACGTCGTCCACCTCGTCGGCGAGCCGGCGTACGGCGGCGGCCATCGAGTCGCGGTAGAGCTCGGTCATCGTGTTCGCGCTGGCGGTCGGGTCGTCGAGGGTGAGGGTGACGATGCCGTCGGCGTCGCGCTGGTAGCGCACCGCCGTGGCTTCGTCAGTCGGGCGACCCTCGTCGGTCGGGCGACCCTCGTCGGTCGAGCGACCCTCGTCGGTCGAGCGACCCTCGTCGGTCGAGCTTGTCGAGACCATGTCGGTCATCTGTGATCAGTCCTTCTGTGCTCGATGTCGTGTGGTTCAGTTCGCTCGGGTGTCACCCGGGTCTCGACACGCTCCGTCGCGACCTCGCAAGCTCGGTCGGCGGTCGCTGCTCGACCACCCATGACCTGGCTCGAGGTGGTGTGACCCCGTCCCTCGGTCACACGACCTCGACCACGGTCGCGATCCCCATGCCGCCGCCGATGCAGAGCGTGGCCAGGCCACGCCGCAGGTCGCGGCGATGGAGCTCGTCGACGAGGGTGCCGAGGAGCATCGCGCCGGTGGCACCGAGCGGGTGGCCCATCGCGATGGCGCCGCCGTTGACGTTGGTGACGTCGTGGGTGATCCCCATGTCCTTCATGAAGCGCATGGCGACGGCGGCGAAGGCCTCGTTCATCTCCCACAGGTCGATGTCGTCGACGTCGAGACCGGCCTTCGCCAGCGCCTTGCGGGCGGCGGGCGCGGGGCCGGTCAACATGATCGTCGGGTCGGCGCCGGAGACGGCGGTCATCACGATCCGGGCGCGCGGGGTGAGGCCGAGCTCCTGCCCGACCTCCTCGGAGCCGATCGCCACCAGCGCCGCACCATCGACGATCCCGGAGGAGTTGCCGGCGTGGTGCACGTGGTTGATCCGCTCGACCCAGTGGTACTTCTCCAGGGCCACGTCGTCGAAGCCGGCGTCGCGGCCGATGGACTCGAAGCTCGGCTTCAGGCCGGCCAGGCCCTCGACCGAGGTGTCCGGCCGGATCAGCTCGTCGTGCTCGAGCACGGTCAGGCCGTTGAGGTCCTTGACCGGTACGACGGCCTCGGCGAAGTAGCCGTTGGCCCAGGCCTTGGCGGCCCGGTGGTGCGACTCAGCGGCGTAGGCGTCGACGTCCTCGCGGGTCCAGCCCTCGAGGGTCGCGATCAGATCGGCGCCGATGCCCTGCGGCACGAAGCCGGTGGTCAGAGCGGTCGCGGGGTCCATCGCCCAGGCTCCGCCGTCCGAGCCCATCGGCACCCGGCTCATCGACTCGACGCCACCGGCGAGGATCAGGTCCTCGAAGCCGCTGCGGATCCGGGCGGCTGCCTGGTTGACGGCCTCGAGGCCCGACGCACAGAACCGGTTCAGCTGCACGCCGGCGACGGTCTCGGGGTAGCCCGCCGCGAGGGCGGCGGTCTTGGCGATGTCGCCACCCTGCTCACCGATCGGGGAGACCACGCCCAGCACGACGTCGTCGACGCGGTTCACGTCGAGCGAGGGGTTGCGGACCTGCACCTCGTCGAGCAGCCCGACCATCAGGTCGACCGGCTTCACCTCGTGCAGGCCACCGACCGCCTTGCCCTTGCCGCGCGGCGTACGGAGGTGGTCGTAGACGAATGCTTGCGGGGGTGATGGAGCCATGTCTCCGATTGTGACACTCTTACTGTCATGGTCGTCAAGGAGGACGGGGTTGTGGAACCGGTCACGCTGCTGACGCTCGACGAGCTCACCGAGCGGGTCGGGATGAGCGTGCGCAACATCCGCTTCTACACGACCAAGGGCCTGGTGCCGCCGCCGTTGCGGCGCGGGCGGAGCGGCTACTACACCGGTGACCACGTGGCTCGGCTGCAGCTGGTGCAGGAGCTCCAGGGGCACGGCTTCACGCTCTCGGCGATCGAGCGGTACGTCGCAGGCATCCCCGCGGACGCCTCGGCCGAGGACATCGCGCTGCACCGCACCATGCTCGCGCCGTGGATGGCGGACTCCTGGGAGGAGCTGTCCCGGGCCGAGCTCGAACTCCGCACCGGTCGCGCCCTCGACACCGCCGCGCTCGAGACGCTCGAGGCACTGGGCGTCGTACGGCCCTGTGGGCGCGGTCGGTTCCAGGTGTCCATGTCGCAGCTCGGGGTGGGCCTCGGCCTGCTCGACCTCGGCTACCCGATCGAGGCGGCCCGCGCCGCGGCGGAGGTGTACGCCGCCCACGGCCGGGCGATCGCAGAGGAGCTGTACGAGCTGTTCCGGGCCAAGGTCTGGCCGGTGTACAAGGAGCAGGGCGTCTCCCCCGAGCGGATCCAGGAGGTCGTCGAGCGGCTCAAGCCGCTGTCGATCGCCTCCCTCGTGCAGGCCTACGAAGCGGGCATGGACGAGACCCGGCGCGCCAACATCGCCAAACGGAGCCGGTGACCGGTGTCGATCAGCAGCCGAGGGGTACGACGAGGCCCGTGACCCCTCCCCACATCCTCGTCACCGGCGCCACCGGCTTCATCGGCCGCCGGCTGGTTCCGGCTCTCCTCGACGCGGGCCACGAGGTCCGGGCGCTCACCCGCCGTCCCGAGGCGTACGACGGCCCCGGCACCGCCGTGGGAGCGGACGTCAACGACCCCGACACGCTGCCGACGGCACTCGAGGGCATCGACATCGCCTACTACCTCGTGCACTCCCTCGACAGTGCCGACTTCGAGAAGCGCGACGCCGCCGCCGCGCGCGCCTTCGGCCGCGCGGCCGCCGACGCGGGGGTTCGCCAGATCGTCTACCTCGGTGGCCTCGGAGCCGACGACGAGAAGCTCTCTGCCCACCTCCGCTCGCGCCGCGAGGTCGAGGGGCTGCTCGGCGAGGCGGGGGTGCCTGTCACCGTCCTGCGGGCCGCGATCGTGGTCGGCGCGGGCGGGGTCTCCTGGGAGCTCACCCGGCAGCTGGTGAAGAACCTCCCGGCGATGGTCGTGCCGAGGTGGGTCGCGACCCGCACCCAGCCCATCGCCGTCGACGACGTGATCCGCTACCTGGTCGGGGTGGCCGACCGCCCCGAGGCGTTCGGCAGGATCTTCGAGGTCGGTGGCCCCGACCAGCTCAGCTACCTCGAGATGCTCCAGATCGGCTCCGAGGTGATGGACGGGCGGCGGGTGCCGATCGTGAAGGTGCCCGTGCTGACGCCGCGGTTGTCGTCGTACTGGCTGGCCCTGGTCACCGACGTCGACGTCACGACCGGCCGCAACCTGATCGACTCGATGGGCACCGAGGTGCTGGTCACCGACCACGCGATCCGCGATCTCGTCCCGGGGGAGCCCGTCGCCTACGACGAGGCCGTCCGCCGCGCGCTGGAGGAGTGAGTCCCAGCTCAGCCGAAAAGGGCCGGGAGCAGGAACAGCATCGCGGCCGACCAGACCACGTGGGTGATGATCGGCGCCAGGATGCCACCGGTGGCGCGGCGCTCGAGACCGACGAGGGCGCCGAGGAGCAGGCCGGCGAACGCGAGCATCACGTTGCCGGTGGCCAGGGTCACGGCTCCGTAGGCGAGCGTGGTCACCAGGACCGGGTAGCGGGGCGTGGCCGCGTACAACGCCCCGCGGAAGAAGAGCTCCTCGGCCACGCCGTTGAGCGCGGTGATGACCAGGAGCAACGGGACCGAGCCCTGGTCCGCGTGGTCGATCACGTGGCGCACCTGTGCGTCGAGCGCCGGGATCTGGCGGATCACCAGACCGCCGATGGCGAAGAACCCCGCCAGCGCGACGGCGTACACGACGGGCATCAGGACCGGCCGCCGACCCTGGTCCCCCTGCTCCCCCCGCCACGCGCGGCCGAGGTGGAGCGGGCCGGACGCGAAGGCGCCGACCGTCCAGACCAGGGCGAGCCCCAGCGTGGCCGGGTAGAACCAGTCGTTGCCGGGGTCGATCCGCAGCGAGAAGGAGAGGACGAGCGCCCCGACCACGAGGAACGTGAAGGTGACGGCCTGCCGTCGACGCAGGGCTCCGGTGGTCTCGCGATGGTCGCGGGGCACCTGGTCCCACAGTGACCGCCGTACGGTCCGGCCGACGGCACCCCTCACGACGGCAACCCTACGGGCGGGAGGACACGCGGCCGACCCCACCGGAGCCGCCGGAGGGGCTCCGCCACCGGGCGGAACCCCTCCGGACGTCGTGTGGTCCTCAGCTCTTGAACGTGTCCTTGACGTCCTTGGCCGCGTCCTTGACGTGCTGGCCGGCCTTCTTGACCTTGGCCTCGCCCTGGTCGGCCTTGCCTTCGGACTCCAGACTCTCGTTGCCGGTCACCTTGCCCGCCGACTCCTTGGCCTTGCCCTTGAGATCGGTGGCCTCGTTGCCGGCCTTGTCGTCCATCCCCATGACGGTTCTCCCTTGGTTGGGTACCCCTCCACACAAGCAGGCGTTGCGGCACGGGAGCACCCCCCGAGGGGTGACGCTCAGGTGAAGCGGAGCACACCGTCCTCCAGCTCCGCGTGGCGAATCGTGCGCCGGTCGCGGAGGTAGCTCTGTCGCAGCCGCCACGGCTCGCGGTCGCCCTGCCGCGGGAGCTGGTCGAGGGCACGGAGCACGTAGCCCGACGTGAAGTCCATGAAGGGGAGCTCGTCGACGGACGGGTCTCGCACGGGAACGACGCTCCGGTAGCCGTGGGCGGCCAGGTGGGCGAGCAGCCGGCAGGTGAACTCGGCCACGAGATCGACCTTGAGGGTCCACGACGCGTTGGTGTAGCCGACGGTGAAGACGAAGTTCGGGACGCCGGTGAGCATGAGGGCCTGGTAGGCCATCGTGTGGGACGGGTCCACCTTGTCGCCGTCGACGACGAGCTCGATCCCGCCGAACGGCGAGAGCCTCAGCCCGGTCGCGGTGACGATGACGTCCGCGTCGAGGTGTCGGCCGCCGGTGAGCACGATGCCGTCGGCGTCGAACCGCTCGATCGTGGACGTCACCACCTCCGCGTCGCCGCGGCGCACTGCCTTGAACAGGTCACCGTCGGGCACGAAGCACATCCGCTGGTCCCACGGGTCGTAGCTCGGCGCGAAGTGGGTGTCGACGTCGTACCCCTCAGGGAGCAGGGCGACGTTCTGCTTGCGCACGAGACGGCGCACGACGGCCGGGCGGCGCCGCGAGATCCGGTAGAAGGCGGCGGTGCTGAGGATGTTCTTCCACCGGACGATCGTGTGGGCCGCGCGCGTCGGGAGCCGCTTGCGGATCGCCAGCGCGACCGGGTCCCGGCCGGCCAGGCTCATCACGTACGACGGGGAGCGCTGCAGCATCGTCACGTGCGCGGCGTCGGGTGCCATCGCCGGCACCAGCGTCACCGCGGTCGCCCCGCTGCCGATCACCACGACGTTCTTGCCGGACCAGTCGAGGTCGGCCGGCCAGTGCTGGGGATGCACGATCGGGCCGCGGAACTCCTCGGCCCCGGCGAACTCGGGCTCGTGGCCGCGCTCGTAGTCGTAGTAGCCGCGGCAGCTCCACAGGAAGCCCGCGGTGACGGTGACCGTCTCGCCGTGGTGCTCGGCCTCGACCGTCCAGCGCGCGGCGGCGCTGTCCCAGGTCGCGCGGACCACCCGGTGGTCGTAGCGGATGTGCGACTCGACGTCGTACTCGCGCGCGGTCTCACGCAGGTAGTCCAGGATCCGCTCGCCGGAGCCGAGCGACTCCTCGTCGAGCCAGGGCTTGAAGCGAAAGCCCATCGTGTACATGTCGGAGTCGGAGCGGACGCCGGGATACCGGAAGAGGTCCCAGGTGCCGCCGCTGACCGCGCGCGCCTCCAGCACGGTGTACGACGTGCGCGGGAGGGTCCGGGTCAGGTGGGCAGCCGCACCGATCCCCGAGAGCCCGGCCCCGATGATGAGGACGTCGACCTGGGTCGACGGATCGGTCACCAGCTCACGCCTCGGCCGCGGCGCCGGAGGCGAGCAGGGCGTCGACGTCCGCGATCCCCCAGGCGAGCAGCGCCTCGCGGGTGTCCTGGCCGGCCCTCGCGGGCGGCGGGGTCGTCAGGGTCGAGGCGGTGCGGGAGAAGCGCGGCGCCGGTGCGGGTTGGGTCATGCCGTCCCGGTCGACGAAGGTGCCGCGGGCGACCAGGTGCGGGTGCTCGAACGCCTCGGTCATCGGCAGCACCGGCGCGACGCAGGCGTCCGAGCCCTCGAAGACGGCCGTCCAGTCCGCTTGCGTCCGCTGCCGGATCGTGTCGCCGATGAGGCGGCGGAGCTCGGGATGGTTCGTGGGGTCGTTGCGGTCGGGAGCGGTGTCGGCGATGCCGAGCAGCCGGACCAGGTCGTCGTAGAACTTCGGCTCGAGGGATCCCACCGCGAGATGCCGGCCGTCTGCGGTCTCGTACACGTCGTAGAACGGGGCGCCGCCGTCGAGGAGGTTGGCCGCGCGCTGCTCGCGGAACAGCCCGCTCGCCAGGAAGCCGGTCGCCATCGCGTTGAGGTGGGCGGTGCCGTCGACGATCGCGGCGTCGACCACCTGCCCCTCGCCGGAGAGGCGGGACTCGAGCAGGGCGGCGAGGACGCCGATCACGAGGTACGTCGACCCACCGCCGAAGTCACCGACCAGGTTGCTCGGGAAGTGTGGGCGATCGCGGTCCTGACCCATCGCGAAGAGCGCGCCGGTGATCGCGATGTAGCCGAGGTCGTGGCCGGCGGTCTGCGCGAGGGGACCGTCCTGGCCCCAGCCGGTCATCCGGCCGTAGACCAGACGCGGGTTGCGGGCCAGGCACGCGTCCGGACCCAGACCGAGCCGCTCCGTCGTACCGGGGCGAAGTCCCTCGAGCAGCACGTCGGAGGACTCGACCAGGTCGAGGACGGTTGCCACGCCGTCCGGGCGCTTGAGGTCGAGAGCGACGCTCGGTCGGCCACGGTTGAGCAGGTCGGACGGGCCTCCGGTGAGCGCCTGGCCGCCGGGCCGGTCGATGCGGATCACGTCGGCCCCCAGGTCGGCCAGGATCATCGCGGCGTGTGGTCCCGGGCCGATCCCGGCCAGCTCGACGACCCGTACACCGCGCAGCGGACCCGTGCCCCGGCCGAGCTCGATCGTCATACGCCGATCCTCTCAGCCGATCCTCGCGGCCGATCGCTCAGGCCAGCACGCGGGCCAGGAACTGGCGCGTGCGCTCCTCGCGCGGGTTGCTGAAGATCTCGGCCGGCGGGCCCTGCTCGAGGATCCGCCCCTGGTCGAGGAAGCAGACCGAGGTCGCGATGTCGCGGGCGAAGCTCATCTCGTGGGTCGCCAGGATCATCGTGGTGCCGCGCTCGGCCAGGTCGCGGACGATGGTCAGCACGTCCCCGACCAGCTCGGGATCGAGGGCGGCGGTGATCTCGTCGAGGAGCAGCAGCGTGGGCTGGGTGCACAGCGCGCGGACCAGCGCGGCGCGCTGCTGCTGGCCGCCGGACATCCGGTCCGGGTGCTTGTCGGCCTGGTCGGCCAGGCCGAACGACGCGAGCAGGTCGCGGGCGCGCTGCTCCGCCTCGCCCTTCGGTACGCCGTGCACCCGGCGTGGCGCCAGGGTGCAGTTGTCGAGCACGGTCAGGTGGGGGAAGAGGTTGTAGGCCTGGAAGACCATCCCGATGCGGCGGCGCACCTCGCGCCGGTCGACGCGAGGATCGGAGATCTCCCGGCCCTCGAACTCGATCACCCCGTCGTCGATGTCCTCCAGCAGGTTGAGGCAGCGCAGCAGGGTCGACTTGCCCGAGCCGGACGACCCGATCAGGCACACCACGTCGTGCGCCGAGACGGTCAGGCCGATGTCGTGGAGCACGACCTTGTCGCCGTAGGACTTGCGCAGGTCGGTCACCTCCAGCAGCGCGTCGCTCATCGCGCGCCCTGCCTCTCGCGCTCCATCGCGCGGTGCTGCAGATGGTCGGTGAACCGGGCCAGCGGGACCGTCAGCACGATGAAGTAGCACGCGACCACGACGTACGGCGTGAAGTTGAACTGGAAGTTGGCGTAGTCCTGCGCCGCGAAGAGAGCGTCGAAGACCCCGATCACCCCGACCAGGGCGGTGTCCTTCTGGAGGCTGATGAAGTCGTTGAGCAGCGGCGGGATGACGCGCCGGACGCCCTGGGGGACGACGACGTGGCGCATCGCCTGGGTGCGTGACAGGCCGAGGGCGTCGGCACTGGCGAGCTGGGACGGGTGGATCGACTCGATGCCGGCACGGATCACCTCGGCGACGTAGGCGCCGTAGGACAGCACGAGTGCCACCAGCCCCCAGAAGAACAGCGAGCTGGGCACGCCCTGGAGCCCCAGGGCCGGCATCCCGAACCCGAGCATGAACACCAGCAGGATGGTCGGGATCCCGCGGAAGAGATCGGTGTAGGCCACCGCGATGATCCGCAACGGCAGCAGGGCGGGGGCACGCGACTGCCGCGCGATCGCGACCAGCAGCGCCAGCGGGAGGATCAGCACCTCGCCGAGCAGGAAGAGCTTGACGTTGTAGGTCCAGAAGGCGTGCCAGATCGACGGGAAGGAGGCCTGCGCGTCGGGCCACGAGAAGAACGTCGCCTTGACGGTGGCCCAGCCCGGCGAGGTGACGGTGACCAGGACGAGACCACCGAGCACGACCACGGTCGCGACGGTCGAGACCAGGATCGCCCGGCGCCGCAGGGACTGGCGTACGGACTGCCGCTCCTGCTCGCGTGCGCTCGGCTGCCAGGCCTCGGCGTCGCTCACTGCAGGACGGGCACGTTCACGGTCTGGCTCAGCCACTTCTTCTCGATCGCGTCGAGCGTGCCGTCGCTCTTCATGGCGGCCAGCGCCTGGTTGACGCAACCGACCAGCGGGTTGTCCTTCTGGAAGAGCATCCCGAACTGCTCCGGGCTGCCGGTCTGCTGCTGGAACTGTCCGACGATGGTGGCGGACGGGATCTGCACCGCCGTGATGAAGAACGCGGTCGGCAGGTCGGCGACGATGGCGTCCACCTGGCCGTTGAGCAACGCCTGCTTCGCGACGTTGGTGCTCTGGAAGACCAGGGGCTCGGACGTGGGCTGGATGTCGTCGCGGATCGCCGTCAACGACGTGGTGCCGGTCTGGGCGCCGAGCTTGAGGTCCTGGAGGTCCGCGAGCGTCGTGGCCTTCGCAGCGGGTGAGTCCTTGAGCGCGATCACGGCCTGCGCCGCGGTGTAGTACCCGTCGGAGAAGTCGACGACCTTGGCGCGGGCGGGCGTGATCGAGATCTGGTTGATGTCGAAGTCGAAGTGCTTCGGACCCGGTGCGTACGACGAGTTGAACGGCACCTTGGTCCAGGTCACGGCGGGCTTGTCGAAGCCGAGCCGCTTCGCGACCTCGTACGCGACGGCGGACTCGAAGCCCTTGCCGTTGGTCGGGTCGTTGTTCTGGAACCACGGGTCGAACGCCGGCGAGTCGGTGCCGACCGTCAGGACCCCCTCGTCCATGGTCTTGCCCTGGGCGCACTCGGCGGCGGTCTGGGAGCTGCTGGCGTTGGGATCGGTCGCCGTCGAGCTGGCCTGCGGCGCGCACCCGAGCGCGAGAAGCATGAGCGGAGCGAGGACGGCAGCCGTGAGAGGCATGCGCATGGCGCCGAGAATACGGGTACTCCCCACTCAGTGGTGACCCACGTGCTCCTCGTGGAACCGGTGGACCACCGCGTGACCCTTGCCGCGCTCCATCAGCCAGTGGTTCACCGGCACTGCTGCGACGAACGCGACGGCCAGCGACGCCGCCAGGGACCACCAGAAGAGCGGGGTGGACAGGGTGGCCGCCATCGCGCCCGGGACGAGCAGCAGGAACACGTTGTCGACGATCTCCATGGTGAGGATCGAGACGGTGTCGCTGGCGATCGCGGCCCGGGCGGCGGTGCGGCTGTCGGCGCCTGCGCGTCGTACGCCGGTGTAGGTCAGCAGATAGCCGAAGAAGAAGGCGAGGACCACGGAGAGGGCGACGTTCGCCGCATTGCCCCAGCCCCACCAGGTGCTGAGCACCATGCCCAGGATCTCGCCGATCGCGCAGCCGGTCAGGCAGTGCCGGGTCGCGGTGATCGCCATCCGCCAGCTGTCGGTCATGGGCGAGACGGTACCCCCTGGGGGTATCTGGCTGCAACCGTGCGCCTCGGCCGAGGCCGTCTCCTAGACTGCCGCCCATGCGGATCACCGTCATCGGTTGTGGCTACCTCGGGGCCACCCACGCCGCCGCCATGGCAGAGCTCGGCCACGAGGTCCTCGGCATCGAGAGCGACCCGGTCAAGCGGAAGGAGCTGACCGAGGGGCGGGTCCCGATCTACGAGCCCGGCCTCTCCGACCTGCTGTCGCGGCACGTCGCCTCCGGTCGCCTGCGGTTCACCGACTCCTTCGCGGAGATCGCCGACTTCGGGGACCTGCACTTCCTCTGTGTGGGCACGCCCCAGATGGCCGAGAGCCTCGCGGCAGACCTCAGGCAGGTCGAGGGCGCGATCGAGGGGCTCGCGGCCCACCTGACCCGACCGTCGGTCGTCGTCGGCAAGTCCACGGTGCCGGTCGGCACCGCGGCTCGGATGGCGCGAGTCCTGGCCGACGTCTCACCCGTCGGCGACGAGGCCTTGCTGGCGTGGAACCCCGAGTTCCTGCGCGAAGGCTTCGCGGTCGAGGACTCCATGCACCCCGATCGGATCGTGCTCGGTGTCGCCGACGGCCGCGCCGAGAAGGTGCTGCGCGAGTTCTACGGGCCGATGATCGACGCCGGCACCCCCGTCGTGGTCACCGACTACGCGACTGCCGAGCTGGTCAAGGTGGCAGCGAACGCCTTCCTGGCCACGAAGATCTCCTTCATCAACGCCATGGCCGAGGTCTGCGAGGTCACCGGCGCCGACGTCGTCGACCTCGCCGACTCCCTCGGGTACGACGCGCGCATCGGCCGCCGCTTCCTCCAGGCAGGGATCGGCTTCGGCGGCGGCTGTCTCCCGAAGGACATCCGAGCCTTCGTGCACCGGGCGGGCGAGCTCGGGGTCGAGGACGCGATGTCGTTCCTCCGCCACGTCGACGACGTGAACCAGCGGCAGCGCGAGCGCGTCGTCAACGTCTCTCAGGCGATGGTGGGCGGAGACCTGGCCGGAGCCCGGATCGCGGTCTGGGGTGCGGCGTTCAAGCCCGACAGCGACGACGTCCGCGACTCGCCCGCGCTCTCGATCGCGGGCGGTCTCTCCTTGCGGGGCGCCCTGGTCCAGGTCTATGACCCACGAGCCAACGACACCGCCCGCGTGATGTTCCCGACCCTCGACTACGCCGAGTCGGCGATCGAGGCCTGCCGCGACGCCGACCTGGTCCTGCACCTGACCGAGTGGCAGGAGTTCCGCACGATCACCCCGGCCGACCTCGACGGCGTCGTCCACCGTCCCCAGCTCTTCGACGGCCGCAACGTCCTCGATCTCGATGCCTGGCGCTCGGCCGGCTGGACCGCCCGCGCCCTCGGCCGCCACTGAGGCTGGGGTCCTCAGTTGTCGGGTGGCTGGCTCCTGATCGTCTCGGCGTACCACTCGAAGGACCGCTTCGGGGTCCGCGCCTGGGTGTCGTAGTCGACGTACACCAGACCGAAGCGCTGGGTGTAGCCCTCGGCCCACTCGAAGTTGTCCATCAGCGACCACGTGTAGTAGCCGCGTACGTCGACCCCGGCACGCACCGCGACCGCGACCGCACGCAGATGCGCGTCGAGGTAGTCGATCCGGTCCTGGTCGTCGACGACGCCGTTCGCGTCGGGCCCGGTGGCATAGGAGCAGCCCGACTCGGTGATGATGATCGGCGGTAGCGCGGCGCGGTAGCGCGCCCGCAGCGTGATCAGCCACTCGCGCAGGGAGTCCGGGACGACGGGCCGGCCGAAGTCGGTGACCGGGTAGCCCACGATGGTGAGCTGCTGGAACGGCACCGGGGAGTCCTCCTCGGCGGCCGCGATCCGGATCGGGTTGTAGTAGTTGACGCCGTAGAAGTCGAGCGGCTGCCGGATCGTCGCCATGTCGCCGGCATGGATGACGGGGTCGACCAACGGCAGCAGGTCGTGGGGGTAGCGCCCGAAGAGCATCGGCTCGGCGAACATCCCGTTCCACAGTGCGTCGAAGAGCTTCGACGCTCCGACGTCGGCCTCGTCGTCGCTGGCCGGCCAGATCGGCGCGTGGTTGTTGGCGCAGCCCACGCTGCCCGCCCCTGCCGCGCGCAGTGCGATGGATGCGCGGCCGTGCCCCAGCAGCAGGTGGTGGGCGACCGGTAGCCCGTCGAACAGCAGGGCGCGTCCCGGAGCGTGGGTGCCGACGCCGTACCCCAGCATCGTCACCACGTTCGGCTCGTTCACCGGGATCCAGTGCTCGACGCGGTCGGCCAGTCGCTCGGCGACCAGCCCGGCGTACTCCGCGAACCGGTCGACGGTGTCACGGTTCAGCCAGCCGCCCTCGTCCTCGAGCGCCTGCGGCAGGTCCCAGTGGTAGAGGGTCGCCATCGGCTGGATGCCCCGCACGAGCAGCCCGTCGACCAGGCGCTCGTAGAAGTCCAGCCCCTTCGAGTTCGCCGGCCCCGAGCCCTCCGGCTGCACCCGCGGCCACGAGATGGAGAAGCGGTAGCCACCCAGCCCGAGGCGCGCCATCAGGTCGAGGTCCTCGTCGAGCCGGTGGTAGTGGTCGCACGCGACATCGCCGGTGGAGCCGTCGGCGATGGTCCCCGGCTGGTGGGAGAACGTGTCCCAGATGCTGGGTCCCTTGCCGTCCTCGGCCGCCGCCCCCTCGATCTGGTACGACGCAGTGCTGGCACCGAACCGGAAGCCCGGTGGAAGCAAGGGGTGAGGCACGGGGATCATTCTGTAGGTGACCGTCACCGTTCGTCGGGCTTTGGACCGGTTCTTGACTCGTGAGCAAGGACACCAGACCCGGCACTCCTTCTCCTTCGGCGCATCCTACGACCCCGAACGCGTGTCCTTCGGGCCGCTGGTCGCGCTCAACGACGACCTCCTCGGCCGCGGTCAGGGGTACGACGCGCACGAGCACGCCGACATCGTCCTGGTCACCTGGGTGGTGAGCGGCGAGCTGGTGCACGGCGACGAGGGGGGTACGTCGACGCTCCCTCCCGGCAGCCTGGCGGTGACCCGGGCCGGCCGTGGCACCACCCACAGCGAGCGCGCCGGCGACGCGGCCACCCGCTTCGTCCAGATGTGGCTGCGCCCCGGCAGCACGGGTGGCGACCCGGTGCGGCAGACGGCGACGCCCGACCTGAGCCGCCCCGGGCTGGTCCCGGTGGCCGGCGAGTCCGGGCTCGCCCTCGACGTCCCGGGCGCGACCCTCGCGATCGCGGACCTGGCCTCCGGCGAGACCGTGGACCTGCCCGACGAACCGCTCGTCTACGTCTTCGTGGTCACCGGTGCGCTGACCCGCTCGAGCCTGGCCGAGCCGCTGAAGTCGGGCGACGCCTTCGAGATCGCGGGCGAGTCGGGCCTGTCGGTGACGGCGGCCGTCCCGACCCAGCTGCTGGTGTGGACCTTCGAGGGCTGAGAGTCAGCGAGCCCGCGCTGAGGGCACCAGCACGCCGGGGTTGAGGATCCCCTCGGGGTCGACGGCGGCCTTGGCGGCCTGCAGCAGGGCGATGCCGACCGGGCCGATCTCCGCCTCGAGCCACGGCTGGTGGTCGGTGCCGACGGCGTGGTGGTGGGTGATCGTGGCCCCGGCGGCCACGATGGCGTCCATCGCGGCGCCCTTGGCCGCGTGCCAGCGGCCGAGCGGGTCCTCACCCTCGGCCGCCGCCACCGTGAAGTAGAGCGACGCTCCGGTCTCGTAGACGTGGGACAGGTGGCACAGCACGATCGCGGAGTCACCCAGCGAGCCCCGCAGCGCGGCCGACACCGCGTCGTACACCTGCCGCAGACGCGACCAGTACGTCGCGGTCTCGAGGGTCTCGACCAGCACCCCCACGTCGAGCATCGAGTCCCGGAGGTACGGCGCGCCGTAGCGGCCTGCTGCCCAGGCTCGGCCGGGGTCCTCGCCGACGCTCTCGCCGCCGAGGTCCGCGAGCACCGCGGACACCGCGGTACGCCGCGCGGTCACCGCCGCGGCAGTGCCCTCGTAGCCGGTGATCATCAGGCACCCACCGGTCGCGCTCCCGCCGACCGCGTCCGGGTCGGCCAGGTTGATGGCCGTCTCGGCCTCGTCGGAGAGGCGCAGCACGGTCGGCAGCAGCTGGGCCTGGGCCAGCCGACGGATCGCGTCGGCCCCGGCGTCGAAGGACGACCAGCGCCAGCCCTCGTAGACCCGTTCCTCCGGCAGCGGCCGGACCCGGACGGTCACCGCCGTGATCACGCCGAGCGCCCCCTCGGAGCCGAGGAACAGCTGGCGGAGATCGGGTCCGGCGGCGCTGGCCGGCGCGTGCCCGAGGGCCACGCGGCCGGCCGGTGTGGCGACCTCGAGGCCGGTCACCAGCGCGTCGAACCGGCCGTAGCCCGCCGATGCCTGGCCGCTGGAGCGGGTCGCCGCGAAGCCGCCGATGGTGGCGTACTCGAACGACTGCGGGAAGTGGCCGAGCGTCATGCCGTGCTCGGCCAGGAGTGCCTCGGCCTCGGGACCGCGGAGCCCGGGCTCGAGGGTGGCGGTCATCGAGACCGGGTCGACGGCGAGCAGCCGCTTCATCCGGACCAGATCGAGGCTGAGCACGCCGGCGTACCCCTCGCGGCGGGCGACGAGGCCGCCGGTGACCGACGTACCGCCGCCGAACGGGACCACGGCGAGCCGGTGACGTCCCGCCACCTCGAGTACCGCCTGCACCTGGTCGGCGTCGGACGGACGGACGACGGCATCGGGCGCGTCGGTGAGATCGCCGGCGCGGGCGCGCAGGAGGTCGGGCGTGGACTTGCCGCGGGTGCGCGACCGCCGGGTCTCGTCGTCGGTGTGCACGTGGTCGGCGCCGACGACAGCCGCCAGCTCTCGGAGCGCCGCGCCGCCCATCTCGACCGGCGGCAGCGTCACCGGGGCGTCGGCGTCCACCCGGTGGTCGGCGACCGGGAACACCAGCTCCACCAGTCCGCGGGCGGTCTCCGGCAGGTCGGCGGCGCGGTCCGGGTCGCCCCAGCGGGTCGGGTGCATCTCTGCCGGGAGGTGGTGGCTCACGTGTTACAGTGTTACACATGACGTCACTTCGTCACAACGAGGCGCCCGACCCGCAGTCGGCGTATCTCGATGCCGCGCGCGACTGCATCCTCGACGTGGGCTGGCGGCGGACGACGCTCACCGAGGTCGCGCGGCGCGCCGGTGTCAGCCGGATGACGATCTACCGCGCCTGGTCCGACATGCCCGCCGTGCTCGGTGACCTGATGACCCGCGAGTGGGGCGAGGTGGTCGCCCGGGCCGTCGTCGCGGCCGACGAGGCGCTACCGGGGCACCCGACCGCGGCCGACCGCCTGGTAGCGGAGGTCGTCGCGACGACGCGGGCCCTGCGCGAGAACGAGCTGTTCGTCCGCATCGTCGAGCTCGACGCCGAGCTCCTGCTGCCCTACCTGCTGACCCGTCGCGGCCGCAGCCAGCAGGCGATCGCGGAGCTGACCGCCGGGCGGGTCCGCGAGGGGCAGGCCGACGGGAGCATCCGCGACGGGTCGCCGGTCGTCATGTCGCGGGCCCTCCTGCTGGCGGCCCACGGCTTCGTGCTGAGCGCGCACACCATGGTCGACGACGAGGTCTCCGAGGACGAGCTCGACGCGGAGCTCGAGCGCGTCGTACGCCGGGCGGTCGAGCGATGACCCGCGGCCGGATCCGCGCGGGCCTCGACGAGCTGCCGGGGCACGTCGACGTCCTCGTCATCGGGCTCGGCGTCACCGGGGCCGGCGTCGCACTCGACGCGGTCGCGCGCGGGCTCACCGTGCTCGCCGTCGATGCCCACGACCTGGCGTTCGGGACATCCCGGTGGTCCAGCAAGCTCGTGCACGGAGGGCTGCGCTACCTCGCCAACGGCCAGGTCGGTGTCGCCCACGAGAGTGCGGTCGAGCGCGGGATCCTGATGGAGGTCACGGCGCCTCACCTGACCCACGCACTGCCGTTCCTCCTGCCCCTCGACGACCGCACCGGGCACCGTCAGGCCGCGTTCCTGCGGGCCGGGGTGGAAGCGGGCGACTGGCTGCGCATCGCCGCCCGGACCTCCCGCGAGACGCTGCCGCGGCCGCGTCGGGTCTCGGCCACCGAGAGCCGACACCTCGCGCCCGCGCTCGGCGCCGGGGTCCGCGGCGGGATCCTGTCGTGGGACGGCCAGCTCGAGGACGACGCCCGCCTCGTCGCCACCATCGCCCGCACCGCAGCCGGGCTCGGCGCCGAGCTCCGCACCCGGGCACGCGCGGTCGAGGTCACCGGCACCGGTGCCACGCTGCGCGACGAGCTCAGCGGCACGACGTACGACGTCAGCGCTCGGGCGGTCGTCAACGCCGCCGGTGTGTGGGCGGGAAGCCTGGTCGGGGACGTCCGCCTGAGCCCCAGCCGGGGCACCCATCTCGTCGTGCGCGGCGACGCGTTCCCGGAGCTCCGCGCCGCGCTGACCCTGCCCGTGCCCGGCGCGCGGGCCCGCTTCCTCAACGTGCTCCCCCAGCCCGACGGTCTCGTCTACATCGGTCTCACCGACGAGGCCGTCGACGGCGACCCGCCCGAGGTCCCCGAGCCGAGCACCGCCGAGGTCGACTTCCTGCTGACCACCGTCTCGTCGAGCCTGGCGCGACCGCTCACCCCGGCCGACGTCGTCGGCTCGTACGCCGGCCTGCGCCCGCTGCTGCGTGCCGACGGTCGCACCTCCGACCTGTCCCGACGTCACGCCGTGCTCACCTCGGCGTCCGGGGTGGTGACCGTGGTCGGCGGCAAGCTCACGACGTACCGCCGGATGGCCGAGGACGCCGTGGACGCTGCCGTGGCCCGAGCCGGCCTGGCCTCCGGTCCGAGCACCACCGCACGTCTGCCGCTCGCCGGCGCCGCGTCGCGCCCGGAGCTGGCCCGGGTCGCCGCCACCTCGGCGTCGCCGCGCCTGGTCCGCCGGTACGGCGTCGACGCGGGGCTGGTCCTGGCCGACGCGCGGGCGGTCACCGGCCTGGCCGACGACGACCTCCTCGCCCCGGTGGCCGACGGCGTCCCGGCCACGCTCGCCGAGCTGGTCTTCGGGGTCACCCACGAGGGCGCCCACGATGTCGCCGATCTGCTGGACCGACGTACCCGGGTGGGGCTGGTCGGCTCGGACCGGGCGGCAGCCGAGCCCGCCGCGGAGCGCGCGATCGCGCTCGCCGCCGCCGCGCTTCGTTAAATCGGTTGCATCCCCCTCCCCAAGGGCACCGTCCGTCCCCTACCTTGTATCCATGCTCGAGCCCCGGGGGGCGGACTCAAGCGCGTCACATGAATCTGCAACGGACGTTTCCGCCCGTGTACCTAGCGAAGCCCGCAACGCGTTGTTGCAGGGCCGCATCGCCGACGCCGTGGAACTGGTGGACGGCGTGCGCCACGAGCAGGACCTCACCGAGGATGCCCGGGTCGAGCTCGCCCTGACCGGGCTCCTGTCGCAGCTGGCCCGCGGCGACCTCCGCGGCGCCGCACCGTTCTCGCGCGAGCTGACCTCGCTGGTGCGCGTCCGCGGACCCGTGGCCGCACGTGCCTGCCTGGGTCTCGGCGAGTTCGCCGCTGCGCGGGGACTGACCGACCAGGCGGTGTCCTACTTCGAGAGCACCGGCGAGGAGCTCGCCGCCGCGAACGACCACACCTGGATGCCCTGGCGCAGCGGGCTGGCCCGGATCCTCGCGGCACGAGGTGAGGTCGCCAACGCCGTGCGGCTCGTCGAGGAGGAGCTCGCCGAGGCGCGGATCCTGGACTCGGCGTACTCCGTCGCCTACGCGCTTCGCACGCTCTCGGCCGTGGCCCCGACCGAGCAGCGCGTCGAGCTCCTCGACGAGGCACTCGGCGTTCTCCTCGGCGCCGGCGCGGCGCGGCTCGAGGCACAGATCCGCACCGACCTGGCGAGCTGGCTGCTGCTCCTGCAGCCGACCGAGTCCGCCCGGGCCATCGACCTGCTCCGCTCCTCGGAGAAGTACGCGCGGCAGGAGGAGCTCGCCCCGCTGCTGGCCCGCATCCGCTGGCTGCTCGAGAGGCTCGGCGAGGCACCAGACGGCGAGCTCGCCGGCCGCTTGGGAGAGCTGAGCGCCGCCGAGCGCCGGGTCGCGGCGCTGGTCGTGCTGGGCAGGCGCAACCGCGAGATCGCGGTCGAGCTGGGCGTGAGCGTGAAGTCGGTCGAGTGGCACGTCTCGCACATCCTGCGCAAGCTCTCGATCACCTCGCGCCTCGACCTCGCCGAGGCCCTGGCTCAGCCCCGCCAGTCCCGCTGACGAACGAGGAGCCTCCGATCCGACGCAGTCGGAGCGGAGGCCCGCAGCGAGCAGCGAAGCGAGCTTGCTCGCGAGCTGATACCTCGAGCGAGCCTGCCGGATCAGCCCGGCAGGGCGACGTACGTCGTGTCGAGGTACTCGTCGATGCCCTCGAAGCCGCCCTCACGACCGAAGCCGCTGGACTTCACCCCGCCGAACGGCGCCGCCGGGTTCGAGATCAGGCCGGTGTTGATGCCGACCATGCCGAACTCCAGCGCCTCCGCCACCGCGATCGTCCGGGCCAGGTCGCGGGTGTAGACGTACGAGGCCAGGCCGTACTCGGTGGCGTTGGCCAGGGCGATCGCCTCGGCGTCGGAGCTGAAGGTGGTGATCGGGGCGACCGGGCCGAAGATCTCCTCGCTGTTGATCCGAGCGTCGGCCGGTACGCCGAGCAGGACCGTCGGTGTGTAGAAGTGACCGGGGCCGTCGGGCGCCGAGCCCCCGCACAGCACCTCGGCACCCTCGTGGACGGCGTCGGTGACCAGCTGACCCACGGACTCGACAGCGTCGGCGTTGATCAGCGGACCCACATCGGTGCCGGCGTCCTGGCCGCGCCCGGTGCGCAGCGCACCCATCCGCTCGCCGAGCAGGTCGCCGAACTGCCGTGCCACAGCCTCGTGCACCAGGAACCGGTTGGCCGCTGTGCACGCCTCGCCCATGTTGCGCATCTTGGCGATCATCGCCCCGTCCACGGCCGCCTCGACGTCGGCGTCCTCGAAGACGATGAACGGCGCGTTGCCGCCGAGCTCCATCGACACCCGCTGGAGCTGGTCGGCCGACTGGCGCACCAGCACCTTGCCGACCGGCGTGGAGCCGGTGAAGCTGACCTTGCGGAGCCGCTCGTCGGCCATCAGCGTCGAGCTCAGCACCTTGGAGTGGTGGGTGGTGACGATGTTGAGGACGCCGTCCGGCAGCCCGGCCTCGGCCAGCACCTGGGCGAGGGCGAGCATCGTCAGCGGCGTGAGCTCCGCGGGCTTGACCACCATCGTGCAGCCGGCCGCGACGGCCGGACCGATCTTCCGGGTGCCCATCGCGAGCGGGAAGTTCCACGGCGTGATGAACAAGCACGGCCCGACCGGCTTGCGGATCGTCAGCAGTCGGCTGCCACCGGCCGGCGCCTGCATCCAGCGGCCGTGGATGCGCACCGCCTCCTCGGAGAACCAGCGGAAGAACTCGGCGCCGTAGGTCACCTCGCCCTTGGCCTCGGCCAGGGTCTTGCCCATCTCGAGGCTGATCAGCTCGGCGAAGTCGTCGGCCTGGTCCATGATCGCCTCGAACGATCGGCGCAGGATCTCACCGCGCTCACGGGGCGGCGTGGCCGCCCAGTCGGACTGGGCTGCGACGGCTGCGTCGAGCGCCGCCATCGCGTCGTCGGCGTCGCCGTCGGCGACGTCGACGATCACCGAGTCGTCGGCCGGGTCGCGCACCTGGAAGCGGGATCCGGTCCCCGAATCGCGCCACTGTCCGCCGATGAACAGGCCGCGCGAGCCGGTCTTCGCCAAGAGGTCTAGTCCAGTCATGGAAATACCCTGTCACTTCCGTGAAGTTTGCCGAAAGTCTTCACGTGATCGTCTCAGGTCTGACACGCTTTGAGCGTCGGCCTGGGGGCTAGCACCCAGTCGATACGTGAGCCCCTCGCTGACCCCATGCTGCGAGGGGCTCGCCCCATTTCCAAGGTCCTGGTGCCGCTCGCGGCCCCCGGACGTCGGAAGTGAAGAACCCTGGACAATCCGTGGTCCCCGAGGAGTCGGCGTCCCCACCGACCCGCCACCTCCGGCCCCCGCATCGGCGCCGGTGCCCTCCGCCCCTTGAACATCTGCCCCAGGTGGAGTTGATTCGGGACCAACGTTTCGAGTCGGGCGGTCCGACCCCTGGCCGCCCTCGGCACCGGGAGGCACAACCATGGCGGACAAGGCGGGCGGTCGTAGAACAGCCGGGCAAGATCTCGGGGCGAGCAGCCCCGACCGGATCCGCAACGTGGTGCTGGTCGGGCCGGGCGGTTCGGGCAAGACCACCTTGGTCGAGACGCTGCTCGCCTCCGCAGGAGCCATCGCCCGTGCCGGGACGATCCAGGAGGGCTCGACGGTCTGCGACTTCGAGGAGTCCGAGCGGGCCCACGAGCGCTCCATCTCGCTGGCCATCGCTCCCGTCGTCCACCGCGACACCAAGATCAACTTCGTCGACACTCCCGGGTACGCCGACTTCGTGGGCGAGGTCCGCGCCGGACTGCGTGCCGCGGACTGCGCGCTCTTCGTGATCGCGGCCAGCGAGGCCGTCGACGACGCCACCACCGCTCTGTGGCGTGAGTGCGCCGAGGTGGGCATGCCGAGAGCCGTGGTGATCACCAAGCTCGACCAGGCCCGCGCCGACTACGAGGGCGTGCTCGCGGCCGCGCAGGCGGCGTTCGGCGACAAGGTCCTGCCGCTCTACGTGCCCGTCCGAGACGGTGGCGACGTCACCGGCCTGGTCGACCTGATGGAGGGCCCGCAAGCGGAGGGGGCCGACCACGCGGACCTGCGCGGCGCCCTGATCGAGGGGATCATCGAGGAGTCCGAGGACGAGACCCTGATGGACCGCTACCTCAGCGGCGAGGACATCTCCCACGACACCCTCACCAAGGACCTCGAGACGGCCGTCGCCAACGCCAGCTTCCACCCGGTCGTCCCGGTCTGCTCGGTCTCCGGTGTCGGCTGCGCCGAGCTCCTCGACCTCGCCGTCGACGGCTTCCCGTCGCCGCTCGAGCACGCCTCTCCCGAGGTCTTCAGCCCGGCGGGGGTCGCGACCGAGGCGATCAACGGCGACCCGCGCGGCACGCTGGTCGCCGAGATCGTCAAGACCTCCAGCGACCAGTACGTCGGCCGGGTCAGCATCGTGCGCGTCTTCTCCGGCACGCTCACCCCCGACGCCCCGGTCCACGTGTCCGGTCACTTCACGTCGTTCTTCGCCCTCGATGGCCAGGGGTCGATCCACGAGGACCACGACGAGGACGAGAAGGTCGGCTCGCTCACCTACCCGTTCGGGCGCCTGCACGTCCCGGCCGAGGCCGTGATCGCGGGCGACCTCGGTGCGATCGGCAAGCTCAGCCGGGCCGAGACCGGCGACACCCTGTCCTCGATCGAGGAGCCGCGGGTCCTGAGGCCGTGGTCGATGCCCGAGCCGCTGCTGCCGGTGGCGATCGTCGCCAAGAGCAAGGCCGACGAGGACAAGCTGTCCCAGGCGCTGGGCAGGCTCGCCGCCGAGGACCCGAGCGTGCGGGTCGAGAACAACCCCGAGACCCACCAGCTGGTGCTGTGGACGATGGGCGAGGCCCACTCCGACGTCCTCATCGCCCGGCTGGCAGACCGCTACTCCGTGCACGTCGAGACCGAGCCGTTCCTGGTGTCGCTGCGCGAGACCTTCGGCGGCCAGGGCAAGGGCCTCGGTCGGCACGTCAAGCAGTCCGGCGGACACGGGCAGTACGCCGTGTGCCACATCGAGGTGGAGCCGCTGCCGGAGGGCGGCGGGTTCGAGTTCGTCGACAAGGTGGTCGGCGGCGCCGTACCGCGACAGTTCATCCCGTCGGTCGAGAAGGGCGTGCGGGCCCAGATGGAGCGTGGCGTCCGCGCCGGCTACCCGATGGTCGACCTCCGCGTCACCCTCACCGACGGCAAGTCCCACGCCGTCGACTCCTCCGACATGGCCTTCCAGATGGCCGGGTCCTTGGCGCTGCGTGAGGCGGCCGGGGCGACGTCGGTCACCCTGCTCGAGCCGTACGACGTGGTCGCCGTCGTCGTCCCCGACGACCACATCGGCGCCACCATGAGCGACCTGTCGTCGCGGCGGGCACGGCTGCTCGGTACCGACAAGGTGGGCGACGATCGCACGTTGATCAACGCCGAGGTGCCGCAGACCGAGCTGGTCCGCTACGCCGTCGACCTCCGGTCGTCGACCCACGGCTCCGGCTCCTTCACGCGGTCCTTCGGCCACTACGAGCCGATGCCGGAGGACGTCGCCCGCTCGATCGCGAGCCGCGACCGCTGAGGCGAGGGCCGGCGGCCGGCGGCCGTTACCGGGCGAGGGATCCGCGCAGGAACTGCTCGAGGAGCGGGCCGGCGGTGCCGGCACCGGTCTGGCCGACGTCGACGAACGCGCAGACGGCAAGGTCGCCCTGACCACCGATCATCCAGGCGTGCGTGAGGCGCTTGCCGCCGCGGTCGAACTCCGCGGTCCCGGTCTTGGCGATGACCGGCGGGCCCGGCACGTCGTTGAGTCCGATCCCGGTGCCGCTGGTGACGACGCCTCGCAGCATCAGCTTGAGCGTCGCGTCCTGCGCCCGGGTCAGCGGGGTGGGCGAGGTCTTCGCCGGGTTCACCGACGTGATCAGCTGCGGTACGACGGTGTGCCCGGCGACCACCGAGGCCATCACCGTCGCCATCGTCATCGGCGAGGCCAGGATCTGGCCCTGACCGATCATGTCGGCGGCCTTCTCGGTCTCGGAGGCCGGCGGCACGACGTTCCCGAAGTACGCCGGGAAGCCGAGGTCGTGGTCGACGCCCATGCCCAGTGTGGCCGCGGCGTCGACGAGGTCGTGGTCACCGAGCTTGGTGCGCTCGTTGATGAAGGCGGTGTTGCAGGAGTTCGCCAGTGCGCTGGCCAGGGTGATCCGACCGTTGGCCGACGGCGGGTAGAAGCTGTCGTTGGTGAACACCTTGCCGTTCACGTTGACACTCGTCGGGCAGTCCACCGGCGACGACGGCGTCTGCCCCTCCTTCACCAGGGCCAGCGAGCCCACGGTCTTGAAGGTGGAGCCCGGCGCGAAACGTCCGTAGGTGGCGTCGTTGTAGCCGTTGTTGCCCGGCCCGTTGGCCGCCGCGACGATCGCGCCGGTCGACGGCTTGATCGCCACGATGGCGCTCGCCGGCCCGACGTTCGCGAGGATCCGCTCGGCGAGCAGCTGCAGCCGCGGCTCCATCGTCAGCCGGACCGGCTGGCCGTTCACCGGCTTGCTCGCGAAGAGGCTCGTGCGCTTCCCGGCGGAGTCGACGGCGTCCACCTGGACCCCGGACTTGCCGCGCAGCTGCTCGTCGTAGCGCGCCTCGAGGCCGGACAGCCCTGCCAGGTCGCCGACCCGGTAGACGCCGGGGTTCTTCTTGATCATCTCGGCCGTGACCGGGCCGACGGTGCCGAGGATCGGGGCCGCGAACTGCTTGGTGATCGCCAGCGGCAGCGACCCCGCGATCGCGTCGACGCCCTTGATGTGGGTGTAGCCGCTGGTGACCTCCGGAGGTACCTCGTCCTGCCGGAAGACGATCGCCTGCACGAACGCCTCGGGTCCGGCGGCCTTGACCTGCTTCACGTACGGCGCGGGGTCGATCCCGACGAGCTGCGCGAGACGGCGGGCGGACTCCGGCGCCTGGGCCGCCCCGACCTTCAGCCGGTCGACGCCGAAGCGCACCACCGGCCGCTCGGTGACCAGGCCGACGCCGTGCGGCCCGAGGATGTCGCCGCGCTTCGCTCCGACCGTGGTCGCGTCCAGGGTGTCGCCGGCCTCGAGCGACGGCTCGACCACGTCGTCCTGCCAGGCGATCTGCCAGTGGTCGCCGTCCGAGGTGGTCTGCAGGGGCACCCGGGTGGTGTAGCTCCAGCCGTCGCCGAGCGGCCAGGTCCAGTGCAGGGTCGCCGTCGCCTTCGTGTCACTGCTCTCGCTGACACTGGCCACCGTGACGTTCGGCTTCACCTCGCCGAGACCCGCGACGGCTGCGGCGTACTGCTTCTGTACGGCGTCGGGCGTGGTGCCGACGAACGCCACCTGCGACAGGTCCCCCGACGCGAGCCCCTGGGCGAGATCCGTCGCGACGGGCTGCGGGTCCGGCCCCGAGTCGCTGCTCGAGCAGCCCGACAGCACGAGCGTCAGCGCGGCCGGCGCGGCCAGGGTCGTGACGAGCAACGGCAGCCGGCGGATCCCCATGGCCGCCATCCTGCCAAAGGGCTGTCCGGCCCCGCGTCAGCCCAGTGCGGGGAGCCGCTCCAGGGCCGTGGCCACCGCCGCCTGCAGGTCCGCGTCGTCCCAGCTGTGGTCGGTGACCTCGCCGCGCAGATAGGAGTCGTACGCCGCCAGGTCGAGGTGGCCGTGACCACACAGCGCCGTCAGGATCACCTTCTCCTCGCCGGTCTCGGTGCAGCGGTGTGCCTCCTCGATGGTCGCGGCCAGGGCGTGGGTCGGCTCGGGAGCCGGGACGATCCCCTCCGTCCGGGCGAACAGCACTCCCGCGGCGAAGCACTCCGACTGCTTCTTGGCGACGGCCTCGAGCTCGCCGGTCTCGTAGAGGTGGCTGATCAACGGGCTCATGCCGTGGTAGCGCAGGCCGCCGGCGTGGATCGGGTCCGGGATGAAGTCGTGCCCGAGGGTGTGCATCTTCATCAACGGTGTCATGCCGAGGGTGTCGCCGAAGTCGTAGGCGTACGTGCCCTGGGTGAGGCTGGGGCACGCGGCCGGCTCGACAGCGCGGACGACCGGGGACATCCGGCCCGCCCACTTCTCGCGCAGGAACGGGAAGGCGAGGCCGCCGAAGTTGGAGCCGCCACCCGTGCAGCCGACGAGGAGGTCGGGGGTCTCTCCGACCATCGCCAGCTGCAGCAGCGCCTCCTCCCCGATCACGGTCTGGTGCAGCAGCACGTGGTTGAGCACGCTGCCGAGCGCGTAGTTGGTGTCGGGTCGCTGCGCGGCGATCTCGACCGCCTCGCTGATCGCGATCCCCAAGGAGCCGGTGGAGTCGGGGTCCTGGGCCAGGATCGTCCGCCCGGCCTCGGTCAGGTCGCTCGGGCTCGGGTGGACGACGCCGCCGAAGGTCTCGATCATGATCCGGCGGTAGGGCTTCTGGTCGTACGACGCCCGCACCTGCCAGACCTCGCACTCGACGCCGAACTGCGAGCACGCGAACGCCAGCGCCGTGCCCCACTGGCCTGCCCCGGTCTCCGTGGTCAGCTTCGAGATGCCCGCCTGCTTGTTGTAGAACGCCTGCGGTACGGCGGTGTTCGGCTTGTGCGAGCCGGCCGGCGAGACCCCCTCGTACTTGTAGTAGATCCGCGCCGGCGTCCCGAGGGCCTTCTCCAGCCGATGGGCGCGGAACAGCGGCGAGGGCCGCCACAGCCGGTAGACGTCGAGCACCTCGCCCGGGATCTCGACGTACTGCTCCTGCGAGACCTCCTGCATGATCAGCTCCATCGGGAAGAGCGGAGCCAGGTCCTCGGGGCCGACGGGCTGTCCGGTGCCGGGGTGCAGCACCGGTGGCGGCGGCGTCGGCAGGTCGTGGAGGACGTTGTACCAGCGCGTGGGCAGGTCGCTCTCGGCGAGCAGGATCTTGTGGTCGGAGGTCGGCGGCATGGCCCGAGCCAAGCACTCGGGACCCGGGTTGTCAGCCCCCGGTCCCGCCTCCGGTCGGCAGCGCCTCAGCGGGTGCCGGCGTACGGCGTGCCGAACCGCTCCGGCCTGATCGACCGGTCTGCGGCGGCGTACTGGCGCTGCTGCGCAGCGAGCGTCGGACCCTGCGCCCGGGCCGCGGCGAGCACGGCCGGGGTCACCGTGAGGCCGGCGCCGGTGAGCAGCGGGCCGACGAGCGGGGTGAAGCCCGAGGCGTGGCCGGTGCGGTTGGGGTGGTAGCTCTCGCTGATCGGGTTGGACAGGCCGTTGAGCCACTCCGGGCTGCCGCAGACGGCGTGGCCGACGAACCTGCTCGTCGGGTTCGCGAAGCCGAACCCCTTGGCAGCCGCGGCGGCGGCGAGCTTGCTGTCGAGCAGGTCGGCGGTCGCGTTGAGCAGCGACTCGTCGGACGGGCTGAACCAGGTCAGGGCGTTGCAGTCCTCGCCGTTGAAGAGCCGCGGGTAGCCGACCACGACGACCCTCGCGTTCGGCGCCTTGGCGCGGATCGCGGCGTAGAGCGTCGAGAGCGAGCCCGGGAGGGTGTTCTTGAGGTAGCTCTGCGCCTTGCTCACCGCGCCCTTGCAGTCGCTGAGCCAGGCGGGCTCGGCGCACGTCGTGATCACGCTGGTGAAGCCCGCGTCGTTGCCGCCGACCGAGATCGTGACGTAGCTCGTGCTCGCGCTGAGCGCGCTGAGCTGGGTGCTGGTCACGTCGGAGACCTTCGCGCCGGAGCACGCGCGGAGGTTCAGGGCGTAGCCCTTCGCGGCCGCGATCAGGCTCGGGAAGGCGTAGACCGACCGCTGGCACGTCGTACCGTCGTCGAGGTAGCTGCGGGTGCCGACGCCGGAGGAGTAGGAGTCGCCCAGCGCGACGTACGACGGTGGCGCGGCGTGGGCCGGTGCGGGGGCGAGCAGCGGTACGGCGAGCAGGGCCACCGCGGGTGCGAGCAGGCGGCGTAGGTGGGTGCGGAGCATGGAAGTCCCTCCCGAGAGGTGAGTGTGACGCGGGTCACGTGAGGCCGGGAATTATCCATGGCCGGGGGCGTTATACCCACAGTTGGTTGAAACTTCAACTCACATTCTCAAGGAGAGATCCCCATGGCTGACAACACCTTCGACCCCGCCACCACCGTCGTCTCTGACATCAAGGGCGACTACGCGCTCGACCCGACGCACAGCCGTCTGGGCTTCAGCACCCGGCACGCGATGGTCACCACCGTCCGCGGGCAGTTCAAGGAGTTCACCGGCGAGGCCGTCGTGGACACCGCCAACCCGGCCGCCAGCAAGGTCGACGTCACGATCCAGGCCGCGAGCATCGACACCGGTGTCGCCGACCGCGACGGTCACCTGCGCAGCGCCGACTTCTTCGACGTCGAGACCTACCCCGAGATCACCTTCGTCTCCACCGACGTCACGCGCGACGGCGACGACTGGGCGATCACCGGCGACCTGACCATCAAGGACGTCACCAAGGCGATCACGCTGGACTTCGAGTCCACCGGCTCGGCCCGCGACCCGTTCGGCAACCTCCGGATCGGCTTCGAGGGCAAGGCCGTCCTCAACCGCAAGGACTGGGGCCTGACCTGGAACGCCACGCTCGAGACCGGCGGCTTCCTGGTGTCGGACAAGATCAAGCTCGAGTTCGACATCTCCGCCATCGCCAAGTGACCCACGGCTGACCCGGTTCACCGCTGACACCACCGACCCGGCCCTCTTCGGACGAAGAGGTGCCGGGTCGGCGTCATTTCCCGTCGACGAGGTGCCGGGTCGGCGTGATTTCGCGTCGACGAGATGCCAGGTCGCGCATATTCGGGTGACCACGGGCGGGGGTAGGGGTTGAATGCGGGCCGTGGACACCCTGGAGCTCCCCGAGGGGCTGACCTCGCGGCCGCTGACCATGGACGACGCCCACGCGGTGTACGAGGTGATGGCGCGCCAGGAGCAGCACGACATCGGCAAGGTCGAGATCGAGCCGGCCGACATCGTCGGCGACTGGCAGAAGCCCAGCTTCGACGTCGGCGCCTCGACGGTCGGCATCTTCGACGGCCCGGCCATGATCGGCTACGCCGAGGTCAACAAGTCCGGTCGCGGCGACGCGGCCGTGGACCCGTCGTACCGCCGTCGTGGGATCGGTACGACGCTGGCGGCCTGGATGCGCGCCCGCACCGGTGAGCTGGGCGGCACCGTGATCGGAACGCCGGTCCCTCAAGGATCCGCCGGCGACCAGCTCCTGGAGAAGCTCGGCTGGCAGATCCGCTGGACCAGCTGGGTGCTGGCCCTGCCCGAGGGCGTGGAGATCCAGGAGCGCTCGCTCCCCGAGGGCTACGCGATCCGCGAGGCCACGCCCGAGGAGTACCCCGCGGTGCAGACCGTGATCGAGGACGCGTTCCTCGAGTGGTCGGTGCGCGACCGCGAGCCGTACGACGACTTCCTGGCCACGACCGTCCAGCGCCCGGGCTTCGAGCCGTGGCACTTCCGGGTGGTCACCGACGCCTCGGGCGAGATCGTCGGCACGGCACTCGTCCAGGTCTACGGCGAGCCGCCGATCGAGGCGTTCATCAGCCGGCTCGCCGTACGCCGTGACCAGCGCCATCGGGGCCTCGCCCAGGCGCTGCTCGTCGACGCGTTCGCGCGCGGCCGCGAGCACGGCGCGAACCGCTCGGCCCTGTCCACCGACTCCCGGACCGGGGCGCTCAGCCTCTACCAGAAGGTCGGCATGGAGGTCGGCGACGTCTGGGTGAACCGCTTCAGCGAGGTGTGACGGGTCAACGCCACCGGGTGTGACGCGGGTGGCGGTGGTGGGCGAAGCGCCGCAGGAAGATCAGGTAGACCAGCAGGCCGACCAGGATGAACGGCAGGTGCGTGAACACGAGCACCACGACCACCAGGGCGATCAGCAGCTTGACGGGGAACGGCACGCGCGGGGCCGAGCGACCCGACCACTGACGACGAGGGGAGGCCGCTACCGGCTCTGCCCGCTGCGGCCGCGGAAGGTCCGCGAACGCCGGTGCCAGCTCTGCTGCGGTCCGCGCCGCCCAGATCTGCTCGAGCCGCTCGCTGTGCTCCTCGGTGGTGATCCGTCCCATCGCGTAGTGCTCGCCGAGCTCGTGGGCGGCGGTCTCGCGCTCCGCGTCCCCGATCCGCAAGCGCTCGTTCACCGCTCCCCCTCCTCGCCCGGTTCCTCCTCGAGCACGTCCACCTCGCCGTCGTCGCCGGGATGGTCGGCCAGGATCCGGTACAGCCCGCGTCGGGCCTCGACCAGGACGCCGATCGCCTCGCGGCGCTGCTCGTCGGTGCCGGTCGAGATGATCTGCCAGGCCGCGTTCATGACCCGCCCGATCTCGGGCTTGAGCGACGCGTAGTCCGCGGCGTCGCCCGCGTTGTGCTCGCGGCGCTCCTGGCTCGCGAACGGAGCCCACACGCCGGCGACCTCGTCGGCGTGGGACGAGAGGTACTCGCGGCCGGCGTCCGAGAGCCGGAGAGTACGTCGACCCCGCTCGTCGTCACCCTCGATCAGGCCCTCGTCCTCGAGCTGGGAGATCGTCGGGTAGACCGAGCCGGGGCTCGGTCGCCAAGCGCCGTCGGTGCGCTCCGCGATCTGCTGGATCACCTGGTAGCCGTTCAGCGGCTCGTCGGCGAGCACCGCGAGGATCGCCACGCGCACGTCGCCGCGGCGTACCCGCGGACCGCGCGGCGGACCCTCCTGCGCCGCCAGGCCGAACAGCCCGGCCAGCCACGGCGGTGGGCCCGAACGTCGGTCCGGGCCCCATCTGCCCCACGGACCGCCCCAGTCGCCGCCGCGACGCCCCTGCGGGCCGTGCTGGTTGAACAGGGACTCGAAGTCGCGTTCCCAGGAACTGTGGTGGCCCATCCGTCGTCTCCTCTTGCAGAGTGGCCGAACGCTCGTCGACCGATCACGATATATCGCGAGCGTACGTGACTCCGAGGCGCCGGACAAGGGTCCTTTCTCGGTCACCTCGCCCCGCCCTAGGGTGACGACATGGCCGCGACCCACCCATCGACGTGTCCCGCGAGTGCCCGATGACCGACTGGGCGGAGGTGTACCGCGACAACGTCGACGCCGTCTCTGCGCTGGCCCGGTCGCTCCAGGCGGACGAGCTCACGCAACGCGTCCCGGCCACGCCCGACTGGACCGTCCACGACGTCCTCGCCCATCTCGCGGGCTCACCCGCCGACGTGCTCGCCGACCGGATGGACGACGCCCCGTCCGCCGCCTGGACGGCTCGGCACGTCGCGGAGCGCTCGGCACGCTCGGCCGAGGAGCTGATCGACGAGCTCCAGGGCTCGGTCGAGGACGTCGTCGCCACCCTCGACGGGGCCGAGAGCCCCGCCCTGGTCTGGAACTGCGCGGTGCACCATGCCGACCTGCACGAGGCGCTGGGCAAGGGCGCGCCCCCCGAGCGGATGTGGCGGCCGGTGCTGGAGGCGATCGCGCCGCGGATGCTGGGCACGAGCGCGGCCGCCGTGGACCACGTCCCGGACTACGAGCTGTTCCGGGCCATCTTCTCCCGCCGCTCCCGCACCCAGATGACCGGCTGGGGCCCCTCGCTCGACCCGGACTGGCTGGAGGGGCTGTGCCTCTTCGGTCCACGCGACGACGACCAGCCCGTACCCGAGTGAGGACGCTCAGACCCGGCGTAGCCGGGGCTGAGCACCGGAGCGAGCGCGCTGCGAGCTTGCTCGCGAGCGAACTCGGCTTGCCCACGAGCGAACGACTCAGCCGGTACGGACGGCTCAGCCCGTGTTGCGCATCCCGGCAGCGATCCCGTTGATGGTCAGCAGCAGCGCGCGCTCGAGGGCGGGGTCGTCCTCGCCGCGGCGGTAGCGACCGAGCAGCTCGATCTGCAGGTGGTGCAGGGGTTCGAGGTAGTTCTCGCGGATCTCGAGGGTGGTGCGCAGCGTCGGCTCGTCGTCGAGCAGGGCCTCGTCGCCGGTGACGGCCAGCACCCGCTGGACGGTGAGGTCGTACTCCGTCCGGATCTCGTCGAGCAGCGGTCGCAGCCGGTCGGGCGCGAGTGCGACGTACCGCTCGGCGATGTCGAGGTCGGTCTTCACCAGCGTCATCGAGACGTTGCCGAGGAAGGTCCGGAAGAACTGCCACTCGGCGTACATCTCCTGCAGCGCCTCCACCTCCTCGCTCACGGCCGCGAGCCCCGACCCCACTCCGAACCAGCCGGGCACGATCTGGCGCGACTGGGTCCAGCCGAAGACCCAGGGGATCGCGCGGAGGTCGTCGAGGCCGTCCTCGGCGTCGGGGCGCCGCGCCGGCCGCGAGCCGATGTGGAGCCCGCCCAGCAGGTCGACCGGGGTCGAGGTGAGGAAGTACTCCGCCAGCCCGGTGTCCTCGACCAGCCCGCGGTAGCGCACGTGCGCGGCGGTGGAGATGCGGTCCATCGTCGCGTCCCAGCGGCGGGCCTGGTCCGGCGTACGACGGTCCGTGCGGTGGAGGACGCTCGCCTCGAGGGTGGCGGCCAGCGCGAGCTCGAGGTTCTGCCGCGCGAGCACGGGCAGCGCGTACTTGTCGCTGATCACCTCACCCTGCTCGGTGATCTTCACCTCGCCGTCGACGGTGCCGAAGGGCAGCGCCATGATCGCGTCGTACGTCGGGCCGCCGCCGCGTCCGACCGAGCCACCGCGGCCGTGGAAGAAGCGCAGGCGTACGCCGTACCGCCGGGCGACGTCGCGGGCCCGGCGTTGCGCGCGCTGGATCTGCCACTGCGACGTCGTGATGCCGCCGGCCTTGTTGGAGTCGGAGTAGCCGAGCATCAGCTCCTGCACGTCGCCGCGAAGGCGGAGGAGCTCGCGGTACGACGCGTCGGCGAAGAGGGCGTCGAGGATGAACTCCGCCTGCTCGAGCTCGTCGACGGTCTCCAGCAGCGGGACGAAGCCGATCCGCGCGACGCCGGCCGAGAGGTCGACCAGCCCGGCCTCGCGGGCCAGGACGACCGCGGCGAGCACGTCGTCGACGTCGTGGGTCATCGAGATGATGTAGCTCTCGACGACCCGCGGCCCGAGCGCGTCCAGCGCCCACCGGATCGCCCGGAAGGTCTCGGCGGTGACCGAGGCGTCGTCGTCGAGCGGGAGCGGGCTGCGGGCGAGCGGGCGGCGACCGGCGAGCTCCTCGCTCAGCACCTTGAGGCGGCTGTGCCGGTCGAGGGAGGCGTACGGCGTACCGATCTCGCCGACGCGGTCGAACAGCTGGCCGACGGCCTCGTGGTGCTTGGCGGAGTGCTCACGCACGTCGAGCGTCGCCAAGGTGAGACCGGTGGCGGCGACGGTGCGGACCAGCCGCTCGACCTCGCCGGACGCCACGACCGGGCCCTGGTGCGTGAGCACGGAACGGTGGAGCAGCAGCAGGTCGTCGAGCAGCTCGGTGTCGTCGGCGTAGTCGCGCCCCGCCACGTGACCGGCATGGCCGACGATGCGCTGCTCGGTGAGGCCGAGGCGGACGTGGACACAGGTGAGGAACAGCCGGTACGGCTCCTCCGCGTTGAGCCTGCGGTAGCGGGGCTCGACCTCGGGCAGCCCGGGCAGGACCTGGCCGATGCGGGCCGCGATCTCGTTCGAGACCGAGCTGACGTGGTCGCTGACCGACAGGTCCCGGCGCAGACCGTCGACCAGCGTGCGCAACAGCCGGATGCCGTGCACCGCCTGGAGCGTCAGCACCTCGCGGGTGGTCGCGGGAGTGACATGGGGGTTGCCGTCGCGGTCGCCGCCGACCCAGGAGCCGAAGCGGAGCGGACGCACGTCGGGGGGCAGGTCGACCCCGAGCGGCACGAGCCGGTCGCGCAGCTCCTCGAGGACGTCGGGCAGGGCGCCGGCCGAGAGGCCCTCCAGGTAGTAGACGACGTTGCGCGCCTCGTCGGTCGGCTCGGGCTGCTCGAGCCGGATCTCGTCGGTGAGCCACAGCAGCTCGACCGCCTCCTCGAGCCGACGCGTCCGACGCGGGTCGTCGGGCTCCTCCAGCAGGGCGGCGACGCGACGCAGCTTGTCGATCGTCGAGCGCCGGGCGACCTCGGTCGGATGGGCGGTGAAGACGGGCCGTACGGCGACCTGCTGGAGCAGCGCCGCGACCTCGTCGGGATCGATCCCGGCGTCCGCGATGCGGGCGACCGCGCGTTCGAGCCAGCCGCCCTCCTCGGCACTGACGCGGGTCAGGGCGCGGCCGCGGTGGACCTGCTCGGTGATGTTCGCGAGGTGGAAGTACGCCGTGAACGCGCGCACCAGCCGGGTGATCGTCGCCAGGTCGAAGTCGGGCAGCTGGTCCAGACTGCCCTGCTTGGCGTGCGCCCGGACCTGCTCGACCAGGGCGAGCAGGTCGTCACCCTCGGTGCGCGCCAGGGTCTCGCCCAGGATCGAGGTCACGCGCCTGATGTCGCGGCGCAGGTCCCGGTCGGGGGTGCGGTCCGGCGTACTCCCGCGGTCGGCCTCCATGCCCCCATCGTCACCGACCCGGGTTACCTCCGTGTTTCGGCGCCCACGGGCCGGTCGGCCGATCCCCCATGTAACGCGGAGTTACAGGCACGCATGCGCCGTTACAACACCGCATGCGTGGTGGTAACTCCGCGTTACAACGGATGAGGGTGATGCGGGGGCGATACCCGGAGGGGGTATGGTGGCGCCATGGAACACCCCGGGTACGAGAGCTCCAAGGACGATGTCCTCAAGCGCCTACGACGCATCGAGGGACAGGCCCGCGGCCTGCAGCGGATGGTCGAGGAGGACCAGTACTGCATCGACATCCTGACCCAGGTCTCCGCGATGACCAAGGCCCTGCAGGCGGTCGCGCTCGGACTGCTCGACGACCACCTCGCCCACTGCGTCCGCGACGCCGTGGACAGCGGCGTGGACGCCGACGAGAAGCTGACCGAGGCGTCCGCCGCCATCGCCCGGCTCGTCCGCTCCTGACGGCCGCGCGGTCCGCCTGAGATGTCAGCACCCACCACCAGCCCCACGCTTCTCGACGTCGACCTCGACATCGAGGGGATGACGTGCGCCTCCTGCGCCCATCGGATCGAGGGCAGGCTCAACAAGCTCGACGGCGTCGACGCATCGGTGAGCTTCGCCAGCGAGAAGGCACACGTGCGCTACCCGGCCGCGCTGGGCACCGACGACCTGATCGAGGCCGTACGTCGTGCCGGGTACGACGCCGCGCTGCCCGCCGCGACGCCGCGCGAGACACCGGTGCCGCGCCCGGTGCGACTGCTCGTCGCGGCGCTCCTCACGGTGCCGGTCGTGGTGTGGGGCATGGTCCCGAGCACCCGCTTCGCCGGCTGGGAGTGGTGGTCGCTGCTCCTGTCGGGCGTCGTGGTCTGGTGGGCCGGCTGGCCGTTCCACAGGGCAGCAGCCGTCAACGCACGCCACGGCGCCAGCACCATGGACACGCTGGTCTCCCTCGGCACGGTCGCCGCCTGGCTCTGGTCCGCGGTCGCGGTCGTCCGCGGAGAGGGCCACCTCTACCTGGAGTCCGCGTCGGTGGTGACGACGTTCCTCCTCGCCGGCCGGTACGCCGAGGGGTGGAGCAAGCAGCGAGCCGGCGACGCACTGCGCTCCCTGATGGAGCTGGGCGCCAAGCAGGTCAGCCTGCTCGACGCCCGCGGCGAACGACTCGTCCCGGTCGAGGAGCTCCGGGTCGGCGACCGGTTCGCGGTGCGTCCCGGGGAGAAGATCGCGACCGACGGCGTGGTCGAGGACGGCAGCTCGGCCGTCGACCTCTCCCTGCTCACCGGCGAGCCGGTGCCGGTCGAGGTCGGTCCGGGCGACGCGGTGGTCGGTTCGACGGTCAACACCTCGGGACGCCTCGTCGTACGCGCCACCCGGGTCGGCGCCGACACCCAGCTGGCCCAGATCACCCGGTTGGTCGAGGAGGCCCAGCGCACCAAGGCGCCCGTCGAACGCCTCGCGGACCGCATCTCGGCGGTCTTCGTGCCGGTCGTGCTGGTGATCGCCCTGCTCACGCTGGTCGGCTGGCTCGTCCTCAGCGGCGATGCCGACGCCGCCTTCACGGCCGCCGTCGCCGTACTGATCGTCGCCTGCCCCTGCGCCCTCGGGCTCGCCACACCCACGGCCCTGATGGTCGGCACCGGCCGGGGCGCCCAGCTCGGCATCCTGATCCGCGGCCCTCAGGTCCTCGAGTCGACCCGGGCGGTGGACACGATCGTGCTCGACAAGACGGGCACCGTCACGACGGGCCGGATGGCGGTGACCGACGTCCAGCCGGACGACCCGTCGCTGCTCCGCCTCGCCGCCGCGGTCGAGGGAGCGTCCGAGCATCCGATCGCCCGCGCCGTGGTCGCGGCCGCGGGCTCCGACCTCCCCGAGGTCAGCGGCTTCACCAACCTGCCCGGTCTGGGCGCGCGGGGTCTCGTCGAGGGGCGCGAGGTCACCGTCGGCCGCGCCGACCTCTTCCCCGACGTTCCCGAGTCCGTACGACGGGTGGTCGCCGCCGCGGGCGACGGCACGCCCGTCGTGGTCGGGTGGGACGGTGTCGCTCACGGGGTGATCACCGTGGCAGACACCGTGAAGCCGACCTCGGCCGAAGCGGTCGCGTCCCTGCACGCACTCGGGCTGCAGACCGTCCTGCTGACCGGCGACCACGAGGCGGCCGCGCGCCGGGTGGCCGAGGAGGTCGGGATCGCGACCGTGGTCGCCGGCGTGCACCCCGAGCAGAAGGTCGCCGAGGTGGCACGGCTCCAGGCCACGGGTCACGTCGTGGCGATGGCCGGCGACGGCGTCAACGACGCCGCCGCGCTGGCGCAGGCCGACCTCGGCCTCGCGATGGGCACCGGCACCGACGTCGCGATCGCAGCCAGCGACCTGACCCTGGTCGGCGGAGACCTCCGCGGCGCGGCGGTCGCGATCCGGCTGGCGCGACGTACCCTCGCCACGATCCGGGGCAACCTGTTCTGGGCGTTCGCCTACAACGTCGCGGCGATCCCGCTCGCGGTCGCCGGGCTGCTCGACCCGATGGTCGCCGGCGCCGCGATGGCGTGCTCGTCGCTGTTCGTGGTCGGGAACAGCCTGCGGCTCCGCCGGTTCCGCTAGCCGCGGCCCTCCTCGACGTACTTCTTGACCTGGTCGAGCATCGCCTGCCAGTTGCCGGCGAACTGTTCGGCCTGCTCCTCTGAGTCGTTGCCGTCCTGGTCGAGGGTGAGCCTGGTGCCGACGTCGGTGGCCGCGAGCCGGTAGTCGAGGGTGTGGTAGCTGTCCGGCTCGTCCGGCTGGCCCGACATCGGGCTGTAGTGGGTCATCCGGAGCCGCTCCGGCGCATCGGCCTGGAGGATCTCGCCCTTGTCGGTGTAGGGCTTCCCGTCGTACTCACCGGTCCAGGTGATCGGGCTGCCGACCTGCCAGTCGGTCTCCACCTTCGAGCCGAACATGAAGGTCGAGATCGCCTCGGGGTCGGTCAGCGCACCCCACACCTGGGCGGGTGCGGCCGAGATCTCGGTCTCCGCGTGCGCAACGTGGTCAGCCACGTGATCCTCCTCCGATCCTGGGTACGTCGTCGTCGGACCCGTACCCGGGTTCCGGCCCTTCACACCCACGTGCTGGTTCGTGGTTCCTTGGGCGACCGGTCAGACTGGAGACCAGCAACCACGGGAGGTCGCATGTCCAAGCCGCCGATCAGCGAGACGATCAAGGCCAAGCTCGAGGAGTACGAGGTGGAGCGCCGGGTGAGCGAGTTCGCGACCCAGGCCGAGCACCTCCTCCAGCAGGGGCGGGCTCGCGCTGCCGCGCTGGCGCGTGAGCACCGCGACGACATCGACCGCCTCCTCGACCGCGCCACCGACGCGGTCGACCGTCGTACGGAGGGCCGGCACGCCTCCCGGATCGGTCAGGTCCGTCACCAGCTCGACCGGGGCGTCGAACGCCTCGCCGAGCAGGACCCGGACGGCCCGTGAGCCCGATCCTGGCCAGGTCCGCCAAGGGCGACGGCGACGTCGTCCCCCTCCACGCCCTCGACGCGGCAGCGATCCACGCCCCCGAGGAGGGGCCCCTGTCGCACCTCGTGCAGATGCTGATGGACGTCGGCATCGACGGCGCCGGACCGTTGAAGTCGGCCCGGTGGATCGCCGAGGACGCGCGCCAGGACACCCGCTCGACCGAGGCGGCCATCTCCAAGATCGCCCGCAAGACCGTGGCGCGTGGTGCCATCGGCGGCTTCGTCACGAGCGTCGGCGGCTTCGTCACCATGCCGATCGCGCTGCCGGTCAACGTCGTCGAGTTCTACGTGCAGGCCACGCGGATGGTCGGGGCGATCGCCACCCTGCGGGGGTACGACGTCGACGACCCGCGGGTGCGGACCGCGATCCTGCTGACCCTCGTCGGCTCCGATGCCGACGAGGTGCTCAGCAAGGCCGGCCTCGCCAGCGGCGGCGGCCGGATGGTCAGCATGGCCACCCGGCAGCTCCCGCCCGGTGGGTTGCTGATCGTCAACAAGGCGATCGCGTTCAAGCTGCTCCGAGGCGTCGGCGAGAAGGCGTTCTCCAAGCTGGGGCGCGGGGTGCCGATCCTCGGTGGGCTCGTCGGCGGAGGCATCGACACCTGGATGATGAAGCGGATCGCCGACCACGCGATGGGTGAGTTCCCGCCGCTGCATCCACTGTCGTCCGCCTGAGGTGCTGCTAGAGCAGCACGTGGGGCGGACGACCCGGGCTACGCGCCGGCCTGGGCGAGCTCGATCGGCTCGGTGACCGGCTCGTCGGACAGCATCTGGCGCCGCGCGATCGCCTGGAGGTCCGCGCGTCCCTGCTCACCGAGCGGTTCGCCGTTGGCCAGCTCCACCTCGGTGACCAGCCAGCGCCACAGCTCGCGGACGAACGCGCGGAACTGCTCGCGCCCCTGCTCGCTCAGCTCGACCCGGCCGTCCGCCTCGACCAGCAACCCGGCCTCGACGCAGTCGTCGATGGCCGGTTGGATCAGGGCCATCGGGACCCGGTGGGACGCTGCGATGGCATAGGGGTCGGCAGGGGCGTGGGCATGGATCTGCTGGATCGCGACCTGCCGAAGGGTCCACACCTGGACGCCGTCGAGACCAGCCTCGGAGGACCGCAGCAGCGTGGCGGCAGCCTCCGGTAGCTGGGTTCGGAGGATCCGCACGACCTGGCCCTCGAGCTGCTCCTGAGCGGTCCGTTGGTCGGGCATGGCGAAGGCCGGACCCATCTCGGAGGCTCCGGGTCGGGTGAGCCCACGCATCGGCACCTGCTTGAGGAACAGCGCCACGACGAACGCGACGACGGCCACCGGGATCGCCGAGGCGAAGACGACCTGGAGGGTGTCGGCGTACGCCGCGATCACGGCCGCCTGCTGGACCAGCGGGAGGTTGTGCACCGCCGAGGGCGTGGTCACCTGGGTCGGGTCGGCGCCTGTGGCGGCCACCGCCTTGGCGAGGTTCGGTGCCAGGTGGTTGGCGTAGATGGTGCCGAAGACGGCCGCCCCGAACGAGCTGCCCATGGTCCGGAAGAAGGTGACGCCCGCGGTCGCGACGCCGAGGTCGCGGTACTCCACGGTGTTCTGGACGATGATCGTGAGCACCTGCATCGACAGGCCGATGCCGACGCCGAGCACGAGCATCGCACCCGAGGTCTCGAGGGTCGTGGAGTGCTGGTCGAGGCGGGAGAGCCCCCACATCCCCAGCGCCATCACGACCGACCCGACGATCGGGAACACCCGGTAGCGGCCGGTGTGGCTGACGACGTTGCCCGCGCTCACCGACGCGACGATCAGCCCGAGCACCATCGGCAGCGTCCGCAGCCCGGAGACGGTGGCGCTGACGCCCTGGCAGTACTGCAGGTACGTCGGGAGGAAGGTCATGCAGCCCAGCAGCGCGAAGCCGACGATGAAGCTGAGCACGGCGCTGACACTGAACACGTTCCGACGGAAGAGGCGCAGCGGGAGGATCGGCTCCGCAGCCCGTTGCTCGGCCGCCACGAAGCAGCCCAGCGAGACCAGGCCGCCGACGACCAGCCCGATGATCGTCGGTGAGCCCCAGCCGTACTGGATGCCACCCCAGCTCGTCGCAAGGATCAGCCCGGCCGAGCCGAGCGAGATGAAGACGATGCCGAGGGTGTCGAAGACGGGGCGTCCGAAGGTGGGCACCGACGGGAGCAGCTTGACCGCCAGCGGGATGATCACCAGGGCGATCGGCACGTTGACGTAGAAGACCCACTGCCACGACCAGTGGTCGGTGAGGAAGCCGCCCAACAGCGGCCCCAGGACCGTCGTACCTCCGAAGACGGCGCCGATCGCGCCTTGGTACTTGCCTCGGTCGCGCAACGGGATGATGTCGCCGATCATCGCGATCGCGGTGACGGTGAGTCCGCCGCCGCCGATGCCCTGGAGGGCGCGCGACCCGATCAGCCAGGTCATCGACTGCGAGAGACCGGCCAGCATCGAGGCGACCGTGAAGAGCACGATGCTGCCGATGAAGATCGTCTTGCGACCGAAGAGATCGCCGAACTTGCCGCCCAGGATGGTCGCGATCGTCTGGGTGAGCAGGTACGCCGTCACCACCCAGCTCATGTGCTCGGCCCCACCGAGGTCGCCGACGATGGTCGGCAGGGCGGTGGCGACGATCGTGGAGTCGAGCGCCGCGAGGAGCAAGCCGCCTGCGATCAGTGAGAAGGCCAGGTTGCGGGCCGTGGACCCGAGCGGCACAGGGTCTGCGACCTGCGCCAGGTCGTCCTCGACCGTCCCGGTCTGAGTCATGGCCGTCAGCCTATTCCCGGACGCGACGCGCTGCCCGGATCGGCCACCCAGGTGGACCACGAACGGCTAGATTGCGCGCACCGTCTCACCCGGGGAGCACCCATGCGCCGTACCCACGGCTTCCCGCGCCCGCTCCGGAGCATCGCTCCGGCCTTGGCGCTGTTGTCACTGCTGGCCACGACCGTTGTCGCCGGCGCGCTGCCCGCGGGCCGCGGGGCCGCTTCCGGGCCCCCGGGGCTCGCGGCGCCCACCGCGGGCTCGCCCTTCTTCACCCACCAGAGCACGGTGCGGCTGATCACCGGCGACCGGGTCCGGGTGCTGACGCGCGCGGACGGCTCGAGCGTGTCGACGATCCTGCCCGGGTCGCCCCACGCCGGACTGGCCCTCGTGCGGTGGCGGACCGGCACTGACAGCTACGTCCTGCCGCGCACGTCGGCGTCCGAACGCCGGCGCCTCGACCTCTCGCTGTTCGACGTGGACGCGCTCGCGGCCACGCGCGGTGGACGGGTCCCTGTGATGGTGCGGTTCGCACGGCACGGCGGGGCCCATCCCGTGCGGGGTCTGGGACTGGACCTGACTGCCGCTCGCTCGAACGGCTCCGTCGCGAGTGGTTCGTACGGGCCCGGCTTCCGGGGGCTGACGGACCGAGACCTGGCCGGGGTCGCCTCGATCCGGCTCTCGGTCCCGCGCGTCGCACCGACGCGCACGGCACCCACTCACCACGTGGTCGTGCAGGTGGTCGACGCCGGCGGGCACCTCGCACCCGGCGTCATCGTCACCGTCGAGAACGTCGACGATGCGACGACCTTCCAGGACTCGACCGGGGCAGGCGGTCGTGCTGCGTTCGATGTGCCGGACGGCCACTACAGTGCCGTGGCCTTCACCTTCAGCCGGCTCGTGATCGCCGCAGAGGTCGACGTGACGGCCGACCAGACCGTCGACCTCGACCTGGGCGATGCCACCGTCAAGCCGCACGTGAGCATGCCCGGCTACCACGTGCTGGACACCGCGCTGAGCGTCGCCCGGACGCCCGCCACCGGGTTCACGTTCTCCTTCGGCTTCACCGGCCCGCGCTTCTCCGTGAAGGTCCAGCCGACGGACTCCGTGGTCGCGCACGGGGGACTGGGGACCGGCGTCTCCGCGACACTGGCGCCCCTCGGCGTCGGCCGCGCGGCACCGCAGGACCGCCTCGCCGTCACCGCCGACGTCTCTGCTGGAGTCCCCGGCGACCTCACGTACACCCACCACCCCCGCGACTTCGCCAAGGTCGTCGACCGGTTCTACGCGAACGGACCCGGTGGCTTGCGCGAGACCTTCCTGGGCGCCTTCGGCTCTCTCCCCCACGGCTTCCTCGACCTCTTCAGCGGCCAGGAGTACCTCGCCCACGTGCCCGGCCGCCGTACCGTGCTGTTCGAGGCGGGCCGGCACACGAGCTACCAGCAGACGCTGATGCCGCAGGCGGCCTCGATCGACAGCCAGGACCTCACTCAGCTCGGCTGGGTCGGGAGCTTCGGCCACGCCGGGACCTCACACCTGCTGACGTTCGGGCACGGCCCCGTGGGGCCGGGCTTCCGCGGATCCGTCGACCCGTCGGCCGACTACGTGACGCGCCACCGTCGTCGTCTCGTGGGTTTCCTGCCGCTCTTCGAAGGCGCGGGATCGTCGATGTTCAGCTTCGTCGACCGGCGCGACGGTGCCTGGTCCCTGCGCAGCGGCGAGCGCGCGGTCGCTCACGGTCATCATGAGATCGCGCTCCACGCCACGGTGCCGCCAGGACTCCGCACCTACGTCCTGACCGCGACGTCGCACCCGGTGTCCCCGATCTGGACCCTCTCGACACGCGTGCAGGACACCTGGACCTTCCGCTCGGGGGCCGACCGTCCGTCCGTGCCGTTGCTGATGCCCAGGTACGTCCCGCCCGTGGCGATGGGCGGCACGCTGGCCGCCGGGCACACGTCGTTCAGCCTGGGCTTCCACTCCCTCACCCGCCACGACCACCGGATCATCGGGGCGCACCTGCAGCTGTCGACGGACGACGGCAGGAGCTGGCACGACGCCGGGCTCACCCGTACCTCGCCGACCACGTTCCGCGTCGGCTACCAGAACCCGGGTGCCCACGGCAGCGCCCGGTTCATGAGCATGCGCGTGGTGGCGAGGGACGCGGTGGGAGACAGCGTCACCGAGACGGCGATGCGGGTCTACCGGCTCCGCTGAGTCCTACCCGATGTCGCGGACCGCCTCCGCGACAGCCGCCGCACCCCGGCGACTCAGCACGATCGTGTAGTGGTTGACGTCCGGCACCGCGCGGACGTCGAGGTCGGGCCAACGGGCGGCGTACGCGGCGACGGTGGCCTGCGGGTAGAGGCCGGGCGGGTCGTCGGCAAAGCCGCGTGGGGCGTGCAGGAAGCTCCGCGGATGCCCAGGGTGCTCGACCGCCTCGGCGAAGGCGCTGCTCTCGAGCATGTCGATCTGGTCGGCCTCGACGGCGACCGGGTCCGCGCTCGGCCGGCCGGGATCGTCGGGCAGGTCGTAGTCGGCGTACTCCTCGACCTCGGGGGTCCAGTCACGGGCGAACGCCGGGTGGCCGCGGAACCAGTCGCGGTAACCCTCCCGTGTGTACGACGTCTGCAGGCGGTCCTTGATCGGCTGCAGGCCGGCGAGGGTCGCCTCAGCATCGGTGGGTGGGAAGGGAAGGCCGCCGTCGACGAGCACCAGCGCGCGGACGAGGTCGGGGCGACGAGCGGCGAGCACCGTCGCGACGAACCCGCCCATGGAGTGGCCGACCACGACGACCGGCTCGTCGGTCACCGCTCGAAGCGCCGCCGCGCAGTCGTCGGCATGGGTCACCAGGCCGACCGGACCGGGCAGGTGGTTCGACCTACCGCGGCCGCGCAGGTCGGGCGCGACCACGGGCTGGTCGAGCTCCTGGGCGAGCTGCGACCAGGACCGCGAGGACGACGTGATGCCGTGGATCGCGAACACCGGCGTGCCGCTGCCGGACCAGGTCGCCGTACGGAGGAGGCCGCCGGTGACAGGGACATCGAGTGCGTCAGGCATGTCCCACGTCTATCACTCGGGGAACTCGTTCGACACCGATCGTTGCGTGCGATTCGGTGGACCCGTGACCGAGGCGCTGCACGACGACGAGCTGCGGATCGACAACTCACTCGTCCGTTCACTTCTCGCGACGCGTTCGCCGGCGTACGCCGAGCTGCCGCTGCGCCGCCTCGAAGCGACGGGCTCGACCAACGCGCTCTTCCGGCTCGGCGACGACCTGCTGGTGCGGATGCCGCGACAGCCCGGAGGCACCCGCACGATCGAGAAGGAGCAGCGATGGCTGCCCTTCGTCGCGGCCGCGTTGTCGGTCGCCGTACCCGAGATCGTGGACGTCGGCGAACCCGGCTTCGGCTATCCGGAACGCTGGTCCGTCGTCCGTTGGCTCGACGGCGTGGTCCCCGATGTGCCTGCGCCCGGCATAGCGCCACGGCAGGCGCTGGCCGAGGACCTCGCCGCGGTCGTCCTGGCCCTTCGCGGGCTGGAGGTGCCCGCGGCAGCGATCGAGGACCCGGCCCTGCGGTGGTACCGCGGTCGGCCACTGGCGGGCATGGACGCCTCGACCCGCGTGGCGATCACCGAGAGCCGCTCGATCGCAGGTCTCGAGCTCGACCTCGACGCGTGCACCGAGGTCTGGGACCGGGCGATGCGGCTGCCGGGCGTCGACGAGGTGGTCGAACCGCGCTGGCACCACGCCGACCTTCTCGCCGAGAACCTGCTCGTCCGCGACGGACGCCTGGCCGGCGTGCTCGACTTCGGCGGACTGGCCGTGGGCGACCCCACCGTCGACCTCGTGGCGGCCTGGGAGCTGTTGGATCCCACGGCGCGGGAGATCTTCCGGCAGTCGGTCGGCGTCGACGAGGCGACGTGGCTGCGCGGCCGCGCCTGGGCGCTCGCTCTGGGCCTGATGACCTTCCCGTACTACTGGTCGACCATGCCCCACCGCTGTGCCCAGCGCCTCGCGATGACCCGGGCCGTCCTCGCCGACTGCTCCGCTGATTGAGCTCGCGGGCTCCCCGCTGGTTGAGGAGTTCGCGAGCTGCCCCGCTGGTTGAGGAGGTCGCTCTGCTCCGCTGGTTGAGGAGGTCGCTCGAGCAGTCCGCTGGTTGAGGAGGTCGCTCTGCGACCGTCTCGAAACCCGCTGAGGAGGTCGCGTGGCTGTTCCGCTGGTTGAGGAGGTCGCTCTGCGACCGTCTCGAAACCCGCGGACGTTAGAGGTCGTTGCGGTGGTCTCTTGGTCGCGGTTTGAAGAACGAGAAGTGTGGTGGCGGTCGCTTTTGGTTGCGGTACCTCCGGACGTTTGCGTCTGGGTGCGGCGTTGTTTGGGGTGCTCGCTGTGGTTGCGGTCTTTTCTCTATCGCGGTGGATGAATAGCCGGAAAAGTATTTGCTGTGGATTATCTCGGATCGTGGGATAAACCCTGTGGATATCGCCTTGAATGTCGGTGGCCCCTGATTTCATAGTCCTATGTCGATCACCGCCGAGGTCCCCGGCTCGTCACCCGTGACGGTGCTGGCCGACGCGGTCGCGGCGGTCCGTGGCCTCGCCGACGTCCTGTGGTCGGCGAGGTCGGATGACGAGCTGGTCGAGGTGGTCGGCCGGGTCCAGCAGCTCACCTCGGTGTTGGCCGCGGTCGAGGCCGATGCGGTCGCCGAGGCCGACGCCCGCGACCTGGCCAAGCAGAAGCTGCACTACGGCTCGACCGGCGACTGGCTCACCCACGTCGGCGGACTACGCCGCGGTGAGGGCAAACGCCGGCTCGTGCGGGCCAGGGCGCTGACCGGCCCACTCACCCGCACCCGCGAGGGGCTGGTCGCCGGGACCGTGTCACCGGAGCAGGCCGATGTGATCGTCCGGTCGGTGGAGGACCTGCCGTCCGGTGACCTGGTCCGGCGACGCGGGGAGAAAGTGCTGCTGCGTCAGGCCGAAGAGCCTCGATGCCTCCGACCTCACCCGAGCCGGGCGACACCTGGCCGAGGTCGTCGACCCCGACGCCGTCGACCGCCGCCTCGAAGCCGCACTCGAGCGTGAGGAACGCGCAGCCCACCTCAATAGGTTCCTGTCGGTCAGCGAAGACCGCGCCGGCGGAGTCAGAGTCCGGGGTTGCGGGACCGCCGAGGACGGAGCCCTCCTGATGGCGGCCCTGTTGCCCCTGACCTGCCCCGCACCCGCCACCGACCCAGCGACCGGGGAGGAACACCTCGATCCCCGCGACCACGGCGCCCGGCTCTGGGACGCCCTCGTGGCCACCGCCCAACACGCCCTGGACACCGACCTACCGCCCGAGACCCACGGCACCCCAGCCCGGCTCCTGGTCACCCTCGACCACCAAACCCTCAACAACGACCTCGAAGCCCACGGCATCGCCACCGGGGTCGGCACCACCGCCGACGGCACCGACCTACCCCCCGACACCCTCCGCCGCCTCGCCTGCGACGCCGAGATCATCCCCGCCGTCCTCGGCACCCACAGCGAGGTCCTCGACGTCGGCCGAACCCGCCGCCTGGTCACCGCCCCCATCTGGACCGCCCTGGTCATCCGCGACCGACACTGCACCTTCCCCGGCTGCAGGCGACCACCGCTCATGTGTCAGGCCCACCACCTCACCCACTGGACATCCGGCGGCGACACCAGTCTCGACAATCTCGCCCTGCTCTGCGGCCATCACCACCGCGTCATCCACCACACACCCTGGGAAATACGCCTCAACCCGACCGACCGAAGACCCGAATTCCTGCCACCACCCAAGATCGGAACCAAAGCTGAGTGGATCCGATATCGACCCAGACGCGAATAGCACCGTTCGCGGATGGGGCCAGAGATGCTCAGCGAGTCTCGAGGATGAGGAACACCACGAGCAGGCAGAGCACGACGAGCGTCGTGCCCAGGATGAAGCGGTAGAACCCGAACCCGTGGGTGCGCAGGTGATCGAGGCGCGCGGTGTCGCCGCGCCGCTTGGCGCGCGCGATCTCCAGGGCGAGCATGGCCCGGTAACCGACGTACGCCGCGGCGAGGAGCGGCACCACGATCTTGAGCCACATGCGGCGAGCATGTCACGCGCGGCACGTGCCCAGTCACCTCACCACAGCGCGGCCGACCAGCGGCGGCCTACGGTGGAGACGACCGACGTGCCCACACCCTGGAGGAAGCCCCATGACCGTCGACCGAGGACTGCTCGCGCTGCTCGAGGCCAAGCCCGGCAAGGGTGACGAGCTCGCCGCCTTCCTGGAGCAGGGCCGCGCGCTCGCCGCTGAGGAGGAGGGCACGGTGACGTGGTACGCGTTCAAGCTCAGTGACACGACGTACGGCATCTTCGACACCTTCGAGGGTGAGGACGGCCGGCAGGCGCACCTCAACGGCCAGATCCCGGCCGCGCTCGGTCAGGTGGCCGGCGACCTGCTGGCGAAGGACCCGGACATCCGCACCACCGACATCCTCGCGGTCAAGTAGTCAGGACGCGACGAGCTCGTCGAGCATCCGGTCCATGGCGCCGAGGCCGACCGACAGGTGGCCCTCGCCCTGCTCGAGGTGTGCCGTGACTCCCGGGATCCGCTCCGCGAGCCACTGACCGTGCGCGAAGGGCACCATCAGGTCGTCGCTGCCCTGCCAGAGGTACGTCGGCACCGCGATGGCGCCCAGGTCGAAGCCCCACGGGCGGGTGAACGCCAGGTCGTCGTCGAGCCAACCGTCCACGCCGGCTGCGACCGACTGGCGGAAGCTCTCCGCCAGATGCTCGGCGAACTCGCCCGTCAAGGCCGCCTCGTCGACCGGGGGCAGCAGGGTGTCGAGCGACGTCGCGACGTCGTCGGGCGTGACGGCGACCAGCTCCGGCCGGGCCTTGTCGAGCCAGGCACGCAGCGCGTCCTCACCCTCCAGGGCCGCCCCGAACTCCTCGATGTTGTCCTCGCCCATGCCGGCCAGGAAGTCCAGCCCTTCCGCGTCGTACGGCGCGACACCGGCGATGCAGAGCACGCCCCGGACCCGGTCGGCCAACAGAGCGCCGGTGGCCAGCGCGTGCGGCCCGCCGCCCGACCAGCCGGCCGCCAGGCAGGTGTCGACGCCGAGGTGGTCCAGCACCGAGGCCGCGTCGTCCACGGCGTCGGCGACGGTGCGTCCCGGGTGACGGGTGGAGGCGCCGTACCCGGGACGCGACCACGTGACGAGCCGCAGCCCGCGGGCATGCGCGCCACGCGCCATCGGCGCGAGCTGGGCCGAACCGCCAGGGGTCCCGCCGTGGAACAGCAGGACCGGTGCACCGTCGGGGCCGGTCACCTCGACCTCGAGGTGGCGTCCGTCGGGCAGGTCGATCAGGGGCATGCCGGCTCCTCGGTCGGAGCGGGACCGCCCGTGTTGTACGTCGGGTCACCGGTGCCGCAGCGCACGATCACGGCCCGCGCAGGCTCGTCCGTCGGGTTCGACTCGCGGTGGACGGCTCCGGCGGGCACCCGCAGGAAATCGCCGGGGCCGGCCTCGACGACCTCGGCGCCACCGGGCCCGGACTCCATCCGCAACCGCCCGCTGACGACGTAGAGGGTGGTCTCGTAGTCGCCGTGGTGATGCCATCCCGACACCGCGTGCGGCTCCGTGTCGACGGTGCCGCTCCACATCCCGTCCGCATGGGCGGCGACCTGGCGGGTCATGCCGGGTGTCGGGTCGGCAGCGGTCAGGTCGGCTGCGGGCACCATCGAGCAGGGCCGGGCTGGGTTGTGACTCACCCGGTCAGGCTAGGCAGAGACGGCGCGAGCGTCGAGCACCGTCGTCACCAGCGTGGTCAGCGACGGCGACGGCGGCGTGGACCCGAACCCGAAGCCCGGCTCGGGCAGCACGTCCGCGAGGGTGCCGAGGTCACGGCCCCGCCAGGTACCGAGCGCGGCGACGATCGCGTGGTGGTCGGTCGCGCCGTAGGTCTCCAGTCGGTCGCCGCCGGCGGAGCCGCGGGTACGCACGCCCTGAAGCGCCACCCGCGCCACCGGGTCCGTCACGCGGCACCAGCCGGGTGAGGTCGCGACGCGAGCCGGTACGACGCGCAGGGCACGGCCGAGCGCGGTACGACGGCCCACCTCGTAGGTCACGTCCAGGTCGCCGGCCACCACCGAGACCACCGACCCTGACGCGGTCACGCTGACCGGCACCACCTCCACCACGTCGAAGCGGTAGGTGCCGGCCACGTAGTCGGCGATCTCACGCGTCGGCGCCAGCAGCCGACGCGTGCCGTCGGCCTGGGCCAGCATCACGTCCGCGAAGGCGCCGTACGGCGACTCCTGCCACCAGCCGACGACGACCCGCAGCCCGCTGCTCGACCCGAGGCCCGCGATCGTGCCGCGGAACCGGTGGCGTCTAGACGTCGACGCCAAGGCGATCGAGCCGCTCGCGCATGTGCGTGACCGTCTTGTTGGCCAGGATCGGCATGTAGAGCGCCACCACCGGCACCGCCACCTTGGCACCGCCGTGGAACTCGAACGACGCGTCGTAGGTGACCTGGGTGCCGCCCCCCGAGGCCTGGAGCGAGATCCGGTCGTGGCCGGTGAACTGCTCGTTGTTGCCCTCGAAGTGCAGGAACGTCGGCGGCTTCAGCTCGCGTGCGACGTACTCCACCGTGGTCTTCCGGCCGAGGAAGGACGACACGTTGCGGTAGCGGGTGCCGACACCCCCGTCACCGTCGATCCGGCTGCACTCGACGGTCCCGGGGTCCCACTCGGTGGCGTTCGCGAAGTCCGAGAGAAACCAGTAGACCAGATCGGGGGCAGCGGTCGTGGTGAACGTGCGGTGGGCGGAGAGCATGTCTTCACGCTAGTCGGCCGGTCCACACGTCAACCCACCCCCGCGGGTGCGGCCCCTAGGCTGGCGAGATGTACGAGGAGGCGGATCGGCTGCTGGCCGAGCGGGAGGCGACGCTGGAGGCCGAGCTTGCCGAGCTGACCAAGCCGCCGGGCGAGATGGGCACCATCTCCTTCGGCAAGCGCGTCGGCGAGGGCACCTCGATGGCGGTCGACCGGCTGGCCGCGGTATCGGCCCAGGAGCATCTGCTCGCCACCCTCGACGAAGTACGCCGCGCTCGGCAGCGGATCGTCGACGGCACCTACGGGACCTGCGAGGTCTGCGGCGAGCCGATCCCCGACGCCCGACTCGAGGCCAGGCCCTGGTCCAACCGCTGCGTCGCGCACAGCTGACACCCCGAACACCCGTCCGAGCCGGCTCGCTGCCGATAGAGTGACCGGCGGAGTGCCGGGAAGTCTGGTCGGCGGACTGTCACCGACCCCAGGAGCCCTCGTGCACGACATCGTCCCGTTCGCGCTGGTGGTGGTCGTGGCCGCCCTGGCGCTGCTCGCGGCCGTCGGCTCCAGCCGGATCAGCGAGTGGGTGCGGATCCCGGCTCCCGCGATCTTCCTGGTGGCCGCGTCGATCTGCGCCGAGCTGTTCCCGGACCTCGGCTCGCTGTCGATCCTCGCGGACCAGCGGATCGTCACGATCGCGCTGGTGCTGATCCTGTTCGACGGTGGCATGCACATCGGTCTCAAGCGCTTCCGCCCGGTCGCGGGTGGGGTGGTCTGGCTCGGGGTCGCAGGCACGTTCGTCACCGCGGGGGTCCTGGCCGTGCTGGCGCACACCCTGTTCGACTTCGACTGGCGGGCCGCCCTCCTGGTCGGCACCGCGCTCGCGCCGACGGACCCCGCGGTCGTCTTCTCGGTGCTGGGCCGCCGCGAGGTGGTCGGGCGCACCGGCACCCTCCTCGAGGGTGAGTCCGGTGCCAACGACCCGGTCGGCATCGCGCTGATGCTGGCGATCCTGGGCGCCAGCGGCGGTGGCTGGGGCGCGGTCACGCACGGCATCGGCGAGTTCCTGCTGCAGATGGTGGTCGGGATCGCGTTCGGCCTGGGCGGCGCCGTGGTCCTGCGGTGGCTGCTCCAGCACGTTCCCCTTCCCAACGAAGCGCTGTACCCGCTACGCACCGTCGCCTTCGCGCTCCTCCTGTACGGCGTGACCACGCTCGCCCATGGGTCCGGATTCCTGGCGGTGTTCCTCGCCGGGATCATGGTCGGCGACACCCGCGCGCCGTACAAGCGCGAGATCGAGCGCTTCGCCTCCGCGACCGGCAGTCTCGGCGAGATCGTCGCGTTCACCGTGCTCGGACTGTCGATCCCGATCTCCGAGGTGTTCGGACACGGCCGCGCGTGGACCGGGATCGCGCTGGCCGCGCTGTTGATCCTGTTCGTCCGACCGCTGTTCGTCGGGCTGCTGATCGTGCCGATCCGGCTGCGACGCGGTGAGCGCGCGTTCGTGCTCTGGGCCGGGCTCAAGGGCGCCGTGCCGATCCTGCTCGGCACCTACGTCCTGGCCGAGGGCGTGCCCGGCGCGGATCGCATCTACGCGGTGATCTTCGTGGTGGTGCTGGTGTCCGTGGTCGTGCAGGGCGGGCTGGTGCCGTCCTTCGCCCGGCTCTGGCAGGTGCGGATGCGGGTGGTCGAGCCGGAGCCGTGGGCGCTCGGGATGCGTTTCCGCGACGAGCCCGAGGGGCTCCACCGCCTGGTGGTGACGCGGGGGTCCGCGGCGGACGGCGCGGCCATCGGCGACCTCCCGCTCGAGGAGGACGTCTGGGTCAGCATGGTGAGTCGGCGCGGCCGCCTCGTGCAGGTGAGGGGTACGACGGTGCTCGAGGCCGACGACGAGGTGCTGGTCCTCGCCTCGGACGGGAGCCTGATCTCGCGGCTCTTCAGTGAGGCGTGACACTGCTCGTCAGCCCCGGTCGGTGGCCTCCAGGATCAGCCGCACGGTGTCGTCGACCCGGCTGAACTGAGGCCAGTGGCCGCTGTGGAGGTCGACGTAGGTGACGTTGCGCAGCTTCGCCATCTCCTCGGTGCCGGACTCGCCGGCGTCGGTCCACTCCTTGAGCTGGGCCGCGTCGTACTCCGCGGTGATCATCACGACGGGCAGGTCGTAGAGCGCGTCGTGGCCGAAGGTCAGGCCGTCGGTGACCGCGTGCAGCGGCGACGGCACGGAGCCCTCGCGGATGAGCTCGCGCAGGTCGTCGTCGAGGTCGGCGACCATGTCTCCGTCGAAGAAGTCCCACGACGGCAGCGGTACGTCGCTCCCCTCGACCGGGAACATCGAGTCGGACTGCTCGGGGATGCCCGGCTCGCTGGCCAGGAACACGACGCCGGCGACCCGGTCGGGGCGGGCGTCGGCGGCGGCCCAGGCCAGGATGCCGCCCATCGAGTGGCCGACCAGGAGGACCGGGCCCTCGGTGGCGTCGACGGCCGCCACGACGGCGTCGACGTGGTCCTGACGGGTGACCGCCGATCGGTCCGCCTCACCGGACTCCATGCCGGGCAGGGTCAGGGCGTGGGGGCGGTGGCCGGCCTCCGTCAGCCGCGGCACGACCGCGTCCCAGGATCGAGCGGTCAGCCACAGGCCCGGGATCAAGATGATGTCCATGCTCGCCGACGCTAGGGCCTGCCACCGACACTCGCCCCCTCACCGGGGTGAGGCGCCGCCTCGCGCCCTCCCTCAGGCTGAGGCCATGCGACGAGGTGAGGTGCTCGCGATCGTCCAGGCGGGTGGTCAGGGCACGCGGATGGACGTACTGACCCGCGAGCGGGCCAAGCCGGCTCTTCCGTTCGGCGGGGTGCACCGACTGGTCGACTTCGCGCTGTCGAGTCTCGTCCACTCCGAGCTGGAGGACGTGTGGGTGAGCGTGCAGTACCAGGTCGCCTCGATCGACGACTATCTGGCGGGTGGCCGGCCGTGGAGTCTCGACCGCAACCGTGGGGGCTTCCGCAGGATGGTGCCGCAGACCGGCACCGGGCCGACCAGTGAGGAGGGCTTCGCCTCGGGGAACGCCGACCTGCTGCTCAAGCTCCAGTCGGACCTGGCCCGGCGCGGCCCGGACCACGTCGTGGTGACCAGCGCCGACCATGTCTTCGCCATGGACCTGCGTCCGGTGATCGAGGACCACATCGCCCGCGGCAGTACGGCGACGCTGGTGACGGCCGAGGTCAGCAGGAAGATCGCGTCGGACAACGTGGTCGTGCTGACCGGACGCGGTGGTGTCGTCACGGACCTCGAGGTGAAGGTGGCCCGGCCCAGCACCGGCACGGTGGCCACGGAGATCTTCGTCTACCGCACCGATGCCCTGCTCGAGGCCCTCACCACCCTGCGGGCCGAGCTCGACGACGCGGACGACGGCGACGACAGCGGCCTGGGCGACTTCGGCGAGCACCTGCTGCCTCGGCTGATCGAGACCGGCACCGTGCGCGCCGTACCGATCGGTGGCTACTGGCGCGACCTCGGCCAGCCCCACGCCTACCTCCAGGGCCACCGCGATCTGCTGGCCGGGAAGGTCGACGTGTTCGACCACCCGGGCAGACCCGTCATCTCGCACTGGCCCGACCGGCCGGCCGCGCGGGTGCGGCCCTCCGCCCGGGTGGCAGACAGCCTGCTCTCACCGGGCTGCGACGTGGCTGGCGAGGTGTCGGGAAGCGTGCTCGGGCCGGGTGTCGTCGTCGAGAGGGGAGCCCGGGTCCACGACAGCGTGATCTTCGAGGGCGTCGTCATCGGTTCCGGAGCGGCCGTGCAGACCGCGGTGGTCGACGAGCACTGCGAGATCCGGCGTACGGCGCGGGTCGGTGCCGTGCCCACGGCCCGGCTGGCACGTGACGAGGACCTGGTGCTGGTCGGTCGGGGCTCCGTCGTGGAGTCGCGGGTCGGCGCCGGCGCCCGATTGGAGCCCGGCACCACCGTCTGAGCCGTGGTGCGTGGGGGGTCGTGTGCCTGAGAACGCGCCAGAGCGCGGTCTCAGGCACACGACCCGGGCATTCAGGCGTCGACGATGACCGTGCCGCGAGGCAGGTGCCGCACCGACGGCACGCGCAACACGAGCAGCGCCACCACGATCCCGATCGCACTCATGCCGTACAGGCTCGGGTAGAGCCCGAACCAGGCGGCGGCCAGGCCTACGAGCAGGTTGCCGAGCGGGATCACGCCGGTCGACGAGAGGTAGTCGTAGCTCGACACCCGCGACAGTGCCGCGGCAGGGATGTGCTCACCGAGCGAGGTCTCCCACAGCGTGAACATGCCGGTGACGCAGACGCCGGTGAGGAGCTCGAGCCCCCCGATCCCCCAGACGGGGAGATGACTGCCGATGATCGCAGCCTGGCACGAGGCACCGATCAGCATCAGCGCGCCGACGCGCAGGGCATGGCGGGGCCGCCAGCTGAGGAGCAGCACGTCTCCGAGGATGTTCCCCAGGCCGAAGAGCGCGGTCACGAGTGCCCAGGAGCGAGCGCCGTCGTACTCCTGGAGCATCAGCACGGGCCCCACGACGAAGATCGCCGGCAGCACGATCGCGTGATAGACGCTGAAGCCGCCGAGGAACCCCAGCACCCAGGAGCGCGAGCGCACCTCGTGCCAGCCCTCGCGCAACGAGGTGCCGAACGACGTCGTGCTGGCCGTCGGGTCCTCCTCGCCCAGGGCGTCGGACACCAGGCCGGGCCGCAAGGGGAGCAGGAGCACCACGGAGACCGCGAAGCTGACGGCGTCGACCGCCAGGGCGCTCCCCGGCCCGCCGGCGAACGCGATCAGGAAGCCGGCGACGACCGGCCCGACCACGTTGCCGAGCGAGAAGGTCAGGCCGCGGAGCGCGTTGGCCGGCTGCAGGTTGGCGGGGCTCACCGTGGTCGGCAGCAGGCCGCTGAACGCCGGCGCGAAGAACGCGTCCGCCGCACCGAAGATCGCCGCCAGCACGACCAGGTCCACGACCCGGGCCACGCCGGTCAGCAGCAGCACCGCGGCCAGCCCCTGCGTGACGAAGCGGACGCTGTCGGAGGCGATCAGGATCTTCTTGCGGTCCCACCGGTCGGCCCACACGCCCGCGGGCAGCGCCAGGACGACGAACGGCAGGAACTGCGCGGCGGAGGTGAGCGCCACTGCTCCCACGCCGCCGCCGATCGAGAGGACGGCGAAGGGCAGGGCGATGCTGGTCACCCGGTCGCCGAGGATGGACAGCACCTGGCTGCCGAACAGGAGGCGGTACTGCCGCTCCTCCCGGAGGACGGCGGGCACCCGGAGGTGTCGTGTCAGCACGGGCCCAGCATCGCGGATCCGGGGGTACCGGGTCCCGCTGTTATCCGGGGGCCGGGCGGCCAGCCGTCAGCGGGTGCGCTTCTGGCGGCGCAACAGGGCCTGGGCGCCCTCGAGGTAGAGGTCGATGCCGAAGGCGTAGTACGCCGCCTCGTCGTCGCAGTCGGTCAATGCGCCGGCGGCGGCCCGCACGTGGGGGTAGAGGTCCTCGGGAAGTCCCTCGACGTGGGCACGCTTCTCCGCGAGCAGGGCGTCGCGCTGGTCGCGGGCGGCCTGGTTCTCCGCGCCCGGCAGCTGGGTGACCAGCATCATCGCGGTCTGCAGACCCATCCGCGCGAGGTCGGCGGCCTGCTCGCGGGAGAAGCCGGCGTCCTCGAGGAGGGCGAGCGTGAACTCGGTCAGGCGCAGGCCCTGCTCGGTGACGAGGATCCGCGGGAAGACCAGCTCGGCGGCCGCGGGATGCTTGCTCAGCTCGACGACGAGTGCCTCCACCACGCCGCGCAGCTGGGTGGACCAGGAGCCGGTCGCCGGCGGCGGGGCCACGTCGGCGAGGAGAGCGTCACCCATCGCCGCCAGGAGCTCGTCCTTGTTGGCGACGTGCCAGTAGAGCGCCATCGGGGTGACGCCGAACTCCTGCGCGATCCGGCGGATCGTGACCGCGTCGGGGCCCTCGGCATCCATCACGGACAGCGCACGCTCGACGATCGCGGCGCGGTTCAGGTCGCTCTTGGTGGCGGTGGCGGTGGCGGATCGGGGGGTCACGACCAGAACTATACACGATAAGGGTTGACAACTATACGTCGTACAGCGTTTCCTGTACGTCATACATGTACGACGTATAGGAGACCTGGACATGACCAAGAACGGATGGACGTTGGTGGCGGTGGGACTCGCCACCTTCATGACGTACCTCGACAACAACATCGTCAACGTGGCGATCCCCGACATCCAGCGTGAGCTGGGGCTGTCGACCGCGGGCATCGAATGGGTGGTGAGCGGCTACATCCTCACCTTCGCCGGCCTGCTGCTGGCGGGCGGCCGCCTGGCCGACGCGTTCGGGCGCCGCCGCCTGTTCCTGATCGGACTGGCCGTCTTCACCGTCTCCTCGCTCCTCGCCGGCCTGGCGAGCGGTGCCACCGAGCTGATCGCAGCGCGTGCCTTGCAGGGCATCGGGGCCGCGCTGGTGACCCCGACGACGCTGGCGATCATCAGCGCGACCTTCACCGATCCCCGACAGCGGAACGCCGCTGTGGGCGTCTGGGGCGGGGTCGGCGCGCTGGCGCTGGCGGTCGGCCCGGTGCTGGGCGGGCTGCTCACCCAGCACGTGTCCTGGGAGTGGATCTTCTGGATCAACGTCCCGGTCGGCATCGCGACCATGACGCTCGGCGCCTGGGCCATCACGGAGTCCAGGGAGCCCGAGGCACGTCGGCTCGACCTCGGCGGGCTCATCTTGTCGACGGCCTCTCTGTTCGCTCTGACCTGGGCCCTGATCGAGGGCCACGACCGCGGCTGGACCTCGGCCGGCATCCTCAGCGCCTTCGGCGCGGCCGCCGCGACCGCGCTGGCCTTCGTCCTCGTCGAGCGTCGGGTCGCCCAGCCGATGGTCGACGTCAGCCTGTTCGCACGGCGCGAGTTCAGCGGCGGGATCGTGGCCCTGATGCTGTGGGCGTTCGGGCTCTTCGGAATCTACTTCTTCACCTCGCTCTACCTGCAGGGCGTGCTGGGCTTCTCGCCGACCAAGGCGGGTGCCGCGTTCGTGCCGATGGCCGTCCTGATGGCCGTGTCGGCGATCGTGTCCGACCGTGTGGCCGCCCGCTTCGGCGCCTACCGCTCCACCGGCTTCGGGATGGTGGTGATGGGCCTGGCGATCGGCTCGGTCTCGCTGCTGGGCGCCGACGCCTCGCTCCTGTCCCTGATGCCGAGCTTCGCCTTGATCGGCATCGGCGGTGGCCTGACCATCCCGCTGACCGCGACCGTGCTCGGCGTGATGCCCACGGGTCAGGCCGGTGTGGCCTCCGCGGTGTTCAACGCGTCCCGCGAGGTCGCGGGACTGCTCGGGATCACCGTGATCGGCGCGGTCCTGACCAGCCGGCAGGGCGCGGCGCTCGCCGAGGGCAAGACCCCGGTCGACGCGTTCCTGATCGGCTACCGCTCCGGTCTGCTGCTCGCGGCCGTGCTCGTGATCGCCGGCGGCGTCGTGGCGTACGTCGCGCTCCGTGCGGCACACCGGGCGCCGCAGGCCGAGGCGCCCGTCGACGACCTGGTCCTCGCGGGCTGAGCCCACGTAAGGTCGCGGATGCACCGGACTCCAGGCCGGTGCATCCGTCGACCTGTCGGAGGCGCCCACCGATGCCCGACCCCGCACCACGCCCTGCCGATCCCGTGGCCCGGGCCGCCCGGCGTACCGTCGCGCGGGTCGTGGCGCTCACGCTGGTCACGATCTCGGTGGTGACCGGCGTGACCGTGGCCGTGGTCTACCGCCACCTCGACCACAACCTCAACGTCGTCGACATCACCCCCGAGCTCGGCAAGGACCGGCCCACGGCTCCCCCCGTGACCGCGCAGAAGGGCCCGGTCAACATCTTGGTGATGGGCTCTGACAACCGCGACGCGCCTGGAGACCGGATCGACAACCTCACCGGCATCGGCCAGCGGTCCGACACCACGATCCTGCTGCACCTGTCCGGCGACCGGCAGCGTGCGTACGGCGTGAGCGTGCCCCGCGACTCGATCGTGAACCGACCGTCGTGCCTCGGCCAGGACGGCAAGCCGATCTCCGCCCCGGCCACGGCGGTGATGTGGAACGACGCCTTCAACATCGGTGGCCCCGGCTGCACGGCCCGTCAGTTCGAGCAGCTGACCGGGATCCGGATCGACCACTACGTCGTGGTCGACTTCGCGTCGTTCGAGGGGATGGTCGACGCGATCGGCGGGGTCGAGGTCTGCGTCCCCCAGCCGATCGTCGATCCCGGGCACGGGATCAACATCCCCGCCGGCACCCGCAAGCTGACCGGGCGGACGGCCCTGAACTACGTGCGCGCGCGCTACACGATCGGGGACAAGTCCGATCTCGGCCGCGAGAAGCGTCAACAGGCGTTCGTCGCCTCGATGTTCCGCCAGGTCCTGAGCGCGAACACGCTGGCCGACCCGCTCGCCGTCACCGGGTTCTTGAACTCGGCCACCAAGTCGCTCACCCTCGACCAGGAGCTCGGGAGCCTGCGCAAGCTCGGCGCCCTCGGCTACGAGTTCCGGCACATCGGGCTCGATCGCATCCAGTTCCTCACCACCCCGGTCGTGGACTACCCGCCCAACATCGCGCACGTCGAGTGGACCTCGGCGGCGTCGACCCTCTGGCGCGACCTGCGCGCCGACCGGCGGCTCCCCGCCTCGCTGCTCTCGGGCTCGGTCGACGCCGGACACGTGCCGGGTGTCAGCCATCCCGGTCACCGGCGCCAGGGCTCCGACGCCTACGGTCTCTGCACCTGAGGGCCGGAGACGTGCCGCCGGGCCCGCCCACGTGGGACAGGCCCGGCGCCGTTCGTGGGCCAAGGTCCGGCTCGGCCCGCGGCGACATGCTCGCCTGCCTGGTCCTGCCCGGGATCGTTTTCGCCCAGTCTTTGCCGTGGGCGGTCGGTGGTCTAGACCGTTGACGCCTCAGCTGGCCGACCGCCTGGCCGCGGTGCGCGCCGCTGCCTCCTGGAGCAGCTCGACCGCGCGACCGACCGCCGGGGCCGAGGCCGCGCCGTCGCGGACGTGGGCGACGATCCGCCGGCGTGGGGTGGGATTGACGAGGGTGCGGCTCTCGACCCCGGGCATCGCCTCCGGCACCGCGAGGTCGGGCAGCATCGTGACGCCGATGCCCCCGGCGACGAAGGCGAGTGCGGTGTGGTGGTCGTCCGAGCGCGCCACGAACCGCGGGCTGAACCCCGCCGCATCACAGGCTTGGCCGATGATCCGCGAGCAGCCGGTGTGGTGGAAGTCGTTGTCGACCATGGGTACGTCGGCCAGCGCCGCCATCGGGACCGGACCGGCGTACTGCTCGAGCAGCTCGTGCCCGGTCGGCGCCACCAAGCAGTAGCCCTCCTCCGCGAGCACCAGCCGGCTGTAGCCGGGGCGGTCGATGCCGGGAGCGTCGGCGGCCTCGTTGACGACCTCGATGTCGCGCCGAGTCGGCTGGGCCTGGCCCGCCGTACCGAGCTCGTCGAGGCTCAGCTCGAGGACGACGTCGGGGAAGTCGCGCTGCAGGCCGTGGGCGACGTGGGGCAGCCAGGACTGCGCGGCCGAGTCGAAGGTCCCGATGGTCACGCTGCCCGACCGGCCCTCGCGGAGCTGGTCGACCACACCGCCCAGCCGGGTCAGCTGGCCCATCACCTCGTCGCTCTCGGCGGCCAGCACCTTGGCGGTCGGCGTGGCCGCGATCCCGCGGCCGGCCTTCTCGAAGAGGACCAGCCCGGTCTCGCGCTGGAGGGCCGCGAGGTGCTGGCTGACGGCGGACGGGGTGTAGCCCAGGTGGTCGGCCGCGGCCTGCACCGATCCGCTGGCCACCACCGCTCGGAACACCCGGAGGCGTTGGACGTCGATCATGGGCCGACTCTACAGCGTTGCTTCATGTTCCGGTAGTAATCATCGCTTGTGCTGAACAGTCTCAGGGCGGAGCATGGAGGCATGACCAACCACCAGAACACCTCCAAGAAGCACCGCATCCGCAGCTCGCTGCGCTCCATCTGGCAGGACACGTCGAACGCGAACCGGGCGCTGTTCCGCACGGCGCCGTACGACGACTACCTGCAGCACAACCGGCGCGCCGACACCTACCGCTGAGCGGCAACCCGCGTCGGCGCTCGGATCAGCTGGCCGGGTGCCTGCGGGCCTCGATCGACTGCCAGATGGCGGTGACGATGATCGCCCCGACCAGCGAGCCGATGATGCCGCTCGGACGCAGGGACAGACCGTCGCCGGAGAGCAGGCTGACGAGCAGGCCACCGACGAACGAGCCGATCAGCCCGGCAGCGAAGGCGCGCGGCCAGTTGATGACAACTCCGCGTCGCTGGACGATGAGCTGGGCCGCGGCACCGATGATCATGCCGAACAAGATGATGCCGAGCAGGAGCATGCCGCCACGCTAGCGTCGCCCGCTCGACCGAGGCGTCACCCAGGTCGGGTGAACGCCACCCTCACGCCGAAGGTCCGGTCGGGACCGCGAACCGCAGCGCGCTGATCCCGCCGAGGTCGAGCCAGACCTCGTCCGGCGTGCGCACGACGCGCAGCAGGACGTCCGAGCAGCCCGGGCACCGGCCGACCAGCCCGGGGTCCGGCCCGTAGACCGTGAGCGTCGCGACCGGCGACGACAGCCCGCATCCTCGGCACCGGGCCACCGCCGTGGTCACCTCGACCGCGAACACCTCCGACAGGGGCCCGGCCAGGGCGTTCCCGTCGTACGGCGCGCTCTCCGTCTGCTTCATGGTGCGTCCTCTTTCCTCGGGCACGGTCAGGCTCCGCCGAACCGTTCGGTGCGGATCCGGTCGGGGTCGTGGCCCGCCGCGACGAGCAGACCGGCCACCACCTCGACGAGCGGGGTCGGGCCGCACACGTAGCAGGTCGGCTCGAAGTCGGGCGGCCACCCGTGGGCGACCAGGTCGTCGGCACGGATCCGACCCGCCGGCCGCGGGCTGCCGTCGGGTGCCTCGCGCGTGTAGACGTAGGCGACGTCGAGGCCGCCGTCCTCGGCCGCGCGCCGACGCAGCTCGGCGGCGTAGATCCGGTCCTCGGGGGTGCGCACCGAGTAGACGAGCCGGAACGGCGCTCGGCTCGCCCCCGCCCGTGCGCGGATCATCGCCATCAGCGGCGCGACCCCCGACCCTCCGGCGACGAGCAGCACCGGGGCGAGGTCGCTCGGTCGCCAGACGAACCAGCCACCGAGCGGGCCTCGGACCTCGACCCGGCCCCCGACGGCGAGATCGTCGACGAGGAACGGTGACACCTCCCCGCCGGCCGTGCGCTGCACCGTGATCTCGAGACGGTGTCCGTCCGCCGGCGCCGCGAGCGAGTAGCTGCGCGCGGTCTGGTACCCGTCCTCGGCGGTCAGCCGTACGTCGACGTGCTGGCCGGCGAGGTGACCGGACCACTCGTCGGCCTCGAGGACGAGGGTGCTGGCGCTCGGGGTCTCGGTCCGTCGGTCCGCGAGGACGGCGGGACGCCAGGCGCGACGCGCCCTCAGTCCCCCTGGTACCGCTGCTCGCGCCATGGGTCGCCGTAGTCGTGGTAGCCGAGCTGCTCCCAGAACCCGGGCTCGTCCTGGAGGAGCAGGTCGAGCCCGCGGACCCACTTGGCCGACTTCCAGAAGTAGAGGTGGGGGACCAGGAGCCGCGCCGGCCCGCCGTGCTCCGCGGCGAGCGCGTCACCGTCGTACTCGAACGCCACCCAGGCCTGTCCGTCGAGCAGGTCCTCGAGCGGGAGGTTGGTGGTGTAGCCGCCGTAGCTGTGCACGAGGGCGAAGTCGGCCGCGGTCTCGACGTCGTCCAGCAGGGTGTCGAGGGAGACGCCGCGCCACTGGGTCTCCAGCTTGCTCCAGCGGGTCACGCAGTGGATGTCGACCGTGACGCTCTCGGTCGGCAGCGCCGTCAGCTCCGCCCACGTCCACGCGTGCCCCTCACCGGACTCGGTGCGGATCGTGAACGCCCAACGGTCCAGCGGGACCTGGGGTGTCGGACCCGCGGAGAGCACCGGGAAGTCGTCGGTGAGGTACTGCCCGGGAGGCAGCCTGCCGTCGTCGTCGCTCCGGCGCCCGTGGAACCCCCGCGTGAAAAGGCTCATGCTTGCTCCTCCCTGGGTGCCATCGTGCTCCGAACGCTGCCGTTCTGACCAGCCTGTCCGAGACCGGCGCCGACGTCGACCCGGCCTAGACCTCCACCCGGGGCGCCACCTCGCGGTAGCGCGCCAGGATGCCGGGGACGGGGGCCGCGGGCAGCACGGTCGTCCCGGGCGTCTCCCAGCGCGGTGGCCGGGGCTCGCCCGAGAGCGTCCACGCCGCCTGTCGCGCTGCGCCGACGGCGACGTACTCGCCGGGCGGCGGCACCGCGACGGGGAGCCCGAAGACCCGTGGTGCGACCTCGCGGACGGCACGGGACTGCGCACCCCCGCCCACCAGGGTGAGCCGGTCGACGGCGACGCCGTGGCGCCGGAGTACGTCGACCGCCTCGGCCAGCAGGCAGAGCAGTCCCTCGACTCCGGCCCTCGCGAGGTGGCCGGGGCTCATGGTGGCCGGCGTCAACCCGTGCAGAGAACCGGTCGCCTCGGGGAGGTTCGGCGTCCGCTCGCCCTCGAGGTAGGGCACCAGCACCAGGCCGTCCGCACCGTCGGGCGCCGCGAGAGCGAGGTCGCTCAGCTCCTCGTGGCCGACCCCGAGCAGTCGACGGGTCGCATCGAGGATGCGTGAGCCGTTGAGAGTGCAGGCCAGCGGCAGGAAGGCTCCGGTGGCGTCCGCGAATCCGGCCACTCCTCCGGTGCTGTCGTGGGTGGGCGTGGCGGAGATCGCGGCCACGACCCCGGAGGTCCCGATCGACACGAACGTCTCGCCGGCGCTGAGTCCGAGACCGAGGGCGGCGCCCGCGTTGTCCCCGCAGCCGGGGCCGAGCACCGCGCCCTGGGAGGTCCGGCCGGCGGTCTCATGGGGGCCGAGGACGCGGGGGAGCACCACCTTCTCGACCTCGCCCTCGGTCCGCCGCAGCGCGAGCGCGACCAGGTCGCGCCGGTAGCCGGCGTCCGACGACCAGTAGCCGGTGCCCGAGGCGTCGGAGCGGTCGGTCGTCAACGTGTCGAGGGAGGTGGCTCCGCAGAGCCGCCAGGTCAGCCAGTCGTGGGGAAGAGCCACGGCCGCGACGCGCGCGGAGCTCTCGGGCTCGTGATCGGCCAACCAGCGGAGCTTGGTGATCGTGAACGACGCCACCGGCACCGAGCCGACCGACTCGGCCCAGCGTCGGGCGCCGAGCGCGGCGTCATGGTCGCCGAGCTCGAGCACGAGGTCGTCGGCCGCCCCGGCGGAGCGGGTGTCGTTCCACAGCAGCGCGGGCCTGATGACCGCGCCGTCAGCATCGAGGCAGACCATGCCGTGCTGCTGGCCCCCCACGGCCAGCGCCTCGACGTCCTCGAGTCCGCCGGCCGCGGCGGTCGCGGCCTGTAGAGCAGACCACCAGGCCTCGGGATCCGTCTCCGTGCCGTCGGGGTGCGGGGCCACCCCCTGCCGGAGCACGGCGCCGGTCAGGGCGTCGCACACGACGACCTTGCACGACTGGGTCGAGGAGTCGACGCCCGCGACGAGAGCCAAGGCGATCGACCTCAGCCGATCAGGTGCTCGGTGGCGAGCTGCTGCAGGGCGACGAACCCGTAGTCCCGCTCGGCCGCCCGCGCAGGGTCGAACCCGTCGTCGGTGGCCAGGAACTCCGCCACGCTCTCGCCCGCGGCCAGGGTGGGCTCGGCCAGGTCCGCCACACCGGCGTACGCCATCGCCTCCTGGACCCGGGCGTCGGCACGGAAGGTGCGTGCCTTCTCGGCGAGGATCAGGTAGGTGGTCATGCAGGCCGCGGCCGAGGCCCACACGCCGTCCATGTGCTCGGTGCGCGACGGCTTGTAGTCGAAGTGGCGAGGGCCGGTGTAGCGGGGCGCATCGGGGCTGCCGGGGAACCCGTTCTCCAGGAGGTCGACGGTGAAGAAGGCCGACATCAGGTCGCCGTGCCCGAAGACCAGGTCCTGGTCGTACTTGAGGCCGCGCTGCCCGTTGAGGTCGAGGTGGAACAGCTTGCCGCTCCAGAGCGCCTGGGCGAGGGCATGGGTGTAGTTGAGGTTGGCCATCTGCTCGTGCCCGGTCTCGGGGTTCAGGCCGACGATGTCCCCGTGCTCGAGCTGGGCGATCAGGGCGAGGGCGTGCCCGACGGTGGGCAGGAAGATGTCGCCACGCGGCTCGTTCGGCTTGGGCTCCAGCCCGATCCTGAGGTCGTAGCCCTGGGACTTGATGTACGCCGCCACGGTGTCGAGGCCCTCGCGGTACCGGTCCAGGGCGGCGTACAGGTCCTTGGATCCGTCGTACTCGGCGCCCTCGCGACCACCCCACATCACGAAGGTGGACGCTCCCATGTCGGCGGCGATGTCGACGGCGCCCAGCACCTTCCGCAGGCCGAAGCGGCGGACCGAGCGGTCGTTGGAGGTCAGCCCACCGTCCTTGAAGACCGGATGGGTGAAGGTGTTGGTGGTGACCATCTCGATCACCAGACCGGCCTTGTCCGCGGCGTCCTTGAGCTGACCCAGCCGGGCTCGCTTCGTGGCGTCGTCGGCGTCGAAGGCGAAGACGTCGTTGTCGTGGAAGGTGATGCCCCAGGCGCCGATCTCGGCCAGCCGGTCGGCGTACTCCCACGGGTCGAGGACCGGCCGGGTGGCCGAGCCGAACGGATCGATGCCCGTCCAGCCCACGGTCCACAGACCGAAGGAGAACCTGTCGTCGGGGGTAGGTGGCCGCATGGGTCCCTACTGTCACCGGGATCCGAGGTTTGCGGAAGAGGCCGGGGCCGCCACGTCGGCGGCCCCGGCCACCATGCTCCGCATCCTGGTGCCGGCTGGTGCGACTACGGAGCCGTCCACGGACCCGGTCCTGTGCCTGGCACTTGTGGGTGCACGTGCTCGACGGGTTGGCGACCTCCACCGAGTCCTCACCGGTCACCATGCCCATCCGGCCACCGCTCGCGACGTCATGGACAGGCCGGCCCCGGTCCGGGAGATCTCGATGCCGGTGCCGCTGATCGACAGGCTGATCGCGCTGGTCAGCTTCAGGCCGCGATGGTCGGGAACCCGGCGGCGTAGATCGGCGTGAACTTCCCGGGTGTCTCGTGCTGATGACTCCACAGTGCCGCCGTACGCCGTCACGCACCGTCCGCCGGTCGTACGACGTGACGGTGGAACGCCGTGTCCTCCGATCAGGGGACAACGAGGCGTCGGCTCATCCGATCCGCAGGTCGGCGATCAGCCCGTCGCGCAGGCGGAAGGTCATCGGACCGGTCCCGTTGTAGCCGTTGCCGGAGACCCGGAGGGTCGCGACGTACTCCTCCTCGGCCTCCCCTGGCTGCACGTCCAGCAGGTCGAAGTGCGCCTGGACCCCGATGTTGTCGGTGCCGTCCCACGAGCGCACGCCGGCGCGGCCCTCGAACGACCGACCCCAGTCGACCAGATGCGCGTCCTCGGTGAAGACCGCGACGAAGGCATCGGAGTCGCCTCGGTTGGTGGCGTCGACGAACGCCTGGATCGGATCAGGGGTGGTCGCCATCGCGGACGCCTTCCGGGTCGGGACCGTCGCGAGGCCCCGATGACCTCACGAACCTGCCCCTGAAAGTGTCACCGATGCACAGGGCTGCACGGAAGCCCGACCTCACCCCGCGGCGAGGACGTCGCTGAGGTCGAGCCGAGCCAGCCGCTCGGGATCGGCGAGGATGTTGATCTCGACGATCCGGCCGTCGCGGACCACCGGGCTGAACACCGACAGCGCAACGCCGTCGCGGACCGAGAGCAGGCCGACGGCCCCGTTGACCAGGACCCGCACCTGCTCCACGCCGGTCTGCCGGTACGCCACGGCACGCGAGGCGATCTCGGCGGCGCCCTGCAGCACGATCGACTCGCCGCCGGGGCCGGCGTCGGCACGCAGCGTCACCTCGGGGTCGAGCACCGCGACCAGGGCCTCGAAGTCGCCGCTCTGCGCGGCGGCAGTGAAGGCGTCGAGGACACGTCGCTGGGTGGACTGGTCGGCGACGGCCGGCTGGGCGGCCCGCACCCGCCGTCGCGCCCTGCTCGCCAGCTGGGTCGCGGTTCCGGTCGAGGCGCCGACGATCTCGCCGATCTGCTCGAACGGTACGCCGAACATGTCGTGCAGCACGAAGGCCATCCGCTCGCGCGGGTTCAGCGCGTCGAGGACGACGAGCAGGGCGAGGGTCACCTCGTCGGCCTGCTCCGCGGCAGTCGCGGGGTCCGACACGAAGGAGGTCACGACCGGGTCGGGCACGTGGGCATCGAGGGGCTCCTCGCGACGGGACTTCCGCGACCGGAGGAAGTCGAGGGAGATCCGGCTGACCACGGTCGTCAGCCATCCGCGCAGGTTGACCACCTCGGTCGTATCCGTGCGCGACAGCCGCAGCCAGGCCTCCTGCACCGCGTCGTCGGCCTCGTCCATCGACCCGAGCATGCGGTACGCGACACCGCGCAGGTGATGGCGGTGCTCCTCGAACTGCTCGGCCAGCCTCTCCTGGGACGTCATCGGTCAGGTTCCTCCTTCGTGGTCCGTCAGGTGTCTGACGGATCGAACGGGATCGACATGACAGGAGCACGATCATGCAAGCACGGATGACCCACCCGGTCTTCGTGGTCCCCGACGCACTGAAGGCCCTCACGGCCTACAGCCGCGCCGGCGAGGGCCTCGGAGTACCCGCCGAGACGCTCGAGATGATTCACCTGCGGGCCAGCCAGATCAACGGGTGCAGCGCCTGCGTCGGGATGCACTCGACCAGTCTCAAGAAGGAGGGCATGAGCGACGAGCGGCTCTTCTCGATCGCCGCCTGGCGCGACGCGCCGTACTTCTCCGACGCCGAGCGGGCGGCGCTCGCGCTCACCGAGGCGGCGACCCGCGTCGCCGACCGCAGTGACCCGGTCTCCGACGAGGTCTGGGCGGAGGCTGCTCGCCACTACGACGAGCAGGGGCTGTCGGCGCTGCTGATCGCGATCACCTCGATCAACGTCTGGAACCGGCTCAACGCCTCGACCCGACAGGTGGCCGGCGACTGGAGCCCTTGAGCCGGTCCGGCCCTTCGGTCCGGAACCGCCCTCCGCGGTTGTGGGACGCTGGGCCGCATGCCGTGGCTCCCCGAGCTGTTCACAGCACCCGCGCTGCAGCGGGTCCTGGACGAACGACGTCGAGACTCGCTGGTGGCCGTGCCCTACTTCGACGGCCTGATGGCCGGGGACCCCGATCCTCTGGTCGAGTCGTTCGCCGGTGAGCCGGAGGTGCACGACCCGGTGCGCGGACGGGTCAAGGGCAAGGCGGCGTTCCGGGCGTTCGTCCTCGACAGCAGCGCCTGGCTCCGACGGCACCACGCCTCGGTCGACGACGTCGAGCACGTGATCCTCGACCGGCACGGCTTCGAGGAGGTCGTCCTCCACGTCGACTCCGGCGACGGGCGGGTCGACCTGCCCATCGCCGTGGTCGCCGACCGCCAGCACGACGGGCGCATCGACGAGGTGCGGATCTACTTCAGCAGCCGGCCACTGACCGGCCGCCGGGCGAACCGCCCACCCGTGCTCCAGCCCGATCCGGGGATGCTCGTGTCGGACGTCGTGGAGGAGTACCTGCGCGCGTTCGCGGCCGGAGACGTGGGCGCGATCCTCGCCGCCTTCGAGCCGGACGGTTGCGCCGGCGGGCCCGGTGACGACGACGGGATCCACCGAGGGCCCGAGGGCCTCGGCGCGTTCTACGGACGGCTGTTGGCCGGCGGCGGCATCCCGCTCGAGACCTGCGCCATGGTCGACGACGGTCGAGCCTGCGCCGTGGAGTACAACGTCGTCCAATGGGGTACGACGCGCCTCCCGCCCGCGGCCGGGGTCGCCGTCTTCGTGCGGGGTCAGACCGGCAGGCTCGCCTCGGTCCGGGTGTACGACGACGCCGAGCCGCCGCTCGGTCCCGCGGGCAGCATCACGTAGCAGAGGCTGCTTCCGCGGCCCGCCGATCCCAGCCGTGGAAGGACGAGAGGTCGCCGGAGTCCCAGGCCTCCCGCAGTCCGGGGGCGCTGAGGTCCCAGTCCGGGCGGACCTCCTGACTGGCGTCCCGCAGGTCGCGCCAGAGGTCGACGACCGAGGGGCGGCCCCAGAACCAGTAGCCGTTGTAGATGCTGTGGACGAGGAGCCCGGGCTTGAGGACCAGCGTGTACGGGATCATCGGGTTGTGCTCCGGATCGGTGTACTCCTGGATGTCCAGGTCCTGCTGGACGATCCGTCCCGGGTCCGACAGGAACGGCCACTGGGCACCGACCGAGGCGCGGAACTCCTGCAGCGTGTGGTGCTCGTCGGTCGCGATGGTCGCGACCTGGGTGTAGGCCACCGCGATCTTCGGGTAGAACGCGGCGAGCTCGAGATGCTGCTGGTGCTCCTTCGGGCAGTAGTGGCCGCGCGCGAGGGTGAGGATGAGCGGGTCGTCGCCCTGGATCTCGCTGAGTCTCCGGGGGACGTCGGTGTGGTCGGGCAGCTCGTAGTCGGGGAACGTGGCGCCGGGGACGATGTCGGAGCGCATGGGGAACCTCTCGATCGGTGATACGGAACGTCGGCGTGGTCAGCCGGCGACGAACTGCTGCCCGCCGTCGATGTCGTACGTCGCCCCGGTCAGGGCGGTGTTGGTCATCAGGTGGACCGCCACGGCCGCGACGTCGGCCGGGCCGACCACGCGCCCGATCGGCAAGGTGGCCCGGAGCTCGTCGCGACGGGCGTCGAGCTGGTCACCGAGCAGCGACGCCGACAACGGCGTGTCGACGAAGCCGGCGGCGATCAGGTTCACGCGGACGGGCGCGATCTCCAGCGCCAGGTTGGCGGTCAGGGCCGGCAGCGCAGCCGTCACTGCCGAGATGATCCCGAGGCCGACGCCCGTACGCCGTCCGCCGGTGCCGCCCATGAACAGCAGCGAGCCTCCCGGACGGATCTTGCCCCCCGTGTACCGGGCCACCCCGAGCATCACCATCATGTGCTCGTGCAGCGCCCGGCGCGCCTCGTCGAAGTCCATCTCGGCCAGGGGCGCGTAGTAGGGCCGTCCGGCCGTCACCATCACCTGGTCGATCGGTGCCTCGAGACTCGCGAAGAACGCTTCGAGGGCAGCGAGGTCGTTCGCGTCGAACGTCGCGGTGCTCTGCGCGTCCACCTCGGCTGCGGCGCTCTCCAGCCGCTCGGGGGTGCGGCCGGTGAGGATGACGTCGGCGCCCTCGGCGCGCGCGAGCCGCGCCGTCTCCAGCCCGATGCCGGCGCTGCCACCGATCACGACCACGGTCTGTCCGCCCAGAGAAGGCTCACGTGTCCTCGCGACGGCAGTCTCGGTCGTCATGACTGCGCCGCCGACCCGGCCGCGCCGACTGCCTGCCCCTTCGCGATCTCGGCACCGAGCGCCTTCAGCGCGGCGACGTAGATCTCCGAGAACGTCGGGAACGGCTGGATGGTGTCGCCGAGGACCTCGATCGGGACGTGCGCCCGGATGGCCAGCGTGGCCTGCTGCAGCCACTCGCCCGCCTCCGGACCCAACGCGTGCGCGCCGGTCAGTCGCTGACCGTCGCTGACCAGGGTCAGGTACCCGTTGCTCTCGGCGTACGCATGCGTGTACGTCGCGGTCTTCGCCACGTCCGACAGCTTCGCCGTCCCGATGAAGCGACCGTCGGGCTCGCCCACGGCCGCGGCCTGCGGATCCGTGTAGGTCACCCGCGGAACCGCCTCGTAGTTGGCCTCTCGCGACTCGCCGAGGATGTTGCTGGCGACGACCTCCCCCTGGTACTTGCCGACATGGGTCAGCGGCCAGATCCCGGTGACGTCTCCGATCGCCCACAGCTTCTCCGCGGCTCGCAGGTGGGCATCGACCGGCACCCCATGGGGGTCCGGCTCGAGGCCGACGGTGTCGAGGCCGATCCCGTCCACCCGCGGTCGGCGGCCGGTGGCGACCAGCAACCGGTCGCCGCGCAGCTCCCGCCCGTCGTCGAGCTCCACGACGAAGTCCTCGCCGTCGCGCCGCGCAGCGGTGACACCCACGGACAGCGCGAGCTCGATGCCCTCGTGGCGGAGGGTCGCGCCGAGCGCCTCGCCCAGGGGCGCCGGCTCCCTGGCGAGCACGTGGTCGGACTTGTCGATCACGACCACCTCACCCCCGAGCCGGCGTACCGCCTGCGCCATCTCGACCCCGACCGGTCCGCCACCCATGATCAGCAGACGACGCGGCACGGACTTCATCGAGGTCACCTCGCGGCTGGTCCACACGCCCTCGAGATCGCGCAGTCCGGGCACGGGTGGCACGAACGGCGCAGCCCCGTTCGCGAGCACGACGTGGTCGGCGGTGTGGCGTACGCCGTCGACCTCGACGACGCCCGGGCCGGCGAGCCTGCCCGAGCCGCGCAGGAGGGCGATGCCCTCGCCGGCCAGCCAGCGCTCCTGTCCGGCATCGGAGTAGTCCGAGACCATGAAGTCCCGGTAGGCGAGCGCCGCCTCGACGTCGACCTCCGCTGTCGCGGCGGCATCGCGCGCTCCCTGGACCGCCTCGCCGGGCCGCAACAGTGTCTTCGAGGGGATGCAGGCCCAGTACGAGCACTCCCCGCCGACGAGCTCGCGCTCCACGACGGCTACGCGAAGGCCGCCCTCCACCAGCGCGCCCGCACAGTGCTCACCCGGGGAACCGCCCCCGAGGACGATCACGTCGTAGTCGCTGGTCATGTCGGCAGCTCCTCGCCGGCACGCTCCCGGACCATGTAGAGCGCGTACCAGGCGGGCCAGTCCGCGTCCGCCTCGCCCGTGCGCTCCTCGTGCTGGCCGTGCGCGGCGGCGGCCCGCTTGAGGGCCTCCTCGAGATCGCTCACGGACTCGTACGTCGTGGCCATCTGCGCCTCCCCCTCAGCGGCCCGGCAGCCGGGTCTTGATCTCCTGCAGGAGCCAGCCGTTGCCGTCGGGGTCGGTGAACGAGGCGAACGAGCCGTAGTCGGCACGCTCGGGGGCCGTCCCGTCCAGGCGTCCCTCGGTCCCGGCGTGGTGGAAGATCCCGGTCACGTCATGGAACGGCTCGCTGACCTCCACCCCTCGCGCGATCAGGTCGGCACGCGCCTCCTCGATGTCGTAGACCGAGAGCTGGAGACCCTCCGCCGAGCCGGGCGCCGCGGACGAGACCCCGGTACCGAAGATGATCGAGCAGGCCGAGCCTGGGGGTGTCAGCTGGACCACCCGGTAACCGTCGTCGACGGCGAGGTCCGCGTCGAGCCGCCAGCCGAGCGTCTCGTAGAAGCCCTTCGCGCGATCGACGTCCGAGACCGCGAGGACCACGACCTCGAGCCGCATCTCCCCGGGCTTCACCGGTGGGCTGGCGGTGGCGGTGTCCGTGCTGGTGTCGACGCTGCTCATGTGTGTCTCCCTCGGATGATGACGCCACGACTGGTCGACGTAGCCGTCCGCCCGGCACGTGCACCTGAGGGCGCCAGGTGGCCGATACTCCAGCGGCGGTCGGCTCTTCCCGTCGTGGCTTCGCCTTGTTGGTCGCTCCGTGCCACCGTGCTCCGCCAACGCGACAGCCGTCAAGGTTCGTGTCCGTCACCCGATCCGCGGACCGGCGCTGCGGGCGGGGGACCTGACCCCGTCCGCACCTCCCCGGTCCTAGCGGAGGACGTGGAAGGTCCGGCTCGGGCTACGGTCGCCGAGGAGGACGTTGTTCCCGTGCCACACCGCGACCGCCGTCCACACACCAGGCGTTCGCGGCGCCCTCACGGTCACGGTCCAGGCTCCGGTCGGGTTGACGGTGGCGTGCACCTGCACGGCGTGGCGACCGGGGCCGTTGAGCTTGATCACCACGGTCGTACCGCGCACGCTCGGACCGAGCCTCCCGTGGAACCTGACCTGGTGGCCGTGGACGACCCGACGGCTCGGCTGGGCCAGGTTCAGCACGCCGCGCACCGTCACCGTCCGGGCCGCGCTGACGATCGCCCCGCTCGGGTCTCCGGTGTACACCGCTCGGTACTCCGTGGCTGCCTGGGACTGCAGACCGGTGAAGGCGAAGCTCCCGTCGGCGGCCGTGGTCCCCGCGCCGACACCGGACCAGTCGGCGGCGAGCGGGACCCCGGTCGTGGTCACCGGCCGGGACTGCAGCAGCACCTTCGCGGCCCCCAGGGCCTGTCCGGCGGGAGCGAGCACCCCGCTCAGGGTGGTGGCCCCGCCCGCGTCCACCGCACCGGCGGCCGGGCGCGCCAGGAGGAAGCCCGGCGTCGCCGGCGCGTCACCCGTGGGAGGCAGCGTGACGGTGTAGCTCCAGGAGAACGACGACGTGTTCCCGACCGGGTCGGTGGCGATCGCCCTCAACGTCAGGCTGTTCGCGACCGTGATCGTCCCACCGTCGTAGAGCGTGCTGCCGGCGTCCGGCGCGGATCCGTCCAAGGTGTAGCGGATGGTCGCCGCCGGGTCGTCGGTGGTCAGCGTGACGTGCTGGACCGCGTCGAAGTGGCCGGCGTCGGGAGACGCGCTCAGGGTCGGGGCGGTGCTGTCGACCGTGTAGGTCTCGGTCTCCATGGTCGACGTGACGCCGCCGTCGCCCACGGCGACGTAGTTCAGCGTCGTGGTCCCGTCACCGACGTCGATCGGGCCGGCGTAGACCTCTCCCGAGGTGGCGGTCGGAGTCGAACCGTCCAGCGTGTACCGGATCTGCGTGGTCCTCGAGTTCCCGGTCAGCGTCACCTGCAGCGGGTGGTTGAAGGTGCCGGTCTGCCAGTTCGCGATCACGCCGGGGCCGGCGAGCTTGCCCTGGACCGTGAACACGTCCGTGGATCCGACCTGCTCGGGTGCGATCGGGTCGCCGGCACCGTCGGTGACCTGCGAGACGGTGAACTCGTTGGTGTCGTAGGGGCTGCCGGTCACCGTGTGGGCGACGTTCGGGTCGCCGACGTAGCCCTCGGGTGCGCCGCTGTCCCACCGCAGGAACGGGCCGACCGGCTGCGTGAGCAGGCGCTCGAACCCGCACGGCCCGCTCATGCAGCCGTTGTCGTCGGTGTAGAACAGCCGGCCGCCGTCGTCCGCGGTCGCGCGCACCACGCCGTACGGGTGGACGATCTGGTACGTCGCGCCCGGGACCGCGTTGTCGAGCCGCACGCGGATCCGCCCGAACGCCACCTGGTGCCCGTCCTGCACGGTCGGGGTGTCGAACGCCGCCTCCGCTCCCAGCACCAGCCGGGCATCGATGGCGCCCGCGGTGAACGCCGCCTCGCCGGACCACCAGAACGCCTCGTCCGGGAAGTTGGCGGGGAACGAGACCCCGCGGGTCGGGTCGGGCAGGTCACCGACGACCGGGCAGAGCGGGTCGTCGAGGCACAGCTCGAGCTCGGCCGGGTTCTCCCGGGGCTCGCCCGGTCCGGCCGGCAGACCGATGTCGGTCAGCGTGGCCGGGAATCCGTAGGGCTGCTCGGTCGAGACGTCCCTCAGGTTGTGGATGACGTAGTGGAACCGGCCGATGGGTCCCGGTTCGCCGGCGTCGGGCACGGACAGGGCCGTCACCACCGTGTCCCGGGTGATCGGGATCGCTGCTGTGTACGCGCGCGTCGACCCGACCGGGTCACCGGCCACGTCCAGACGCGGACGGGTCCCGTCGGTGGTGTAGTAGATCGGTCCGGCGGTGGGGACCCCGTTCGTCGCGGCCGAGAGCTCGACGTCCTGGCGGCCCTCGAGCACGTCAGGGGAGACGGCGGGGCCGGGCGTCGCGGTGACGACCGACAGGTCCGTCCGCACGGAGTACTCCTGGGTGTACACCTCGCTGGTCTGGCCCTGATGGCGAACGGCGTACCGCAGGGTCAGCGCACCGTCCTCGGCCGGCAGCGTGACCGTCGCGGCGGGCTCGTCGGTCGTGGAGGTGTACGACGTCGCCGACTCGCTGGTGAGCGGGTCGGATCCGTCGGTGGTGTAGACGATCTCGGACTCGCCGGGGAACGACGGCATGATCTGGACCGGCGTGCCGACCGCATAGAGGTCGCCGGGCAGGTCGACGGTCGCTCGCGGTCTGGCGATCCGGCCCTGCACGGTGAACAGGTCCGTCTCGATGGTGTCCACTCCCGGGCCGCCGATGTCGGGTCCGTCCACCCGGAAGAGGTTGTCGCCGGTGGGGCTGCCGACCACTGTGTGCTCCACCGCAGGGTCGCCCACGTAGCCCTCGGGTGCCCCGCCGTCCCACCGCAGGAACGGGCCGACCTCACCGTTGAGACCGGCCTCGAAGCCGCAGGGTGGGGTGAGGCAGCCCTGGTCCTCGGTCTCGAACACCCGGCCTCGGTCGTCGGCCACGACGTCTCGCTCGCCGTACGGCGTGGTCACGTGGTAGCTGGCCCCCGGCGGCAGGTCGTCGATGCGGATGCGCAGCCGCGAGAACGCCACCTGCTGACCGACGGCGACGTTGCCGACGCCGCCGAAGGCGGCCTCCTGGCCGAGCACGAGCCGCGCCCTGATGCCGGCCGGTGTCGTGATCCCAGCCTCCCCCGACCACCAGAACGACTCGTCGGGGAAGTTCTCCGGCACCGAGAGCGGCTGACCCGGACTCGGTCGGTCGCCCACGACGGAGCACAGCGGGTCCTGCTCGTCGTCCAGGCAGAGCTCCAGGCGGATCGGGTCGATGCCCTCCTGTGGGTCACCGCCGTCCCCGAACCAGAAGGGATATCCGGTCGCGTTGTCGACCGGGCTCACCTCGGTCAGCGGGGCCGCGGTGGCCGGAGAGGCCAGGGCCACGAGCCCGATGCCCGACAGGGCGATCGCGAGCAGTCCCGAGACCGCGGCCGACGGTAGCCGTCGACGCCCCCTCGCCCCGATGGTCCCGCCGGTCGAAGAAATTGCATGCACGTGCGCGTCCCCCCATTCAGCGACCTCCCTGGTCGCGCCCCGCCTGAGGAGAGCCTGCCGACCCGACCTTGTGGATTCCTGTGAAGACGCCGGAAACGTCTCAGTGGGGTCCCAGCGGCTCGATGCGGCGAGCCGGCCCTCTCCGACTAGCTGTCCGGGACCGGAGCGGCGGGGTGGTCCTCTGCCTTCTCCATCCGGCTCCAGCCGGACCAGCCACGTTCGGCCATCAGCTCCTGGAGCCGCTCGACCAAGGGGTGGGAGTCAGAGGCGAACGAGTCGACGAGAGCGATGAACCCGTCGTCGTTCATCTCCTCGCGCTGCCGCTCGAGGTCGCCGCGCTCCGCGGCCTGCTCGGAGATCTCGGAGATCAGGTCGGCCAGGGCGTTCAGCCGCTCCTCGTCGGGGCCGAGCTCGACGAGATCGCCGATCATCCGGTACAGCTGCACCGTGCGGGGGTCCTCCAGCTGGGCCAGCTTGTCGGCCATGAACTCCGGGATCGTCTCCGGCCAGCGGGCGGCGACCAGGATCCAGCCGTCGCGCTCACCCTCGACCACCGCCTCCGAGACTCCCCTGGCGCGGAGCTCGTCGAGATAGGCGACCACCTCGTCGGGCACCGACAGGCTGTCGCCCGCGGCGAGCCTCGCGATCTGGCGCCGGTGCTCCTGGCGTTCACGGATCTCGCGACGCAGCCGACGATCGATCTCGGCCACGGCCGCCTCGAACTCCTGCTCGTCCGCCCCCAACAGCTCCTGCACCCGGGCCAACGGCACGCCGGCCTCGGCGAGGGTCCGGATCTTGATCAGCTCGACGACGGCGCGGGCGTCGTACCGCCGATACCCCGAGTGGTCGCGCTCGGGCTCGGGCAGCAGACCCTTGGCGTGGTAGTGCCTGACCGCGCGCACCGTGACCCCGGCGTACGACGCGAGCTGGCTGATCGTCAACATGGCGCTAGTCCACCACCGGTCACCCGTGCCGCCCGACCGGGCCGAGCTTGTGCAGGACGTCGCGGTTGAGCGACGCCCGCCAGGTGTCGGCGTACGACGCGGTGTCGTGCAGGCGCTCGTCGCAGAAGGCCGCCACGTCCTCGCCGGTGACGTCCAGGACGCCCTTGCCCTCGGCCGCGCTGGTCTCGAACAGCCCGAGCACGTCCTTCAACACCGCGACGATGTCCATGCCGTCGCCGGCCGTGAACTTCCACAGGTAGCGCTTCATCTCGCCGTAGACGATCCGATAGTCGCGTGGCAGCGCCGCGGCGCGCGCCTCCATGCGCCTCCATTCCTTCTTGTCTCCGATGACCTTGCTCCAGAGGTTGCTCATCACGCTTCTCCTTCCGTGGTGGTGCGACGCTTCAGGCGATCTTGCGGCGGTAGGTGGCCATCGCGACGGCGTAGGCCACGACGAGGATGCCGAGGCACCAGGCGAGGGCGACCCAGATCTCGTTGCCGACCGGCTGCTGGGCGAGCAGGTCGCGGATCGTGTTGACGATGGACGTCACCGGTTGGCTCTCGGCGAAGACGCGCACCGGGCCGGGCATGGTGTCGGTCGGCACGAACGCCGAGCTGATGAACGGCAGGAAGATCAGCGGGTAGGAGAACGCGCCCGCACCCTCCACGGTGTTCGCGGACAGCCCCGCGATCACCGCGATCCAGGTCACGGTCAGCGTGAACAGGACCAGGATGCCGGCGACCGCGAGCCACGCCAGCACACCCGCCCCGGAGCTGAAGCCCATCAGGAAGGCGACGCCCACGACGACGACGAGCGAGACCAGGTTGGCCGCCAGCGAGGTGAGGACGTGCGCCCACAGCACGCTCGAGCGTGCGATCGGCATGGACTGGAAACGCTCGAAGATCCCGCTCTCCAGGTCGGTGAAGAGGCGGACGGCCGTGTAGGCGATCCCGGACGCGATCGTGATCAGCAGGATCCCGGGCAGCATGTAGTTCACGTAGCTGTCCGTGTCGGTGTCGATCGCGCCGCCGAACACGTAGACGAACAGCAGCATGATCGCGATCGGCATGATCGCCGTCGTGATGATGGTGTCGACGCTGCGGGTGACGTGGCGCAGGGTCCGTCCGGTGAGGACGGCGGTGTCGCCGAGGTAGTGGGTGCTCATCGTGCTTCCTTGGTCGTGAGGGGGCCTGCGGTGGTGGCGGTGTCATCGGCAGCAGTGCCCGTGCCCTCGGTGCCGTCGTTGCCGATGACCGCGAGGAAGATGTCCTCCAGCGTCGGCTGCTTCTCGACGTACTCGATCGTGGCGGGCGGCAGGAGCCGCTTGAGCTCGGCGAGGGTGCCGTTGGCGATGATCCGGCCCCCGTGGAGGATGGCGATCCGGTCGGCGAGCTGTTCGGCTTCGTCGAGGTACTGCGTCGTGAGCAGCACCGTGGTGCCCTGGCGGGCGAGCTCCTGGGTGGCCTGCCACACCTCGCTGCGGGCCTGGGGGTCGAGCCCGGTCGTCGGCTCGTCGAGGAAGATCACCGGCGGGTCCCCGATCAGGCTCATCGCGAGGTCGAGACGTCGACGCATGCCCCCGGAGTACGTCGAGACCCGGCGGTCTGCGGCGTCGGTCAACGAGAAGCGCTCCAGCAGGCCGTCCGCGACCGCGGCCGGGTCCTCGAGGTGTCGGAGCCGGGCGACCAGCACGAGGTTCTCCCGCCCGCTGAGGATCTCGTCCACCGCCGCGAACTGCCCGGTGAGGCTGATCGAGTCCCGCACGTCCGCCGGCTGTGCGGCGACGTCGAAGCCGGCGACGGTGGCCGTCCCGGCGTCGGCCTTGAGCAGCGTGGCGAGGATCTTCACCACGGTCGTCTTGCCGGCGCCGTTGGAGCCGAGCAGGGCGAAGATGCTGCCCCGCGCCACGTCGAAGTCCACGCCCCGGAGCACGTGCAGGTCCTGGTACGACTTCTCCAGACCCCGTACCTGGATGGTGTTCGCTGTTGTCATACGACCAGGGTGGGACCCTGACGCAGGGTCAAGGTCAAGGGTCTTCGTCCGTGGCGTGCGTCACGAGCGACCTCGCGCCGTTCAGGGCTCGCGACGACGGCCCGCCGTCGGCGTCAGTGGGCCATGTCGACGAAGCGGGAGTAGTGGCCCTGGAAGGCGACCACGATGTCGCGGGTGGGGCCGTTGCGGTGCTTGGCCACGATCAGGTCGGCCTCGCCGGGGCGGGCCGACTCCTTCTCGTAGACGTCGTCGCGGTGGAGCAGGATCACCATGTCGGCGTCCTGCTCGAGCGAGCCGGACTCACGCAGGTCGCTCATCATCGGGCGCTTGTCACCGCGCTGCTCGGGGCCACGGTTGAGCTGCGAGAGCGCGATGATCGGGACCTCGAGCTCCTTGGCCAGCAGCTTGATCTGGCGGGAGAACTCCGAGACCTCCAGCTGGCGGCTCTCGACCTTCCGGCCCGAGGTCATCAGCTGCATGTAGTCGATCACGATCAGTCGCAGGTCGTGGCGCTGCTTGAGCCGGCGGGCCTTGGCCCGGATCTCCATCATCGTCATGTTGGGCGAGTCGTCGATGAACAGCGGGGCGCTGGACACCTCGGCCATCTTGCGGGCCAGCTTCTGCCAGTCGTCGTCGTTCATCTGCCCGTTGCGGATGTGGTTGAGCGGCACCTTGGCCTCGGCCGAGAGCAGCCTCATGGTGATCTCGGAACGGGTCATCTCCAGGCTGAAGAAGCAGCTGCTCATGTTGTTGTGGATCGAGGCTGCCCGACACAGGTCGAGGGCCAGGGTGCTCTTGCCCATCGCGGGGCGGGCCGCGACGATGATCATCTGGCCGTTGTGGAGGCCGTTGGTCAGGTCGTCGAGGTCGGCGAAGCCGGTGGGTACGCCGTACAGCCCGGCCTCGCGGTTGCCGATCGCCTCGATCTCGTCGAGGACGCCGTCCATGATGTCGGACAGCGGCGCGTAGTCCTCAGCGCTGCGGCGGTCGGTGACCTGGTAGACCTCGGCCTGCGCCTGGTCGACCACGTCGTCGACGATCCCCTGGCCGGCGTAGCCCATCTGCACGATCCGGGTGCCGGCGTCGACGAGGCGGCGCAGGATCGCCTTCTCGCGGACGATCTCGGCGTAGTAGCCGGCGTTGGCGGCGATCGGGACGTTGGCCGACAGGGTGTGGAGGTAGGGGGCGCCGCCGATCCGGGCCAGCTCGCCCCGGCGCTGCAGGTCGTTGCCGACGGTGATCGGGTCGGCCGGCTCACCGCGGCCGTAGAGGTCGATGATCGAGTCGAAGATGACCTCGTGGACCGGACGGTAGAAGTCGACGCCGCGCAGCACCTCGCTGACGTCGGCGATGGAGTCCTTGGAGAGCAGCATCGAGCCGAGCACACTCTGCTCGGCGGCGTTGTCCTGAGGAGGGGTGCGGTCGCCCGGTCGGCTCGGACGCTCGCCCGGCTCGTAGGCCGCGGGGCCGTCACCCCAGTCGTCACGCGGCGGCTCGGGCACGCCCGGGACGTCCCACGACCCCTGCTCGGTGATGCTCACGCGTAACTCCTCCCCGCTGCTCGTCGACGCCCCATGCGGTCGACGGCTGTGACAGGAGTGACGCTAGGGGTGAGCACCGACAGCGCCGTACGACGTGGGCCCGGCGGGGTTCGCGCCCCGCTCCCGACCCGGTCGTACCGGCGTTGCTCGATCCCGGTCACCCTGCCAACGGGTGAATCTAGGTGCCGTCCGGCCTCCGCGGACAGCCCGTTGTCCACAGGGCCTGGGGATAACTCCGGAAGGGACGTGGACGACACGCCAGGACCTGTGGTCAGACCCGTGGACAACGTGTGGACAAGCGGTCCGTGTCAACCGCTGGCACGCCTCTGACCTGCGCGGATGCGGTTCCACACCTGTGCAGCGGAAATAGGTGGCGAATCCGGCCGTTCATCTCGCCGCCATCTGGGATTCGCGCGTTGGTTTGTCGACATGGGGCCGAACCCGAGGCCGAAACGGGGGATTTCCACCGCTCATACACAGCCTGTAAAGGGCCCGGACGGCGCGGGCCCGGAACCCACGACGTCCCGCCCCGGTGGACCGGGACGGGACGTGCGTGAGAGCCGGCGTCAGGCCGGGATGACGTTGAGCGACACCGTGGCCGACACGTCGTCGTGCAGACGCACGGTGACGGTGTGGGCGCCGGTGGTCTTGATCGGGTTGGCCAGCGCGATCGTGCGCCGGTCGACCTCTTCACCGGTGACCTCGGCGAGCGCGACGGCGATCTCGGAGGTGGTCACCGCGCCGAACAGGCGGCCGGCGGTGCCGGCCTTGACCTTGACGTCGACCGGGGTGGCCTCGAGCTTGCCCTTGATCTCGTCGGCGTGGTCCTGGTCGCGGACCGCACGCGACGCGCGGGCCTTCTTGATCGACTCGACGGTCTTCTCACCGCCGCGGGTCCAGCGGATCGCGACGTTGCGCGGCAGCAGGTAGTTACGGCCGTAGCCGTCCTTGACCTCCACCACGTCGCCGGGCTGGCCGAGGCCGGTGACCTCCTGGGTCAGGATGATCTTCATGTCTCGGCTCCTCTCAGCGACCGGTCGAGGTGTAGGGCAGCAGAGCGAGCTCGCGGGCGTTCTTGACCGCGATCGCGACGTCGCGCTGGTGCTGGACGCAGTTGCCGGTGACCCGACGCGCGCGGATCTTGCCGCGGTCGGAGATGAACTTGCGGAGCAGGGTGGTGTCCTTGTAGTCGACACCGGTCGCCTTCTCCTTGCAGAACTGGCAAACCTTCTTCTTCGGCTTGCGCATGACTGCCTTGGCCATTGTGGTGCTCCCTTTCAGTGAGCCCGGCTCGCGCCGGAATGGTGGCTCGGACGTGGTACTTCAGTTGTGGCTGGTGGATCTCGATGCGCCCGTCACGGCCTCGCAGGCTCAGCCGTAGGGCTTACTCGATCTGCCCGCCATTTCGCTGCCTCGCTTCGCTCGGCAGCGGGCGGTCAGAACGGCGGCTCGTCGTTGCTCACGCCCGGGGTGGCCCACGGGTCGTTCGCGGGAGCGCCGCCGCCGGAGCCGCCGCCCTGGGGGGCGCCGCCTCCCTGCGGGGTGGCCCACGGGTCGTTGTCGGCGGGGGCGCTGGCCTGACCGCCGCCCTGCTGCCCGCCGCCGTACGACGAGCCGCCCGAGCGCTGGGTGCGCGTCACCTTGGCGGTGGCGTACTTCAGGGACGGACCGACCTCGTCGACCTGGATCTCGAAGACGGTGCGCTTCTCACCCTCACGCGTTTCGTACTGACGCGAGCGCAGGTTGCCCTGCACGACGACGCGCATCCCCTTCTGGAGGGACTCGGCGACGTTCTCCGCGGCCTGCCGCCACACCGAGCAGGACAGGAACAGCGCGTCGCCGTCCTTCCACTCGTTGGACTGCTTGTCGAAGGTGCGCGGCGTGGAGGCGATCCGGAAGTTGGCCACCGCGGCGCCCGAGGGCGTGAAGCGGAGCTCCGGGTCGTCGACCAGGTTGCCGACCACGGTGATCTGGGTGTCGCCTGCCATGTCAGGACTCCTCGTGAGGTTGATCGTGTGGGGTCATCGTGGCCCGGGGCACCGACAAGTGCCAGGGCCGTTCCACAGGTGCCTTCAGTGGGCGGAGGGCCGCATCACCTTGGTGCGCAGCACCGACTCGTTGAGACCGAGCTGGCGGTCGAACTCCTTGACGGTGTCCGGCTCCGCGGTCAGCTGGATGACGGCGTAGATGCCCTCGGCGTTCTTCTGGATCTCGTACGCCAGGCGACGCCGGCCCCACACGTCGACGTTCTCGACGCTGCCGCCGTCCTTGCGGATGACGTTGAGGTACTTGTCGAGCGACGGCTGAACCGTCCGCTCCTCGAGACTCGGGTCGAGGATGACCATCACTTCATATTCACGCACAGCGGTCTCCACCTCCTCTGGACTAGAGCGGCCACGGACTCTCCGTGGCAGGAGGGCTTTGCGTTGTCCTACAGATGCACGGCGTACGACGCGGGTCGGCCGCCGAGGTCGTCCCCGCGGGGCGGGGACAACCGGGAAAGATTAGCAGCGCGGCAGGCGCCGGCCGAATCGGCCGACGCCTGTCCGCACGATCGATCAGGCAGCGGGCGCGGTGCCCGTCGACTCGCGGACGCGCAGCACCGACAGCGCCGTGCCGGCGACCACCGCCAGCAGCGCCAGCCAGTACCCGAAGCCGCGGCCGATGTCGCAGGTGATCCCGAATGCACCGGCTCCGCCGCACCCGCTGCCGGGGTCGACGAAGAGAGCGAGGACCAGGCAGAGCAGCGCTAGCACGAAGCCGACTGCGGCGATCTGGTGGGCCGGCATCGGCAGCCTGCCGACGCCGAGGAGTGCCAGTGCGACGACTACTGAGGCGGCCAGGGCGACGAGCACTGCGAACCAGCCCAGGAAGCCGTGCCAGGCACTCACGGATCCGGACAGGCCGCCGACAGGACCGGCGCTCACCGACACCGTGTAGAAGGGCAGCATCGAGGCGATGAAGGCGACCACGCCGGCGCCGACGATGACGAGGTCGAGCTTCGACGCCCCTTGCAACGCGACCTTGGCCTGGCCGAGGTCGTACTGCTGCCCTCCGGCGGGAGCCGCAGGCGCCGCGGGCGGCACGGACGCGCCCGGCTGTGCAGAGGGCTCGGCGTCCCCCGGCGGGATCGGGTCGGTCGGCTGGTCGCCGGGCTGCTCGGTCATGGATGTCCTCGTCGTCGACGCGATGGTGGCGAAAGGCTGCACCGTGGACACGGTCGCGTGCAACGGTCTGGAGGATGATTTTGCCGAACGCTCTCCTCCTCGGAGGAAACGCTCCTTGGGTCAGAGGGCGTAGGCGCGGCGGGCGTTCTCGCGGCCCACCAGCCGCGCGACCAGCCCCGCGTCGGCCTCGGTCATCTCCCCGGCGGTCGTCAGCTCACCGAGCACGGTGGTCAGCGCCGATCGGAACAGCACCGTGCCGAGCAGATAGAGCTCGGCCAGCCCGTAGGCGTCGGTCGAGAACAGCAGCTTGCCGAAGGGCACCAGCTCGAGGGTCTCCCGCAGCAGCGTCACCGACAGCGCGCCGGTGTTGTGCGTCGCCAGCCCGAGGTCCATGAAGACGTGGCCGAAGACCTGGGCGAGGTACGACGCGTGGCGGTGGAACGGGTAGCAGTGCAGCAGCAGCACCGGCACGCCGCGCTCCTCGGTGGCGCGCAGGAACGCGGTGAGGCGCAGCGGGTCGCAGGTGAGCAGGTCGACGTCGCTGTCCCCGTACCCGACATGGAACTGCAGCGGCAGCCCGGCCTCGAGGGCGGTGTGCGCGAGCCAGGCGCTGACGACGGGGTCCGCGATCCGCTGGGGGTCGACTCCCGGGAGCGCGCGACGGAGGTCGTCGTCGCTGGGCTTGGTGGCGGGCAGGTCGAGGCCGACGCGGTACGCCGCGATGCTCTTGGCGCCGACCGCTCCAGTGCCTCGCGCCGCGGTCAGCCGCTGCCCGATCTCGCCGGCGACGTCGTCGGTCCCCGACGCCAGCACCTGCTCGGCGAGCCGCTCCAGCCGCACCACCTCGTGCGCCGTCCCGCCGCAGAGCGCGGCCACCTCGTCGGGGGTGCTCAGGTCGGCCGGCCCGATGCCCGTGTCGATGAGCAGGGTGCCGATCCCGGTCGCCCCCATCAGCCGCGCGTTCACCTCGGCGCCGCCGAGATCGAGCCGTCGGCCCAGGTAGTCCTCCGCCGAGGCCAGCGGCTCGAGGTCGAGTACCGGCGCGCAGCGTCGGCGTACGGCGAGTCCGAGCATCGAGTCGAACAGCGTCGTACCCAGTGGCGCCGGACCCGGGGCCTCGTTCATCAGCGACTCGAACTCCGCGCGGTCGAGGTCGCGCGTCAGCAGCCCGTGGCAGTGGTGGTCGACGAGGTCGTCGAACGGAAGGTCGAGCGGACCGTCACCCACCAAGGCGCTCCGGTTGACGGTAGGCCGCGGTCATGACGACCTCCTTGCAGCGTGTGGGCGACGTTCGCGAGTCTGATCGCGGGCGTCGCCACTTGTCCAGGTCGCCCGAGGAGGACGCGCCGTGGATCTCGCCGAGCGTGAACGACGTCGTACCCACGCCGAGTCGTTGCTGCCGGCGTTGGCCGGCCAGGGCGTGGTGGCGGTCGCCACCAGCTTCGTCGACAACTCCGGCATCTCCCGGGTGAAGTCCGTGCCGCTCGACCGGCTGCCGGCGTTGGCCGCCTGGGGCGTCGGCTTCTCCACGGCGTTCGACTACTTCCGCTTCGACGACTGGGTGGCCGCACCCCCCGACGGGCACGCGCCCGTCGGTGACCAGCGGATCGTGCCGGACCTCGACCGGCTGGTGGTGCTGTCAGCCCAGCCCGGCTGGGCGTGGGCACCCGGCGACCGCATCGCGCAGACCGGTGAGCCCCACGACCAGGACGCGCGACTCCTGCTGGGCGCGGTGGTCGACGACCTGGCCGGGCGTGGGGTCACCGTCAGGTCGGCGATCGAGATCGAGTGGGTGATCTCGGCGGGCGACGGCGACGCGTTCACGCCGGCGGTGACCGGCCCGGCGTACGGGCTGACGCGGCTGACGAACGGCTCCGACTACAGCCGCGACGTGCTCACGGCCCTGGCGGCGCAGGGGGTCGAGGTCGAGCAGTTCCACCCGGAGTACGCCGCGGGGCAGCTCGAGCTGTCCGTCGCACCCGAGTCCCCGGTGCACGCCGCGGACACGTCCGTGCTCGTGCGGGCGACGATCCGCGCGGTGGGCAACAGCCACGGCTATCGCACGTCGTTCTCCCCCAAGGTCGACGCCGCCGGCGTCGGCAACGGCGGGCACGTCCACCTCAGCCTGTGGCGCGACGGGAGCAACCTGATGGCCGGCGGACCGGGCCGCTTCGGGCTGACCGCCGAGGGCGAGGCGTTCGGGGCCGGGGTGCTCAGCCACCTGCCGGCGCTGCTCGCGATCGGCGCGCCGGGCACCGCGTCGTACCTCCGCCTGGTGCCGCAGCACTGGGCCGGCGCCTACTCCTGCTGGGGTCTGGAGAACCGCGAGGCCGCCCTGCGGATGGTGACCGGCTCGACCGGCCAGGAGAGCGGGACGGCCAACCTCGAGATCAAGTGCGTCGACCTCCACGCGAACCCCTACCTCCTGCTGGCCGGCCTCCTCGCCGCAGGCGCGGACGGCGTCGCGTCCTTCGCGCAGCTGCCCGAGCCCGTCGACGTCGATCCGGCGGCCCTCGACGACGACGTGCTCGCGGCGCGCGGGATCGCCCGGCTGCCCTCGACCCTGCGCGAGTCGCTCGACGCGTTCCTCGCCGACGACGTCCTGGCTACGGCGTTCGGCCGCCCCCTGGTCGGGGCGATCACCGCGGTCCGTGAGTCCGAGATCGAGCTGTTCGACGGGATGTCAGCCGAGGACGTCGCCGCCGCGACCCGCTGGGCCCACTGACCGGACCCCAACCCCGGAAAACGCGGAACAATTCGTCTCGACCGGCGACTCCGGGCCGATTTGTTCCGCGTTTTCTCCGGCAGGGCGCCCCGGCACGGACCGCCCGCGACCAGTGGTCAGTCGCGGCTGCGGCTGCTGATGGAGGCCCAGACCACCCATCCGGCCGCGACGACGATGCCGAGGAGGGCGAGGATCAGGACGATCAGGACCAGGGCGTTCATGAGGTCAGCCTGCCACCTGCGGCCGCGCGACGCATGGTCGGCACTGCTTCCTACGATGGGGGCATGAGCCCAGCCGACCTCGCCCTCGGAGCCCACGTCGAGCAGACCGACCCGATCGCCGAAGCCAAGGCCCGACGGGCGCCCCACGTGCAGTTCTTCCTCGGCGACCCGCAGGGCTACAAGGGTCCCGAGATCCGGTACGCCGGTGGGGCAGCCGGTCTGCGGGCCGACGCCGAGGCCGCGGGGATCGGCCTCTACGTCCACTCCCCCTACATCGTGAACGTCGCGACCACCAACAACCGCATCCGCATCCCGTCCCGCAAGCTCCTCCAGCAACACATGGACGCAGCGGCCGAGATCGGGGCACGCGGCCTCATCGTCCACGGCGGCCACGTCAACAAGGACGACGATCCGGCCGTCGGCTTCGACAACTGGCGCAAGGCGATCGAGGCCACCGACCTCAAGATCCCGCTCCTGATCGAGAACACCGCGGGCGGCGACAACGCGATGGCGCGCTACCTCGACCGGATCAAGGGCGTCTTCGACGCCGTCGGGGCTGCCGAGGGGTCCGAGATGGTCGGCTTCTGCCTCGACACCTGCCACGCCCACGCCGGCGGCATCCCGCTGGAGAGCGTGGTCGACGAGATCACTGCGATCACCGGCCGGATCGACCTGGTGCACTGCAACGACAGCCGCGACGAGTTCGACTCCGGCGCCGACCGCCACGCCAACGTCGGCGCCGGCAAGATCGACCCCGACCTGCTCGCCCAGGTCGTGCGCGACGCCGGTACCCCGGTCGTCTTCGAGACGCCCGGCGGCGCCGAGGAGCACCTCGCCGACTTCGAGGCGGTCCGCTCCCGCCTCTGACACGCCGCCGCCCCTGCGCTCGCCGCCGAAGAAAACGCGGAACAAATCACCCCGTCGTGCGCGGATCGGCCGAATTGTTCCGCGTTTTCCGCCGCGCCCTGCCGGACCGTCAGCCGAAGACCACCAACGGCGCGGGTGGGCCCTCGGGGTCCACGTCGAGGAGCGCCCGGGCCAGGGCGGCGGCGGGGCGGTACCCGTCCGCGAGGCCCTCGTGTACTCGCACCAGTACGTCGTGCGCGACCTCGTCGTTGATCGCCGCGGCCGACGCGACCACACACCGGGCGCCGGCATGGAGCCAGGCGGCCGTCATCCCGATCAGCTCCTCGCCGCCGCGCAGGGTCGAGCGACCGACCTCGCACGCCGACAGGAGTACGACGTCAGGCACGCGCTCGAGCTGGTCGATGTCGTAGCCGAACCACGGTCCGTCGGCGAGCTCGAAGCCGGAGAAGAGCGGGTTCTCCGACGAGTGCCGGCCATGCGCCGACACGTGGAGGACGTCGACCTCACCGGCGAGCCGGCTGACCGCCTCCGCCGAGGCCTCGGCTCCGCGGAGCACCCGGGATCCCGGCCACACCTTGGAGGCGGCGTTGGTCTCGCTCTCGGCCTGCGGCACGCGCGGCCCCGCGACGAAGCCCGCCGAGCCCGAGCGCAGCGGCGTCTCGGTGCGCGCGGCCCACGAGGTCGCGGACTCGGCGACGATGACGGGTCGGCCGCGGTTGGTCGGCAGCAGCGTCCAGGGGACGGTGGCCAGGGGACCCGACGGCGTGAGCACGAGCTGCCGGTCGCCCAGCTCGTCTGCCAACGGGGCGAGCAGCAGGTCGTCGAGCCGCAGCAGTCGGTTGGTCGACTCCGCCCGCACCGTACGGGCGAACGACTCGGGGAGGTGGGCCGCGGCCATGTCGAGGCCGGGGAGCAGTCCCCCGAGCAGAGAGTCCAGTGCCGCCCTCGGGCCGAGGTCGAAGGTGATCGCCCGCGTCGACGTGACGACCAACGCCACCACGCGATCGGCCGTGACGACGTGAGCCACCAGGGCGCGGTCGTCCAGGTGCTGCTGGAAGTCCTCGAGCGGCATCGGCTCGTCGTACGCGCCCGAGCCCCGCGTCCTCCACGCGCGTTCCCTGACGCGCTGGCGGAGCTCGGCCTCGCGGGCCCGGTCGTCCCGCGTCGCCTCCTCCTTGCCGGCGAGCGTGCGGAGCTCGGCGAGGTCGGCCACGATCTCCTCGTCGTGGGGCACTCGCACCGGCTGCACCCGGCTCGCCAGCATCCGGGCGCGTTCGGACCACTCGAACAACACCCGCGGCGACCGGGACCGGCTAGCCACCCGTAGCCCGCGCACCGCGAGCCGCCGTCCGTGCCCGGTCACCATGGTCTGCAGGTCGAGGCTGCCGAACGAGCTCTGCCACTCGTGCAGGTCGGCCAGTCCGCGACGAAGATGCCCGAGCGCCGCCGCGGGACGGCCGTTCCGTTCGGCCAGGGCCGCGCGCACGTCACGCTCCCGCAGTCGTACGGCGAGTGGCGCGGTCCTCGGCACCCGCAGCGTTCGAAGTCGGCGGCGCGCCTCGTCTTGGTCACCTCGCCGCAGGACGACCAGCGCACTGTCGAGCCGGATGTCGATCGCCCACCAGCGCAGCTCCAGCGCGTCCAACTCGGCGGCCAGGTCGTCGCCGCGCGGCACCAACGACGGCCGTGTCCGTCCCATCCGCACCTCTGCGCCGTGGACCAGCGCCTCGGCCTTGAGCCGCCAGGAAGGTGTCCGGACGCGGTCGAACCGTGCCCGCGCTGCTCGCGCTGCGACGAGGGCTCGTTCGGGGTCTCGCGCCAGGGAGGCACGGGCGATCGTCAGCTCGGCCTCGCCCCGGCGCTGCCGGAGGTGGTGGTTGCCGAACGTTCGAGCGACCTCGTCGAGGACCGCCAACCCTCGGCGCGTGAGTCCCGCAGCCATCAGGACCTCGGCTTGGTCCTGGTTGGTCATCGCCACCCCGACCGGACTCAAGGGGAGCAGGATGGGGCGCACTCGGTCCATGTGTGCAAGCGCCGACACCAGGTCGCCGCGCAGCAGATCGGCGCAACCCAGGTCGTGCTCGGCCATGGCGGCACCAACCGTGTGACCGGCGCCTTCGAACAGTTCGACCGCACGGGTGAAGTCGGCCGCTGCAAGCTGGCCGGCCCCTTGTCCGACGTGGACCATCCCGCGGTTCGTCAGCGCCTTGGCAACCTCGACCGGGTCCGAGAGCATCGCGATCCCGGTACCGAAGCTCTCCAACGCGGCCGATGCGTCGCCCATGCGGGACAGGATCAGGGCCCGTTGACTGTGCAGGACGCCCGAGGTCTCGAACGTCACTCCGTCCCTCGACAACGCGGCCTCGCACATGGCCAGAGCACCAGGCAGGTCGCCTTGCTCCGCACTCATGTAGGCCGAGCTCGCGTCGATCCGCGCGATCAGGTCGGGACTGCTCGCCGCCTCTCGGGCACGCTCCAGCAGGCGTCGAGCCGCGGGAAAGCGCCGCCCCACCAAGGCCTCAAGACCCGCTTCATGAAGCTGGGCGGCGCTCCGCATCCCCCTATTCTGGCCTCCGCAGGTCGGTTCGTGCAGCGACCGCCTCCCAGCCGCGTCGCACGGCTGCCGCAGGGGTGTCGCTCGGCCCGGTCCGGTTCATCAGCGGCCGCACCAACGCTGCCGCGAGCTCGCCCGCCACCACGGGTGCGGAGAACGACGTACCGCTCCACAGTGCGAAGCCTCCCTTCGGCCGACCACCGGCGTCGACACCCGATCGGAAGTCGTCGGGATCGATCGACTCGCGGACCCGGTCGTCAACCCGCGTCCTCGCGATCGGCTCGAGTCCACCCTCGAAGGGCGGCATCGTGCTCATCAGCGCCGCCCCTGGTGCGTAGGCACGCACCCACGGCCCGGCGTTGGTGAACAGCGCGTCGGTCGCGTTGGGGTTGAGGGCGCCCACGGAGACCACGGGCACCCGGTTGCGCTGGGCCGGGACCGGGCCTCGGCCATCGATCCAGGGTGCGAAGGCCGCGGGGTACGACGGACGTGCTGTCGCGTCGTTGCCCGCGGAGCAGACCACCACGACCCCGAGCCTGGCGAGCTCGTTGAGCAGGTCCAGCAGGATCGGGTCGAACAGCTGATCCTCGGGATTCTCGTGGTAGTAGCCCATGGACAGGCTCAGCACGTCGATCGCATGCCCACCAGGATCACCATCCCGGTGCCTGCGTACCAGCTCGGTGATCTGGGCCAACGCGGTCAGCCACTCCGACTCGATCAGTGGAGTCGAGGGTTGGATGCCTCGCCAGGCGAGGATCGTGGCGTCCGGGCACGCTTGGTGCACGAGGCCGGCGATGAACGTGCCATGTCCCGCGATCCGATCAACGGATCCGTCGAACGGGCCCACGAGGTCGTCATGCACCTCGGGGTCGTCGGCGGCACTGGTGTGACCGATCGCGTAGCCATCGAGGGTCACGGATCGCTTCACGACACCACCCTCGAACCACTCGTGCTCGCCGCATCCGGTGTCGAGGATGGCGACTACCGGTCGCCGTCCGCGAATCTGCGAGTTCGGGACGCGACCCGGCCTCTGACCGGCGTACGCGATCGGCTGTCGACCGCCACTCCCGGGGCTCCCGTAGCTCAGGAGGCCGGCCGACACCGCCACCGCGATGTCGGGGTGGGGGATGTCCCACCCGTTGGGGACGCCGTAGGGATGGGGGATGTCCCAGCCGTGCGGAATGTCCCAGCCCGTGGGCTGGAAGGGCTGGGTGACGACGACGTGGTCGAGATCGATCCGACTGAGCGCCTCGGTGCCCCTGTCCCGTCGGATGTACTGCAACAGGTGCCAGGCGTCCGGTGCCTCGACGGCAGTCGCGCGTGCCGTGATCTCTACGGTGCGCACGCCGAGCGGAAGGTTGCGTGCCTTGCGGGGCTCCTGGTCCAGTCGCACGTCCCAGTCGTAGGCCGCGGCGACCTCGCGGATGATCGCGAGGCGCTCGTCGAACCCTGCTCCCTTGCCCACCATGACATGGGACGGCACGTAGGCCGTGGGTGAACCGCTCTGGCCATCGACCTCGGGTGACCTCGCCGGGTCGAGGATCCGGGCACGGGCGATATCGAGGCGGGACTGGCGAGGCAGGCGCCCGCCCTGGGCGAGCGGAACGTTGCGTCGGGAAGCCATCTATTCGTCCTCAGGTCGGGCGGAATGGATCAGATCTCGAAGGCGGGGGTGCCGAACGTGTGGCTGTCGGGCAGCTCGAGCCACAGCCGGTAGAAGCCGGCGGGGACGTCGGGGAACTCGAACCGGCCGTTCACGTCGGCCGAGCCGTCGTAGGTGCGCTTCTCGCCCTCGACCTCGCGTACCTGCACGGGGCCACTCAACGCCGGTACGAGCCAGCCGTCCAGCCTGGCGCGCCCTTCGTCGTCGGCCGTCGAGATCCGGACCAGCAGCTCGACGTCGTCCGCACCGAAGCGCAGCGTGTAGGACTGGGCACCACTGCGGGTGCCGACCAGCTCGCGGAACCGTTCGACGACGAGCATCAGCTCGAACTCGAGGTCGGCATCGTGCCGGGCCAGCTCGCCCACCACGGTCGCGATCCGGTCGACCATGCCGGGTGGCATCGGGTCGAACTTGTCGCACGCACGTCGTACGGCGTCGTAGAGCTTGTCGTCGTCCATCACGGTGTCCTCCTCGCGCAGGTCGGACGTAGGCCGCGGCGCCTCCGGGGAGGAGACGCAACGGACGTGTGTGCCACCGGTACGTCGGACGGCCGGACGGGGCTGCAGCAGGTTCGCCGTCGGGGTCGTCGTCAGAGTCGGGGGTATCCGGTTCCACTGGCTCAGGAGCGCACCGGGACGCGCCTGATACATCCGACTTTCCCTGTGATGCATCTCCCGACCCCGGGTGCCCGGTGACGAGCCCTCTTCGCACCCCGAGCGGCCCCGGTAGCCTCGTCGCCGTGTCCCTGACCGTCCGGCCGATCCCCGCCCCCGACCACCTCGCGTTCCTGCGCGAGCAGTCGTGGGCGAGCTTCCTCCAGACCCCGGCCTGGGCCACCGTGAAGTCCGAGTGGCGGGCCGAGTCACTGGGCTGGTTCGACGGCGACCGACTCGTCGGCGCCGGCCTCGTGCTCTACCGCCGGCTCCCGCGCCTGCGTCGCTACCTCGCCTACCTGCCGGAGGGCCCGGTCATCGACTGGGCCGCCGACGACCTGGCCGCCTGGCTCGAGCCGATGGCCGACCACCTGCGCGGCCAGGGTGCGTTCGGCGTCCGGATGGGCCCGCCGGTGGTGACCAGGCGCTGGAGCGCCGCCCAGGTCAAGGAGGGCGTGGCCGACGAGTCCGTACCCCGGCTCGGCGACGTCGCTCCGCTCGAGCGGTCCGTGGCCGGCGCCCGTGTGGTGCAGCAGCTCGAGTCGCTGGGCTGGCAGCAGCAGGTGGCCGAGGGCGGGTTCGCGGCGGGACAGCCGCAGTACACGTTCGTGATCCCGCTGGTCGCCGACGACGGCACCCGTCGTACCGAGGACGACGTGCTCGCCGGGATGAACCAGCTGTGGCGGCGCAACATCCGCAAGGCCGACAAGTCCGGCGTCGTGGTGACGCAGGGTGCCGAGGAGGACCTCAAGGCCTTCCACGACCTCTACGTCCACACCGCCGAGCGCGACCACTTCACGCCACGGCCGCTGTCCTACTTCGAGACGATGTACGACGCGCTGGGCGCGGAGGACCCGGGCCGGATCACGCTCTGGCTGGCACACCACGAGGGCGACCTGGTCGCCGCCACGATCGCCGTCCGCGTCGGCACCCATGCGTGGTACTCCTACGGCGCCTCGTCCACCGACAAGCGCGACGTCCGCGGCTCCAACGCCGTGCAGTGGGCGATGATCCGTGACGCGATCGCCCAGGGCGCCGAGGTCTACGACCTGCGCGGCATCACCGACACCCTCGACGCCGACGACCCTCACGTCGGGCTGATCCAGTTCAAGGTCGGCACCGGCGGCGAGGCCGTCGAGACCGTGGGCGAGTGGGACCTGGCCCTCAACCGGATGCTCTACAAGGGCTTCGAGCTCTACATGAACCGCCGCTCACTGATCCCGCGGCGCGCGTCGTGAGCCTGACGCTGACCGTCGACGGCGACCGTTGGCGGCAGCACCTCCGCCAGGTCGCCGACGCCAACCCCGGCCTGGCGCCGGTCGCCAAGGGCAACGGCTACGGCTTCGGGCTCGGCCGCCTGGCCCGCAAGGCCGACTGGCTCGGCGTGGACACCCTCGCGGTCGGCACGTACGACGAGCTGCCCGAGGTCGTCCAGCGCTTCTCCGGCGACCTGATGGTCCTCACCCCGTGGCGCCCGACCGGACAGGTCCCCGCCGAGGACCTCCCGCCCGGACGGGTCATCCACACCGTCAGCCGCCTGGGCGACCTCGTGGTCCTGCTCGACCGCGACCCGCACGCCCGGATCGTGCTCGAACGGCTGACCTCGATGCGCCGCCACGGCATGTCGGCCGAGGAGCTCCGCGCCGCCGCCAAGCTGCTCGAGCGGCGGCCCGCGCACCTGGAGGGCATCGCCTTCCACCTGCCACTCGCGGCCGGCGCCCACCTCTCCGAGGTCGTGCACCTCGTCAACGACGTGGTCGCGGCCGAGCTGCCCACCCGCACCCTGTGGGTCAGCCACCTCACGACGAGCGAGCTCGCCTCGCTCCGCACCTCCCACGCCGACTTCGACGTGCGCCCGCGGATCGGCACCGACCTCTGGCTCGGTGATCGCGAGGCGTTCGCGGTGACCGCGACCGTGCTCGACGTCCACGAGGTCGAGCGTGGCGACGTGTTCGGCTACCGCGGCCGTACGGCGCCCAAGGCCGGCCACATCCTCGTCGTCTCCGGCGGTACGGCGCACGGCGTCGGCCTCGAGGCACCGACCGGCGACCACTCGATGCGGGCCCGCGCCGCCACCCTGGCTCGCGGTGGCCTCGATGCGGTCGGCTTCGTGCGCTCGCCGTTCACCGTCGACGGCAAGCTCCGGCTGTTCGCCGAGCCGCCTCACATGCAGGCGTCGATGCTCTTCCTGCCCCACGGGCCACGGGTTCCGGCGGTCGGTGACGAGATCCCGGTCCGGGTCCGCCACACGATCACCCGCTTCGACCGGGTCGTCGTCAGCTGACGGAGTCGGGCGTCCGCCCCCGGCCGCCGAGTGCGAGCTGGCCGGGACCACCGAGCTGCCACCACGACAGGTCGCCACGACGCCGGGCGGTGCGCACCACGTCGTGCTCCGGTCTGATCACGTCACGCACCACGATCGCGACGAGGTAGAGCTGCGCCACGACCCGGACGATGATGGCCATCCAGTAGAAGCCGGCGTCGCCGCCCCCACCGGGGTCGAGGTAGTGGGCGAGGTACCACCAGACCGCGCAGAAGTAGAAGAGCTCGCCGCCCTGCCAGACCAGCTGATCGCGCAGGCGCGGCCGCGCCATCACCGCGAGCGGCAGCAGCCACAGCGCGTACTGCGGCGAGTAGACCTTGTTGACCAGCAGGAAGCCGACCACGAGCAGGAAGCCGAGCTGGGCGAACCGTGGGGTCTCCGGCGCCAGGAAGCCGAGCCAGGCGACGCCGAGACACCAGCAGCTGAAGAGCACCCAGGAGACGACGTTGATGGTGTGGACTGCGCTGGTGATGCTCGCCATCTGGTCGACCATCAGCCACACCGAGCCGAGGTCGGAGCCACGCTCGGAGTTGAACGTCCAGAAGACGTTCCACTCCTGTCGACCCGTCAGGAACGCCGGGGCGTTCACCGCCACCCAGGTGCCGACGCCGCTCAGGGTTGCGACCGCGAAGTCCCGCCATCGGCGTTCGCGGCCCCAGACGATGAACAGGGCGCCGAACAGGAAGAGCGGGTAGAGCTTCATCGCCGTGCCCAGGCCGAGCATGACCCCGGTCAGGGCCGGCCGTCCTCGCGCATGGGCCCAGAGGGCGCCGGCCACACAGACCACCGCCAACAGGTCCCAGTTGATGAGGCCCTCGAACAGCAGGACCGGCGACGCCGCGAACAGCGCTGCGTCCCACGGGCGACGTCGGTGGACGCCGGTGAGGAACCACGCCGCGAGCAGCGCGCACAGGGCGAAGCCGATCGCGGTCACCGCGACGAAGAGCATCGTCTCCTGGCGGACCTGCGAGTCCCGGGACAGCTGGTCCTGCGAGAAGGCGCCGCGGTTGTCGATGTTCGGCGACCCCGACAGCCAGTGCGTGAGGTACGCCGTACCCCAGGCGTAGTAGGCGATGCCGACGGGGTACTCCATCACCTCGTAGCGGTCGCGCACCGTGATCGAGTCCGAGTACGGCCAGGCGAGCTCGGCGAAGCCGCGACCGACGTAGAGGTAGGGCAGGTCGGAGTAGCAGAGGTCGGAGTACTGGACCTGCTGGTCCGTCCACTTGGTGTGGGCGCACGGCGCCTTCTGCACGAAGCCCAGCGCGCACACCACGGCCACCATGGCCAGCACGACCCGGACCGGCGTCCACCACGGGTGACGCCCGGCGTGGTCGCCGACGGGGCCACCGACGCTGCGGCTCAGGGCAGCAGCGATGGGGTCGTCCTGGGTCGGGTGGACGACCGGCTCGGGGTCGTCTTGCCCCGAGCCGGTCACCCCCCAGCCTCTTGCTTCCCCATCGGCCGGACACTCGGCGGTCCGCCCGGGGTGGGCAGGGTCGGAGTCGGGGTCGGGGTCGGAGTCGGGGTCGGCGTCGTGGTCGTGGTCGGAGGGCTCGAGGTCGGAGCGCTCGACGAGGGCTTCGTGGGGGTGCTGGACGGGGGCGCGCTCGAGCTCGGCGCCGACGAGTGCGGCCGCGACGTGGAGTGCGTGGCGGGCGGCGGCACGAACGTCGGAGCCGGCTCATGATCGGTCTGCTTGGCCGGGACGTTCGCCGCGGGCGGGAACTTCTCGATCGGCTGACCCAGGAGATCGCGCTTCATGATCGCGGCCCAGGTGGCGGTCGGGTACCCCGCACCGAAGTAGCCGGCCGCGCCGTTGTACGGCGGCAGCCAGCCGTCGAGCTGGTCGTCGCCGTCACCGCGCACGTACATCACGGCCGTGGACATCTGGGGGGTGAACCCGACGAACCACGAGGAGGAGACCTGGTTGAGGTTGTTGGTCGCGGTCCCGGTCTTGCCCGCCGCCGGCCGTTCGACCGCCTGGGCGTTGGTGCCCGTTCCGTGCAGCACGACCTGCTGCATCGCGTAGCCGACGTCGGCGTTGACGTCGGGGTCGATCGCCTGTGTCGTGTGCGGCTTGTACTGGTACTTCACCGTGCCGTCGCTCAGCGTGACCTTGTCGATCACGTGCACGTCGGCCCGCTGGCCGCCGTTGGCGATGGTCGCGTACGTGTTGGCCATGTTGATCGCGCTGATCCGGGCCTTGCCCAGGGTGATCAGGGCGTCGGGCTCGAGGTCGCGCGTCGAGCTCGGCATGCCCGGGTAGTGCGGGTCGGGCTTGGCCGGCGGGATCCCCATCTTGTTGGCCATGGAGAGGATCTTGTCGGGGCCGTTGTCCATGCTGTCGGACATGTCGACGAACGCGGTGTTGATCGACTGCTCGAGCGCGAGCACCGACGACACGGCGGCGCCGTAGCTCGTGCCCGGCGAGGGTCCCTCGTTGTGGACCTCGAGGCCGTCGGGGAAGGAGTACGGCGAGTTGCCGTCCCACGTGCTCTTGAGGGAGTAGCCGTCTGTGATGGCTGCGGCGAGCGAGACCGGCTTGAAGGTCGAGCCGACCATGCCGCCGGCCTCGGCCCAGTTGATCTGGGAGCGGAGGTAGTTCTGCCCCGCGAAGAAGCCGAGCAGTGCACCGGTGCCGGGCTGGACCGTGGCGGCCGCCACGTGGAGCTGCTTGTCGCTCATGTCGGGCCGCACCTCCTTCACGCCTTCCTCGGCCGCCCTCATCGCCGCGGGGGTCAGGGTGGTGGTGACCCGCAGCCCGCCGCCGTCGATCTGGTCGTCGGTGAAGCCGAGCCGGTGCAGCTCCTGCCGCACGAGCGTCAGCATGTGGCCCTTCTGACCGCCGTACTGGCTGGACGCCTTGAACACGGGGAACTGCGGCAGGTGCTTCTCGGCGCGCACGGCCTTGGCCTGGGGGACCGTGTTCATCGAGGCCATACCGCCCAGGACGTAGCGGTAACGGGCGAGGAGCGCCGCCTTGTTGCTCTTGCCGTTCGCGGGGTCGAACTGCGACGGGTTGTTGAGCACGCTGGCCAGAACGGCGCTCTGACGGAGGTTCAGCTGGTCGGCATCGACCCCGAAGTACGCCTTGGCAGCGGCCTGGACGCCGTACGCTCCACGACCGAAGTAGATGGTGTTGAGGTAGCCCGTCAGGATCTGCTCCTTGCTCTGCTGCTTCTGCAGCTTGAGCGACAGGATCGCCTCGTGCACCTTGCGGGAGACCGACCGCTCCTGGGTCAGGTAGAGGATCTTCACGTACTGCTGGGTGATCGTGGAGGCGCCCTGAGTCGCACCACCACGGGCGTCGTTGAACGCCGCCCGGACGATGCCCTTGGGGTCGAGGCCGCTGTTGGTCCAGAAGGTGCGGTCCTCGGCGGCCACCACGGCGTTCTTCAGCTGCGGGGTCATGTCGCTGTAGGAGATGATCTGGCGGTTCTGCGTGGCGTACTGCCCGAGCTGGGTCTTGCCGTCGTTGTAGTAGACGAACGAGGTCTGGGTCTGGAAGTCCTTGTTCGGGTCCGGGATCGGGGTGGTCTGGTAGAGGTAGACGAACCCGCCCGCGAGGAGCAGCGTGCCGGCGATGGCGACGATCAGGAACCACTTCAGGGCGCGCCGCAGTCGCCGCCTGGTCGTTCCGGGCTTGCGCGGCTTGCGCGTGACGGCGGGGCCTGCGGCCCTGCGCTTGGCACTCACGGGTTACTACTCCAGATGTGCGTCGGGGGATCGGTGCACAGGACAGCGCCCGCCTCTGCACCGGGCGCCGTCTGGACGAGGGTACGGGGCCGCACCACGGGCCGCGAAAACGTCGGCTTGCGTTCTTGATATATCGTTGCGATAGATTGCGCCGATAGAACGTTGCGACACATCGCGACGACATACGACGCACCTCGGCCCCCTCTCGAGACTCAGGACGCACCCGATGGCACGCAAGGCGGCATCACTGGAGCTGGCCGTGCTCGGCCTGCTCCACGAGTCCCCCTTGCACGGCTACGAGCTCCGCAAACGGCTCAACCTGCTGCTCGGCTGGGGTCGGCTGTTGTCCTACGGCTCGCTGTACCCCGCGCTCAAGCGGCTGCTGCGGGCCGGCTGGATCACCGAGGTCACCGCGGAGTCTCCCGGGGTGTCGCGTCGCCAGCGGATCGTCTACCAGATCACCCCGGCCGGCCGGCAGTACTTCGGCCAGGAGATCACCGACAGCGGCCCGGCCGCGTGGGAGGACGACAACTTCAACATGAGGTTCGCGTTCTTCTCCCGCACCGACGCCGACATCCGGCTCCGCATCCTCGAGGGTCGCCGGTCCCGGCTCCAGGAGCGGCTCGACCGCGCCCGGTACGCCGCGGGCGGCGACGACCGCTACCTCAGCGAGCTGCGTCGCCACTCCATCGAGTCCGTCGAGCGCGAGGTCAGGTGGCTCACCGACCTGATCAACGCCGAGCGTTCCGACGACCAACCCGGGCGCGCGGACGACGCGCCGGTCGAGTCCGGCGACGTGGCCGGTCCCGACGGCACCACCTCCCCGAGCGCCGTCCCTGTGATCGATGCAGCGGCTGACGCGACCACCACCACCACCTGAAACACCCGCAAGGGAAAAGGAAGGAACAAGCCCCATGGGTTCGGTTCGAGTAGCAATCGTGGGCGTCGGCAACTGCGCGACGTCCCTGATCCAAGGCGTCGAGTACTACAAGGACGCCGACCCCGAGGGCACCGTGCCCGGCCTGATGCACGCGACGTTCGGTGACTACCACGTCTCCGACATCGAGTTCGTCGCGGCGTTCGACGTCGACGCCAAGAAGGTCGGGTTCGACCTCGCCGACGCCACGCAGGCCTCGGAGAACAACACCATCCGCATCTGCGACGTCCCGCCGACCGGCGTGACCGTGCAGCGCGGCCACACCCTCGACGGCCTCGGCAAGTACTACCGCGAGACCATCGACGAGTCCGACGCCGAGCCGGTCGACATCGTGCAGGTGCTCAAGGACACGCGGGCCGACGTGCTGATCTCCTACCTCCCCGTGGGCTCCGAGACCGCCGACAAGTTCTACGCCCAGTGCGCGATCGACGCGAAGGTCGCCTTCGTCAACGCACTCCCGGTCTTCATCGCCTCCGACCCCGAGTGGGCCAAGAAGTTCGAGGACGCCGGTGTCCCGATCGTCGGCGACGACATCAAGAGCCAGGTCGGCGCCACCATCACCCACCGGGTGATGGCCAAGCTGTTCGAGGACCGCGGCGTCGTGCTCGACCGCACCTACCAGCTCAACGTCGGCGGCAACATGGACTTCAAGAACATGCTGGAGCGCGACCGCCTGGAGTCGAAGAAGATCTCCAAGACCCAGTCGGTGACCTCCAACCTGACCGGTCCGCTGGGCGGCAAGTCCCACCTCGACCGCAACGTGCACATCGGTCCGTCCGACTACGTGGCGTGGCTCGACGACCGCAAGTGGGCCTACGTCCGCCTCGAGGGCCGCGCGTTCGGCGACGCGCCCCTGAACCTGGAGTACAAGCTGGAGGTCTGGGACTCCCCGAACTCCGCGGGCATCATCATCGACGCGCTCCGCGCCGCGAAGATCGCCAAGGACCGTGGCCTCGGCGGCCCGATCATCTCGGCGTCGTCGTACCTGATGAAGAGCCCGCCGGTGCAGCTCCCCGACGACGAGGGCCGACGCCGCGTCGAGGCCTTCATCGCAGGCGAGGAGTGAGCCACCCGCTCCTCCGCTGACCACGTCCGGGCCCCGGATCCGCTCATCGCGGGTCCGGGGCCCGCGTCATGTCGCCCGCGACGCCGCCCCGGGTTCTTCACCTCTATGGGTGACAGGAATCGACCGGCACCCCTAGATTGCCTGCCATGAGTGACGCCCTTGCCCCCGGACAACCCGCCGAATCGACGCCGTACAAGGCCACAGAGGCGATCGCCTTCGGGTGGCAGAAGTTCAAGGAGCGCCCGAGCACCCTGCTGGTGCCGATGATCGTGGTTCTCGTCGTGCTGATTGCCGCGGATGCCCTCATCCAGTTCGTGATCGTGGGCGGTCTCTTCGGCACGGAGAGCTGCGACACCTCGAACATCAACGGTCAGATCAGCCAGTCGTGCGGTCAGTCCTTCTGGCGGCAGCTCCTCGGCGCCGGGCTGGGTGCGGCGCTGATCTCCCTGGTGGGACAGATCATGCTCGCGGGCATCTATCGCGGGGCGCTGCGGGTCATGGACGGCGAGGGCTTCAGCCTGGGCCAGCTGTTCGAGGGCTACAGCAAGATGCAGGTGGTCCTCGCCGCGATCTTCATCGCCGTGGCCACCGGCATCGCGACCGTGCTCTGCTTCCTGCCCGGGGTCCTGATCGCCTTCCTCACCTCCTTCACGCTGTTCTTCATCGTCGACCAGCAGCTGGAGGCCGCCGAGGCCATCGCCGCGAGCGTGAAGATGGTCTGGCACAACTTCTGGGCGGTGCTCCTGTTCGGGATACTGGCGATCGTCTGCCTGGTGATCGGCACCATCGCCCTGCTCATCGGGCTGCTGGTCGCGGTGCCCGTCGTGGTGTTCGGTGCGGCCTACACCTACCGGCGGCTCGCGGCCCCCGACTTCGCCTAGCGAACGGCCAGCACCAAGGGCAGCACGGTGGTCGCCCCCGCCTCCCGGAGGGCCCGCGCGGCGACGGTCAGGGTCCAGCCCGTCACCACTTGGTCGTCGACGAGGAGGACGGGAGCGGACGGTACGTCGCCGTCCAGGCGGAACCGGCGGGTGACCGCGGCGACGCGCTGCGCGGAGTTCACCGCACCCTGCCCGGGCGCCACGGACGGATCGGCGATCGCCCAGCGGCCCACGACGGGACGCCTGAGATAGCGGGAGAGGCCGTCGGCGAGATCGGCGGTCAAGGACGGTCGGGTCGCCGACTCGACGACGACGATGCCCTCGACGTGGGGGCGCCAGTCCTGTAACACCTCGATCACGGCGTGCACCAGCGGGTCGGGCAGCCGGCTGTCGTGCGGCTCGCCCCCGAAGAGATCGCGCAGTGCCTGCCCGTGCCCGAGGTCGGTGAGACGGGCGACGGCCCGCCCGGGCTCGGCGCCCTCACCGATCCGGCCCTTGAGCTCGAGGCCGAGGTTGGCCAGCGCCGTCGGCCACATGCTGCGCGGGTCGACGACCACGCCGGGCCGCGCCAACCGCGCCCGCGCCTCGTCGACGGCATCGCCCGAGACCTCCGTGGACAGCTCGGCCCCGGTGCACCGGTCGCACCGGCCGCACCGCTGGTACCCGTCGATGTCGGGGTCGTCGAGCTGGTCGCGCAGGAACCACATCCGGCACCGGTCGGTGTCGAGGTAGTCGAGCATCGCCTGCTGCTCCCGCTTGCGCGCCTCGCTCACCCGCGCGTAGCGCTCGGCGTCGTAGGTCCAGGGTTGGCCGGTCGCCTCCCAGCCGCCGCGGACCCGGCGAGCGGCGCCGTCGACGTCGAGGACCTTGAGCATCTGCTCGAGACGCGTGCGGCCGAGGTCGACGTAGGTCTCGAGGGTGGCGGTGCTGAGCGGACGGCCCTCGTCGGCCAGCACCCGGAGGGTGTGCCGCACCTGGTCCTCCCGGGGGAACGCGAGGGAGGCGAAGTAGGCCCAGATGTCGCGGTCCTCGGGTTGGGGCAGGAGGACCACGGACGCGCGGTCGGTGCCGCGCCCGGCTCGGCCGACCTGCTGGTAGTACGCGACCGGCGACTGCGGCGCCCCCATGTTGACCACGAAGCCGAGGGTCGCGTCGAACCCCATGCCGAGCGCGCTGGTCGCGACGAGCGCCTTGATCTGCCCGGCGGCGAGCTGCTCCTCGAGGGCCAGGCGCTCGGTGGGGTCGGTCTGGCCGGAGTACGCCGCGACGTGGTGTCCGCGTGAGCGCAGGAAGTCGGCGATCTCCTGGGTGGCCGCGACCGTGAGGCAGTAGACGATGCCCGAACCGGGCTGCTCGGCGAGATGGTCGGCCAGCCAGCCGAGGCGTTGCTCGGGCGTGGGCAGGCGTACGACGCCGAGCCGCAACGACTCGCGGTCGAGCGAGCCGCGCAGCACCAGCACCTCGGGCCCCATGCCCTCGCCGGGTACGCCGCTCGCGCCCAGCTGCTCGGCGACATCGGCACTGACCCGGGCGTTCGCGGTCGCCGTGGTGGCGAGCACCGGGATGCCGGCGGGCAGGTCGGTCAGGAGCGTCCGGATCCGGCGGTAGTCGGGTCGGAAGTCGTGTCCCCAGTCGGAGATGCAGTGGGCCTCGTCGACCACCAGCAGCCCACACGTCGCAGCGAGCCGCGGCAGCACCTGGTCGCGGAAGCCGGGGTTGTTGAGTCGCTCGGGGCTCACCAGGAGCACGTCGACCTCGCCGGCCGCGACGGCGTCCTGGATCGGCTCCCACTCCTCCACGTTGGTGGAGTTGATCGTGACGGCGCGGATGCCGGCCCGCTCGGCGGCCGCGATCTGGTTGCGCATCAGGGCCAGCAGGGGCGACACGATCACGGTCGGCCCGGCGCCCTCGGCCCGGAGGAGCAGGGTGGCCACGAAGTAGACCGCGGACTTGCCCCAGCCGGTGCGCTGGACCACGAGCGCGCGCCGGCGCTCGACCACCAGCGCCTCGATCGCGGTCCACTGGTCGTCGCGCAGGGTGGCGTCGTCGCGCCCGACCAGCGCCCGGAGGTGGCGCTCGGCCTCGGCGCGGACGTCGGTCCCGGTGGTGGTCACCCCCACTGTCTAGCAGCGCGCACCCACCGGTCGCGCGGCCCCTCCACACGGGTCAGTCCCGCTGGGCCCACCAGGCGAGCAGCGCGGCCTTCGCCTCGTCGTACGACGACGGGCCGTGGTCGAGGCGTACGTCGAGCAGGAAGCGGTAGGCCTCCCCCACCTGCGGCCCGGGCGGGATCCCGAGGATCTCCATGATCTGGGTGCCGTCGAGATCGGGCCGCATCGAGGCGAGCTCCTCCTCCTCCGACAACCGTGCGATCCGCGCCTCGAGCTCGTCGTAGCTCCGACGCAGCCGCTCCGCCTTGCGCTGGTTGCGGGTCGTGCAGTCCGCGCGGGTCAGCACGTGCAGGCGCTCGAGCTGGTCGCCCGCGTCGCGGACGTAGCGGCGTACGGCGGAGTCGGTCCACTGCCCGGAGCCGTAGCCGTGGAAACGCAGGTGCAGCTCGACCAGCGTGCTGACGGCATCGATGTCGTCGCCGGAGAACTTCAGCGCCTGCATCCGCTTGCGGGTCAGCTTCGCCCCGACCACGTCGTGGTGGTGGAAGGTGACGGTCCCGTCGGTGAGGAAGCGCCGGGTGCGCGGCTTCCCGACGTCGTGCATGAGGGCGGCGAACCGCGAGACGAAGTCGGGACCGCCCAGCCGCCCCTCGAGGTCGATCGACTGCTCGAGCACGATCAACGTGTGCTCGTAGACGTCCTTGTGGCGATGGTGCTCGTCGAGCTCCAGAGCCAGGGCCGGCAGCTCGGGCAGCACGAGCGCCGCCAGGCCGGTGTCGACCAGCAGGCTCAGCCCACGCCGCGGGTACGTCGCGAGCACCAGCTTGGTCAGCTCGTCACGCACGCGTTCGGCCGAGATGATGCCGATCCGGGCGGCCATCGCGGTCATCGCCGCGACGACCGCGGGGTCGACGGTGAAGCCGAGCTGGGCCGCGAAGCGTGCGGCGCGCATCATCCGCAACGGGTCGTCGGAGAAGGAGTCCTCGGGGGTGCCCGGCGTACGCAGGAGTCCGTGCGCGAGGTCGACCACCCCGCCGTACGGGTCGACGAACTCCCGCGACGGCAGGCGCACGGCCATCGCGTTGACGGTGAAGTCGCGCCGGCGCAGGTCCCCCTCGAGGGAGTCGCCGAAGTCGACGGCCGGCTTGCGCGAGGAGGCGTCGTAGGTCTCGGAGCGGTACGTCGTGATCTCGACCTGGAAGGTGCCCTTGCGGCTGCCGATCGTGCCGAACGCCCGGCCGATGTCCCACGTCGCGTCGGCCCAGCCGGCGAGCAGCCGCTCGATCTCGTCGGGACGAGCCGAGGTGGTCAGGTCGAGGTCGTTGTGCTGTCGTCCGAGCATCGCGTCGCGGACCGGACCACCCACCAGCGACAGCTCGTGGCCGGCGGCCGCGAAACGCGTCCCGAGCTCGTCGATCACCGGAGCGATGCGGTCGAGCTCGGCAGCGACGTCGCGCTGGGCGTCGGCCAGCCGGACGCTTCCCGGCGGTCGGCGATCTACGGCGTCGGACACGGAGCGACAGCCTAGTGGTGAGCGGCGGGCCCGGGTCGCCACAGGCCCGGCACTACAGTCGGGGCGTGTTCCGCCCGTCGTCGCTGTCGCGCGCCCTGGCAGCGTTGGGTGTCGGAGCGCTCGTCGCGCTGGGTGCGGCCGCGGGGGTGCCCTCCTCCCCGTCGTACGCCGCGAGCGCCGGCCCTCCGGACCCGACCCAGCCGCTGGTGCTGCGGATGCGGTCGATCACGCCCGACTACATCCCCGACCACGGTCCGATCGTCATCCAGGGCACGATCACCAACGACTCAGACGAGGAGTGGACGGCGATCAACGTCGAGGGCTTCTTCGGCTCGACCCCGATCACGACCACGGCCGAGCTCGCCGCGGCGGCGAAGACCCCCGTCGACGCCGACGTCGGCCATCGGATCGCCGCACCCGGGACCTTCGCCCACCTGGACTCGCTGCAACCCGGTCAGGTGGAACCGTTCACCGTCCGGCTGCCCCGCAGGCTGCTCACGATCTCGGCCCCGGGCGTCTACTGGTTCGGCGTCCACGCCCTCGGCGCCACCGCCGAGGGTCGCAGCGACAGCGCCGCGGGGCGCGACCGCACCTTCCTGCCCCTGGTGCCCGACTCCGTGACGGCCAGCGGACGGGTCGAGCAGACCGCACTCGTGCTCCCGCTGCGCGCCGGGGTCGTCCGCGCTCCGGACGGCACCGTCGAGGACACCCGGCAGTGGCTGCACAGCCTGCGGACCGGAGCCCTGCACGACCTGGTCACCACCGGACGGGCGGCCCAGGGCCGGCCGCTGACGTGGGTGGTCGATCCCGCGGTGATCGACGTCGTACGCCGGCTCGCCGACGGCAATCCCCCGCGCACCCTGGCCACACCGACCACCAAGAACCCGGACGGCAGTCCTTCACCGAGCCCCTCGGACGGGGCTTCCTCCTCCGGCTCGGCGGCCTCGGCGAGCGATACGTCGGCCGCCCCACCAGCACTGACACGGGCGGCCCGTCGGTGGCTCCACCGGATCCACGCGATCCTCTCGGTCGAGACCGCTCAGGTGATGGGCCTGCCGTACGGCGACCTCGAGGTCGACACCGCTCTCCTCTACGACCGGCCGCTGCTGCGTGCGACGATGCGCCGCACCGGCCACTCCCTGGCTCCCTGGCGGGTGCCGCTCACGCCGGTCGTGGCACCGCCCAGTGGTCGGATGGCCGGCATCGCCGTCGGCGACGTGCCCAGGTCGAGCACCGTGCTCCTGGAGGACACCGGCGTCCGCGGCACTGCGCCCGCCGCCACCACGGTGAACGACCGACGCGTCGTCATCTCGTCGGCCGGCGCCGCCGAGGGCGGCCCCGGCCCCGTCGACCCGCTGAGCCCGCTCGCCCTGCGTCAGCGGGTGCTCAGCGAGGCGGCCCTGCGGCTCCTCGGGGACCAGCAGCCACTCGTGGTGCAGCTCCCCACCAACTCCGACCCCGGGCTCCGCCCGAGCTTCTTCAGCGGGCTCGAGGTGCCGTGGTTGCGGTTGACCACGCTGGACGGCGCGATCGGCAGGCCCACCACCAGCATGAGCGCGGCCCGGCTCCGTGCGCAGTCGCTGGACGACCCCCAGCTCGGCGCCGGGCTCTACGACGAGGCCAACCAGGCGATCGCGCACGGCGCGACCCTGCAGTCGGTCCTGGTGGGCAACACGGTGCTGAGGCGCGAGATCTTCGACGAGACCGCCGGCAACACGTCGTACTCCGCGGCGCGCGACGCGTTCGCCGCCCTGAGCCGGGTGCGGGCGACCTCGACCTGGGTGACCGACAACCTCGGCAGCGTGGACCTCGCCGCCCCACCGAAGGTGACGCTCGCCAGCACCAACGGACACTTCTCCGCCCTGGTCAGCAACGCGCTCGACGTCCCGGTCACCGTGAAGATCCGTGCCACCGCCGACTCGCAGATCAAGATCACCGGCGGCGATCCGGTCGAGCTGCCGCCGCACGGACGGACCTCGGTCCTGCTCAACGCCTCCACCCACATCCTCGGCGTCCACACGGTCACCCTCGAGCTGACCAACCAGGCGGGCACGCCCCTCGGCGCGCAGGACACCTTCCCGGTCCGTGCCGAGGGGGTCAGCCGCCTGATCTGGGTGATCATCGGTGCCGGGGTCGTCCTGCTCTTCGGCGCGATCGTGGTCCGCCTGACTCGGCGGGTGCTGCGGAGCCGCGCGTCGTGACCGCCCCCCCACCGCCCGGAGTCCGCCCGTGAGCGACGTCTCCGAGAGTCGCGGGATCCTCGCCTCGTCGGCCGTGATGGCCTCCGGCACGGTCGTGTCGCGGATGAGTGGCTACCTGCGCAACCTGCTGCTCGCGGCGGCGATCGGCAACGAGCTGCACGCCGACCTGTTCAACATCGGCAACACCATCCCCAACATGCTCTACATCCTGCTGGCCGGCGGTGTCGTCAACGCCGTGCTGGTGCCACAGCTGGTCCGCGCCCAGAAGAACGACGCCGACGGCGGCGCGGCGTACACCAACCGGATCATCACCCTCGCGCTGCTCTTCCTCGGCACGGTCACGGTGCTGCTGGTGATCGCGGCTCCCCTGGTGATGCGGCTGTACCTCAACTCGTCGTACGACGACCCCGGGCTGGCCGCGCAGCGCGACTCCGCGATCGCCTTCGCCCGCCTCTGCCTGCCGCAGGTGTTCTTCTACGGGATGTTCGTGCTGCTGGGCCAGGTGCTCAACGCCCGGGGTCGCTTCGGCCCGATGATGTGGGCGCCGATCGCCAACAACGTGATCGCGATCCTGGTCCTGGTCTTCTACCTGGTCTGGTTCGGCCCGCTGCCGTCCTCCGACCAGTGTGCGGCCTTCACCGGGCCGCAGGAGCTGGTCCTCGGCCTCGGCGCGACCCTCGGCATCGTCGTCCAGACGCTCGTCCTGCTGCCGTACCTCAAGGCAGCGGGGGTGCGGTTCCGAGCCCGTTACGACTTCCGCCACACCGGGCTCGCGCACACCCTGCGGCTCGGTGTCTGGACCGTGCTGTTCGTGATCGTCAACCAGGTCGCCTACACCGTGGTGGTCCGCCTCGCCTCCGGCGGCACGGCGCGTGGCGCCTGCGGGCAGGGTGGTGGCCCCCAGGACTCCACCGGCTACACGGTCTACGCCGCCGCCTTCTTGTTCGTGATGGTGCCGCACGCCATCATCACGGTCTCGCTGGCGACCGCGATCCTGCCCCGCCTCTCGGCCAAGGCCTCCGACGGCGACCTGTCCGGTCTCGCCGCCACCCTCGCCGGCACCGTGCGCATCGCCCTGGCCGTCGTCGTCCCGTTCGCGTTCCTCCTGCCCCTCGTGGCGTACGACGCGGCCAAGGTCCTGTTCGGGTACGGCGCGACCGCCACGACGTTCGACCACTACGTGCCGTCGATGATCCTGTTCGGGCCGGGTGTCGTGTTCTTCACCGTGCACTACCTGATGCTGCGCGGCTTCTACGCCCTCGAGCAGAACCGGACCGTCTTCTTCGTCCAGTGCGCGATCGCTGCGACGAACGTGGTGGTCGCCGTCGTGCTGGTGTCGCGGGCGACCCCGGCGCAGACCTCGCCGGCGCTCGTCGTGGCCTACCTGTCGTCGTACGTCCTCGGGGCGACGGCCTCCTACCTGATCCTCCGGTCCCGCCTCGGTGGGCTCCAGACCCCCGACCTGGTCCGCTTCGTGGTGCGCGTGCTGATCGCGGCGACCGTCTCGACGGGTGTGGCCTGGGGCGTCGGTCTGGTCCTGCCCGGCGCCGGCAACGACGTCAGCCACCTGTGGGCGGGCATCCGGCTGGTCGTGCTGAGCGGCGTCGACGTCGCCGTCTTCCTCGTGATGGCCCGGGCGATGCGTCTCAGCGAGGTCACGACCGTGATGGACACGTTGGTTCGGCGTTTCCCCGGGGCGAGACACTCCTAGGATTGGGGCGCGGGCAACCGGAAGGGGAAAGGGTGCCTCAGCACACCCGGCCCGGCGACGTGCTCGCCGACCGGTATCGACTGACCGACCTGCTGACCGAGAGCGGGGGCGGCCGCTTCTGGCGTGCGTTCGACTCGGTGCTGCAGCGCGACGTCGCCGTGCACATCATCGCCTGCGACGACGAGCGAGCACCTCTGCTGCGTGAGGCCGCCCGCACCTCGGCGACCGTCCTCGACCGCCGGATGCTGCGCGTGCTCGACATCGACGAGGCCGCCGACCGCTGCTTCGTGGTCAACGAGTGGGGCTCCGGCACCAGCCTCGACATCCTGCTGGCCGACGGCGAACCGCTGTCGCCCACCGTCGCCGCCTGGGTCGTGGCCGAGGTGGCCGACTCGCTGGCCCTGGCCCACGAGGCCGGCGTCGCCCACGGCCGGCTGGTGCCCGAGAACGTCCTCATCGACCACGACGGTGCCGTCCGGCTGATCGGCTTCGCCGTCGACGCCGCGCTCCACGGTCTCCCGTCGGGACGTACGTCGACCGACGTCGTGGACCTCGTCGGCCTGCTGTACGCCGCCCTCACCGGTCGCTGGGCGGGCGTCAGTCGCTCGGTGGTGACGGCCGCGCCCTCGCAGCACGGCCATGTGCTCCGGCCGCGCCAGGTGCGGGCCGGGATCCCGCGCACCCTCGACGCGCTGTGCGACCACGTGCTCAACCGCGGCGGTGACGTCGACGTCACGGCGGCGATGGTCAGCGACACGCTGAGCGACTTCCTCGGACCCTCCGCCGCCGCGGCGGAGGCCTGGCTCGCGCGGATCGACCACCCGCGCCGAGGTCAGGAGACGGTCGTCCTGCCGGCGCTGCCGGACCCGCCGGTCCGCGAGCCCGACTTCGCCGACGAGAGCGGCTCGGGAGCCGAGGTGACGCCGGACGACGCCGTGCCCCCGACGGACGCGAGCGAGGCGACCGACGAGACGGACGCGAGCGACGCCACCGACGAGACCGACGTCAGCGGCCTCCCGGTGGCCGACGAGGAGCCCGCCACCCAGGCGGGGATGCCGATCTTCCACGACGACCGCGACGAGGTGACCTGGCTCCCCCACCACCACGAGCCCTCGCCCCCGCCGCCGCCGTTCGAACCCCCGCCGGAGCGCCCGCTCTTCGCCCCCGACCCCGCCAACGGCGAGCCCGCCCGCCGACCCCGCGCGCTCCCGGTCGGGGCCCAGTCGGGAGGCGGCGGCTTCTGGCCGTGGGAGAACTCCGCGACCGGTGCCGGCACCGGCAGCGGCGTGCTTCCGGCGTTCGTGGACGACGAGGAGGAGGACGACCGCAACCCGCCTGGCACCAGCATGCTCAGGCTCGCCCTCATCGTCGCGGTCTGTCTGGTGGTCCTGATCGGCTGCGTGATCGCCTTCAACCTCGGCCGGGGCCGCTCTCCGCTCGGGACGGCCCCCGACACCCCGACGACCCGGGCCACGGCCGGCCAGAGCAACCCGAGCGCCAGCGCCTCCCCGACCACGCTGACCGGCGTCACCGCCACCGACTTCGACCCCCAGGGCGACCCGCCCGAGGAGAACCCCGAGGAGGCGCGCCTCGCCGTCGACGGCGACCCCGGCACCGCCTGGTCGACGCAGACCTACTCCCAGAACTTCGGCCCGCTCGGGCTCAAGACGGGCGTGGGCCTCGTCCTCGACCTCGGGGCGGACCACGAGGTGAACCAGGTGGGCCTCACCATGGTGGGGTCACCGACCCAGGTCCAGATCTACGTGACCTCCCGGAAACCGACGAGTCTCCAGGGCATCGGGGTCGCGGGTCAGACCACGGTGACCGGGACCCATGGTGAGGTGACGCTGGACCCCGCGCCCACCGGGCGCTACGTCGTGGTGTGGCTGACGCAGCTGCCCACCGCCCCGCGCGGATTCCGGGGCGAGGTCGCGGAGGTGGTGGTCAGGGGTGACTGACGGCCCGGCGGACGACCGCTCGGACGCCGACCTCCTGGCCGCCCACGTCGCCGGTGACCACGACGCCTTCGCCACCCTGTTCACCCGGCACCGGGACCGCCTCTGGGCGGTCGCCCTGCGCACCATGGGCAACCCCCACGACGCCGCCGACGGACTGCAGGACGGGCTGGTGGCGGCGTACCGCCGGGCGGACAGCTTCCGGGGTGACGCCGCCGTCACCACCTGGCTGCACCGGGTCGTGGTCAACGCGTGCCTCGACCGGCTCCGCGCTGCGAAGGTGCGGCGCGCGGACGCGTTGCCCGACGACCTCGACGACCACCGCGTCGGTGGTGACCGGGGGTCGTCGTACACCTCGACCAGCCCGGTCGACGACCCCGAGCAGGCCGCGATCACCGACGACCGGCGCCGTGCCGTCCTCGCCGCGCTCGCGACCCTCCCCGCCGAGCAGCGTGCCGCGCTGGTGCTGATCGACATGGAGGGCTACCCGGTGTCCGAGGTCGCGGTGATGCTCGACTGTGCCGAGGGGACGGTGAAGTCGCGCTGCTCGCGCGGGCGTGCGCGGCTGGCGGTGCTGCTGCGCGACCGGTTGGACGACCGTTCGGACGGGCCGGCCGACCTGCGTGAGCGAGGTCACCCGGAACCCAGGGACGCTCCCGCCCGTCCGATCCCCGCGTCCCCCAGCACCACGACCCCCGTCCGCGAAGGAGGTGCACCGTGACCGACGAGCCCGACGACCTCCAGGCAGACCCCGACGCCGAGGCGGTACGCCGCCTCCTCGCCGATGCGCGCCACACCGACCCGATGCCCGCCGACGTGGTCGACCGCATGGACGCCGTCCTCACCGACCTCGCCGCGGGTCCGGGCGAGTCCGGGGAGCCCGCCGACGCACCGGTCGACCCGGTCGTCGTCTCCCTCGCCGCCCAGCGCCGTCGCCGTGCGGCCGGGCTGCTCGTCGCCGCAGCCGCCATCGTGGTCGGTGGCGTCGTCCTCGCGCAGCACCCACTCGGCACCAGCAGCCAGTCGACCGCCTCGGCCGGAGGCCGCGCGGCGGACAGCTCCGAGCTCGGCAACGTCGGTGGCCGCAACCAGCCCAAGTCGACGCCCGGATCCGACCGCCTGGATCTGAGCGCGGACTCGGCGACGATCCGGCACGGACGGCTCTTCGTGCGGCCGCGGCACTTCACCGCCGACGCACTCGCCGCCAGGCGCGTCCTCGCGAAGAAGGCGCCCCTGCCCGCCTACTCGTCCCTGAGCAGGTCCGGGTCGTCCTGTGTCGGGTCGGGCGTCCGCGGCGAGCTGGTCAGGGCGACGTACCGGCAGTCCCGCGCCACCCTGGTCTTCCATGCTCCGGGGAGCGGTTCGCAGGTCGTCGACCTGTACCTGTGCGGGTCCAGCCGTCCGGTCCGGTCGGCCACCCTTCCCAGCCCGTAGCCCGCCCGGCGCAGCCGTCTCGGCGTGGGAATCCCGCTCGCCTACCATCTGTTGTAACCAGTGGTCGAGGAGCCTTGCCGGTGGCCCGACCGAACCGCCGTCCGGCACTCAGGAGCACTCATGTCGCAGTCCCCCGTGAACGAGCAGGTCCGCAACGTCATCATCGTCGGCTCCGGACCCGCCGGTTACACCGCCGCGGTGTACGCCGCGCGCGCCTCGCTCCACCCGCTGGTCCTCGAAGGATCGGTGACCGCGGGTGGTGCGCTGATGAACACCACCGAGGTGGAGAACTTCCCGGGCTTCCGCGACGGCATCATGGGCCCCGCGCTGATGGACGAGATGCGCGCCCAGGCCGAGCGCTTCGGTGCCGAGCTGGTGTCTGACGACGTCGTCGCGGTCGACCTGAGCGGCGACGTGAAGACGGTCAGCACCGCCTCCGAGACCTACTCCGCGCGCACGGTCATCCTGGCGACCGGTTCGGGCTACCGCGAGCTCGGTCTGCCCAACGAGAAGGAGCTCTCCGGCCGGGGCGTCTCCTGGTGTGCCACGTGTGACGGCTTCTTCTTCCGCGAGCAGCACATCGCCGTGGTCGGCGGTGGCGACTCCGCGATCGAGGAGGCCACCTTCTTGACCCGCTTCGGCTCGAAGGTCTCGCTGATCCACCGCCGCGACCAGCTGCGCGCCTCCAAGATCATGCAGGAGCGGGCGTTCGCCGACCCCAAGCTGGAGATCATCTGGAACGCCGAGGTCGCCTCGATCAACGGCACCGACCGCCTCGAGTCGCTCACCCTGCGCGACACGACCGACGGGTCGGAGCGCGAGCTGCCGGCCACCGGCTTGTTCATCGCGATCGGCCACGACCCGCGTTCGGAGCTGGTCAAGGGCCAGGTCGACCTCGACGACGAGGGCTACGTACTCGTCTCGCACCCGTCGACGGCCACCAACATCCCCGGCGTCTTCGCCTGCGGCGACCTGGTCGACCACCACTACCGGCAGGCGGTCACCGCCGCCGGCACCGGCTGCGCGGCCGCCCTCGACGCCGAGCGTTACGTCGCCGAGCTCGACCACGCGGCGGTCACCGGGGCCGAGGCCCAGTCCGCCGTGGTCGGCTCAGCCGCGAGCGACGACGTCAAGACCGCCGGTCTCTGAGCCGGTACCGACCCGGGCGAGGGCGCTCCGCGCGCGTCCCGAGACGCGGAACAACTGTCGGCACGATGGTGTTCACTCAAGTGACACCCGCTGGTGTCCCAAGACGCACAGCCGCCAAGGCTGCGTACAACAGGAAGGAATCCCCGTGGCGAACCTCGCTGCCGTCACCGATGCCGACTTCGAGGCGACGGTGCTCAAGTCCGACAAGCCGGTCCTGGTCGACTTCTGGGCCGAGTGGTGCGGTCCGTGCCGCCAGGTCGCCCCGATCCTCGACGAGCTCGCGAACGAGCACGGCGACAAGATCACCTTCGTGAAGATGAACGTCGACGAGAACCCCGTCGTCCCGGCGTCCTACCGGGTCAACGGCATCCCGACGATCAACGTCTACCAGGGCGGCGAGGTCGTGAAGACCATCGTGGGCGCCCGTCCCAAGGCAGTCCTGCTCAAGGAGCTCGACGAGTTCATCGCCGAGTAACGAGCGAGGACGCTCTGGACCGGCGCAGCCGGTCCAGAGCACCACAGCGAGGGCGCAGCGAGCTTGCTCGCAAGCCGGACACAGCCGCTGGGCAGCCCCAGCCGGCGTGACAGCAACCCTGCGCGGCTCGAGCCTCAGCCGCCCCTCGTCGCCCGCGGGTGATCGGCACGCGTCTTCGGCGCGGGCCTGACCACCCCGAGCAGCCGCTCCAGAGCGGCCTCGACCTCGTCCCGCCACGACAGCGCGCTCCGCAGATCCATCCTCATCCGAGGGGTGGTCGCGTGGGCGCGCTGCGTCTTGAAGCCCACGCTCGTCAGGAAGTCCACGGGCGTCAGGCACCGCCGGGCACCGGCGATCCCGGGGCCGCGCGTGTCTCCGAAGGCCTCCACCGCGTGGATCCCGCCGCGTTCGATCAGGTCGCGGGCCATCCCTTGCACCAGCATCCGGCCGAAGCCACCGCCGCGAGCGGCCGGGTCGACGTACAACGCCGAGAGCAGCACCGCGTCGTTCGAGACCGGTGAGGTGGGGAACGCCCCCGAGCCCGCGAAGTACGCCGGCGGCGCATACAGCGCGTAGCCGACCGGCTGGTCGTCGACGAGTACGACGCGGCCGCACGAGCCCCAGTCACGCAGCACGGCCGAGACCCAGGCCTCCTTCTCCTCCGCCGGCTCCTCGACCCGCTGCCGGCGGACGGGGTCCAGCTCCCAGAAGACACAGGTGCGGCACGGCGCCTCGAGCTCGGCGAGATGGTCGAGCGTCATCCTGACGACCTTGCGCGCCATGGCACCTCCCAGCCTGAGGCGGACGGGCGGTGAGCCCGCGGACACCATCGTAGGCGGGCGTCGGCCTCCTGAGAGGATGAGCCGTGCGCCCGATCCGCCAGAGCCAGAAGCTGCAGCACGTGCGCTACGACGTCCGCGGGCCGATCCTGGTCGAGGCGCAGCGGCTGGAGGCCGAGGGCCACCGGATCCTCAAGCTCAACATCGGCAACCCGGCGCCGTTCGGCTTCGAGGCGCCCGACGCGATCCTGGCCGACATGATCCACCACCTGCCGGAGGCGCAGGGCTACAGCGACTCCCAGGGGATCTACCCGGCCCGCACCGCGGTCGCGCACTACTACCAGGAGCGCGGGCTGCGGGACGTCCATGTGGACGATGTCTACATCGGCAACGGCGTCTCCGAGCTGATCTCCATGGTCCTCCAGGCGTTCGTGGACGACGGCAACGAGATCCTGGTGCCGGCGCCCGACTATCCGCTCTGGACCGGCGCGGTCACCCTCTCCGGTGGTACGCCGGTGCACTACCGCTGCGACGAGGCGAACGGCTGGGACCCCGACCTCGCCGACCTCGAGGCCAAGATCACCGAGCGGACCCACGCCCTGGTCATCATCAACCCCAACAACCCGACCGGCGCCGTCTACAGCGAGCAGACGGTGCGCGGACTGGTCGACATCGCGCGCCGCCACGACCTCGTGGTGATGGCCGACGAGATCTACGAGAAGATCCTCTACGACGACGCGCTCCACCACCACGCGGCGACGTACGCCGGTGACGACGTGCTGTGCCTGACCTTCAGCGGGCTGTCCAAGGCCTACCGCGTCTGTGGCTTCCGCACCGGCTGGGTGATGATCTCCGGTCCCAAGGAGCTCGCCACCGACTTCCTCGAGGGACTCACCCTGATCGCCAACATGCGGATGTGCGCGAACGTGCCGGCACAGCACGCGATCCAGACGGCGCTGGGCGGCTACCAGTCCATCCAGGAGCTGATCGCGCCCGGGGGCCGCTTCCACGAGCAGACGATGCTGGCCGACCGGATGCTGAACGAGATCCCCGGAGTGACCTCGGTGCGGCCTCGCGGGGCTCTGTACTGCTTCCCGCGCCTGGACCCCGAGGTGTACGGCATCACCGACGACGAGTCGTTCGTGATCGACCTGCTCCGTGCGAAGCGGATCCTGGTCACCCACGGCACCGGCTTCAACTGGCCCGAGCCCGACCACTTCCGGCTGGTCACGCTCCCCGACGTCGCCGTGCTCGAGGAGGCGATCGGCCGGATCGGGGAGTTCCTCGCGACCCGACGCTGAGGTCGGCCCGAACCCGGCCGTAGGCTGCCCGCATGCCCGAGGTGCTGTACACCGCCATCATCAGGTCGGCGAAGCTCGGGATGCGAGCGCTCGGGCAGCGAATCGACATCACCGGCCTGGAGCACCTGCCCCGCACCGGCCCCGCACTCCTGGCCGTCAACCATGTCGGCTACGTCGACTTCATCTACGGCGGGGTTGCCCCGGAGCGGATCGGCCGCCGGGTGCGGTTCATGGCCAAGCGCGAGCTGTTCGACCACAAGGTCAGCGGCCCGATCATGCGGGCCTGCCGGCACATCGCCGTCGACCGGGCCGAGGGCGAGGCGTCGCTGGCCGAGGCGATGCGACACCTCGAGCAGGGCGAGCTGGTCGGGATCTTTCCGGAGGCCACGATCTCGCGCGCGATGGAGATCAAGGTCCTCAAGACCGGCGCGGTCCGGATCGCCCATCGCGCCGGCGTACCGCTGATCCCGATGGTGCTCTGGGGCACCCAGCGGCTGATGACCAAGGACCACCCCAGGGACTTCTCGCGCGGGACCGCCATCTCGATCCGGGTCGGAGAGCCGATCGGCGTGACCGGCGACGACCCGGTCGCCGAGACCGCCACCCTCCGTACGGCGCTCCAGGACCTGCTCGCCGCCTCGATCGCGGCGTACCCGCAGCACCAGGACGGCGCGTGGTGGCTGCCCGCGTCGTACGGCGGCAGCGCCCCCACCCTGGAGCGTGCAGCCGAGCTGGACGTCGCCGAGCGGCGGCGACGGGCCGAGCGCCGCGCGGCAGAGCGATCCTGACCGTATCGATCTGTCGCTTTGTCGACTTATCGATGAATCGCTAGATCGGTTTGTCGCTGCGGTTCCGAGGGTCCATGATGTCGACGATCCGGCGCAGGTCGTCGAGCGAGGCGAACTCCACGGTGATCTTGCCCTTGCGCTGGCCGAGGTCGACCTTGACCCGCGTCTCCAGGCGGTCGGAGAGCCGCTCGGCGAGGTCGTTGAGCCCGGGCGCGACGGGCTTGCGCCGGCGTACCGGCGGCGCGCCGTGCTCGGGCTCGCCGACGGCCACGATCTCCTCGAGGCCACGCACGCTGATCCCCTCGGAGACCACACGGGCGGCGAGGCGGTCCTGGCGATCGGGGTCCTCGACGGCGAGCAGCGACCGGGCGTGCCCCGCCGAGATGACGCCGGCGGCGACCCTGCGCTGTACCGCGGGCGAGAGCTTGAGCAGACGGATCGTGTTGCTGATCTGGGGACGGGAGCGGCCGATCCGCTCGGCGAGCTCCTCGTGGGTGCAGGAGAAGTCCTCGAGCAGCTGGGAGTACGCCGCGGCCTCCTCCAGGGGGTTGAGCTGGGACCGGTGCAGGTTCTCCAGCAGCGCGTCGCGCAGCATGTCGGAGTCGTCGGTCTGGCGGACGATCGCCGGGATCGCCTCGAGCCCTGCCTCCTGGGCGGCCCGCCAGCGCCGCTCGCCCATCACCAGCTCGTAGGACTCCGGCCCCGAGCGGCGGACCACCACCGGCTGGAGCAGCCCGACCTCGCGGATCGAGTGGACCAGCTCGGCCATCGCGTCCTCGTCGAAGACCTGGCGCGGCTGGACGTGGTTCGGTGCCACCTGTGCGATCGGGAGGTCGGCGAAGTAGGCGCCGGCCGGTGCGGGCGGCGTCTGCTCGCCGGTGGCCGACGGCTCCACCTCCTCGGGGCTGGGCCCGGTCGGGATCAGCGACCCGAGGCCGCGGCCCAGACCCCGGCGTCGCTCCGTGCTCATGCCCGGGGCCCCTGCGGTCGGGCCAGTGCCGTGAGCGGTGACGGGGCGTGGTTCACGCGGGGGCTCCCTTCCGGGCGATCTCGCGCGCGGCCTCGAGGTAGGACAGCGCGCCCGGCGAGGCCGGGTCGTAGGTCATCACGGTCTGGCCGTACGACGGGGCCTCCGAGACCCGCACGGATCGCGGGATGGTGGTGCGGAGGACCTCGTCGCCGAAGTGGGACCGCACCTCCTGCGCGACACCCGAGGCCAGCCGGGTGCGGCCGTCGTACATCGTGACCAGGATCGTGGAGACGACCAGTCCGGGGTTGAGGTGGGCCTTGACCATCTCCACGGTCTCGAGGAGCTGTCCGAGGCCCTCGAGCGCGTAGTACTCGGCCTGGATCGGGATCAGCATCTCCTCGCCCGCCACCAGCGCGTTCAAGGTGAGCAGGCCGAGCGACGGGGGACAGTCGACGAAGACGAAGTCGAGGCGCTCGTCCCCGGCGGTCTCCGCCGTGCCGATCAGGGGGTGGCCGGCCAGGGCCCGGCGCAGCCGGTTCTCCCGGGCCACGACGCTGACCAGCTCGATCTCCGCGCCGGCCAGGTCGATGGTGGCGGGCACGACCAGCAGCCCGGGCAGGTCGGGAGCCTCGGTCATCAGGTCGTGCAGCGCGACGCCGTCGACCAACGCGTCGTACGTCGAGGGGATGCCACGCTGGTGCTCGACCCCGAGGGCGGTCGAGGCGTTGCCCTGCGGGTCGAGGTCCAGCACGAGGACTCGCTGGCCGAGCTGAGCCAGGGCGGCGGCCACGTTGACCGTGGTGGTGGTCTTGCCGACCCCGCCCTTCTGGTTGGCGACCACGATCACGCGGGTCGCCTCGGGGCGCGGCATCGGCGGACGGCGCGCCGCCTCCTGGCGAGCCCGGACCGTGTCCTCGGCCATCCTTGCCAAGGGAGTGCTGTCGTCATCGAGGAGCTGTCCGACCGCCGCGAAGTCTGCCGCGGTCCGCACCGGCGGCCGCGTCTCGACGGACTCCGTCGACGTTTCACGTGAAACCGACGTAGTCCGCTCGGCTTCGGGACTAGTCACCGCCGATTGTGGATAACTAGTGGTTTTCTGTGGACTTTTACGCTCAGGGGGCCACCCCAGACCGGTGGAAAACGTCGGAAAGCGATCCATCGTCTCCACCCCGACCGGCCAACCCAGACCGCGCTCGGTCTGCCCTTCCGGATGTGCGGCCGTCGTCACGGCCGGGTCCTGGCTCACCTGCGTCCCCTTCGCCTACGACGAGTCGTTGCGGTCGTCGGCCAACCTATCCCCGCGTCCGGACCCGCGACCACCCGGACCACCGTCGTCGGTGACGACCCGGGCACCTCGCACACCACCACCGAGGCCTCCGCGCGCCAGCGGCCGAGCTCCGCGCCGGCCTCCTCGATCTCGGTCGCCGCCGAGGAGCCCTTCATCGCCAGCACGACCCCGCCCGGAGCCACCAGCGGCAGGCTCCAGGTCAACAGTCGGGCCAACGGGGCCAGGGCCCGCGAGGTGACCACGTCGAAGCTCTCCCGGCCGGCCGACTGCTCGGCCCGCCCGCGCACCACCGTCACCCGATCGGCGCCCAGCGAGATGCAGGCCTCGGTGAGGAACTCGACCCGACGCGCCATCGGCTCGATCAGCGTCACCTCGAGATCGGGGCGGGCCAGGGCCAGCACCAGTCCCGGGAGCCCGGCCCCGGATCCCAGGTCCGCCACCCGGGCACCTTCGGGGATCAGCGGTGCCAGCAGCCCGCAGTTGACCAGGTGTCGGTCCCACAGGCGCGGGACCTCCCGAGGACCGATCAGTCCCCGGACCACTCCCTCGGACGCCAGCAGCGCGGCGTACTGCTCGAGGGCAGGAAGCCGCGACGGGGCGAAGACCTGGCTGACGACCGCGGGGTCGGGGAGCGGCGGTGTTTCACGTGAAACATCGACCATCAGGCGGGCAGGACCACCACGTAGCGACGGGGCTCCACACCCTCGGACTCCGAGGTCAGGCCGGCAGCCGCCACGGCATCGTGCACGACCTTGCGCTCGAACGGGGTCATCGCCTTCAGCGCGACGCGCTCACCGGTCTCCTTGACCTGCACCGCCGTGGCGGCGGCCAGCTCCTCGAGCCGCCGGCGTACCTCCGCGCGGTGGCCGGAGATGTCGAGCATCAGCCGCGACCGGTCGCCGGTCTCGCGGTAGACGGCCAGGCGGGTCAGTTCCTGCAGCGCCTCGAGGACCTCGCCCCGCTCGCCGACCAGCTGGGCGAGATCCGCGCCGACGATGGAGACGAGCGCCCGCTCGCCCTCGACGTCCATGTCGAGGTCGCCGTCGAGATCGGCGATGTCGAGGAGCTCCTCGAGATAGTCGGCCGCGATGTCGCCCTCGTTCTCCAGGCGATCCTGCAGCGAGGTGCCACCGGTCTCGGCGGCGTCCCCCTCGCGGGCCTCGCCCTCCTCGGCGTCCGCATCGTCCGACGCGTCGTCGGCGTCGCCGTCGTCGGCCCGGCCGGACACCTCCTCCTCGGAGACGTCCGGCTCGCCCTCGTCGAGCGAGTCCTGGTCGGTCTCCGCGACGTCGGTCGCCTCGGCCTCCGGCACCGTGGAGTCCTGGGCGCCGCTCGCCTCGCCGTCGGTGACGGCCTCGGTGACGGCCTCGGTGGTGGCCTCGGTGCCGGTCAGCTCCCCGGTGTCGCTCATGTCTGGTTCCCCTCTTCGATGTCATCGGACGTCCCGGAGTCGGACTTGGGCGGCCGGTTGGCAGCCTTCCGTCTCTGCTCACGGGTCTGCTTCTTGGGTTGTTGCCGCTGGCGCTGGACCGGCTGTTGGGACGCCTCGAGCAGCGCTTCCTCTTCTTCCACCTCGGTGACCTTGCCCTTGGCCCTGTCCCGGGCGAGTTTCGCGTCGAAGGCGGGAGTGCCGGGCGCGGGGTTACGGCGGATCACGTAGAACTGCTGGCCCATGGTCCACAGGTTGGTCGTGGTCCAGTAGACGAGGACGCCGATCGGGAACGCCACACCGCCGGCGGCGAACGCCACCGGGAGCACGTAGAGCAGCATCTTCTGCTGCTGGGCGTAGGGACCGCTCATCGCGTCCGACGGCATGTTCTTGCTCATCAGCTGGCGCTGGGTCGTGAACGTCGTAGCCGTCATCGCCACCACCAGCAGCGCGGCCACGATCCGCACGCTCGTCAGGCCGTCGTTGTGGATGAACGTGGCCGAGATCGGGATGGTCCCGAACAGCTTGGCGTTCGCCAGGCTCGTCGCCTGCTCGGTGGTCATGAAGCCGTTCGCGGTGTGGTTCTTCTGCGCCTGGTCGAGGAGCCGGAAGAGCGCGATGAAGATCGGGGACTGGACCAGCAGCGGCAGACAGGCCGCGAACGGGTTGGTGCCGGTCTCCTTGTAGAGGTTCATCGTCTCCGCGGCGAGGCGCTCGCGGTCGTGGCCGTACTTCTTCTGCAGCTCCTTGACCTTGGGCTGGATCAGCTGCATGTTCCGGCTGGACTTGATCTGCTTGACGAACAGCGGGATCAGGGCCGCCCGCACGACGAGGGTCAGCCCGATGATGGAGAGCACCCACGCGGCGCCGCCGTCGGGGTCGAGGAAGAGGCTGAACAGCCAGTGCCAGGCCAGCAGCACCGCCGAGACCGCGTAGTAGAGCGGTACCAGGATGGCGTGGCCGATGGTGCCGAGGAATTCCACGGGGTTCAGGCTCCTTGGGTGGGAGTGGTGCGGACGCGGGGTGGCACGGGGTCGTAGCCACCCGGTGCCCAGGGGTGGCACCGCAGGAGACGGCGCAGAGCCATCCAGCTCCCGCGCAGCGAGCCGTACTCCGTCACCGCCTCGAGGGCGTAGGCCGAGCAGGAGGGGTGGTAGCGGCAGACCTGGCCGTAGAGGGGGCTGATCAGGAGCCGGTACAGCTTCAGCAGGCCGATCAGGAGGTAGCGCACGTCAGCTCACCGTCCCCTGCCTGGCACCGAGGCTCCGCTGCAGACAACGGTCGAGCTGGGCAGCGAGTTCCGGGTACGACGCGGCCGCGGCCGCCGGTAGTGCACGGACGACGAGCTCGCAGCCCGACGGCAGGACGGCGAGCCGCTCACGGCACAGATGGCGGAGCCGGCGCTGGACACGATGGCGGATGACGGCGTTGCCGACGGAGCGACCCACGACGAACCCGATCCGAGCGGGATCCGTCCGGTCGTGACGCACGACGTGGACGACCAGCAGGTCGCCACCGCTGCGACGACCCGTGCGGACCACCCGCCGGATGTCACCACCGTGGGTCAGCCGATGCGGCGCGGGGAGCACGGACGCGGATCACGACGGGGTCGAGCCGCGCGGGCTCAGACCGCCAGGCTCTTGCGGCCCTTGCGGCGACGCTGCGACAAGATGGCGCGCCCGGCGCGGGTGCGCATGCGCAGCCGGAAGCCGTGCACCTTGTGGCGCCGGCGGTTGTTCGGCTGGTACGTACGCTTGCTCACGAGGTCTCTCCGATGGTGGTCAGGGGCGGTCACGCCGGTGGCGGCCAGATCGCCCGTTGGCGACAGACAGCGCTGGTCGAATCCCTCGAGGCTTCGGCCGGCACCGCCCACCCACGCGCCGGTGGAACGGCCCCGGGAACCAACCCGGGCGGAGCGTGGACATGCGGCACCCGTCGACACCGGGTGACCGATGAACGGTACGCGTGGCGTCTCCGCGGCGTCAAATCGACCACACGGCCGACGCAGCGGCCTCAGCGCGGCGCTCGTCGGCCGTCCGTGGATCCCCCGGACCACCCGTTCCGCCGGGCCCCGGCAGCCTGTGGATAGCGTCTTGCTCGGGACCCTCGGCCGGGGTTATGTTCGACCCTTGTCGAGTTTCCCCCGTTCGGGTCGGACCAGGGTTCCACGGCCGCTGCACCAGGCGGCCGGCAGCGGGACTCATGGCCTCTGACCTGCGGTGATCCGGTTTTCGCCGGTCAACCGTGAGCGTCTCGGCGGGCCGTTTCCACAAGGAGGCGGTCACGTTCACAAGGTGTGGACAAACCTGTGGAACACCAGCGCGTCGGGTCGTCGTACCCGGGCGTCTGCGACCACGCCGAACAGCAACGAAGAGAGCGGGACGAACCCTGTGGACAACGATCTGGATCTGGCGACCGCCTGGCAGCGCGTGGTGGACGAGCTGCAGCCGAACCAACAGGCGTGGGTCCAGGCCAGTGAACCGGTCACGCTCCACGGCAACACCGCGATCATCGCGGTCGCCGACGACTTCACCCGGACGCAGCTCGAGGGCCGGCTACGGGGTCAGCTCGAGGATGCGCTGACCGCGATCTACGGTCACGAGATCCGGCTCGCGGTCACCGTCAACGCCCAGCTCGGCGAGGGGGCTGCGCACCGGCCCCAGCCCTCCGAGTCGATCAGTCCACCTATCGATATGTCGACAGATGGACATATCGCTTCGATGACGGCAACGTCCCCCGAGCCCTCGCGCGCGACCGGGGAGACCCGCCTCAACCCGAAGTACGCCTTCGAGACGTTCGTGATCGGCTCCTCCAACCGCTTCCCCCACGCGGCGGCGGTCGCGGTGGCCGAGGCGCCGGGCAAGGCCTACAACCCACTGCTGGTCTACGGCGACTCCGGGCTCGGCAAGACCCACCTGCTCCACGCGATCGGCCACTACGTGCGCAGCCTCTACAACGGGGCGAAGGTGCGCTACGTGTCGAGCGAGGAGTTCACCAACGAGTTCATCAACGCGATCCGCGACGACCGGCAGGACCGCTTCAAGCGGCGCTACCGCGACGTCGACGTGCTGCTGATCGACGACATCCAGTTCCTGGAGGGCAAGACCCAGACCCAGGAGGAGTTCTTCCACACCTTCAACACCCTCCACAACGCCAACAAGCAGATCGTGCTGACCTCCGACCGGGCGCCCAAGCGCCTCGAGGCGCTCGAGGACCGGCTGCGCAACCGGTTCGAGTGGGGCCTGATCACCGACGTCCAGCCCCCCGACCTCGAGACGCGGATCGCGATCCTGCGCAAGAAGGCCGCCATGGACCGCCTCAGCGCGCCGGCCGACGTGCTCGAGTTCATCGCCAGCAAGATCCAGACCAACATCCGCGAGCTCGAGGGCGCCCTGATCCGGGTCACCGCCTTCGCCAACCTCAACCGCCAGGAGGTCGACATGACCCTGGCCGAGATCGTGCTGAAGGACCTGATCCCCGAGGGCGGCGAGCCGGAGATCACCGCGGCCCTGATCATCGCCCAGACCGCGGCGTACTTCGGGCTCTCCATCGACGAGCTCACCGGCCCGAGCCGTGGACGGCACCTGGTGATGGCGCGACAGATCGCGATGTACCTGTGCCGCGAGCTGACCGACCTGTCCCTGCCGAAGATCGGCGCGCAGTTCGGCAACCGCGACCACACGACCGTGATGTACGCCGACCGCAAGATCAACCAGCTCCTCGCCGAGCGCCGAGCGGTGTTCAACCAGGTCAGCGAGCTGACCAACCGGGTCAAGATGCAGGCGCGGCAGAGCTAGCGAGTTACACGGCTGCAAGATGTGTACGTCGTGTGGGCCGGGGCGGCGCGTCGTCCACAGGGGCTGTGCACGGCCGAGCCCGGTCGCACGACCGACCGGGCCGGACCCACAGGACCCCCACGGACCGCACAGGTTCCTCCACACCCCATGTGCACACCCAAACCGCCCCTGACCTGCACGAAGAGTGGTTCTCCACAGTTTCCACCCCTGCTATGACTACTACGGACCTACCCATGGATCCGGATCGCTCGAAGCCCCTGCGCACCGCCCTACCTGGGGATGACCGGCGGACAAATCGGGTGGCCCTCCCGCGTGGGGGACCCGCGTGGCAGGATGCTCACTCCAGAATCCTCCCGAGTGGCCCCCTCTACTTCAGGGGGCCGCCCTCCCGTCCCACGAAGGAACCGTGCAGTGAAGTTTCGCGTCGACCGCGACGTACTCGCGGATGCCGTCGCCTGGGCGGCGCGCAGCCTTCCCGTCCGTCCGAGCGTGCCGGTCCTGTCCGGTCTCCTGATCGAGGCCAGCGACGACGGCCTCGTCCTGTCGACCTTCGACTACGAGACGTCGGCCAGGGCCACACTCAGCGCCGAGGTCTCCGACGAGGGCAAGGCGCTGGTCAGCGGCCGCTTGCTGTCCGACATCTGCCGCAGCCTGCCGGCCAAGCCCGTCGAGATGACGCTCGACGGCACCCGCGTCAGCCTCACCTGCGGCTCCGCGCGCTTCAGCCTCCAGACCATGCCCGTCGAGGACTACCCCGCGCTGCCCGATATGCCGGCGGCTACCGGGACCGTCTCCAGCGACGTGTTCGCCCACGCTGTCGCCCAGGCGGTGACGGCCGCCGGGCGCGACGACATGCTGCCGGTGCTCACCGGTGTCCGCATCGAGATCTCCGGCTCGTCGATCTCGATGCTGGCCACCGACCGCTTCCGGCTCTCCCACCGCGAGCTCCAGTGGTCACCCAACAGCCCCGACGAGTCGGTGGCCGCACTGATCCCGGCCCGCGTCCTCGGCGACACCGCAAGGTCGCTGACCGCAGGGAGCGAGGTCACCATCGCGCTGGCCTCGGGCGGCAGCGGTGAGGGGATCATCGGGTTCGAGGGCTCCGGCCCCGGCGGCACCCGGCGTACGACGACCCGGCTGCTCGACGGTGAGTTCCCGAAGGTCCGCAGCCTGTTCCCCAACGAGCACCAGACCACCGCCACGGTCGACAAGGCCTCCCTCATCGAGTCGCTCAAGCGGGTCGCGCTGGTGGCCGAGCGCAACACCGCGGTCCAGCTCGCCTTCAGCGACGGCACGCTGACCCTCGACGCGGGGTCCGGCGACGAGGCACAGGCCAGCGAGTCGATCGAGGCGACCATCGACGGCGACGACATCACCACGGGCTTCAACCCGCAGTACCTCCTCGACGGACTCCAGGTCATCGACGAGGCCGTGGTCGAGCTGGCCTTCACGGTGAGCACCAAGCCGGTTGTCATCAGTGGTTCGATGGGACAAGGTGGCTCAGGTAGTGAGGAAGCGGCCTCCGCGGGCGCCGGTGACACCGGTTTCCGCTACCTCCTGATGCCGCGCCGCCTGCTCTCCTGACCCACCTCGCGAGGAGCATCGCCATGGAACTGGGACTCATCGGCCTCGGCAAGATGGGCGGCAACATGCGCACCCGCTTGCGCAACGCCGGACACACGGTCGTCGGCTACGACCGCAACCCCGACGTCTCCGACGCCGCCAGCCTCGCCGAGATGGTCGAGCAGCTCCCCAGCCCCAAGGTGGTCTGGGTGATGGTCCCGGCCGGCGACCCGACCCGCGACACCGTCAAGGAGCTCGGCGAGCTGCTCGGTGAGGGCGACCTCGTGGTCGACGGCGGCAACTCCAAGTGGACCGACGACCAGATCAACGCCGATCTGCTGTCCCAGAAGGGCATCGGCTTCGTCGACTGTGGTGTCTCCGGCGGGGTCTGGGGCCTGCAGAACGGCTATGCGCTGATGTGCGGCGGCTCCGATGCCGACGTCGCGAAGATCCAGCCGGCGTTCGACGCGCTCAAGCCCGAGGGCGACTCCGGGTTCGTGCATGCCGGCCAGCAGCCCGGCGCCGGCCACTTCGCCAAGATGGTCCACAACGGCATCGAGTACGCCATCATGCAGGCCTACGCCGAGGGCTGGGAACTGCTGGAGAAGGTCGACCTGGTCGACAACGTCACCGAGGTGTTCGACTCCTGGCGCCAGGGCACGGTGATCCGCTCCTGGCTGCTCGACCTCTTGGTCGCGGCGCTTCAGGACGACACCCACCTCGACAAGATCGCGGGCTTCGCCGCCGACTCCGGCGAGGGCCGCTGGACCGTCGAGGCCGGTATCGACAACGGGGTCGCGATGCCCGCGATCGCCGCGTCCCTCTTCGCTCGGTTCGTCTCCCAGCAGGACGAGAGCCCGGCGATGAAGGCGATCGCCGCGATGCGCAACCAGTTCGGAGGCCACGCGGTGAAGACCGAGGCGCCTCCGGGCGGAGACGCCTCGCCGTCGAGCTGAGCGGCCAGGGCAGGGACGGCGACGAGGAGGGGGCGGGGTGTACGTCGCGCACCTGACGCTGGTCGACTTCCGGTCCTACGCAGCCGCCGAGGTGGCGCTCGAGCCCGGCGCCACGGCGTTCATCGGTCGCAACGGCCAGGGCAAGACCAACCTGGTCGAGGCCATCGACTACCTCTCGCGGCTCGGCTCCCACCGGGTCGCCTCCGACGCCCCTCTCGTCCGGGCCGGCGCGGAACGTGCGCTGGTGCGAGCCTCCGTCGTCCGGGACGGCCGCCAGGCGATGCTCGAGATCGAGATCAACCCCGGCAAGGCGAACCGGGCCCGGGTCAACCGCGCCGACCTGCCGCGGGCGCGCGAGCTGGTGGGGCTGGTCCGCACCGTGATCTTCGCCCCCGACGACCTGGCCCTGGTCAAGGGCGACCCCGCTGGTCGGCGGGGCTTCCTCGACGACCTGCTGGTGATGCGCGCACCGCGGCTGGCCGGCGTACGCGCCGACTACGAGCGGATCCTCAAGCAGCGCAACTCCCTGCTCAAGACGGCCGGCGCCGCCCGCCGCGGCTCCACCTCGCAGGAGTCGGCGCTCTCGACCCTCGGCGTGTGGGACTCCCATCTCGCGCGCACCGGCGCCGAGCTGCTGGCCGAGCGGCTCCGGCTGGTCGCGGAGCTGCGCCCCTACGTCGGCCATGCCTATGCAACGGTTGCCCGCGGGGCGAGCAGCGACGACGCGGGGCTCGACTACCAGCCCAGTCTCGAGATCGGCGAGCTGACCGAGCGCGACGACCTGGCCCAGCGGATCCTGGCGGAGCTCGAGGTGCGCCGCAACGACGAGCTCGACCGCGGCGTCTCGCTGGTCGGGCCCCACCGCGACGAGCTCCAGCTGTCCCTCGGCAACGGCGAGCAACGGCTGCCGGTGCGCGGCTACGCGTCGCACGGCGAGTCCTGGTCGTTCGCGCTCGCGCTCCGGCTCGCGTCGTACGACCTGGTGCGGGCCGACGGTGACGATCCGATCCTGATCCTCGACGACGTGTTCGCCGAGCTCGACTCCGAGCGGCGCGCACAGCTGGCCGAGCTGGTCGCCGGCGCGGAGCAGGTGCTCGTCACCGCGGCGGTCGCGGCCGACGTACCCGAGAAGCTCGCCGGCGTGCGCTACCAGGTGGTCGGTGGGGAGGTGCTCCGTGACGACTGAGCCCGGCGCACCCGAGCCGGTCGAGCCGCATGCGGACGACGGACTCGACCTGGCCCGCACCCTCGCCCGCGCGACGGCACGCTCGACGCCCGGGCGCAAGAAGGCCGTACGCCGCACCGACCGGACGCCGCGCACCGGCCGGATCTCGGGCGCCCACCCCGACGACCGCGACCCCCAGACCCTCGACGCCGCCCTGACCCGGATCGTCGACGACCACGGCTGGCAGGTCGACCTCAAGGTCGCCTCGATGTTCGCCCGCTGGACCGAGCTGGTCGGCGACGAGATCGGGGCTCACAGCCGGGCCGAGTCCTTCGCCGACGGCAAGCTCGTGGTCCGCACCGACTCCACGACGTGGGCGACCGAGCTCCGCTTCCTCGCGCCCACCGTCGTACGCCGTCTCAACGAGGATCTCGGGCACGGCACCGTCGTGGTGATCGAGGTGCTCGGACCCCACGCACCGTCGTGGAAGCACGGTCCCCGGAGCGTGCGCGACGGGCGCGGGCCCCGCGACACCTACGGCTGACCGGGGCGCCCGGGCCGGGCCGGAGGGCTGTCGGAGCCCGGCCCGTCTCAGCCCCCGCGCTGCCGATCTGACGGCGCCGTGGACGTATGGGGACATATCCGCACCCCCGTGCGGGCCTCCGATCCGCCCTCTCGCGCCGTCTGGGGCCGGATTTCGTCCACCGTTGCCCCCATCCCCGGGGTGGAGACGTGGAGAGCGGCCCGGAAACGGCTATCATGGACATCGAGGCCGCGCGCTCGTCCGCACGCGGCCCGATCCATGCCAGACCCCGGTCGCCGGTGGCCCTCCGGCCGCCCCGATCCCGACGAAGAGGTGCGCGTGAGCGACGAGACTCCCGAGCTGTCCGTCCCCGAGTCCGTCCCCGCAGCAGCGCTGCCGCAGCCTCCCAACGGCGTCGAGTACGACGCGTCCGCGATCCAGGTCCTCGAAGGGCTCGAGGCCGTCCGCAAGCGTCCGGGCATGTACATCGGCTCGACCGGTGAGCGCGGTCTCCACCACCTGATCTGGGAGATCGTCAACAACGCCGTCGACGAGGCGCTGGCCGGCTACTGCGACCGCATCGTGGTCACCCTCCTGGCCGACGGCGGCGTCCGCGTGGAGGACAACGGTCGCGGCATCCCGACCGACACCGCACCCGGACAGGAGCTGCCGGCCGTCACCACGGTCCTCACCGTGCTCCACGCCGGCGGCAAGTTCGGCGGCGGCGGCTACAAGGTGTCCGGCGGTCTCCATGGCGTCGGCGTCAGCGTGGTCAACGCGCTGTCGAGCCACCTCATCGTCGACGTGAAGAACCGCGGGCACCTCTGGCGCCAGTCGTTCAGCGTGGGCGTTCCCGACGGCGAGCTCGAGGACGTCCGTGAGCTGGAGCCGGGCGAGCGCACCGGCACCACCGTCACCTACTGGGCGTCGACCGACGTGTTCGAGACCACGACGTACTCCTTGGAGACGATCACCGCCCGGATGCGCGAGTACGCGTTCCTCAACAAGGGTCTGGAGATCGTGGTTCGCGACGAGCGGCCCGTGGCGGCCGAGGTCCTCGAGGCGGTCAAGGACGACACCGTCTCCGCGGAGGTCGACGGCGCCGGCCAGGACGCGATCCACGAGGGGGTGGCCGGCGGCATCGAGCAGACCTTCCGCTACGACCGCGGTCTCGTCGACTTCGTCGAGTACCTCAACAAGCGCAAGCCGCTGGCCAACCCGACCGTGATCGCGTTCGAGGCCGAGCAGAGCGCCGGCGCGCAGGGCAGCACCCAGGACCTCAGCCTCGAGATCGCCATGCAGTGGAACGTCTCGTTCACCGAGTCGGTCCACACCTTCGCCAACACCATCAACACCCCCGAGGGCGGAACCCACGAGGAAGGGTTCCGGTCGGCACTCACCTCGCTGGTCAACCGCTGGGGCGAGGAGTGGGGCCTGATCAAGAAGCCGGAGGACCGGGTCTCCGGCGACGACGTCCGCGAGGGCCTCACCGCGATCATCTCGATCAAGCTCACCGATGCCCAGTTCGAGGGCCAGACCAAGTCCAAGCTCGGCAACACCGAGGCCAAGGGCTTCGTCCAGCGCGTGGTCAACGACCACCTCGGGGCCTGGCTCGAGCAGAACCCCGCCGAGGGGCGCGACATCGTCCGCAAGGCGCAGGCCGCGGCCAGCGCCCGGATCGCGGCCCGCAAGGCGCGCGACCTGGCCCGCGGCCGCAAGGGTCTGCTCGGCGGCGGCGGTCTTCCCGGCAAGCTGTCGGACTGCCAGTCGACCAACCCCGAGGAGTGCGAGGTCTTCATCGTCGAGGGCGACTCCGCCGGTGGGTCGGCCCGGCAGGGGCGCGACCCGAGGGTCCAGGCGATCCTCCCGATCCGCGGCAAGATCCTCAACGTCGAGAAGGCCCGCATCGACAAGGTGCTCGCCAACACCGAGGTCCAGTCGATCATCTCCGCACTGGGCACCGGGATCCACGAGGAGTTCACCCTCGAGAAGCTGCGCTACCACAAGATCGTGCTGATGGCCGACGCCGACGTCGACGGCCACCACATCAACACCCTCCTGCTGACGCTCCTGTTCCGCTTCATGAAGCCGCTGATCGAGCACGGCTACGTCTACATGGCGCAGCCCCCGCTCTACCGGGTGCGCTGGAACAAGCCGGCCGAGCACGAGTTCGTCTACTCCGACTCCGAGCGCGACGCGCTGATGCGCGACGGGCTCGAGTCCGGCAAGAAGCTGCCCAAGGAGAACCCCGTCCAGCGGTACAAGGGGCTCGGTGAGATGAACGCCGAGGAGCTGTGGGAGACCACGATGAACCCCGACCAGCGGCTGATGCTCCAGGTGACCCTCGAGGACGCCGCCCACGCGGACGAGATCTTCTCGATCCTGATGGGCGAGGACGTCGAGCAGCGCCGTTCCTTCATCCAGCGCAACGCCAAGGACGTCCGATTCCTCGATATCTAGAAGTCTTGCGAGATTCCTAGATTCGGATAGATGTGACGAGAGAGAACCAGACACGTGACTGAGACCCCCACCGGCGGCGGCACCACCACTCCCCCCGAGGGCCCCGGCCCCGGCGGACGCATCGAGCCGATCGAACTGCAGACCTCGATGCAGCGGTCCTACATCGACTACGCGATGGCGGTCATCGTGGGCCGGGCGCTGCCCGACGTACGCGACGGTCTCAAGCCCGTGCACCGGCGCGTGCTCTACGCGATGTACGACGGTGGCTACCGGCCCGACCGCGGGTTCTCCAAGTGCTCGCGGGTGGTCGGCGACGTGATGGGTCAGTACCACCCGCACGGCGACACGGCCATCTACGACACCTTGGTCCGCCTGGCGCAGCCCTGGGTGATGCGGGCTCCCCTCATCCACGGCCAGGGCAACTTCGGCTCGCCGGGCAACGACTCCGCGGCCGCGATGCGCTACACCGAGTGCCGGATGGCGCCGCTGGCCCTGGAGATGGTCCGCGACATCCACGAGGAGACCGTCGACTTCCAGCCCAACTACGACGGTCGCTCGCAGGAGCCGGTCGTCCTGCCGGCGCGCTACCCCAACCTGCTGGTCAACGGGTCGGCCGGGATCGCGGTCGGCATGGCCACCAACATCCCGCCCCACAACCTGCGCGAGGTCGCCGAGGGCGCCCGGTGGGCGCTCGAGCACCCCGACGCCACCCGCGAGGAGCTCCAGGACGCCCTGGTCGAGCGGATCAAGGGCCCCGACTTCCCCAACGGCGCGCTGATCGTCGGCCGCGAGGGCATCGAGCAGGCCTACCGCACCGGGCGCGGCTCGGTCACCCAGCGCGCGGTGATCGAGATCGACGAGGACGCCAAGGGCCGTACCTGCCTGTCGATCACCGAGCTGCCCTACATGGTCAACCCCGACAACCTCGCGCTGAAGATCGCCGAGCTGGCCGACTCCGGCAAGGTGCAGGGCATCTCCGACGTGCGCGACGACTCGTCCGGCCGCACCGGCCAGCGCCTGGTCGTGGTCCTGCGCCGTGACGCCGTCGCGCGGGTCGTGCTCAACAACCTGCTCAAGCACACCGAGCTCCAGACCAACTTCAGCGCCAACATGCTGGCCCTCGTCGACGGGGTGCCGCGCACGCTGACGGTCGACCAGTTCATCTCCAACTGGGTGGCGCACCAGATCGAGGTCATCCAGCGCCGGACCCGGTTCCGCCTGGAGGAGGCCGAGCGGCTCGCCCACGTGCAGCGGGGCCTGGTCAAGGCGCTCGACGCGCTCGACGAGGTGATCGCGTTGATCCGTCGTTCTCCCGACGTCGAGGACGCACGAACGGGCCTGATGGAGCTCCTCGAGATCGACGAGATCCAGGCGCAGGCCATCCTCGACCTCCAGCTGCGCCGGCTCGCTGCCCTGCAGCGGCAGGCGATCATCGCCCGCCTGGCCGACCTCGAGGTCACCATCGCCGACCTCGAGGACATCTTGGCCAACGAGGCCCGGCAGCGGGAGATCGTCAAGGAGGAGCTGGCCGAGATCGTCGACAAGTACGGCGACGACCGCCGTACCCAGATCATGGCGGCCGACGGCGACCTCTCGATGGAGGACCTGATCCCCGACGAGGAGCTCGTCGTCTCGATCACCCGCGGCGGCTACGCCAAGCGCACCCGCTCCGACGCCTACCGGACCCAGAAGCGTGGCGGCAAGGGGGTGCGCGGAGCGACCCTGCGCGGCGACGACGTCGTCCAGCACCTGATGGCGACCACCAACCACCACTGGCTGCTGTTCTTCACCACGGCCGGCCGGGTCTACCGGACCAAGGCCTACAACCTCCCCGAGGCGTCGCGCGACGCCAAGGGCGGCCACGTGGCCGGGCTGCTCAGCTTCCAGCCGGACGAGGACATCGCCCAGGTGCTGGCGATTCGTGACTACGACCAGCAGCCCTACCTCGTGCTGGCCACCCGCAACGGCCTGGTCAAGAAGACCCGCCTGGGCGACTACAACTCCCCGCGCCAGGCCGGCGTGATCGCGATCAACTTCCGCGAGGACGACGACGAGCTGATCGGCGCCGAGCTGGTCGGGCCCGACGACGACATCCTGCTCGTCTCACGCAAGGGGCAGGCGATCCGCTTCCGCGCGGACGACGCTCAGCTGCGGCCGATGGGACGCGCCACGTCGGGCGTGACGGGCATGAAGTTCCGCAACGGCGACGAGGTGCTGTCGATGTCGGTGATCCGGGCCGACCAGGTCGCCGCCGAAGCAGAGGCCGAGGCCGACGCCGCGGCCAGCGACGCTGGCGAGGGCACCCTCGACGTCCAGCCGCAGTACGTCTTCACGATGACCGACGGGGGCTTCGCCAAGCGCACCCGGATCACCGACTACCGCCAGCAGTCCCGGGGCGGGCTCGGGATCAAGACGATGTCGCTGGCCAACGAGGACCGCGGCGGTCTGGTCGGTGCGTTCATCGTGGTCGAGGGCGACGAGATCCTCTCGATCACCCAGGCCGGCCAGGTGGTCCGCAGTCCGATCAACGCCGAGTTCCGGGCCACCGGGCGCGACACGATGGGCGTCAAGTTCGTGACGCCCAAGGGCGGCGACGCGGTCGCCGTGGTCACCAGATCGGTGGAGACACCCGAGGTCGTCGAGGCGGTCACCGAGTCGGACGAGGCGTCCACGGACGCGGGTGACGAATCGCCGGATGTGGGTACGGATGCAACAATCGACGACGGGACGGCGTCAACAGATGAGTCGTCCGAGTCCGACAACGGACCTGATGTCGATCCAGAGAGGGAGGGCTGATGACAGAGCGCTCTGCCGAGCAGGCACCTGTCCAGACGCGCCCGGACCACCAGGACACCGCGCGGATCCCCCTGGCCGAACGCCTCCAGCGCCGGATCAGCGCCACCGACGACCGCCGCGCATCGGGACAGGCGCAGAAGAGCTCCGGCCGCGTCCTGCCGCCGCCGCCCCCCGAGCTGACCGCCCAGCGGGAGCGCGAGGAGGCCGAGCGGCTCGCCGCCGAGCGTCAGGCTGCCGAGCGTGAGGCCGCTGAGCGTGCGGCGGCCGAGCGACAGCTCGCCGAGCGGCAGGCTGCCGCGACGCAGTCCGTCCAGACCCAGGCGCCGGTCGCCCCGGCCCCGGTCCGCGACCGCAAGGCTGCGCGCCGTACGTCGGCTGCACCCGTGCGCGGCCCGCGCCGCGCTCGGCTCCGGCTGAGCCGGATCGACCCGTGGTCGGTGATGAAGGTGTCCTTCCTGCTCGCGATCGCGTTCGGCGTCGTCACGGTGGTGTCGGTCTTCATGGTGTGGTCGGTGCTCGGCGCGGCCGGCGTCTGGAGCTCGATCAACAACACCGTCTCCGACACCCTCTCCAGCGGCAACAACACCTCGACGTTCAACATCGAGGACTACCTCGGGATGTCGCGGGTGCTCGGCTTCACGATGCTGGTCTCGGTGATCGACGTCGTCCTGATCACCGCGATCGCCACCCTCGGCGCCTTCCTCTACAACATGGCGGCATCGCTGCTCGGTGGCATCGAGGTCACCCTGGCGGAGGACCAGGGCTGACCCTTCCGGCCCTGACCTCCAGGCGGGCCGGACGCGGTTTTGGGTGGCCGTCGGCCGCTGCGGTAACCTTCCCGCGCGGTCGCTGTGCGGCCGTCCCGGTCGTTCGCCCGCAGACGCGGCGGCGGCCACCTCCGGGCCTATAGCTCAGACGGTTAGAGCGCTTCCCTGATAAGGAAGAGGTCACAGGTTCAAGTCCTGTTAGGCCCACTGGTTCACCCATGGACGGAGTCGCCGTGAAGAAGATCCTCCTCATCGCCCTCGCAGCCGTCGGCGTGCTCATCGCCAAGCGGAAGCTCGACGAGGGGCAGCGCGAGCAGGCGCTGTGGGCCGAGGCGACCGACCGCGTCGACCGTCCCTGAGCCGCACCTGCACCGGCCCCGGCCGGCCGAGGGGCCTTGGCGCAATTGGTAGCGCACCTGCTTTGCAAGCAGGGGGTTAGGGGTTCGAGTCCCCTAGGCTCCACCCTTCCCTCCGGCGGTCCGTCCCCGACCGCCAGAACCGCGCAATTGCGCCAGAACGACACCTCAGGACGGCTCCGAGCTGTCACAACGGCGCAATTGCGCTGAACGGGCGGCCGAGGACGGCATCCGGCTCACCCGCCGTACGGCACGGTGATGATCTCCAGGTTGTGCCCGTCGGCGTCCTCCCAGTACAGCCCGCGGCCACCGTCGTTGGTGTTGATCTCGCCCTCGCGGCGGTGGAACGGGTCGGCCCAGAAGGTCAGGCCGCGGTCGACGATCCGCTGACGGATCGCACCGAACTCCTCCTCGCCCACGAGGAACGCGTAGTGCTGCTGGTCCGGCTCCCCGTGGTCGTCGGCGAAGTCGAGGGACACGTCGTTGTCGAGCGTGAGCACCCGGAACGGCCCGTACGTCGTGGGGGCGGCCACCCCGAGGATCTCGGCGAGGTCGGCGGCGGCCCGGTCCTTGTCGGAGACGTGGACGATGGTGTGGTTCAGCTGGACGGTCATCGCGTGCTTCCTTCCTTGTTCATGCGTTCCAGCGTCCCGGATCCGGGCGCCGGTGTGAACGGCCGGCCGCCGAGGCCGGTGACGGCCAGGACGATCACGACCACGAGTCCCGCAGTGACCCAGCCGGCCGCGGTCGCGTAGCCGTGGACGAGCGCGGAGCGCGAGTCGCCCGAGGCGGCGCCATCGCGGGTCGCTGAGACGGCGACGCTGTTGAGGACGGCGACGCCGAGCGAGCCGCCGACCTGCATGGCGACGTTCGCGACGGCGGCCGCGACACCGGCGTCGCGCGGTGCGACGCCGCTGGTGACGACCTGGATGGCGGGGGTGAACACGCCGCCCATGCCGAGGCCCAGCAGGACCTCGGCCGGGAGAACCGTGGTCAGGTAGCCCGGGGCTGCTGAGCCGGCTGCACGAGAACGCCGGGGTGCGCGGGGCGAAGCTGCCGGGCGACGTCACTCCCTGAGCCCGTGCTCGGCGTTGCTCCCTCCGATCGGCATCGGGGCCCTGCGTAGCCTGAGCCCGTGCCGCCCGACCTCGCCGTCCGCCCTGCCGCGCGGGCGCTCGCCCCGCGCTACTGGGGCGTCCATGTGCTGATGGTGGCGGCCGTCGTGGCGGCCGTGCTCCTCGGCCGCTGGCAGTACGACGTGTGGCACGCGCACCGCGCGGACAGCGCCGCCTCGGTGACCCGCCTGTCGCCCGTGCCGCTCGACTCCATCCTCGGCCCGGACGCGGCGTACCCCGGAGACGCGCTCGGCCGACCCGTCACCGTCGAGGGCACCTGGGACCCGGACGGGACGGTCTTCGTCTCGGGTCGGGAGCGCGACGGTCACACGGGGTACTGGGCCGTGACGCCGGTCGTGACGGCCTCGGGCTCGGAGATCCCGGTGGTCCGGGGCTGGGTCACCGACCCGTCGCAGGCACCGGCCCCACCGCGCGGCAACGCTGCTCTGGTCGGGTTGCTTCAGCCGCCGGAGGACTCCGGCGTACCGGACGAGGACGCCTCCGACGCGGTCCTGCCCGAGCTGAGCATCACCGACCTGCTGCAACGCACCAGTCGCGACCTCTACGGCGGCTACGTGATCGCCACCGACCGCTCCGTCCCGGGTGGTGGGGCGACTGCTGCCGGGACGACCGGCCTCGTCCCGGCGAGCGCCGAGCACCTCCCAGGGGCCGACGCGTCGACCGGCCTGCGCAACGTGTTGTACGCGTTCCAGTGGTGGGTGTTCGGAGCCTTCGCCATCTTCATGTGGTGGCGCTGGTTGCAGGAGGACGTGCTCGGACGGGGTCGGCCCGGGACCGCTACGGGCGGCGGGTAGGTTCGACGCCGTGTCCGTGTCGAAAGGCCTCTTCGTCGCCTACCGCGTGCTGGCCATGGTGGTGGGCGTCCTGCTCGCCTTCTGCGCGCTCATCGTGTTCCCGGCCCGTCACTTCGCCTCCGAGGGCTCGTCGCTGCAGCAGTTCGGGGAGACGTGGAGCATCCTGTGGGTCGCCCACGGATGGGTCTTCATCGCCTACGTCGTGGTCTCGTTCCTGTTGTGGCGCCAGACCCGCTGGTCGGTTCCCTTCGCGTTGCTCGTCGTGATCTCCGGCCTGATCCCCCTGGTCATCTTCTGGGTGGAGCACGTGGTCACCCGTCGGATCCGCGAGGAGCACCCCGAGCTCGCACCCCAACCGGGATAGTCCCCGACCAGATGGCTGCGATTCGGGCCTCGCGGCAGCCATCTGGTCGGGGACTACCGACACAATGACCCCATGACGACGGCGTTCGTGCTCGGAGGCGGTGGGGTGCTCGGGGCGGCCGAGGTCGGGATGCTGCGCGCGCTGTTCGAGGTCGAGGTGACACCCGACCTGATCCTCGGCACCAGCGTCGGGGCGTTGAACGGCGCGATGGTGGCCCGCGACCCGACGCCGGCGGTGATCGACCGGCTCACCGAGCTGTGGCAGGACGCGCAGACCATGCGTGCGGTCTCCGACCGGCCGTTGCGGACGGTACGGCGCGCCGTGTCGACCGGCACCCACATCTACTCCGCGGCGCCGATGCAGGAGCGGTTGCTCGAGGAGTTCGGCGAGACCACCTTCGAGGAGCTCGCCGTCCGGTTCCAGGTCTGCGCCGCGAGCATCGAGCGGGCGGCGGAGCACTGGTTCGCCAGCGGCCGGCTCGTCGACGCGATCATGGCCAGCGCCGCCGTACCCGGGCTGCTGCCGCCGGCCAAGGTCGGCGGCGAGCACTACCTCGACGGCGGCATCGTGAACTCGATCCCCCTCGGCCGAGCGGTGACGCTGGGTGCCGACCGGGTCTTCGTCCTCCAGGTCGGCCGGATCGACCGGCCGCTCAAGGTGCCGAGACGCCCGTGGGAGGTCGCCCGGGTCTCCTTCGAGATCGCCCGGCGCCACCGCTTTGCCCGGGAGCTCGCCGAGGTGCCCGAGGGCGTCGACGTGCACGTGCTCCCGGCTCGAGGTACGTCGAGCCGCGACGACTCGCTGCTGGCCCATCGGGACTTCTCGCAGGTCGGGGCGCGCATCCAGGCCAGCTACGAAGCGTCGCGGGAGTATCTGGCCGGTGCCCTGTGACGTGGCTGCTCCGTCGCTTCGTGGTCGCGCCGGCGATGATCGGGCTCGCCTTCGTGCTGTGGGGAACGCTCCCGCTCTGGCTGATCGGGGCCGCCGCGCTCGCCCCCGTGCTGCCCGGCCGGTGGCGGGCCCTGCGGCTGCTCTGGATGGCGGTGGTCTACGTCAGCGTCGAGAGCATCCTGCTCGTGGTCCTCTTCGGGCTGTGGCTGGCCTCGGGCTTCGGCCGCCGGATCCGTACGCCGTACTTCGAGGGCATCCACTACGACCTCGTGCAGGGCCTGATGTGGGTGGTGTTCACCGAGGCCCGGCGGGTCCTGGCCCTGCGGATCGAGACCCGCGGCCCCAGCCCGGACGCCTACCCGGGGATACCTCTGATCGTCGCCTGCCGGCACGCCGGGCCGGGCGACTCGTTCACCCTGATCCACGCCCTGATGGACTGGTACCACCGCGAGCCGCGGGTCGTGCTGAAGGACACGATGGCCTGGGACCCGGTGATCGACGTCGTGCTGAGCCGGATCCCCGCCCGGTTCATCAAGACCAACCCCGGCAAGGGCCAGGACTACGAGTCCCAGATCGCCGACCTCGCCCGCGGCCTCGACGAGAACGACGCGTTCGTGATCTTCCCCGAAGGCGGCAACTTCACCCCCGAGCGTCGCCGTCGCGGGATCGAGCGGCTACGTGGTCGCGGACTCGAGCAGATGGCCGATCGAGCGGCGCAGATGACCAACGTGCTCGCCCCCCGACCCGGCGGCTTCCTGGCTGCGCTCGACGCGGCCCCGCAGGCGGACGTCGTACTGGTCGCGCATACCGGGCTCGACCACGTGCTCACCGTCCGCGACGTCTGGCGTGAGCTCCCGATGGACAAGGTGATCGTGATGCGGTGGTGGCAGGTGCCGCGCGAGGAGATCCCGGCCGAGCGGGAGGCGCAGATCGAGTGGCTCTTCGGCTGGTGGGAGACCATCGACGCCTGGATAGCGGAGAACCGGCCGAAGGATCTCTCCCGCGGCCGGTCCCGGCGTCGTGCTGTGGTGTCCTGACCGTTGGTCAGGCGGTGGGTCAGGGCTTGGCCGACGGCTTCTCGACCGACTCCTCGCCGGGTGCCACCTCGACCACGTCGGCTGGCTCGTCGGGCGTGGTGACCGGGTGCGCCTCCTCGGCGGCGTCGGCCAGCGCCTCGTCGGGGCCGGCCCCACCTTCGTCGTTGGCCGTCGACTCGTCGGAGGAGGCCGAGGCCGCGTCGAAGATCGGTGTGTCGGACGACGGCGCGGGCGGCGGGGGCGGGGTGTACGACGACTGCCAGTTGTCCTGGTCGCCGCCCGACCGCAGCTTCTTGGCGATGAACACCATCAGCGCGCCGACCCCGGTGATGATCAGGAGCTTGCGGAAGGTGTGCTTCTTCTTCGGCTCGCCCTTGAGGTCGGCTGCCTTCTCGTTCGCGTAGTCCGCGACGTTGGTCGCCTGGGCGGCCGCGGCCGCCACACCTGCCGCCAGCAGGGGCGTCGCCTTGTCCTTGGCGTCGGACAGCGCCGGTCCGGCCTTGTCCTTGGCGTCGGCCCAGACGGGTCCCGCCTTGTCCTTCGCGTCGGCCCACACCGGGGCCGCCTTGTCCTTGGCGTCGGCCCAGACCGGTCCGGCCTTGTCGAGGGCGTCGGCGATCGCGGGTCCCGCCTTCTCGCTCGCGGCTTCCACGATCGTGTCGACGTAGTCAGCGGCCTGCTCGAGGATCGTCTTGTTCCGGCGGATGCCCATGGCGGATCTCCCTCTGGTCTCGTCGTGCCATCCCATCATGTCGGCTCCGTACCCAACAGGGCGACCCCTACCGCGGACGCGGGCGGTGGGCGGCGGGGGTTGCGGTGCGTGGGAGGATCTGCACGCACCAGAAACCCACATGCGAGAGGCAGACATGGCTGACCAGCAGGCCGTCCTGAAGACCAACCGGGGCGACATCACGATCAACCTGTTCCCGAACCACGCGCCCGAGACCGTGGCCAACTTCGTCGGCCTGGCCGAGGGCACCAAGGACTACCGCGACGACGCCGGCAGGTCGGGCGAGCGCTACTACGACGGCCTGACCTTCCACCGCGTCATCGGCGGGTTCATGATCCAGGGTGGCTGCCCGCTCGGCACCGGTACCGGGGGCCCCGGCTACACCTTCAAGGACGAGCCGCACCCCGAGCTGGTCTTCGACAAGCCCTACCTGCTGGCCATGGCCAACGCCGGCCCGGGGACCAACGGCTCGCAGTTCTTCATCACCGTCGGCGCGACGCCGTGGCTGAACTTCAAGCACACCATCTTCGGCGAGGTCGCCGACCAGGAGTCGCGTGACGTCGTCGACGCGATCGCCACCACGCCCACCGGCGGCGGCGACCGCCCGGTCGAGCCGGTGGTCATCGAGCGCGTGGAGGTCCAGACCTCCTGAGCACCACGAACGGATCGGGGACAGCGCCGGCGGGAGACCCCGCCGGCGTTCCCACCTGCTATCGACACCCCGACCGCGAGACCTACATCGTCTGCCAGCGGTGCGGTCGTCCGATCTGCCCCGACTGCATGCACGACGCCGCGGTGGGTTTCCACTGCCCGACCTGCGTCGCCGAGGGGCGCAAGGAGACCCGCGCCGCCCGCACGCCGTACGGCGGTCTGCGGCCGTCGCGCAACGGCGTGGTGTCGATGACCATCATCGGGATCAACGCGGTGATCTGGGTGCTCATCCTGGCCACCGGCGGCGCGGGGAGTCGGTGGGTCGACTGGCTCTCCTTGCGACCCAAGGGTCTGTGCTCCCTCCCGCGAGGCGGCTTCGACGTCTCCCAGGCCGTCTGCTCGGCGAACGGCGGCACCTGGCTGCCGGGCGTCAGCGACGGGGCCACCTGGCAGCTGGTCACCAGCATGTTCACCCAGGTCGAGGTCTTCCACATCGGCTTCAACATGGTGGCGTTGTGGGTGCTCGGCCCACAGCTCGAGCTGATGCTCGGCCGGCTGCGCTACGCCGGGCTCTACCTGCTCTCCGGCCTGGTCGGGTCCGCGGTCGTCTACTGGCTCTCCGGGGAGTACACGCCGACCCTGGGCGCCTCGGGCGCCATCTTCGGCCTGATGGGCGCGCTGCTGGTGCTGGCCTACAAGGTGCGCGCCGACATGAACCAGCTGCTGGTCTGGATCGGGATCAACGTCGCGTTCACGTTCTTCGGCCGCTCGACGATCTCCTGGCAGGGACACCTCGGTGGCTTCGTCGGCGGCGTCGTGCTGGCCGTGATCCTCGCCTACGCGCCACGACAGCGGCGCGCTGCGTGGCAGGGCGCCGGCTTCGCCGTGATCAGCGTGCTCGTGGTGATCGCCGTCGTCACGCGGACCGCTGTGCTCGCGTAGCGCACCTCTCCCCAGCTGGGGACGAACCTGGGGAGAACTACATCGATGTGATTCTCCACAGGGCTGTCCACAGGTGTGGAATCAGCGCGATCGGTTCGCTGACGGACCTGTTCGGAGAGCTCGCAGGCTCGCTCTCCGGGCCTCACTCCCAGCGCGTGGCGAAGGCGAAGCCGACGGCCATGAAGCCGATGCCGACCATCAGGTTGTACTGGCCGAGGTCGTTGAAGACCGGGACGTTGGGCAGCTGGTCGCCCGAGAGCACGTAGAACGTGCAGATCCAGATCAGCCCGATCAGGAAGCAGCTGAGCATCCCGACCACAACGCCCCGGCCGCGGCCCAGCGGGGTGTCGTGGTGTGCCGAGACCAGCAATCCCAGGAGGATCAGCCCGAAGCCGATGGCGTAGTTCCAGTCCTCGAGGTCGGCCATGAACTTCGGTGAGCCGGCCGCAGGGGCCGGGAGCACGGTCGGGTCGACCCGGACGACGGTGTAGTAGTAGACGATCCAGGCGATGCCGAGCAGCATCAGGACGATCGCGACCACGAAGCGCGCGCTGACCAGCGGCCCCCGATCGGGATCCACGAACGTCTGCTTGGCCTTGAGCTTGGCCACCGGCACTCCTCCACGCAACCGACGCCGGATGGCGTCCCTTCACACGACGCGGGTTACCTTAGTCGGCGTGAGCGAAAGACCGCAGCGCAGGCTCCCCGGCCTGCGTGCACCCGAGCCCCCTCCGGGGTCTCCCGACGGCGGCCGGGCGCGCCCGCGCCGGTCCCTGGTGTGGCGTGTCGCCACCCCGCTCGTCGGCCTTCTCAGCGGTGCGCTCTTCGTGATCAGCGCCCACAGCAGCGAGGGGACCGACCTGCGTCCGGGTCGGTTCACCGACCTGGCGTCGATGGTCCGCTACGACGCCACCCAGGTCGACGCCCTGCACTCCCGCATGGCGGATCTCCGCGGGCAGGTCGACGTGCTGGGCGGCTCGATCGGCAACAAGCAGGTGCGTGCGTTGAACCGCCGGGCCGCCGCGATGAAGGGGCCGGCCGGACTGCTGCCGCAGACCGGGCCGGGCGTGACGGTGACCCTGTCCGACGCACCTCAGGAGACCAGCTCGAGCTCGCCGGACAACCCGAACCTCCTGCTCGTGCACCAGCAGGACATCCAGGCCGTCGTCAACGCGATGTGGAAGGGCGGGGCGCAGGCGATCACCATCCAGGGTCAGCGGGTGGTGAGCACCACCGGCATCCGCTGCATCGGCAACTCCGTGCAGCTGCAGGGCGTGCCCTACAGCCAGCCGTACGTCATCTCCGCGGTCGGCGACCAGGCCGCGCTCACCGACGCGATCTCCCGCGACTCCTACCTGCAGGTCTACCGGGCCGACGCCGCCGACCCCGACATCGCGGTCGGCTGGGACGAGCAGCTGGAGGACCAGATCACCGCCCCGGCGTACGACGGCCTGCTCGGCCTGACCTATGCGAAGGTGCTCCCCTCGAGCTGACTCACCCCGGCGGCTTGGCCGAGGGCGGCGTCGACGGCGGGCCGGGCGGGGTGCTGGTGGCGCTCGACGTCGGCGTCGTCGGTGAGCTCGGCGACTCGGTGGGTCCGGAGGAGACCACGATCGTCACCTGGGTGCCCTGGTTCTGCGGCGACCCCGCTCCCGGGATCTGCTGGATGACCTCGCCCTCGGGCTTGTCGGACGAGGACCGGACCGGGACCGGGACGAAGCCCCGGTCGCGCAGGGCGCTCTCGGCGTCGTTCTGCTGCATGCCCACGACGTCGGGCACCTTCTGCGGACCCTTCGACACCGACACGGTGACGGGCGAGCCCTGCGGCACCTGGGTGTTGGCGGGCGGACTGGTGCTGACGACCGTGCCCTTCGGCTGGTCGGAGTCGACCGATTTGAACACGGCGTCGAGATGGGCGTCCTCGAGCGCGGTGGCCGCCTGCTGCTGGGACTGGCCGATCAGGGGGGGCACCCGGGTCGGATGGAGGCCGAGCGAGACCGTGAAGTCGACCGTCGTACCCGAGGCGACCGACTCGTCGGCCCCGGGGTCCTGGGTGATCACCCGGTTGGCCTTGACGCTGTTGTCGAAGGCACGGTCGATGCTGCCGACCTCGAGGCCGGCGTCGCCGAGCGCGGTGCGCGCGTTCTGCTCGGTCATCCCGGACAGGTCGGGCACCTGGACGGTGTCGTTCGGGCTGGCGAACATCTTCGGCAGCAGGTACGCCGCGAGGCCCAGGATCAGGAGCAGGAGCAGGGCCAGGAAGATCAGCAGCCCGGGGCGGGTGCCGCGTTCGTCCTCCTCGGGCTCCTCGATGGGCAGGGGCACGGGGCTGACGACGGTGGTCGGGTCCGGGACGGGGGTCGGCGGCTCGAGCGGCGGCGGTAGCACCACGTGCACCGGATGGCCGGCGAGGTAGCGCTCGATGTCGCTACGCATCGCTGCGGCGGACTGGTAGCGGTCCTCGACCCGCTTCGCGAGCGCCTTCATCACGATCGCGTCGACCTCGGGCGTGACCTCGGTGTCGTGGTCCGACGGGGGCGCGGCGGGCTCGCGGACGTGCTGGTAGGCGACCGCCACGGGGGAGTCCCCGACGAACGGGGGACGCCCGGTGAGGAGCTCGTAGAGGAGGCACCCGGCCGAGTAGACGTCCGAGCGCGAGTCGACCGGCTCGCCCCGCGCCTGTTCGGGCGAGAGGTACTGGGCGGTGCCGACCACGGCCGCGGTCTGGGTCATCGTGCTGGACGCGTCGGACATCGCCCGGGCGATGCCGAAGTCCATCACCTTCACGTCGCCCGAGGGGGTGAGCATCACGTTGCCGGGCTTGATGTCGCGGTGGATGATCCCGGCCCGGTGGCTGTAGTCGAGCGCCGACAGCACGCCACTGGTGATCTCGAGCGCGCGCTCGGGCAGGATCTTGCGACCCTCGCGGAGGATGTCGCGCAGGGTCCGGCCCGCGACGAACTCCATGACGATGTAGGGCTGGGAGACGCCGGACCCGTCGGTGGCCTGCTCCTCGCCGGTGTCGTAGACGGCGACGATGGCCGGGTGGTTCAGCGAGGCCGAGCTCTGGGCCTCGCGGCGGAAGCGGGCCTGGAAGGTGACGTCGCTGGCCAGGTCGGTGCGCAGCCGCTTGACCGCGACGACCCGCCCGAGCCGCGCGTCGGTGCCCTTGCGGACCTCCGCCATGCCGCCGCGGCCGAGCAGCTCGCCGAGCGCGTACCGGCCGCCGATCAGCGTCTGTCCGTCTGGACTGTTCTCGGGAGTCACTGCTGACCCTTCCCCTTGCGACCGTGGTCCTGCTGCGGGCTGTCGGGCTTGATCCGCCCGGATGGTGACGACCGCGTCGTGCGGGTCGCGTCGCCCGTCGTCTCGAAGGTCCGGGTGGCGTACGTCGGCTCAGCCATGGGAGCTCAGCACCGCCTCCATGACCGACCTGGCGATCGGCCCGCCGAGGGTGCCCCCGGCGATCTCGTTGGTCGGCCGGTCGATGTGCTGGATCATCACCGCGACCGCCACCTTGGCGGACGCGGCCGGCGCGAACCCCACGAACCAGGCGTACGGCGGGACCTCGGTGCCGTCGGGGTTGGTCCGCCCGCTCTCGGCGGTGCCCGTCTTGCCGGCGACCGCCACACCGGGGATCGCGGCTGGCCTGGCGGTGCCGTTCTGGACGGTCGCCACCATCAGCCGCGTCACCTCGGTGGCGCTGCTGGCCGAGATCGCCTGGCTGAGCTCCTCGGAGTGCCCGGGGACGAGCGCCTCCTGGGACGGCGACTGGAGCTCGTCGGTCAGGTAGGGGCGCATCACGACCCCCCGGTTGCCGATCCCCGCCGCGACCATCGCCATCTGCAGCGGGGTCGCGGTCACCGAGCCCTGGCCGAAGCCGGTCAGCGCGGTCTGAGCCTCGTCCTGGCCGCTCGGGTAGAGGGAGATCGCCTGCGTGGGGTACTGGTTCTCGTCGAGGTACTTCTGGTTGAAGCCGAACCCCTCGGCCGTCTTGTGCATCCCGCTGGCCCCCACGTCGACGGCGATCGGCGCGAAGCTGGTGTTGCAGGACCACTCCATGGCCTGGGTGAAGGGGATCTTGGTGGTGCCGCAGTTCGGGATCTCGTTGTGGACGACCTTGGTGGACTGCGGGAGCCGGTAGCTGGAGCCGCCCGGCACCAGGGAGGTCGAGGTGTACCTGCCGGTCTGCATCGCCGCCGAGGCGGTCACGGTCTTGAAGGTGGAGCCCGGCGCCAGCGTGGTCTGGACTGCGCGGTTGAGGAGCGGGTCGGACGGCAGCTTCGACAGCGAGGTGGCGTAGGCGTTGGCTGCCTTGAAGTCGTGGCTCGCGAGCTTGTTGGGGTCGAAGGTCGGCAGCGACACCATCGCCAGGATCCGGCCCGTGGCCGGCTCGATCGCCACCACGGCCCCCTGGATGCCGGGGCCGAGCGCCTTCAGACCGTTGAACGCGGCCTTCTGCGCCGCGGGGTTGATCGTGAGCACGACGTTGCCGCCCTTGGTGGCGTTGCCGTTGACCAGGTCGACCAGCCGGTTCACGAACAGGCGGTCGTCCTCGCCGGACAGGAAGGAGTTCTGCGCGCGCTCGACGCCGGTCTCGTTGCCGAACGTGTACCAACCGGTCACCGGTGCGTACATGAACGGCCGCTTGTAGATGCGCTGGAACTTGTACTGGTCCTTGGTCTCGATGCTCTCGGCGATCACCTGCCTCCCGGCCAGGATCGCGCCGCGGTCACGGGCGAAGGTCGCGGCGGCCACCCGCCCGTTGTCGAGCCGGTCGTTGAGCGCGCTCGCGTGGTAGTACTGCAGGTACGTCGCGTTCAGGGCCAGGGCGAGGAACAGCAGCAGGCAGAAGATCGAGACCGTGCGGATCGGCTTGTTCATCGCGGCCCCCTCCGTCCGTCGGGACCGGCCGACGTGCGGCGGCTCATAGCTTGATCACCTGCGTGGTCTCGACGTCGGCATCCTCCGACACGGTCAGGTCGGGCGGCGGGCGCCTGGCCGCGTCGGAGATCCGCAGCAGGATCGCGATGATCACCCAGTTCGCGACCAGCGACGACCCGCCGTACGACAGGAACGGCGTGGTGAGGCCGGTCAGCGGGATCAGGTGGGTCACGCCGCCGATCACCACGAAGACCTGGAGGGCGATGGCGCCCGCGAGTCCGGTGGCGAGCAGCTTGCCGAGGTCGTCGCGGCAGATCAGGGCGGCGCGGAGGGCGCGCTCGACGATCAGGCCGTAGAGCACGATCACCGCGATCGAACCGGTCAGCCCGAGCTCCTCGCCGATGGCGCCGAAGATGAAGTCGCTCTCGGCGAACGGGATCCGCCACGGCGAGCCCTGGCCGAGACCGCGGCCGATCAGCCCGCCGTACGCCATCCCGAACATGGTCTCCACGGTCTGGCGGCCCTTGTCGTCGGTGCCGTCGCCGTAGTGGGCCCAGACGTTCCACCAGAGCAGGAACCGTTCCTGCACGTGACCGATGAAGACGTAGGTGAGGTAGGAGCCGGCGATGAACAGCCCGCCGCCGACCACGAGCCAGCCGGCGCGCTCGGTCGCGACGTAGAGCATGATCAGGAAGAGGCCGAAGAAGAGCAGGCTCGAGCCGAGGTCGTGCTGGAAGACCAGGATGCCGAGGCTGACCAGCCACATCGCCAGGATCGGGCCGAGGTCGCGGCCCCGCGGCAGGTCGACCATGGCGACCCGCCGGCCGGCCAGCGCGAGCGCGTCGCGGTGGAGGACGAGGTAGCCGGCGAAGGTGATCACCAGCAGCACCTTGGCGACCTCGCCGGGCTGGAAGCTCATCGAGCCGACGTGGATCCAGATGCGGGCGCCGTTGACGGTCTTGCCGATGACCGGGGCCATCGGCAGCAGGAGCAGCACGATCGCGGCGAGCCCACAGGTGTAGGTGAAGCGCTGGAGCACCCGGTGGTCGCGCAGGATCACCAGGGTCGCGATGAACAGCCCGACGCCGAGCGTCATCCAGATCAGCTGCTGCCGGGCGAACTGGGTGTCGCGGGCGAGGTCGATCCGGTGGATGACGGCGAGCCCGATGCCGTTCAGCGCGGCCACGATCGGCAGCAGCACGGGGTCGGCGTACGGCGCGACCATCCGGACGGTGATGTGGGCCGCGACGATCAGGGCGGCCAGCCACCCGCCGTAGGACACGATGTCGGCCGGCACCTTGCCCTTCACGCCGAGCCCGACGCACGCATAGGCACCGACCCCGACGATGAGGGCGAGCACGAGCAGGAAGAGCTCGGCCCCGCGTCGGCGGCGGTGGACGAACTGCATGAGGGCCCCGGACTGGGAGGCGCGCTGGGCCATCTCAGCCCCCCGCCGTCGTGATGGGCTCCTGGTGGGCGGCCAACCGCTGCACCGTGCGCTCGGCGTCGTCGAGGCTGCTCGCGCCGATGCCGTCCTGGACCGATCCGGACGAGAACGCGTCGAGCTGGTCGACGCGCACGTTGCTGGTCTCGTAGGCGTGCGACAGGTCGAAGCCCGGGACGTCGGCCTGGACGCCGCGGAAGATCGTGACGACGCCGTCCTGCTCGCCGACGTAGTACTGGTGCTGGCTCCAGCTCCACGCCGCGGCCCCGGCCATCCAGGCGATGCCGAAGATGCCGGCCAGCGCGAGCACCCGCCGCAGCCACGAGTGGCGTTGCGGCTCGCGGGGCGCGTAGCGGGCGGACTCGGGGTCGGTGTCGATCGCGAACGGCACGCCGGGGGGCAGGTCGTCGGGGATCTCGGCGGCGACCGGCTCGAGCTCACCGGTGTCGCCGGCGCGGTGGCCACGGAAGAACGACGTACCGCCGCGGGGTTTGCGCTTCAGCTCGGCCGCGGACCCGACCACCATCGGGACCGCGGGCTCGTCGTCGTCCGTCGCGGGGACGACGTCCGCGACGATGCACGTGACGTTGTCGGTGCTGCCGGCCTCCAGGCTGGCGCGCACGAGCTCGACGGCGGCGAAGTCGGGTGAACCCGTCGAGAGGATGTCGGCGAGACGGCCGTTGTCGAGCGATCCGGAGGCGCCGTCGCTGCAGAGCAGGATCCGGTCGCGCTCGGTGAGCTGGACGGTGAACAGGTCGGGGTCGACCTCGTGGACCCCGTCGAGGGCCTTGAGGATCAGGTTGCGATGGGGGTGGGTGCGGGCGTCGGTCTCGGAGATCCGGCCCTCGTCGATCAGGCTCTGCACGAACGTGTGGTCGCTGGTGAGCTGGCTGATCTCGTGGTCGCGGAACAGGTAGGCGCGACTGTCACCGACATGCCCCATCGCGAGCCGGACGCCGTCGAAGAGGGCGACGGTGGCCGTGGTGCTGGTGCCGCTCAGCGCCGGTTCCTCGTCGACGAGGTCGCCGATCCGGTCGGAGGCTCGGTGGAGCGCGCTGGCGACGAGGTCGAGCCGGGCCTGCTCGTTGACGGTCTCCTCGGGCGGCTCGTCGAGGCGGCGCAGCTGGCCGATGGCGGTGCTGGAGGCGAGGTCGCCGCGCGCGGCGCCACCGACCCCGTCGCAGACGGTGAGCAGCCAGGGCCCGGCGTAGCCGGAGTCCTGGTTGTCCTTGCGTACCCGCCCGACGTCGGAGATCGCGGCGTACTGGAGTCGGAACGTCACTTCCGTAGCTCCAGGATGGTCTTGCCGATCCGGACCTGGGTGCCGAGGGCCAGCGTCGTCGGCTGGGTGATCCGGGCGCTGCCGATGTAGGTGCCGTTGGTGGAGCCGAGGTCCTCGACGAACCACTGGTCGCCGCTGGCGGCGATCCGGGCGTGGCGCGTGGAGACGTAGTCGTCGTCGAGCCTGATGGCGGCGTCGTTGCCACGGCCGATCAGGATCGGGGCCGCGGCGAGATCGGCGCGCTCACCCTGGTTGGCGCCGTCGACGACCAGGACATGGGTCGGCGCCCCCTTGCGGGCGCGCTGCTTGGGCTGGCGGCGCGGCTTGGGTGCGGCTGCCTCGCGTGCGGTCTGGGGCACGCGGGCTCCGAACATGTCGGACCGGACGACCGAGATCGCCGAGAGCACGAAGATCCAGAGGATCGCCAGGTAGGAGATCTTGATCAGGAAGAGGGTGAGCTCAGACATCGGCGTCCTCCTCGACCACGCGCACCGTGAGCGTGGACCGCCCGACGCGGACCTCGGAGCCGTCCTTGAGCTGGGTGGTGGTGATGCGGTGGCCGTCGACGAGCATGCCGTTGGTGGAGCCGAGGTCGTGCACGGCGATGGCCACGCCGCCGTCGGCGGACTCGTCGACGGTGAACTCGATGTGCCGGCGACTCACCCCGGGGTCGTTGATGCGGAGGTCGGCCTCGGTGCCGCGGCCCACGACGAGGCCCGGCGGTTGCAGCGGGTGGCGGGTGCCGTTGACCTCGACGTAGGCCCGGGCACGGCGTACCTGGGTATGGGTGGCGTTGCTGGTCACCGACGCGTGCGCCTGGCTCCGGACCCGGAACCGGCCGATGGTGAGGTCCTCGGCGGACTCGAAACCGATGGTGATCGGCCCCGAGAACACGTAGCTCTGCTTCTCGGCGTGCTCGGTCAGCTGCTCGGTGAGCTCCTTGACCAGGGCCGAGTCGTACGGCGCGAGCCGGTCGAGGTCGGCCTGCGACAGCTCGACGTGGAAGTCGTTGGGCACCATCCGGCGTTGGCGGGACAGGATCTGGGCGTTGTTGTCACACTCGCGCTGGAGCGCCGCGGAGATCTCGACCGGCTGGACCGCGCTGCGGAAAGCCCGGGCGAAGGCTCCGGAGACGAACTGCTCGAGGCGCTGCTCGAACCTTTGCAGGCCACTCACGCCGCGTGTCCTCCCCTCATGTCTCGGCCCCGTTGCGTCGTCCTTCTCCTCCCGCCCCAGTGGGACGCGGCCCGAGTGTGCTCGGGTTGCGCCGATGGTATCCGGGGCGAGCGAGGACCGGACGACACGGCGGAGCCGGGGCGTCCGGCCGAGCGAGCGGCGCAGCGCGCTTGCGCGCCAGCCGACACTCCCAGTGCGACCGCAGCGAGAGGCAAGAGCGCGCTTGCGCGCCAGCCGGCCCTCCCAGGCCGGAGCCGCAGCGAGCCGCGCAGCGCGCGTGCGCGCCGGCCGGCAGTGGCCACGTGCGCCGGTTTGGGGGGCGTATGTGGGCTGGGATAGCCTTGGCCCGCTTCTGGCGCGAGTGGCGGAATAGGCAGACGCGCACGGTTCAGGTCCGTGTGTCCGAAAGGACGTGGGGGTTCAACTCCCCCCTCGCGCACCAGGTGTGAGCCCGCGCGTCGACGGGCGCGCGGCGTCGGCGCCGTACGCGGGTCTCCTGGCGTCGTAGCGAGAATCGGGAATCTTCCCGATGTGGGTGTGCGGTCTTAGGGCGAGCGTGAGTGGTCATCGGGCCGGGCGAATCCGGCCCTCGGACCAGGAGACATCGCCATGAGCACCTCATCGATCATGCACAACCCCACCACCCCGTACGCCGCGGCCGCAGCCGTCGTCGTGGCGGCCGTGGCAGTCCTGTCGTTCGGCTCGCTGTCGCTGCCGGGATCCGACCAGCCCAGCACGAACATCGCCCCGCCGTCGTCCCACTCGGTCGGGAGCCAGTTCGGTCAGCTCCCCGTCGGCGGCGGCCACCTCACCGGTGGGTGAGCGGGGGCGGGGGCGCTGACCAGAACTCCGTACGGGCCTGAAATGTGAGGCGCCCCCGCTGGTAGCTACAGCGGGGGCAGCGGCGCCGCGCCCTCGTCCCCCCGGTCGATGGGCAACACCCCTCGGTCAGCCTGTGTCGTCCCCCCGACCGACTGCCGACCTGCTCGGAGCGATCCTTGGATCGCGACCTCACGGAGAAGAAACGACCGAAATCGCGGAACGTGACGCGGTTTCACGAGAATTTCTTCGGCAGATGACGGGGATCGCGCTCGATTCCCCCGTTCAAGCCCCGGACAGGCCCTCAACCAGTCGTACGGCGCCCTCCCGGCGCGGGTCTGCGGCCGCGACCAGGTGCCCGTCGGCTCCGACCAGGGTGGCCCCGACCCCGCCGTAGTACATGGTCAGGTCGGTCTCGCGCTTCACGATCTCGTCGGGCCGCCCCGGCCGGTGCACGTGCACGCGGGGCCGGTTCACGGCCTCGTGCAGCGAGAGACCGGACAGGTAGCCGGCAAGCACCTGGGCGATCGCGGTCGTGATCCGGTCCGCGCCGGGTGAGCCGATCGCCAGCGTCGAGCCGTCATCGCGCCGGGCGACCGTCGGCGCCATGTTGGAGAGCAGCCGGGTGCCGGGGCGCGCGGCATGCGGCCCGGACGGGTTGAGCTCCTGCTCCCCGAGGCAGTTGTTGAGCCAGATGCCGGTGCCGGCCGCGATCATCCCGGAGCCGTAGCCGGACGAGAACGTGACGGCACACGCCGTACCGGAGCGGTCGGTCGCCGACACGTGGGCCGTCGAACCCGACTCGAGCACCGCGAGGTGGTCGTGGTCGACGCGGTCGAGGAACTCGTCGGCTGCCGCCACCAGATCCGGGGCCTGGTCCAGGACGGCGAGCCGGTGGCCGAGCACGGCCCGCTGCACCTGCACGACGTGGTCGGGGTCGAGCGGGTTCTCGCCCGGGTGGGCGAGCAGGAGGCGGAGCATCGCGGTCAGGCAGATGCCGCCCACCGACGGCGGCGGCGTCGTGGACAGCACCCAGCCGCCCGCCCGCGACACCAGCGCCGGCCGGACGACGGGCTCGTAGGCCGCGAGGTCGGCGTGGCTGAGCAGTCCACCGCGCTCGGTCACGTCGCGGCTGATCAGCTCGGCGAGCTCGCCGCGGTGGAGCGCGTCGGGTCCGTCGGCGGCGATCAGCTCCAGCGAGGCGATGAGGTCGGGCATCACGATCCTGCCGGTGGTGAGCCCTCCCTCGGCGTCGTGGAGGGCCGCCCGGCTCTCCGCGTCCCAGCCGAAGATGTCGTCGTGGGTGTAGTCCAGGTAGTACCGAGCCGCCGAGGTCAGCCGGTAGCCGCCGCGAGCGACCTCGACCGCGGGCGCAACGATCTCGCGCCACGGCAGCCGTCCGTCTCGCCGGTGGACCTCGCCGAACGCCGCCAGCGAGCCGTGCACCGCGACCGAGCCCGGGCCGATCGTGATGTCGACGCCGCCGCCGTACGCCGTCGACACGTCCCACGTGGAACCGGAGGCCTCGGCCGAGGCGCGGCCGCGCCCGGGCATGTCCATCCACCCGTCCACGGCGTACGCCGGCCGGCCGTCGCCCGGCTGCACGGTGACGAAGCCGCCGGAGCTGAGCGAGACGACCCCGACCTCGTTGACCATCGCGACCAGCGCGGCGGCCAGGGCCGCGTCGACCGCGTTGCCACCGGCGAGCGCCACCTGCTCGGCCGCGTCGGCGGCGGCCTCGTTCGGCGCGGCGACGGCGAGACCGGACATGACCGCACGCTACCCACCGAGGAACCCGCGGGACGACCGTGTCCGGACCTGGCGTCGTCCGTGAGGAGCGTCAGGAGCGCGGAGTCCGGAAGCCGGTCGGGTACGCCCAGGCCAGCCGGGTCAGGACCAGTGCGGCCAGCATCAGCCCGAAGTCACGCAGTGCGACGTCGCCGTACCCCCCGACCATCAGCAGGTTGACGATGATCCCCGCGAGCCAGACCGCGACCAGCGGAGCGCCGAAGCGCGGGATCACGAGGACTGCGATCCCGGCCACGATCTCGATCACGCCGACCATGTGCATCGCGGTCGCGGCGCTGCCGGGGGTGATGTCGTTGATCTGCGAGGCCAGGTAGCGGGTCCAGTCGTCGGTGAGCACCTGGGCGAACTTGTCGATCCCGAACAGGATGGGCAGCGCGGTGAAGCCGAGGCGTAGGGCCCAGAAGGCCTGGTAGCCGGGGTCGGTGGTCCGGGGCGTGACCCGCTCCGCGTCGTGGGTGTGAGTGGTCATCGTGGTGCCTTTCGATCAGGGCGTCGTGGTGGGTGGGTGTGCCGGCGAGGGCAGGTCTTAGCCCGGAGGACGGATCCGGCGATCGTGGCTAAGACGGGACGGGTGGGACGACACTGACCCGTATGACCTGTGTCCAGCCGGCGCGTGACGCCGCGGTAGCGAGGAGTGCCGCCGCGTTCCCGGACGAGGAGTGGGTCACCCGGTTGTCGGTGCCGGGACCGGAGCGGGACGACACCATCCGGCTGCTGCACGATCTCTTGATCCGGGCGGCGTGGCACCAGGTGAACCGGATGTCCGACGCCGCCTCCTGGGGTGCGACCCGGCGCGCCGAGATCGTGCACGCGGCCGCGGACGAGGCGACGGTGTCGGTGCTCGCGCGGCTCGACAGCTTCGCGGGGCGCAGTCGCTTCACCACGTGGGCCTACAAGTTCGGCATCCTGCAGGCCGGCGTCGAGGTGCGACGTACCGCCTGGAAGCACCGCGAGATCGACCTCGACTCCATCCCCGAACCACCGGCCCACGGCGGCGGTCCCGAGTCGTACGTCGAGGTCCGCGACCTCGCCGACGCCACCCGGCAGGGCATGTACGCGGTGCTCACGCCCCACCAGCGCCGGGTCGCCGTGGCGCTCCTCGTGGACGAGATCCCCATCGACGTGCTCGCGGAACGGCTCGCCACCAACCGCAACGCGCTCTACCAGACGCTGCACGAGGTGCGGAAGCGACTCAGGGCCCATCTCTCGGCCGAGGGGTACCTCGGCACGGATCGAACACAGGAGGCGAGCCGATGACCACGGTCCGGCCACTCACCCAGGACGACGTCAGCCGGCTGACGGTCACCACCGAGCCGTGGCTCTCGTGCGACGAGTGTTTCGACGGCGTGGACGCGTTCGTCGAGGAGGTGCTGTCCGGGTCCACCTCGGTCAGCGAGGACTTCCGCGTGCACCTCCTCGGCTGCTCGGTCTGCCGCGAGGAGGCGACCTCCCTGGCCACGCTGGCGGGGCCCGAGCTCGCCATCGACGCCGCGGCCGCCGGCGCGCGGCTCGACGCCGCGGTCGGTCGGTGGTCACCGCGCTGACGGTCCGGCGTACTCAGGACCACCAGCCATACTGGCGCTCGTGAGAGCACCGGGTCCGCGCGCGCGGAAGATCCTGGTCGTGGTGATCGCCCTGCTGGTGATCAACGTGCCCTACGCCATCTACCAGTACCGGATCCACCGCGTCTCCTCCGACGGGGTCCAGGTGACCGCGACCGTGGTGTCGTCGCAGAAGGCCGGGGACGACGTGGTCCTCGCGCTGAGGTTCCCGGCGAGCGTCGACCCCGACCAGCGCGTGCGGAGTGCCCGCGTGAACGCGTCGGCGGGTGCCGCCGCGGTCCAGGCGGGGGAGGTCGACGTACGCGTGCTGGAGGGGCACCCGGCGGTGTTCGACCTGGAGGGCCAGAAGCGGAGCCACGGCTCCACCATCATCACGCTCGGGGCCGACGTGCTGGTGCTGCTGATGATCCTGATGATGTGGCGGCTCGGCGGCCGGATCCGGCGACCCGCCCTGGTCGCCGTGGCACTCGGCGACGTCGAGGGCGGCGAGGAAGGCTCACTCCTCGACAAGCAGGTCGACGGCACCTACGTCATCAACGGGGCGGTGGCCGAGGCCCTCGAGGACACCCTCGTGCTCGTCCTGCGCGAGCGCAACGTCACGGTCCACCTGCGGGGGCACGCGAACCCGATCGACGTGGGTGAGCAGGCCAAGGTCCACGCCCACCTGGTCGGCTGATGCTGCAGAGGGTCATCGACACGCTGCTCGGCGTATCCCCGTGGCTGGCGCTCCTGATCATCGCGGGCCTCGTCTTCGGCGAGGCCGCGCTCTTCTTCGGTTTCGTGCTGCCGGGCGAGACCGCCGTGGTGTACGGCGGCGTGCTCGCGGCCGCCGGGAACGTCTCGGTGTTCGTCGTCCTGGCCGTGGTGATCGTGGCGGCCGTGGTCGGCGACAGCGTCGGCTTCGAGATCGGCCGCAGGCTCGGGCCGCAGCTGGTGCGGGCGCCGCTCCTGCGCCGCTACCCCGAACGGATCGAGGGCGCGCAGGCCTACCTGCGCCGGCGCGGCGGCCGGGCCGTGGTCGCGGGCCGCTTCACGGCGTTCCTGCGCGCGGTGATGCCGGCCCTGGCCGGGGCGAGCCGGATGGCGTACCCGCGCTTCCTGGTGTTCAACGCCGTCGGCGGTGTGCTCTGGGGGACGGCGTGCGTCCTGCTCGGCTACTTCGCGGCGCACTCGATCAGCCGGGTGACGCACTACCTCGGGCTGACCAGCACCGTGATCGCGACGTTGCTGGTGCTCGGCCTGATCTGGGCCTGGCACCGGCGCAACCGCGATGGCTGAGCACGTCGCGGCACTCAGCGCCGAGGCCGCCCCGGTCAC
>CAWHZH010000007.1:0-149102 GCA_963833775.1 uncultured Actinomycetota bacterium | reverse complement strand
CTGCGGCGCTCGGCTGGTGGGTGGTGCTGCAGTGGGCCGAAGTGGCCTCGGAGTTCGGGGTGGGCCTCAACGCCCAGCAGGTGACCCCGATCACCGGGCCGGTGGGCTGGCTGAAGTACCTGTCCAAGCACGCCGCCCGTGGGGTCCGGCACTACCAACGACAGGGCAAGCCAGCGGGATGGGACAAGACCGGACGGCTGTGGGGTCACGGCGGTGAATGGCCCGCGGTCGAACCGCTGCAGGCCCATCTGACAACGGCCCAGGCATGGCAGTTGCGTCGCCTGGTCAAGCGGTACGCGATCGCCCAGGCTCGAGCCGCTGCCCTGGGCTACGAACGGTCCGGCAAGACGACCAAGGCCGCCGCTGCGTGGGACTCGGTGTCCTACCTGCGCGGCATGCTCAAGTCCTCGGACCGCGCGATGGGTGCGTGTCGGGGGATCTCGGAGTGGGCATCCCAGCGGGTGACCGTCGACCTGGCCCACTCGGTCGGCTGGGAAGGGGAGTTGGCATGAGCGAGTTCGACGGGTTGGCGTTCGCGCGGCTGTTCAGAAGCAGTTGCACCGTGTGCGGCTCCGAGCGGCTGTCATGGGGGAGCGTCGGCGATGAGGTCGGGCGGTTGGTCGACTCCGGTCAGGACCCCGACAACTGGCTGAGCCAGGTCGCCAGGGGCGTCGGCCTCGACGTTGGGCCGGGGCTCCTGGCGCTCGCTGCCTGGCGATGTTTGGCGTGCGGTGAGGTCGGGGTCTTCGGACCGGTTGAGGTCGGGCCGTGACGGATCGGGACTGGCAGCGGCGGGCGGGACGCCGCAAGCGAAGCGGGCGGCCCGCCTGGCGCTCCCAACGCGAACCGTGTCGGGTCTGCCTGGAACGGGTGTGGCCCGAGCACTTGTACGGCGAGGTCTGCCCGACGTGTCGCCGTGACTGGCTAGAAGTAGGCCGCACGGCGTAGTGGCCAACGCACTCACATGCCGATGAGCGGAAGTTCAGGCCGTCGAGCGAATGGCCGCGTGGAGGGTTGCAGCGTCGCGAAGATGAAGACCCTTCCGTGTGGGGAGAACCCGCAAGCCCTTGGCTCGTCGTCGTCGTCGATCGTGAACTCGACCCCGTCGGGTCCGGCCAGCACGGCACCGGCAGTCACTCGGCGACAGGTCCAGCCGTCGTCAGTGGTCTCCGGAAGCGTTCCTCCCCAGAGTCCAGCAACTTCGACCAGGTGCTCGCCTTCCCCGTCGGAGTAAGCCGCCATCGGGGGAGACTCCCGAAACCAGTTGTAGTCGCCGTCCGGGTCCTCGACACGATCGAGCCGAGCGCCGTCTCCAGCGTCGAAGACTCCGAGGCCGCTGTGGCTGCCGACGACGATGCGGTGCTCATCCAAGAATCCGACGGCCACCAGACCTCCGACCGGGATAGGTCGGATCGAACCCCATTGCGCCATGGCGGGACTGTAGATCCTCCGGGCTGCGAACGTCCTCACATGCCGCTGTGCGGGCGTGGTCTCAATGTCACGATCGCGCCACGAACGTCTCCGTGGGAGACGTGGGGGGTGCACACTGCCTGGCATGAGTCGCCGGTGGGTGCTGGGCCTTACAGCCTTGGCTTTGGTCGTCGCCGGCCTCGTCGCAGCAGGTCTGATCCGCCGCACCCACGAGACCAACCGGGCAGAGCGAGGCGCTCTAACAGCCCACGAATATGCGGTGGCGCTGCTGTGGGCTCGGAGTCAACTCACGCATGTTGACGGACGACCTTCACGGGCGGTGGCCATCGTGGTTGCTGACCCGCATTCCAAGTGCAGCACGTCGAAGCGCGTTGTTCAGGTGGACTTGATGGGAGCTTCCCTCGGCGTGAATGTGGGGGCACCTGAAGGCAGTGGACCTGACACGTGGGCAGTCATTGAAGTCGATCCCGTGACAAACGAGGTCTGTGCCTCCGGAGCGAGCACAGGACATTTCCCCTCGCCGCCTGACTCTGCCAATCTCCTGCCCGCCCTGTCGTGAAACACACTCACATGCCGCTGTCCGGGCGGTGGTGAGGGGCCGGTGGCAGTGCCGCTTCTCGGGTCGCAGGGGCCCCGGGCGCGCGACGGAGGAGCGCGGTTGGGGGTGCGATGGCTCTGCCTCCGGCCCCGGTGGTGAGACACGCTGGGCGTGGGTTGCAGGGGGTTGTCGGTGGGCGTCTCTAGCCTGCAGGGGAGCGAAGAACCCGGGGAGAGCCCGGCATGGATGACGAACGGCCCCTCAACCGATCGGCGGGGCACCTGGCCTGACTGAGATCCCGGGGCCAGGACCTTGCAAGTTACGGCGACGGTGCGGCTCACGCCCACCGTTCCCTGCCGTCAGAAGGTCTCTCGTGTTCCGCTCATCCGGCTTTGCGCCGACCCATCAGCCATCGCAGCCGTGGCGGGACTCGTCGGGTGGTCATGTGCCACTGGCGGTCCTCTTGGCGTTGCTGGTCGACTCGTTCGCGTCTCAGCTGCGCCTGGCGGGCGGCTTGTCGGCTGATCTGCAGGGCGGTGCCGATCTGGCCCCAGGTGCGGCCCTCGTCGCGGGCTGCGAGGACCAGGAGCCCGATCGCTTCGTGGATGCGTTCTTGGGCGTGTCGCGCGGTCTTCAGGTGCTCCAGGGGCCGCTGGGGTCCGGTCCTGGTCTGCTCCAGGTCGGCGACGGCTCGGCCCAGCAGCCAGCGGGCGTGGGTGCCGGATTCGGTGCTCACGTCAACCGAGGTTGTCACCGTGGCGGCGTTTCCGGGGCCGAATGGCCGACAACGTCAATTCACGCCGATAAGGGTGCTAGCAGCAGCAAGCACTTCGGCATTCTCAGAATGGCCTCTGTCGGCGCGCCTGCCGGGCACACCTTCTTGATTAGTAGTCACATATCAGCACGCGGTCACCACAAAGGGTCCGTGCCGACAACCAAAGAGAAGCCCCGACGCGGCTGCAACCGCTCGGGGCATGGACGCCTCAGGAGTGATCTGAATGGCGACACTTCAAGCGTACGAGAACGGGCTGACCCTCGGGTGGGCCGGAGGAAGACAGCCATGCGAGAAGGGCCAGGGCTCGGTGGTCTACGTCCGCCCAGGCTGCTGCCACCGGATGCGCTGCGCCTGCACGGTCCAGGAACGGTCGCTGTGCTGCGTCCACGCGGCAGCAAAACGAGGTGAGGTCGTCGGCTGGTCGCGCCGGCGCGGTCCGCCGGCACACGTCCTGGCTCCGGTCCGTCGACACCACGCAGCTCGACGGCATCGGCGCAGCGGTCACGCTGACGATGCTGCGAATGTCCGCCGACCTCCGACGACTGGCGGCGGCTCCTCAAGGCGCTCCAGCAGCGTCTGAGGCGCGCAGGACTGCTGCGGTGGCACTGGGTGGTCGAGTGGCAGCGTCGAGGCGTCCCGCACCTGCACCTGGCCGTCTACGCCTCAGAGACGGCAACCCCCGACCTGTAACACGGGGGTCAGTTTTTCTGGCCGAGTGGTCCTTACACACCCGATCTGGTTCGCCGATAACTGACATTATGTCAACTCGTTCAGACCCCCGCACCCTTTCCTGACCTCGTCCCTCCTCCGGGATCGGCGTGTCCACGTGGCCGATCGACGCGAGAAAACGCGGAACAAATCCTCCCAGGCAGACCGCAGCGGGCGAATTGTTCCGCGTTTTCCCGAGCGTTCCTGCCGGCCGAGGCCCCAAGAGTCGGTGACACAGGCTGGACCGTTGGTTGCCGGCGTCAACCGCCGCGCTACGGTTGAGAGGTCAACTACCGTCCCTCGGGAGGCCCACATGAAGCTCGGCAACGTCCCCCTGCGTCTGGCCACCGGCGCCTACATCGCGCACACCGGCTGGGAGAAGTGGCACGGCGACGAGGACCGCGCGGCCGGGGTGCACGGGATGGCCTCGGGTGCGTTCCCGTTCCTGAGCTCGGTCAAGTCGACCGACTTCCTCAAGGCCCTGTCCGTCGGCGAGATGGTCGTCGGCGCAGCGCTCCTCGCGCCGTTCGTGCCGCCGGCCGTCGCCGGGGCCGCCCTCACCGGCTTCTCGGGCGCTCTGGTCACGATGTACCTGCGGACCGACTCCCTGCACAAGCCCGGCAGCATCTGGCCGACGCCCCAGGGCATCGGGGTCTCCAAGGACGTCTGGATGCTGGGTATCGGCCTGGGCCTGCTGGCCGACGGGCTGCGGAGCGGCCGCAAGGACTCCTGACGACGTACGCCGCTCCCCCGGCGGGGCAGACCCGCACGCGACACGCCGGGTTTGCATCGTGGCGCGGGGCGGGGAAGGGTGGACGGTTCCTGCCAGCAATCGACGAAGGAGGAGCATCTTGCTCACCCTCACGGAGAACGCCAGCACGATCGTCAAGGACATCGCCGCCCAGCAGGGCGGGTCCGACAGCACGGGGCTGCGCATCAGCAGCCCGGACCCCACCCAGGGCCTGACCGTGACCGCGGCCGAGCAGCCCCAACCCGGGGACCGCACGATCACGGCCGACGGTGCCGTGATCTACCTCGACGAGCCCGCTGCCGAGCGGCTCGATGACCAGGTGCTCGACGCGTCGCTCGACGACGCCGGCCGGGTGCAGTTCGCGCTTGCGCCCCAGGGCTGAGCCGACGTACGACGACCCCGGGCGCCGCGGTGCCCGGGGTCGTCGGGTCTCGGATCAGCCCAGGCCGATGAAGGACCTGCCTCGGTCCAGGAGGTCGTAGCGGAACGCAGCCCAGACCAGGAACGCCGCACCGACCAGGCCGAGCGCCGTGACCATGCTCGTGTGCACCGGCTTCTGCTTCGCGGCCTCCCATGCCGCCGCACCCTGCTTCTTGACGGGACGCAGCCAACGCCGGGCGAACTCGAACTCCCGCGACCACAGCCACACGCCGAGGAGGATCGGCGGGATCGTCAGCGGGCCGGGCAGCACGATCAGGACCAGCCCGAGCAGGATGAAGAGCAGCCCCGCGACGAAGACGACGATGCGTCGCACGGTCCGCGGCATCGCCGGGTCAGCCGCTGCGCGTCAGCCGAGGGCGGCGACGGCGGCGTCGTAGCCGGGCTCGTGACCGATGGCGTCGACCAGCTCGGTGTGGAGGACCGTGCCGTCGGTGTCGAACACGACCACCGCGCGAGCCAGCAGGCCGCGCATCCCGCCGTCGACCATGGTCACGCCGTAGTCGGTGCCGAAGCTGCTGCGGAACGACGAGCCCACCGTCACGTTCTCGATCCCCTCCGCTCCGCAGAACCGCCTGAGCGCGAACGGCAGGTCGGCCGACGCACAGACGACGACGGTGTTCTCGAGCCCGGCCGCCAGCGCGTTGAAGCGGCGTACCGACGCCGCGCACACGCCGGTGTCGATGCTCGGGAAGATGTTGAGGACCACGCGCGAGCCAGCCTGGCTCGCGGAGGTGAAGTCGACGAGGTCGGCGCCGGTGAGGGTGTACGCCGGGGCGTGGCTCCCGAGTGCGGGCAGCTCGCCGACGGTCTGGACGGGGTTGTCCCCGAGCAAGGTGGTGGCCATGGCCACTGTCTATCAGGTGGCTCCGAGGGTGGCGGCAGACGGCCCGGACTCGCCCCCGTCACCACCGGCCTCCTAGCATCGACGCCGTGCTGACCCGTATCGCCGCCGCTGCGGCCGCCCTCGTGCTCGTCCCGTCCCTCGCCGCGTGCGGCGGTTCCTCGAGCAGCTCGACCGCGGCGGACCCTGCATCGGCCAGTACGCCGACCGCCAGCGGCAGCAGCAGCGGGGGCACCACCACCTGCGACTACCCCAGTGACCCCCAGGCGCCCGCGGCGCGCAAGGTGGACACACCACCCGCCACCCCCACCGTGAGCGGCCAGGTTCCCGCCACGATCGCAACCTCGGTCGGCACCCTCGACGCGACCCTGGACGCGACCAAGGCTCCGTGCACGGTGAACTCGTTCGTCTCGCTCGCCCAGCAGGGCTTCTACGACAACACGCCCTGCCACCGGCTCACCACCGCGGTCATCTTCGTGCTGCAGTGCGGCGACCCGACGGGGACCGGGACCGGCGGCCCGGGCTACACGATCCCGGACGAGCTGTCGGGCACGGAGACCTACGGCGCCGGGACGTTGGCGATGGCCAAGACCGACGCGCCGAACAGCGGCGGATCGCAGTTCTTCATCGTCTACAAGGACACGGGCCTGCCTGCCAACTACACGGTGTTCGGTCACATCACGGCGGGCGGCGTGAAGACGCTCGAGAAGGTCGCCGCGCAGGGCACGGACAACGCGTTCGGTCAGGGCGACGGGCACCCCAAGACCAAGGTGACGATCACCAAGGTCACGACCGGCTGACGCGCGGGCTGGTGCCTCAGCCCTCGGCGTACTCGATGGATGTGCCGAGCTGGAGCGTCCGGCCGACGGTGCACAGGCGGTCGCCGGTCTGCTGGATGGCGCGGGGCAGCACCTCACGCGCCCGGTCCCCCGCTTCCCCGTCCGGGAACCTGATCGCGACGGAGACGCTGAGGTCGACCAGGTGCGACCCGCCGTCGTCACGGATCTTGTGGCCCTCGACGTGGATGCCGAACTCCTCGGGCTGCGCGCGCTTGCCGGTGATCAGGCCGACGTCGATCGCCGTACAGCCGGCCAGCGCGGCGAGCAGCAGCTCGACCGGGGTGAAGTCGGGGTCGTCGCCCGTCCCGATCGGGAGCACTCCCCCGCGCACGTTGACCGCCTTGTAGCGACCTTCGCCGATCTGGGTCAGGTCCATCCGTCGCAGGGTCTCGTCGCTCATGCGGACAAGGTAACGGCCCCGGTCCGAGGACCGGGGCCGCTCCCCTGCTGAGTCGATCGTGGGGTGGGTGCTCAGCGTCGGGCGTGGGCGCCGCGGCGGGCCGCGCGCGCCTCACGGCGCATCGTCTTGACGTCGCGGAGCTGGCGCAGGTCCCGATCGGACAGCACCCGGGTCTCCACGAGTCCACCCAACAGGTACAGCTGCGTGCTCATCGTGATCGTCCTTCCGACCCCTGTGGGTCAGGTTGGTGTGTAAGAGACATCGTCGCTTGCGCGACTCTTACATCATACGTCGTGCAAGCGGCCGATCCCGCCCCGACGGGGGCGTCCGGGACGTGATGTCGACCACCCTGGGACGCGGGCTCGAAGGCGGGGCCGCTCAGGCGTCGAGACAGGTCGGCAGGAGGTCGAACCACCGCAGGTGCTCGAAGTCCGCACTCACCCTGCCGGGGTGGGCCGACAGGTCGGGCCGGGGCGCAGCGGCCAGGATCTCGGCGCCCTCGCGCAGCTGCTCGGCCAGCAGGTCCTCTCCCCCGGTCAGCCGCTCGCTGGGCATCCGCGCCCGGCCCCCGTCGTAGGAGATCGCGCGCAGGCTGATCGGCGGCTCGACGAGCCCGTCGCGGTGTCGCCAGCGTCCGGTCACGGTGTCGAACCGGTAGTCCTCCAGCAGCCGCCAGCCGTCGCGCGCGACCAGCCGGACGGCGTCCACGATGTAGTCGGCCACGGTGTCGGAGACGAAGTAGTTGAAGTTCACCCGCACCCAGCCGGGCTTGATGCCCTCGCAGCCACTGGTGATCTCGCGCTCGAACTCGTGGGAACGGTCGAGGTCGATGCCGAGCAGGCGATGTCCGTAGGGGCCGGCACAGGAGCAGCCGCCTCGGGCCTGGATCCCGAACAGGTCGTTGAGCAGCGACACGACGTAGTTGTGGTGGAGGTAGCGGCCCGAGGGCGAGCGCACGACGAACGAGACGATCGAGAGGCGCGCCGCGTCGAGGTTCCCGAGCAGCTCGATGGCAGGCTCGTCGCGCCAGGTGGAGACGGCGCGCTCGAGGAGCCGTTCCTCCGCGCACCGGATGGCCTCCGTGCCGACGGCTTCCTTGAGCTGGAACACCAGCCCGGCCCGCACCGCCTCGATGATCGCCGGCGTACCGCCCTCCTCGCGCTGGGCGACGTCGTCGAGGTAGCGGTGGTCGTCGGTGTTGACGTATGCGACGGTCCCTCCGCCGGGCACGTCGGGCACTCGGTTCGCGAACAGCTCGCGTCTCGCCACCAGGACCCCAGGAGTCGAGGGTCCGCCGATGAACTTGTGCGGCGAGAGGAAGATCGCGTCCTTGTAGGCCAGCGGACGGTCGGCGGGCGCGGTCATCTCGATCCGGACGTACGGCGCGGCCGCGGCGAAGTCCCAGAAGGACAGGGCGCCATGGCGGTGGAGCAGCTCGGAGATGCCGAAGGTGTCCGAGACGATGCCGGTGACATTGGAGGCCGCGGAGAAGGAACCGATCTTCAGCGGCCGCTCGGCGTACTTCTCCAGCTGCTCGGCGAGCTCCTCCTGGTCGATGAGACCGTCGGCGTCCTCGTGGATGGTGACGACGTCGGCAACGGTCTCGCGCCAGGAGATCTCGTTGGAGTGGTGCTCGTAGGGGCCGAGGAAGACCACCGGCCGCTCGGCCGGCGGGATGTGGGCCGACAGGTCGTGCTCGTCGTCGAGGACCGACGGGATCCGCAGGCCGAGGACGCCGATCAGCTTGGCGATCGCGCCGGTGCAGCCGGAGCCGGCGAAGAGCACCACCGTGTCGCGGTCGCCCCCCACGGACTCCCGGATGATCTCGCGAGCCTCCTCCCGCAGCCGGCTCGTCTGCAGACCGGTGCCGCTGGACTCGGTGTGGGTGTTGGCGTAGCTCGGCAGCACCTGGTCGCGGATGAAGTCCTCGAGGAAGGTGAGCGCCCGGCCGGAGGCGGTGTAGTCGGCGTACGTCACCCGACGCTGCCCGTACGGCGTGGTCATCACGTGGTCCTCGCCGATGACCGACTCGCGCACGAGTTGAATCAGCGGCGACGTCCCTTCGGGCATGTCTCCAGGGTAGGGCCGAACGGTGGGAACGACCCTGCTGAAGGTGCGCTCGCCGAGCAGGAACCGCCGACGGCCGCGCCGACGTCGTACGAACGACGCGGCACGGCCGTCTGCGGTCGTGGTACGACGGGGCGTCAGCTCACCTTGACCCTGAGGATCGTGCGGCCGGTGACGACCTTCTGCCCCGGCTGCGTGAACAGCTCGGTCTCGACCGGCCTGGACCGGCCGCCGAAGGCGAAGAACTCCACGTGCGCCTGGTCGTTGCGGTGGGCGTTCTTGGCCAGCTTCTTGACCCCGGCCAGCGTGCGCGGGAAGCCACGCTCGAACGGGAAGGAGTCGACCTCGGAGGCGAGCAGGCGTCCGCTCATCCCGGCCGCACGCGCGGGCACCGCGAGCTGGAACGACGGGCCGTGCCCACCGCCGGCGTACCGCAGCCGGAGCGTGGCGCTCGTGCCGGCCTTGACCAGCGCCGGGCTGCCCGCGCCGATCGCGTGCCAGGCTCCGCCACGCCGCTGCTCGGCGCCGACGATCTTCAGCACGGAGGTGTCGTCGACGACGTCCGAGTCGACGTGGACGGAGTCGATGGTGACGCCGTCGACGTTCGTGAGCAGGAACAGCAGGTCAGCCAGGTCGAAGCTGGCGGACGAGGCGATGTCGAAGGTGTCGGTGTAGCGGTTGCCGCCCTTGAAGGTGAACGGGCCGGTGGCCGTGTGACCGTGGACCGTCCACGAGTTGCTCTCGGAGCCGCCCTGGAAGGCGTCGATCACGGTCTGGTGGTTGGCCTCCTGCTCGTAGAACGTGACCGCGGCCATGGCATCCGGCAGCTGGACCTCGGAAGTGCCGGTCCGGGTCCGCGAGGCGGCGCCGTCGGGGTGGTAGGTCACCGTGGACGTGACCGGCGCCGAGGCCGGCAGCTGACCCAGCGGGCCGGAGATCCCGGTCATGCGGTCCTGGTCGATGGTGCCGAGAAGATCACCGATGTTGGCCACCTTGAACGGCGAGCCGAGCGAGTCGCCCTGGATGAAGAGGGCGTCCGCCCCGGCCATGCCGTAGGTGCTGTTGCCGGTGAACTCCATCGGGTGTCCGAAGCCGACCACGCGATCGGCGCAGACCGAGGTGATCGTGCCGAGGCCGCCGAACACGATGTCCCCGGTGGACTCGGTCGCGACCAGGTTGCCGCCGGCGATCATGTCGGCCGGCGTCGGGCTGCTCGCGGCGCCGGCGTGCCCCGCGGCGGTCACCTGGGAGCTCAGGTAGGGACGACCTGTCGCGCGCTCGAGGGCGCGCGGGCCGAGCCCGGACAGGACGGTCGGGGTCCGCAGCTCGCGGAAGCCGGAGGACGCCTGGGCCTTGGTCACCGAGGTCCTCGCGGCGATCGTCCGGGCGGTCGCCGCGGAGACCTTCACGCGCAGCGGGGGCGCGGGAGTGCCGGCGTGCGCCTGCATGTCCTCCCACGGCGTGATCCCGGCGATGGGCGTGGAGCCGAAGGACAGCGTGTAGGCCACGGCCCCGATCAGGCTGCCGTCGGCGGCGTACACCGGCGAGCCGGACATGCCTTCCCAGATGCCGCCGATGCTGTCGATCTCGGGCGACGTGAGCTTCATCATCACCATGTCGACACCGGGCTCGATGCCGTCCTTGAGGACGCCGATCACGGTGCCGTCGAACGTGGAGGGCGTCGTACCGCTGGTGACCGTCAGGCCGTGCACGGCCTGGTCGGGCACGAGGTCGGCGACCGGGAACGGCGTGTCGCACGAGCCGGTGGCGGCCTGCGACGGTGTGGTGATGGCGGCGGTGCCCGCGAGGCAGAGCCCCGCGGCGACCGCGGCCGAGGCGAGAACCTTCGCCCGAGATGCTGGTTTCTTCATGGAACGTCCCTCCGTTGAGCGCGTGCCCCCGTGGCCGGCGCTGTCTGCTCCAACAGACGCGCCAGGAAGGGGTTTGGTTGCGTGCGTCGCCGAGAGGGTCTGCACGGGTGCTTACTCTGGAGCCATGACGGACCTGGCGAGGCGGATTGGCCCCGTTGCGCGGGTGCGTGTCGCGGACGTCACTCCCGACGGCGAGCAGGACCGGGAGGACGTGGTCGCGGCCGAGGAACCCCTGGAGATCCGGCTGGCCTGGCCCGGCTCGAGCGCCCAGCGCGCCTGGGTGACGATGCGGACGCCCGGCCACGACTTCGAGCTCGCTGCCGGGTGGGTCGTGCACGAGGGCCTCGTCGCGCCGAGCGCGCTGACAGGTGTCGCGTACTGCACCGACACCGACCTCGCGCCGGAGCAGGAGTTCAACGTCGTGACGGTGACGGCTTCGGGCCCGGTCGACCTGGCGCACCGTCATGCCGGGATGTCCAGCGGCTCGTCGGCGTGCGGCGTGTGCGGCAAGGACAGCATCGACGCCGTGCTGACCACGGTGCGTGGACCCCGCTGGGACGGTCCGTCGGCCCGGCCCGACGTCGTACGCCGGCTCCCGGGGCTGCTGCGAGAACGGCAGGAGGTGTTCGGGCGGACCGGCGGGGTCCATGCGGCCGGGCTGTTCTCCGCCGACGGTGACCAGCACGTCGTACGCGAGGACGTCGGGCGGCACAACGCGGTCGACAAGGTGACCGGTGCCCGGGTGCTGGCCGGCGAACCTCCCGCCGCGGCGTACCTCGTGGTGAGCGGTCGGGCCGGCTTCGAGCTGGTCCAGAAGGCGGTCGCGGCCGGGATCGGGACCCTGGTGTCGGTGGGGGCGCCTACGTCCCTCTCGGTGCACCTCGCCCGCGAGGCCGGACTCGGCCTGTACGGCTTCACCAGGGCTGAGCGCACCGTCCGCTACGCCTGATCGCCGAGTCGGCACCTGACGACTCGGCGTGGTTGACGGCGCGGGATCGACGAGGTGTCGGTGCGCGTCCCTAGGTTCGTCTCGTGCGGATCCTCCACACCTCCGACTGGCACCTCGGTCGCTCGTTCCACCGCGTGGGCATGCTCGAGCACCAGGCGGCCTTCGTCGACCACCTGATCGGGGTGATCGAGGCGGAGCAGGTGGATCTCGTCGTCGTCGCGGGCGACATCTACGACCGCGCCCTCCCCCACGTGGACGCCGTACGCCTGGCGGACGAGACGTTCGCCCGGTTGGCCGCCTCCCGCGCCTCGGTGGTGCTGACGTCGGGCAACCACGACTCGGCCCAACGCCTCGGCTTCGGCGCCCGCCTGATCGATGCGGCCGGCGTGTTCCTGCGCACCGACGCCTCCGGGATCGGTACGCCGGTCCTGCTGGCCGACGAGCACGGCCCGGTCGCGGTGCACGGGCTCCCCTACCTCGACCCGCAGGCCCTCCACGAGCCGTGGCGGCTGCCGGTGCGTAGCCACGAGGCAGCCGTCGCGGAGGCGATGCGCCGCGTCCGCGCCGACCTGGCCGCGCGCCCGATGCGCTCGGTGGTGCTGGCTCACGCCTTCGTGGCCGGCGGGCTGCCGAGCGAGTCGGAGCGTGACATCAGTGTCGGTGGCGTCTCGATGGTGGCGTCCTCGCTCTTCGACGGCGTCTCCTACACCGCGCTCGGCCACCTCCACGGCCGGGCGGTGCTCGGTGACGCGCTGCGCTACAGCGGGTCCCCGTTGGCCTACTCCTTCTCCGAGGCCGACCACACCAAGGGGTGCTGGCTGGTCGACCTCGGCCGCGAGGGCGTCGAGGCGGCGGAGTTCGTGGAGTCGCCGGTGCCCCGCCGGCTGGCGCGGGTCAGCGGTGACCTCGAGACGTTGCTGACCGACCCTGCGCTCGGGGACGTCGAGGACCGCTGGCTCCAGGTGACCCTCACCGACGCCGCCCGTCCGGCCCATCCGATGGAGCGGCTCCGCGCGCGGTTCCCCCACACGCTCGTCCTCGCGTTCGCCCCAGCAGGCGGCTCCGTCCCCTCGCTGCCCACCGCGCTACCGCAGGGCCGCCGAGACCACGAGGTCGCCCTCGACTTCGTCGCCGAGCTGCGCGGTGCACCCGCCACCGACGCCGAGTCCGCCCTGCTCCTGCGGGCCTGCGACGCGTGCGCCGACGACCCGGAGGCCGACGTACTCCTGTCGGGGGCCGGCTGATGCGGCTCCACCGGCTCTCCGTCACGGCGTTCGGGCCCTTCGTGGAGACCGCCCGGGTCGACTTCGACGCCCTGACCGACTCCGGTCTCTTCCTGCTCTCCGGTGCGACCGGGGCGGGCAAGTCCAGCGTCCTCGACGCCATCTGCTTCGCGCTGTACGGCGCCATCCCCGGCGACCGCAACCACGCCGGCCGGCTGCGCTCCGACCAGGCACCGGCCGGCCTCGCGCCGTGCGTGGAGCTCGATGTCACGCTCTCCGGTCGCCGCTTCCGGGTCATCCGCTCCCCGGCCTGGGAGCGACCGAAGAAGCGGGGCGCCGGACTGACCCGCGAGCCGGCCAAGGTCACCGTGTCCGAGCGGGTGCGCGACGCGTGGCTCCCGCTCAGCAGCCGGCTCGACGAGGCCGGCGACCTGCTCTCCGGCCTGCTCGGGATGAACCTCGACCAGTTCTGCCAGGTCGCCCTGCTCCCCCAGGGTCAGTTCCAGGCGTTCCTGCGGGCCGACTCCGCGCAGCGACACCAGCTGCTGGCCCGGCTGTTCCGCACCGGTCGCTTCGAGCGCGTCGAGGGGTGGCTGCGCGACCACCGGCTGACCCTGCGCCGCGAGTCCCAGACCCACCTCACGTCGGTGTCCGACCTCGTCAGCCGGCTCTCCGAGGCGGCTGCCTCGGAGGCTCCGGAGGCGGTCGCCGACCTGGCTGGCGCTGCGGGCGATGGGTCGTTGTCGAGCTGGGCGGAGGAGCTGACCCGCGCGACCGAGACCGGCCTCGCCGCTGCCGAGACCGACGTACAGGCCACGCTGGCGGTGGCGCGGGATGCGTCGCAGGTGTGGGAGCGGGCCCGCGACGAAGCGCACGCACGCTCCCGAGTGCGCGCCGCCGCGGCCGCCCACGAGCGGCTCACGGCGGCGGCCGACGACCACGTGGCCGACGTCGCCCGGCTCGAGGCTGGACGCCGGGCCGAGGGGCTGCGTCCCCTGTCGCGGCTCGTGGACGAGCGCCACCGGCGGCTCGGTGAGGCGGACGACGTGGCGCACGCCGCCCTCGCCGAGGCCACCGCCTGCGGGCTCGACGTGGCAGAGCTGCCGGCGGAGCTCGGCCGACTGAGCCACGAGCTGTCGGCGCTCACCGTGCTGCTTCCCGCCGAGCAACGGCTGAGCGAGCTCCGGGCTCGACACGAGTCCAGGGCCGACGCCCTGCAGGCCCTGCGACGTGACGACGAGCTGGCCGCCGCCGAGGGGGTCACGCTGAGGCGGCTCGTGACCCGGCTGGACGCGGAGGTCCGCGGCGCCGTGGAGGCGGAGCGCGCCCTGCCGACGGTCGAGGCCGAGGCGGTCCGCCTCCGGACCGTCGCCGCCGCCCACGCCGACGCGCAGCGCCTGCAGGCGGAGCTCACGCTCGCCAGCGCCGACCACGCGGCGGCGGTCGGCCGCCTGCTCGACGTCCGCGAACACCTGCTCGATGTCCGCGAACGCCGGATCGCCGGGATGGCGGCCGAGCTCGCGGGTGCGCTCGCCGTCGGCGACGACTGTCCGGTCTGCGGGTCCGCCGAGCATCCCCATCCGGCTCTGCCCGCCACGGGCCACCCCGACGCGGCGGCCGAGCGCACGGCCCAGCGGGCCGTCGACGACGCCCAGGCCTTCGAGCACGCGCTCGCCCTGCGGGTGCGCGACGCCGGCACCGCGCTCGCGACCGCACGCGCGGCGGCCGCGGCGGTGGCGGCCGACGACCTCGACAGCGCGGTCGACGCCGCCGAGCGAGTGCTGTCCGAGACACGGACCGAGGCCGCCCGTCACGCCGCGCTCACCGCACAGCTCACCGAGGCTCAGCGCCGTGCCGGTGCTCTCGCCGACGAGAGCGACGTACGCCGCATCAGGGCCGCGGAGCTGACCACCACGCTGGAGCATCTGCACGCGCAGGCTGCCGAGCTCGAGGACCAGGTGGCCGGCGCCCGTGGCGAGCACCCCGCCCTGGCGCAGGCCGTCGAGCAGCTCGAGGTGCGTCATGCGTCGGCAAACGGAGCGTGCGAGGCCCTCGCCGCCCGCGCCGCCGCTGTGGGCGCGCTCGACGAGGCCGAGCTGGCCCTCACGCGGGCCGCCCTCGAGGCGGGTTTCGACGACACTGCCTCCGCGCGTCGCTGTGAGCTGGCGGCCGACGAGCTCGCCCGGCTCGACGACCGGGTCCGCAGCCACCGGTCCGCCCTCACCGCAGCCGAGACCGTGCTCGCCGAGCCGGGCGCGCGACAGCTCCTCGGCACGCCCGAGCCCGACCTGGAGGCGCTCGAGACCAGCCGGCGCGCAGCGGCCACCGCTCTCGAGCAGGCGCGCGCGACCCGGCAGGTCGCCTCCCGCCGGCACGTCCGCGTGCTCGGGCTGGCCGACGAGCTGCGGCTGGCTCTCGACTGCCTGGACGCCCGTGCGTGAGCAGCTCGAGCTCGCCACGGCCGTGTCTGCCTTCGCCGAGGGCAAGGCGCCGGACAACCGCCTGCAGATGCGGCTCTCGGCGTACGTCCTGGCCTACCGGCTGACGCAGGTCGTCGCCGCGGCCAACGCGCGCCTCGCCGGGATGAGCGACCAGCGCTACTCCCTGGAGCACGTCGGGCAGCGCGGCGCCGGCGAGTCCCGCGGCGGCCTCAGCCTCGTCGTCCGCGACGACTGGTCGGGCGAGAGCCGCGACCCCGCGACCCTGTCCGGCGGTGAGACCTTCGTGGTCTCCCTGGCCCTCGCTCTGGGACTGGCGGACGTGGTGGCTCACGAGGCCGGCGGGGCCGACCTCGCCACCCTCTTCGTCGACGAGGGCTTCGGCTCCCTCGACGCCGAGACCCTCGACGACGTCCTCGACATCCTCGACACCCTCCGCGAGAACGGCCGGGCGGTCGGCGTGGTGAGCCACGTGGCGGAGATGCGCGACCGGATCCCGACCCAGCTGGTGGTGACCAAGGCGCGCACGGGGTCCACGGTCCGGGTCTCCTGCTGACCCCGCTAGGTTCGGAGGCATGCCAGGTCTCGACCCCGGATTCACCGCACTCCCCTACCGCGCCCTCGGAGACGCGGCGCTCTCCCGCGCCCGCGACCTCGGCGCGAGTCACGCCGACTTCCGCTTCGAGCGGGTCCGCTACCAGGACGTGCGGGTGCGTGACGGCGCCGTCCAGGGAGTCGGCGACGTGGAGGATCTTGGTTTCGCCGTGCGGGTCGTGCACGGCGGCGCCTGGGGCTTCGCCTCCGGCGTCCACCTCACCGCGGAGGAGGCCGTGCGGGTCGCCGAGACGGCGGTGGCCGTCGCACGGGTGTCTGCCGCGATGACGACCGTTCCGGTCGAGATCGCCCCCGAGCCGGTCTACGACGACGTCGAGTGGGTCTCGTCGTACGACGTCGACCCGTTCGACGTGCCGGTCGCCGAGAAGGCCGCGGTGCTGGTCGACTGGTCCCAGCGGCTGCGTCGCCATCCGGCGGTCGCCCACGCGACGGCCGACCTGATCCAGGTGCGCGAGAACAAGTACTACGCCGACCTCGCCGGCACCCGCACCACCCAGCAGCGGGTCCGGCTGCTGCCGTGGTTCACCGCGATGGGCGCCGACGACAGCACCGGCACCTTCGACGACATGAGCTCGATCGCGCCGCCCGCCGGACGCGGCTGGGAGTACGTCGTCGGCTCGGTCTCCGACGGGGCCTGGGACTGGGACGCCGAGCTGGCCGAGGTGCCGGAGCTGCTCGACGAGAAGCTGGTCGCCAAGACCGTCGAGGCCGGCGTGCTCGACCTCGTCATCGATCCGAGCAACCTCTGGCTGACCATCCACGAGTCGATCGGGCACGCCACCGAGCTCGACCGGGCGCTGGGCTACGAGGCCAACTACGCCGGCACGTCGTTCGCGACGATCGACCGGCTCGGCACGTTGCAGTACGGCTCTCCGGTGATGCACGTGACCGGCGACCGTACGGTCGAGCATGGCCTTGCCACCATCGGCTACGACGACGAGGGCGTCGAGACCCAGAGCTGGGACATCGTCCGCGACGGGGTGCTCGTCGGCTACCAGCTCGACCGGCCGATGGGCGCGCTGCATCCCGAGCTGAACGACGGCCGCTCCAACGGCTGTGCCTACGCCGACTCCTCCGGCCACATCCCGATCCAGCGGATGGCGAACGTCTCGCTCCAGCCGGCCGCGGACGACGTGACGACCGAGGACCTGATCGGACGCGTGGAGCAGGGGCTGTACGTCGTCGGCGACAAGTCGTGGTCGATCGACATGCAGCGCTTCAACTTCCAGTTCACCGGCCAGCGGTTCTACCGGATCGAGGAGGGGCGGCTCGCCGGTCAGGTGCGCGACGCGGCGTACCAGGCGACGACGACGGACTTCTGGGGCTCGATGGAGGCCGTCGGCGGCCCCGACACCTGGGTGCTCGGCGGCGCCTTCAACTGCGGCAAGGCCCAGCCCGGCCAGGTGGCGTCGGTGAGCCACGGCTGCCCCAGCGCCCTGTTCCGAGGCATCAGGATCCTCAACACCCAGGACGAGGGAGCCCACTGATGGTCGTGCCCGCCACCGTGCAGCAACTGGTCGAGCACGCACTCGCCTCCTCGACCGCCGACGACTGCATCGTCATCGCCCGCCACGCCACCAGCGCCAACCTGCGCTGGGCCAACAACACGCTGACCACGAACGGCGTCATGCGGGGCATCGCCGTCACCGTGGTGGCGTTCGCCCGGAGGTCCGGTGGCGTGAGCGTCGGGTCCGTGTCCGGCAGCGCGGCGTCGCTGGACCAGGTGGGCGCCCTCGTCGGGGCCGCCGATGCCGCGGCGCGTGCCGCCGACCCGGCGGCCGACGCCAACGACCTCGTGGACGGCACCGCCGACGACGCGTGGAGCGACGCCCCGGGCGAGACGGACGTGCACGTCTTCGACACCTTCGCGCCGGCCCTGGGCGAGGCGTTCGGCCGGGCACGAGCCGGTGGTCGGATCCTCTACGGGTTCGTCGACCACCACGTGACCACGACGTACGTCGGCTCCTCGACCGGCCTGCGACTCCGGCACGAGCAGCCGACCGGGCACTACGCGTGCACCGGGAAAACAGCAGACCTGTCCAGCAGTGCCTGGACCGGTGGCGCGACCCGTGACTTCGTCGGCGTCGACGCGCTGGCGGTCGAGGCGACGCTCGAGCAGCGGCTCGGGTGGGCGCAACGGACGGTCGACCTACCGGCCGGCCGCTACGACACGATCCTGCCGCCGACCGCCGTGGCAGACCTGATGATCGACGCCTACTGGTACGCCGGGGCTCGCGACGCCCACGACGGCCAGTCCGTGTACAGCCGGCGCGGGGGTGGCACCCGGATCGGCGACGAGATGGTCCGCCCGGAGGTCACGCTCTCCTCCGACCCGGCGTACCCGGGGCTCGAGTGCGCTCCCCACGTCGTTGTGGCGTCATCCGGCGACGACGAGTCGGTCTTCGACAACGGTCTGCCGCTCGGCCGCACCGCCTGGCTCGACCACGGCCGGCTCGCGGCACTGAGGCAGACCCGTGAGACGGCCGCACTCACCGGCCAACCGGTCACCCCGGCCATCGACAACCTCGTCCTCGAGATCGAGGGCGCGACCGGCAGCCTCGACGATCTCGTGGCCGGCACCGAGCACGGGCTGCTGCTGACCTGTCTGTGGTACATCCGCGCGGTGGACCCGCAGAACCTCCTGCTGACCGGGCTGACCCGGGACGGGGTGTACCTGGTCGAGAACGGCGAGATCACCGGCGCCGTCAACAACTTCCGGTTCAACGAGAGCCCGCTCGACCTGTTGCGACGCTTCACGCACGCCTCGGCCACCGGACCGGCGTTCAGCCGCGAGTGGGGCGACGACTACTTCTCGCGCACCGCCATGCCAGCGCTCCGGGTGCCCGAGTTCAACATGTCGAGCGTCTCCCAGGCGCGCTGAGCCACCCCACCCTGGCGAGTGGGCTCCTGCGACTGTTGCCGTTTGGTCCCCAACGGCAACATCTCGGCGCCTGGACCTGCCGTTTGGGACCAAACGGCAGGGATTCACCGCCACCGCGGAAGGGTGGGGGCAGGTGAGTCCAGGCCCCAGGGCGAGGGGGTCAGCGCCCCACGATCCGGAACCGGGGCGAGATGCCGCGCGAGTGGTAGCTGTCGTCGACGAGCAGGCGCGCGACGTACTGCCCGGGCGGCAGCGGCCACGACACTGAGCCCTCGCCGAGGTACACGCTTCGGCCGAACGTCGCCCGGCCCTCGATGTCGGTCCGGGTGTAGCGGTAGACCAGATAGCTCCCCGGCCCGCCGCAGGTGCGGTGACACCGGTACAGCCCGATCCAGTCGAGGTTGTTGCCCGGTGCGCGGGTCCAGCTCACCTTGATCGAGGTTCCGACGCGGTACGTCCGGCGGTCCGTGGCGAGGCGCGCGTGGCTGTGGGGCCGGTAGACCCACACCGGCGCGGTCGCCTCGGTGTCTCCGCTCGCCGTGTCGATCAGCACCACGTCGTACCGGCCCGGGGTCAGGTGCGCGGTCCGGATCCGCACCACCCCGTCCTGGCGCTCCTGGGTGGAGACCACGCGTACCGGCTCGGCCGACCGGCGGTCCGCCAGCAGGCCGATCGCCTCCTGCGGCGTTCCCTGCGCGTGGAAGCGCACGTGGAGCCCGGTCGGCCCGGTGACCACGCGGCGTTGGCCCGGCGAGACCAGCGCGGGCGCGGGTGCCGGCGTCACGTCGAACGTCGAGACGACACCGCGGTGGTCCGTGGGGTACGGCGCCCGGAAGGCCAGGTCGACCTGTGGGTTGCCGCGCTCTCCCACCAGGCGGCTCGAGGTCGTCGTCGCCGGCCCGGCGTGGAGCACCCAGTCGATCCGGTCGGGGAAGTCGTGCTTGAGCGTCTCCGGGCCGCCGGGAGACCACGTGAACCCGGGATCGGCGACCGGGTCGGGGTGGGCGTCGCGGTAGGAGTCACGGAAGCCGACCTGCGCCAGGGCCTTGCTGGCCGGCCACCGGACGGCGTACGGCACGTCGGCCCGGGCGCGGGCGACCTTCGGCGTCCAGTCGAGGTACGACGGGCTGTTGAAGTCACCGGTCAGGAAGACCGGGATGCCCCGGGCAGCGAGCCGCGGCAGCCGCTTCAGGACCGGCGCCAGCGCGGGCAGGCGCAGGGAGCGCTCCAGCTTCAGGACCCGCTGGTGCGACCAGCCGGCGCGCACCCGGTACGGACCGTACGGCGTGGACGGCAGGTGGGTGTTGGCGACGGCGATCACGCGGCCGGGCGTCGGCTCGACGTAGGTGAACACACCATGGCTGTGCGGCGGCTCCAGGATCGGGAACCGCGAGATCACGTGTGCCTGCGGACTGGCGTGCCAGCCGAGCAGGCCGGCGAGCCGCCGGGTGTTGCGCTCGGCCTCCTGGACGCCGACGACATCCGCGCCGCTGGCGGCGATGATGTGGGCGAGTCGGTGCAGCGCGTGCGGACACGCGTCCGCGACCGGGCAGAACTGCCCGGTCGACAGCTGGTAGTCGTCCCCGCCGTAGAAGATGTTCTGGGTCATCACCGAGACCTGCACGGTGGGCGCCACGGACCTCTCCGCCCGGGCACCGGCGGGTGCCGAGGCCACCACCAGCACGCCGGTCGCGAGCGAGAGCGTCAACAGGGCCGGGCCGAACAGGCGAGGAAGGGGCACGACCCTGAGTATGGCGACTTCGGCTGAACGGTGGAACAGCCGAACGGGGTCAGTCCTCCATGGCCTCGGCGAACGCCTCGGGCGGCGGGCAGGAGCAGACCAGGTGCCGGTCGCCGTACGCCTGGTCGATCCGGGCGACGGGCGGCCAGTACTTGTCGGGGTCGGGGCCGGTCGGGAACACCGCGACCTCGCGCGGGTAGGCGCGGTCCCAGTCGCCGACGATCGCCCGGGCCGTGTGGGGTGCCCCGCGCAAGGGCGACTTGTCGACGCTCCACTCGCCTCGCTCGACCTGCTCGATCTCGGCGCGGATGGCCAGCATCGCGTCGCAGAACCGGTCGATCTCGGCGAGGTCCTCGGACTCGGTCGGCTCGACCATCAGGGTGCCGGCGACCGGGAACGACATGGTCGGCGCGTGGAAGCCGTAGTCGACGAGTCGCTTGGCGACGTCGTCGACGGTGACGCCCGAGGCCTTGGTGAGGCCGCGCAGGTCGAGGATGCACTCGTGGGCGACCAGCCCGCCGTGACCCTTGTAGAGCACGGGGAACGAGTCGTCGAGCCGGGCCGCGACGTAGTTGGCCGACAGCACCGCGGTGGCAGTGGCCCGGCGTAGGCCGTCCGCCCCCATCATCCGCACGTAGGCCCACGAGATCGGCAGGATCCCCGCCGAGCCGTACGGCGCCGCACTGATCGCGCCGATGCCCTCGCGCTGGGCGGGGTCGGGGTGCTGCCCGTGGCTCGGGAGGTACGGCGCCAGGTGGGCCCGCACGCCGACCGGGCCGACGCCCGGTCCGCCGCCGCCGTGCGGGATGCAGAAGGTCTTGTGCAGGTTGAGGTGGGAGACGTCGCCACCGAACTCACCGGGCCGGGCGTGGCCGAGGAGCGCGTTGAGGTTGGCGCCGTCGACGTACACCTGGCCACCCGCGTCGTGCACGATCGCGCACAGCTGGGTGATCGTGTCCTCGTAGGCGCCGTGGGTGGACGGGTAGGTCACCATGATCGCGGCGATCTCGTCGGGGTGCTCCGCGCACTTCGCGCGCAGGTCGTCGAGGTCGACCGAGCCGTTGTCGGCGGCCTTCACGACCACGACCTTCATGCCGGCCATCACCGCCGAGGCGGCGTTGGTGCCATGGGCCGAGGACGGGATCAGGCAGACCGTGCGACCCTCGTCGCCCCGCGCGCGGTGGTAGCCGCGGATCGCCAGGAGCCCGGCCAGCTCACCCTGCGAACCGGCGTTCGGCTGGATCGAGACGCGGTCGTAGCCCGTCGCCTCGGCCAGCCACGACTCGAGCTGCTCGATCAGCTCGCGGTATCCCTGGGCGTCCTCCGCCGGCGCGAACGGGTGGAGGTCGGCGAAGCCGGGCATCGAGACCGGCTCCATCTCGGTCGTGGCGTTGAGCTTCATCGTGCACGAGCCGAGCGGGATCATGCCGCGGTCGAGCGCGTAGTCGCGGGCCGAGAGCCGCCGCAGGTAGCGCAGCATCTGCGTCTCCGAGCGGTGGGTGGAGAAGACCTCATGGGTGAGGTACGGCGTGGTGCGGGCCAGCGCTTCGGGAATCGTCTCCACGGTGCTGACGGAGTGCGTCCCCGCGTCGTCGGCGCCGAACGCCCGCAGCACCGCCCCGAAGGCGGCCGCGTCGAAGGTCTCGCCGACAGAGAGCCCGACGTGGTCGTCGTCGACGTACCGGACCTGGACGCCCTCCGCCCGCGCGGCGGCAACGATCTCGGCGGCCCGACCGGGCACGTGTGTGAGCAGGGTGTCGAAGTACCGGTCATGCACCACCTCGACCCCGCTCCGTCGGAGCATGCCGCCGAGGCCGCGGGCGTGGTCCTTGATCTGCTCGGCGATCGCGCGCAGGCCCTCGGGACCGTGGTACACGGCGTACATCGACGCGACGACGGCGAGGAGGACCTGAGCGGTACAGATGTTGGACGTCGCCTTGTCGCGGCGGATGTGTTGCTCGCGGGTCTGCAGGGCGAGGCGGTAGGCGGGCCGCCCTTCGGCGTCGACGGAGACCCCGACCAGGCGGCCGGGCAGGTGTCGCTCGAGCCCCGCGGAGACGGACATGAAGCCGGCGTGCGGGCCGCCGTAGAACATCGGGACGCCGAAGCGCTGGGAGGAGCCGACGACCACGTCGGCGCCGAGGTGTCCGGGCGACTCCAGCAGGGTCAGGGCCAGCAGGTCGGCCGCGACCACGGCCAGCGCGCCCCGCTCATGCGTGGCCTCGATCACCGGCCGGGGGTCGAGGATCCGACCGGAGGCGCCGGGGTACTGCACGAGGACGCCGGACAGGTCGCCGTCCGGGAGTCCCTCCGCGAGGTCGGCCACGACCACCTCGATGCCCATCGCGGCGGCCCGGGTGTGGATGACCTCGATCGTCTGCGGGAGCGCGTCGGCGTCGACCACGAACGGGCCGGTCGCACCGCGCTGGGCACGGCGTACGAGCGTCATCGCCTCGGCCGCGGCGGTGCCCTCGTCGAGCAGGCTGGCGTTGGCGGTCGGCAGGCCGGTGAGGTCGCCGATCACGGTCTGGAAGTTGAGCAGCGCCTCGAGGCGGCCCTGCGAGATCTCGGGCTGGTACGGCGTGTAGGCGGTGTACCAGCTCGGGTCCTCGAGCACGTTGCGCCGGATCACGGGCGGGGTGATCGTGGCGTGGTAGCCCAGGCCGATCATCGACTCGGCCGGCCGGTTGGCGGCGGCGATCCGGCGCAGCTCGCGCGCGGCGTCGTGCTCCGAGAGCGGCTCGGGCAGGTCGAGGCTGCGCGACGCGATGGAGCCCGGCACCGCGGCGTCCATCAGGTCGTCGAGCGAGTCGAAGCCGACGGTCTCGAGCATCCGGGCGACGTCGTCGGCGCGGGGGCCGAGGTGGCGATCGGCGAAGGTCTGCTGCAGGTTCACGGGTGGCTCCTCGACGGGTCGATTCGCCTCCCCCTCTGTCGCGTGCGCTCCAGAGTTGCCTGCTCCGCACGGTCCTGGCGCCTGAGAGGTTCCGGGGAGGGGTTGCCCCTTCGGCGCTCCGATCCCGGGCGTACGCCGTGTGGCGCGGACCCGGGCAGAGACTCTCCCGTGCGGGATTGTCAGCGGGGTAAGTCTAACCCGCGGTCCCCCGCCGTACCGACATCGGCGCCGCGGGCCTCGAGGGGTGCCGTTTGGTCCCAAACGGCACGATTCCACGGGCTGAAGCTGCCGTTTGGTCCCAAACGGCACGAAAGACGCCGCCCCGCACGGGGGCAGGCGCCGATGGGGCGTCAGCCCAGCTTGCGGGCGGCGCGGCGGGCGGCGAGCTCGTCGGCGGCGTTGTTCGCGGGCTGGTCGTCGACGGTGCGCTCGCTGGGCAGCTCGGACAGGGTGCCCTCGATCTCGCGCCAGACCCCGCCGATGGCGATGCCGAAGACGCCCTGGCCGCCCTGGAGCAGGTCGATGACCTCGTCGCTGCTGGTGCACTCGTAGACCGAGGCGCCGTCGCTCATCAGCGTGACGCGGGTCAGGTCGTCGGTGCCACGGGTGCGGAGGTGCTGGACGGCGGTGCGGATCTGCTGCAGCGAGATGCCGGCGTCGAGCAGGCGCTTGATCACCTTGAGGATCAGGATGTCGCGGAAGGAGTAGAGCCGCTGGGACCCCGACCCGGTGGCGCCACGCACGGTCGGCTCGACCAGCCCGGTGCGGGCCCAGTAGTCCAGCTGGCGGTAGGTGATGCCGGCGGCGTTGCACGCGGTCGGGCCGCGGTAGCCGGTGTCGCTGGGCAGCGGGGAGACGTCGTCGGTGAAGAGCAGACCCTGCTCCTCCGCCGCGTCGGCCGCCAGCTGGGCCTCGGCCTGGCCGGCCTGCTGCTGGCCCGCGTGCTGCTCGTTGTCGTTCACTACGACCTCCGTCGGCTACCTCGTGCTGCGTGACCCCTGGGGAAACCGTGCGGTTGCGGTGGCAACCACACCGGTGGAGTTACAACGAGGACAGTTCAAGGTAAGCCTGTGGGTGAGGCTCGTCAAAGAGCGAAGCGGCGTGTCGCAACCCTCAACCTCTGCTTGAGGGTGATGGTTGAGGCTCGGCTCAGCGGGACTCGAAGTCCTCGGGCGAGACCTGGTCGAGGAACTCGCGGAACTTCTCGACCTCGTCCTCCTGCTCGGCCGGCGCGTCGAGGCCGGCCTCGGCCAGCACCTCGTCGGCACAGAGGATCCGGCTCCCGGTGCGCAGCGCGAGCGCGATCGAGTCCGACGGCCGCGCGCTGACCTCCACCCCCGAGGCGAGGACCAGCGTCGCGAAGAACATGCCGTCCTTGACCTCGGTGATGTGCACCTCGGTGAGCTCGTTGCCGGTCGACTCCAGCACGTCCTTGAGCAGGTCGTGGGTCAACGGACGCGGTGGTACGACGCCCTGCTGGGCGAAGGCGATGGCGGTCGCCTCGACCGCCCCGATCCAGATCGGGAGGTACCGCTGACCCTCCACCTCGCGCAGCAGCACGATCGGGTTGTTCGACGGCATCTCGACCCGCACACCCAGGACGTCGACCTCGCGCATGGCTTCCACACTACCCCCGTACCCACGGGCGCCCGGGCGGGTCGGTGAGGCAGGTCAGGTGGCCCGGAGCCCGGCCTTCACCAAGGTGGCGTGCAGGCGCACGGAGAGGGCCGCGATCTCGCTGACCGCCTCGTCGGCCCGCGCCCGGGCGGCGGCGTCTCGGCCGCGTTTGTGGGGTGCGACCACCTGCTCGACCAGGCCGACCTCGCGGTCCGCCGAGGTCTTGAACGCGCGCAGGTGGCGCGGCTCGAAGCCGAAGTCCGCGAGCTCGCGGGCGGTCGTGGCGATCACCAGGGCGTCGGTGTCGTAGTGGCCGGTGCCGGTGCGGGGCGTGACCAGTCCGAACTGCTCGAGCTGGGCCAGGAGCTCCTCGGAGACCTCCGCGATCTTGAGGAGCTCCTTGCGGGAGAGGCGGACCTGGTCGCGGCGGGTGAACGACTCCGCCGACGGCAGACCGTCCGCGGCCAGCGCCACGGTCGGCACGGTCGGCACCACGGGCTCGATCGGCGGCGGCGCGAGGCCGCGGTCGATGGCGTCGAGGTGCTCGCCGATCACCCGCAGCGGTAGGTAGTGGTCGCGCTGCATCCGCAGGACGTAGCGCAGCCGCTCGATGTCCTCGACGGAGAACTTGCGGTAGCCCGACGGCGTACGTTCGGGCTTGACCAGGCCCTTGTCCTCCAGGAAGCGGATCTTGGGGATGGTCACGCCCGGGAAGTCGGGGCGCAGGCGGTCGAGGACCTCCCCGATGTTGAGCCGCACGCGGCCCGCAGCCGCGGCCCCCGCCCCGAACGACTCGGTCATCCGGCGTCCCCGCAGCGTTGGTCGACGGCGGAGCGGACCCGAGGAGGCGAAGAACGCCGTGGACTGGGAGTCACGGGCTCTCGTGGCCCTGGAAGAACACCAGGCGGTACTTGCCGATCTGGACCTCGTCGGTGTCCTTGAGGAGGACGGTGTCGATCCGGTCGCGGTTCACGTAGGTGCCGTTGAGGCTGCCGGCGTCGGCGACGGTGAACGTGTCGCCCTCCCGGGTGAAGGTCGCGTGCCGGCGGGACACGGTCACGTCGTCGAGGAAGATCTCGCTGTCGGCGTGACGGCCGGCGGTGACGACGTCCTTGTCGAGCAGGAAGCGGCTGCCCGCCCCGGGGCCACGCTGCACGACCAGCAGCGCGCTGCCGACGGGCAGGGCATCCACCGCGGCCGCGTCGACGGGGTTGAGCTGTCGGTCGGAGGAGATCTCCGCGCGTTCGGCGCCGGCGATGCTGATGGTCGCGGTCGAGTCACCCGCACCCTCGGGCGCCAGCGGTGACCCGCACTGCGAGCAGAAGCGCGCCTCGGCGGGGTTCGCGTTGCCGCAGTTGGTGCAGTACGGCATCGGTGATCGTCTCCTGTCCGAACCCTCAGCAGGGGGTTGAGGTTGATGGTTGCTGCGAACTTATCAGGCAGGTCCTCAGCCGTGCGCGACTTCGCACAGGCGTGCCAGAGTCGTCCGCCGGCACTCCCCCGGCTACTCCCCGAGGGTCGCCTGGTACGCCGCGGAGTCCATCAGGTCGTCCAGGCTCGAGGCATCGGCCGGCACGACCTCGTAGAGCCAGCCGCCGCCGTACGGGTCGCTGTTGACCAGCTCGGGGGTCGCGTCGAGGCTCTCGTTGACCGCGGCCACCTCGCCGTTGACCGGCGCGTACACGTCGCTGACCGACTTGGTCGACTCGAGCTCGCCACAGGCGGCTCCAGCCGAGATCGTGTCGCCCACGGCCGGCAGGGAGACGTAGACGATGTCGCCCAGCGCGTCCTGGGCGAAGTGGGTGATCCCGACCCGCACCGAACCCTCGGTCTCTCCTGGCGTCCGGACCCACTCGTGCTCCGCGGTGTACTTCAGGTCGTCGGGGTACACGGCTCTCCTTCTCGATGGTTCGGTCTCGATGGTGCACGGGCCCTCGCGAGGGCGACGGCGATGCCCGGCAGGCTACCGGGAGGACGCCTCTGCTCGTAGGGGGTGGTCAGTCGGTCGGGCGGACTCCTACGAGGAAGCCTTGTGGAGAGCGGTGATGTCGAGCGCCTTCTCCGGCTGGACGTCGACGGTGGCACCGGAGTCCTTGAACTGCGAGATCGGGCCGTCGAACAGGCTGAGGGCGCCCTGCAGGGTGTGCGGGTCGCCGATCACGTCGAAGACGTACGGCGAGCTGAGCTGGGTCCCGTCGATCTCCAGGCCCGCCGGCGTCGCCTGGACCGAGCTCTGGGCGACCAGGCGCACCTTGCCGTTGACCTGCATCGCCTCGGCGCCGGCGGAGCGGAGCTCCTCGATCGTGTCGAGCACGGAGTCGACGTCGATGTGTTGTGGTCCCTCGGTCACCGTGACGCGGATGCCGGGTCCGGTGACGGGGACCAGGCCCGCCAGGATGCCCAGCTCCTCCTCCTGCTTCTGCGCCGCGGAAAGTGCGGCGCTCTGGGCCTGGCGGCTGGCCTCGAGCTGGCGCCGGGCCGCCTCGAGCTGGTTGATCTCGGTCTGGGCGCGCTGGGAGGCGCCGGCCAGCCCGGACAGCACGTTGACGAGGTCCTGCTCGCGGTAGCCGGCGAAGGCGTTGTCCGTGGTGTTGGTGCGGACCTGGATGATCGCGGCGAAACCGAGGGCGGCCAGCAGGACACCGACGACGGCCTGGGCGCGCGACGGCCGGAGCAGGGCGTCGCGCAGCCGCTGGAGCCCGACCTCCGCAGGCTGGTTGTCGGCCTGGTTGTCGGCCCGGTTGTCGGCCCGGTCGCCGGTCGGGACTTCGGGCCCGTCGTCGATCCGGTCGGGAAGCTCGTCAGGCATGGAAGACGTACCGCCGGATCTGCGCGACGTTGGAGAAGATCCGGATGCCGAGGACCACGATCACGCCGGTCGACAGCTGCCCGCCGACGCCGAGCTTGTCGCCGAGGTAGACGATCGCGGCCGCGATCACGACGTTGCTGAGGAAGGAGACGACGAACACCTTGTCGTCGAAGATCCCCTCGAGGTAGGCGCGGAGGGCGCCGAAGACGGCGTCGAGAGCCGCGACGACGGCGATCGGCAGGTACGGGTCGAGGCCCGCGGGGACGTCGGGCGTGAAGATCAACCCCAGGACGACACCGACGAGGAGTCCGAGTGCGGCGATCATGAGGCGCTTCCCCCCTGCGTACGAGTGGCTAGGTCATCGGGGCCGGCCGGGCGGGCCGACCGCAGGTCGGGTGACTCGGCCGCCGGCAGCGTGAGGCTCCCGGCGTCATGGACCTCGAACCTGAAACCGAGGCTGTTCTTGAGGGCGTACCACTGGCCGCCCACCGAGCTCGACAGCAGGTTGGCCGGCAGCGTCGCCGAGTCGCCGATCACGTCGAAGACGTACGGCGGGTTCACCGGCCGCGAGTTGACCAGGATCCCGATCCCGACGTTGCGGAACGAGCTCAGCACGGTGAGGCGCTCGCCGTTGACGCTGATCGCCTGGGCGCCTGCGGCCCACAGGGCGTCGGTGAGGAGCGAGAGGTCGGAGTCACGGACCAGTTCGTTGTCGTCGCTCCCGGGCGCGCTGGCCACCGTCGCCTGGACGCCGGAGCCCTTGACCACCCCGAAGCCGGTGCGCGCCCGGACCCGGGCGAGCCGTGCCTGCGTGGCCTGGGTCGTTGTGTTCACGCGGGTGAGCGAGCGTTGCAGCGCGAGCTGGTCGGCCTGTTGCCTCGACAGCTGTCGCTGCTGGTCGGCGACCGCCTGGCGGCGCAGGTTGATCTGGTCGATCAGGCTGCTACGGCTGGCTGCGTCGACCGACGCGTTGCGCGAGGTCTGGACCGCAGCCACGGTGACGAGGAGCCCGAAGGCGAGCAGCACGATCGCCGCCGTACGACGCGGCACCTGGCGCACGGACGGGTCCTGCCCGGCGGCGCGCTTGCGGGCGGCGACGTACTCGTAGTCGGCGTCGAGCGATCGCTGGGTGATCAGGGCGAGCAGCGGCATCGTCTGCTCGGGACGGGGTCCGGACGGTGCGGTCGGTGTCTCAACCATGGGCCACCGCCCGGGGATCGGTGGACTTCACCAGCTTGTAGACCTGGTAGGCGTAGAGGATGCCGGCCCACCAGTAGAGCCCGATCCCCCAGCCGGCGAAGGCCCAGCCGAACACCTTGGCCAGCGTCGCCGCCGCACCGGTGCCGTCGCCGAGCAGGAGCAGGGGAAAGGCGTAGAGGAGGTTGAAGGTCGCGGCCTTGCCGAGGAAGTGGACCGGCAGGGCGCTGTAGCCGCGCGTGCGGAGGATGGGCACCAGGCCCCAGAGCAGGACGTCACGCAGCGGAAGGATCACCGCGAACCACCACGGCACGATGTCGCGCAGGGCCAGTCCGACCACGACCGCCAGGATGTACAGCCGGTCGGCCACCGGGTCGAGGATCTGGCCGAGCCGGGAGGTCTGGTGGAGACGACGGGCGAGGTAGCCGTCGAGGTAGTCGGTAAGGCCGGAGAGGGCCAGCACCCCCAGCGCCCAGCCGTCGGCCTCGGGGCCGAGCACGAGCCACAGGAACAGCGGTACGCCGAGCAGCCGCAGCATGCTGAGCGCGTTCGGGACGGTCCACACGCGTGACTCGCGTGTCGCCTCGTCCGCCACCGTCGACTGCACCTTCCCCGCTCCGACCTCGCTCTGACCCGTCAGCTCCGCCGGGGACACCCTAACCGTCCGTCCCACGCGTCCCCCCGCCGTTGCGAGGTGTCGGTGACTCGAGATGCGCACTGTCGCGGATCTCGCCCACCAGCTCCTCGATCACGTCCTCCAGGGTGGCTGCCCCGAGGGTGGTTCCGGAGGCGTCGACGACCCGCGCCATGTGCGCGCCACGCCGTTGCAGCTTCTCCAGCGTGTCGTGCAGGAGGTCGTTGTCGTGGACCAGTGCGAAGGGCCGGATCCACTTGTCCTCGACCACCGCCTGGCGCCGCTTCTCGTCCGTCTCGAGCACGTCCTTGATGTGGAGGTAGCCGAGCAGGTCGCCGTCGTCGCCCACCACCGGGAACCGGCTGAACCCGGTCGCCGCGCAGAGCGCCTCGACGTCGGCGCCGGTCGAGCCCCGGCGTACGGTCTGGAGGGTCTCCGGGCGCATCAAGACGGTCTCGACCGTCTTCTCGGTGAAGCCGAGGGCGCCCGAGAGCCGGTCGTACTCCCCGTCCTCGAGCAGGCCCTCGCCGCGGGACTCCTCGACGAGGGCGGCGACCTCCTCGCGGGTGTACGTCGAGCTCACCTCGTCCATCAGGCGTACGCCGAACCCCCGCAGCACGCCCGAGGCGAGGGCGTTGATGCCGGTGATCACGGGCCGGGTCACCGAGACGATCGCCCAGATCGGGGTGCCCAGCACCAGTGCGGCGCGGTCCGGGCCGGCCAGGGCGATGTTCTTGGGGATCATCTCGCCCATCACGACGTGGAGGTAGACCACGACGGCCAGGCCGACCGCGAAGGCGATCGGGTGGACGAAGGACTCCGGGACGCCCAACGCCGTGAGCGGCGGCTCGAGGAGGTGGGCCGCCGTCGGCTCCGCCACGGCACCCAGCACCAGCGAGCACACGGTGATGCCCAGCTGGTTGACGCCGATCACCAGCGACATGTTCTCCATGGCGCGCAGCGTGGTGCGGGCGAACCGGTTGCCCTCCTCGGCGCGCGGCTCGATCTGGCTACGCCGTGCGGAGACGAGGGCGAACTCCGAGGCCACGAAGAACGCGTTGCCGAGGATGAGGAGGATCGCGAGGAGGACCGCCGTGGTGCTGCTCATGCGGACCCACTCCCGCCGGCCGCCCCGTCGGTCCCGTCCAGCAGCCGGAGCGAGAGCCCGTCGATGCGCAGCCCGTCCATGTGCTCGACGGTCAGCACGGCGAGCTGCTGGCGCTCGGGCTGGTCGGGGTCGGAGCGGTCCGGCACCGGTACCTCGGCGACGTCACCGAGCTCGGGCATCCGGCCGAGGACCTGGAGCACCAGCCCGGCGATGGTGTCGTAGTCCTCGTGGTCGGGCAGCTCGATGCCGGTGAGGTCCTCGACCTCGTCGGGGCGGAGCAGCCCGGACACGGTCCAGGAGCCGTCGGGGCGTGGCCGGGCGCGGGCGCCCAGCCGGTCGTGCTCGTCGGCGATGTCGCCGACGATCTCCTCGATCACGTCCTCGATGGTCACGATGCCCGCCTGGTCGCCGTACTCGTCGAGGACGACGGCGAGCTGCCCCTCCTGCCGCAGCAGCGTCAGCAACGGGTCGAGCCGCAGGGAGTCGGGGACCACGATCGGGCGGGTCATCAGGTGCTTGACCCGGGTCGTCTGTCGCTCCGGGATCGGCAGCGCGACCGCGTGCTTGACGTGCACCGTGCCGACCACGGTGTCGTCGGGGTCGAGCACCGGGAAGCGGGAGTGGCCGGTGTCGCGGGCGAGCTCGATGATCGACCAGGCGCGGTCGCTGGTCTCGAGGCTGATCGTGCGCACCCGCGGAGTCATGATCTCCCCCGCGGTCCGGCTGCCGAACTCCACCGAGCGCTCCATCAGCTCGGCGGTGTCGGGGTCGAGAGTGCCCACGTCACCGGAGCGCGAGATCAAGGAGGCGAGCTCGGTGGACGACCGGGCCGAGCGCAGCTCCTCCTGGGGCTCGATCCCGAGTCGCCGCACGATCGCGTTCGCCGACCCGTTGAGCAGCCGGATCGGCAGCCGCATGACTGCCGTGAACAGGCGCTGGAACCCCTGGGTGGCGCGGGCTGTCTCCATCGGGCGCGCGATCGCCAGGTTCTTCGGCACCAGCTCGGCGAAGACCATGGTCACCACCGAGCTCACGATGAGTCCGATGGCCACGGCCAGCGGAGCGACCGCTCCCTCGGGCACCCCGGCGGCAAGCAGGGGGCCGTCGATCAGCTGGGCGATCGCGGGTTCGGCGAGGAAGCCGATCGCGAGGTTGGTGATGGTGATGCCGACCTGGGCTCCCGAGAGCTGGGTCGAGAGCGACCGGAGGGCGCGCTGCACCCCGGCCGCGGCGGCGTCACCGTCGGCGGCGGCACGGGCGACCTTGGTGCGGTCGACCGTCACGAACGAGAACTCGGCGGCGACGAAGACGCCGGCCGCGACCACGAGGAGCAGCGAGACGCCGAGGAGGATCCAGGGGGTCAGCACGAGAGATCACCCGCGGTGCAGGCAGAGCTGGGAAGAGGGCGACTGTCAGAGCCGTCCATAGGCGGGTCAGGGTCCTTCGGACTCGGAGATGCTGACGCTGACTCTACCGACGCACTGGTGGGTAGGGAGGAATCGGCGGCGCGGTTACGGGGCGGCCGAGGGCTCGACGCGACCGGGCACCAGACCCTGGTCGACCGCCCACCCCAGGAACGTCTGCAGGCTCGGGTCGTCGACGGGTACGGCGAGCTCGTCGGCCAGGCAGGTCTGCATCTGGTCGAGCGTCCAGTCGACCGGGAGCGTGCCGACGCACGCGAGCCAGCCGTCATCGAGAGCCTGGATCTGACCGGGTGTCAGGTCGGCCAGCGCCGCGGGCACGGGGTCCGGGATGATCGGCGGATCGGTCGGTGTCGGTGTCGGGTCGGTCGTCGGGTCGCCGGTCGGGTCGCCCGTGGGGTCGCCGGTCGGGTCGCCGGTCGGGTCGCCCGTGGGGTCGCCGGTCGGGCCGGTCGTGGGACCGCTCGTCGGGCCCGACGTCGGACCGGGTGGGATCGGGTCCCCCACCGGACCGGGGTGGATGGTCGGGTGCGGGTCCGACGTGGGGTGGGACGTCGGCGTCGTCGACGGATCCGTGCCTGCCGGTGCCTGGTGCGCCACGTGGGGGAACGCCACGACCTGCGTGGTGGTCGGGCGGGTGTCGACGGTCGTGAAGATGGTGTTCAGGCGCAGCGCGTTCGCGATGCCCATCACCTTCGCGACGTACGCCTGGCTGTGGTTGTAGCGCAGCAGGGCGGCCTCGGCCCCCGCCTTCGTGGAGAGGTCGCCGTTGCCGGCGCACAGGTAGACGGCTGAGCCGAGAGCGGCGTCGTCGATGTCCTCCACGTTGCGCTTGCCGTCGTCGTCGCCATCGACCGCGACCACGGCCCAGGTCGACGGCAGGAACTGCATCGGCCCGACCGCACGGTCGAAGCGCTTGTCACCGTCGAGGCGGCCGGCATCGGTGTCGCGCACCACGGAGGTGCCGTGGGTGCCGTCGAGGCGCGGGCCGAGGATCGAGGGACGGGCCACTCCGTGCCCGTTGAGGTGGCTGCCGCCCACCTGACCGTGGTCGGACTCGACCTGGCCGATGCCGGCGAGCAGAGCCCAGTCGAGGTGGCAGGACAGGTCGGCGGTGTCGATGACCACGGCGGCCCGCTGGTACGCCGCGAGCGCCGCTTCGGGGATCGACTGCGTGCCCAGACCGGAGGGAGGTGTGACGGGCGGGGAGACCGAGGCGGGGGCACGGACGTCGCTGGCGCCGGGGATCTTGAACCCCTGGGGCACCGTCACCGGCTGCTCGACGCTGCTCGCGGCGACCGGGCCTGACGGCGTCGGTCCGTCCGCGAGGACGCTCTGGTTGGGTACGCGCGCGCCGCCTACCATCGCCGCCGCGAGCCCTGCGACGAACCACGGTGTCGCGGCCGCGCGGAACCGCCGTCGCCCGCGGTGCGTGCGCGACGGTGCCCGAGTGCTACCTCTTCCCCCAGCCATCGTCATCCCACCGTAGCCGCCATATCCAGGAACGGAACCCCCCAGGTGGGGGTATGAGATCAGCCCAGGCGGGCGAGGCGCTCGTGGAGTGTGACTGTTTTCCCTCCGTTCGCATGTGGTTGGCAATACCGTGTCCTCGACCTCTGACACCTCGCCGCACCGGTCCGGGGGGCACCATCGCGGCGTCCGCACGACGGGAGAGCCCCCCACCATGGCCGAGGCTGAGACGCCGGGACACCCGGCCGCACGGCGTACCGTGCTCGCCGGCGCGGGTCTGGCGGCCGGCGCCACGCTCGCCGCGTCGCTCGAGGACACGGCGTACGCCGCCTCCCGGCACGCGGGTGCTCACCTGCTGTCCGCACAGTCCCGCCACCTCGTCGGCCGCTTCGCCTACGGCGTCACCCCCGGCCTCGCGAAGCAGGTGCGAGCCCACGGAGGCGCCCAGCAGTGGTTCGAGTGGCAGCTCGACCCGGGCCGGGTGCACGACCCTGAGGGTCGCGCGCTCGACGCGTGGTTCCCCCATCTGCAGTGGTCGACGTCGCGGATCGCCGACGAGAACGAGAGCGGCCGGGTCCACGCCTGGGAGGTGATGGTCGACTACCAGAACTGGCTGCTGCTGCGCCGGATGAAGAGCCAGCGCCAGCTGCTGGAGACCATGACGGAGTTCTGGGAGAACCACTTCAACGTGCCGGTCGGCGCCGACGGCGTCTTCACCTACCGCAAGCACTACGGCGACGCGATCCGGGCCCGGGCGCTCGACTCGTTCGAGTCGTTGCTCCAGGCGGTGGCCGTGCATCCGGCGATGGGGCTGTACCTCGGCAACGCGGTCTCCGACAAGGACCACCCCAACGAGAACCAGGGCCGGGAGCTGCTCGAGCTGCACACGGTCGGGCTCGGCGCGGGCTACCGCGAGCGGGACGTCGTCGACTCCGCGCGGATCCTGACCGGGTGGCGGGTGGACGTGTGGAACACCTGGGCAGCGTTCTACGACCGGGGCTCGCACTACCGCAAGCCGGTGCGGGTGCTGGGGTTCCACAGCGCGAACAGCTCGAGCGACGGCCGCCAGGTCACCCGCGACTACCTGCGCTACCTCGCGCACCACCCGGCGACCGCGCAGCACATCGCCGGCAAGCTCGCCATCGCCTTCGTCTCCGACAACCCGCCCCGGTCCCTGGTGAAGCACCTCGCGGGGGTCTACCTCCGGCACGGCACCCAGATCAAGCCGGTGCTGCGGGCACTCGTCGGTTCCAGGGAGTTCCGGCACTCGGTCGGCGACAAGATCCGGGACCCGGAGAACGACCTGGTGGCGACGTACCGCCTGATGGGGGTGAAGGTCGCGAAGCCCGTGGACCAGGACCGCGCCGCCCACCAGCTGCTGTGGCAGGCGAGCACGATCGGGATGATGCCGATGTCGTGGCCGGCCCCCAACGGCCAGCCGATCGTCGGTGCCGCGTGGGCCTCGCCGTCGCGCGTGATGGGCTCGATGAGCACCCACTACTCGATGGCCGGCGGCTGGTGGCCCAGCAAGGGCATCCACTACCCAGCGCCCACGTCGTGGCTGCCGAAGCCCACGACCAGGTTCGACCAGCTCGTCGACCACATGGCGCAGCGGATCCTGCATCGTCACGCGAGCGCCACGCTGCAGCAGGCCTGCCGTGAGGCGGTCGCGGTCGGTGCACACGAGCAGGTGACCAAGGACCACCCGGTGATGCTGTGGCTGTTCCCCCGCCTGCTCACGACGTTCTTCGACTCTCCCGACTTCCTCCGGCGGTGACCCCATGGACCCGATGACCTCCCCACGGCCGGGCGACGACGGCGCCTGTTGTCCGGAGTTCGCCGCGATGAGCCGGCGGAGCGTGCTGCGCGGTGCCCTGGCGCTGGGTGGTGCGAGCTTCATGGTCGGCTCGGCCACCGTGTCGGCCTCCGCCTCGTCACCGTCGCCCGCCTCGTCGGTGCTGGTGGTGCTGTCGCTGCGTGGCGGCGCCGACGGGCTCTCGCTGGTCGTGCCGTACGCCGACCCCGGGTACTACTCGGCTCGCCCCACGATCGCCGTCCCGCAGAACCAGCTCCTCGCCGGCACGACCGACGGGCGCTTCGGTCTGCACCCGAAGCTCGCGCCGCTGCTGCCGATGTGGAACGCCGGCAGCCTGGCGGTGGTCCACGCCACCGGGCTGACGACGGCCAACCGCTCCCACTTCTCCGCGATGGAGGAGGTCGAGGACGCCCATCCCGGGTCCAGCGCCCGGGTCGGCTGGCTGAACCGGCTGGTCGGGACCGGCTCCACGGGGTCGCCGCTCCAAGGTGTCGGTCTCGTGAACGGCACCCCGCCGACCGAGCTGACCGGTCCGGTCCCGCTGATGACGATCGGCTCGCTGGACGGCGCCTCGATCGCGGCCGACGACGAGTGGGACACCGACCCCGCCGGGAAGCGCCGCCGCTCGCTGCACACCCTGTGGGACCACGACCGGAGCCCGATGGGCACGGCGGTCCGGTCGACGCTGACGGCCACCACCGATCTCACTCCGGCCGTCGCGCAGCCGGACCACAGTGACTCCTACGGCGGGTCGAGCCTCGGCAAGGCCCTCGCCGCGGCGGCCCGGATCATCCGGGGCAACGTCGGCACCGAGGTGATCACCGTCGACCAGGGCGACTGGGACATGCACGTCGACCTCGGTGACCTCTCCAACGGCCGGATGCTCGGCAACGCCCGTGACCTGGCCACCTCGCTCGCGGCGTTCTTCGGCGACCTGGGTGACCAGGCCGACAAGGTCACCCTGGTCACCATCAGCGAGTTCGGGCGGCGCGTGCTCGAGAACGGCAACCGTGGGCTCGACCACGGCTGGGGCAACGTGATGTTCGTGGCCGGCCGGGGCGTCAAGGGTGGCGCCTACTACGTCACGGAGTGGAAGCCCCTGAGCGCCGACCTGGAGGCCGATCTCCACGTCACGACCGACTACCGCCACGTGCTCGCCGAGATCGTGGCCGCCCGGTTCCCCGCTGCTCCGAGATCGACCGTGTTCCCCGGCATCGACCCCTACCAGCCGCTCGGCTTCATGGCGGGCACCTGAGGAACGCTCATCCCCCGTCGCCCTCGTCGAGGTCGAGGTCGGGGTCGTCGGGACGGAAGCGGTAGCCCATCCCGGTCTCGGTCAGCAGGTACGCCGGTCGGCCGGGGTCGGGCTCCAGCTTGCGGCGGAGCTGGGCCAGGTAGAGCCGGAGGTAGTTGGTCTCGGTGTCGTAGCCCGGGCCCCACACCTCGTGGAGCAGGTGCTGCTTGGTGATCAGGCGGCCGGGGTTGCGCACCAGGATCTCGAGGATCCGCCACTCGGTGGGCGTCAGCTTCTGGTCGGCACCGGTCCCCGAGGCGGGACGTACGCGGTGGGCGGCGAGGTCGACGACCCACTCCCCCAGCCGGGCGCTCGGCGCGTGCTGCGCGGTGACCCGCCGGGAGACCGCCCGCATCCGGGCGAACAGCTCCTCGATCCCGAACGGCTTGGTCACGTAGTCGTCGGCGCCGGCGTCGAGCGCGGCGATCTTCTGGACCTGCTCGGTGCGTCCGGTGAGCACGATGATCGGGGCCGTGGTCCACCCGCGCAGCCCGGCGATCACCTCGGTGCCCTCCATGTCGGGCAGGCCGAGGTCGAGGACCACCAGGTCCGGTGGGTGGAGGCCGGCCACCCGCAGCGCGCTCGCGCCGTCGCCGGCCGTGTGTACGTCGTACCCCCGCGCACGCATGTTGACCACGAGCGCCCGCACGATCTGGGGCTCGTCGTCGACCACCAGGACGCGGGTCACGAGGTCGGCTCCACCGGCAGGGTCACGGTCATCGTGAGGCCGCCACCTGGCGTGTCCTCGGCGGACAGCGTCCCGCCCATCGCGGTCGTGAGGCCCCGCGAGAGCGCCAGGCCGAGCCCGACACCGGTGGAGGTGTCGCGGTCGCCGAGCCGCTGGAACGGCGCGAACAGGTGCTCCCGCTGCTCCTCGGGTACGCCGGGGCCGCGGTCGACGACCCGGAGCTCGATCCGGCCCCGGTGCTCGCTGGCCGCCACCAGGGGCGGCTCGCCGGCGGGGCTGTAGCGCAGCGCGTTGGCCAGCAGGTTGACCAGGACGCGCTCGAGGAGCACGGCGTCCGCACACACCTCGGGCAGGGTCTCGGGAACCTCGACGAGCACGTCGGCGGCGTCCGGGCCGAGGGCGTCGAGCACCAGGGGCACCACCTCGTCGAGAGCCGTCGGCGCCACGTGGACCGCGAGGGCCCCGGCCTCGAGGCGGCTCATGTCGAGGAGGTTCTCGATCAGCTGTGTGAGGCGGTCGAGTGACTCGTCCGCGGTGAGCAGCAGCTCCCGGCGTGCCTCGTCGGGCCACTGGATCCGGTCGTTGCGCAGCGAGGTCACCGACGCCTTGGCCGACGCGAGCGGGCTGCGCAGGTCGTGGCTGACGGCATGGAGCAGGGCAGCCCGCGTGCGGTCCGCCTGGGCGACGACCGCCGCCTGGGAGGCCCGGTCGGCGAGCTCCCGGCGCTCGTGGACGACGGCAGCCTGGGCGGCGAACGCGGCCAGCAGGCGACGGTCGGACGCGCGGACCGGTCCGGTGACCCGGAGGCTGAGCTGCTCGCCGAGAGGGAGCTCGGTCGGCGACCCCTCGTCCGGGTCGCCGACCTCGGCGACGACGCCCCACGCGCCGTCGGTCCCGTCGCGCTGGAGGAGCGTGACCGACCGGAGCCCGAACGTCTCCCGCGCCCGCCCGAGCAGTTCGGGGAGCGAGGTCTCGCCGCGCAAGATGCCGCCGGCGAGCCCGGCCAGGATCGCCGCCTCGGCGGAGGCACGGCCGGCCTCCGTCGTACGACGGACGACGCGCTCGACCAGCGCCGACACCAGAGCGGCCACCCCGATGAACACCAGGAGCGCCAGCGCGTTGTTCTTGTCCGCGATCGTGAAGGTGTAGAGCGGCGGGGTGAAGTAGTAGTTGAGGAGCAGGCTGCCCACGACCGCGGCGCCCAGGGCCGGCCACAGCCCGCCCGTCAACGCGACCAGGATGACCACCGCGAGGTAGAGCAGGATGTCGCTGGGCAGGTTGAGGTCGCCGCGCAGACGCGAGAGGACCAGCGTCAGCAGCGGCAGCAGGACGGCCGCGAGCACGGCGCCCTGGAGCCGGCGCCTCAGGCTGAGCGAGGTGGTCAGGCCCGCGACCGGCAGGGTCGGCAGGAGACCCGGACCCGACGCCGCCTCGTGCGTGACCAGATGGACGTCGATGTGGCCCGAGAGCCGTGTCACCCGGGCCCCGATCCCCTCTCCTGCCAGGAACGACTCCCACCGCCCCCTGCTGCTGGCACCCACGACGACCTGGGTGGCGTTCTCAGCCCGGGCGAAGTCGAGGAGCGCGACTGCGACGTCGTCCCCCACGACCTGGTGCCACGTGCCTCCCATCGACTCGGTGAGGCGCCGCTGCCGTCCGATCTCGCCCGGGTCGACCCGAGCCAGGCCATCGCTGCGTACGACGTGCACGGCCAGGAGGTCCGAGCCGTTCGTCCGGGCGGTGATCCGGACCGCGCGACGGAGGAGCGTCTCACCCTCGGGCCCACCGGGCAGCGCCACCACGATGCGTTCCCGGGCCTCCCACGGCTGGTCGATCCCGTGGGCGGCGCGGTAGCGCTGCAACCCCTCGTCCACCCGGTCGGCCACCCACAACAGGGCGAGCTCGCGCAGGGCGGAGAGGTTGCCGACCCGGAAGTAGTTGGTCAGCGCCGCGTCCACCCGCTCCGGCGGGTAGATGTTGCCATGGGCCATCCGTCGTTGCAGCGCCTCGGGCGTGATGTCGACGATCTCGATCTGCTCCGCGCGCCGGACCACCTCGTCGGGGATCGTCTCGCGCTGCGGGACCCCGCTGATCCGCTCGACGACGTCGTTGAGTGACTCCAGGTGCTGGATGTTGACGGTGGTGATGACGTCGATGCCCGCGTCGAGGAGCTCGTCGACGTCCTGCCAGCGCTTCTCGTTCCGGGTCCCGGCGATGTTGCTGTGGGCGAGCTCGTCGACCAGGGCCACCTCGGGCCTGCGGGCGAGCAACGCGTCGAGGTCGAGCTCCTCGAACGTCGTACCGCGGTACTCCAGGCGCTCGCGTGGCAGGACCTCGAGGCCCTCGAGCTGCGCAGCGGTCTGCGCCCGCCCGTGGGTCTCGACGATGCCGACCACGACGTCGGTGCCCCGGCTCAGCCGACGGCGGCCCTCGTCGAGCATGGCGAACGTCTTGCCGACCCCGGGCGCCATGCCGAGGTACACGCGAAGACGTCCGCGACTCACCCGCTCATCCTCCCGCGTTCGCCAGGGCCAGGTTGAGCTCGAGCACGTTGACCCGTGGCTCACCCAGGAAGCCCAGGATGCGTCCCTGGGTCTGGTCGTCGACCAGCCGCTGGACGTCGTCCACGCTCATCCCCCGGGCCTGCGCGACGCGGGCGACCTGGAGGTCGGCGTAGGCAGGGCTGATGTGTGGGTCGAGCCCGGAGCCGCTGGAGGTGACCGCGTCGGGTGGGACGTCGGCCGGCGCGACACCGTCCCGCCGGGCGACGGCGGCGCGGGCCTTCTGCACCGCTTTCAGCAGATCGGGCGAGTTCGGGCCGAGGTTGGTGCCGCCCGAGGCCAGCGCGTCGTACGACCCGGCGGAGGAGCGGGACTGGAACCACTGGGCCCCCTTGAACTCCTGTCCGATCAGCGACGAGCCGACGTCCTTGCCCCGGAGCTGGACCATCGATCCGTTGGCCTGGTCGTGGAAGGCGACCTGGCCGATGCCCGTCATCAGCAGGGGGTAGCCGAGGCCGAGCACCACGGTGAACGCGAGGAGCAGCCAGAGGCCGGCGAGTGTCTGTCGAAGGATCTTCACGGGTCACCTGATTCCGGGGACGAACTGGATGATGAGGTCGATCAGCTTGATCCCGACGAACGGGATGATCAGCCCGCCGACGCCGTACACCAGCAGGTTGCGCCGCAGCATGTCCGCCGCCGACGACGGCGTGTAGCGGACGCCGCGCAGGGCGAGCGGCACCAGCGCGACGATCACCAGGGCGTTGAAGATCACCGCCGAGAGGATCGCGGACGACGGGCTGTACAGGTGCATCACGTTGAGGCGGTCGAGGCCCGGGTAGACCGGGGCGAACATCGCCGGGAGGATCGCGAAGTACTTGGCGACGTCGTTGGCGATGGAGAACGTCGTGAGCGAGCCGCGGGTGATGAGCAGCTGCTTGCCGATCTCCACGATCTCGATCAGCTTGGTCGGGTTGGAGTCGAGGTCCACCATGTTGCCGGCCTCCTTGGCGGCCGAGGTGCCGGTGTTCATGGCGACGCCGACGTCGGCCTGCGCGAGGGCGGGTGCGTCGTTGGTGCCGTCGCCGGTCATCGCGACCAGCCGGCCGCCCTCCTGCTCCTCGCGGATCAGGGCCAGCTTGTCCTCCGGCCGGGCCTCGGCGAGGAAGTCGTCGACGCCCGCCTCGTCCGCGATCGCCTTGGCGGTCAACGGGTTGTCGCCGGTGATCATCACGGTGCGGATGCCCATCCTGCGCAGCTCGTCGAACCGCTCGCGCATGCCGTTCTTGACGATGTCCTTGAGGTGGATGACCCCGAGCACCCGCGCGCCCGCGGAGCTGTGCTCGGCGACGACGAGCGGCGTACCGCCGCTGCCGGCGATCGCGTCCGCCATCGGGCCGAGGTCGGCCGGCGGGGTGCCGCCGTTCTCCCGGACCCACTCGCGGACCGCGCTGGTGGCGCCCTTGCGGACACTGCGCGAGTGACCGTTCTCGGCCAGGTCGCAGCCGCTCATCCGGGTCTGGGCGCTGAACTCCACGAACGTGGCGTGGGTCAGCTCGCCCGGGCCGCGGTCGCGCAGCCCGTACTCCCGCTTGGCGAGGACCACGATCGAGCGGCCTTCGGGGGTCTCGTCGGCGAGGCTGGAGAGCTGCGCCGCGTCGGCCAACGCCTCGGCGGTGACGCCGACCAGCGGCAGGAACTCGACCGCCTCGCGGTTGCCGAGCGTGATCGTGCCGGTCTTGTCCAGCAGCAGCGTGTTGACGTCGCCGGCCGCCTCGACCGCACGGCCCGACATCGCCAGCACGTTGCGCTGCACGAGCCGGTCCATGCCGGCGATCCCGATCGCGGTGAGGAGCGCCCCGATGGTGGTGGGGATCAGGCAGACCAGCAGCGAGACCAGCACGATGCCCGACTGGGGTGCACCGCTGAAGATCGCCAGCGGCTGGAGGGTGACCACCGCGAGGAGGAAGACGATGGTCAGGCTGGCGAGCAGGATGTTGAGCGCGATCTCGTTGGGGGTCTTCTGGCGGGCTGCGCCCTCGACGAGCGCGATCATCCGGTCCAGGAACGTCTCGCCGGCGCGCGCGGTGATGCGTACGACGATGCGGTCCGAGAGCACCCGGGTTCCGCCGGTGACGGCCGAGCGGTCGCCGCCGGCCTCACGGATGACTGGCGCCGACTCACCGGTGATGGCGGACTCGTCGACGCTGGCGATGCCCTCCACGACGTCGCCGTCGCTGGGGATCAGGTCACCGGCCTCGCAGACGACCAGGTCGTCGACGTTCAGTGCGGCGGCCGGGGTGGGGCGCTCTGCCCCGTCGACCAGCAGACGAGCGGTGGTCTCCTGCCGGCTGCGCCGGAGAGAGGCGGCCTGCGCCTTGCCGCGGCCCTCGGCCACGGCCTCGGCGAGGTTGGCGAACACGACCGTGGCCCAGAGCCACACCACGATGAGCCAGGCGAAGACCGACGGATGCGCGATCGCCAGAGCGGTGGTGAGGGCGGCCCCGACCTCCACGACGAACATCACGGGGTTGTGCGCCATCAGGCGTGGGTCCAGCTTGGCGCCCGCCGCCGGCAGCTGGGTGACCAGCATGCGTACGTCGAGCAGCCCGGCGCCCACGCGCGCCTGGGGCGAGCCGGGGTGGGCGAGGTCGGTCATCGGGTGATTCCTTCCGCGAGGGGTCCCAGCGCCAGGGCCGGGAAGTAGGTGAGGGCGACCACGATCACGACGACCCCGACGAGCATCCCCACGAAGAGGGGTTGGTGGGTGGGGAGCGTGCCTTCGGTGGCCGGGACGGGCTTCTGGGAGCCGAGGGAGCCGGCGAGACCGAGCACGAACAGCATCGGCAGGAACCGGCCGACCAGCATCGCCAGGCCCAGCGCGACGTTGTAGAAGCTCGTGTTGCCGGTGAGGCCGGCGAACGCACTGCCGTTGTTGTTGCCGGCCGAGGTGAACGCGTAGAGCACCTCGGACAGGCCGTGCGGCCCGACGTTCAGCATCGAGGCCCGCGCCGACGGGATCGACATCGCGACCCCCGTGCCGATCAGGACGACGGCGGGCGTGGTGAGGATGTAGAGCGCGGCGAACTTCACCTCCCGCGCCCGGATCTTCTTGCCGAGGTACTCCGGCGTCCGGCCGACCATCAGACCGGCGACGAACACCGTGATCACGGCGAGCACCAGCATCCCGTAGAGGCCGGATCCCGCACCGCCCGGCGCGATCTCGCCGAACATCATGTTCAGCATCGTCACGCCGCCCCCGAGCGGGGTCAGCGAGTCGTGCATCGAGTTCACCGAACCGGTCGAGGTCAGCGTGGTCGCGTTCGCGAAGAGCGCCGAGGACGGCACCCCGAAGCGCACCTCCTTGCCCTCCATCGCCGCGCCGGCCGCCTGAAGGGCCTTCCCCGAGTGATGGGCCTCGAAGGTGGTGAGCAGCGTGAGCGAGGCCGCGAAGATCACGCTCATCGCGCCGAGGATCGCCCAGCCCTGCCGCTTGTCGCCGAGCAGCCTGCCGAACGTCCTCGGCAGGGCGAACGGGATGAGAAGCAGCAGCACGATCTCGAGCAGGTTGGTGAAGGGGTTGGGGCTCTCGAACGGGTGCGCGGAGTTGGCGTTCATCGGGCCGCCTCCGTTGTTGCCGAGGTCTTTGATCGCCTCCTGGCTCGCCACCGGCCCACCGGGGAGGTGCTGGGTGGCGCCGGTGATGGTGGTGACGGTGTGCGGGTCGGAGAGGTTCTGGATGACACCGGCACCGATCAGCAGCACGGTCGCGACGATGCTCAGTGGCAGCAGGATCCGGAAGCAGCCGCGGGTCAGGTCCACCCAGAAGTTGCCGACCCGGTTGGTCTTCGAGCGGGCGAAGCCCCGCACCAGGGCCACGGCGACCGCCATGCCCACGGCGGCCGACGCGAAGTTCTGCACCGCCAGCCCGGCCATCTGGACTAGGGCGCCCATCGTGGCCTCGCCCGAGTAGTTCTGCCAGTTGGTGTTGGTGACGAACGAGGCGGCGGTGTTCCAGGCCAAGGCGGACGGCACCGGGTCGAAGCCCTGCGACAGCGGCAGCACGTGCTGGAGCCGCTGCAGACCGAACAGGAACAGCACCGAGGCCAGCGAGAAGCCCAGCACGGACAGGGCGTACGTCGCCCAGGTCTGGTCGGCGTCCGGGTCGATCCGGCTGAGGCGGTAGATCACGCGCTCGGCCCGTAGGTGCTTCGTGGCGGCGTACACGCGGGCCATGTAGTCACCCAGCGGGACGTGCGTGACGCCCAGGATGACGACGAGCGCGAGGACGGTGAGCAGCCCGGCTGCGGTGTCGCTCATCAGAACCGCTCCGGGAACAGCAGGGCCACCACGAGGTAGCCGGTCAGCAGGACGGCCAGGACCAGGCCGATCGCGTTCTCGGCGCTCACAGTCGCTCCAACCCGCGCAGGATCAGAGCCAGGATCGCGAACACCGCGATCGTCAGCGCCACCAGGGCGACATCGAGCACCACACACCTCCAGGAAGGGAAAACCTTGCGTCTCCCATCTCAGGTGAGGTGGCGGTCGGAGCGGGTGGCTCCTAACGCGTTCCTGACGGCGTACGCCGTAACCCTGACGCGCCCTTGACGCGCTCGACCTCCGGCGGCGTTGCTACCGTGCGTGGCCAGCCCGCAGCGAGGAGCCGGAATGTCCACGGAACCGACGCCGGAGCACTGGCCGACCGGCAACCCCGACGTGCACGTGACCGACATCGAGGTGGTCGCCCGCGCGTGGCACGTGCTGCGTCGTACGACGTTCGAGTACCGCCGTGCGGACGGCCGGGTCACCACCGAGCAGCGCGAGACCTACGACCGCGGCAACGGCGCGACGATCCTGCTCCACGACGTCGAACGCCGCACCGTGCTGCTGTCGCGGCAGTTCCGCTACCCGGTCTACGCCAATCACCACCCCGACGGGATGCTGATCGAGACCGCGGCCGGTCTGCTGGACGGTCAGGACCCCGCCACCGCGATCCGGCGCGAGGCGGCCGAGGAGCTCGGTGTCGAGGTCGGCGAGGTCGAGCACGTCTTCGACGTCTACATGAGCCCCGGCTCGGTGACCGAGCGGATCCACTTCTTCGCGGCTCCCTACACGCCGCTGTCCCGCACCGGGGAGGGCGGCGGGCTCGCCGAGGACGGCGAGGACATCGAGGTGCTGGAACTGCCCTTCGACACCGCCCTCGCGATGGTCGAGACCGGTGAGATCGCCGACGCCAAGACGATCATGCTGCTGCAGTGGGCCGCGCTGCGCGGTCCGTTCAGCTCGTCGTAGGCGCCACGGCCAGGCCGGCGAGCAGGGTGGACAGGGCGTCGCGCCATTCGGCCTCGGCGGTCTCGGGCGTCAAGACACCGCGGCGTTCCATCGTGACGAGTCCTTCGCACAGAGCGTTGAAGTGGCGCGAGGCGGCGGAGACGGTCCGGTCGGGCAGTCCGCCCGCGTCCTTCAGCCGACGGAACCGGCTCTCGAGGATCTGCCACGCCTCCCGCGCCGCGGGCACGAACTCCGCCACGATCGCCCGGTCCAGCGTCAGGTTCGCGACGCCGATCTCGAACAGCCCGGGCCGCGCCACGGACAGGTGGCGGAACACGCCGACGCCGGCCTCCACGAGGTCGGCGGCCGGGTCGTCGGTCTCGGGCAGGGCGGCGACACCCTCGCCGAGCAGCTCGAACATCCGCACCCCGAGGGCCGCGACCAGACCCGCCTTGGAGCCGAACACGCTGTAGACGGCCCGGGTGGTGGTGCCGCTGCGCTCGGCGACCGCTCGTACCGACACCGCTCCCGGCCCGCCGACGTCCGCGAGCGCCTCGGCCGCATCCACGAGCGCCACGCCGGCGGCCTGGTCGTAGGTCTTGGGTCTGCCCATGGTTGTCACCCTATCGCAACAGTGTTACGTTACGTCGTAACGAAACGAGTCGGGAGGAGAGACGCATGGATGGACTGACCCTGACAGCACCTCGGGTGGACGCGAGTGGACACGCGGGGCTCCACGAGCTGCTGTCCACGGGGGACCGCGCCGCGTGGGCGACCGCAGCGCTCGCTCTGGTGGCGGGCGCCGGGGGCACCCCGGAGCTGCGTCGCTCGGCCGAGGAGGTGCTGGACGCACTGGGAATCTCGCTGGACTCCCACGCCGTCCCGCGGATCGACCGGGCGGGTGTCGCCGCCCAGGCCGCGTCTCCCCTGCTCCAGACCTCCGCGCTGCTCACCCGGGGCGAGGTCTGGGCGGACCAGCCCGATGAGGCGATCATCGCCCAGGGCCGCGCGAGCGCGCAGGGCGCCGCGGCGTTCGAACGTCTGGGGCTGCCCTTCCTGGGCGGACTGGCTGAGGCGTTGGCCACCCCCGGGGCACGGATGCTGGACGTCGGCACCGGCGTGGCAGCCCTCGCGGCGTCGTACGCGGAGCTGTTCCCCGAGCTCACCGTGGTCGGGATCGATGTGCTCCCCCGCGTGCTGGCGCTCGCCGAGGATCTCCTGCGGACGAGCCCTGTCGCGGACCGTGTGATCCTGCGCGAGCAGGACGTGAGCGGGCTGAGCGATGAGGCGACGTACGCGTTGGCCTGGCTGCCGGCGCCGTTCGTACCGGAAGAGGCGGTGCGGGCCGGCGTGCCGCGCATGGCGCGCTCCCTCGTTCCGGGTGGTTGGCTGATCGTGGGGCACGGCAAGTTCGCGGGCGAGCCGTTGGACGACGCGCTCACCCGCTTCAAGACCGTCAGCTACGGCGGTACGCCGCTCGACAACGAGCAGGCGCAGACACTCCTGCGGGACGCGGGTCTGGTCGACGTGACCACGGTCCCGACCCCGGTCGGCGCACCGGCCATCACCGTGGGTCGACGTACGCCGGCTCCCTGAGCCCCGCGTCGGCAGCCTCAGGCGCGCACCGTGATCGAGGCCGCTGCGCCCGCGCGCGCGGTGAGGTGACCGATCACCGGGTGGCCGGGCAGCTCGCCGGCCACCAGGAGCCCGCCCGAGGTCTGGGCGTCGGCCAGCACCACGAGGTCGTCCTCGGACACCGTGCTGTGGAGGTGGGGGCGCACCCACTCGAGGTTGCGCAGGGACCCGCCGGGCACGAACCCCTCGGCCAGGGAGGCCCGGGCGTCGTCCAGGACCGGCACCGCGGAGACGTCGAGCACGGCGTCGACACCACTGGCGCGGCACAGCTTGAGCAGGTGGCCGAGCAGGCCGAAGCCGGTGACGTCGGTGGCGCAGGTGTGCCCCGCGGCCAGTGCGGACCGCGACGCGTCCCGGTTGAGCTCCGTCATCACGGCCACCGCTTCCGGGAACGTCTCCCCCGTCGCCTTGTGGCGGTTGTTGAGGATGCCGAGCCCGAGCGGCTTGGTCAGGGTCAGGGGTACGCCGGGCCGCCCGGCGTCGTTGCGGAGCAGGTGCGCGGGGTCGGCGAGACCGGTGACGGCGAGCCCGTACTTGGGCTCCCGGTCGTCGATGCTGTGTCCGCCGGCGAGGTGGCAGGCTGCCTCCTCCGCTACCTCGGCTCCCCCGGCCAGCACCTCGGCCGCGAGCTCGAAGGGCAGCTCGTCGCGCGGCCAGGCGAGCAGGTTGACCGCGACCAGGGGCTCACCCCCCATCGCGTAGACGTCGGAGAGCGCGTTGACGGCGGCGATCCGGCCCCAGTCGCGCAGGTCGTCGACGACGGGGGTGAAGAAGTCGGCCGTGGCCACGACGGCCCGCCGTTCGTCGAGCCGTACGACGGCGGCGTCGTCGCCGTTCTCAAGCCCCACCAGGAGGGCGTCCTTGGCGCGGCCACCGGGCAGTCCCGCCAGCACCCGCTCGAGCTCGCCGGGCGGCACCTTGCAGGCACACCCGCCGCCCGCGGCGTACTGGGTGAGGCGGCGCGGCAGCTCGATCGTCATGCGTTGTTCGTACCACCCGCTCGGCATCCACACACACCCGGACCGCCGGGTCGGCGCCCAGAGGCGTCGACAAAGCGCCGGGTCGGCGCCCAGAGGCGTCGACAAAGCGCCGGGTCAGCGCCGAGACGCGTCGACAAAACGCCGGGTCGGCGTCAGGGGGTGGGGGTCGCGGTGGCGCGCTCGCGGTCGCGCTCGCGGGCGGCGAGGCGCTCGCGCTGGGGTACGACGACGTACTTGGGGTCCTTGGCCGAGGCGAGGCCGGCCTCGAAGATCCCGAACCGCGTGAGCACCGACGCCGCGACACACGTGGCTCCGGCGAGCACCGACACGGTGCGCGACCGGCGACCCGCCAGCAGGGTGACGCCGGCAGCAACGGCGGTCATCGTGCGCGCCGTGCTGATCAGCTTCCCCGAGCGACCTCGGCGATACGGCTCACCGACCATCCCGATGCGCCGCACGAGCGACTCCGCGGCGACGATCTCCAGCGCGGCGCCTGTGACGGCCATCCGGCGGGCCGGCCCCGCCTGCGCGACCGGGCTGAAGACCATGGCCAGGCCCCCCGCTGCGGTGGCGCCGGACCCGGCGAAGACGAACGGAAGCTCGCGGTGGGCCTCGTGCCAGGCCGGTACGGCGGTGTTCGCGATCAGGGCGCCGGTGTACGTCGCGAGCGGAGGACCGAGGGCGGCGGCACCGAGCCCGGCCAGGCGGCCCAGGCGCGGCAGGCGGCCGGTCACCAGGGAGGCGGCCGCGGCACCGGAGAGTGCGCCGAAGGGTGCCAGGATGAACGACCCCACGGACAGGGGCGACGTCGGCTTGACGACCCGCAGCATGTGGAGGAACCGCTCGGGCCGGCCCAGGTCGTGGACCAGCGCGACCGTGCCGGCGGCCGCTCCCCCGGCGGCGGCCAGCCGGGCGACCCGCTCGAGCTCGGGGCGGCCGGTGAGGGCAGCGCCCTCGGCGAGGACCGCCGAGGCACCGGCCAGGCCGCCCAGGAACAGGTAGAGCGGTACGTCGGGGGTCTTCCAGGTCGGGGTCTTGAGGATCTGCCGGCCGTAGTAGGACTCGAACTCGACCTCGGGGACCATGCTGGCCTCGCCGCGCGGGCTCACGACCTCCTCCCGGCGAAGGCGGCGACCCCGATGCCGGCCAGCGCGACGGCCGCCGCGCCCACGTGCTTCCAGATCGACCCGAGGTCGCGGGTCGTGACGACGGGGTCCGGCGGCAGGCCGTACACCTCCGGCTCGTCGAGCAGCAGGAAGAAGGCACCGTCGCCGCCGACACCGTCCTCGGGGTCGCGTCCGTAGAGGCGGGCGACGTCGAGGCCCTTCTCGTGCAGCTCAGCCAGGCGCAGGTCGGCGCGCTCGTGGAGCTCGCTGAGCTCACCGAACTGGATCGACTCGGTCGGGCAGGCCTGGGCGCAAGCAGGGGTCTGGCCCTCCTTGAGACGGTCGTAGCACAGGGTGCACTTGAAGGCGCGCCCGTCCTCGGGTCGGATGTCGATGACGCCGTAGGGGCAGGCCGGCACGCAGTATCCGCAGCCGTTGCAGATGTCGGGCTGGACCACGACGGTGCCGAACTCCGTGCGGAACAACGACCCCGTGGGGCAGACGTCGAGGCAGGCCGCGTGGGTGCAGTGCTTGCAGACGTCGGACGACATCAGCCAGCGGACCCCACCGTCGTCGGACGCCGCGGCCTGGTCCTCGCCGTGCGGGAGGGTGACGCCCGGCGGCCCCGCCCCGGGCATGCCGAGGTCGACGGACGTACTGGTCGGCTTCTCGACGAAGGCGACGTGGCGCCAGGTGCTGGCGCCCAGCTCCTGGGTGTTGTCGTACGACATCCCGGTGAGGAGGTAGCCGTCGTCGGGGACGGAGTTCCACTCCTTGCAGGCCACCTCGCACGCCTTGCAGCCGATGCACACCGAGGTGTCGGTGAAGAAACCCATCCGCGGCGGATGGTCACCCGGCTCGGTGCCGTAGCCGGCGTCACCCGAGACGTCGTCGAGCGGTCCGGAGAGGCGTCCCATCAGTCCTCACCTCCGTCCTCATCGATCTCGATCCCGGCCCGGTGACGGTAGTCCGCGACGTACGCCGTGAGCGCGGCGCCGCGCGGGCGCCGGCCGGGCTGGATGTCGCAGGTGCCGACCTTGTCCTGGATGTAGACGTTCGGGTCCATCGTGACGTTCACCAGGTCGTTCTGGGAGTCTCCGCGCGAGATGCCGTTCGGGCCCCAGTGGTAGGGCAGCCCGACCTGTTCGACCCATCGGTCCCCCAGCCGCAGCGATCGCATCCGCTCGGTGACCAGCACCCGCGCCTCGATCGCCGTCCGGGCGGTGACGATCGTGGCCCACCCGCCGTTCTCGAGCCCGCGCTCACGGGCCAGCCGCGGCGAGACCTCGCAGAAGGGCTCGGGCTGGAGCTCGGTGAGGTACGGCAGCGTCCTGCTCATCGCGCCGGCCGTGTGGTGCTCGGTGAGGCGGTAGCTGGTGAAGACGAAGGGGAACACCTCGCTCTGAGACGGGTTCATCGGGTTGCTGCGCTCGTCGAGCCGCCGCCGCGAGGGGTTCTTCTGCTGCCCGTAGACCGCGTTGGCGACCGGCGACTCGGGCGGCTCGTAATGGGTCGGCATCGGGCCGTCGGCGACCCCGAGCGGCGCGAACAGCCAGGCCTTGCCATCGGTCTGCATCACGAACGGGTCGTGCCCGCCGATCGCGTCCGGGCCCTTGGCACCCTTCTCCGGGACGTGGTCGGGCGGGCGGTCGGCGATGAAGTCGGGCACATCGGCGCCGACCCACTTCTTCTGGTCGGCGTCCCACCAGACGTACTTCTTGCGCTCGCTCCACGGGGTCCCGTCGGGAGCGGCGGAAGCGCGGTTGTAGAGGATCCGCCGGTTGGCGGGCCACGCCCAGCCCCACTCGGCCGCGACCAGGTCCTGCTCCCAGTGGGGCGTGCGCCGCCGTGCCTGGTTGGTCCCGTCGGCGTACACGCCGCAGTAGATCCAGCAGCCGCACGACGTCGACCCGTCGGCCTTCAGCTCGGTGTACGCCGACAGGGCCGCGCCGTCGGGCCCCGTGCCGTTGATCTCACACAGCACTGCCTCACCGTCGGGCTCGCCGAGCTCGTCGACCGGGTAGTCCCACGCGAGGTCGAGCAGGGGCCGGTCCATGTCGTCGGTGGAGTCGCGCAGCTTCTCGCGGATCCGGTTGCCCAGCTCGACGTAGAACTGCAGCTCGCTGGTGCAGTCGCCCGGCGGATCGACCGCCTTGTCGCGCCACTGCAGCATCCGCTGGGTCTGGGTGAAGGTGCCGGCCTTCTCCGTGTGGGCCGCGGCCGGCAGGAAGAAGATCTCGGTACCGATCTCCTCGGTGACCAGCTCGCCGGTCTCGATCTCGGGGCCGTTCTTCCAGAAGGTCGCCGACTCGATCATCTGCAGGTCGCGGACCACCAGCCAGTCGAGGTTGGCCAGGCCGAGGCGCTGCATCTTGCCATTGGCCGAGCCGACCGCGGGGTTCTCCCCCACCAGGAAGTAGCCCTTGCAGCCTCCCTCGATCTGAGACTTCACCGTGCTGTACGTCGAGTGGTCACCGGTCAGCCGCGGCAGGTAGTCGAAGCACCAGTCGTTGTCGGCGGTCGCGGCGTCACCCCAGTACGCCTTGAGCAACGACACGGCGTAGGACCGGATGTTGCCCCAGAAGCCCGCCTTGCCCTCGTCGTCGCGCACCCACTCGTCCAGCGACCGGTGCTGGGCGGCATGGGGCATCGGGATGTAGCCCGGCAGGATGTTGAACAGCGTCGGGATGTCGGTCGAGCCCTGGATCGAGGCGTGTCCGCGCAGTGCCATCACACCGCCGCCGGGACGCCCGACGTTCCCGAGCAGGGTCTGCAGGATCGCTCCGGTGCGGATGATCTGGGCACCGACGCTGTGGTGGGTCCAGCCCACGGCGTAACAGAGGGCGCCGGTGCGCTCGCGGCCGCTGTTGGACGTCAGGGCGTCGGCGACCTTCGCGAAGTCCGCGGGCGCGATGCCGCAGACCTCCTGCACGAGCTCGGGCGTGTAGCGGGCGAAGTGACGCTTGAGGATCTGGTAGACGCAGTTCGGATCCTGGAGCGTCTCGTCACGTCGTCCCTTCCAGCTGACCGGCGCGCCGCCGGAGCCGTGCGACTCCGACTCGGCCGCCTCGTGCGACTGCTGCTCGCGGTCGCCGCCGTTCTCCTCCGCGGCGATCTGCTCCTGCTCCTCGGCGGTGGGGTCCTCGGGAGGCTGGTAGTTCCAGGTCGTCGGGTCGTAGCGGCCGGTCTCCGGGTCGAACCCCGAGAACAGCCCGTCGAGCTCCTCGGTGTCCTGGAAGCTCTCGTCGATCAGGTTCGCGGCGTTGGTGTAGGCCACGACGTACTCGCGGAAGTCGAGCTCGTTGCTCAGCACGTGGTTCACGAGCGCGCCGAGGAAGGCGATGTCGGAGCCGGCCCGGATCGGCACGTGGATGTCCGCCACCGCCGAGGTGCGGGTGAAGCGCGGGTCGACGTGGATGATCGTCGCGCCCTTCCGCTTGGCCTCCATCACCCACTGGAAGCCCACCGGGTGGGCCTCGGCCATGTTGGAGCCCTGGATCAGGATGCAGTCAGCGTTGCTGAGGTCCTGCAGGTTGGTGGTGGCCCCACCGCGGCCGAACGAGGCACCCAGACCGGGCACCGTCGAGGAGTGTCATATCCGTGCCTGGTTCTCGATCTGGATCGCGCCCATCGCGGTGTAGAGCTTCTTCATGAGGTAGTTCTCCTCGTTGTCGAGGGTCGCTCCTCCGAGGCTCGCGATGCCGAGGGTGCGGCGGGTACGGCGCCCCTCGTCGTCCTCCCACTGCCAGAACTGCCGACGGGTCTTGATCACGCGGTCGGCGATCATGTCCATCGCCGTGTCGCGGTCGAGGTCCTCCCACTCCGTGCCGTGCGGGCGGCGGTAGCGGACCTTCGTCACGCGGGTCGGCGAGGAGACCAGCTGCAGGCTGGCGCTGCCCTTGGGGCACAGCCGACCGCGGGACACCGGGCTGGCCGGGTTGCCCTCGATCTGGACGATCTTCTCGTCCTTGACGAAGATCTTCTGGGCACAGCCGACGGCGCAGAACGGGCACACCGAGTCGACGACCCGGTCGGCCTGGACGGTGCGCGGCGTGAGCTCGGCGCTCCGGCGTGACTGTGCGGCCGCACCACGGCCCAGGCGGTCCTTCCCCGAGACCTGCCGGAGCAACGACCACTCGTCGACGCGGGACCACAGACCCATGACGCCAACCTAGCCGCCGGGCGTGGCGCCAGCCATCACCCTCTAGGGTTCGGTCGGAGGCGTTTCTCGTCTGGTGACGGGCGCGGTCCTCAAAACCGTAGTGACCGGGCATCCCGGTCAGGCGGGTTCGATTCCCGTCCGCCTCCGCCAAGCTCGCGTGGGAGCAGGAGCGTGTGCGCTGTCCCACGGGCGTTGAGTGGAAGAGTGGGCGTGTGACCCAGCCCGACCCGCGCCGTCGTACGCCGCGCACCGACGCGGTGCTCGATGACCCCCGGCTCAAGGACGCCCTGGAGCGGTTGGGTCGCGCTGCGGTCAAGACGGTCGTCGTGGCTGCGCTCGAGGAGTGCCGCACTGGTCGGCTCGACCCCGACGAGGTCGTCCCCCGCGTGCTCGCCGGCCTCCCGGCGTCGGCGACGTCACTGCGTCGCGTCGTCAACGCCACCGGAGTGGTCGTGCACACCAACCTGGGCCGCGCCCCTCTGTCGGACGCGGCCGTCGACGCGGTCGCCACGGCCGCGGGAGCCACGGACGTCGAGCTCGACCTCGGCACGGGCCGGCGGGGACGTCGCGGCCGAGGCACCCTGGCGGCCCTCGCGGCCGCGGTGCCCGACGCGGAAGCGGTCCACGTCGTCAACAACGGCGCCGCCGCGCTCGCCCTGGTGACGTGCGCGCTGGCCGCGGGACGCGAGGTCGTCGTGGCGCGCGGCGAGATGGTCGAGATCGGCGACGGCTTCCGGATCCCGGAGCTGCTGGAGTCCGTCGGCGCGCGGCTGCGCGAGGTCGGCACCACCAACCGGGTGCACCCGGTCGACTACGAGCGAGCGGTGGGCCCGGACACGGCGTTCGTGCTCAAGGTGCACCCCTCCAACTTCCGGGTCGAGGGCTTCACGTCGGCCGTGTCGGTCGCCGAGCTCGCGGGGCTCGGCGTACCGGTCGTGGCCGACATCGGGTCCGGCCTCCTCGCGCCTCACCCGCGGCTGCCGGAGGAACCGGACGCGGCATCCACCCTGCGTGCCGGCGCGTCGCTGGTGACCGCTTCCGGCGACAAGCTCCTGGGCGGCCCGCAGTGCGGGCTCGTGCTGGGCGACGCTGCCCTCGTCGAGCGGGTACGCCGTTTCCCGCTGGCCCGCGCGATGCGCGTCGACAAGCTGACCCTGGCCGCCCTGGAGGCGACCCTCACCGGTCCCCCACCGCCGGTGTCGACGGCGCTGGCCGCGCGTCAGCCGGATCTGCTGGCTCGCGCCCAGGCGATCGCGACGCTCCTGGGCGACCTCGCCGAGGCCGTCCCTTCCGAGGCCGCGGTCGGGGGTGGCGGGGCGCCGGGCGTCACCCTGCCGAGCGCCGCCGTCGCCCTCCCGCCCGCCCTCGCCGAGCCGCTCCGTGCCGGTGAGCCGCCCGTGGTCGGCCACGTGACGGACGACCGGCTGCTGCTCGACCTGCTGACCGTGCCGGCCGACCTGGACGACGTCCTCGTCGAGGCCGTACGCCGGGCCGCCGGGGCCTGACGTGCACGTCGTCGCCACGGCGGGTCATGTCGACCACGGCAAGTCCACCCTGGTCCGGGCGCTGACCGGTCAGGATCCCGACCGTCTCGACGAGGAGCACCGCCGCGGCCTCTCGATCGAGCTCGGCTACTGCTGGACCGACCTCGGCCCGGTCGGAGACGTCGCGTTCGTCGACGTACCGGGTCACGAGCGGTTCCTGTCGACGACGCTGGCCGGTCTGGGTCCCGTCTCCGCCGCCCTGCTGGTCGTCGCGGCCGACGACCCCTGGATGCCGCAGGCGGCCGAGCACCTGGCCGCGCTCGATGCGCTCGGCGTGCGACACGGTGTCCTGGCGGTGACCCGCTCCGACCTGGCCGACCCGGCGCCGACCGTGGCCCGCGCCATCGACGAGGTGAGCCGCACCTCGCTGAGCGGCGCCCCGGCCGTGGTGGTGAGCGGGCGCACCGGGGCGGGCCTGGACGACCTGCGAGCCGCCCTCCGGACGGTCCTGGGCGGCATGCCGGTGCCGGACGCCGACGCCGACGTGCGGCTCTGGGTCGACCGGGCCTTCCACGTGCGCGGCGCCGGCACCGTGGTCACCGGCACGTTGCCGGCCGGCACGCTCCGGGTCGGTGACCTGCTCGTGCTCGGTCAGGACCCGGTCCGGGTCCGCGGGCTGGAGTGCCTGGGACAACCGGTCGAGCAGATCTCGGGCCCCGCACGCGTGGCCGTGCAGCTCGGCGGCCGCGGCCCGGAGCGGCTCGGGAGGGGCAGCGTGCTGGTCACCCCCGAGGCCTTCGACGAGGTCGCGGAGGTCGACGTACGACTCGACCGCGCGGGCCCGCTGCCCGAGCGCCCGTTGCTCCACGTCGGCAGCACCCGTCAGTCGGTGCACGCGCGGCCGCTCGGGACCGACCATGCGCGCCTCCGGACCGGGACCCCGTTGCCGCTACGGCACGGCGACCGGCTGGTGCTGCGTGATCCCGGCAGCCGCACCCTCTGGGGTGCCGAGGTGCTCGACGCCGCTCCCCCGCCGCTGAACCGCCGAGGAGCCGCCCAGGCCCGCGCGGACGAGCTCGGCCGACGCGGTCGGGACCTGGACGCCGAGATCGAGGCGCGAGGGGCGGTGCGTCGCAGCCGGCTCCGACGGCTCGGCGTACCGGTCGCACCGGTGCCGGACGACGCTCTGGCCGCCGGAGACTGGCTGGTCTCCGCCGCACAGGCGCGCACCTGGCGTGAGCAGCTCGTTCGGGCCGTGGCGGCGTCCGAGGACGGGCTCTCCCCCGCCGAGGCGGCGCGGGTGCTGGCCCTCCCGGATCCCGATCTGCTGCCTCCGCTCGTCGTCGATCCGGTACGACGACGGGCCGGACGCCTCGTCGTCGACGCCGATCTCCCGGCGCCGGTGCGCGAGGCGCTCGACGCGCTACGGGCCGATCTCGACGATGCGCCGTTCCAGGCACCCGGCGCGGACCGGCTCGACGAGCTGGGGCTGGACCGGGTCACGCTGGCCCGCCTGGCGAGGGCCGGCGAGCTCCTCGTCGTGGGCGACGGCATCGCGCTGCTTCCTGGCAGCGACGACGACGCCGTCAAGCTGCTCGCGACCCTGCCGCAGCCGTTCACCACCAGCGAGGCGCGTCAGATGCTCGGCACGTCGCGGCGCGTCGTACTGCCGCTGCTGGCCCACCTCGACCGGACCGGCCGCACGGTGCGCCTGCCCGACGACACCCGCCGGGTCCGCTGACTCAGGAGGCTCGGTCGCCGACGTCCAGGCGCGGGGCCGTGATGCCGTGCTCCACGGCCCACAGCACCGCCTGGGTCCGGCTCGTCACGCCCATCGCCCGGTAGGCGGTCCGGATGTGTGACTTCACGGTGTTCATCGACAGCTCGAGGCGCCGCGAGATCTCCTTGTTGGGAGCACCGGCAGCGATCAGCCCCACGACGTCCGTCTCGCGCCGCGTCAGCCCGACCTCGATGGTGGACCGCCGCTCGTCACGGCCACGTGGCTGGTCCACGGCCACCAACCGCTCCCCGAGGTGCACCTTCTCCAGGGCCGCGACCAGCTCCTCGGCGGGCAAGGCCTTGGAGAGGTAGCCGTGCGCCCCGGCGCGCATCGCCCGCTCGACGAAGCCGGACCGGGTCTCCCAGGTGTAGACGACGACCCGGGACCCGCCTGGCGGACGGGCGACCTGGGCCGAGCCCACGACCCCGGTGCGCCGGGTGAAGGGGTCGAACAACGCCAGGTCGATCTCCCTCGCGGCGACGTGCCGGTTGGGCAGCACCACCACGCGGTCGGAGTGCTCGGCCATCATGGCCGTCACGCCGACACGGACGAGGTCACACTCGTTGACAAGCGCCACTCGAAGCGGCTGATCGAACTCCACGAGGCACCACGTACCCCTCCCCGACACCACCCATGCGTTCAGGCGGCGTGAGGGGGGCGACGCGACCAGGCCTGATGGAGCCGTTGGGTGGCCAGCATCGAGCGCAGCTCGTGGGTCTGGCCGTGGGGGTAGCGCTCGATCACCGCCTCCAGGTCCACCAGCTCCAGGGGTGTGTACGCCGCCAGCTCGCGCCGCAGCACCGACCGTCGCTCGTGGTTGGCACGGCGCAGCAACAGCTCGGTGCGCCACAGCAGCACCCTGCTCCAGATGTCCATCGCTGCCTCCGGGTCGACGTCGTACGCCGCGAACATCGGCCGTGGCTCGATGGTAGGCCTGATCGGACCCCTCGGCGAGGGGTATCCGGGGATGCGTCGGGAGCACGAATCAACGCCCCGACGTGTCTTTTCGGCAGCCGTCTCGAAGAGCGGGACAAAGGCCGTGGAAAGGGGCTCGGATGTCGGTGGTCGGTGCTGTGCTGGTCCTATGTGGATCTCCATCGCGCCGCCCGAGACCAGCCCCTCCCGGGCTGTCGGAGACGCCCTCTCGGTGCTCCGTGACGCGGCGGCGACCCGGTGGGCCGCGCAGTCCGACGACGAGCTCGTCGCGGTGCTCGAGCAGGTCCGGCGGCTGGTCGCCGCCGCGGCGGCCGTCGAGGCCGGTGCGAGGTGCGAGGTCGACGTCCGCGGCGCGGGCCTACCCCCGGTCGACGCGATGACCAGTGCCCGCTTCACCCAGGCGGGGTGACGCACTCCGGGTGCATCAGCGGCGGTGGGGTCGAGAGGGGGGTCCGGCAGGACGTGCCGGCGTGGGTGCCGACTGGGCATGCGAGAGGCGAGGGGTCTTCCCCTCGCCACATCCAACGTATAGCGCACCAGGGGTCTTGCGGCAAGACCCCAGGCGTGCCGCAGAATCGCGGATCCTGCCCCCACACTGCGGACCGGAGCTGACACGTGACCACCCTGACGACCAGTGCGTTCGACCTCCCCGAGCACCGCGCCGCCAAGTCCGACCCGGCGTTGATCGCCCGCGACGAGCAGCACTTCGCGGCCATCGCGGAGAGCCTCGAGCAGACGATCGGTGACCTGTCCCACCGGCTCGACACCGAACGCAGGGCTCCCGGTGGAGCCGGCCAGGCGGCGATGGACCGGGACCTGGAGATCCACCGGCTCACCGCCCGGCTGCGCGCGCTACGACGCTTCAGCCTGGACCTCTGCCTGGGTCGGATCGTCCCCGACGACGGCTCCGAGCCGGTCTACGTCGGACGGCTCGGCCTCACCGACCGCGCCGGCCGTCGGCTGCTCGTCGACTGGCGGTCCCCCGCCGCCGAGCCGTTCTTCGGGGCGACGCACGCCAACCCGATGGGGCTGACGAGCCGCCGCAGGTATCGGTGGACCGGCGGCCGGATCAGCGACTACTGGGACGAGGTGTTCATCCCGGACGGGTTCGAAGGACACGCCGCGCTCGACGACCAGTCGGCCTTCATCGCCAGCCTGGGCGACAGCAGGTCGGGCCGGATGCGAGACGTGCTCGGCACCATCCAGGCCGACCAGGACGCGATCATCCGTGCCGGCTCCCGCGGCACCCTCGTCGTCGACGGCGGTCCGGGCACGGGCAAGACGGTCGTCGCCCTGCACCGTGCGGCGTACCTGCTGTACGCCGATCCCCGCCTCGGTGAGGGCCGGGGAGGAGTCCTCGTCGTCGGACCGCACCAGCCCTATCTCGCCTACGTGGCCGACGTGCTGCCCAGCCTCGGCGAGGAGGGCGTGCAGACCTGCACCCTGCGCGACTTCCTGCCCGAAGGAGCGACCGCGCCGGACGAGCCCGACCCGGAGGTGGCCCGACTCAAGGCGACCGCCGACATGGTGAGGGCGATCGAGCCCGCGGTGCGGCTCTACGAGGAGCCCCCGACCGAAGGCATGGAGGTCGAGACCCCGTGGAACGACGTCTGGCTCAGCACCTCGGACTGGACGGAGGCGTTCGAGTCGCTCGAGCCCGGGACGTCGCACAACGAGGGCCGCGACCAGGTCTGGGAGGAGCTGCTCACGATCCTCGTGGACAAGCACGGGGCCGACGAGGAGGTCTCCGAGGACCTGGTCCGCCGTGCTCTCGCGCAGAACGCCGACCTGGTCGACGCCTTCGGCCGGGCCTGGCCGCTGATCGACCCGGCCGACCTGGTCGGAGACCTGTGGTCGGTGCCGGCGTACCTGCGCCGATGTGCTCCCTGGCTCGGTCCCGAGGAGGTCCGACTGTTGCAGCGCTCCGAGCCGCAGACCTGGACGAGGGCCGACCTACCGCTCCTGGACGCGGCCCGGCAGCGGCTCGGCGACCCGGACGCGTCACGGCGCCGGCGTCGGCAGCGCGCCGCCGCTGCCGCCGAGCGCGAGCAGATGTCGCAGGTGGTCGATCACCTGGTCGAGACCGACGGCTCCGAGATGCACGTGATGTCGATGCTGCGCGTGCACGACCTGCAGAACGCCCTGGTCGACGAGGACGCGCTGGGCACGGAGGACCCGGACCTCCTCGCCGGCCCGTTCGCGCACATCGTGGTCGACGAGGCGCAGGAGCTGACCGACGCGGAGTGGCAGATGCTGCTGCTCCGCTGCCCCTCACGCAGCTTCACCGTCGTCGGGGACCGGGCGCAGGCCAGGCACGGGTTCGCGGAGGCGTGGCAGGAACGGCTCGAGCGGGTCGGGCTCGACCACGTCGACCTGGCGTCGCTGACCATCAACTACCGCACGCCGGAGGAGGTCATGGCCGAGGCCGAGCCCGTGATCCGGGCAGCACTCCCGGACGCCAACGTGCCGACCTCCATCCGCAGCGGCGGCGTCCCTGTCGTGCACGGGACGACGTCCGACCTGGACTCGATCCTGGACACCTGGCTCGCCGCGAACCCCGACGGGATCGGCTGCGTGATCGGCTCCCCGTCGTACCCGGGGACGTCGCGGGTCAGGTCGCTGACCCCGCAGCTGTCGAAGGGGCTCGAGTTCGACCTGGTCGTCCTGGTCGACCCGGAGTCGTTCGGGCGGGGCATCGAGGGCGCGGTCGACCGCTACGTCGCGATGACCCGGGCGACCCAGCAGCTGGTCGTCCTCACCAGCCACTGACCATCACGGGCGGCGGGCTCAGTCCTCGCCCTCGTCGTCGTCGATGACGTGCATCGCGGCTTCCTCGGCGGTGGCGCCGGCGCCGTCGATGCCCGCATCCGTCGCCCAGAGCTCGGAGTCGTCGTCGTCGTCCGAGCCCTCGTTCTGCGCGACCAGCCGGCCCGTGCGGACGTCGCCCACCTCGTCCTCCCCGTCCCGGCGGAAGGTGGTGGCGTCGTCGTCCTCGTCGGGGTCCGTCCAGACCTCCGGCTCCTCCTCGGACAGGCGCTCGTCCAGCGTCTCCGGCTCGTCCACCTCGTGCGGGTGCCGGAGGTGGCCCGGCTCGCGGTCGGGCGGGGAGTACCCCTCGTCGAGCACGTCGTCCACGCCGCGGTCGTCGAGGGTGTCGCTGGGCTGCAGCTGGTCTTCGCTCATGTCGCGAACCTACTCGCCCCACAGGACGCCGCCGGTGCAGCGGGACCTCAGATGTCGAACCCCGCCCGCACCGCGGCCATGTCGGCTCCGCCGTGCCCACGCTCGGCGGCGCGGTCGTAGATCGCCAGCAGCGTGGTCAGCAGGTCGTCCGGATAACCGGCCGCCTGCGCGGAGTCGACCATCAGCCCGACGTCCTTGCGGACGCTGTCGAGTGCGAACGACGGGTCCTCCCACGAACGGTCGACCATGATCGCGCCCTTGACCTGGGCGTACGCCGAGTCCGCGGCGCCACCCTTGATCCCCTCGAGGAACAGTCGGGGGTCGAGGCCCAGTGCCTCCGCGAGGCCCAGGGCCTGAGCGGTCGCGGCGTTGATGGAGGCGACCCACGAGTTGCAGACCAGCTTGAGCGCACTGGCCGCCCCGACCTCGTCTCCGACCACGAGGGTGCGGGCTCCGACCGCGCCCAGCGCCGGCTCGGCGCGCTGGCGCGCGGTCGCGGGTCCGGACACGAGCACGGTCAGGTTGCCCGTCTCGGCCGGCTGCTTGGTGCCGAGTACCGGAGCGTCGAGAAGCTGCCCGGCTGCTGCGACGGCGGCCTCCGCGATCCGCCCCATCCCCTCGGGCCCGACGGTCGTGGACTGCGCCCAGACCGCATCGGGCCCGAGCGCGGCGACCAGGTCGGCGGTGACGTCCAGCACGCTGTCGGCGTCGTACAGCATCGTGAACACGACGTCGGCACCCGCCACGGCCTCCGCGAGGTCCGGATGGGCCGCGATGCCATGGCCGGCCACCGCCTCGGCGCGGGCCGGCGTCCGGTTCCAGACCGCCACGTCGTGGCCCTCGCGAGCGAGCGAACGGGCCATCGCGGCCCCCATGATCCCGGTGCCGAGCACTGCGGTGCGCATGACCAGATGCTGCCACCGCGCCGGGTGAACCCGGGACCGGGGTCGTCAGTGGTGCGCGAGGCCCGCCAGCGTGCGAGGGCGTACGTCGGTGTGCGTGCGGGCCGTGGGGACCAGCTCCACCGGACACCGGGCTCGCTGCAGGACGGCCCTGGCCGTCGGGCCGAGCGCGCGAGCGGGACCACGGACGCGGCACCGCGACAGCATCAACACGCTGCCGGTCGGCGACGCGGCCACCAGCGCGTCGGCCGCGTTGCCACGCACCACGTCCACCCGCACCTGGACGGCGGGGAAGGCGTCTCGCATCGGGTCCAGCTGCTCCTCCACCAGCGCGGCCTCACCCGGGAGCCACCTCGGGTCGTGCCGGCCGCGGACTGCGGCACCGCCGTGCGGCCTCCGCCAGGCGTGCACCACGGCGAGCTCGGCGTGATGGCGCCGCGCCTCGGCGAACGCCGCCCACAGGAGCTCGTCGTCGGCGCGGCCGGGCGACGTGAGACCCACCACGACTTGCCGGAGGGGTCCCTCGTGGTGCTTCTCGGCGGGCACCACGACGACCGGACACTCGGCCTGTCCCGCGGCGGCCAGAGCCGCGGACTCCGGAACGAGCCGTTCGGTCAGCCCGGGTGTCGGCGCACCGACCACCAGCAGCTGGGCGCCCGCGGCCCGGCCTACCAGGGTCTCGACGTCGGGCCCGCTGAGGAGGGTGAGCGTCACCGGGACGCGCTCCAGCTCGGCCGTGGCCACCCGTCGGCTCTCCTCCAGCAGGTAGGACCCGATCGCGTCCGACGCGAGGCCGACCGGTACGACGTGCACCAGCTCCAGCGCAACCCGGCGCGCAGCCGCCTCGCGGGCGGCGTACCGGACCGCCGCGCGGGCCGCCTCACCGCCGCCGGTGCCTGCGACCACGTGATCGTGCAGCCGTCCCTCGTCGGGCTCCGCCATCGTCATCGTTCTCCCACCGTGTCGGCCCACCGTACGACCTACGACGGCGTGCCGCCACGGGCCTCGGAGGTCGAGGATCCGGCTGCCGGTCAACCTCGCCCGACGGCCGGGTCCCCACCCACGGCTCCCGCCGATATGCTCACGGCGACCTGCCATCACGTTCCGACCTCGGGCGGGTGCCCGAGACACGCCCGTTGGCTGCACGACGGTGAGAGAGGAATGCGCATGCGAATCCTGGTCCTGGGGGGCGACGGCTACCTCGGCTGGCCGACGGCGATGTACCTGTCGGCGCGCGGACACGACGTCGGGGTCCTCGACAGCGGTGTGCGTCGTCAGTACGACCACGAGCTCGGCTCCGGCAGCCTGGTCCCGATCGAGTCGCTGCGCACCCGCACCAAGGCATGGTCGGAGCTCACCGGCCGCGAGATCGCCTGCTACCTCGGCGACCTGATGGACGCCGACTTCACCTACGACACGGTCCGTCATTTCGCTCCCGACGCGATCGTCCACTTCGCCGAGCAGCGGGCCGCGCCGTACTCCATGATCGACCGCAAGCACGCCGTCTACACGCAGACCAACAACATCGTCGGCACCCTCAACGTGATGTACGCGATCGGCGAGATCGACCGCGACATCCACCTGGTCAAGCTCGGCACGATGGGCGAGTACGGCACGCCCAACATCGACATCGAGGAGGGCTGGCTCGAGGTCGAGCACAAGGGCCGCACCGACCGGGTCCTGTTCCCCAAGCGCCCGGGCAGCTTCTACCACCTGTCGAAGGTGCACGACAGTCACAACCTCGAGTTCGGCTGCCGGATCTGGGGCCTGCGTGTCACCGACCTCAACCAGGGCATCGTCTACGGCCAGGAGACCGAGGAGACCGCCCTCGACCCACGGCTCGCGACGCGCCTCGACTACGACGCGATCTTCGGCACCGTGATCAACCGGTTCGCGATCCAGGCCGTCCTCGGCCTGCCGCTCTCGGTGTACGGCGGGGGCACGCAGACCCGGGCCGTCCTCGACATCCGCGACACCGTGGAGTGCATCCGGCTGGCGTGCGAGAACCCCGCCGACCGGGGCGAGTTCCGGGTCTTCAACCAGGCCACCGAGAGCTTCTCGCTGCAGGAGATGGCGAAGGTGGTGCAGAACAGCTTCCCCGGCCAGGTCGACATCGAGTACGTCGACAACCCCCGCGTGGAGATCGAGAACCACCACTACGCCTTCACCCACACCGCGCTGCCCTCGCTCGGCCTGCAGGCCCACCTGCTCTCCGAGACGCTGCTGCACCACATGTTCGACGTGATCGCCGCGCACCGCGACCGGGTCGACCCCGACCTGCTGGCGCCGAACGTCGACTGGCGGCAGTCGCTCCGTAGCCGGTCGTGACCCAGGACCCGACCGCCACCCCGAGGCGCGTCCTCGTCACCGGTGGGTCCGGCTTCATCGGGCGGCACGTCGTCGCCGCGCTGCGTGCGGCCGGCCACGAGGTCACGGTCGCCGACCGGTCGCCGTACGACGAGGACGACGTGCGCGCGGTCATCGGTGAGCTCGAGGACCCCTCGGTCCGCGAGGCGGCGGTCACCGAGGGCACCGACGCGGTGGTCCACCTGGCTGCCGAGACCTCGGTGCTCGGGTCCGTGCAGCGTCCGGCGCTCGTCCACCGGGTCAACGTCGACCTCACCGCCGCGTTGCTCGAGCTGTGCCGCGAGCGCGGCGTGCCGGCGTTCCTCCTGGCCTCGACCAACGCCGTCGTGGGCACCTGCCGGGGCACCATGACCGAGCACGTCCCGCTCGCGCCGCTCACGCCGTACGGCGCGACCAAGGCGGCCGCGGAGATGCTGCTCTCGGGGTACGCCGGCGCCTACGGCCTGCGCACGCCCGTACTGCGGCTCACCAACGTCTACGGCCCCGGCATGAGACACAAGGACTCCTTCATCCCGCGCCTGATGCGCGCGGCCGTCGAGGGCGGCGGCGTCGAGGTGTACGGCGACGGGCTACAGCGCCGCGACCTCGTGCACGTCCGCGACGTCGCCCGCGCGTTCGCGTCTGCGGTCCTCGACTGGCCCAGCGGCCCGACCATCATCGGCAGCGGCACATCCCACACGGTGCTCGACCTGGTCGAGGCGGCCCGTCGGGCCACCGGGCGGCCGATCGCCGTCGAGCACGTCCCGGCCAAGCCCGGCGAGATGCCGGCCGTCGTGGTCGACGTCTCGCGGGCCGCGGCTCTGGGCTGGGCCCCCGAGGTCGACCTGGTCGACGGCGTCCGGAGCGCGTGGGCAGACTTCGCCCCCTCCGCGACGAGCTGAGCGCGTGGACGCTCGTTCGGTCGGTCGGGGCCTCGACCGTCACTGGCACTGCCTCGGGCTGCTCGTGGCCGGGGTCGTCGCGCGGTTCCTGTCCGCCGACGGTCTGGGCGGATCGCAGGCCGTCGGGCTGCTGGCCGCCGCGGCGGCCTACGTCGTGTGCGTGCGCTGGGGTGCCTGGCGCTGGCTGGGCCTGCTGGCGATGCTGCCGGCCCTGTTCGACGACCGGATGCTGGTCGACCAGGGCCTGCGCGCGTCCACGGCGCTGCTCGCCGTCTCCGCGGGGCTGGTCGCCCTCTCGTTCGGCGACCGCTCGACCCGCCCGGCCCCGGCCGTCCTGGGTGCCGTGCTCGTCATCCTCGGAGCCGGCCTCGCGGTCGGTGTGGACGTGTCGTCGGGCGACCCGGGCGTCGCGTCGCTCCACCTCTCGCGGACCGTCGCCGGTCTCTTCGCGCTGATCGGCCTGATGGCCGGGCTCGGCGTCGGACGCAGCGGCCCCGTCGACCTCCGCCTCGCCTGCGTGATCCCCGTGGCGGTCGGCTGGGCAGGCCCTCTCGACTGGGTCGCCTGGTGGCCCGTGGCCGGCGTCCTCGGCGTCACCGCGATGCTGCGCGGGCGCCGCGGGCGCGCCGCGGCCCGCCCCCAGTCGGACCAGGTCGACGAGGCAGCGCTGACGGAGGTCCACGCGCGTCGCGGGGCGCCGGCGCTCGGGCCGGTCGTGATCGTGATCGCGGCCTACAACGAGGCCGAGGGCATCCCCGGCGTGCTCGCGACCCTGCCGGTTGAGGCGTGCGGGCTGCACACCGACGTCGTGGTCGTCGACGACGGGAGCACCGACGGCACCGCGGAGGCGCTGGCCGGCTCCCGCGCCCTGGTCGTGACGTGCCCGGTCAACCGCGGGCAGGGCGCCGCGCTCCGGCTCGGCTACCGGATCGCCCGCGAGGCGGGCGCGTCGTACGTGGTCACGACCGACGCCGACGGCCAGTACGACCCCCTCGACATCCCCCGCGTCCTCCAGCCGGTCGTCGACGGGCGGGCCGACTTCGTCTCCGGCTCCCGCATCCTGGGTCGCCAGCAGACGCGGGACCGGGTCCGTCGGCTCGGGGTGCACGTCTTCGCCCTGCTCGCCCACGTCCTGACCGGGCGCCGGCTCACCGACACCTCCTTCGGCCTGCGTGCGATGCGTGCGGACGTGACCGCCGCGGTGACGCTGAACCAACCGCAGTACCAGTCCTCCGAGCTCCTGCTGGGCGTGCTCTCCCACGGCTTCCGGGTGGAGGAGGTGCCGGGCGCCATGCACGTGCGCACCGCCGGCAGCACCAAGAAGGGTCGGAACCTGGTCTACGGACGTCGGTACGCCGGCGTGATGACCGGCACCTGGTGGCGCGAGGGCTGTCCGCGCCCGGTCACCGAGACCGCTCCGGCCCTGCGTCAGACTCGTTGACATGGGCCGGTCCGAGCAGCTGCGCGGCCTGTGGCGCTCCGAGCGCCCGTTCGTGGTCGCCTTCACCCTCGCGGCGGTCGTCCGGGTGCTGCTGATGGTGGCCTTCCCGCCGGCCTTCCTGATGAGCGACGGACCGACGTACCTGGGCTTCGTCGACCACCTCGTCCCCTCCCCGGACCGGCCGGTCGGGTACGGCGTCTACCTGCGCGTGCTGTCCTGGGCGTCGAGGGCGGTGGAGCTGGTGTCTGCGACCCAGCTGGTGCTCGGGCTGCTGACCGGGCTCCTGGCCTACGTGCTCCTGCGACGTTGGGGGGTCTCGTCGTGGGTGGCGACGCTCGCCACGCTGCCGGTGCTCTTCGACGCGTTGCAGCTGATGCTCGAGCACGCCGTGCTCAGCGACGTGCTGTTCGGCTTCCTGCTGATGCTGGGGGTCGCCGCACTGGCGTGGTGGCGCACCCCGCGGCTGTGGACCACCGCCGTCGCCGGTCTCGTGCTCGGGGCCGCGACGCTGGTCCGGATCGTCGGCGAGCCGACCGTCGTCGTCGCCGTCCTGTTCCTGCTGCTCGCGGCCACCACCTGGCGGGCCCGGCTCACCCAGGCCCTGGTGGTCGTGATCGCCTTCGTCGTCCCGCTCACGGCGTACGCCGCGTGGTACCACCACGAGAACGGCGCGTTCGCGATCACCCAGGCCAGCGGGCGGGCGCTCTACATGCGCACCACCTCGTTCGTCGACTGCTCGCAGCTCACGCTGCCGTCCTACGAGCAGACTCTCTGTCCGGGGGAGCCGCTCGGGGACCGCTTCGACCCGACCTGGTACGGCTGGCACGACCCGAACACCGTCCACAACCTGCACCTGCCGGCCGGTGTCACCGCGCAGCACGCGATGCGGGACTTCGCGCTGCGCGCCATCGAGGCGCAGCCCCTCGACTATCTCCGCGTCGTCGCACGCGACGCCGTGCTGCCGTTCACAGCCGTGCATCGCGACGACCGCTACGAGTACTCCACGGCGATCAAGTGGGACCTCTCGACGTACGTCGACTACCAGGCAACACCCCTGTGGACCGCGCCGGCGTTCGCCGCGCACGGCGGGGAGCTGCCGGTGACCCGGCACCCGCTCGGTGACTGGTTCGCCACCTACGGACGCTGGGTCCACGTCCCCGGGCCGCTCCTGCTGGGCCTGCTGGTCCTGGCGGTCGCCGGGCTGGTGGTACGCCGACCCGGGACGCCGTCGGTCCGCCCGTTGGCGGTGCTGCTGCTCGTGCTGCCCCTCACCCTGATCCTGGTACCGGACGTGACCGCGGAGTTCGTCTGGCGCTACCAGCTGCCGCTGGTGACGATGCTGCCGCTCAGTGCCGCCCTGGGCTGGACCCGGCTGCGCCGCCCGGCCGGTCAGCCGGCCGGTCAGCCCGCCGGTCAGCCCGCCGGTCAGCCCGGGACGACGGCCACGCCGAGCACCGACTGACCGAACGGTGGGGTCACCCGGCGCTCGACGACCCGGGTGACCGGGACCACGAACCGGTCGTAGGTGCGCACCAGTCCGGGGCGCGGCGTACCGACACCGCCGCGGCGCACCGTCGCCCACCAGGCGAGGCCACCGAGGAGGTTGACCGGCTTGACCAGCTCCGCCGCCAGGCCCGCGTTCCGGATCACGGCATGGAGCGTCTTCGGGGTGTAGCGGCGCACGTGGCCCACGGCGCGGTCGAAGTCGCCGTAGAGCTGCATGTAGCCGGGCACCCAGAGCACGATCCGGCCGCCCGGCTCGACCAGCGTGGCCAGGGAACGCAGCGCACGGGCGTCCTCGTCGATGTGCTCGAGCACGTTGATCGCGACGACGGTGGAGACCGGCTCGCCGAGATCGGGCAGGCCCGCGGCCAGGTCGAGGACCCGCGCCTCGACCTCGGGCCGGCCGGCGAACCTGGCGGCCATCGCGGCGACCGCCTCGGGATCGACGTCGGTGACCACGTGTCGGGTGAGCCCGGAGAGCTGGGCCGCGAACTCCCCCAGACCGGCGCCCACCTCGAGCACCGACGGACCCAGGTGCGGCTGCATCTGCTCCAGCTGGAAGGCCCGGTAGCGGCGCTGGTCGGCGCCCGAGGAGTCCTCGAGACCGCGTCCGGTGGCCTGACGGAACGCTCCGGCCCCCGCCGTCGCCTCGTCGGTCACCGGGGCGCGTCCGTCGTGGCTGGGCGCTCGTGGTGAGGCAGGCGGCCGAAGAGCCGCTCCAACAGGAAGAACCGGACCACGAAGACGGCGACGTACACGCCCAGGAAGACCGCCGCGACCAGCGCCACGCGCAGCGAGGAGGAGGTGCCCTGCTCGTGGAGCCACCGGTCGGCGAGACCGGTCGCCACCGTGGCCAGGATCAGCGTGGTCACGATGATCACGGCGTACGGCAGGACCTCGTGGCGCAGGCTCGGCCGCCCGGTGCGCTGCCACGCCCAGTTGCGGTTCAGCCAGAAGTTCGGGACAGCTCCGGCCAGCCAGGACAGCACCGACGCCCAGATCGTGCCCATCGCCAGCACGCCGTACAGCAGCACGAAGACGACCTCGCTGGACGCGGTGGCGACCACCGAGCCGGTGAAGTAGCGCAGGAGCTTCGGGACCAGCCTGGCGGGCGCGGCGGCCGGGGCGGCCGCGGACGCACGGGTGGGCTGGGACATGCGCCCGAGCGTAGTGGCCGACCGGGTCAGCGCTGGGCCTGGATCTCCCGGAGCGAGTGGACGGATGCGGTGGCCAGCCTGCGCAGGTACGACGGCACCCCGGGTCGGCCGAGCAGCGTGGTGGCGTCGAGGACGCGCGTCGCGCCGTAGGTCTTGGGGTCGGTGATCACCGTCGGTGTGTACGTCGGACGCTCGGCGCGGTAGGTCCCGTCGGGGCGTCGGGCGAACACCACGTGCGCGATGACCCCGCGGTAGGTGTCGGGGATGGCCGTCTCCTGCTCGGCGACCATGTTGCCCAGCCCGTAGATCACCCACGTCCCCTCGACCCTCCGGACCGGCTCCACCACGTGGGAGTGGTGGCCGTAGACGAGGTCGACGTACGGCGAGCGGGCGAGCGCGTGGAAGACGGCCACCTGCTGGGCGCTCGGCACGTGGGAGTACTCGTCGCCGGCGTGGACGGCGACCATCACGATGTCCACGCCCGCCTGGTGCATGGTCCGTGCCTGCGCGATCACCTTCGGTACGTCGATCAGGTTCACCGACCACGGCTTGCTGACCGGGAGCCCGTTCGTGCCGAACGTCATCGAGACCAGCCCGATCTTCACCCCGTGCACGTCGAAGACCAGGGGTCGCAGCGCGTCCTGCGGCCGGGCGAAGGTGCCGGTGTGCGGCAGCCCGCGGCTGTCGAAGGCCCGGATCGTGCGGGTCAGGCCGGTGAAGCCCCGGTCGACGGAGTGGTTGGACGCGGTGGTGCACCCGTCGTACCCGGTGGCGATGAGGCCGTCCAGCACGGTCGGTGGCGCCGAGAAGATCGGGTAGTTCAGGTAGGGCCCGCGCGGCCGCGAGAGCGGCGTCTCCATGTGGCAGATCGCGAGGTCGGCCGACGCGATCCGGGGCTTGATCCCGGCGAACATCGGCCGGAAGTCGGGCAGCCTCTCCCCCCGTCGCGCGGCATCGTGCTCCGCGGTCTCCCACACGCCGTTGTGGATCAACACGTCGCCGGTGAGCGCGACCGACACGCGCGTGGCCTTCGTCGCGGGAGCGTCGGAGGAGGTCGGACCGCTCGGTGTGCCGGCCGGGTCCGGCAGGGTCGCCGGGCTGGGCAGCGTGCTGGGTCGCAGCACGAGGGGGGCGCCCGCCGACGGGCTGACCTGGTAGGCAGGACCCGCTCCCCCGGCGAGGAACGCGTGGCCCGGGCCGCAGGCCGCGAGCGCCAGCGCGGCCGTCCCGATGGCGAGGCTCGCCAGGGCGGTCCTCCGGCGGGTCGGTGCGGTCACAGGTCTCAGGTCTCCGGGTCGGCGGGTCAGCCGACGGGGTGGTAGGCGCAGGCGTCCTTGCTGTCCTGCTCCGCGGGTGGGCGGTGGGCGTGGTGCGCGTGCGGCGCGAGCGCCTTCGCGACGGTGTCGTGCACGTAGGCGAAGTCGGGGTCACCCGGGTTGAAGCTGTCGCCGAGACGGAACACCACGGACTTCATGGGGTGCTCCTTGACCTTCAGCCCGAGGTCGACGAAGGCCGGGAGGAGCTCGCGCGGGATGTCGGTCCGGACCAGCTCCTTGCCGGCCTTGGCCACGGCTTGGTAGTTGCGCAGCAGGTTGAGCGGGTTGGCCTTCGCGGCGATCGCCTGGATCATGCAGCGCTGCCGGTCCATCCGCTGGTAGTCGTCGGCGCCGTAGCGACCCCGCGAGAACCACAAGGCGTTGAAGCCGTTCAGGTGCTGGTCCGGCCCGGGCTGCAGGTAGCGGGTCGGCGGGATGCCACGGTCGGTGTCCCCGTTCACCGCGACGGGCTCGTTGATGTTCACGGTGACGCCACCGATCGCGTTCACCATCTGCTGGAAGCCCTGGAAGTTGATCAGCACGTAGTAGTCGACCGGCAGACCGGTCGCGCCCTGGAACGCCTGCTTGATCGCGTCCGCACCCTCGTTCGTGGACTTACCCAGGATGTGCGGGTAGAGGATCGGCACCTCTCGGTAGACGGCGTTGAGCATCCAGGCGGCCGGGTCGCCCTCACCGGTGAAGCCGTCCGGGAAGACCTTGTGCAGCGGGCTGTTGACGGGGAACGGCGCGTTCATCATGTTGCGCGGCAGGCTGAAGGAGACCGCGCGGCCGGTCTGGGTGTCGACCGAGACCAGGATCATCGAGTCCGTCCGGACCCCGTCGCGGTACGGCCCACCGTCGCCGCCGAGCAGGAGGACGTTGACCCGGGAGCGGCCGCCCCACGGGTCCTCCGCCTCGACCGCCGGCGCGGTGGCGCTCTGGTTGTTCTCGAAGACGCTCTTGACGAAGTCGGCCTGGACGTTGGCGTACCGGGACGCCACGGCGGCCGGGACGGCGACGCCGATGATCAGCCCCGCCACCACCACGCCACCCACGCCCGTGACCCATCGTCGTACGCCGATGGGCCGGACCATCAGGAAGGTCAGCACCACGACCGCGGTCCACAGCACCAGCACGATGCCCAGCACGACGGACGTGGCCTCGAGCCGGGTGGGGTCGAAGGCGAAGTCGAGGGCGCCGTGCAGGTCGTGGGGCAGGAGGAACGCAGCGACCACGAGGGACGCCAGGGCAGCCACCATCGTCACGAGCCCGAGCATCCTGCGTCCGGCCCACCAGAACCCCGTCCCGGGCAGCGCGGCCGACATCAGGGTGAGCCCGAGAGCGCTGCCCATCGTGGGTGCGCGACGGAACCGGGGTGCGCCCCGTCGTGCGCCGCCGGAGCGCCGGCGTACGCCCGACGACGCCCTACCCATCGCGAACCACGGACGGATTGTAGGGGTGTGACCCCCCGTGGGGGTGAACTCTGGTGAGGTCGGCGGCCCGGCTCCGGGAGCCGGTTCCTGCCATCATGCGGTGGTGACCCCGCACCCGCACGACCTGGCCGTGACCTGGTGGGGCCACGCGACCACCACCGTCGAGCTCGGTGGCATCCGGGTGGTCACCGACCCGGTCCTGGTCGACCGGCTGTTCCACCTGCGGAGGTACGGCGTCACGCCGCGGCCCGAGGCCAGGTCCGCCGACCTGATCCTGCTGTCGCACCTGCACGGCGACCACATCCACCTGCGGTCGCTGCGGCAGTACCCGCGGGACCTGCCCGTCGTCGCACCCCAGGGCGCCCTCCGGCTGCTGCGCAGGCTCGGGCTCGAGGACGTGCGGACCGTCGCCCCGGGCGACGTCATCGAGGCCGCCGGCGCCACCATCGAGGTGCTGCCGGCCACGCACGACGATCGTCGCTCCCCGCTCTCCCAGCTCCGCGGGCCGGCCCTCGGCTTCCGGGTGGAGGTGGGTGAGCAGTCGTTCTGGTTCCCCGGCGACACCGGCCTGCGCGACGACATGGCCGACGTGCGCCCGGTGGACCTCGCGCTCGTCCCGGTGGGCGGCTGGGGGCCGACGTTGGGGCCGCTCCACATGGACCCCGACGAGGGGGCCGTCGCGGTCGGCAGGGTCGGGGCCCGTTGGGCGGTGCCGGTGCACTGGGGGACGTTCTGGCCGGTGGCGCTCTCGCGGATCACACCGGCGCGGCACACCACGCTGTTCACCACCCCCGGTGCCCGGTTCGTCGACGCGGTGCGGGCGAACGCTCCCGGCGTCACCCCGGTGGCGCTCCGGCACGGGGAGTGGATGGGGCTCGTCTGAGCCGGGTTCCACCCGGGTGGGTGATACCGGCGCGATGGGTCCGCCGGCGTCCCAGGTGGGACCCGTGGGACCTCTGTGACAGGTCCCCGCGAGCGGGACGCGTCACATCTGCGCGAGCAGCTTCGCCTTCGCGACCTCGAACTCCGCGTCGTCGAGTACTCCGGCTTCCTTCAGCTCGCCCAGCTTCTTGAGCTGCGCGATCACGTCCTCCGTCGAGGCCGACGGTGCCGGGGCGGGCGCTGCCTCGACGTACTCCTGGGGCGGCGGCGCGGCCTGCTGCTGTTGTGCGTACTGCTCGTCCGCCTGCGCCTGCGCCTTCGACTGCTGCCTGCGCGAGACGTTTCCCGATACGGCGGTCGCCGTTCCGGCGACCACGGCCGTGCGCGCGGCCATCCCGACCAGGCCCGGCCGGCCCATGCGTCGTCCCCTCATGATGCTTCTCCTTCTCGTGTCTTCGGCTGGTGGTCAGGCGGTGGCGGCGAGCGCGGCGATCACGTCGTCGACGACGTCGGCGGGGATCCGGAGAGCCGTCGCGAGCACCCCGCCGGAATCCACGACCGCGTCCCGAAACGGGATGGCCCAGGTGTGCTCGAAGACCAGGATGGCTGCGGAGCTGTTCGGCTCGAGGGTCTCCGACAGGGCCTCGATGTCCTCGTCCGAGACCAGCGCGTCGATGGTGTCGAAGAGCCCGGCGAGCGCGGTCAGGTCGGGGTCACCCGTCACCTGGTCGATCTCGAGGATCGTGATCTCGTCGTCCTCCTCGCGGCTCATGAGCAGCCCGTCCACGATCCGGATCGTGCCGGCCTCCACCAACCTGCGGAGCTCCGGGATGATCTTCCCGTTGAACCGGTTGCCCGGGAACTCGACGACGATGACCTCGATGGGTCCCACTGACATGACGGTCCTCCTGCGGCGCCGGAACAGCTGATCCGCCCAGTCTGCGAGCCCGAGCGCATTCCCTCTTCACCCGGACGGGGTGACCCGCGGACCGATCACGGTGCACCACACTCCTGGCATGGCGGGCTCCGAGGACCTGAGAGCGGCCCGCGTCCGCCGAAGCCGGTTGAGCATCGGTGACGTCGTACGCCTCCTCGTGTCCTGGCTGGTCTCGGCTCTGGCCCTCGGTGTGGCGGTCGCCATTCTCGACGACCTGACGGCGAACTCCTTCTGGGACGTGCTGTGGGCCTCGGCGATCACGGCCGTCGTCGGGCTGCTGATCCGTCCCGCGCTGGTCCTGGTCACGGCGTACGTCGGGTGGATCGCCGTGGTCCTCGCCGGGCTGCTGGGGCAGGCCCTCATCACCTACGTCGCCCTCGATATCTCGCCGGGGATCACCACCACGGCCGTGGCGGCCATCGTGGCCTCCTGGATCGTGGCCGCCACCGGGACCGCGATGGCCTGGCTCACGACCTCCGGCACCGACGACGCGTTCGCGTCCTCGCTTGAGCGGAAACGGCATCGCCCGGTCTCCGTCGACGACCCGGACGTGGACGGTGTGGTCTTCATCCAGCTCGACGGGCTGCCCTTCCCGGTCCTGCGCTGGGCCCTGGCGGCGGGATCGGTCCCCACCATGCGCCGCTGGGTCTCCTCGGGTGACCACGTGCTCCGCGAGTGGACCCCCCAGCTTCCGTGCACCACGCCGGCCAGCCAGCTCGGCATCCTCCACGGCACCATCGACCGGGTGCCCGCCTTCCGGTGGTACGACCGCGAGCTGGGGCGGCTGCTCGTCGCCAACCGGCCGGCGGACGCCGCGATCATCGAGGAGCGCGCCAGCAACGGCCGCGGGCTGCTGGCCGACGACGGGGTGTCGGTCTCCAACATCTTCACCGGGGACGCGTCCCGGGCGTTCCTGACCATGAGCCGCGCCAAGCTGGGGCGCGGCAGTGTCGAGAAGCGACGTACGTTCGCGGGGTTCCTCACCGACCCCCAGGGCTTCATGCGCGCCTTCGTCCGGACGGTCGCCGAGATCGGCAAGGAGCGGTTCCAGGCGCGTCGGCAGGTACGTCGCGACCTGACGCCGCGGGTCCACCGCGGCTGGACCTTCGCGGTGCTCCGGGCCGCGACCAACGTGCTGGGCCGCGACCTCAACACCGCGATCATCACCGAGGAGATGCGCAAGGGCACCCGCAGCATCTACGTCGACTACGTCGACTACGACGAGATCGCCCACCATGCCGGGATCTTCCGTCCCGAGTCGCTGGCCGCGCTCGACGGTCTGGACCGGGTGCTCGCCACGCTGGAGCGGCTCGCCATGTCCGGTGCACGGCGCTACCACTTCGTGGTCGTCTCCGACCACGGGCAGTCGCAGGGTCAGGTGTTCGCCGACCGCTACGGCATCGACCTGGCCGCGCTCTGCGGCTCGCTGATGGAGGAGCAGGTCGCGTCGGTCGACGCCCCGGTCGAGAGCTGGGGCCGCGTCGAGGCGGTCGCCGACGGGATGCCGAGCTCCGGTGTCACGGGTCGCCTCGCCGACCGGGCGACGAGCGCCACCGAGCGGCACCAGGACGAGGGCGTGTCCGGCGAGGCCGAGATCAGCGTGCTGGGCTCGGGCAACCTCGGCCTGCTCTACATCCACCAGCCCACGCGGCTCACGCTCGACGACCTCGAGCAGCGGTGGCCGGCCCTGGTGCCCGGCCTGGTCGCCCACGACGGCGTCGGCTTCGTGGCGGGGATCGACGCGTCGGGCCGTCCGTGGGCGATCGGTGCGGACGGCCGCATCGCGCTCGACACCGGCGAGGTGGAGGGAAGGAACCCGCTCACGCCGTACGGCGAGCACGCGGCGCGGGTGCTGCGGCGCGCGGTGCTCCTGGACGAGGCGCCCGACCTCTACATGAACAGCCGCGTGGACGAGGAGACGCTCGACATCGCTGCGTTCGAGCCGCTCGTGGGCGCGCACGGTGGGCTCGGCGGCTGGCAGGACCGCGCCGTGCTGCTGGTGCCACGGGAGCTGGCCGGTGTGCTGCCCGAGGGCCGGATCGAGGGCGCCGACCATCTGCACCGGGTGCTGGTCAGCATGTTGGAGTCGCTCGGCCAGCGCACCGACCTGCCCGACCCGGCGGGTCAGGCCGGGCCTCGTGGCACGATCTGACACGTGACCAGCACACCCGCCGAGGCGCACCACCTGCGCGACCTGGTGCGGATGCGACGCGTCCGCGACCGGATCGACCGCGACTACGCGCAGCCCCTCGACGTCGAGGCGCTGGCCGCGGGCGAGCACATGTCGGCCGGTCACCTCAGCCGCCAGTTCCGCCTCGCCTACGGGGAGTCGCCGTACGCCTATCTGATGACCCGGAGGATCGAGCGGGCGATGGCACTGCTGCGTCGCGGCGACCTCAGCGTCACCGAGGTCTGCTTCGCGGTCGGCTCCTCGTCGCTGGGCACCTTCAGCACCCGCTTCACCGAGCTGGTGGGGGTGCCGCCCAGCACCTACCGGCGCGACGCCATGCAGACGACCGAGGGGCTGCCGGCCTGCGTGGAGAAGCAGGTCACCAGACCGGTCAGGAATCGAGAAGCGCCGTTGACCCGGGCGCACCTAACGTGACGTCCATGGACATCACGATTCACTCCAGCTTCCTCCCCCACGACGACCCCGAGGCCTCGCTGGCCTTCTACCGCGACACGCTCGGCTTCGAGGTCCGCCTCGACGTCGGCAAGGGCACGATGCGGTGGATCACGGTCGGCCCCGCCGACCAGCCGGGCACGAACGTCGTCCTCTACCCGCCGACGGCCACCCCCGGGCTCACCGACGACGAGCGCCGCACCATCGTCGAGATGATGGCCAAGGGCACCTACGCGACGCTCCTCCTGGCCACCCACGACCTGGACGGCACGTTCGAGAAGGTCCAGTCCGGCGACGTCGACGTCGTCCAGGAGCCGACCGAGCAGCCCTACGGCGTCCGCGACTGCGCGCTGCGCGACCCCGCGGGCAACATGGTCCGGATCCAGGAGCTGCGCTCATGAAGACGATGACCTGCGAACAGCTGGGCGGAGCCTGCGACCTCGCGCTCCGTGGGAGCACCGCGGACGAGGTGATCAAGGCACAGGACCAGCATCTCAAGGACGCGGTGGCAGCCGGAGACGCGACGCACGAGAAGGCCCTCAGCGAGATGAAGGGGCGGTGGAAGAACCCGATCAAGGGCATGGGGTGGTACCGCGCCACGAAGCGGGAGTTCGCGGCCCTTCCCGACGACTGAGCCCGACGAAGGAGACACGCCAGGCATGGCCTCGAGGAACACCCAGCAGCCGCCCGAGCCTCACGCCCCCGACAGCCACGACCTGATCCGGGTCACGGGTGCCCGCGTGAACAACCTCAAGGACATCAGTGTCGAGATCCCGAAGCGGAGGCTGACCGCCTTCACCGGCATCTCGGGCTCCGGCAAGAGCTCCCTGGTGTTCGGCACGATCGCCGCCGAGTCGCAGCGGCTGATCAACGAGACCTACAGCGCCTTCGTGCAGGGCTTCATGCCGACGCTCGCGCGCCCGGAGGTCGACGTACTCGAGGGGCTGACCACCGCCATCATCGTCGACCAGGAACGGATGGGCAGCGACCCGCGCTCCACGGTCGGTACGGCGACCGACGCCAACGCCATGCTCCGCATCCTCTTCAGCCGCCTCGGGAAGCCGCACATCGGCTCGCCCCAGGCCTTCTCCTTCAACGTCGCGTCGATCTCGGGCGCCGGTGCGGTCACCGTCGCGAAGGGCGGCCGTACGACGAAGGAGCGGCGCAGCTTCAGCATCCTGGGCGGGATGTGCCCGCGGTGCGAGGGCCGCGGCTCTGTCAACGACATCGACCTCACCGAGCTGTACGACGACTCCCTGTCCCTCAACGAGGGCCCGTTCACGATCCCCGGCTACAGCATGGACGGCTGGTACGGCCGGATCTTCAAGGGCAGCGGCTACTTCGACCCGGACAAGCCGATCCGCTCGTACACCAAGCGCGAGCTGAACGACCTCCTCTACAAGGAGCCGACCAGGATCAAGGTCGACGGGATCAACCTCACCTACGAGGGCCTGATCCCGAGGATCCAGAAGTCGATGCTGTCCAAGGACGTCGACTCGCTGCAGCCCCACGTGCGGGCCTTCGTGGAGCGCGCGGTCACCTTCAGCACCTGCCCCGACTGCGACGGCACCCGGCTCAGCCAGGAGGCGAGGTCGTCGAAGATCGAGGGGGTCAACATCGCCGACGCGTGCGCCATGCAGATCACCGACCTCGCCGCCTGGGTGAACCGGCTCGACGAGCCCTCCGTCGGTCCCCTGCTCGAGTCGCTCCGCGACACCCTCGACTCGTTCGTGGAGATCGGGCTGGGCTACCTCTCGCTCGACCGGACGTCCGGCACCCTCTCCGGCGGAGAGGCGCAGCGCACCAAGATGATCCGCCAGCTCGGGTCGTCCCTGACCGACGTCACCTACGTCTTCGACGAGCCGACCATCGGCCTCCACCCCCACGACATCCAGCGGATGAACGGACTGCTGCTGCAGCTGCGCGACAAGGGCAACACGGTGCTCGTCGTGGAGCACAAGCCCGAGACCATCGCGATCGCCGACCACGTGGTCGACCTCGGGCCCCGGGCGGGCACCGAGGGCGGGCAGGTGATGTTCGAGGGGACCGTCGAGGGTCTGCGGGCGAGCGACACGATCACCGGCCGGCATCTCGACGACCGCGCCGTCCTCAAGGAGCAGGTCCGCACCTCCACGAAGGCGCTGGAGGTCCGCGGCGCGGACACCCACAACCTGAAGGACGTCGACGTCGACATCCCGCTCGGCGTCCTCGTGGTGCTGACCGGGGTCGCCGGCTCGGGCAAGAGCTCGCTGATCCAGGGCTCGATCTCCGGTCTCGACGACGTCGTGACGGTCGACCAGACCGCCATCCGCGGCTCCCGGCGCAGCAACCCCGCGACGTACACCGGCCTGCTGGACCCGATCCGGAAGGCGTTCGCGAAGGCGAACGGCGTGAAGCCGGCGCTGTTCAGTGCCAACTCCGAGGGCGCCTGCCGCAATTGCAACGGTGCCGGTGTCATCTACACCGACCTGGCCATGATGGCCGGCGTCGCCACCGTGTGTGAGGTGTGCGAGGGGAAGCGCTTCGAGGCGGAGGTCCTCACCCACACCTTCGGCGGCAAGGACATCAGCGAGGTGCTCGCGATGTCGGTGCACGAGGCCGAGGAGTTCTTCCGCGAGGGCGACGCGGCGACGCCGGCGGCGTACCGGGTGCTGCAGCGTCTCGCAGAGGTCGGGCTCGGCTACCTCAGCCTCGGCCAGCCGCTGACGACGTTGTCCGGCGGCGAGCGCCAGCGGCTCAAGCTGGCCACCCACCTCGGGGAGAAGGGCGGCATCTTCGTCCTCGACGAGCCCACCACCGGGCTCCACCTCGCCGACGTCGAACAGCTGCTCGGCCTCCTCGACCGACTGGTTGACTCGGGCAAGTCGGTCATCGTCATCGAGCACCACCAGGCCGTGATGGCGCACGCGGACTGGATCATCGACCTCGGTCCGGGCGCCGGCCGCGACGGCGGGCGGGTCGTCTTCGAGGGCACCGCCGCCGACCTCGTCGCCGACCGCTCGACCCTCACCGGCGAGCACCTGGCGGCGTACGTCGGCACCGCGGCTCCGGCCTAGGCGTCCTCGACCGCGGGCTTCGTCGCCGGCTCGGGTGGGTCGTCCGCCGACTCGGGTGGGTCGTCCGGTGGGAGGCTGTTCGACAGGATCGGAGTCACCCAGCGCACCGTCGGATCGGCGTCCACCAGCACGGCACGGACGAACATCGTCATCGGCAGGGCGAGCAGGGCGCCCAGTGGCCCGAGCACGAACGTCCAGAAGACCAACGAGATGAAGGTGATGCTGACGCCGAGATTCAGCGCGTCGGCCTGGAACTTGGGCTGGATCACCGACTGGATGACGAAGTTGATCGCGCAGTAGACGACGATCACCGCGACCATCTTCCAGACGCCACCCTCGAGCAGTGCCAGGAGCGCCGGAGGCACCAACCCGATGATGAACCCGATGTTGGGGATGAAGTTGGTGATGAAGGCCAGCACTCCCCAGACGAACGCGCCCGGTACCCCCATCAGCTGCAGGGCGACGGTGTCGATCACGGCCACGATCAGACCGAAGACCGCGGAGACGGCGAAGTAGGTGCGGGTCCCCTTGGAGAACGTCGTCAGCGACGCGGCGACGCGGGAGTGCTCGGGGCCGGTGGAGGCCAGGATCGCCGGGAACTTGCCGGCGTCGAAGGCGATGAAGATCGTCAGGACGCCGAGGAAGATGATGTCCGAGAGCACGCCGAGGGTGCCGGTGAGCACGGTGGTGGCCAGGTTGAACACCTTGCCGAAGTCCAGGGAGCTGGTCACGTCGTCGATCTGCTGCTGGTCGATGCCCAGCGACTTCAGCCAGTCGCCGAAGTTCGTGGTGATGTCGTTGAGCTGCGGCGTGTACTCGGTCACCAGCTGCGCGAGCCGCGCCACCGAGACGACCAGAGCCAGGATCATCACGATCACGATCAGGTACACCGTGAGGATCGTGACCAGCGCGGACAGCCAGGCCGGCACGCCCTTGCGCTCCAGCCAGGTGCGGATCGGGTACACCGTGATCATCAGGACGAGCGCCAGGATCGTCGGAGCCAGGAACCCTGAGATCGCCCGCATCCCACCGGCGGTGATGGTGGCCGCGGCCAGCCCGATCAGGATCAGGACGGCGCGAGGCAGCGGGGCCCGCCCCGTCGCAGGGGTACTCACGACGCCGACGGCATCAGCTTGCCGACGACGAAGCCCAGCACCGCCTCGATCAGCGAGATCACCAGCGCCGCGACGATCACGCCGAAGAAGCCGCCCACGTCGAGGTTGTTGCTGAGTCCGGCGGTGATGGCCAGCAGGACGCCGTTGATGACCAGGGAGAACAAGCCCAGGGTGATCACCGTGAGCGGTAGGGAGATCAGCCTCAGGAGCGGGCCCAGGATGAGGTTCACGAGCGCGAAGATCAACGACACGCCCAGCAGCGACAGCAGGCCTCCGTGGATCGTCACCGAGTCGAGCAGCGCCGCGGCGATCCCGATCGCGGCCGCGATCACCACCCACCAGATGAGCAGCCGTACCACCATGAGCACTCCCTGTCGTCGCCGGCGCCACCACGCGTGGCGGGCCGGTTCGAGGCAAGCCGAGGCATCGCCCGACACGCGGACAATATCGGTCCGGACTCCCGAACGGCGGATCACCCGCCGCGGGTGACTGCGTTCAGGTGCACAATCACGGGGGTGACCAAGGCCCGGGTCTCGGCGGAGACAGGTATATCGGTGCGCGAGGCGGAGGTGCTCGCGGCCGTCTCCGAGCACCTCACCAACGCCGAGATCGCCACCCGCCTGTTCATCTCCGTGCGCACCGTCGAGAGCCATGTCTCGTCGTTGCTGCGCAAGCTCCAGGTCACCGACCGTCGTGAGCTCGCACAGGTCGCGGACGGGTTCCTCTCCGTGCACGCCCTCGAGTGGCCCGTACGCGGGTCCACGGCGTCGCTGCCGACCCCGCTCACCTCGTTCGTGGGGCGGGAGACCGAGACCGCCACCCTCGCCTCGGCCCTCACCGAGCACCGGCTGGTCACGGCGATCGGGCCGGGCGGCGTGGGCAAGACGCGACTGGCGATCCGGGTGGCCCACGACGTGGCGGACTCCTTCCCCGACGGCATCTGGTTCCTCGACCTCGTGGCGGTCACCGACCCAAGCCTGATCGGGCTCGCGTTGGCACAGACGCTCGGGCTCACCGAGAGCCAGGGTCGATCGGTCGAGGACCTGGTGACCGGCTGGCTCGGCTCGCGCAGAGTCCTGCTGGTGCTCGACAACTGCGAGCACGTGCTGGAGGGTGTCGGCGTCCTGCTGGAGCGGCTGCTCGCCTCGTGTCCGTCCCTCACCGTGCTCGCCACCAGCCGGGCGCGGCTCCTGCTCCCCTTCGAGCAGGCCTTCCCGGTCCCCGGGCTCTCGGTGACCGCGGCCCCGGACGGTCCCGGGGATGCCGTGGAGCTCTTCCTCAGCCGGGCCCGGGCCGGTGGAGCCGAGGTGGGCGACCACGACCTCCCGCGCGTCGTCGGGCTGTGTCGTGGGCTCGACGGGATGGCGCTGGCCATCGAGCTGGCCGCGGCCCGGCTCCCGTCCCTGGGTCTCGACGGCCTGGAGGAGGGCCTGGCCGACCGCCTCCTGCTGCTCACCGGAGGCTCGAGGCTCGATGACCGGCACCGCTCGCTGCGCTCGACCCTCGACTGGAGCTACGCCCTCCTCGACGATCCGGACCGGGCGCTGCTGAGACGCGTGTCGGTGTTCGCGGGTCCGTTCGCGGCGCGCTCGGCGACCGAGATGCTCGACGGGTGGGAGCCGATCGACGCCGACCTGGTCCCGACGATGCTGGCGGGGCTGGCCGACCAGAGCCTCCTGGTGACCACCTCGGCCCAGGGCGGGACGCGCTACCGCGCCCTGGAGACCATCCGTCAGTACGGCGCAGCCCTGGTCGAGGACACCGAGGAGGTGGCCGAGGCGCGCGCCCGCCACCTCACCTGGTGCCTCGCCGCCGCGCAGCGGCTGGTCCCGCCGGTGATCGACGGGCCCGAGGGTGACGCCTGGCGCGCGGACTTCGACGTGGTCTCGGTCGAGGCACGGCAGGCCCTGCCGCGGGCACGGTACGTCGCGGAGCTGCGCGACCCGGCGTACCGGCTCTCGCTGCTCCTGGCCGAGCTGAGCTTCACGCGTGGTCGGCCGGGTGAGTCGCAGCGCCGCTACGAGCTCGCCGCCGAGCTCGCGCCCGACGAGACCACGAGCGCCTCCGCGCTGCGCCTGGCCGCGGGCGCGGCCGAGGCTCGGCAGTTCGGCAACGAGGCGTTGCGTCTGCGGCGCCTGGCGGCCGAGGCGTCGCTGCGGGCCGGCGACCGGACCGGTGCCGCCATGCAGCTCGCTCGTGAGGCGGAGCTGATCCAGCGCGGACCTGGGCTGATCGCCGTCCTGCCTCCCGACGGCGAGGTCGAGCGGCTCCTCGAGCGGGCGCGCCCCCTCGCCGACGGAGACCCGGCCGCCACGGCGCGGATCATGACGGCCCACGCGTTCAACCTCGACGAGCGGGACCCGGAGGCCCAGCGCCTCGTCGACCGGGCGCTCGAGCTCGCGCGGTCGGTCGACGACCGGCTGGGTGAGAGTGCCGCCCTCGACCTGCTCACCTCCATCCACTCCGCCTACGGGAGGCTCCAGGAGGCGCTCGACAGCGCCGTACGCCGGACCCGGCTGCTCTCGCCGATCCCGATCTCGGCCGATACGGCGCTGGAGTTCTTCGATGCCCTCCAGATGGCGGCGCAGTGCGCCGTCGCCGCGGGCGACCTGCGCCTCGCCCACCGACTCGGTGAGGCCCTCTGCGAGCTGCCGTTCTACCGCCAGGAGGACCACCTGGCGACCTCACGCCTGATCGTGGTCGGGCTGCTGAGCGGTGCCTGGGACGAGGCGATCGAGCTGTCCGAGCTCTTCCGCGCCGGGTGGGAGCGGGCCGGGCGGCCGGTCGCGGGCAACCTGCGCCCCGCGCCGTACGCCGCTGCCACCGTGCACGCGCTGCGCGGGGACGAGGAGGCGCGGGAGTCCTGGTCGGAGGTGGTCCAGACCCTGCGCATCCCCGGCCGGACCCTCGTGATGATCCACTTCGGGGAGTTCTTCGACGCGCTCGTGCTGCTCCACCGCGGCCAGGCAGCGGACGCCGTGGCACTGCTCGCCGACGACCCCGAGGAGTTCGTGAACCACTACAACGGCATGTGGCGGGCCTGGTACGCCTCGGTCTGGGGCGAGGCCGGCGTCCTGGCCGGGATCCCGGACGCCGCCGAGCGGGTCGAGCGGGCCACGCGCCTGACGGGTGGCAACCCGATCGTGGAAGCCATCCTGGTCCGAGCCCGGGGCCTGCTCGAGGGCGGGGAGAAGGGCCGCGCCGACCTGGCGGCCGCCGCGACGTCGCTCCATGCGCTCGGCGCCCGCTACCAGTGGGCGCGCACGCTCGTGATGCTGGGCGGCGCAGACCGCGAGCGCGGCGAGCAGGAGCTCGCCGCGCTCGGTGCTGCTGCTATGCCCTGGCCTCGATGATCAGGTTGAACGGCGTGCGTGCGGCGACCCGCACGTGCGAGAAGCCGGCCTCGTTCAAGACCTCCTCGAGCCGTTTCGGTCCGGCCTGGGCGCCGAGCCCGAGCCCCACCTCTTGCGACCGCGACGACGGGGTGCAGATCACCGTCGACAGGCCGTAGTACAGCCGTCCCACCGGGTTCAGGTTGTCCTCGAGCCGCTCCCCCGCGGCCGGCTCGACGAGCAGCAGCGTGCCGTCGTCGGCCAACGACTCACGGACCTGGCGGGCCGCCCCCACGGGATCGCCCATGTCGTGCAGGCAGTCGAACAGGCAGGCCAGGTCGAAGCCGGTGCCGGGGAACTCCAGCGCCGTGGCGACCTCGAAGCGGGTACGCCGCTCCACCCCGGCCTCGAGGGCTGCTGCACGAGCCGCGTCGATCGAGGGGCCGTGGAGGTCGTAGCCGACGAACGACGAGTGCTCGAACGCGCGCGCCAGGATGATCGTCGAGGCACCGAGGCCGCAGCCGACGTCGACCACGCTCGCGCCGTCGCGGAGCTTCTCGACGACGCCGTCGAGCGCGGGGAGCCACGACTGCACGAGGTTGGCCTCGTAGCCAGGGCGGAACAGGCGCAGGGCTCCGGTGTAGAGCCGGTCGTCGTGGTCGCCCCAGCCGACGCCCTCGCCGGTGGTGAACGCGCGGACGAAGGAGTCGTGGTCGGTGAAGCAGGAGGCGATCGTCTCGAACGCGCCGCCGAGGAACACCGGGCTCGTCTCGTCGGCCAGCACGAGCGCGTGCTCAGCGGTCAGCTCGAAGGTGTCGTCCGCCGGCTGGTAGTCGACGAAGCCGCCTGCGGCCTGGTTGGCCAGCCACTCCTGGACGTAGCGCTGCTCCGTGCCCGTCGCCGACGCGAGCGTTGAGGCCGTGACCGGCCCCGCGCCGGCCATCGCCCGGTAGAGGCCGAGCCGGTCCCCCAGGTGGACCATCAGGCCCGAGATCGCGGCCGCGAGGTCTCCCACGGCCTGGTGGACGAACTGCTCGAGGGCTGCCTCGTCGAGACGAGGCGTGTCGGTCATGGTCATCGGTTTCTCCTCCAGGACTCGCGTCCAGATGTCGTACGACGGGCGCCGACCGGATGGCCGGGTCCCCAGAACAGTGCGTTCGGGGGGCCGTTCCACGCATCCGTGGCCGGCACGGAGGGCACCACGGAAAGCCACGGGTCCGTGCTCGGCACCGATGTCCCCGCGCGCGTCGCGTCACAGGCTGGGAACCGCGGCAGACGCCGTGACCGAGGAGAGGAAACGTTCGTGATCACCCACGACCTGCTGGAAGGGCTGGCCAACCAGCGCCAGGACCGGCTCGCGACTGTGGCGCGGCAGCGGCACACCCTGCCCGCGACCACCCGGCGTACCAGGGAGCGGCGGCCGCTCTCGGCGCTGGCCGCCTGGGTGAACCGAGCATGAGCGGGATCCTGGCGGCCGGGGGGCCACCTCCACCCGTGGCGGGAGCCGCGCAGAGGCCTCACCGGGGCGTCTTCGCGGTGACCGCCGCGGGTGGGTTGCTGGTGTCGCTCGACGTCTCGGTCGCGAACGCGCTGATGCCGGCCATCGGCGCCGACTTCCGGGGCGACGGCCGGGCGGCCGTGTCCTGGGTGATCACGGCCTACGCGATCGTCTTCGCCGCCACGCTCGTCCCGGCCGGCCGGATCGCCGACCGAGCCGGCCGTCGGCGTACCTATCTCGGCGGACTCACCCTCTTCGGCCTCGGCTCCGTCGTGTGCGGCTTCGCTCCCGACCTCGGCGTGCTGCTGGCCGGGCGGTCCCTGCAGGGCCTGGGCGCGGCCGCCGCGTCGCCTGCGTCGCTGGGACTCCTGCTCGCAGCCGTCCCTGACGGTCGGCGCGCGACCTACGCAGCCCGCTGGACCGGCGCCGCTGCCCTGGGCATGACCCTGGGACCCTTCGTCGGCGGAGCCCTGACCACGCTCGGCGACTGGCGCTGGGCCTTCCTGGTCAACGTGCCGATCGTGGCCGCAGTCGCGTTCGCCGCGCCACGCGTCCTTTCCGAGACTCCGCGCCACCCCGGCCGCTCGCTGCCCGACCCGGTCGGCGCCGTCGTCCTCACGCTCGCTGCTGCCGCGGTGACCCTGGGGCTGTCCGAGGCCGGCGACTGGGGCGTCGACAGCGTGCGGACCGTCTCGAGCCTGGTTGCCGGGCTGGCGCTCGCGCTGCTGTTCGTACGACGGTCAGCCCGGGTGGCGGACCCGCTGCTCGATCTGGAGCTGCTGCGTCGCCGCCGGGTGGCGGTCGCTGCCGCCATGACCTTCCTGTACGCCGCCGCGCTCTTCGCGGTGCTGTTGTCGTTCCTGCTCTTCTTCGTCGACCACTGGGATCTCGATCTCGTGCAGGCCGGGGCTGCCGTCGTACCGATGGGCCTGGTCGTCGTGCTGCTCACCACGCGCGTCGGCCGACTGGCCGATCTGCTCGGCTACCGCATGCCGCTCACCGTGGGCGCCGGTCTGATGGCGACGGGGTTGGTGCTCAGCGCCGCGAACCTCTCCGGAGACCGCTTCGAGGCCAGCTGGTTGCCGCTCGCCGTGCTGATCGGTGTCGGCGTCGGGCTCTGCTACCCCTTGCTCGCAGCGGCGGCCGTCCACGGGCTGGCCTCCGCCGACCTGGCTGCGGCGAGCGCGCTCAACCAGAGCGCCCGGCAGCTCGGCGCCGCCCTCGGGGTGGCCACCGCGATCGGCGTCCTCGGTTCGTCCGCCGTGCCCTCCCTGGGGCGGTTCCACGCCGTCTGGCTGCTGGCGGCCGCCTTCAGCGTCGTGGCGGCCGCGACCGCCCTCCTCCTTCCGAGTGGTTCAGCCGACACCGCCCGGGAGCCCGTTCCTTCCCCCACCCATCGACCGCACCAACCCAGCACCGAGGAGTGTTCCGCATGATGCCCGCAGCCGTGATCTACGCCCTGATGAGGGACGAGCAGCGCCAGGCGCACAACCGCGCCCGAGCCGCTTCGCGTGGTCTCGACGAGCTCGACCGACGAGGGAAACCCGACCGACGAGGGAGATGGGGGGTCGCGCCATGGCTTCGGTGACCTGCCTGCCGTGCGGGGCGCGCGCCGTACGAGAGACGCTGCCCGACGGCTCCGAGCTGGCCCTGAGGTCCCTCGAGCCGGAGGACGGCGACCTGCTGCGCGAGGTGTTCGACGGGATGGGAGCGCGCTCGAGGGAACGACGGTTCATGACCCCGAAGCACACCCTGACCAACGCCGATCTGCGACAGCTCACGGCGGTCGACCACCACGACCACGAGGCGGTGGTCGCGTTCTCCGTCACGGACGGCCGGCCGATCGGGGTGGCCCGGCTCGTGCGCAGCGCCGACGAACCCGACACGGCCGACGTGGCCGTCGCGGTCGTGGACGCCTGGCAGAGCCGTGGTGTGGGGACCGTCCTCGCCTCGTCGCTGGTGGCGCGCGCCCGTGAGCTCCGCATCCGCCGGTTCTCGCTGCTGATGGCCCACGACAACGAGGCCGCGGTCCGCCTCATGCACCGCGTGCTCGGCGACGTCGAGCATGCGAGCATGGACCGCGAGACCGCGGAGTTCGTGGTGTCCCTGGCGCCCGGCCACCGCGGCGGCCGCCTCGTGCTGAAGGGAGCCTGACCGTGTGCGGCTCCCCGCCTGCGCTCCCGCGGGTGCGCACCCTGCTCGGGGTCTGGGCGCATCCCGACGACGAGGCCTACCTCTCGTCCGCCCTGATGGCAGCGGTACGTCGCACCGGCGCCCGCGTGGTCGTGGTCACCGCCACGCGGGGCGAGAACGGCACCGACGACCCCGCCCGGTGGCCGCCGCAGCTGCTGGCGGAGGAGCGCGAGCGTGAGCTCCGGGCCAGCCTCGACGTGGTCGGGGTGACCGAGCACCACTGGCTCGACCATCGCGACGGCGAGCTGTCCGCCGTACCGACGCTGGAGGGGGCGCGGGAGCTCGTGCCCTTCTTCAACCGGGTCGCCCCGGACACCGTCATCACCTTCGGCCCCGACGGCATGACCGGGCACGACGACCACCGGGCGATCTCGGCGTGGGTGACCGAGGCCTGGCGGCTGACCGGCCGGCGCGCCGCGCTGTGGTACGCCACCCTCACCCCGGAGTTCCACGCGGAGTGGGGAGCGCTCAACGACGAGGTCGGGATCTGGTTCGACGGCTCGCAGCCACCGGTCACGCCGCAGGCCGACCTCGCCGCCCACATCCACTCCACCGACGGTCTGCTCACGCTCAAGCACCGTGCGCTGCGCGCCCACGCGTCCCAGACGCGACCCCTCGAGGACCTCGTGGGTGCCGACGTCTACCGGCGCTGGTGGGCCAGCGAGAGCTTCGTCGCGGCCCGATGAGGCGGTCACGACCGGGTTGCAGTCGCGTCACGAGTCACCCCGACGGGGTGGGCGCCTGCGCGCCGGATCCCTAGCGTCGGGCCATGACGACCAACAACGGACCCGCCCACGCGTTCGACTTCTGGGTGGGCGAGTGGGAGGTGTACGGGCCGAAGGGCGCCCGGGTCGGCACCAGCTCGATCGTCGGCGTCCTGGGCACCGGCGCGCTCGCCGAGCACTGGCACGGGGCCGGCGGCTTCGAGGGCCGCAGCCTGAACGCGTACGACGAGACCCGCGGCCACTGGCACCAGACCTGGCTCGACTCCTCGGGCGGCGTGCTGATGCTGGACGGCGGGCTGGTCGACGGGGCGATGGTGCTGGAAGGTCTGGCTGCGGGCGAGGACCCGTCCGCGATGCTGCTCCAGCGCATCACCTGGACCCCCGAGGACGACGGCGTACGCCAGCACTGGGAGAGCAGCGCCGACGACGGGGCGTCCTGGAGGACCGTCTTCGACGGGCACTACCGCCCCCGGGCCTGACGGGCCTGAGCTGCCCCGGCGGCAGAAAACGCGGAACAAATCGGCGCCGACTGTCCCGGTCCGGCCGATTGTTCCGCGTTTTCCGCTCGGGTGAGTGCGCCCCGCGGGGTGTCCGCTCCGCGGGGCGCACAGCGGCCCGAGGCATGGGCATCGAGTCCACCAGGGGTGAGACGTCCGAGTCGACGGCTCCTGACGCGCTCCCAAGGTGAAGACTCGCGACGCCACAGGATTTGACCCGACGGTCGTACGACGTCGTGCGCCCCGCGGGATGTCCGAACCCGCGGGGCGCACCGCAGAGGCGCAAGGCATGGCTTCGAGTCCCAGGGGGTGAGACGTACAGCCCCCGGTCCTGACGCGGATCCGGCCCGTGGTCCGCGCTCGGCCGGTGACCTGGACGCAGCCTCTGCACGCTCAACCTTCCCGAGCCTCCTTGGGGGAACCTTGGCCTCCGGAGTAGGCCCCACACGAGAGAGGGCCGATCCAGGCGGCCACGTCGAACAGCCGATACGCCGCTCGGATCCGCCGTGTCGCTCAGGAACGCGCCGTGCCGGCTGCGGCGTACGCCATCGCCCGTTGGAGGGCGGCGGCGCGCATCTCCTCGGGGAGCTCGACCGGGCCGCCGATCGCCCCGGCGTTGATCCCGGCCTGGGCGGCCTCCTCGACCACGCCTCCGACGAGGACGGCCAGCTCGGCAGTGCGGTGGAAGACGAGCACACCGTGGTTGGCGAGGAGGACCGCGGGCACGTCCGGTACGACGGCCTCCCGGATCTTGGCGACCGCCTCGTCGGAGCCGCGCGGTCCGTAGCCGGCGACGGGGATCCCGGACGGCAGGCCGAACATCGCGAGGGCCTCGATCCAGCAGCCGATCGGCCGCTGCGCGACGGCGTACGCCGTGGCGTACGGCGAGTGGGTGTGGAGCACGCAGCCGACGTCGGGCCGGTCGGCGTACATCGCGGTGTGCATCGCGACCACCGCGCCCTGGATCGGCGGCAGTGACCCCTCGCGGAGCTCGCCGTCGAGGCCCACGCGGACGACCGCGGCGAGCGGGTGGTCACGCAACGACGGACCCGCGGTGAAGTACATCTCGTCGGAGCCGGGCACCCGGATGCTGACGTTGCCGTGCCCGTTGTGGGAGATCGCCCCGCTGGCGACCACGCGGTCCGCAGTCTCGACGACCTGCTCGGCCAGATAGGTGTCCACAACGCCTCCACTCCTCGGTGGGGCGACTATCCACCCCGTGACCGGCCCGCGCCAGTGCCGTTCTCAGGACCCTTCCCACGTCGAGCCGAGACCGAACCGGCGGCGTCGCAGCTCGCTGTCGGTCACGGAGGCATCCGGGTCGGTACGGACCCGGACGTTGGCGCGCTTCCCGTACGCCGAGGCGAGTGGTCCGGCCGTGACCCCGTGGAGGACGACCGAGAGCAGGACCGTCCAGACGACTGCCTCATAGGGGGCTTCACCGGCGAGCTGGGCCGGGTCGAGGTGCAGGCCGTGCACGGCCAGGATCAGGAACACGATCGAGGCGAGACCGCGTGGTCCGAACCAGCCGACGAACAGCACGGTGGGGCGGTCGAGCCCGGCGCCGATGAGCGACAGCGCCACGGGCACCGCTCGGACGACGGTGAGCGACAGCACGGCGTACACCAGGGCGGAGGCGTGCCAGCCGTGCTCGAGCAGGGGTCCGGCGAGGACCGCGCCGAACAGTGCCCACACGGCGTACGACAGGAAGAGGCCGGTGGTCTCGGCGTACTCCGTCGCGACGGACAGCTCGCGACGCGACACCAGGCCGAAGACCAGCCCGCCGACGAAGCTCGCCACGAACCCGTTCCCACCCAGGCTCACCGTGCCGAGGTAGCTCAGCAGGGCGACGGTGAGGACGATGAACTGCTCCGAGATCGCCGAGGTCCAGCCCGCCTCGCGTGCTTTGAGGACGAGCCAGCCGGCGCCGCCGCCCAGCACCACCGCGACCGCGAGTGCGATCGCGATCGACTTCACCGCATAGGAGATCCAGCCCTGCGTGGCTCCCTCCTCGGCGGCCACCACCGCGATCAGGACGGTCACGATCGGCGTCGCGATGCCGTCGTTCAGACCGCTCTCGACGTTCAGCGAGTTCCGCACGGTCAGCGGGACCTTCGGGTTGGAGACCACCGCGAGGCTGAGAGCGGCGTCGGTCGGGGCCAGGAGCGTGGCGACCAGGAAGGCCAGCGCCAGCGTGATACCGGGCAGCGCCAGATAGGCCAGCCCACCGCCGAGCACGATCGTGAGCGGCAGCCCGACCAGGAGCAGGCGGGCCGGGATGCCCGCATGGCGGCGGAGCTGGACGAGCCCGAGGGTCGAGGCGTCGGCGAAGAGCAACAGCGCGAGCGTGATCTCGGTGAGGAGCTCGACCACCTCGGTGGTCGCCGGTGTGTCGATCGCGCCGAAGCCCGCGGGCCCGAGGGCGATGCCGGCCAGGGTGAAGACCAGCGGCCCGCCGATCGACCAGCGCTCGAGCCGGCCGGCGGCCACGGCGTACAGCACCCCGATGAGGCCCACCGCGACGAAGCCGCCCACGCCGGCCCCTTCCGTCCCTGACCTTCTGGTCGGTCGTCACTGTAGGGGCCGGAGGCGGCCCCGGAAGGGCGCGGATCAGAGCGGCAGCGGTCGGGCCACGGTGATGCTGGTCTGGCCGGTCACGTAGCCGAGGTGCTCGTTGAGTCGCAGCATCGAGGTGTTGCCGGCCTGGGTCCAGGTGTAGATCTCGCTCAGCCCCTGCTCGGCGGCCCACCGGAGGGTGCGTCGCTTGAGGTGGGAGGCGATCCCCCGGCCGCGCCAGTCACGTCGTACGGCGGTCAGCGCGTTCTCGCCGCGCTCGGGCCGGTCGGTGTCCCGGTCGAGGCCTGCGCAGCCGATCACCTCGCCGCCGTACAGGGCCAGGAACATGGGATCGCCGGCCCACGACGTGTTCCACTGCTCGGCGCTGATCTGCAGGGGCTGGAAGAGCGCGAAGTCGGCGAGCACCTCGCGCCCGAAGCGCTCGTAGCACGCCGCCCAGAGCTGCGGGTGCTGGTCGAGCGTGAGCACGTCGACACCGGCCGGTAGCGCCGACGGTGGCGGCTCGTCGCCGATCGCGCGCACCTGCTCGATCTGGCGGTCCACCTCGACGAAGCCGAAGCGCTCCGCGAACCCGAGGGACCTGGGGTCGTCGACCATCGAGCGGAGCTCGGGCAGCCCGAGGGTGGCGATGTGGTCGGCGAGGGCCGTCAGGAGTGCGGACCCGACGCCTCGGCGGCGGTGCTCGGGCAGCACCCGTGGAGCAACGAACCCACCACCCGCGGTGTCGGACCGGTCGGCGACCCCGGAGCCGACCACCGCGCCGCCGAGGGAGGCGAGCATCAGGAGACGGTCCGGGGAGTCGTGCGCCCGCATCTCGGCGACCGTGGCCGTCCGCTCCCCCGGTACGACGGCCATCCGGACCCGCCGCCAGGCGTCGTAGTCGTCGTCGGAGTCACAGGCGAAGAGCTCCATGCCAGCGAACCTAAGCCGCGCGTCAACCGGGTTCACGCGGACCGGTGGCGGAGCGGGCCGGCGGTCCACCCTGACCGGGTGATGCCCGGCTGGGAGGATCCCGGTCACGATGAGGCGCCGCACAACCGCGGGAGCAAGGAGCGCACCGATGTCACAGCCCGTCGCCTCACCCGTCGACGACTACCGACGGGTGATCGAGGAGCTCGAACGCAGCATCCTCCCGCTGGCCACCTCCGTCGACGGGCGGCAGTTCACCTTCCAGGCCTCCTTGCACGGCCTGGCCCTGCAGACCGGCGGGTACGTCGTACTCGAGCGCGACGGCGTCACGTCGTTCGGACAGATCCTGACCCTGCGTCCCGACACGGGGCAGGCGCAGGCCGGATCGGAGCACGGGCCGTCCCAGGTCCCGATCCGCCTGGTCCGCGGCGAGGGCAGCATCCTGGACGGGGACGGCCACACCTTCCACGACGCGGTGGCGCGGCCTGCGACATCCGCCGAGGTGGACGCGTGGTTCGTCAGCGTGCGTCCGCGCCGCTCGGCGTTGGCGATCGGCGACATGTTGCTGGCACCCGGCGTTCCCGCTGTGCTCGACGCCGGCGGCTTCAACCGGCACACCTTCATGTGCGGCCAGTCCGGGTCCGGCAAGACCTACTCCCTCGGGCTGGTCCTGGAGCAGCTGCTGGTCGCGACCAGTCTGCGCATGATCATCCTCGACCCCAACTCCGACTACGTCCGGCTGTCGGAGGTCCGGGACGGCACCGGCTCGGACGTGGCGACGCGCTACGCCGCTGCCGCCGAGGACGTGACCGTCTGGGGGAACCACGACGCGGCCGGCCGGCCGCTGCGTCTGCAGTTCGCCGACGTCGACACCACGGCGCAGGCTGCTCTGCTGGGGCTCGACCCCGTCCGTGACCGCGAGGAGTACGCGGCCCTGGCCGGGATCCTGGCCGCGGGCCGGAGGGGCCAGGCCCTGATCAGTGGCCTGGACGCCCTGATGTCGTCGGAGAATCCCGACGTCCGCCAGCTCGGCCTGCGTGCCGCGAACCTGGGCGTGATGGACTGGTCGATCTGGAGCTCTGGCCAGGGTCGGTCGCTGGTCGAGGAGCTCGACGAGCCCACCTCGCGATGCCTCGTGGTCGACCTGGGCTCGCTCGACACCGTTGCCGAGCAGCGGCTGATCGCCGAGACGGTGCTCTCGACCCTCTGGCGCAACCGCAACCGCCGCGAGCCCTGCCTGGTGGTCATCGACGAGGCTCACAACGTCTGTCCGGCCAAGCCCGCGGACCCGGTGACGGCCCTCGCGTCGAACTACGCCGGGCTGATCGCCGCGGAGGGCCGCAAGTTCGGGCTCTACCTGCTCACCTCGACCCAACGACCGCAGAAGGTCAACGAGGAGGTGCTGTCCCAGTGCGACAACCTGCTCCTGATGCGGATGAACTCCGAGGCGGACCTCGGATACCTCAGCGACACCTTCTCCTTCGTGCCGCCCAGCCTGATCCAGCGGGCCACCACGTTCGGCCTCGGCGAGACGCTGGTGGCGGGCAAGTTCTTCCCCCATGCCGGCTACGTGAAGTTCGGTGCCCGGATCTCCCAGGAGGGTGGCGCCGACATCCCGACGGCCTGGGCGAACCCCCGGGCCGAGGGCTAGAGGGTCTCCCGCTGGGACGCTCGACCCCGGATCAGCTCGGCGACCGACCACGCCTGGAAGGGGCAGCCCGTGGCGGCGTGGGGGGCATCTCCGTCCGCCGTCTCCGAGACCGAACCGAGTCCGAACTCGGCCAGGTGCAGCTCCAGGCCGTCGAGGAGCCCGGTGGCATCCGTCCCGGCTCGTCGTACGGCGTCGACGTACGGGCCGATCAGCCAGGGCCACACGGTGCCCTGGTGGTAGGCGGCATCGCGTTCGGCCGGGCCGCCCCGGTGGCGACCTCGGTAGCCGGGGTCCCGGGGCGAGAGGGATCGCATCCCGAGGGACGTCACCAGGTCCTCGCGGCAGGCGCCGACGATCTGTGCGATCTCGTCGGGGCGGGTCACGGGTCCGTACGGCAGGGACGCCGCCAGCAGCTGGTTCGGTCGTCGCTCGGCCACCGCGACCCCTGCCGGATCGAGGCAGTCGACAAGGCCGGCCGAGCCGGCACCGAACCGCGACGCGAACGATGACAACGCGCGCTCCCGCAGGGTCGACCAGACGTGGCCGTCCCTCCTGACCCGGGACAGCAGGTCGGCGGAGGCCCCCAGGCCGTTGATCCAGAGGGCCTCGATCTCGACCGGGAAGCCGGCCCGTGGGGTGACCGGACGGCCGTCGATCCGGGCATCCATCCAGGTCAGCGCCCAGCCTTCGGCCCCACCGCGGACCAGCCCGGTCGCTGGGTCGACCCCGATACCGAAGCGGGTGCCGGCCACATGGGCGGACAGGATGTCCCCCACCGTCTCCGACAGCTCCGCCGCCAGGTCGAGGTCGTCGGTGTGAGCGACGTGACGCCCCAGAGCGTGCAGGAACCACAAGGTGGCGTCGATGGTGTTGTACTCCAGGGTCCCGACGTCCGCGGTGTTCGCGAGCATGCCTCCCGAGACGCTGGCGGCGGCTCGCTGCAGCACCGCGCGCCCCTCCTCGAACCGTCCCGTGCACAGGAAGAGTCCCTCGTAGGAGGTGAACAGATCGCGTGACCACTCGCCGAACCACGGGTAGCCGGCGACCGCCGTGGGCCCGTTGGGGGTCCGGACGACGAAGCGGTCGGCGGCGTTCGCCAGGACCCGGTCGACGTCGTCCGAGGCACCGGCCCGCACCGCCACCGCGGCGGACCGTGCTCGGGAGTCCGCGACGATCGACGCAGCCCCCGCAGGGGTCGGCCCGAGCTCCGTCGACGCCACCACCTCGAGCGAACCGCCCGCGGTGAGGGCCGCGGTGAAGGTCCCTGCGGCCCACAGGTCCTCGCTCGCACCCAGGCCGCGGGCCGCCTCCTCGCGGTGATGGACGCCCCGGTACCAGGCGCCTGCCGGTTGGTAGCCCGGTCCGTCCACCCGGTAGGCGGACTCGAAGACGAGACCGGATCCGCTCGACTCCACGGCCGGGTCGGCGCCCGCGAACCGGTCCCCGTGCTGGTCTCGCCAGGTGCACAGCGGGGTCACCTCGAGTCGTGCCTCGCCGGCCAGCAGCCGATGGACCACGCCGACCGTGCAGGCGCCGTACGCCATCGCCAGCTCGACCTCGAGGCGGACGGGCCCGAGGTCGTAGCGCCACCGGGGCACGCCGTCGTCGAGGTCGAAGGAGGCCAGGTGTTCGTGTCCGCGGGGGTCGATCGCTCCACCGACCCACTCGTGGGTCGCCAGCCGGATGCGTTCGTCGCCGATCACCACGACCGTGTCGAGCGCCGCGAGGCCGAGGCTCCGGGACCCTCCGGCGGGACCGGTCGCGTGCATCAACAGCCCGTGGTACCGGCGGGTCCGCAGCCCGGTCACCGTGCCGCTCGCGTAGCCGCCGAGCCCGTCGGTCACGAGCCACTCGCGGGCGGCACCCTCCTCGAGCGACCCGCACACCTCCCGACCGAACGCCACCCGGAGGCTGGTCGTCACAGCTGCCACGTCGCTGCTTCGCCGGCGAACGGGTCCGGGCGACAGATCAGGTCGGCGACGAGCCCGGTCCAGCCGGTCTGGTGGGTGGCGCCGAGCCCGGCGCCGTTGTCGCCGTGGAAGTACTCGTTGAACGTGATGTTGTCGCGCCACCGGGGGTCGTTCTGAAGTCTGTCGACCCATCCGTAGCACGGGCGCCGCCCGTCGGGGCCGCGCAGGAAGAGGGAGATCAGCCGGCCCCGCAGATCGTCGGCACACGCGGTCAGGGCGATCTGCTGGCCGCTGCCGGTGGGGTACTCGAAGGTCGCGTCGGCGCCCACGGACCCGGCGTACCGCTGGAGGTTGCGGAGCAGGAGGTAGTTCACCGGCATCCAGACCGGGCCCCTCCAGTTGGAGTTGCCGCCGAACATGCCGGTGGACGACTCGCCGGGCTCGTAGTCGACGGACACATGGGCTCCGGCGAGGTCCACCCACAGGGGGTGGGCCTCGTGGTACTTCGACACGGCGCGCAGTCCGTACGGCGAGAGGAACTCGCTCTCGTCGAACACCCGGGCCAGCACGCGGCGTCCTTCGCCCGGAGGTACGACGCCGATGCCGAGCGCGTCGGTGCCCGGGATCGGGAACACGCGACCCCGGTCGGTCATGGCGTCGTCGGTCTGCCCGAGGAAGCCGGCGAACCGTTTCCGCAGCGTCCCGAGGGTCTCCAACAGATCCGGCCCCAGGGCCACCATGCCCATCAGCGGGAGCACGCCCACGATGGACCGGACCTTGATCGGGGTGCTCGTGCCGTCCGCGGCGTGGAACACGTCGTAGAAGAACCCGTCCTCCTCGTCCCAGAGTCCCTGGGAGCGCATGGCGTCGACGATCAGCACGAAGTGCTCGATGAACTTCACCTCGATGTCGGTCCAGGCGTCGTCCTCGATCGCCAGGATCCGCGCCATCTCGAGGAGGGTGAGCGAGTAGAAGGCCATCCAGCTGGTGCCGTCCGCCTGCTCGAGGCGGCCGCCCGGTGGCAGGTGCGATCGGTCGATCGCGCTGATGTTGTCCAGGCCGAGGAACCCGCCCGCGAAGAGGTGGTCCCCCTCCGGGTCCATCCGGTTGACCCACCAGGTGAAGTTCATCAGCAGCTTCGGCATCAGCCGGGCCAGGAAGTCGGTGTCACGACGTCCGTCGATGTCCCAGACGTGGAGCGCGGCCCAGGCATGCACCGGTGGATTGGCGTCGCCGAAGGCCCACTCGTAGGCGGGCAGAGCGCCGTTGGGGTTCTGGAACCACTCCCGGCACATCGCGAGCAGCTGGTACTTGGCGAACGCCGGGTCGATGTGGGCGAGCGCGACGGTGTGGAACGCGAGGTCCCACGCGGCGAACCAGGGGTACTCCCACGGGTCGGGCATCGAGAGGACGTCCTGGGCGTCGACATTGAGCCAGCCGGCGTTGCGACCCTGACGACGCTCGGGCGGGGGCGGCGGCTGGGTCGGGTCGCCGTCGAGCCAGCGCTTCACGTCGTAGTAGTAGAACTGCTTGCTCCAGAGCATCCCGGCGAACGCCTGGCGGGCGACCAGCCGTGCGTCGTCGTCGACGGAGGCCGGGATCACCTCGCCGTAGAACTCGTCGGCCTCGTCGCTGCGCCGGGCGAGCACGGTGTCGAACGACGCCCCGAAGGCGGGCGTCGACGAGGGCGGCCTGAGACGGACCCGGACCACCTGGGTCTCCCCCGGCGCGACGGTGAGGCGGTACCAGCCGGCAGCCTTCGTGCCGCGGCCGTCCGGGTTCACGGTGGCAGCGCCCGAGACGACGTGGTCGTTGACCCCGTCCTTCGGGTACGCCGGGGAGTCCGGCGACTCGTAGAGGCGGCGCAGGTTGGTGTCGTTGTCGCAGAACAACAGGTCCGGCGTCGCGCCGTCGGGGCCGGCGTCCAGCTCCCAGGTCAGCTCTCCGAACCGAGGGTGGTCCACGCGGACCCGGTCGGGCCCCGTCGCCTGCAGGGTCGGCCGCTCGGCGTCGACGTCCCAGGACCAGGTGTTGCGGAACCACAGGTGGGGCAGCACGTGGAGCGTCGAGGTCTCGGGTCCCGCGTTCGTCACCCTGATCTCCATGAGCAGGTCGTGCGGGTCGTCCTTGGCGTGCGTCACGTCGACGACCCAGTAGCGGTCGTCGTCGAACACCCCCGTGTCCATCAGCTCGTACTCCGGCTGGCTCTGGTCACGGCGGCCGTTCTCGGCCACCAGGTCGGCGTACGGGAACTCCGCCTGGGGGTAGTGGTAGCGCCAGCGCAGCCACGCATGGCTGGGGACGGCGTCCAGGAACCACCAGTAGTCCTTGACGTCCTCGCCGTGGTTGCCCTGGGGACCGGTCAGGCCGAACATCCGTTCCTTGAGGATCGGGTCGCGGCCGTTCCACAGCGCGAGCGCCATGCACAGCTGCTGCTCGACGTCGCTGACGCCGGCCATGCCGTCCTCACCCCAGCGGTAGGCGCGCGAGCGGGCGTGGTCGTGCGGGAAGTAGTCCCACGCCTCTCCCCCGGCGCTGTAGTCCTCACGCACCGTCCCCCACGCGCGCTCCGAGAGATAGGGGCCCCACTGGTACCACGGCGTCGCCTGCCGCAGTCCGTCCTCGGGATGGCCGAACGACTCCACACGCGTGCGCTCGGCACCTGACATCGGCATGCTCCCTCGTTGGCTGACTGCGCGCTCCGGACCGGTCCGACGCCGCGACGGGACAGGTACGAACGTCAGTAGACCGCGCGGAGCTGGCGGACAGGGGGATGACCAGGAAGTGGACCGTGAACGGTCGTGACCCCGCTGGTGCACCTTCCCGACAGCCACTGTGTGGCCCCGCACGAGAGGCCGCCCGCCGGTACAAGGTTTTTCCAAGGACGCGCTGGCAACGTGGGCGGATCATTCGGACACCCCGTCCGTCCGCTGACCTGTCGACGATCGAGTCGCGGGCTTTCGCAACGGGCTCGCTGGAACGGGCGCTGTGCCTCCCACCTCAGGAGGTCGCCATGCCCACTCGCAGGACCGTGCTCCAGATGGGCGCGTTGGCCACGCTCGGCGCTGCGGGAGCCCGGCTCGGTGAGGCGAGCGCCGACTCGCCCGCCGGCGGGACCCTGGCAACCCAGAACACCCCGATCCCGTTCGCGGGGGTCTTCCAGCGCCCACCGGAGCTGGAGCCCTTCGAGACGGGTTTCGACGGGGGTGACCCCGCTCGGCCGTTCGCCCGGTTCGCTGTCACCGCCCAGCTCGGCCGGGCAAACATCCTTCCGGGCCTGACCACCACGGTCGCCGGCTACAACGGGATCTTCCCCGGCCCGACGATCCGGACCACCCAAGGGACTCGCGCCGAGGTGAGGATGCGCAACGGGTTCCCGGCAGCAGGGCTGATCTTCCCCCAGGCCATCGACATCGCCACGCACCTGCACGGCTCGGAGTCCTTGCCGCAGTACGACGGGTACGCCAACGACATCACCCGCCCGGCTTTCGTCAAGAACTACCACTATCCGAACACCCAACGCGCACGCACGCTCTGGTACCACGACCACCGGCACCTCGTCACGGCTCAGAACGTGTACTCAGGCCTGGCTGGCTTCTATCCGCTCTCCGACCCCTTCGAGCGAGCCCAGCTCCCCCAGGACGAGTTCGACGTGCCCCTGATGATCTCGGATGCGATGTTCAACCGCGACGGATCCCTTGCCTTCGACGACAACGACACCAAGGGGCTCTGGGGCGACATCATCCTGGTCAACGGGGTCCCCTGGCCGACGATGAAGGTCAAGCCACGCATCTATCGCTTCCGTGTCCTGATCGCCTCGATCTCCCGGTCCTATCGCCCGACGCTGTCCGACGGCGAGCCGATCTACATCGTGGGTACCGATGCCGGCTTGGTCCCCGTCGTACAGCCCGTCGCCTCCTGGCGGCAGGGAACCGCCGAACGCACCGAGGTCCTCATCGACTTCCGGCGCTACAAGGTCGGACAGACCGTCGACCTGCGCAACCTGAGCAACAAGAACAACATCGACTTCCGCAACACCGACAAGATCATGCGGTTCCAGGTGGTGGAGGACTCCGGGCCAGCCTCGAGCATCACCAGCATCCCTACCACGTTGGACGCCGGTCCCGTACCGGACCGCGCCCGCGGTGCCATCGACACCATGTCCCTGACCCCGGCGATGGCCGTCGCGAAACGCACGCTGAGGTTCGTGCGCCAGGGCGGTCAGTGGACGGTCAACGGAGTCACCTGGGAGGACGTGGAAGCGAGCGGGTTCACCAAGCTGTTCGCCAACCCGAAGCCGTTCGACGTCGAGCAGTGGACCATCGTCAACGAGTCCGGGGGATGGTTCCACCCGGTGCACGTACACCTCATCGACGCGAAGATCATCGCCCGGAACACGAACGGCGGTAGGCCGTTCGCCTGGGAGACGGGCCCCAAGGATGTCTTCTACGCCGGCGAGAACGAGTCCGTCACCATGCTGACCCAGTTCGACATCCAGCCCAATGGTGGGGGTCGCTACATGATCCACTGCCACAACCTCGTGCACGAGGACCACGACATGATGGTGCAGTACTCGGTGGGCGACCTCCGCAACAACGACCCGATCGCCGCCGACCCTCCCGTCCTGGACACCACACCTGTGGGGTCCTTCGCACCCAGGTACAGGTCCGGGTTCCCGGCCGGGACCTGAGATGAAGGCCGCCGTCCGCCTGGCTGCCGGTCTGTCGCTGTGGCTCGCCCTGAGTGGGTGCCTCGCGAGCACCGGAGATCCGGATCACGGTGCCAGCGTGTCGGAGGTTCTGCGTCTCGCCGAGGCCGGATCCGACGTCGGTAACGACCGCCCGCAGGTGAGCTACGACGGACTCATGGTCCGCCGTCGCGAGGTCCTGGTGCTGCGGATCGAGGCGAGCGGCGGCCAGCGATGGATGAGCCGACATCTGGCCATCGTGGCGCGACGCAGCCATCTCACCGTGTCAACGATGTCGGCCAGCGTGCTCGACGCGGCCGATCTCGAGCGCCTTGCCCCCACCCTCGTCCTGTCGCTTCCCCGCCGCACCACTCGCGCCGAAGGCAGGACCCTGATGCGCCTGGCCTTGAAGGCCGCTGAAGGGCGCGGTGTCGACGTGCGGGACCACCGTGTGATGTCGGTGCTCGTCCACGATCTGCGGTTCCGGATCCGGTCGCCGCATCCTGCCGCGCTGTCGAAGGCGATCACCAGCGAGGGGATCCTCTCCGACGCGCTGGGGTCCTACACGTCGCGACCGGGCACCCGGAGGCTCGACATCCTCTACACCGGCCCCTTGCTCAGTGATCCCTTGCTGCAGTCGGTGATCCGAGGGATGGCCCGCCCCGCGCACGTCCCCACGCGGGCGGTGACTGTCGTCCCACGGTCCACGACAGGTAGCGGCGTCGACCTGGCCGACGTACCAGCCCCGCCTCCCGCGGAGTTCTCGGTGTCTCCCGAGCAGCACGACCACTGAGACGGGCGGGCGGAGTCGCCGGGCGATCGGGAGCCCGCAGTTCGCATCCGCTCAGAGGCGGGGGTCGACCGGCTCGGACTCCAACGCGAGGACGGCGAACACAGCCTGGTGCACCTTCCACAGAGGCTCCTGGCCGACGAACCCGGTCAGGGCCTCCAGCCCCAGCCCGTGCTCGCGCTGGGCGAGCTGACGCTTCTTGCCGAGGTGCCGCTCCCGCAGGACGTCGAGCGAGTCGGTGTAGTCGGGTCCGTAGATGATCCGCAGGTACTCGCGACCACGCACCTTCAGGCCCGGCTGGATCCTGCCCTCGGTGAGGTCGGCAGGCTTGACGACCATGCCCTCTCCTCCACCGTCGGTGATCTCGAGCCACCACTGCGTCGCCGCCTCCCGTTCCGAGGCGGACGAGAGGTCGACGAAGCGGTGGCGGGTCGGCGTGATCAGGTCACCCTCGAGCTGGGCCAGCTCGGCGAGGTGCCAGGAGTGAGACTCCGTCAGGGCGAGCGCGCGGCCCTCGGACGCCAGGATCTGGAACGGCGCGAGCGTGATCCCGTCGAGTCCCTCGCTGGGCCGGCAGTACGCCGCGTACGCGTCACGGAACGCCTCCGCGTTGTCCAGTCGTCGTGCGGCGCGCTCGGCCAGGTCCGCGACGTCGAGTCCGCGCCTGCTTGCCTGGTCGAGCACCGCCAGCACCTCAGGGAGGACCTGTCGGGCCGCCGCACCGACCGAGGCGTACTGCGACTTGATCAGCTCGATCGCCTTCGCCGACCATGGCAGCAGCTCGCAGTCGAGCGCGAGCCAGTCGGTCTCCAAGGACTCGAACAGCGGGGCCGCGGCGTCGGTGAGCCGGGCGACGAGGGCGCTCGTGTCCGGGAAGAACGGGCGTCCGGTGCGGGTGTAGACCACGCCGGTGGTCCCGTCGCCGACCCCGAACCGTCGCTGGGCGGTGTCGGCGTCGCGGGCGAGCACGGCGACGGCCCGAGAGCCCATGTGCTTCTCCTCGCACACGACCCGCGACACGCCCCAGCCGACGTACTCCTCGAAGGCCTGTTCGGGATGCTCCAGGTATCCCTCTCGCTGGGACGTGGAGGCCGGCGACATGGTCGGCGGCAGGTAGACGAGCCAGCGCGGGTCGACCGCGAAGCGGCTCATGATCTCCAGCGCGGCCGCGGCGTTCTCCTCGGGGATCTTCACCTTGCCCGCGTGGGTCGTCTCGAGCCAGCGCGTCCCCGCGACGTCGCCGATCCTGAGCACCGACTCGCCCCGGTCGGCGATCGCCGGGTCGAGCGGCCGGACCGGTGCGTACCACTCCTGCTCCGCCGGCACGCTGACGATCTCGCGTTCGGGGTAGCGCAGAGCCGTCAACGCACCGCCGAAGACGACACCGGTGTCGAGGCAGATCGTGTTGTTCACCCACTCGGCCCGCGGGACCGGCGTGTGGCCGTAGACCACGACAGCCTGGCCGCGGTAGTCGTTGGCCCACGGGTACCGGACCGGCAGTCCGTACTCGTCGGTCTCGCCCGTCGTGTCGCCGTAGAGCGCGAAGGCCCGGACCCGCCCCGACGAGCGGCCGTGGTAGGCCTCCTTGAGCCCGGCGTGGGCGACCACGAGCCTTCCGTCGTCGAGGACGAAGTGGCTGATGAGCCCGTCCATGAAGGCCTGTGCGGCCGTGCGGAACTCGTCGGGCTCGCGCTCGAGCTGGGCCAAGGACTCGGCCAGGCCGTGCGACACGGTGACCTTGGAGCCCTTGAGCGCCCGCACCAGCTTGGCCTCGTGGTTGCCCGAGACACACAGCGCCGTGCCGGCCTCGACCATGCCCATCACGAGGCGGAGCACACCGGGCGTGTCAGGGCCTCGGTCGACCAGGTCGCCGACGAAGACGGCCTGACGACCCTCCGGGTGAGCGGCGCCGACGGCGAGGTCGCCGTCGTACCTCAGCTTCCAGCCGAGCTCGGTCAGCAGGGTGCGCAGCTCGGAGGCGCAGCCGTGGACGTCGCCGACGAGGTCGAACGGTCCGTGGACGTCCGTCCGGTCGTTCCACGGACGCTCGCGCGTGAGGTGGACCGCCTCGATCTGCTCCGTGCCGCGGAGCACGTGCACGCGCCGGAAGCCCTCCTTCTTGAGCCGACCCAGGGAACGCTTGAGGTCCCGCTGCTGCCTCGCGACGACGTGGCTCCCGAAGGCGCGATCGTCGCGCTTCTTGTTGCGCTCGACCGCGATCGCCTCGGGCACGTCGAGCACGATCGCGTCGACCAGTACGTCGTGGCTGCGCGCCAGCGCGACCAGTGAGGCACGCGCGGACTGTTGGACGTTGGTGGCGTCGACCACGGTGAGGAGACCTCGGCGCAGCCGCGTACCGACGATGTAGTGGAGCACGTCGAACGCGTCCGGTGTCGCGGACTGGTCGTTCTCGTCGTCGGCGACCAGACCGCGGCAGAAGTCGCTCGAGACGACCTCCGTGGGCTTGAAGTGGCTCCGCGCGAAGGTCGACTTGCCGCTCCCCGACACGCCGACCAGCACGACCAGGCCCATGGCCGGGACGGCGACCTGAGCTGCCTCAGTCATCTGCCACCGCGTCGCGCCTGAAGATCGCCAGCTGGGTGGGGCTGCCGAGCGCCTCGTCGGGCTCGCCGATGCCACGCAGCTCGGCCGAGTAGCCGTACGCCGACGCGACGCGGCCCGACCAGGCCGCGAACTGCTCGCGGTCCCACTCGAACCTGTGGTCGGGGTGTCGCATCCCGACCAGGCCCTCGTAGCGCACGTTGTACTCGCTGTTCGGGGTGGTCACCAGGACGGCCGTCGGTCGGGCCGCGCCGAAGACCACACGCTCCAGGGCCTCGAGGCGTCCCGGGTCGACGTGCTCGACGACCTCCATCAGCACGGCGGCGTCGAAGCCGCCGAAGCGCTCGTCCTCGTAGGTGAGGGCACTCTGGAACAGCTCGACCCGGTCGGACTGCCGTTCGCTCATCCGGTCGACGCGGAGCCGGCGCGCGGCGTACTGCAGAGACCGGGTCGAGACGTCGCTGCCGGCGATCCGGGTGAACGTCGGGGTCGCCACCAGGCGCTCCAGGAACTGGCCCGGACCGCATCCGAGGTCGATCACCGATCGGACGTCGAGCTCCAGCAGGGCCTGGTGGACCGCCTCGTGACGCTGGGTGTTGAGGGGAGCCCGCTTCTCCTCGGGCTGCAGGGCCTCCTCGTCGGCGGCAGGCTCCATCGCGTCCTCGACCTCGTCGCCGAGCTCGGCGAGCCGGGCCAGGGCGACGCGGGTGAGCCCTCCACGTCGACCGAGGTAGCGACGGGTGATGAGGGCCCGGTCGGGATGGTTGGTCAGCCAACCCTCGCCCGAGCGCAGCAGCTTGTCGACCTCGTCCGGTCCTTGCCAGTAGTGCTTCGACTCGTCGAGCACGGGCAGCAGGACGTGCAGCTGGTTGAGGGCGTCGGCCACCCGGACCACTCCGGTGAGCCGGAGCCGGACGTAGCGAGACTCCCCCCACTCGGGGAAGCGCTCGTCCAGCGGGATCGGGTGCGCCTCCACGGTCCAGCCGAGCGGCTCGAACACGCGGTGCGCGATCTCCGCTCCACCGCGACACGGCAGGACCGGGACGTCGATCACGAGCGGGATCTCGGAGTCGGCAAGGTCCTGTCGAGAGGCGCACCGGCCACTGCGCGCCGTGCTGAACACGTCCGCCATCGCCACGCCGAGCAGCGAAGAGGCCGCGTAGGAGCGGTCGTTGACGTACTGGGCCAGGCTGAAGTCGGGCGAGTTCCTGGCGCGGGACCGAGCCAGCCGGACCGGATCGACGTCCAGCAGGAGCGCCGCCGTGCAGCGCTCCTCGGAGGCCTCGGGGTAGAACACCGTCACGACGCCGAACGACTGCTGGAACTCCTGCACCCGGTCGGGGTGCTTGTGCAGGAGGAAGCCCAGGTCCGTCGCCGGTCGGTGCGTGGTCGAGAGGGTCAGCAGCACCCGCTCAGTCTGCCCGACCACCGCGAGCGGTTATCGTCCTTGGCCGAGCACTGGGCGCCGCCCACCTGACGGGGGGCGTGGTCAGGGTGAGCGGCGCCCGGTTCCGGGAGTGGGGCTACTTGCGGACGGTGAGCTTGACGGGCTTGGCCTTCGACCGATGGACGGTGCCGCTCCCGGCGTACGACGCGGTGACCTTGTACTTGCCCGGCTTCTTCAGGTGAGGGAGCTTGAACGTCACCGTGCCATGGCTGCGTGGGGTCAGCCGGTGGGTGAGCTTCTTGCCGGCCGCACGCACGACCACCTTGCCGGTGACGTTGGTGACGAACCGGCTCGTGACCCTGACCCGGAGCTTGGCCCGGGTACCCGCTGCGACCTTGGCCTTGCGCAGGACCGCCTTGCTCCTGGACGCGACATGTCCCTGTCGCGCCAGCGCGATCGTGCCGAGGTTGCGGATCCGCCCCGCAGCACTGACCGCCGTCCGGACCACGATCGGGCGGCCGTGCCCGTAGGACTTCATCCGGAACGGGTCCCCGTCCTCCTTGCCCCCCACCGTGGACAGGATGATGCGGTACGGCTGGTTGCTCGGCACCTCGAGCAGGAAGAAGCCGTGCTGGAACCGGGGGTCGTCGGGGGCGCCGCCGTACGTCAGGCTGGACGCAACTGGTGTGGTCGCGCCGGGACCGCCCGGCCAGGCCTCGACGTTCACGTTGTCCTGCCCGTTGTTGGCCTGGTCGGTCACGATGCCCTCGATGAACGTCTTCCCCGGTGGCGGGGCCAGCGCAGCGGCGGTGACACCCCGGTGCCCCGAGGCCGCGGGCACGAGGGCGGGCGCGGCCGGCGCCAGGACGGTCTGAGAGGCCACGATCAACCCAGCCGTCGCGGCGAGCGAGACGCCGATGACCGCCTTCCGGGATCGGTGGTCGCCCGACGTGGTGTCGGGCGCATCCGGGTCGTTGCCGTCGAACATTGGATCCTCCTCAGTGGGGCGCCATCCACGTTGCGATGGCGGCTCGGGTGTTGCGTCCCACGATTGCGGCGGAGAGCCGCCTCGGTCATCGCTGCCAGCGGCCGACCATCCCCCCGGCTAGCCGGTAGTGGCTGTCACGTTTCGGGCTGCTGTCTCGACTCGGGTAGGAGACAACAGTCGAGACGAGAGGTGAGAGTGATGCACGTCTACATCGCAGGAGGCACGGGCGTCATCGGGACGAGGTTGATCCGACAGCTGGTCGAGCGCGGTCACCGGGTGACGGCTACGACGAGGGATCCCGCGAAGACAACCCGGCTCGAGGGGCTGGGCGCACAGGTGCTGGTGGTCGACGGGCTGAACAGTGCGGCCGTGGGCGAGGCGGTGGCGACGGCCGAGCCGGATGCCGTCGTACACCAGATGACGGCGCTGGCCGGGAAGCTGGACCCGAAGCACTTCGACCGGTCGTTCGCGATGACCAACCGGCTGCGCACCGAGGGGCTGGACCATCTGCTCGCCGCCGCGCAGGCCAGCGGGGTGCGGCAGGTCGTCGCCCAGAGCTACACGGGCTGGCCGAACATCCGCTCCGGAGGATGGGTCAAGGACGAGGAGGATCCGCTCGACCCGGAGCCCCCGAAGGCGCAGCGGGAGTCGCTCGCGGCAATCCGCCACCTCGAGGAGAGCGTGCAGAAGGCGGACGGCACGGTCCTGCGGTACGGCGGGTTCTACGGCGACCCGTCCGACCCGATGATCCCCGTGGTGCGGAAGCGGCAGTTCCCGCTTGTCGGCGGCGGCCGTGGGTACATGTCCTGGGTGCATCTGGACGACGCGGCGAGGGCGACCGTGCTGGCGCTCGAGCAGGATGCCCGCGGGGTCTACAACATCGTGGACGACGAGCCGGCTCCGGCCTCCGAGTGGCTCCCCTTCCTCGCGGACTGCCTCGACGCGAAGCCTCCGCGACACCTGCCGGTCTGGGTCGCGCGCCTGGCCGCGGGCGACGTCGCCGTCTCGATGCTGACCCGCACCCGCGGCTCGTCCAACGCGCGTGCGAAGCGCGAGCTGGGGTGGGAGCTGCGGTGGCCGTCCTGGCGGGAGGGCTTCCGACACGGCCTGGCGGCGGAGGAGTAGCACGTGGGTGCCGAGGAGTTCGAGGAGCTGCGCCCGCTGCTGTTCTCGATCGCCTACCGGATCCTGGGCAGCGTCAGTGAGGCCGAGGACGCGGTCCAGGAGACCTGGCTGCGCTACCACGCCGGCGCCACGGTGCCGATCTCGCTCAAGTCGTTCCTGTCCGCGGTGGTCACCCGGGTCTCGATCGACATCCTGCGGTCGGCGCGCGTCCGCCGCGAGTCGTACGTCGGCCACTGGCTGCCCGAACCGCTCCTGACCGACGACGAGGCGACGTCGTACCGCGATCCGGAGCACGCCGCGGAGCTCGCCGACTCGTTGTCGATGGCTGCCCTGTTGATGCTCGAGCGCCTGAGTCCCGAGCAGCGCGCCGTCTTCGTGCTGCACGACGTGTTCTCGTTCCCGTTCGGCGAGATCGCCGACGTGGTCGGCAGGTCGGAGACCGCGTGCCGACAGCTCGCGTCGCGCGCCCGCCGGCTGATGGAGGACGGCAGGCCGCGGTTCGACGTCGACCGCCGCGAGCGCGAGGAGCTCGCCGCACGCTTCTTCGACGCGGTGACCGTCGGCGACGTTGCCGAGCTCCGGGAGCTCCTCGCCGCCGATGTCGAGGTGTACGGCGACGGCGGCGGCAAGGCTCCCCAGTGGATGCGTGTGGTCGTAGGCCTCGACAACGTCGCTCGCATGTTCGCCGGACTGGGTCGGCGGTTCGCCGACTCCGGGCTCCAGGTCGACCGGCACGAGGTCAACGGTCAACCGGGGGCTGTCTTCCGCGACGCCTCCGGCCGGGTGATCAACGTGATCGCGCTGGACGTGCTCGACGGTCGGATCCAGGTCATCCGCTCGGTCATCAACCCCGACAAGCTGCACCATCTCGGTCCGGTGGCAGACGCGTGGGCGTTGATGCGCGAGACGCCGCCCGACCCCGCCGGGTGACGTGCCGGAGGGGGCTGCGCCCCGGGCGCCTCGTGGCCCGATCACACCAAGGGTCGCGCGCCACAGTCACCATGCGCCACCCCATCTGAGTGGTCGCAAGACCATGGTGCTAGAACCATCGGCCACGTCGCGGAGGCAATCGCTCCCGGCCGGGTGCTAGGACCAACAGCCATCTGTCTACGTGCACGCCGCGGTCTCTACCTTGCGAGCACGGGGGCATCGGGGCGGAGCAGCCCATCGGGGGCAACTCACAACGGGGCAACCGAACCATTGACAGGGCGCAGGGCTTTCTCGGGGATATCGCGGGCTGTGTGTCGCTGCCCAGCACACTCCTGAAGGGGAAACAGTCATGGAAGCATTCACACGGCTCCGGCGGGGCCGTCGGGCCGCCGCCATCGGGGTGGCCGTCCTCGTGGTCGGCACGATCGGTGGCTTTGCCGCCGACGCCGCCACCCCACCGCCGGCACACCTGAACAACACGGTCGGCCTCAAGCAGGTCGGCCCCATCGACGAGACCAACGGGTTCCCGCTCTGGTACAAGGACACCAACAACGTCCGCCTCCAGCTCTGCCTGGACCCCAGTGACGCGAACTGCATCATGGGAGACCTCCCCAACCCGGGACAGCCCGTCTCGTTCCCGGACAACTTCCCGGACGAGGGGTTCTGGTCGAATACGACAGCCACGCTCGATGCCGGCGGCGGTGACAAGGCACTGCTGGTCACCGGCGTCGAGGCCGCCTTCGGCACTGCTGACGGGTTGCCGGCTCCCGGCGGCCAGATCAGCTTCGGCCGGATCCGGATCCGTGCCGCCGGCCTGGTCGACGGCGCGACGTACACCGTCACGAACCCGTACGGGGTCGATCACATCGACGCCGAAGCGGGGGCCGTCAAGGGGATCAACACCACCGAGGACATCGGTTCGCTGACACCCAACGGGACCTTCGACCAGACCCTCGCCGCGAAGGCGGCGCCGTTCCTGAAGTGGCCCACCGGGGCGCCCGTCGGCTACCTCGGCGACCCGACGGTGGACCACGTCGTGACCGGAAGCCCGTACAACACCAACTTCTTCCGGATCGAGGGGCCGGCCGGCTCCTTCACCGGGTCGACCCAGCTGTGCGCGAACGCGGCGTTGGGTGACTCGCCGACCGCCACCGACGACTGCATCGAGTCCGACCTGTTCCAGGTCCAGGGCAAGATCGCCACCCGGGCCGGACGTCGAGGTCACCAAGGCCTACTACTCCAACTCGGGCAACGGGCACATGATGGACCTGTTCGCCTTCTCCGAGCCCGGCCAGAACCTGGTCGTCTCCGGCAGCGGCGTTCCCGCAGACCAAGATGCGTGAGGACGCCTCGACCGGTCGCTACTACGCCCGCGTGTACGCCGACGGCGCACCGCCCGCCGACCTCGCGGTCACCAACAAGACCGACGCACCGAACAGCGTCGACCACGTGGCCGCCGCGATGTTCGGCGACAAGGTGCACATCACTCAGCGCGGTCTACAGCAACGACGACCACACGCTGAACGTCAGCTCCGACTCCGGTGACGACAGCGCGACGATGAAGCTCGACGGCTACGCCGCTGTGGCGCCGACGATCGCGAACGGCGTCAGCACCTGGAGCATCCCGAACGTGAACGTGCCGCCGTCGGACGTGATGGTGACCTCCAACAAGGGCGGGGTCGACTCCGAGGACGTCGTCATCACCGGCGCCGAGGACCCCTCGGCCCAGGTCGTGGCCACCATCACGGGTGACACCAACGCCGTGCAAGTGGGTCAAGCGGTGTCCCTCGACGGACTGGCCTCGACCGGCTCGATCACGAGCTACGCCTGGTCGGTCTCCCCCACCGCAGGGGCGAGCCTCACGGGCACCGGTTCGGCACGGACGTTCTCCGCGACCACCGCCGGTGTGTACACGGTCTCGATGACCGTCGCCGGAGCCGGGGCGGGCAACACCTCGACCGACACCTTCAAGATCACCGTCTCCTCCCCGTCCGCGCCGCCAGTGGCCAACGCGGGGCTGGACCAGACCGGCGTCGTGCCGACCTCGACGGTGACCCTCGACGGGACAGGTTCGACGTTCGCCTCCACCTTCGCCTGGACCCAGACCGGTGGGCCGGCGATCACGCTGAACAACGCCAAGACAGCCAACCCGACGTTCGTCGTCCCGGCCGCCTCGACGCCTCAGACGTTCACGTTCAGCCTGAGCATCACCGACGTCAACGGCACTCCGTCGACGGACTCGATGCAGGTCACGACCGACCCGGACGACCTGGTGTTCACCAGCGCCAGCTACAAGCGGGGCGGCGCGGAGTGGCGGGTGCGTGGCGACGCGCAGTACTGCTCGGCCAACAACCTGGTCAGCGTCTTCTGGAACAAGCCCGGCGCCTCGCCGGTCCTGCTCGGAACGACGACGCCGACCGCGGCGCTCGGAGTCTGCAGCTTCGACTTCCGGCTCAAGAACGCCCCCGCGGCGCTGCAGCCCACGGCCGCCGGCACCGTGACGGTGCGGTCGGCTCTGGGAGGTGAGCTGCTGAACCGGGCATTCACCCTCCAGTAGCGAGGTCGAACGACCGAGGAGTCCGGCGGTTTCTCCCGACCGCCGGGCTCCTCGCTGTCTGCGTGCAGGACTGATCACGCACGGCAGGTACGTCGAGCCGCGGGTGCTCGGTCAGGCGAGGGCCTTCGCCTTCAGGGACTCGAACTCGGCCTGGTCGATGACCCCCGAGTCCAACAGCGACTTCGCGGTCGCGATCTGGTCCGTCGGGGAGGTGCCCGCGCCCGCCACCTGCTTGATGTACTCGGCCTGGGCGGACTGCGCCTTGTCCATCGCCTGCGCCTGACGCTCCGACATGCTCCGGCCACGCGCGATCAGGTAGATCAGGGCGCCGACCCATGGCACGAAGATCAGCAGGATGGCCCACCCGGCCTTGCCCCACCCGCTCAGGGTGTGGTCGCCGAACATGTCGAAGAGGCAGCGGAACCAGATCATGATCGCCGCGATCCAGATGAAGAACCAGAAGCTCCACAGGAGTACTTCTCCGAAGTCGTTGGTCATTGCGTCCATGGCAGCCTGCTCTCGTCTCAGGGTCGTCGGGCCTCGCCCAGACCTCCATGCCGCAGGCTCCCAGATGAACCCGGGGCCGCCACGGCAGAAGGACGGCGTGTCGGAAGGGACGGCGGCCCCGGCGGGAGGCTCCTGAGCGTGCGGGTTGCCAGACACAGGTAACCGAACCCGTACGTCGGCGGGTGTCCGGCCGGCTCGTCCCGGGGATCCTGATGGACGGATCCCCCTGTCCGTGTCGCGGCAGCCGCGCGCTGCTCTCGGGTGAGGGCCGCGACACGGGGGCACGTCGACACGGGACGGGGGGATCCACCTCGAGACACCTGGTTCGGGACCGACGCCGCCCGGCGGGCGGCCATCAAGCACCCGGGGAGAACCCAGCATGACGACGAGCACCATCGAGCCCCTGGAGCCGACGGAGCCTGCCGGAGCGACCTCCGAGGAGGCAGTCGCCCCAGAGAGCGTGCCCTGTCCCGCCTGGTGCCAGGGCGGGCACGGGCGCGATGACTGGGGCACTCATGTCGTGACCGGCCTCCGCTTCCGGAGCCACCAGGGGCCGCTGTTCGGACGACACATCTCCGTCGGCGCCGAGCAGACGCCGGACGGGTTCGAAGCTCCCACGGCCTTCGTGTTCGACCTCGACGGTGCCGAGCTGAGCGCGTCCGCCCTGCGCGACCTGGCCCGCAATGCCAGAGCCGCCGCCGAGTGGTGCGAGGAGAACAGCTAGATCCTGCGGGGCGTCCGTCTCACCGGGCCGGCGCTTGCGCCCGCTCGGTCACCCGACGTTCGGTGACCCAGGCCGCGATCTTGGACCGGGACGTGAAGCCGAGCTTGCGCAGGATGTTCTCCACGTGTCCCTGGGCTGTGCGTACGGAGATGAAGAGCCGATCGGCGATCTCCGGGTTGGACAGACCGTCGGCGACCAGATCGGCCACCTCCAGCTCTCGCCTGGTCAGGGGGGAGGGCTCGACGGGCGTCGGAGGTGGTGTCTCGGCCTGGTCGTCCCTTCCGAGGGCGAACACGACCATGTCCTCGAGGCGGAGCTGGGATCCGCGGCGGAACAGCTCACGGAACCGCTCCTTGCTCAGCAGCCTGCGTGCCTGCTGGAGTCCTTCGGAGCGGGACGGCGCGAACGCGAAGGGGTTGCCGGTCTCCGACATGCCCACGACGTCCCAGATGCCCTCCGCCGCACCCAACAAGAGCGCGGCTCGTTCCCCTCGGCCCTCTGCCACCGCCGCCCGACCGAGCGAGTCCAGACCGACGGCCATGCCCATCCGGTCGCCGAGCTCTCTTTTCAGGACGATGGCCTCTCGGAACAGGGCGGCGGCGTCGTCGAGGTGACCGGCAGCCAGCTCGTACTCCCCCAGCCCGGCCACCGCCAGCGCCTTCATGTGGCGCTCCCCGACCTCGTCCGCCCTGGCGATGCACTGCCGATGGCGGTCGGCCCCCTCCCCCACGTTGCCGGCGAACCCATGGCAGACCCCGGCCACGAAGAGGGCGATCAGCTCACCGCGGAGGTCGGAGGCGGCGCGCAGCAGGGCCACCGCCCGGTCGGCCTGATCTGCCGCCGCCCCCGGGCTGCCGTCCCACACCGAGACCATGGCAGCGGGCACCAGCAGGACGCCGAGCCCCCGGGTGTCGTCGACGGCGGCGACGGCCTCGTTCCCCCGGTCGAGCAGCTCCCTCGCTGAAGATCGGTCGTTCTGCAGCACGGCGAACCGCGCGGCCAGCGCCATGGCGAGCCCGCGCTCGGATGACGTTCCGGCCCCCGCGGCCAGCTCGAGCTCGAGCCAATGGCGCGCCTCGTCGAGCAACCCGCAGGCGGACCAGTACAGGTCCAACCTCCTCGCCATGACCAAGCCGGCGTCGGCACCCTCGGGCGCCTGGGCGAAGTGCTCGAGAGCGGAACTCAGGTTGGCGTGCTCCAGACGCAGCCGCCGCAGCCACTCGGGCTGGTGTGATCCGCCCGCCACGACGTCGAACTGGGACACCAGCTCCGCGTACCAGGTGGCGTGTCTCTCCTGCATGCCGTGCAGCTCGCCGTCCTTCTCCGCCCGCTCCAGGCCGAACTCACGGACGTCGGCCAGCATGCGGTAGCGCGAGTGACCGAGCGCGTCGGGCTCGGCGCCGACGATCGACTGGTCGACCAGTGCGCTGATCAGGTCGAAGACCTCACCCGCCGGCAGATCGTCGGCAGCGCAGACGTCTGTCGCGGCTCGCCGGTCGTAGCTGGCGAACACCGAGGATCGCGCCCAGAACCTCTGCTCGTGGGGGGTGCACAGCTGATAGGACCAGTCGATGCAGGCGCGCAGCGACTGGTGCCGCTCGTCGGCATCGCGATAGCCCCGGTTGAGCAGAGACAGCCGCTCCCCGAGGCTCTGGCGGATCTCCTGAGGTGACAGCGCCCGGGTCCGTGCTGCGGCAAGCTCGATGGCCAGGGGCAGCCCGTCCAGGTCACGACACAGGCCGGAGACGACCGGAGCGTTCTCCGGAGTCAGGTGGAAGTCGGAGCGGACCGACCTCGCGCGGTCCAGGAACAGGTTGACGGCCTCGTAGTGGCCGATGGTCTCCGGTGTGGCGACGGTCGCCGCGTCAGGAAGGCCGAGCGGGGGTACGACGAGGACGTCCTCGCCGCTCAGCCCGAGCGGCCGCCTGCTGGTCAGCAGGAACCGGACCTGGGGGCAGGCTGCTCGCAGTCCCTGCACGAGGTCGCTGACTGCCGTGATCAGGTGTTCGCAGTTGTCGAGCACCAGCAGCGCCGTGCGCTCGGCGATGTAGTCGGCGAGCGCGTCGACCTGCCACGGGCCGTCCGCGCCGTACAGACCGAGCGCCTCCGCCACCGCAGCGCTGACCAGATCGGGTTGGGCAACCGCGCCGAGCGGGACCACCCAACACCCGTCGGGGAAGGTGCGTCGTGCCGCCTCGGTGATCCGGAGGGCGACCCGGGTCTTGCCGACCCCGCCAGGCCCCACCAAGGTCACGATGCGCGACGACGCCAGGTGCGTGTGAATGTCAGCCAGCAGCGACCGGCGGCCGACGAACGAGGTGTAGGAGGCGGGTGTCTCGATGGGATCACCCTAGTTGCTGGACCTCTCCGGTCGACGGGTCTGATGGGTCAGGCGAGGTGCCCGGACCCGCCCGCCTGGTCCGAGGCGTCACGCCCCGTGGAGGACGAGCCGAAGAACATGGACCAAGCGAGCATCAGCGCGGTCAACGCGGTGAGCAGCCCCAACAGTCCACCCGGTTGCCGTAGGAAGACGAGCAGGTAGCCGGCATGCGGAACCTGCCGGACGACCTCGCCCACCACGTCGGCGTCGGTCCGGCTGCCTGGGTCCGGGGTGATGTTGGCGTCGCCCTTGGTCCTGATCCGGTCGCCGTTCACGCCGTAGACGCGGTGCGTGACCACTGGTTCCATCCCGGGGGCGGCCTGCACCTTGAACGTGATGACGTCGCCCTGGCGGTAAGGCCCGGTGGGCGGTGCGTCGATGAGCAGGTCACCGGGCGGTAGGTCCGGCGTCATGGAGCCGGTGCGGACCACGAACGCCCGGTAACCCTGGTGATGGGCCAGAGCAACCACCGCGCCTCCTGCAGCGAAGGTGAGGACCACCGCCGCGAGCAGGAGGCGGGCGGCTGCTTTGGCCCCATGCATCAGGCGCCCGGCTGGACGCCGACCTGTGTCGCCACGAGGTCGTAGTCGAGGTCGAGCAGCTGTGCGCCCTGGACGTTCTTGAACGCCTGGCCCGGCTTGAACGAGAACGAGAAGTCCCCGGTGTGACCCGGCTGCAGCGCGTCGGCGACCTTGATCATCTTGGGGAGTGCGCAGAGGGTCGGCGCACCGTTGGTTCCAGGTGTACCGCAGGGGTAGGCGTCGTTCAGGTTCTGGCTACCGAACCTCTCCGTGCCGTTGCTCGCGACGTGGACCTCGCCGTAGGTGCCGAGCTGGTTCAGCGCCTTCAGCTTGGTCGCGTTGGTGAACACGACCCAGACGTCCTCGTCGTTCGCGCCGGTGTTGGAGTAGCGCAGCGTCGCGCTCTTCGCCTCGCCGGGCAGCATGTTGGTGAACACGCTGTCGAGGCTGTTGGCTCCCGAGCCGTCGTGGCCCTGGATCTGGATCGAGCCCATGGCGCCGGTGATGTGGTTGTTCGCCTTGGTGTCCGAGAAGTAGGCACCGGTGCCCGCGACTGCGGAGGCGACGAGGCCGCCGGTGAGCGCGACGGTGCCGAGGAACCCGACGACCTTGGTCGTGCGGTGGGTGAGGAGCGCGTGCATGTGGTTTCTTTCGTCGTTCTGGTCGTTGCGAGATTCCGTCGCGCGGCGGTGAGTCCTGGGTCCCGGGACGCCTGCATCAACGACTCCGAGATCATCGGAAGGGACCAGACACCAGGGTCGCCGGAACAGCGCGGCGAGACATCCGCCGAAGTACGGGGTCGGTTACCCGTTTCCTGCGCGGCGCGGGAGCCCGACGGGATCGTGGCCCCCCGGCGCGACGGCGGCCGCGGATCAACACCGGCGCGCAGTGCCTCACGACGGGCATCGAGACGGAGCCCCAACGCAAGGGGGCGCCGGGGCTCCGCACGTCGGACGCTAGGGCTGTGGGTCGGCTGTGAACCTCACCGAATTCGGTGATTGAGACTCTGACGCACCAGGGCGGAGTCATGACGGTGCCCGCCGGCCACGGGGGTCACCGGCGGGCACCGGGCCAGGAGCAACTGGCAAGCCGACCCCGCCACGGCTCGGGTGCCCGTGGCGGGGTCGGCTCCACCAGGATGTCCGGTCAGCCTTGACGGGCCCTGAAAAGAACGCTCCGCCTTGCTGAGAATCGAGAGCCGCGTGACACAGAGCGACACCCGCCGGAGCATGGGGCAACCGGCGGGCATCTGGCAGCACCCTGCGCGGGGGACACACGGCGCCGCATGCTGCCACGGTACGGCGGCGCCTCGCCGGTCGACCACACCCGACATGGAGTTGTTCCCATAGCGATGCCATCTCGTGTCTCACGGGCCGCCACAGGCTGACCGAGAAGATGTCCCGCGGCTGGACGGGGCTTGGGGGTACCGGCCCGCCACGGGACACGACCCCAGCGACGCTAGGGCGAGAACCTTGGATATCCCTGGGGCCTGCTGGCGCCGCACCCCGTGGCTGCCGCCCACGCCGTGCGGCGGGGTCTTCTCCGCAAATCCTCAGCGCCGCGCAGATCCAAGCCCTACGCTCCACCTTCGGTGCCCGCCGGTTTTCCCCGAGATCGGCGGGCACCGCCATGCCCGGGACAGCTTCCCGTCCGTTCGGCTGGGCCCGAGTCCCGCCCGCAGACGAGTGCGTCCCGCCGGCTGCGCGAGCCGGCGGGACGTTGGACCCCACCGGTTGCCCTCATCCTTGACCGGGAGGTCTCGATCGGGAGCGTAGGGCCGGGCGTTCCCCGACCTCTACGCCTTAACGGGTGCAATCGCCGGGGAGAACCCAGAAAAGTGTGGCGTGATCCGCCTAGTGGTCGGCGCCCACGGCCCTGGCGCACAGCGGGCACCGGACGGACGGATCCTGGAGGGTGAAACGCAGCTCGCCGAAGCGTTGCATGGTGTCCAGTCCGAAGCCGCACGCTGTGGTGCTGGCGCCGGGGAGGTAGGCGTGGCTCTTACCCACCGGAACCTGACTGACGGTCCGGTAACCCGTACGGTGCGCCGCGACCAGGTAGTCGTTCACCGGGCCATCGTCCCACGTCCGACGCCCACGGCGGGCCGGAAAAGTCTCCTGTCCGGGCGACCAGCCCAGAGAGTGACCAGCTCGAGCGTCGGTCCGCGGCGGCTACTGGAGCCCGGCTCGGACACTGGTGATGCGCTGCGTGTTGAACCCGAGCCAGTGCATCCGCCCGACGTACCGCGCGTGCTCGACCTTGAGGCAGCGATCCATGATCACCGTCATGCCGCCGTCCTCGGCGATCGCCGCACCCTCGGCGTTGATGACGCCGAACTGGCACCACAGGGTGTCCGCGCCGACCGCCACGGCGTCTCGGGCGATGTCGGGCAGGGCCTCGGGGGCGCGGAAGACGTTCACGATGTCGATGTGCTCCGGTACGTCGCGCAGGCTCGCGTAGCAGGTCTCGCCGAGGATCTCCGTCTCACGGGGGTTCACGGGGATGACGTGGTAGGCGTGTCGCATGAGGTAGTAGCCGACGAAGTAGCTGGCCCGCAGCGGGTTGTTGGAGAGGCCGACGATCGCGATCGTCTTCGCGGAGTGGAGCACGCGCTGGATCGCCAACGGATCCTGGTACCTCGCAAGGTCGGTCATGCCGTCGTCACCTGCTCCAACGAAGCAGCCACCTGGTCGAGGGCTTGCCCCAGGTCCCACACCAGGTCCTCGACGGACTCGGTGCCGACCGACAGGCGCACGGTCCCCGGCCCGACCCCGGCACCGCGCAGCTCCTCCTCGCTGAGCTGACGGTGGGTCGTGCTGGCCGGATGGATGATGAGGCTCTTGGCGTCGCCCACGTTGGCCAGGTGTGACCACAGGCTGACGCCGCCGATCAGGCCGAGCCCGCCGGCCCGTCCTCCCGCGCAGTCGAACGAGAACACGGCGCCCGCACCGCGCGGCAGGTACTTCTCCACCAACGGTCCGTACCGGCTGGAGGGGAGATCCGGATAGGTCACGTTGGAGGCCAGCTCGTGCGACTCGAGGAACTCCGCGACCACCCGTGCGTTGGTGACGTGACGGTCCATCCGCAGCGACAGCGTCTCGATCCCCTGCAGGAGCAAGAAGGCGTTGAACGGCGAGAGCGCCGCGCCGAGGTCGCGCAGGGTCTCGGCCCGGAGCTTCATCAGGTAGCCGTAGGTCCCGAACGTCTCGTGGAACTGCAGCCCGTGGTACGCCGGCGACGGGTCCGCCACCACCGGGAACCGACCGTTGGACCAGTTGAAGGTGCCGGCCTCCACGACCACGCCGCCCATGGTCGTGCCGTGTCCACCCAGGAACTTGGTCGCGGAGTGGATGACGATGTCGGCACCCCACTCGATCGGGCGGCACAGGTAGGGCGTCGCGAAGGTGTTGTCGACCACCAGCGGCAGCTCGTGCTCGTGCGCGATCGAGGCGAGGGCCTCGAGGTCGAGCACGTTCCCACCCGGGTTCCCGATCGTCTCCCCGAAGAACGCCTTCGTGTTCGGCTGGACGGCCCGGCGCCACGCCTCCGTGTCGTCGGGGTCGACCCACGTCACCTCGATGCTCAGCTTGCGGAGCAGGTGCTTGAACTGGTTCACCGTGCCGCCGTAGAGCGCCGAGGACGAGACGATGTGGTCGCCGGGCTCGAGCAGCGTGAACAGCGCGGCTGCCTGGGCGGCGAGGCCGCTCGCGAACGCCACCGCGCCGGCGCCGCCCTCGAGGCTCGCCACGCGCTCCTCGAAGACCGCGACGGTCGGGTTCATGATCCGCGAGTAGGTGTTGCCGTACTCCTGGAGGTTGAAGTACGCCGCCGCCGACTCCGGGTCCTCGAACACGTAGCTCGTCGTCTGGAAGATCGGTACGGCGCGCGCACCCGTGTTCGGGTCCGGCCGCTGCCCGGCGTGGAGCTGGCGGGTCTCGAACCCGAAGTCGTGGTCATCCTCGGCACGAGCGGGCTGGTCGGTCACTGGGGCCTCTTCTGTCGGGTCACTCGACGGCCGCGCCTGCGGCCAGGAACTGGCGGATCAGGGGGATCTGTCGTGCTTCCTCCAGCAGGAAGCAGTCGTGGCCGTACGGCGCGTCGATCACGTGCAGCTCGACGGGCTTGCCCAGAGCGCGCAGGGCGTCGTGGATGGCCTGCGAGGCGACCGGTGGATAGAGCCAGTCGGAGCTGAACGCGATCAGCAGCGTGCGAGCAGCGACCTTTTCCAGGGCGCGCGGCAGCGACCCATCGCCGTACTGCCGGGCGAGATCGAAGTAGGTCAAGGCGCGTGAGGTGTAGAGGTAGGTGTTGGCGTCGAACCTCTTGACGAACGTCTCGGCCTGGTGGTCGAGATAGCTCTCGACCTCGAACTCCGGCTCGGTGATCGTGTAGCCGATGTCGTCGGAGCTCTGCAGCCGCCGACCGAACTTGTCGTCCAGGGCGAGCGCGGACAGGTAGGTGACGTGCCCGACCATGCGGGCCACGCCCATCCCGGAGTCCGGCCGACGTCCCGTGCCGTAGTAGTGGCCGCCCTGCCAGGCAGGGTCGCGCAGGATCGACTCACGGGCGATCGCGTTCCAGGCCATGCCCTGCGGGTGGAGGGCGTGCGTGCTGGCGATCACCACGACCGCGTCGACCTGGTCGGGGAAGAGGATCGCCCACTCCATCGCCTGCATGCCCCCGAGCGAGCCGCCCGCCACCGCGGCCAGCCTCTCGATGCCGAGGGCGTCGAGGAACGCGCGCTGCGTGCGCACCATGTCGGCGACCGTGATCACCGGAAAGTCGGACCCGTAGGCCCGGCCCGTCGTGGGATCGATCGACGACGGTCCCGTCGATCCCTTGCATCCACCGAGCAGGTTCGTCGAGACGACGTGGTACCGGTCGGTGTCGAAGGCCTTGCCGGGCCCGATCATCCCGTCCCACCAGCCGAGGCCCTTGCCGACAGTGCCGTCGCGTTCCTCGGCACCGAACCCGTCCCTGGTGCTCTCGTCCGACGGGGTCTCGGAGATTCCGGCCGCGTGGGCATCGCCACTGAGCGCATGGCAGACGAGGATGACGTTGTCGCGCTCCGGCGAGAGCTCGCCGTACGTCTCGTAGGCGATGCGGACCGGGTGCAGGTCGCGTCCGCAGTCGAGCCTCACCGGATGCGGCAGATCGAGATGACGCGTGGCCACGACGCCGACGGAGCCGCTGGTGGGCGTCTCGACTGGCGACATGCCAGCGATGCTAACCGTGGTGCTGGTTTCATTGTCCACCAGACCAATCGACAAGACTTCACGACGAGAGAGGCACGCGAGATGACCACGACCGAGAACCCGGTGGCGGACAACGGCGTCAACGTCCAGGCACTGCTCGACGCACGCGATGTGCTCAAGGGCGCGCCCGAGGCGGCCCAGTTCACCTGGCGGGCCTCGTCGAAGTGGCAGCACGGTGTCCACAGCACGACCAAGCTCCAGAACTACTTCGGTCTCGGCGAGGAGCAGAGCCACAAGACCGAGACGGTGCTCGACGCCGACCACCCCGAGGTCTTCGCGGCGACGGACAACGCGATCACGCCGATCGAGTACCTGCTCGTCGGGCTGGCGAGCTGCCTGACGGCCGGCGTCGCCTCCGTGGCGCAGAACCGTGGCATCCAGGTGCGCTCGATCGAGTCGACCGTCGAGGGCCACCACGACATCCGCGGGATCCTGGGCGCCGACAGCGACGTCCGCAACGGCTTCAACGACGTCAAGGTGAGGTTCAACATCGACGCCGACGCCTCGCCCGAGGACATCGAGGCACTCGTGGCCCAGTCCCAGAAGCGCTCCGCCGTCTTCGACGCCCTGACCAACCCCACCGACGTGACCGTCGAGGTTGTCTGAGGGCTCGCCCCAGCGGGGCGCCGTCGAGCACGTCACCGCGGTCGTCATCGGGGCCGGTCACGCGGGCCTGGCTGCCAGCCACTTCCTCACCGAGCGCTCGATCGACCATGTCGTGCTCGAGCGCGGAGAGGTGGCGAACTCCTGGCGGAACGAGCGCTGGGACTCGCTGCGGCTGCTCACGCCGAACGCGCTGAGCAACCTCCCGGGGCGCCGCTACGCGGGACCCGACCCCGACGGCTACATGACGATGAGCGAGGTGATCGCGCTCATCGACGGCTTCGCCTCGGACTCGCGCGCTCCGGTCCGGACGGGCACGGAGGTCACGTCGTTACGGCGTACGGACGAGGGCTACGCCGTGACGACGAGTGCCGGTGAGCTCCGCTGCCGCACCGTGGTCATCGCGACCGGCGCCTGCAACCGACCGACCGTACCGGCCTTCCGCGACGCGGTTCCGGAGTCGGTCGACCAGCTCACCACGTTCGAGTACCGGAGCCCCGAGCAGCTCCCCGACGGCGGCGTGCTCGTCGTAGGCGCCTCCGCGACCGGCGTCCAGCTCGCGGCCGAGCTGAGACGCTCCGGGAGGCCGGTGACCCTCTCGGTCGGGGAGCACGTCCGGCTGCCTCGCACGTATCGCGGGCGCGACGTGCTGTGGTGGATGGAGGCGTCGGGTGTGTGGGACGAGCGGTACGACGAGGTCGACGACCTCACCAGGGCGCGGCGCCTGCCGTCTCCGCAGCTCGTGGGAACCCCCGAGCGGGCCACGCTCGATCTCAACGCGCTGACCGACATCGGCGTGGAGCTGGTCGGCCGTTGGGGCACCGTCCGGGACGGTCGGGCCGCCTTCTCCGGTGGCCTGCGCAACACGTTCTCGCTCGCGGACCTCAAGATGAGGCGTCTGCTGGGCACCTTCGACGAGTGGGCCCAGCGGCAGGAGGGCGAGTTCGAGCCGGCTGAGACCTTCGACCCGACGCGGGTGCCCGAGTCGAAACGCCTGCAGCTCGACCTGAGCAGCGGCGAGATCCGCACGGTCGTGTGGGCGACCGGCTACCGCCCCGACTACACCTGGCTCGACCTTCCGGTGCTCGACGAGAAGGGCCACCTTGTCCACGACGGTGGTGTGGTCGACAGCCCCGGTCTCTACGCACTCGGTCTGCCCGTCCTGCGGCGCCGCAAGTCCACGTTCATCCACGGCATCGAGGACGACGCCCGCGAGGTGATCGACCACCTGGTGGGGTTCCTGGCCGTGCTCCACTGACGGCGCCTCAGGCCGTCGGCCGCGCCCGCGTTGCGATCGCCGCGCCGATGCCCCGCGCAGTCCGGCGCTGGGCGGAGGCGCACGTTCCGGAGATCCAGGCCGCGAACGCGGCGGCGGCCGCGATGGAAGCCGGGTGGTCGCTGATCGTGGGCCCTCCTCCACGGGACCGGATGCCCCGGGTGCGGGAGGACAGGTAGAGGAGATCTCCACGTTGCGGTGAAACGCGCACGCCTGGCCGGTCAAGAGACCCTCGGCCAGTGCCTGCCATCCCGCGACCGTGTCAGGCGCCTGGCTCGCTGGGACGGGGCGGCTGGATCGGGGATCAGCTCGACAGGCGCGATGGGCGGAGCAACGGAAGGGCACCGACGCGCGGGCTCCGTCACCCTGCCCGACCTTGCCGAGGATGACACCCTCGTACGCCACCCAGCCCGAGACCGGAACGGCGCAGCCCTCACCGGGTGAGGGCTGCGCCGATGGGTTGTCTAGTCGGTCCGGCGGTCGGTGGTGCGACGTCTGCGGGTGCGGGCCGCATGACGTCCGAGGCGGCGCTGCTCGGCGTCGGTGACTCGGCTGGCGATCAGTTCACGGGCGACACGGTGGGGCATCTGCGTCAAGGGCGCTCCTCAGGTGGGTTCTCTCGGTGGTGCGAGTGGTGGTGCCGGCGACGTCGGACCTGGCCGGCGGGTGCGGTCGGGGACACCTCGAGAGGCTCTCCGGATAACCGCGGAAATGTAGGTGAATTGCGATCGGATCGGTGCCGTGATATCGTCGCTTTTGGACCTTTCTTTTCGGTTATTCATATTGTGCGGACAAACGCAAGAACATACCGAACTTTCGCCTTCTCGTCCACCCCCCTTCCCACAAGCGGACAGGTGCGTGTCGTCGATGATCGGCCGCCCGGCACGGCAGCGCCCCGCGAAGAGCGTGCACCAGGGGCGTCAGATGAGGGCCGCACCACCCAGGGCCCCGGCCGCCGTCGTGGCGTGACAACCTCACCAATAAAGGTGTAACGGCAGGCGCGCAGACAGACTTAACGTGGTGACAGGCCACGGCATCGCGCGCCACGGCCTAGCGCCCAGGTAGCTCGGCTGGCGCGACATCGGTCGGGCGGTGGGCGCGACCAGCAAGGGGCTGCGTCTCGCCCCCCCAAGTGCGGGGCGCAGCCACCGGCCCTGCGGCCCGCGGAGCTCCCCGTCGAGCCAGGTCATTCCTTGTCCGGTCACAGCCCGGCAGAAGCGTCAGATGATGCCGCCGTTGGCGTAGAGCGTCTGGCCGTTCACCCAGCGCGCCGGGCCGGCCAGGAAGGACACCACCTCGGCGATGTCGTCGGGGGTGCCGAGGCGCTCGAGCGGAGGCGCCGAGGCCAGGTTGTCGATCTCATCCTGGGTCTTCCCATCGAGGAAGAGCGGCGTCGCGGTCGGGCCGGGCGCGACGGTGTTGACGGTGATGTCGCGTCCGCGGAGCTCGCGGGCCAGGATCGCGGTGAGGGTCTCGACGGCGGCCTTGCTCGCGGCGTACGCGGCGTAGGTGGGGAACCGCAGCTTCGTGACCGACGAGGAGAAGTTGATGATCGCTCCGCCCGACCGGACCCGGGTAGCAGCCTGTTGTGCCACCACGAAGGAGCCGCGGATGTTGATCCGATGCATGCGGTCCAGGTCGTCGAGGTTCAACGTCGCCACCGGCGAGAGCAGCATGATGCCCGCGGTGTTGACCACGACGTCGAGACCGCCGTACTCCCCCTCGACCCGGTCGAAGACCGTCGCCATCTCACCTTCGTCCGCCACGTCTCCGGCCACGGCTATCGCGCGACCTCCGGACTCCGTGATCGAGCCCACCACCTTCTCGGCGTGGGCAGGGCTGCCCGCGTACAGCACGCCGACCGGCATCCCGTCGGCGGCGAGCCGCCGGCAGACTTCCTGTCCGATGCCTCCGGAACCGCCCGTGACCAGGGCGACTCGCGGGGTTCCGGCTGTGCCTTCTGGTCCGCTCATGTCCGCCTCCTCGACGGGTGTGTCTCGACAGGTGTGCTTGATCCTTCGCTCCGACCAGTTCGGTGGGTGTCACCACCATGCCAGCCGACGGATCCTGGTCGCATCCGCCACTGGCCAGGCACCGCAGGATGCTCCGGCGCTGGGGCTCTGTGCGCCGCCAGGATCTCGATCGATCACTCCCCGAAGGTGGTCGAGGGCCACTGCCACTTGAACTCGCGCGGCACTTTCGAGAGCGTCGGTGGCGGGTCCTGATGTCCGTGACCGATCGACGTCAGGTACTGCCGTGACACGCACCAGTAGCGCTCCGGCCCGTCGGGTGTCGCGAACGCCATCGGAGTTCCGTGCTGGTCGGTGGTGACAGCTTGGCCGTCGTCCTCCTTGCACGCGGTCTCGACCTTGTCGAACAGGTTGAACTCCCCCGACTGGGGCTCGGGTCCGTGCTGCTCGGGCTGGAGACGCGACACCACGAGGACCGCACCGTAGGCCAGGAGGATGACAGCAAGAATCCCTCCCGCCGCCATCAGGCCACGCGATCCCTTCGGGTCGCGGCCCAGGACCTCCTTCTCGCCCGGGGGTTGGGCAGACGGAAGTTCGGAAGGCACCACCCACACTCCCCACCTAGTCGCCCAGGGCCCGACAGGCGGACCCGCCGACCTCACTTCCCGAGACGATCCATGGTTGCTCACGCGGCGACGGACGAGCAAGTGTCAGGATCCACACCGTGAAGGCAGACCTGGTCTCGCGTGCGATGGCCGCGACAACAGCACGTGCCGCCGAGCTGCACCTGCCGGTCGACCACGCAGTCGTGATCCACAACTCGAACAAGCTCGCACTTCGACTGCTGCCCTGCGACGTGTTCGCTCGGGTCGCGCCGATGGGTCACGAGGATTCCGCACTCGAGGTCGCGCTGGCACGACGACTCGCGGCGCCGTCCACCAGCTGTTGCACGGTGAGCCTCATCCCGGCAACGTCCTCAGCACCGGTGACGGCCTGCTGTTCATCGATCTCGAAACCTGCTGCCGTGGACCTGTCGAGTTCGATGTTGCGCACCTGCCGGAGGAGGTCGGCGCGCACTATCCGGATGTCGATCGGGTTCTGCTCGCGGAATGTCGGCGACTCGTTCTGGCCATGGTCGCTGCGTGGCGCTCGGACGTCCGCGACGAGTATCCCGACGGCCACCGGGACGGACGAGCCATCCTCGAGCGCCTTCGCCAGGGTCCGCCGTAGCCGGCGCTCGATGGTGTCGTCGCCCAGTAGGTGTGGCACCCGACATCGGACCGGATCGTCTGTCAGCGCTCGGTCAGGACGACGGATTCTCGCGACGTTCACGCGGCTGCGCCGGGAACGTCTGGGTGTCGTCGTCGGGTGAGACTTCGGTGGGCGGAGTGATCGACGGGGAGCGAGACGGTGGGGTGGGAGCCGCCGGGCCGGCGGGTCTCCCGAGGTACGGCGCACGGGGTCGTACGGGACGCCCGAGCTGGAGCTGACGCCGTACTCGTTGTTCGAGGTCCATCTCACGAAGGAGGCGCCGCACCGTGGAGAGCGCCACGACGTTGAGCTCGCGCAGCTCAGGGGCGAGGTCGAGCGTGAGCAGGTCCTCGAGCCGAGCCCGCGCCTCCTTGAGTCCTTCGAGAGCGGTCTGGAGCTCGCGGGTGTCCTCGGTGCTCAACGTCGCCGACGGACTGGCGTCGTTGCGGACCAGCTGGCCGAAGGCGTCGATACCGGCGGCCACCTCCTGGAACGTCTGAGCGAGCCCGAGGAGCAGGTCCGTCACGACCCCGTCGGGACTGAAACCTGGCTCGGAGGTGGCATCCACCAACGCGCGGAACATCGACCGAATGGCGACCGCGCAGTGCTCCAGCGCCTCGAGTCCCTGGCGCAGGCCCGGCCCGAGATCGGGGGTGCGAACGGCGCGTACGTTGAGCCGGCGGCCTTCCTCGGCGTGAGCCAGGGCAGAGCCGGCTCGGGGTACTTCCACATGGGTGATCCGACGCGCCTCGTCCAGCCACTGCCGAGATGAGGGTGCGATCTCGCCACCCTTCTCGACCAGCTCCGAGAGCTCCGTCGCGGCATGGCTGAGCAACTCGCTGGTGGCATCGGCCAGCCCGTCGATGGCTGTGGCCGCCGAGGCGGTGGCGACCTTGGGAGGGAAGAGCAGGTTGGTGGCGACCCCGACCCCGGCGCCCACCAGTGTCTCCACGATCCGCTGCCAGGCGACCGACCCAGTCCCCAGCGTTCCCACTCCGAGCACCAGCATCGCGCTGATCGGCACCTCGAGCAGGTTGTCGCGCAGCCGCAACACCTGCCCGACCGCGATCGAGACGAAGATGAGCAGGCCCAGGCTCCACCACTCCAGCGGCACCACGGACGCGAAGACAACCGCCAAGGTGACCCCGGTGACCACCGCCACCACCCGGTCCACGCCGCTGGCGAGCAGCGAGACCGGAGTGACCTGCACGACCAGCATCGCGGTCAGGGCGGCGAGGAGTGGCTGGGTCCCCGGGAACAGCACCTTCCCCACGACGTACGCCGCGACCGCGGCGACCGTGATCCGCAACGACCAGGAGAGGCCGCCCCGCCATCCACCTCGAAACAGGGTCAGCCGGCGGCTGAGCCTTCGTAGCCAGAGCTCGCGCACGTTCCATCATGAGCGCAACGCGATCTCGGCCCCAACACGTCCCGGCCCGCGGCGCGTCGATCTGCCGATGCTGCCCTCCACCATGCCGTCGGGTTCCGGCGCCGGCGGTGCAGCGGAGCTACCCTCCGAGCCACTGGTTGGGGGTCATCTGCTCGACCGGGTTGTCCTGCTTCCCGCTCTGGTGACGCCGGGCCCTCCGGAGGGACCGGCGGAGCCGGGCGGTTGCCTTCCGCGCGTCCGCCAGGGCCTGGTCCTTCGACGGCTCGGTGGCGCGTCGGCGCCGAAGGATCGCCATCCGCCAAGGCTACGCCTGAGTAGCCCACCAGTGCAGGCTGCGGCCGTGTTGGTGCGTGTGACCGACGGCCTGCCCGTCGACGGCGAGGACGTAGCGTCCGGGCGGCGGCTCGGGTCCGGTCGCCGTCACAGCCGGGAGAGCGCGCGGGCGCTCGTTGCTGACCCAGTGCACGCGCGGATCAGCCAGCCGGTCGCGCATCAGCGCGGCGAACCGTTCACGCCCGGGCACGTCGAGGTAGGCGATCACGGCGGAGTGGAACACGAGCAGCCTGCCGTCGTCGGGCAATGCGGCCAGCGCCTCGGCCACCAGGTCGGGCAGCTCCCGCAGCAGATCGCCCTTTCGGAGGTCGGGCGGCTCGTCGCGCGCGATGTCCAACGCCTCCTCGAGCCGTGCCCGCCGGTCCTCGTGCTCCGGCCAGACCAACGTCAGCAGCCAGCGGCAGGTCTCGGGGTCAGCGGCGTCCAAGGGGTTCAGGTCGATGCCGCCTCGCCAGGCGACATCCGGAACGTCGTCCGGGAGCGGCGCCGGACCCGAGACGTCCGCGCGAAGAGTCGAGGTCGCCGAGCCCGCTGCCACCGTGCCATGGTCGGTGGTCCACCAGTAGGACCACCGATCGGGATAGAGGCAGAGTCCCGCGCTCGCACCGACCTCGAGCAGGCCGACCGGTCCGTCACCCGGCACGCTTGCGAAGGCCGGCAAGAGCGTCGCCAGCCTGCCGACCTCGTTGGTCTGCGTGGCGCGCTGCAGGATCGTGCCGCGGATGCGACCGTCATCACCCAACAGCACCTCGCGGAGGTCGTCGTACGACGTGGGGGCGACGAGGCCGTGCCAGCGAGCGGCGGCGAAGACCAGGTTCGGCTGGCGCTTGGGCTCTGGCAGCTGGGCCAGCCAGCGCTGCACCTCGGGGTCCTCGGCGACCCCGAGTGCCCACTCCTCGAAGCAGGGCGAGCTGCCCGCGGCGTAGACCGCGAAGTTGCGGTACGTCGTCTGCACGTCACCGAGCACCGGCATGCGGGCAGTCAAGCACCCCTGGCAGATCGCCTCGGCGACACCTCCCACGCGGTGCCGATGGCTCCCCCACGCCCGGCGACGGACATCTCCGTTTTACCCTCGCGCCCGGCGTCCGGTGCTTAGGGTGACGCACATGACGGCGGCCTCGACGATGCCCACGCGCACTCCTGCGCGTGAGAAGACGCCGAGCAGCGTGCGCCCACTCCTGACGACGCTGATGTTCGCCGGGACGGCGTTCTTCGGGGCCGGAATGCTGTTCCTGGTCCAGCCGATGATCGCCCGCCTGCTGCTTCCGTCGTACGGCGGGTCGGCGACCGTGTGGAGCACGAGCAGCCTCTTCTTCCAGGTCGTGCTGCTCCTGGGCTACGTCTACACGGACAGGACCACCCGCCTGGGGCCCCGACGCCAGCGCCGCGTGCATTGGATCGTCCTGCTTCTGCCACTGCTGGTGCTGCCGCTGGCCGTGCCGGCCGACGCGTCACCCCCGGTGGGCGCGTCGCCGGTGATGTGGCTGCTGCGCACGTTGGCAATCGTCGTCGGTGTGCCGTTCCTCGTCCTCGCGACGACGGGTCCGCTGCTGCAGAAGCGCTACTCCTGGCTCGGTTTCAGCCGCTCCTCCGACCCCTACTTCCTCTTCGCAGCCAGCAACCTCGGCAGCTTCGTCGGGCTCCTTGCGTACCCGTTCCTGATCGAGCCGTTCTTCAGTCTCGACGAGCAGGAGCGACTGTGGTCGATCGGCTTCGTCGTGTTCATCGTCCTCACCGCATGCTGTCTGCTGCTTCCCGGCGCCAATCGCCCCCCGGAGGCGGCGGTCACCGATGCGACAGAGGCGGTCACCGATCCCGAGTCGGAGGAGGCCGACGCGGAGCGTCTGCCGGTGTCCCGGGTCGTCACGTGGACCGCGCTCGCGTTCCTCCCGTCGGCCCTGATGCTCGCGGTGACCTCGCACATCACCACGGACATCGCCGCGATCCCGCTGTTGTGGGTGCTCCCCCTGGCGATCTACCTCGCCACCTTTGTGGGAGCGTTCGCGCGCAGCTCACGGCAGCCGCCGGTGCTGGTGACCCGGATCGCCGTCGTACTGGCGGCGATCGCCTCGTTCTCCGCCTTGGTGAACGTCGTCCACCAGCCGGTGTGGTTCGCGATCACCATCCAGATGGTGATGCTGGCCCTGGTCGCCTTCGCCGCGCACTCACGCTTGGCGGCGGATCGCCCCCGGCCTGCCCGACTGACCACGTTCTACCTGGTCGTGGCCGTCGGAGGCGCGCTGGGCGGCCTGCTCAACGGCGTGATCGCACCGCTGTTGTTCGACCGGGTGCTCGAGTACCCCCTCCTGATCGTGACGGTCCCGCTGCTCATGCTGGGCCTGGATCGCGATGGCCGTTCCAGCGAGGAGGAGCGTCGTCGACGACGGGTCCGGCTGCTCCTGGTGGCCGTCCTCCTCCTGGTCCCGGCAGCGGGGCTCGCCGTGGCCGTGCACGGGGCGCCGACCCCGTCCCTCATCCTCGCGCTGGTCGGGTGCTCGGCTCTGGTGTGGTCGCTCACCCGTTCGCCACGCCTGCTCTGCGCGGTTCTGGTGGCGTCGCAGCTGGCACTCATCGTCAGCTCCAACGTCGGCGTGATCGACCGGCGCCGTACCTTCTACGGGAGCCTGTCGGTGAAGGCGACCACGGACCAGCATCTTCTGTACGACGGGACGACCCTGCACGGGACACAGTTCCTGGACTCGCGGTCCACCGTGCCGACCTCCTACTACGCCCGATCCGGCCCGCTCGGCGACGTCTTCCGGTCGCGGAGCTTCCCCCACGTCGCCGTCGTAGGGCTCGGCGCCGGCACCGTGGCGGCGTACGGCGAGCCGGGCCAGGCGATGACGTTCTTCGAGATCAACCCGGCCGTGGTGAGCGTTGCGCGTGATCCGCACCTGTTCACCTACCTCAGCGACTCCCCCGCGGACGTCAAGGTCGAGACCGAGGACGGCCGCTTGGGGCTCGAGTCCACGCCACCTGCGAGTCAGGACCTGATCATCCTGGACGCCTTCAGCTCCGACTCGATCCCGGTGCACCTGCTGACGCAGGAGGCGGTGAAGATGTACGCCGCCCGGCTGCGCCCCGGTGGTCTGCTCGCCTTCCACATCAGCAACAACACCTTCGACCTGCAGCCCGTCCTCCGCGCCGATGCCAACGCACTCGGCTGGGTGGGCATCGTGGGCGGTGGCGGAGCGAACAGCGCCGGAGCGACGCCCAGCACGTGGGTCGTGCTCGCCCCCACGGTCGCAGACCTTCGAGGACTCGACAGCCGTCCGGAATGGCGCCCCCTGCCCTCGCGCTCGGTCGGGTGGACCGACGACTACTCCTCGGTGCTCCGCGTGCTGCGCTAGCTCGATCGCCCGTGGGCCGCGTGGCGTACGACCTCCGACGGGAGCGGAGCCCGATTCACCAATTCAGGAGAGGCGGGACGCTTCCATCGCGTCCTACCGTGGCGTGGGCGTCCCGTCGAGTCCCGCGTGAAAGTTCCTCCTCCCCAGGGGTGCTGCCCGACGGGGCGCGCCGAGCGAAGTGATCGGGACAGGCCGGTGGCCTGAGATACCCGGGCGACCGAGACGCCGGAGGAGTTAAGTGATGTGCACCTTCATGGAACACATTCACCGGGTTGCCGACACAGTGCCCCCGCTGCCTTCGGCTGGGTGGTCTGCTGAGGACGACCTCCTACCCTCGGGTGCTGCCGTTCCGCATGGCGACGACTCGGTCGACCTCCACAAGAATCTCGTCGGCGCCGATCCGACCGGCGAGTGAAGCAGCGCCCGGAACCCTGTGACGAAGGATCCGGATCTGCCGCTGTCGGGGCGTCCGCTGATGCCGATGAGCGGCCGACGTCCCACTAACCGCCTTGGGGGTACGTGAAACCTCTGCACATCGCGTCTGGAGGGAGAAGCGCGGTGGAGATCATCGGGGTCCTCATCGCCGGGATCACGTCGGATCCCTGGGTGAGTGGGTCGCACCCGGCGACAAGGACAACACCCCGTTGTGGCTGATGACTCTGTACGACGCGCTGGAGGGAAACCGGCGACCCAGCGGTATGGCGCCGCAACCGAACGAGGGCCGAGTCAGCGGCGGTAGCGGACCACGCGTCCGTCGGGGGCGCCCTTCTCGGGTGGGAGCACGTGGGTCGTCGCGTAGACCGCACCACCTGCACGCTCGACGGCAGCAGGCTGGCGGACCTTGACGAACGTGTGAGCCTTGTTCGACCCGCGCCTGATCTTCGAGATCTCGTTCGCGAAGAGCTGGGCGACGTAGATGTCTCCCTTGCTGGTCACCGCGAGCCCCGTCGGTCCGAACAAGTGGCCGGCGACCAGCTTGGTCTTGCCGCTGCCTGGATCGATCCGGTAGACCGCGCCGAGCGGGATCTGCTCACCGAGTCCACCGCCTTCGGTGGTGACGAAGAGTTTGCCCTTCGCCCGGACGACGTCGGTCGGGACGGACTCGCTGTAGTAGGTCAGACCCACGGCGCAGTCGGGCACGCCCGCACCGGTGGCCAGTGCCTGGGTGATCTTCAGCGGCGCCGCGGGCGTGACCGCGACCGTCCGGATGTGGCCGGACCACGACACGGAGAGGACCGCATTCATGCCTGCGTCAGCCACGTAGATCCTCTTCTTGGTCTGGAAGGTGGCGTAGGGGTGGGAGTCCTTCAGGCCCGTGTACACCGCCGGGCCCAGCTGCGCGGTCGGCCACTGAGCGGCACAGTCGTCGGGGATGCCACGGACGCCGTAGGTGGTGTTGCCGTCGGGGTTGTGCTGGTTCTCGAAGCCTCGAATGTGGGCGAGCGTCTTCGCCTTGCCCGACGGGCGCAGCAGCTTCAGCCACGAGTCCGTCGGGCCCTGGGCGTCCGACGCGGTCTCGGTGAACACGATCCTGCTTGCGCGCACCGAGACGCCGCCGACCTCGTTCTTGGAGTGGTAGAGGGTCTTCGGTGTCGTGCCGGGGCGGAGCTTGCTGAGGACCCCACCGAAGTTCTGCGTCACGTAGACGTCGTTGCCGTCCACGGCCAGTGTCAGCGGGCTGAGGAGGTGCCGGGCGAGAGTCTTGGTCGTGGGGGCCGCGGCCCCAGCCGGGGCCGTGGCCGCAAGAGACGCGAGTACGGCGGCCGTCGTAGCGGCGGATACGAGCGAGCGTGAGCTGGGCATGGTGTCCTCCTGGCGCTGAAACGTGAGCCTTTACCTTGCCCGCAGCCGCCTCGGGCCGCGCATCACCATTTATGGCGATAGAGCCGCACCATGACCGTCGCCGGGCTCACGCCTTCTCGAGCCGGCGAACGGTGGAGTGGCACCTGGGTCAGGCTCTCAGCCGAGCGGCTGGAAGTAGTGCTCGGTGATGTAGTGGCCGACCTTCCGGCCGAGCTTCGTGCCTTGTTGGTCGGAGTGGAGGAAGTGGAAGCCGACCAGCACCCGTGCCTCGTCGACGTCGGTGACCACGTCGTGGAGGCGGTGGTAGGTGCGGATACGCGCTTCCGCGGGGAGGCCGGGTGCCCGGCTGTCCAGGGTCACAGTGACCTTGTCGGTCCCGAAGAAGGCATGCAGAGCGGTGACCACGGCGGTGCTGTGGCAGGCGTGTCCCGAGGGATACTCGGGATGGTTCGGGGTCGTGCCGAGGGGCTTCCAGTTCGGGTCCGCCACCGTGGCGGGGTTGCCATCGGTATCCGCGGCCGGGATGGCCTGGTTAGGGCGCCAGGCGAAGTAGTGGTACTTGGCGTCGAAGCAGGCGATGACCGCGTCTCCGCCTGCCACGTGCGCCATCGCCAGCATGCGGGCGGTCTGCATCAGACCCAGTCCTTGGTCGGCGGCGAGACGGAGGAGCCCGTCGTTCCACTGTCGGACGTCGTGGTCGGTCCAGAACAGGGCCTGGTTGGTCTGTGCGGTCGTCCTGGTGGTGCTGTCGGCCCCGCCCAGGTCCTTGATCTGGTTGAAGTCGCGGGCGTACCGCTTGCTGCTCAGCGGGCTGGGACCGTCGGGCCGGAACTGGCTTGCGCTCCGTAGCCCGAGTGGGCGCATTCCCGGCAGGCAGAGTCCGAGCACCGGCCCGGGCCCGGGTTGCCAGACGCCGGGTCCAGGAGCGGGCTGCCCGAGATCGGCGAGGGTGGTGGTGCACCCTCGGCCGTCGTTCGCGCGCAGCGCGACGACCGCCTGTGCCGCCTGCTCACCGACCGCGATTCCGTCGGCCTTGGCCTTGCCGTCGGGGATCGCTCCCAGGTAGGCCGCATAGTCCTGGTCGATGATCGCCTGGTCTGCGCCCAGTTGTGGCTGGAGCCCGGTGAGCGCGTCATACGCCGCGGCCGCGACCGCAGCCTCGGACGAGGCGCCGGCCGGGGCAACGGGCGTCGCGGCGTACGGCCTGTAGCCCCCCACGATCGACACCGCTGCGTCGTACATGGCGACGTGGACGATTCCCATGTAGACCGCGGCATCGCCGGGAAACTTGTTGCCGAAGTTCTCAGCACCGAAGATCCCGCCCGGGCCGGCCGGGACGATCGCACATCTGGCCTCGGTGCTCCAGAATGCGACCGGCGTGGTCGCGGCAGGGTAGCCGGCGGCTGGTGCGCACTGGGTGGTCGGAGCGGTCAGCGCCGGCGTCGACGTAGGTGTTGCGGAGGCTCCCGCTCCACCCCCGACGATGGCGACTCCCACCACAACTGCCGTCGAAGCGGCAACCACCGCAGCCCGGGTCATGTTCGATCTCATGGTGCCTCCTCGTCAGTTGGGGTCGCCTCGACTACCTGAGGCGCGCCGAGGTCTGCGCCACGAGTCCCGCGGAGCCAGGTCTTTGCGGCTCGGTCTCCATCCGCCAGTGCACCAGGCGATGATGCGTCACAGGCAGCTGACGCCCTGATGTGCAGCATCCGCCTCGCATCCCACTCGCGCCATCGGTGAAATCCCGTATTGACCTCCGGACCCCTCCCGTCGGAGCGGCCCTGGCGGGCCGTCAGGCGGTGTCGAGGAACGGCAGGACGGCAGCGACTGCCTCGGTCCGGCACTGAACTCCCAGACGGATGAAGACATTCTCGAGGTGTTTGCCCACGGTCCCCTCGGACAGTCCGAGCGAGCGGGCGATCTGGGTGTTGCCTGCCCCAGTGGCCACCTGACGGACGACCTCCCACTGTCGCGGAGTCAGGCGAGGTACACCGCGAAGCTCTCGGTCGCGGCGCTCGTGGAGCTCCGCCAGATGGGGGCGCGCCAGCGCGAGCATCGCCTTCTCGCGTTCGGAGAAGTGGGGCATGTCCTCGTTCCGAAACAGCCCCACGCGTCGGTCTATGCCGCCCAGCGGTCTCATCGGGACCAGGACGTTTTCCGTGATGCCCCTCTCGGCGTACGCCGAACCCAACGGGGTGTCGGCCCAGGACCGCGGACGGCACAGCTCCGACTGCTGAAGCAGTGAGGTGTGGTCACCGGAAGCCAACGGACCGGCGAAACCGCCCACCTCCCAGAACTCGTGCCACCACAGGCTGGTGAACCCATCGTCCCCGCCTTCCGACTCGAAGCGCTGCACACCCTCATCGGTCACGAACAGCAGCCTCACGAGCTGCTCGTCGACGTTCATCAGCTGGAAGCCGATCTGCTTGCAGGGGATCAGATCACGCAGCCCCGTGAGCACGTCGACGTAGAAGATGTCGCCGCGGTCCTCGGCCGGCTGTCCGAGCCGGAACAAGCCCAACAATGCGCGGATGTCGGCATCTGTCATGACCCAGTTACCTGTCACGGCGCTACGTCCGTTCTGTCATTACGACACGCTACGCCCACGCCCGGTGTAGCCACACGGATGGCCGCCTACGTCGATCGACGTGCGTTGAGGCCAGTGCTCGGCGAGGTGGTGTCACAAGGTGAGCATCGCGTTGGCGACCTTGTTCGCCGCGGCGTCTTGAAGGGCGCTGCCCATGTCATCGAGGACACGTAGCCGAGAGTCGGGGATGTCGGCGGCGAGCGCCTCGCCGTTCCCCACCGGGAAGAACGGGTCCGCGGCTCCGTGCACGACCAGTGTCGGCAGCGTGAGCTCGCCCAGGCGCTCACGCCACCGCGGTGCGCAGTCGAGCCGGGCGAACACCGTTCCGAGCTGGTTCGCCTGATGCACCGACGGATCGCTCGACGGTGTCCGGTCCCAGATCCTGGCGGCGGTGGCGTACGCCTGTAGGCGGTCGTTGCCCAGTGGTTCGGCAGCGTCGGCGGCGAACGCCGCGACAGCAGCGCGGTCGGTCCAGTTCGGCATCGGGCGCGAGAGGGGCGCGAGTTCTGACCCGACCGGCATCGCCTCGACACCGGGCTGTGGACCTGAGCTCGCCGACCGACGCTGTCGAGGTTGCTGTCGATGCCGACCCGTCACTGGCTGATGAGCTAGGCCACGAACTCATTTGTGGATGTCGGCACTCCCGGTGCAAAGTTTGGCCAGTGGACCGAAGCCTGGCGGCCTGCTGGTGCGTCTACTCGGTATGAAGCGCATGCCGGCCGCCTCTCAGGCCCGCGCCGACGCGGGCGACATCGGCTCGAGCCGGTCGTTCTCGGCGCTTTACGAACGCCATGCCCCGTCCGCTGTTCGGCTGGCCTACATGTTGACCGGTGAGAGGGAGCTTGCCGAGGACCTCGTGCAGGATGCGTTCGTGAAGGTGCTGGGACGCTTCGACGACCTTCGGCACCCCGACGCCTTTGAGGCATACCTGCGGCGCACGATCATCAACCTGACCCACAGCACCTTCCGCCGTCGGCGCCTGGAACGAGCCCACGCAGCACGCGAACGGCAGCAAGTCGCGACCACGTCGACAACCTGGGAGCCAGACCTCGTCGGCCAGGACGAACTGTGGCTCCGGCTCCAACGGCTCGCGCCACGACAACGCGCGGCTCTCGTGCTGCGCTACTACTTCGACCTCCCCGAACGAGACACCGCGGAAGCCCTCGGGTGCTCCCTTTCCTCGACGAAGTCGCTGGTATCCCGCGGCCTCGGCGCACTCCGCGACCAGCATGAAGAACCAGAAGGGGGCCAGTCGTGAGTCAGCTCGAGGACGACCTGCGCGCCACCTTGCAGCGGCACGCCCTCAACGTCGACCCCATCCCGGCCCTGCCTGAGGGTGTTCGTCGCCGCGCGCACGTGCGCCGAGCCGGCACCGCCGCACTCACCGGGGCTCTCGCTGTCTCCGTCCTCGCGGTCGCGGTCGGAGTCATCCGCGCCGTCCACCCCTCGCAACCTCCGCCGCCGGCACCGGCACCACCTCTGCCGCTCGTCGAGCGGGTCCACGTGACACCCCACACCAACGGCGACCTGGTCTACCCCGTCAATGGTGCGCTCATGCGACGCGCACCCGGCGGCGGCACCACGACGTGGGTCACACGCAACGCTCTGAACGAAGCGTGCGGAGCCCGCGACTGCAGCATCATCAGCCTCCGATGGTCACCCGACGGTAAGGACCTGGCCGTCGTGCTGGGTGTCATCCGCCGAACCTCACCGAGCAACTACTCGGTGTACGTCATCGCCGACAGCTCGACCACGCCCCGCAAGATCTACGACTGCCCGACCTCTCTGTGCGCCGATGGAGGAACCGTCAGCTGGTCTCCCGACTCATCCTCGCTCGCCGTCTCAGATTCCTTTCCAGAAGGTCACGGCATCGAGATCGTCAATGTTGCCGACGCGACCGTCGCCCCACGAACCGTGTGCGGGGACTGTCAGGCCGGTGCCGTGACCTGGTCACCCGACGGCAGCTCTCTCGCCTACGCCGGCCCCGACGGGATCGGCAGGACCCTCGTCACCGGGGGCGCGTCGGAACAGGTCGACGAGACCACGAACGTCGCTTCGCTGTCCTGGTCACCCGACGGCACCCGCCTCCTGGTCGAAACCAGCAGCGAAGTCCGCACGATCAACCTCGTCCGACGCCCGTACACCTCAGACACCATCGTCTCCGGTGTCGGCTCCGCCGAGGGACCAACGTCGCCGGCGTGGTCTCCCGACGGAAGGCGGGTGTCGTGGTTCGTCACGCCTGGCAAGCACCGCAACTTCGTCGCAGAGGTCTGGACCGCCCGGAGGGACGGGTCACGGCCCACACGGCTCACGCACAGCGGCTGCTGCGTCAGCGACTGGTCGGCGCCGCTCTGGTCACCCGACGGTAAGCGCATCACCCTCGGGCTGTCTCTCGACCCCCAAAAGCTGGGCGACCTCCTCGTCATCGACTCCGCCAGCGGCGCAGAGCTCGACCGTGTCACCGGACAGGGCTCGGGACCGATGGCGTGGCGGGCGCGCCCCTGACACGGGCGGCACCCACGCAGAAATCCCCGGCGAACGCCGTCTGGCCCGCGCGGGGGTTGGTCTGATCAGGTTGGCAGCCCGAGCTCGGGTCGAAGTGCCCGCCGAATTGACAGTGCCCAGCGCCTCTCGTTGCTGTCCGCGACCGCGGCCCGCGAGCCATTGGCACCCGCCTCGCTACCGCGGCTCAGGGAGGTCATGGTGAGAGAGGAGCTTGTCCGCCAGTACCAGCGTGCGGGTCCAGAAGAGGCGCTGATAGCTCAGGACCAAGTAGCCGGCCACGATCATGGAGAACAGATTGAGCGTGAGTTGGGCGGCCGAGCCGATGATCTCGTGGCGGGTCCAGAAGGCCAAGCCCAGTGCGAGATTCCCTGCGGCTGGGATGGTGGTCACGGAGATGAACACCCCGACCATGGTGGACGACTTCTCGATCGCCATCGCCAACGCGCCGGCCGCGCCGGCGATGAACGCCACGATGAATGACCATTGGTCGGGGTGCCAGATGAAGCCGGTCTCGGGCCGAGGCGCGGTGACCATGTCCAGCGTTATCAGCCCTGTGAGCCGAGCTAGCAGGGCGAACACCGTCACCACGAGGACGGCGAAGGTGAAACCGCCGACCAGTAACCGCAGGCCGCCGCCAACCAGCGCCCACCTTCCGAACGCGACTCCGAATGCGACCGCACCGACGGCGCTGAACTCGGGCCCGACCACCATGGCCCCGACGACGAGGATGGCCGAGTCGAGGATCACCGCGATCGCCGCCAGGGTCACCGCCATCACCAGGAAGAGTAGGTAGGAGACGGTAGGCCGTGCGCCAGCCACGGCCTTGTCCAGGACCGAATCCCAGATGACCGCGTCATCGGGGTCACCCGGAGCTCTCCGCTCGATTCGGGCGGCCTCGTCGAACGGCGTTGCCGTGGGTGTCTGCACCAAGATCCCGCCTTCACGACCGACACCCATGCGATGCAGGTGCTCGAGGACCTCGTTGAGGTCTTCGCGAGCGACATCGGCCTCGACGACGTCGCCGACGGGCTCGAGCGAGGCGCCCCGCTGAAGAGTGATGTTGGTGATGTAGTCGTGGCCCTGCAGTAGAGCCAGGGACTTGTCGGTGAGGGTCTCCGGAGTAGTGACGCGTAGGTGGACGAGCACTCCGCCACACTATGTGGGGCTCGCCGGTCGCCTGGAGCGTGTGGCTGCAGCCTCGGCCGACCCGGTAGTCCCGGCGAACATGTCAATTGAGTGCCGGTGAAGCGGGTTTCTCCGCCGCGACAATCCCGTCATGACCGACTACTCACCGGCCCCGGGGCCTCCGGATGTGAGGCCCCGGGCCGCGAGGAACGCTCGACGCAGTCCCTAGAAGTTCAGCTTCCCGGTCGCGTCGATCCTCAACTGGAACAGATCAGGCTGGCGCTTGCAGCCGACGACCGTTCCCTTCACCTGGTAGGTGCCGCCACCCGATGCGTTCGCGTACGCTCCGGTGCCTCCGACTGCCTTCCACGTGCCGTGTTCGGTGAACACGCCGTAGCACGTCTTCTTGTCGAAATGCCCACCCTGGCCTTTGCGTTGGTGCTTGACGACCACCACGCCTTTGGGGAAGACGAACCGGTCCGTGTGGTTGTTGATCACCTTGTCGACACCTCTGGCGTGGATCACACCGAGCGCGATCACCGGGTCGCCGGAGTTCGACTTCGGGTTGTTGCTCAGGCCGATGAAGTGGATGCGGCCCGCCTTGTCGGCATGATGGCCCCCGGTGGCGACGGCGGACGGGACGCTCAGCAGCGCCCCGATCAGGCCCAGCATCAGGGCGAGCAGGCGAATGCGTGTGTTCATGGGACTACCTTTCCGTTCCTCTCCTTGAGGCCCTACTGACCCGGTCAATCCGGGTCGCCTCCCACCCACAATTCGCCCGAATGCCCAGGCCTTTCGTCCCCCAGATTGGGGAGCAGGAAGTCGTGCCTTTCGGGGTGCAACGCTTCCGCCCGATTGGCGTGATGCTCAGTTGGTCCGGGCGGCGCCCGGTCTCTTGGTCATGCACCACCTGACCAGGCGCACACCTCAGAAGAAATCGCACTCACATACCGCTGTCCGGGCGTGGCGACCGAGGGCTCAGCGGCGGAAGAACCGCCGCCATCTACGACGGGCCGGAACAACGTCAGTTCGGTCGCCTTCGGCTTCACACTTCTCGCCGTCGGCAATGGCGTCCAATCCAACTTCGATGCCGCCGCGACCGTTGGCTCGGACGGGCACCTCGATGCCACCGTCCCTTCCGAACTGGACGGCCTGCAGGTTCTTCCAGAGCGCCGATCCGAAACCTTCATCAGGCATGGGTGCCACCTCCGTCCAAGTCAGTATGGCGGCGACCGCGCCTCGCGTCCTCACATGCCGCTGTCAGGGCTCGCGCTCGTGGCGGATCTGAGGACGTCGCCTCAGCCTCAGGGCCAGAGAGAGGTGCTCGTCTCCCCGTTGTCGTACGTGCACTGGAAACCGAGCGGTTGCCAGCTCCAGCCGAACGACACCGAGTTGTGAATCTGGCCGTGAGAATCATCGAGAGAGCAGGCTGACTCCATCCGCGACCAGCCGACGCGGAAGTAGAGCGCCGTCGCGACGAGGACCAGCAGAATCGCGGCGGCTACCGCGATGAGTCGCATGGGATTGGACGACCCCGTCCGGCGGGTCTGCTCAACGCTGACGTCGGTCACGCAGGCGATCCTCTCAGTCGCACGGGCTCGCGCCCCCGCAACCCCGCCAACGCACTCACGTGCCGCTGTCCGAGCGTCCGCACATGCCGATGAGAGGGTGCGCCGTGGGCACGCTGTCCCGGCGTGACGCAACCTCCCAGCGAGCTCGAGCGTCACACTGCCGGATCGAGATCGAGGTGGAGGCACCACATGCGCAGCACCCCAGCAGCACCCGCACTGCTCGTCCTAGCCTTGCTGGTCGGCGTCACTGGCTGCAGCGATCACTCGACCGACAACGCCGATCCGACGATCGCGCCGGCGACCGAGAGTGCGCCCACCACGGGGACGCCGAAGCCGAGCAGCACCAGCAGTCCTCAGGAAAGCGCCTCGCCCTTCATGGCGAACACCGCCGCCGACGACGGTGGACAGGGCTCCGGCAACGCGCTCGGGCTGACCGGCGTTCGGATGGCGCATCATCCCGGCTTCGACCGCGTCGTCTTCGACCTGGGCGGCACCGGGACCCCAGGCTGGCGCGTGGAGTACACAACCAGGCCCCGCTACGACGGGTCCGGCGACCCTGTGAGCCTCAAGGGCACGACGTACCTCCAGGTCTTCCTGCGCGGGATGGGATATCCCGACGACATCGGCATCGCGCCGTACGGCGACAGCACCACACGACTCCCCGGCACCGGCACCCGAGGGATTGCTGAGATCGTTCCCGGGGGCGTTTTCGAGGGTGATCAGCAAGCGTTCATCGGCCTGACCGGTGCCAAGCGGCCGTTCCGCGCCTTCGCGCTCGCCAACCCCGCCCGCGTGGTCGTGGACGTGCGCGACAGCTGAGTCTGAGGAACGAGCGACCGCTCATGGCTCCCCTCTGTGTCAAGACACCTTGGGCAGAGCGGGTTTAGGCTGGTTGGTGACGGGCCCCGGAGTGGCTTGTCCGAAGAGCCGGTGTTGGGGTTGTGAGCCGGTCGCGCTGGAGTCAGAGTCGTTGCCCCGCTGCCCTCCCGGGCCCGTCACCTTCTCTGGTGTGAGGGCGTCGTCGAGCATCTGGCGGTAGACGAGATCTGACAGCCGTCTCTTCAAGCAGCGCATGGCTTCCATCGATGACTTGCCGGCGGCTTTCTTGCGGTCGTAGTAGTCGCGGCCGATGCCGGGGTTGCGGAGTTGGACGGTGGCCATGATGTGCAGGGTCCGGTTGATCTGTCTGTTTCCGGCACGCGATAGCCGGTGTCGGACGTGGTCGCCGGAGGAGGCATCGATGGGTGCGGTGCCGTTCCAGGACGCGAAGTGGCCGCGGTCGGGGAACCGGGTGATGTCGCCGACCTCGACCAGCAGCCTGGCCGCACCGTTGGGTCCGATGCCGTGCAGGCCTAACAACCCAGTCCCGGTCGCGCCCACGAGCGCACGGAGCTCCTTGTCGGCTGCCTTCTTCCGGACATGGATGCGTTCGAGGTCACTGATGAGCTCGGCTGCGACCCGACGCCGGGTCTTACCCGCGACGTCACAAGGCCGCACTTTCGCGAGCAGGGCTTTGGCTTGGGCGGCGGACAGGTTCTTCTTCGCCCCGCCGGGGATCAGCTCCAACAGCAGGTGATGCAGCTGGGACACGGTCCTGGTGTGGTCCTCGCCCAACGACCGTCGCCGGTCGGCCAGGACCCGGATCACGGCCAGCTGTTCGTCATCGACCACCGGCCGCAGCCCGGCCATCCGGACCCCGACCAACGCGATCGAGTGAGCGTCAGTGGCGTCGGTCTTGCGGCCCTGACCCGTCGCGAACACCCGAGTCCTGGCCGACAGCTTCGGCGGCACATCGAGGACATGCTCGCCGGCTGCAAGCAGCCGCATCGCCACGTGGTGGCCGATCCCGTTGCAACCCTCGACCGCCCACACCCGGTCGGTGGCCACCGGCCGGATCTGGTTGACGTAATCGGTCATCGCGGCGAACCCGGCCTCATCGGTGCCGAACCGGCCGCCACCGATCACGCTCTCCTCCGCGGTCATCACCTCGATCGTGACCGACCGCTTGTGTGGATCCATCCCGATCACGACGCGCTCTGCTTGCTGGTGCATGCACTACTCCCGGTGCTCGATTCCAATGGGTTGTCGAGTCGGGAAGGGCAACGCTACTTAGAGCTGGGCAGACCCCTCTTGAGCCTCTTCCGACCCCGCGATGCCCGGCCCGCGCATGCCATGAGTGAGCCACACGGGACCCTCACGGGTCAGCGTGGGCAGCCGCAATGAGAGCGACGGGCCGGACACCTGGACCGAGCCTCGCCAGACAACGGTCCTGAGGTCAATGAAACAAGTAGCCGCTGTCCGGTCCGGAAGCCCATGCGTTGCCCTTGCGCCGGCTCCAGACAGTCAGACCATGTCGCGATATTGCGGAGGCAGTGCTCTTGCCGAGGTTGACGCACGGGAGGAGGCGGAGGTAGAAGTGATCAGCCGATCTGCCTCGTCCTCGGCGATCAGCTGAGCGCGCCCGCAGTACGTGCATTGCAGGATGTGCTTAGTGCTTGTCCTGAACATTGGGATCCAAAACAAGGTGAACCGCGTGACCACCCTGCGCAGCGGGTGCGCGGCGGGTTGCTGGCAGCCCCCGCATACGAGTGTCAGCATCGCCAACTGCGTGATGTAACGCTTGGAACCCCAAATGATAAAGAACAAGGTCGGCCCCTACCTCCCGATGAGTTGACCGCAGATTACTGAATCCGATCGCCGGGCGACGGCCAAACTGCGATAACGATGACGGGCTATCCCCGTGCGACCTCTCATGCGGCTGTCAGGGCGCACGGAGGGCGTGTCCGATGCTCGGCATTACCCTGGACGGCATGAGTAAACCGACCTTCCGTGGGATGACGGTCAATGAGCGCCTTTTCACCGCGCGCTTGCTCGGGCAATGGATGCAGCGATCGAAGCGGGCCAGCGTGAGGACGCGATCGCTCTGCTCAAGCAGGTTGAGATGAGCGAAGAGGGCGCAGCCGCGACGGTGGACGCCGTCCTGTCGAATCCATCGGACTACGGCTTCCGACGTTCCTGACACGCACTCACATGCCTGCGGGCTCAGGCGGTCAACGCAACACCTCGGCCAGTACTTGTGATGGTGTCTTGAAGCCGAGGGTCTGTCGAGGGCGGCCGTTGAGCTTGTCGGCGATGGCGTCGAAGTCGGCTTGGGTCAGGGTGCGGAAGTCCAGGGTGCGGGGCAGGTACTGGCGCAGCAGGCCGTTGGTGTTCTCGTTGCTGCCGCGCTGCCACGGGACCCGGGGGTCGCAGAAGTAGACCTCGACACCTGTCTCTTGGGTGAACCGGACGTGCTCGGCCATCTCGTGGCCCTGGTCCCAGGTCAGGGTCCGGGTCAGTGCTGCGGGCAGGGTGGTGATCTTCGCCGCCAACGCGTCGGCGACCAGGTCTGCCTTGTGCCCGCCGGGTAGCGCCACCAGCATCACGAACCGGGTCGACCGCTCCACCAAGGTGGCGACGGGGCTCATCCGTTTGCCGAAGACCAGGTCGCCTTCCCAATGCCCGGGCACCGCTCGGTCGACGGCCTCGGCTGGGCGTTCGGAGATGTTGAGGATCCCGGGCCGGCCACCACGACCATCCGGGAGCCGGGTCCCCGCCGGGCGTCGGATCACCCGCCCGGTGCGCAGATGCTTGGTCAGCTCCTTGCGTAAGGCGCCGCGGGACTGGATGAACAGGGTGCGGTAGATCGTCTCGTGCGACACCTGCATCTCCGGGTCGTCGGGGTAGGTGGTCTTCAACCAGCCGGCGATCTGCTGAGGTGACCACTGCTCGTCTTGGAGCTTCTCGGCCACCATCGCACGCAACCTGCGATGGGTTGCCAGCTTGCACGCCTGCCGACGCCTGGCCCGCGCCCACGCCAGCTGATCGGCCGGTGCGGCCCGATACCCACCCCGTCCGCCATGCGCGGCGACCTCCCGACTGACCGTCGACGGTGCCCGACCCAGCCCCGCCGCGATCCCCCGCAACGACAGACCCGCGGCCAGACCACGGGAGATCTCCTCCCGCTCGACCAAGCTCAACCGCCCCGGCGACCGACGCCGCGGTACAGGCCGGATCCCACCACACCGCACCAGATAGGCCCGCACCGTCCCGGTTGGGAACCCCAACGCACGAGCAGCCGGCTTGGCCGCATGACCAGCCCGCAACCGCGCCCAGATCTCATCCTCATCCGCCGGCGAGAACCTCCGATACCCACGCGCCATCGCAACCTCCTCAAATCACGAAGTGTTGCGCTGACCCATTGAGACCACCCCGATGTCCGGTCGAGCGGACATGCCGATGAGCGGATGGGTCGCGTGGAGCGCCGCGAACGACGGAGTGATCACCGAGGGCAAGGGCGTACTGATTAACGATCCGGCCCGGTTCGACGCGCCGTCCAGCGTGAAGAACCCACCGAAGGCGTAGGTCGCCGCCAGCTCGTCACCTGATCTGTCAGGCGTCTTCTGTTGTGGCGTCGGGTGGACCGTCGATGACTCGTGGCGCGTATTCGAGCTGCTGGATTCGGCCGTCGAACGTCGTGCTGCTGATCATGTCCAGGGCGACATCGGGATAGCCGTCGTAGAGGCGCTCGCGGCCGGTGATGCCGGTGATGACTGGAAACACGGTCACTCGGTAGCGGTCCACCAGTCCGGCGCGCAACAGTGAGCGGCACAGGGTCAGGCTGCCTATGGTGCGCATCGACACCGTGCCGTTGGCCTTCATGTCTGTCACTGCGGCGACTGCATCGCCCGTAACCAGCCTTGTGTTCGGCCACGACAGCGGCTCCTCGAGGGAGCTCGAGAACACGACCTTCGACACGCCGGTGAATCCCTCGGTTCCCGGCGCACCGTCCTGAGTGACACCCGAGATCAGCCGGTACGTGTTCGGGCCCATCAGGAGCAGGTAGCCGGCCGACGGGTCCTCCTCCAGCGAGGCGAGATACTCGGGTCCCGCGAGGCCCCAATGGCCCGGCCAGCCCTCGCCGGCGCCGTAACCGTCAAGCGAGGTGACGAAATCTACTAGTAGTTCTGGCATGTGCGCTTTCTCCTTGTTCGCGTCCTCTTTACGGCTGGTTGACTCGACATGCAGACGCCCTATGACCGGTGAGGCTCTATGACATTCGTCTACGTGCCGTTCTCCCGGATTCCCGGATGGACGAGCTTCGGGCTCACAGAGGTGCCATCGTTGTCGACCGGATGATGGTGCCGGCGCTAAAACACTGTCCGGTCACCGGCTACTCGCTGTGCCTCAGTCACGGCAGCCTCCACCCCCTCGGTCGCGAACGTGAACGGGGCATCAGGATGTGACTCGACCCAGTCGCGGGAACCTGGGGGGTGACGACCAACACGGCACGTCCGTCGTGTGTCGTCTGTTCCAGCCGTCGACGAAGTCGAAGAGTCGTCTCCCCATCACCAGCGCGCCAAGCTGCGGGGTCCAGCGACGCCGGTGCTCGGCGCTTGGCCGCGTCAGGTGGATGTCGAAGTCCTGCGCCAGTGACGAGATCTCGAGGTCGCCGTTCTGGAGCCAGTCGAGAGCGGCCCCGATGGTGTTGTCCCCTTTTGCGATGTACCCGTCGCGGGACATCGAGGCCTCTGTGATGACCTTGCCCATGTCAACCCTCCTCCGTCGTGCCGCCGGCAGGGGAGAAGTCGGGCGCCGGCCCTTGCTGTGGCGTGTAGACGTGTACGACGACTCCGCACGCGTAGGGCGTGGCTTCGACGAGGGACAGGTGCTGCGCCTGCGCCAGCCGTCCGAACAGGGACTCGCCGGTGCCTACCGCCACCGGCTGCACGGCCAGGCGGTACTCGTCGATGAGATTGCCGGCCGCCAACGCTGCCGCGAAGGATGCGCCACCCCAGGCGATCACGTCAGGACCGGGTTCATTCTTGATGGCAGCGATCTCGGTGGCGAGGTCCCCGCGCGCGACGCGGGTGGTCGGCCAGGTGGCCTCCCGGTCGTCGAGGGTCTGGGAGAACACGATCTTGGGGATCTCGTTCATCGGTGTCGCGTACGGATGGTCGGACTCCGGCCAGAAGGTGGCCATCTCCTGGTAGGTGGTGCGGCCCATCAGGTGACCCCCAGCAGCACCCTTCATCCACCCGAGCCGCCACCGCATCAGCTCGTCGTCCTCGGGCAGCGCGCCGGGGTGTTGCCGGTCGCTGTGGACGTATCCGTCGAGTGACATCGACATACTCAGAATGACTTTGCGCATGGTTCCTCCTGTGGTGGCGATCGGTGCGGGACGGGGACGGCGTGTTGCTACCCGCGGTTGGCGTCAACGTCTGGTGGGCGCGTGCCCATCTGGCATCCTCTGATTCGAGAAAAGAACGGCGTTCGTTCATGACTCTCTTCCTATCAAAAGAACGACGTTCGTTGCAAGGGGTTAGCCTGGCCCCATGCCCAGCCGTCGCTCTCCCGCGGACCAACGCCAGGCGATCACCGCCGACCGGATCGCTCGGGCTGCTCTCGACATCGTGCGAGAGTCGGGCTACGCCGCGGTCAACATGCGTGCGGTGGCCGAACGGCTCGACACGGGGCAGGCATCGCTGTATGCGCACGTACGCGGCAAGGCCGACCTGGAGCGACTCATGGTGGAAACCGTGGCGGCCGAGATCGATCGCCCGAGCAGCGGGTCATGGCGCGACGACCTGGAGTCAGAAGCCGCGCGGACCCAGCAGGTCTACGCCCGTTACCCCGGGCTCGCCGTCGCGGCCTTTGCGTCCCTGCCGAGAGACGAGGGGTACGCCGAGCGACTGGAGCGACGGCTGGAGCTCCTGCAGTCTGCCGGACTCGAGCCGCGCCAGGCGCAGGCCGCCGACTTGGCGGTCTCACTGCTGGCGATCGTGCGGTCCATCGAGGACGCTCAGATCGCCGAACGCATCGCCGAGAGCGGCATGACGGATGAGGAGTGGTGGCAGCTCGCGCGAGCCGTGGTGGCCTGCGACCCGCAGTCCCGGCCGCTAGTGGCACAGATGAGCGCCTACCTCAACCCCGACGACCGGGCCTGGATGTCCCGGGAGCTCATCCAGATCGTTCTCGACGGCGTCGAGACCCGGTACGGCATCCGGCGTGTGCCCGGCTCGGGTAGCTGAACCGTTCGGCCACACCGCTGCCTCAGCCCTCATGAGCAAAGACCGTGGCCGACAGGAACGCGACGGGGCTAGGAATCGTCGACGATGGGTTGCGTGAATCGCCATGTCACCAGGTCGCCGTCGTCCTGGTTCCAGCTGGTCCCCGTTCGGACGAACCCAACCTTTTCCAGCACCCGCTCACTAGCCCGGTTGCTGACGGCGGTCTCGGCGGTCAAGGCGTTGACCGATGGCCAGTCGAGCAGATGGGCGACAAGAGCGCCGACGGCTTCCGTAGCGAACCCCTGCCCGCAGGCCTCAGGGTTGATGCCGTAGCCGATCTCTTGGGTCCCCTCGTCACTCAGGCTGCCGATCGACCCCAGTTGGCCCACCGCGATGTGATCGGCCGAGGTGACTACGGCAAACGAGCCGGCCACCTCCGTATCTTGCGGCCCCATCCGCTTCAACTCTCCGGTGTACATGGCCAGCGCATCGCCCGGCCACGTCTCGGGGAAGTGCACCGTTGACTGACCGCCGGGCACCAGGCACGTCAGATCGAAGGGCGTCACCGCAAGGCGCGTCTGCATCATCGATTTCGATAGAGGCAGCAGCAGCAAACGCGGGGTCTCAAGAATTGGCATGTTGGCAGGCTAGGGGGATGGTGACCCAAGACGCCTGGCTCGCGCTGCCGAGTGGGCGGACGCGTCGTACCAGCGCAGCACCCGCAGCGCCCTCAAGGTGTTCCACCGGCTAGGCGTGCCGTCGGGTTCCTCGAACCGGAAGTGGACCGCGCCGGGGTGGGTGTTCTCGAGCAGCCAACGCCCGTCGGGTCGGCGCTTGGCGCGGACGCGTTCGATCGCTTCGGCCAGCCGCGGATCCGGAGTGCCCCCACGCCGGGCGAAGTACTCCGTGGCCTTGAGCAGGTCGTAGTGCCAGCGTGGGGGGTAGGAGAACAATGCCCACTGCGGGTTGACCACCTCGCCCGTGCGTAACGACCGGAAGAGGTTGCGCCGGAGCAAGTACTCCTCTCCGTTCCGGCGAGCCCGGCGGACCTCCTCAGATCCGCCGGTATGGCGCTCCCACCTCAGCAGAGCGTCGATCACGTCCAGGGTGCTTGCGAACGATGACGGCGCCGGGCGCGTCTCGGCCCAGCAGTTCCAGCCACCATCCGGCATCTGGTCGGCCACGAGCCGCTGCACCACCGGGTCGACGTCGACGCCCAGGTAGGCACCGATCAGGATCGTGCCGGCGTTGATGCAGCAGTCCACCTCGCCGGCGAAGAACGGCAGCCCGTCGCACTCCCAGCGGCAGTTGCGGGCCACCAGGTGTGCGGTCTCCTGCATCACCGGACTGTCCGGGGGTATGCCCAGGTGGCACAGGTCGAGCAGGACCGGGTACGTCGCGGTCCACGGCTGGCCCGGCTCGGCACCCGACCCGTCGGTCGGTGCCTCGGCCGGTTCCGCGTCGGGCGACGGCCAAGGCGGCGGTGGCTCACCGGCAGCCAGAGCCCGCGCAGTGTCCGCTGCGAACGCCGCGGTACCCGGAAAGCAGGCCCCGTTCGCCCACAGGCCATCAGGAGCCCGCAGCGCCAGCAGCCGAGCACCCCAGCCCTCGTGCTCCACCCGCGCTCGCTCGGTCGCCACCTCGGTCTCCGAGGCGTCGACGAGGTCGCGCAGCACCTGCCAGCGGATCGCCGGATCGCCCTGCAGCAGCCACTGCACAACCGGATCGTCCTCGGCCATCGGCGGCGTTCGTGGCTGGTAAGGGCCCTGATCCTCCGTCGGCTCCATCCCTGAACCCTAATCGGAAGAACCGCACGCGTCTGCCGCCTTGAGGTGCGTCCCTGCGTCGTGTGTTCAGTGGGAGCGCCGCCGTCCACCTGCACTCGGTAGGAATCATGGCACTGCGCCTGAGGACTGTGGTGGCACCAGCTTGGAACCCCGTGTGAGCCCGGCTCACACGGCAGTGCCGCGTACGATTCGCCCGATGAAGCTCGCAGTGTCTGGCTCGACCGGCCGGACCGGCAGACAGGTCGTTGACCATGCGCTCGCTGCGGGGCACACCGTCGTGGCGGTGGCTCGCCGGCCTGATGCGACCGCGACCGAGCACCCGGCGCTGACGATCGCTAGGGGCGACGTCCTTGATCCCCCGTCGATCGGTGCCGCGATCGCGGGCGTTGACGCCGTCATCTCGGCGTTCGGACCCGCGAACGACAAGAAGCCCGGCACGCTGATCTCTCAGGGCATCGCGAACATCGTTGGCGCCTGTGAGGGGGCCGCCGTGCCGAAGCTTGTCTTCGAGAGTGGGCTCATGACGACCGATGGCGAAGGCTTGTCGTTCTTCGCCCGGATGGGTGTCGGCTTGTTTAGGTCACTCAACCCCAAGTTGTACGACGACAAGGTCATCGCGGAAGCGACAATTCGGGGCAGCAACCTTGCGTGGGTGATCGTGCGTGCGCCGTCTTTTGCCGACGGGGCT
>CAWHZH010000006.1:0-25544 GCA_963833775.1 uncultured Actinomycetota bacterium | reverse complement strand
GGCCGAGGTCGCGGCGCTGGAGTCGACGCGGGATGCTCGGGCGACGTACGACACCGAGAAGGCGAGGCAGCGCAGCCACCTGCGCCCCGTCACCGACGAGAGGGACCAACGATGAGGACCATCGACCACTGGGTCGGCGGCAAGTCCACGAGCGGCAGCGGCGAACGCCGTGGGCGCGTGTGGAACCCCGCAACGGGCGAGCAGCAGGCCGAGGTCGCCCTGGCGAGCCGCGCCGACGTGGACGCCGCCGTACGGACGGCGAGCGAGGCGTTCACCGAGTGGTCGCAGGCCTCCCTGAGCCAGCGGACCAAGGTGCTGTTCGCCTTCCGGGAGCTGGTGAACGCCAACGTCGGCCGGATCGCCGAGGCGATCACCGACGAGCACGGCAAGGTGCTCAGCGATGCACGCGGCGAGGTCCAACGGGGCCTCGAGGTCGTCGAGTTCGCCTGCGGGATCCCGCAGCTGCTCAAGGGCGACTTTTCGGCACAGGTCTCGACGGGGGTCGACCTGTTCTCGTTCCGCGAACCGCTGGGCGTCTGCGTCGGGATCACGCCGTTCAACTTCCCGGCGATGGTGCCGATGTGGATGTTCCCGGTGGCGATCGCGTGCGGCAACACGTTCGTGCTCAAGCCCAGCGAGCGTGACCCCTCGGCCGCTCTGATCCTGGCGGAGCTGTGGGCGGAGGCGGGCCTGCCCGAGGGCGTCTTCAACGTCGTCCACGGCGACAAGGAGGCGGTCGACGCCCTGCTGGAGCACCCCGACGTGGCGGCCGTGTCGTTCGTCGGCTCCACGCCGATCGCGAAGTACATCCACACCAGGGCCACCGAGAACGGCAAGCGCGTCCAGGCCCTCGGCGGCGCCAAGAACCACGCCGTCATCCTCCCCGACGCGGACCTCGAGTACGCCGCCGACCAGCTGGTCGCGGCCGCCTTCGGGTCGGCGGGAGAGCGGTGCATGGCGATCTCGGCGGCGGTCACGGTCGGCGGCGTGGGCGGCGACCTCGTGTCGTTGGTCTCCGAGCGGGCCCGGGCGGTCAAGGTCGGCTCCGGTCGCGACGCCGAGAGCGACATGGGACCGGTCGTCACGCCCGAGGCGCGCGACCGCATCGTGGGCCTGATCGGCTCCGGTGAGGAGCAGGGCGCCAGCCTCAGTGTCGACGGGCGCGGACTCAGCGTCGCCGGCCACGAGGGCGGCTTCTTCGTCGGTCCCACGGTCGTCGACCGGGTGACCCCCGAGATGGAGGTCTACACCGAGGAGATCTTCGGGCCGGTGCTCACCGTGCTCCACCTCGACGACGTCGACCGGGCCATCGACCTGATCAACGCCAACCCCTACGGGAACGGCACCGCGATCTTCACCTCCAGTGGCGAGGCGGCGCGTCGCTTCCAGCGGGGCGTACGTGTCGGCATGATCGGCGTGAACGTTCCGATCCCCGTCCCCATGGCCTACTACTCCTTCGGCGGCTGGAAGGACTCCCTCTTCGGGGAGCACCACATCCACGGGCCGGAGGGTGTCGCGTTCTACACGCGCGCCAAGGTCGTCACGGCCCGCTGGCCACACGTCGACCTCGCCGAGCACCAACAGGCACAGTTCAGCTTCCCGACGGCCCGATGAGCCACCCCGGCTCCCGGTCCACCCAGTAGTAATAAGTCCGCGAGATGCGGTTGAGAAGGAGAACACCATGAGAATCCGACGGTTGCTCACCGCGGGTATCGCGGCCGGGCTGCTCGTACTGACCGGCTGTGGCAGCAACAGCAGCAGTACCCCGAACGCCGACGCCAGCAGCACGGGCGGCGGTGCGTCGTCCAGTGACATCCGGATCGACGTGATCACCCACGGCGCTCCCGGCGACTCGTTCTGGGACGTCGTCAAGGCCGGTGCGGAGCAGGCCGGCAAGGACGAGGGCGTCGACCTGCACTACCAGTCGGACCCCGACGTGGGTAAGCAGGCGACCCTGATCGACAACGCGGTCGCGGCGGGCACGGACGGCGTGGTCGTCTCGATGGCCAACCCGGACGGTCTGGAGAAGAGCATCAAGGCTGCGGTCGCCGCCGGCGTCCCGGTCATCACCATCAACTCCGGTCTCGACCAGTGGCAGCAGTTCGGTGCGATCACCCACGTCGGCCAGAGCGAGACCCTCGCGGGCAAGGCCGCCGGTGAGCAGATGAACAACGCCGGCGTCAAGAACGCGCTGTGTGTGATCCAGGAGGCCGGCAACGTGGGCCTCGAGCAGCGCTGTGCCGGTGCCAAGTCCACCTTCAGCGGCACGCTGACGAACCTGCAGGTCGACAACACCGACCTGGCCGGATCCGAGGCGACCATCGAGTCGAAGCTCCAGGCCGACCCGACCATCGACGGCATCCTGTCCCTCGGTGGCGACATGTCCGGTCAGGCCGTCAAGGCCGTCGACGCCACGGGCGCCGACGTCACCGTGGGCACCTTCGACGTGAACGCCGACGTGGTGCAGAACATCGAGGACGGCAAGATCCTCTTCGCCATCGACCAGCAGCCCTACGTCCAGGGCTACCTGGGAGTCACGGGCATCTACCTGAAGGCGCTCAACGGCAACGACATCGGTGGCGGCCAGCCGGTCTACTCCGGCCCGGCCATCATCACCAAGGACAACGCAGCAGCCGTCCTGAAGTTCGCCCAGTCGGGCACCCGCTGAGCTGACGGGAGGGGTCCGGCTCGGGCCGGACCCCCGACCGTCCCATGGCGGACAACAGCCCCGAGGAGGGCACCATGAGCACCACAGCAACACCGTCACCGGTAGAAAAGAAGCAGACTCCACCCGAACGCGATGAGCGGGTCGGCGAGCACGCCCGCCTGGCGGCCGTCCTGCGCCGCCCTGAGGTCGGCGCGGCGGTCGCGGCCCTGCTCATCTTCTTGTACTTCGCCTTCTCTACCACGGCCTTCGCCCTTCCGGCCGGTGCGAGCACCTGGCTCTTCGAGTCGTCGGGCTTCGCCGTGATGGCGGTCGTCGTGGCCATGCTCATGATCGGTGGGGAGTTCGACCTCTCCGCCGGCGCCATGACCGGCACGACGGGCCTGATCACCGGTGTGATGATGTCGCACTGGCACATCAACGTCTGGGTCTCGGTCTTCACCTCGCTGGTCGTCGCCCTCTGCATCGGCTTCCTGAACGGGGTGCTGGTGATGAAGACCGGGGTGCCGAGCTTCATCGTCACCCTCGCCACCTTCTTCGTCCTGCGGGGCGTGAACCTGGCCGGCCTCAAGGCGGTCATCAACCAGGTGTCGGTGGTCGACTTCCAGCAGTCGGCGGGATACTCCGCGGGCAACAAGCTGTTCGGGTCCTACATCAAGATCGACCTGACGTGGCTGCCCTGGGTCGACATCCCGGCGACCGGCTTCCTTCGGATCTACGCCGCGACCTGGTGGGCCCTCGCGGTGATCGCCATCGGTTCCTGGGTCCTGCTGCGGACCCGCGCCGGCAACTGGATCTTCTCGGTCGGTGGCGCCCAGACCAGCGCCCGGCAGGTCGGCGTTCCCGTGTTCCGGACCAAGGTCGGCCTGTTCATGGCCACGGCCTTCGGCGCTTGGATCGTGGGGATGTTGACCCTCTTCAAGACGACCACGGCGCAGTCGACCACCGGAGTCGGCGCGGAGTTCATCTACATCATCTGCGCCGTCGTCGGTGGCTGCCTGTTGACCGGCGGCTACGGGTCAGCGATCGGCGCCGCTCTCGGCGCCCTGATCTACGGCATGGTCCACCAGGGCATCATCTACGCCGGATGGGACAGCGACTGGCTGTTCTCCATCCTCGGCGTGATGCTTCTCGGCGCCGTCCTGGTCAACAACTTCGTCAAGACCCGAGCGGAGCGTGTGCGATGAGTGCGGAGCAGATCGAGCCGGAGACCCTCGAGGGGGGACAGGCTCCCGAGACCGCCGGAGGTCCGCCGCTGCCTGCGCCGGGCACGGCGATCATCGAGGTGACCGAGATCGGCAAGAGCTATGGCTCGGTGATCGCGCTCCGCGAGGTGACCACCACGGTGAAGGCCGGCGAGGTCACCTGCGTGCTGGGCGACAACGGCGCCGGCAAGTCGACGTTCATCAAGATCCTGGCGGGGGCACACGCCCACACCAGTGGCGACTTCCTGGTGGACGGGACGAAGCGCACCTTCTCCTCGCCCCGTGAGGCGCTGGCGCTCGGGATCGCCACGGTCTACCAGGACCTCGCCGTCGTCCCGCTGATGCCGGTCTGGCGCAACTTCTTCCTCGGCTCGGAGCTCACCAAGGGTGCCGGACCCCTGAAGCGGCTCGACATCACCTCGATGAAGCGGATCACCAAGACCGAGCTGAGTGCGATGGGGATCGACCTGCGCGACGTCGACCAGCCGATCGGGACCCTGTCGGGTGGTGAGCGACAGTGTGTCGCGATCGCCCGGGCGGTCTACTTCGGCGCCCGCGTGCTGATCTTGGACGAGCCGACCGCCGCTCTCGGGGTCCGCCAGTCCGGGGTCGTGCTCAAGTACGTCGCCAAGGCGCGCGACCGCGGCCTGGGCGTCGTCTTCATCTCCCACAATCCCCACCACGCCTACCCGGTGGGCGACCGGTTCATGCTGCTCCGCCGCGGACGCAGCATGGGCAACTTCCCCAAGGCCGACATGTCTCTCGAGGAGCTCGTCCAGATGATGGCCGGCGGTGCGGAGCTCGAGGCGCTCAGCCATGAGCTCTCGCGTCAGCTGCCTGACTCCGAGGTCTCCCGGAGCATGGAGTCCGAGGTGGCGGAGACGCTCCACCAGGGGACCGACGAGCCGACGGCGGAGAGCACCCGCCCATGACCGCAGCCCCTGAGATCGGGGTCGCGGTGGTGGGGTTCGGGTGGATGGGTCAGGTGCACACGCGCGCGTGGTCGCGCCTGGCCCAGCACTACCCGGACACTCCGCTGCGCCCCCGGTTCGTGGCGGTGGCGGATCCCGACGCGGGCCGTCGGCAGCAGGCGATCGACACCTACGGCTTCGGCACCGCGGTCGAGGAGTGGACCGAGCTCCTGGAGCGGAACGACGTCGACGTGGTGAGCGTCTGCGGCCCGAACTTCGTGCACCGCGAGATCGGCGAGGCGGTGGCACGCTCGGGCCGCCACCTCTGGATCGAGAAGCCCGCGGGCCGCGGCGCCGCCGACACCGTCTGCCATCGCGGCGGCCGTGCGCGAGGCGGAGGTGTGCTCCGCGGTCGGGTTCAACTACCGCAACGCACCGGCGGTCGCGCACGCCCGTGAGCTCGTCGCCGCCGGGCGGCTGGGCCGGCTGGAGTCGGTCGACGTCAGGATGCTGGCCGACTACTCCGCGCACCCCGACGGGGCGCTGTCGTGGCGGTTCGACCCGGCGTACGCCGGAACGGGTGTGCTGGGCGACCTCGCCAGCCACGGCTTCGACCTCGCCCTGTACGTCGGAGGCGACTCCCTGGGTGGCCTCACCCAGCTCGTGGCGGACCAGGCGACGTTCATCACCGAGCGCCCGATCGCCAGCGGGGCGGTCTCGCACTACTCGCGCGGCGGTGACGGGCCACGCGGCCCGGTGGGCAACGAGGACGTCGCCTCGGCGCTGCTGCGGTTCGGTTCCGGCGCCCGTGGCTCCCTGACGTCGTCCCGCGTGGCGGTCGGGGAGCAGTGCACCTACGCGATCGACGTACGCGGGACCGAGGGCGCACTCTCCTGGGACTTCCGGCGGATGGGCGAGCTCCGGCTCTGCCTCGGCCAGGACTACCTCGACGCACCCTGGGAGACCCGCTTCGTCCAGGCGGGCGACGGCGACCTCGCCGCGTTCCAGCCCGGCTCCGGCATGGCCATGGGGTTCGACGACCTGAAGGTCGTCGAGTGCCGCGCCCTGGTGGAGAGCATCCACACGGGCAAGCCGCACGGCGCGACCATCGACGACGCCGTGGTGGCGGCGGAGCTGGTCGACGCGATGGTGCGTTCCTACGAAGAAGGACGATGGGTGACCACATGACCTCCAGCAGCGACCACGTGCGGATCGGGGTGATCGGCACCGGCGCGATGGGCGCCGCGCACGTCGGCAACCTGGCCCACTGGGTGGCCGGCGCGGCCGTGACGCAGATCTTCGACGTCGACTCCGAGCGGGCCAAGGCCGTCGCCGAGGGCGTGGGCGCGTCCGCGGCACCGACCACCGATGCGCTGATCACCTCCGACGAGGTCGACGCCGTGCTGATCGCGGCCCCCGACCCGCTCCACGAGGAGCTGGCGCTCGCCTGTCTGGCTGCTGGCAAGCCCACCCTGCTCGAGAAGCCGATCGCCACCTCGCTCGACGGGTCGCGACGCGTCCTCGACGCCGAGGTGGCGGGCGGCAGGCGCCTGATCCAGCTCGGCTTCATGCGGCGCTTCGACCCGGCGTACGTCGCGCTGCGCGAGGCCGTGCTGGGGGGCAGCATCGGCACCGTCCGGGCCGCCCACTGCCTGCACCGCAACGCGCACTCCCACCCCAGCCACACCGACGAGGGGCTGCTGGTGAACTCGATGATCCACGAGTTCGACTCCGTGCCGTGGATGCTGGACGACCCGATCGCGGCCGTGACGGTCTACGTGCCCCGGTTCGCCGACGGTGCCCTCAAGGACGTCCAGGTGGCGGTCCTCGAGACCGTGGGCGGCGCCGTGGTGACCGTCGAGGTCTCGATCAACGCCCAGTACGGCTACGACGTCCACACCGAGGTCGCCGGTACCCAGGGCACCGTCTCGCTCCTGCCGCCGTACGGCGTGTCCGTGCGGCGCGAGGGCGTCGACGGCCGACTCGTCGGCTCCGACGGGACCCTCCGCTTCGAGGACGCCTACCGGATCGAGCTCGGCGCGTGGGTCCAGGGGATCCGGGCCGGCCGGCCGGCCGGGCCCACCGCGTGGGACGGCTACCTGGCCAACGTGGCCGCCTTCTCGGCCGTCGAGTCGCTGCACGGTGCCGGCCGCGTGGAGGTGCCGCAGCAGTCGCGCCCGGCGCTCTACGACCCGGCCTGAGGCCGTTGCCGGAGCGATCCCGAGTGCACAGGCTTGTGCACAGGAGGGGTCCTCCCTGTGCACTCCCCTCCTGGCTCGTGCACACGCTCTGCACAGATTGACGCCCGCGCCTGGGGGAATCCCCAGATGTGTTGTGGCCGCTCGGCGCGCCCTCCTACAGTCACGGCGTACGTCGGGGCAACATGTCGGAAAGTCGACATTTTCCTCCAGCAGCGCCAACACCACACGGGAGCACACCATGAGCGGGACCTTCTTCAGTGGTCACCACGGCAACGCCGCACCCGCGATGCCACCGAAGGCCCCGGTCCCCACGGCTCCCGTGGCCGACGAGGCAGCGGAGACGCTCAGCCCGTCGCTGGATCTCGAGACGCGTCGCTCGGTCCCCCGCGAGCCGGGGCCCGAGCCTCAGTCCTTCGAGGAACCCGATGGGATCGCGGGATCCGTGGCCACCGTCGAGCTCGGGCCGACCGGGCGCCCGATGCCGGTGTTCCCCGATCCCTCTCCCGTGACCGGCCCCACCCACGCCCGCGTGATCTCGATGTGCAACCAGAAGGGCGGGGTCGGCAAGACCACGACCACGATCAACCTCGGCGCCGCGCTGGCGGAGTTCGGCCGCAAGGTGCTGCTGGTCGACTTCGACCCGCAGGGGTCGCTGTCGGTGGGCCTGGGGCTGAACCCCCACGAGATCGAGCTCACCGTCTACAACCTGCTGATGGACCGCGAGGTCACCCTGGACGACGTCGTCGTACCCACCGGCGTACCCGGCATGGACCTGCTGCCGTCCAACATCGACCTGTCCGCGGCCGAGGTGCAGCTGGTCCACGAGGTCGCCCGCGAGCAGACCCTGCAGCGGGTGCTCGCCCCGGCGATCGAGCAGTACGACGTGATCCTGATCGACTGCCAGCCCTCGCTCGGCCTGCTCACGGTCAACGCCCTGACCGCCTCTGACGGGGTCATCGTGCCGCTCGAGTGCGAGTACTTCGCGCTCCGCGGCGTCGCGCTGCTCAAGACCACCATCGACAAGGTGCGCGAGCGGCTGAACCCGCGCCTGGAGATCGACGGCGTGCTCGGGACGATGTTCGACGGCCGCACGCTCCACAGCCGCGAGGTGATGCAGCGGCTGGTGCAGGCCTGGGGCGACACGGTGTTCCACACGGTGATCCGCCGGACCGTGAAGTTCTCCGACTCCACCGTCGCCGGTGAGCCGATCACGTCCTACGCCAGCGCCTCGGGCGGCGCCGAGTCCTACCGCCAGCTGGCCAAGGAGGTGGCGCTGCGGTGTCTCGACGTGTGAGTCTCCCGACCGCCGACGACCTGTTCCGCCCCACCGACGACGCAGCCGAGGCCCAGGAGCGCCCCGAACGCCGGGTACGCGCCGTACCCCCGACGACGGACGCGCCCGACGACTCGCGGTCACGCCGGCCGAGCGGGCGGATCCGGCACGACGAGAAGATGACGGTCTACGTCACCGCCGACGAGCTGCTCGATCTCGAGGACGCGCGCCTGTCGCTCCGTCGCCAGCACGGGCTCGCCGTCGACCGCGGCCGGATGGTGCGCGAGGCGATCGCGATCGTGCTCGCCGACCTGGAGGAGCACGGCTACGACAGCCTGCTCGTGCAGCGGCTCGTCGAGGAGTGATCGCCGGATGACGCTCGCCGCCGGCCACGACGTGGGCACCGAGGCGGGTTTCGAGGTCCGGCTCGACAACTTCGAGGGGCCCTTCGACCTGCTCCTCAGCCTGATCGCCAAGCACAAGCTCGACATCACCGAGGTCTCGCTGTCGCGCGTCACCGACGAGTTCATCGCGCACGTCAAGGCCGGTGCCCGGGTCGACGGTGTGGACGGGGCGTGGGACCTCGACCAGACCACGTCGTTCCTGGTGGTCGCCTCCACCCTGCTCGACCTCAAGTCCGCCCGGCTGCTGCCTCAAGGTGACGTCGAGGACGAGGACGACCTGGCGCTGCTCGAGGCGCGCGACCTGCTCTTCGCACGCCTGCTGCAGTACCGCGCCTTCAAGCAGGTCGCGGGGGTCCTCGAGCAGCGGCTGGCGGGGGAGTCGCGTCGACACCCGCGGGCGGTCGGCCTCGAGGAGCGGTACGCCGGGCTGCTCCCGGAGGTGCTGATCGGGATCGGTCTCGACGCGTTCGCCGCGCTGGCGGCCAGGGCCCTGGAGCCCAAGGCCGAGCTGGAGATCTCGCTCCAGCACATCCACGCCCCCGCGGTGAGCGTCCGCGAGCAGGCCGAGATCATCGTCGACCGGCTGCGCCGCGCGGGCACGATGACCTTCCGGGCGCTGTGCGGCGACGCGCCCGACACGCTGACCAAGGTGGCGCGCTTCCTGGCGCTGCTCGAGCTGTTCCGCGAGAACGCCGTCGCCTTCGAGCAGATGTCGGCGCTGGGCGAGCTGTCCGTGCGCTGGACCGGCTCCGACGACCTCGACGTCGAGGCCGACGTCCACATCGACGAGTTCGAGGGCGCGCCCGACGCGCCGGCCGATCCCACACCCGCCGAGACCACGCCCGACCCGGAGGAGAGCCCATGAGCGAGGACGTGCTGGAGGTCGCGGTCGCCGAGCTGCGTCCGTCGCTGGAGGCGCTGCTGATGATCGCCGACCAGCCGCTCGACGAGACCACGCTGGCCACCGCCGTGGGGCACCCCGTGGCCGACGTGACGGGCGCCCTGACCGAGCTCGCCGCGGAGTACGCCGAGCAGGGACGCGGCTTCGAGCTGCGCAACGTCGCCGGAGGCTGGCGCTACTACACCCGCGAGGAGCTCGCCCCGGTCGTGGAGGCGTTCGTGCTCGACGGGCAGCAGGCGCGACTGACCCAGGCGGCGCTCGAGACCCTGGCCGTCGTGGCCTACCGCCAGCCGGTGTCCCGCGCCCGGGTCTCGGCGATCCGGGGCGTCAACGTCGACGGCGTGATGCGCACCCTGCTGACCCGCGGTCTGGTCGAGGAGGCCGGGCACGACCACTCGTCGGGCGCCAACCTCTACCGCACCACCTCCTACTTCCTGGAGCGGATCGGCGTCACCTCGCTCGACGACCTGCCGGAGCTCGCGCCGTACCTCCCCGACCTCGACGACCTGGGCGACCTCGAGGACGAGAGCGCCGGGGAGTGACCACCCCCGATCTCGAGCGTGACGAGGACGGCCTGGTCCGGCTGCACAAGCTCCTCGCCCGCTCGGGCGTCGCGTCCCGCCGCAAGTGCGAGGAGCTGATGCTCGCCGGCGAGGTGACCGTGGACGGCGAGGTCATCACCCGGCTCGGCACCAAGATCGACCCGACGAGGGCGGTGATCCGGGTCTCCGGCCAGCGGCTGCCCCCGGTGTCCCCGAACGTCTACCTCGTCCTCAACAAGCCGACCGGCGTGGTGTCGACGATGTCCGATCCGCAGGGGCGGCCCACCATCAGCGACCTGGTCGCCGACCGGCCCGAACGCCTGTTCCACGTCGGGCGGCTCGACACCGACACCGCGGGGCTGCTGCTGCTCACCAACGACGGGGAGTTCGCCCAGCGGATGGCGCACCCGTCGTACGAGGTGGACAAGACGTACGTCGCCGAGGTCGCCGGACGCGTCTCCCGCGAGACCCTCGACACCATGCTGGCCGGGGTGGAGCTCGACGACGGCCCGGTCACGGTCTCGTCGGTGAAGCTGGTGGGCGAGGGCGCACCCGACAAGTCGATCGTGGAGCTGGTCATCCACGAGGGCCGCAACCGGATCGTGCGCCGGCTCCTCGACCAGGTCGGCCACCCGGTCCGCAAGCTGACCCGCACGGCCATCGGCCCGGTCCAGCTCGTCGGCCTGAAGAGCGGCGCCCTCCGCGAGCTCACCGGCGATGAGCTGGGCAGCCTGCTCGACGCGGCTCGGCTGTAGTCCTCCCGTCAGGAGCAGCGGAACGGCGAGCACCCGAGGACCGCGGTGGCGCCGGCCACCGCTCGGAGGACGAGCTCGGTAGGTATCTCGCCACTCCCGTGTCCTCGGGTGCTCGGGTCTGGCCGAGCCGGATGCCCCGGCCCGACCCGGTCATCGGGTCACCAGGGGCTGGGAACCAATGCGCCGGTGTGACCCGCTCCCTCGCCGTTGACGAGGGTGGCACCGCCGACCTCGGTGTGGGTGCGGAGGAACGGCAGGTGCCACAGGTCGTTCGGCACCGGGAGGTCACCAGCCATGACGTTCTCCGGGAAGATGTACTCGAAGACCGGCGCCTGGTACTGGCCCGCCTTGAGGCCGTTGGCCACACGCCTCGCCCCCGCGAAGCAGCTGTCCAGAGCAGCCTGGTTGATCGTCGTGACCGCGGGGTCCACCGGAGTCGGCAGGCACAGCGTGCGCTGCGCCACCCGGACGGTCCGGCTGGGCTGGCTGAGCAGTCCGGCCGGCGCCTTGGTCGCCCGGAGCCTGGCCCGCTGGGGCTGGGGTCCGGTGTTCTGGGTGGTGATGCCGCCCGTGGGGCCCGAGACCGGGGTCGCGTTCTCACCGGTCATCTCGGTCGGCGTGATCCAGCGGTTGAAGATCGAGCCGTCGGCCCGCGAGTCCATGTAGTAGATGTCGACGGGCGTCTTGACGTCGGTGGTCTCGGTCTCGAGGAAGATCCGGTCCTGGGTCTCCTGGGCCGCGCCGTTGGCCGCCGTGGCTGCGGGGTCCGCGGTCCCGACACCGAACTCACCGATGGCCATGTACGCAGGTTGCGTTCCCGGCTGGGTGTAGATGCCGAGGTTCGCCTCGATGGTGTGCGCCGACACGAAGTCGTTCCCGCTGCCGTCCTGCATCAGGGTCCCCGAGTAGGAGACGAAGTCGCCGACCTCGAACGGAGCCTGCTGACGGGCGTCAGGACCTGCGATCGCCGTCGTGTTGTCGGCTGGGGCTGCGGGCATGACGTACTCCGAGCAATACACCTGACCAGCTGCGGGCCGGCTGAGCTCGCCCGCAGCCGGGGGCACGACGCCTGCTGCGCTGAAGTTGCGGCAGGCCGGGATCCCGGTGGGGTTGGGTGACGGTGGTGCCAGCGGGCGGTTCGCCTGAGGGCACAGCGGGTCGTTCGCGACGCTCGGGTCGGTGCGCGGGATGCACATCGGGTATCCGGTGCCCGCGTGGATCGTCGGGTTGTCCTGGTCGACGCTGAAGCGCGGGTCAGGCGACTGGCCGGCACTGAACCGACCGGTCGGGTTGCCGTGGGAGTCCACCAGACCGTCGACCACCGGGTCGTTGATCTGCACGTGCACGGTCGAGCCGTTGCCGTTGTCGACCAGCATCGTGCCCTGGCCGTAGTCGAAGCCGGTGATGGTGCCCGAGCCGACGTTGACCGACTGCTGGGACGCGTAGGCGAGACCGGCGATGTACCGGGTGCCGACCTGGTTTCCGACCAGACTGAGCTCCAGGCCCTTGAGCGGGACCGCTCCGGGGACGGCGGAGCCGTTCACGAACTGCGCCCACGTCAGGGTGTTCGCGGGCATCTGCACGATCAGGTTGCACGGGATGGTGAAGACGAGGCCGTTGAGCGTGACCGTGCCACCCCAGGTATCGGCGTCGCCGGAGCAACCCGTGCCGTCGAGGGGACCGACGCTCTCGATCAGCCCGGTGTTGTCGAAGCCGTGCAGGTTGGCGGTGGCGACCGAGAACGGCGGGTCGCCCAGGGTCGGGATGACCCACGGGGAGACCGCCCCCTTGGGGGGTTTGGCGGTGCCGCCCCCCTTGGCGGTAGCCGCTCCGACTCCCGAGACCATCGCGAAGGTGGCGACCAGCATCAAGGCCGCCCACCACCTCATCTTGGTGAACTGCGGAATTCTCATGATCTTCCTTCTCTTCGGTGCTCGTGGGTTTCCATGGGAGGCGATGCGCCGGGCCCGCTCCGCCGAGGAAGAAGACGGGTCTTGCGTGGACGGGGTCGCGACTGCGCAGAGACCACGCTCGGGTGCGCGAACGGCCGACGCGATCCGCGTGAACACGTTCGGCCGGCATCCCGGCGGCCTGGTGAGGGTGATCGGGTGGGTGCGGATCCGCAGCCCTGCTTGATCGGCCTCATTGCGACAAACCCCCCGTCCGTCGGCCCGTCCGAATGGCGACTCGGCAACAGTGCGCCGAACGAGTCGGACGCCGCCATCGGACGAGTGGCCTAGGCCAGGAGGAGGAGGCAGGTCGACCACAAGTATTTCTCAAGTTCCCTGGCCGAGTATCCGCACCAGATTCCGCCTTGCTCGTATGCCGGGGCCGAACGACGCGGACCTCACGCTGGGACGACACGCCATGCAGATGACCGAGGAGAAGGTCTGGACACGCGCGGTCCTCGCAGACGGCACGAGCGCTCCGCAACGCCGCAGGGACCGGTCGCGGCAGACCGCGCACCGGATCCTGGCCGGCAGCCTCGGCGCGCTGCTCGTCCTCCTGCTCGCGGGCTATGTGATCGTCGCGCAGGTCGCTCGACAGCAGGCGCTCGCCGACTCGCGGCACGTGACCGAGCTCGTCGGCGAGACGGTGATCGAGCCCCGGCTGACCCCGGCGTTCCTCCGCGGGCGAGCGGGAACCCTCGACCGGCTGAACGCCGTCTTGGAGGACGAGGACGGTCTGGTCCACCACACGTTGATCCGACGGGTGAAGATCTGGTCACCCGACGGGAGGGTGCTCTACAGCAACGACCCGTCCGAGATCGGCCGGTCCTACCGTCCCGACGATGAGCGTGAGAGCGCGCTCGATTCCGGTCGCACGGTAGCCACCGTGAGCGACCTGAGCCAGGCCGAGGACGCCTCCGACCGGTCGCTCGGCACGCGCATGGTCGAGGTCTACACGCCGCTGGAGAGCGCGAACGGAGAGCACGTGCTCTTCGAGACCTACATCAGCTACGACCAGGTCAAGCACCGCCGAGCCTCCCTGTTCACCACCTTCCTACTCGTCACGGGGGGTCTGCTCGCGGTCTTCGCGCTGTTCCAGGTGAGGTTCTTCTCACTCAACCTGCGCTGGCTGCGCAAGCAGCAGGCAGAGCTCGCGTCCGCCGCGGAGGAGGTCTCGACGCGAGAACGACGCAACGTCGCCCGCGACCTGCACGACGGAGTCGTCCAGGAGCTCATCGGCACGTCGTTCCTCGTCGAAGGGGCTCGTGCGTCGCTGGGATCCGGCGACACCGCACACGCCGACATGCTGCTGGGCCAGATGGGGGAGTCCGTGCGCTCCAGTGTGCAAGCACTGCGCTCCACGCTGATCGTTGTCTACCCACCCAGCCTCGCCGAGGACGGGCTGGCACAGGCCCTCGACGACCTGGCCCAACCGCTGCGCTCGCGTGGGGTGGAGGTCACCGTCGACGCCAGCGTCGGCCGCGGGCTGCCGGGCCCGGCCGTGGAGGCGACGTACCGGGTAGCCCAGGAGGCGCTGCGCAACGTCGGGCGGCACGCCCATGCCGCCACCGTGTCGATCCGGGTCTCCGTCGAGGAGCAGCGCCTCTGCCTGGTCATCCGCGACGACGGCGTCGGGCTCCCGCCGGAGGTGCTGGCTTCCCTGGGCAGACCTGATGGTCACCTCGGGCTTCGCAGCCTTGCCGACGCCGCGCACGAGGTGCACGGCCACCTCGAGGTGAGCACGGCACCGGACCGTGGCACCGAGATCAGATGGGAGACCCCGTTGTGACCACCTCGCTCCTCCTCATCGACGACCACCCCGCGATCCTGCTCGGACTGGAGTGCGTCTTCGCGGCCGAGCCCGACCTCGAGGTGGTCGGCACGGTCCAGGACTCCCGTGAGGCGTCGGAGGCCTTCCGGAGGACCGATCCGGATCTCGTCGTGCTCGACCTGTCGATGCCCGGATGCGACGGGGAGGCGGTGATGCACGGTCTGCGTTCGCTCCGTCCGGACTGTCGGATCCTCGTGCTGACCTCGAGCGTCGAACCGGCGACGGTCCAACGGGTCGTGCGAGCGGGTGCCAATGGCTACCAGCTCAAGGATTCTCCGTCCGCGTCGCTGGTCGAGGCTGCGCGGTCGGTGCTACGCGGTGAGAGCCCGATCGACGCACGCGTGACCCGGTCGCTCCTCGCGGTGGCCGAGGGAGACAGCACACCTGGGCTCACCGGGCGGGAGTGCGATGTCCTCCGGTTGGTCGGCCTGGGCCTGGCGAACAAGCAGATCGCTGCGCGCCTCGGCATCGGGGTCAGCACCGTCAAGACCCACCTGAGCAGCGTGTTCCAGCAGATCGGCGTCGCGGACCGCACGTCGGCGGCGTTGTGGGCTCGGACCCACCTTGCACAGTCCACCGCGGGTTGAGGGCCCGACGGCTTGCGTGAGCTCGGCGGGACGTCTCCGTCGTCTCGGAGAGCGCCGTAGGACTTCGACATGCCTGACGCACCCGGCGACGCGATCGCGTGCACCGCGCTCCAGCCGGGCACGAGGGTGCTGACCGGCGACGAGCTGGGCAGCCTGCTGGACGCGGCTCGGCTGTAGCGACTCCTCCTCGGGAGAAAACGCGGAACAAATCGGAGACTCGCCGATGCGAAGGGCCCGATTGCTCCGCGTTTTCCGGGTCGAGACGCCCGCCCAGGTGCGGCCGCACCACCGTTAGGGTCGTCCCGTGGCAGTCAGGGCGGTGCGGGGCGCGACGCAGCTCGACGTCGACGAGCGCGACCACATGCTGGAGCGGGTGGCCGAGATGGTCACCCAGGTGATGGACGCCAACGGCTGGGTGCTCGACGACTTCATCTCGATCATCTTCACCGCCACCACCGATCTCGTCTCGGAGTTCCCCGCCTACGCCGCCCGCATGCTCGGCTTCACCGACGTGCCGCTGATCTGCACCCGTGAGCTCGAGATCGAGGGCTCGATGCCGCGGGTCGTCCGGATGATGGCGCACGTCGAGACCGACCTGCCGCGCGCCGACATCACCCACGTCTACCTCCACGGCGCAGCCGCCCTCCGGCGCGACCTGGCCCGGGTCAGGGCCGTCCCCGACGAGCCGGTCGATGGCTGACCTGCCGGAGCCGGTGCTCGTCGTCGGCGCCGGCCTCCTCGGTACGTCGCTGGGTCTCGCGTTGCGCCGGAGCGGCGTCGAGGTGCTGCTCACCGATCGCCAGACCGAGCACGTCCGCACCGCGTCGGGGCTCGGCGCCGGGCGCGAGTACGCCGGTGAGCGGCCCGGGCTGGTCGTGGTTGCGGTCCCGCCCGACCACGTCGGCGCCGAGGTCGCCCGCGCTCTCACCGAGACCGACGCGGTGGTCACCGACGTCGGCAGCGTCAAGACGGCCCCGCTGCGGGCGCTCGACGGCGTACCCGGCATCGAGCGGTACGTCGGTGGCCACCCGATGGCAGGCAGCGAGCGCTCAGGACCACTGGCCGCCAGCGCCACCCTCTTCGACGGCCGGCCGTGGGCGGTGGTGCCCCATGCGGCCTCCGACCCGGCCGCGACCGCGGCGGTCTCCGCGTTGGCCCGCCTGGCCGGCGCGAGCGTCGTACGCCTGAGCCCGGAGGAGCACGATCTCGCGGTCGCGCGCACCTCCCACCTCCCGCACCTGCTGGCAGTCCTGGTGGCCGGGCGCCTGGCCGACGCACCCGTCGAGCACCTCGCCCTGAGCGGGCAGGGCGTGCGTGACGTGACGCGGATCGCCGGGGGAGACCCGGTGCTCTGGGAGCAGATCGTCACCGGGAACGCGCCGGCGGTGGCCGGTCTGCTCACCCAGGTACGCGACCAGCTCGACGTCCTGATCGACGCCGTGAGTGCCGGTGACCGTGGCCCGCTCGGCGAGATCCTCGAGCGCGGCGTCGCCGGCACCCTCGCCATCCCGGGCAAGCACGGCGGTCCGTCGCGGCCGACCGCCTCGGTGTTCGTCTCGCTGCCCGACCACCCGGGCGAGCTCGCGCGGCTGTTCGCCGACGCCGGGGCGAGCGAGGTCAACATCGAGGACGTGCACATCGACCACGACCCGGCACGCGACACGGGCCTCGTCGAGCTGCTCGTCGACGAGACCCGTGCCGACCACCTGCAGGCCTCGTTGGAGTCCCGCGGCTGGCAGACCCACCGCTAGGCGCTACGCCGCCTGGTCGCCGACCTCGACCAGCTCGGGCGTCTCCTCGACCTCGACCTCGACCTCGACCGGACGCGCGGGGCGCAGCACGACCGTGGCCAGGGCCGCAGCCAGGGCGGCTGCTGCGGCGGCACCCCAGAAGGCCAGGTGGTAGCCGCCGGTGAGTGCCTCGGCCCGCCCCGCGCCGGCCGCGGCGAGGTGGTGGGTACGGCTCGTCGCCAGGGTCGAGAGCACGGCCAGCCCGATCGCGCCGCCCACCTGGACGGTGGTGTTGTAGAGGCCCGACGCCACGCCGGAGTCGGCCGGGGTCGCGGCGGACATCGCCATCCCCGTCAGGGCCGGGAAGCCGAGGCCGGCGCCGAGACCGGTCAGGATCATCGCGGGCGCCACGTTGACGGCGTACGAACCGCCCACCGGCAGCTGCGTCATCAGCAGCAGCCCACCGGCCAGGATCACGAGGCTCACCACGAGCGTCGGCTGCTCGCCGAACCGCTGGGTCACGCCGGCGGCGAGCCGCAGCGACATCACGCCCATCACCAGGGTCGCGGGCAGGAAGGCGAGCCCGATCTGGAGCGGGCCGTAACCACGCACCTCCTGCAGGTAGAGCGAGCCCAGGAAGAAGGTGCCGAACATGCCGACCACCAGCAGCCCCTGCACGAGGTTCGCCCCGGTCACGATGCGCGAGCGGAACAGCCGCAACGGGAGCAGCGGCTCGCCCAGCCGTGCCTGCCGTACGACGAACGCGACGAGCAGGGCGCCCGAGGCGGCGCCGGTCACCAGGGTGACGCTCGCGCTGCGCTGGGCGACCTCGACGATGGTGTAGACCCCGGCCATCAGGCCGGCCGTCAGCAGCGCGGCGCTGGGGACGTCGGCACGGCGGTTGCCGGCCGCGGGGGCTCCGGCGTCGACGTACCGCAGGGTGCCGACCCAGGTGGCGACGCCCACCGGGAGGTTGACCAGGAAGATCCAGCGCCAGTCGAGGGCCGCGGTCAGGACGCCGCCCGCCAACAGGCCGATGGAGCCGCCCGCCGAGGCGACGAAGCCGTACACACCGATCGCGCGGGCGCGCTCGGCCGGCTCGGGGAAGAGCGAGACGATCATCCCGAGCACGACCGCGGAGGTGAGTGCGCCGCCGACGCCCTGGACCAAGCGGGCGGTGACCAGCATCCACGGCGCGGTCGCCAGCGCGCAGGCCAGGGAGGAGACCACGAACACGGCGAGCCCGGCGAGGAAGACCCGGCGCTGCCCGACCAGGTCGCCCATCCGGCCCGCGAGAAGAAGCAGCCCACCGAAGGCGACCAGGTAGGCGTTGACCACCCAGCTGAGGTCGTTCGGCGAGAAGCGGAGGTCCGTGGCGATGCTCGGGAGCGCGACGTTCACGATCGTCGCGTCCAGCACGATCATGAGGACGCCGGCACACAACGTGTAGAGGGCGAGCCAGCGGCGATCGGGGGTGGTCATCGGAAGTCCTTCCGGGGTCGGAGCGGAACCTTTCTCACTGGTACGTCGAACGGATCGCCCGGATATCGACACCTCACAGCGAGAAATCTCCGGACCGGAGGGTGCCTCCGCCGAATCCGCCCGCGGAGGGGCTCCCCGGTAGGCTGAGGGCTTGCCAGACGCCCGTTCCGGTGTCGGCCCCCACACCAGGTCAGGACAGGTCTCGTGAGCGATCCCGCGCGCACCGGCGTCGTCGTGGCGATCGACGGACCCTCGGGCTCGGGCAAGTCCAGCACCTCCCGCGGCGTCGCCCTGCGACTGGGCCTGCGCTACCTCGACACGGGTGCGATGTACCGCGCGATGACCTGGTGGATGCTCCAGAACGGCGTCCCCGTCGACGACCCCGCTGCCGTCGCGGCCCGCTCCGGAGAGCCGGCGATCGTCTCGGGCACCGACCCGGCCGACCCCACGATCACCGTCGACGGCGGTGACGTGGCCGCCGCGATCCGCACACCCGAGGTCACCGGCGCCGTCTCGGCCGTGAGCGCCGTACCGCAGGTGCGCGCCCGCCTGCTCGACCTGCAGCGGTCCGTGATCGACGGGGGCGGCATCGTGGTCGAGGGCCGCGACATCGGCTCCGTGGTCGCGCCCGACGCCGAGGTGAAGGTGTACCTGACCGCGGACGCGGCCGCCCGCGCTGCCCGCCGGGCCGCCGAGGAGGGCGGCTCCGACATCTCCGCGACCGAGTCGTCGCTGCTGGCCCGCGACCGGATCGACTCCACGCGGACCGTCTCCCCGCTGATCATGGCCGAGGGCGCCGTCCACCTGGACACCACGCCGTACTCCCTGGACGAGGTCGTGGACCAGATCGCCCGCCTCGTCGAGGAGCGACCGTGACGGTCACGGCGAGCCCCGCGCCGGTCCGGCACCGTCATCCGCCGACCTGGCTGCTGCACGGGGGGCGACCGACGAGCCGCTGGCTGATCCGCCGTCGGTACGACGTGCGCGAGCACGGCACCGGCCACGTCCCGCCCCAGGGGCCGGTGATCGTCGCGGCCAACCACACCGGCGTCATCGACGGGCCACTGCTCGCCATCTTCGGCCCGCGGCCGGTGCACGCCCTGACCAAGCGGGAGATGTTCGAAGGCCGCCTCGGGCGATTCCTGCAGACGAGCGGCCAGATCCCGCTCGACCGGGTCACCACCGACCGCGCCGCGATCCGCGCCTGCCTCGACGTGCTCGAGCACGGGGGAGCGGTCGGGATCTTCCCCGAGGGCAACCGCGGTGCCGGCGACCTGACCCGCTTCCACGGCGGTGCGGCGTACCTCGCTCTGGTCACCGGCGCGCCGATCGTCCCGCTGATGATGTTCGGCACCCGACCGGCCGGCGGCGGCAAGGACGCCCTGCCGGAGCCGCGGGCCGTCCTCGACCTGGTGTACGGCGCGCCGCTGCGCGTGGAGAAGCGGCCCTGGCCGCGGACCAAGACACTCGTGGCCGCCACCTCGGCGGCCCTGCACGAGCGGATGCTGGACGAGCTGCGGGCGGGCCTGGCGTCGACCGGGCAGACGCTGCCCGGGCCGATCCCGGCCGAGTCCGCGAAGGAGATCTCATGAGCGACCCGCTGACCGGACCCACCACCGAGATCCCGACCGGCCCGGTGCCGGTCCTCGCCGTCGTCGGCCGCCCCAACGTCGGCAAGTCCACGCTGGTCAACCGGATCCTGGGCCGCCGCGAGGCGGTCGTCGAGGACGTCCCGGGGGTCACCCGCGACCGCGTGTCCTACGACGCGACGTGGGCGGGGCGGGCCTTCACCGTCGTCGACACCGGCGGCTGGGACCCCGACGCGCGCGGGCTCGCCGAGCGGATCAAGGCGCAGGCCGAGGTCGCGGTCGGTCTGGCCGACGCGGTGATGTTCGTCGTCGACGCGACGGTCGGCGTCACCGACGCCGACGAGTCCGTCGTACGCGTGCTCCGGGCGTCGAAGAAGCCGGTGATCCTCGCGGCCAACAAGGTCGACGACCAGCGCGCCGAGGCCGAGGCCTACGGGCTCTGGAACCTGGGCTTGGGCGAGCCCTATCCCGTCTCCGCCCTGCACGGCCGTGGCTCGGGTGACCTGCTCGACGCCATCCTCGCCGTGCTCCCCGAGCCGCCGGAGCAGTCCTTCGAGCGCGAGGCCGGCCCGCGCCGCGTCGCCATCGTCGGCAAGCCGAACGTCGGCAAGTCCTCGCTCCTCAACAAGCTGGCCGGGTCCGAGCGGGTCGTCGTCGACTCCGTCGCGGGCACCACCGTCGACCCGGTCGACGAGCTGGTCACGCTGGGCGGCCGCGAGTGGCGCTTCATCGACACCGCCGGCATCCGCAAGCGGGTCAAGGAGGCCTCCGGCCACGAGTTCTACGCCTCGCTTCGTACCTCGACCGCGATCGACCGGGCCGAGGTGGCGGTGCTGGTCCTCGACGCCGACCAGTCGATCTCCGAGCAGGACGTGCGCATCCTCCAGACCGTCCGCGAGGCCGGCCGCGCCCTGGTGATCGCCTTCAACAAGTGGGACCTCGTCGACGAGGAGCGCCGCCACTACCTCGAGCGCGAGGTGGAGCGTGAGCTCGTGCAGGTGCAGTGGGCGCCGCGCATCAACATCACCGCCCGCACCGGCTGGCACGTCGACCGGCTCGTCGTCGCCCTCGACAAGGCGATCGAGGGCTGGGAGACGCGGGTCTCGACCGGGGCGCTCAACGCGTTCCTCGGCCGATTGGTCGCCGAGCACCCGCACCCGGTGCGGAGCGGCAAGCAGCCCAAGATCATGTTCGCCACGCAGCCCTCCACCGCGCCGCCCACGTTCGTGCTGTTCACCTCCGGCAAGCTCGATGCGGGCTACGAGCGCTACATCGAGCGCCGCCTGCGCGAGGACTTCGGGTTCGTCGGCACGCCGATCGTGCTCACCCAGCGCGTCCGGGAGAAGCGCAAGCGCTGATCGGGCGTCCAAACAACGGTGCCGTTTGGTCCCCAACGGCAACGTGGAACGTTCCAACCCCGTCGTTGGGGACCAAACGGCACGCATGCGCGGCCACGGGAAATCCCCGGCACCCGCCCGCGGCTCCGTGAGACCATGCGCGGCATGGTGACCATGGATCAGGTGCTCGGCTTCGGCCTGGTCGCGCTCGTCCTGATCGCGATCCCCGGCCCCAGCGTCGTCTTCACCGTCGGCCGCGCGCTGACCTACGGGCGGGCCGTCGCGCTCACCACCGTGCTCGGCAACTCGTTCGGACTGCTCGCCGCCCTCGTCCTCGTGTCGGTCGGGCTCGGCGACCTGGTCGCGACCTCCGACACGGCGTTCGAGGTGCTCAAGCTCGGTGGGGCGGCGTACCTGGTCTGGCTCGGCATCCAGGCGCTGCGCCATCGCGAGCCGATCGACGTCCACGGTGACTCGGGGCCGGCGGTCTACGGCCTGACGGCCTTCCGACAGGGCTTCCTGGTGGGGTTCACCAACCCCAAGGCCTACGTGATCTTCGCGGCCGTGCTGCCGCAGTTCGTCGACCGCGACCGCGGCCACGGCACCACCCAGATGTTGCTGCTGGGGATGATCGCCTTCGTGATCGGACTCGTCTCCGACAGCGTCTGGGCGCTGCTCGCCAGCCAGCTCCGGCGGTGGTTCCGGGCCTCGCCGGGTCGCGGCCGCGCGCTCGGGACGGTGGGCGGCGTGTCGATGATCGGGCTCGGCGTCGCCGTGGCCGTGACGGGCAGGTCGGACGCGTGAGGCTCCGGGGTGCCGCCCTCGGCCTGGCCCTCGCGCTCGCGGTTGGCGGGGCGACGTACGCCGCGGGCTCCTCGACCTCGGCGGTGACGACCACGGAGCGGCCCGTCCAAGGCACCCACTGCCCGACCTTCCCGGCCGACAACTACTGGCATGCCGACATCAGCCGGCTGCCGGTGAACGCACGGAGCCGGCAGTGGCTCTCCCACATGAGCACCTCGGTCGATCTGCATCCCGACTTCGGACCGTCGTTCGGCGACGGGCCCAACTACGGCATCCCGGTCACCGTGGTCGGTGGCGCCCACCGGAAGGTGAGGGTGCACTTCCACTACGCGAGCGAGAGCGACCGCGTGCGCTACCCACTGGGTCGCGACACCCGGATCGAGGGCGGACGGCGGTCGGACGGCGACCGCCACGCGATCGTCGTCGAGCGCGACACCTGCAAGCTCTACGAGACGTTCGGGACCCAGCAGCGCAACGGCCGCTGGTTCGCCGGCTCGGGAGCGGTCTGGTCGCTCACCTCAGACCGGCTGCGGCCGAGCGGGTGGACCTCCGCGGACGCCGCGGGCCTGCCGATCCTGCCGGGGCTGCTGCGCTGGAACGAGGTCAAGAACCGCGACATCGACCACGCCATCCGGTTCACCACCGACGTCACGTCGACGTACCACCTCTGGCCGGCCCGGCACGACGCGGGTTCACGTCGCAGTCACGCCTACCCGCCGATGGGGGCCCGCTTCCGCCTGCGCACGTCGTACCACCCCGCGGGCTTCGGGCCGCAGGCGATGGCCGTGGTGCACGCGATGAAGACCTACGGGCTGGTGCTGGCCGACAACGGATCCCCGTGGTTCTTCCAGGGAGAGCAGAACGGGCACTGGCCGATCTCCCTGATCGAGGACCTCAAGCGGATCCCGGCGAACAAGTTCGTCGCCGTCGACACCTCGTCGCTGAAGGTCTCGAACCGCAGCGGCGCCACGCGATAGCGCCCACCCAGACGCCGATGCCGCCGGCTCCAGCCGACGGCACCGACACCGGGGGTCGAGTGGGTCAGCCCTCGAGAGCTGCGTCGAGGGTGATCTCGACGCCGGTCAGGGCCTTGCTGACGGGGCAGCCCGCCTTCGCGTCCTGGGCGGCCTTCTCGAAGCCGGCAGCGTCGAGTCCCTCCACCTCACCGCGGACGGTCAGGGCGATGCCGGTCAGCCGGAAGCCGCCCGCCGGGTCGGGGCCGAGCGAGACGTCGGCCTGTACGTCGAGCGCGACCGGCGTGCCACCTGCGGCGGCGATGTTCCCGGACAGCTGCATGGCGTAGCACGAGGAGTGCGCGGCGGCGATCAGCTCCTCGGGGCTGGTCGTGCCGTCGGCGTTCTCGGCGGCCCGCTTGGGGAAGGAGACGTCGTACGTCGCGATCTTGGAGCTGGTGAGCTCGACCTGGCCGGAGCCCTTCTCGAGGGTGCCGGTCCAGGCGGTTCGTGCGGTGCGGGTGGGCATGCGAACTCCTCACGTCGGAAGTGCGGACACTCGCGCAACATCACCGGCGCGGGGTGTCATTCCCCGGCCGGGTGTCGAGCAGGTCAGCGCTTGTGAGGGAGCTGGCTGTGGCGCACGGCCCCGGCCAGCGCGACCGTCCCGAAGGAGTAGATGAAGTAGAACGGCGAATGGAGCATCGCGCTGAGCACCAGGCAGAGGATGGCGCAGAACAGGAAGATGTTCGCGATCGTCAGGTTCGTCATGGCAGGTCCTAGTCGCCGTACCCACCGACGTCTGAGCCACGCCGATCGGGCGTACTTGATCCTCTTCCCTCGGGCCGTGACTTTCAAACCCCTATTTAGGGGGTCATGCCACAGGCCCGGCGATCAGCGTGACGCTGGCGATGTGGGAGGTGCCGGAGGAGTCGGTCCAGGCCAGCCGGACGCTGTCGCCGGGGGAGTAGGCCCGGATCGCCGCCCGGAGGCCGGCCGCGGTGCTGACACTGGTGTCGCCGACCTTGGTGATGCGGTCACCGGCGCCGATACCGGCGTCGGCGGCGGGCGTGTCGGGGTAGGCGTCGCCCACCGTGGTGCCGGTGCCGGTGTCGGTGAGCCCGACGCCGAGGAAGGCGGGGCTGCCGTACTCGTACCGCGCGTTCTCGGTGCCGTTCTCCAGGTCGTCGGCGATGCTGATCACCTGGGCGATCGGGACCGCGTAGCCGACCACGTCGCTCTGACCGGACGAGGCGGCGGTGGTCATGCCCACCACGTCGCCGTCGTCGTCGTACGTCGCGCCGCCGGAGTCGCCGGGGATCACGTCGTTGCTGATCTGGATCAGGCCGCTCAGCTTCTCGTTGGCGCTGCCGTCGTCGTTGCGGGTGGTGATGCTCTGGTCGAGGGCGGTCACCGTGCCGGACGCGCTGCTGAAGGTGCTCGCGGATCCGCCCGCGTCGCCGACGGCGGTGACCGCATCGCCGACCTCGGCGGCCGTGGTGGCCGGCTGGACGACCGAGAGCCCGTTCGCGCTGTCGAGCTGGAGCACGGCCACGTCGTCCTTGGCGTCGGTGCCGACCACGGTCGCGCGGTAGCTCTTCCCGGTGCTCATCACCGTGACCCGGATCGAGGTCGCACCCTCCACGACGTGGTGGTTCGTGACGACCTCACCGGTGCTGGTGAGGATCATGCCGGTGCCGGCGGCGCTGCCACCCTGGTACTTCAGCGTGGTGGCGATCCGCACCAGGCCGGTGAGCTGGTCGTCCTTGGCCGGGGTGCCGGACGAGGAGTCGAACGGTGCGCCACCCTCCTGGCCCTGCCCGTTGAACGGGGCACCTCCGAACGGAGCCGCACCTCCCTCGCCGGATCCCGGGCGTTGGCCGAAGTAGCCACCGCGGGCCGGGCCTTCGGCGGAGTCCGAGCCACTGCGGTGGTGGCCGAGCGCGAAGCCGGCGCCGCCGGCGGCCAGCACGAGGGCGACCGCAGTTCCGACCGCCAGAAGACGCGGGCTGGTACGACGAGGCTCGGGCGCTGCTGGGGGAGTGGCGGGGGGCTGGATCGGGGCGCCGTAGAAGAACGGCGGCGGCGTCGGGGCGTCGTCGTACGGCGAAGGGGACGGCGGGGGCGTGGCGTCGTGCTCGTCCATGGGCTCTCCTTCTCGCTGCATGTACCCATCCAGCACCCCCTTCCAGTGAGAACCCTGTGAGTCTCCTGGGAGGCAGGTGTCGTGATGCCAAGAAGATCCTGAACGTCGCTCAGCCGGCCCGCCCGATGGGCGTGGGTGGATTCGGGCGCCCCGACCACCTGCGGTAGCCTTCACACCGCCCAGCGGCGGTCACGCCCCGGGCATCGGGCTGTGGCGCAGTTTGGTAGCGCACTTGACTGGGGGTCAAGGGGTCGCAGGTTCAAATCCTGTCAGCCCGAC
>CAWHZH010000005.1:0-427155 GCA_963833775.1 uncultured Actinomycetota bacterium | reverse complement strand
CAGATAGACGCGAGCGGATCTCTGGCGAGCAATCGCAAACCATGCGCGGACTACGGCACGACCCCTCCCCGTCGGAGGTTTTCGGCCCGAGAACTTCGGTGACCTTGAGAAGTTCGTGGGCCGCCCTAGCCGGGACTGGCCGGATGCGCACACAGACCCAGCTCTACGTTTCTCGCAGTTCGTGTCCGTGGCGAGCCCCTCGCGCCTCCTGAACGGGTTGGAGGACAATCCCGCAATGTCCAACGCCCCGCCGCGTCACGGACACAGCGCCCAAGCGCGACGGGCTGGGGTGAGGAGAGACGTCATGACCGATTCCGACGCGAGCAACGGCCAGGGCCCGAACGGCGCCGAGCAGCCGGCAGTCACCCCACCTGGAGGTGCACCACCAGTAATCCCGACGCCGGCTCCGCTACCCGTTCCGCCTCCAGTGCCAGTGATGGCGCGCCGCACCTACACGGCCCTACGACTCGGAGCGATCGGGGTGATCCTGGTCTTGGCGGTCTCCATCGCCCGTGAGTACTTCGCCGCCAACCCTGACTGCCTTAACCGATCGATCAGCGCCTACTACTACACGTCGGCCCAGACGGTGTTCGTTGGCACTCTGATCGCTCTCGGTCTGGTCATGATCGTCCTGTGGGGCAAGTCGCCCGTCGAGGATGGGCTGTTCAACCTCGCCGGCCTGCTCGCTCCGGTCGTCGCGTTCGTCCCCACCGGCGACAAGCCGTACCACTGCGCAGTTACCGACGCAGCAGGGAACCAGGTGACGAAGGACTCCCAGGTGACCCAGGTCATCCAGGCGTCACTGCCGGCCGTCGACAACAACATGTTCGCCTACCTCAGCGTGGTCGGCGCCATTCTCCTTGCCATGATCGTGGTCGGCCTGATGGCTCCCAGCCACGAGTGGACCCTGGTCACCGACAACCCGCGGGCCTACTGGATCCCCCTGCTTGCGGCGGCCGTGCTGTGGACGTTCGGCACAGCCGTGTTCATCTGGAACCGGGACGCCATCTACGCCCACGCTCACAAGGCTTCGGCGATCACCTTGTTCTTCTTCATCGTCCTCGCGGTCTTCGACATCGGATTCCAGAAGCGTCATGGCAACGCGGCCCTCGGAGAGGAGCCGTCCATGGCATGGGCCAAGGGCTACTGGGCGCTGGGCGTCGCCATGTCAGCCGGCGCGATTCTGATCGTGCTCGTGGCGGGCCAACTTCCCAAAGAGGTCAGTAACCACCAGGTCTTCGTCCTCGAGGCGTGGATGATATTCATGCTGGCCGTCTTCTGGAGCCTGCAAACCTGGGACCGTTGGATGGAGGGAGCTCCCCGGACCCCGGCAGAAGTCGCCGCGCTGCCGGCGGTCGGCTCCGGCGGCTCCGGCGGGTCCGGCCGCGTAGGGCGTCAGGAGACAGCCGCGTGCGCCGTGTCCGGAAGCTCGGCCAGGGAGCCGGTCCACCCACGCAGGAGGGACATCACTCCATCCAACGGAAACGATGACACTACGCGGCATAAGCGAGTGCCCGACTCCGCCCAGAATGATGGTGCTTGGGGCACGGTCGCTGATCAACGCCTGGGATCACTCTGGGAGATGCACGCCACTTCGGAGTGGGGATCTATCGGGAGTCTTCCCGATGTGCGCCACCACCCCTTAGCCCCAATGTCAGGGACACCAGATCCAGACATAGGAGCACACCATGAACCCCTACATCGCCATCACGATCGCCCGACAGCGTATGGACGAGGTGGCACGCAACGCCCGCAACTGTCACTCTCTCCAACCGCAGGAGCGCACGTCGGCCCGTTGGGCAGGCCCGCGCGTAGAGTGGCGAGCCCTGGTGCACGCGAGGTCCGCCAGGCGTGTAGTCAGGCTGTGACGCCCATGGAGCACGACCCGCGCGACCTGTTCGGGCGTGAGCGCGAGCTCGCCGAGACCGACGTGGCGCTTGCTGCTGCCGCCGCGGGCACGCCCCAGGCGCTCCTCGTCGGTGGCGACGCGGGCATCGGCAAGACCTCCCTGCTGGGTGGGATCAAGTCCAGAGCCCGGGCCGCTGGATTTGTGGTGCTCGAGGGCCACTGCCTCGACATCGAGTCCGGAGAATCCCTCGCGCCGGTTCGCGAGGCGCTTCGGGCATATGTCACCGGCGCGCCGCCCGATGCACTGACACCCGTCGTCCGTCGGTTGTCCCCCTGGCTGAGCGCCAACGTGCAGCCGTCGGGTCTCAACCCGATCATCGACCTCAGACTCGCTGTGGACGAGGTGTCCGGAATCGCACCGCTGGTTCTCGTGCTGGAGGACCTCCATTGGGCTGACCAGTCGACGCAGGACTTCGCTGTGACGATGGCCCGCACCATGCAGGGCGCGATGCTCCTGGTGCTGACCTATCGGACCGACGACCTAACCCGGCGACATCCCGTCCGCAAAGCGCTGATGGACATCGGCCGATGTGTCGGCTCCCGTCGTCTGGAGCTGGGGCCCCTGGACCGAGCCGGGATAGCCGGCATCATCGAGAGTGCCACCGGTTCTGCGGAGCCGGCGTACGTCGGGACCGTGCTCGCGCGATCCGAAGGCAATCCGCTTTATGCGGAGGAGCTGTTGGCAGGTGGGTCCTCCGGGGTTCCGGCTCCGCTCAGTGACCTGTTGTTGGCCCGGGTGGAGGCTCTCTCTGACCACGCTCGGGATCTGCTCCGCCTCGCCTCGGTGGGGGGTAGCCGGATCGACCCGGCCATGATCGGCCGCGCAGCCGGCGCGGAGGCTGTTGAGGTCGAAGCATGTCTACGAGAGGCCATCGATGCCAACGTACTGTCCTCGACCGATGCCAATCTCGACTTCCGGCACGGCCTTCTGCAGGAAGCCGTGTACGACGACCTGATGCCCGAGGAGCGCGCACGCATGCACGCTCAGTTCGCTGCCGCCCTGCAGGACCGGATCGATCCAGCGAGGCCACCCGACGCGGCAGCACTCGGTCAGATGGCGCGGCACTGGTTCGAGGCCCACGAGCTCGCCAAGGCATTCGCGGCGTCGGTACGCGCCGGCTCGGCGGTCCGGGGCTTCCACACCCCCGAGGGACTCGCGCACCTGGAGCGAGCACTCGCGCTGTGGAACCGGATGGACGACCCCGAAGGGGCCGCGGGGATGCCGAAGGCGGACTTGCTGCGCCTGCTCGCACGATCCAGTACCTCCGAGCCCAATCCCGAACGCTCGCTGCGTTTCATACGCGAGGCGCTGCGTCTGCTCGAACCCGACGGTGACCGACTGCTGGCCAGCCGCGTCTACTCGACCTACGCCGAGATGTGTAACGAGCTGTCCGACGACCTGGGTCACCGCGAGGCGGCGATCAAAGCCCTCGAGCTGGCCGACGGGCCGGCGACCCCCGAGCTGGCCGCGGCGCTACGGATGAGGGGCTGGCTGTACGCACGCGCAGGAGATGCTCAGGGAGCGCTCGATCACGCTGATCGAGCTGTGTCCGTCGCCCGGGAGGTCGGGTCAGTCGACGACGAAGCAGGGGCTCTGTATCTCGCAGGGCAGGTGCTCTTCGAGAGCGGGGAGTGTCGCGCGGGACTGGCCCGGATTCGCGAAGCCATCGCGGTCGCCCGTGACGGTGGCTTCGCCAGGCTGTCAGACGAGTTCCAAGCCTCGCTGGCCTGGTGGCTGATGGTCGTGGGCGAGACGGACGCCGGCATCAGCGCCGCCCTGGAGGGGAGGCGAAATGCACTCGCGGGAGGGTTCCCGTCGGAGGCAGGGTTCAATGGCGAGCAGCTCGTCGACGCATGGCGCCTGCAAGGGCGCCTGGACGAGGCAGACCTGCTTCTCGACGAGCTCCACGAAGGCGGGATGGACGAGCTGCGCTGGCGCATGATGCGAGTCGCCCAACTCGTCGCCCGGGGCGAGTTCCTGGCGGCGCTCCCCTTGGAGCTCGAGAACATGGAGCTCCTAGACAAGCGGGCAGTGCCCTACGGCGGGTTCGACATCATCCGACAAGTCGACTTGTTCTGCGGGCTCGGCGACGTCTCCCGAGCCCTAGCGATCGTGCAGCGGCATCTGGCCGCGACGGCCGACACGGACTCTGTCGTAGAACAGGCGATGTTCGCCAGGGCGGCCTTCATCGCCCTCACGGAAGCGGCCACCGCTGGGACCGACGTACCCACTGGACTGACCGAGCAATGCACGCTGATCCAGCAAGGTGCCGTGACCGGCGTCGTCGAGGGAGAGCTGGCTCGCGGCCACGCCGCCTGCGACGCCTTGCTTGCCAGCGCCCTGGCCCACACGCTCGCCGGCACCTCGGACGCGACCCGGTGGCGTGCCGCCGAGGAGGTGGCGGCCAGGATCGGGGCCTACCACGCACTACGCCCCCAAATGGGCCTTGCCCAAGCGCTCCTGGATACGGGGGAGCGCGACGAGGCGCGCCTGCTGTTGCTCGAGAGTTGGCAGTCCGCCCACGACATGGGTGCACGCTGGTTCGAGAGCCAGGTCGCTGCCTTGGCTCGACGAAACCGCATCGCGACGGCGGAGATCGAAACCCTGCCCCGCCAGCTGGCTGCCCTCACCCCTCGAGAGCGCGAGGTGCTGGACGTTCTGGCCACGGGAGCGACCAACCGGATCATTGCCGAACGGCTCTTTATCAGTGAAAAGACCGTGAGCGTTCACGTGACGAACCTCCTGGCCAAGCTGGGCAAGTCCAACCGCGGGGAGGCTGCTGCCCTCGCGCGTCAGCTCAGCAATTGACAGACGACACCTCCGCCTCGGCACGCCCGTCCCATCCATACCGCCGAGACAGCGGCCAGGTCATGCGCGCTAGATGGCGCCGACCCATCGACCTAATGAGTGCCTGATGAGCGGGCGGATGCCGTTAGCCCGTTGCCGCCCGGTCGAAGGCAGTCACCGCCGACACGTCCGCCGCCTCTCCTCGATTGTGACCGCCTCCGTCACATCGCCCGAGGCGTAGGTCCGGATTCGCCGGTGCTCGACGCTTGGCTGTTCCGGGCGTAACGTCGTGAGGTTCCAGGCGTATCCAGTCATTGAGGAACGAGTTATGGTGACCGAGCTCGAGCCAGTGGTGCGTCAGCTTTTCCACGACATGGACCGTGGGGACTTCAACGCCGTAAGCGGGTACTGCGCCAACGACGTACGAGCGATTGAAGAGATCGAACGACGATGGATGCGCGGCTCGAGCGATCTCAAGGACTACTTCGCTCAGCTCAAGCCGGTGGTCACCGACATTCGTTCCCGGCTTGAGGACTTTGATGGGCTCACCTGGGGTGACGCTGGGTTGGTGACATGTTGGCTTGATCAGACCTATGTCCTCGACGGCAACGAACAGCACATTTCCGCACCGACCACGTTCGTCTTCCGACGCGACGAGGGAATCTGGAAGGTCGTGCTCATTCACTCAGTTCCCCTGCCGGCCGAGGCCTGAGGTCAGCGGATACCCAGAGCTGTTGCCAGAGTGGCAGCGGCAACCCTCCTGGTTCCGCCTCGGGTCCTGACATGCGGCTGTCCCGGCGCACGCTCAGGCGATCTGTGGCGGCGGGTGGTTCCAAGTTCGAACGCTTGCTGCTGGACATTTGCCGATGACAGTCTGACAGGGTGATTTTGAGTCCGTTGTGCTCCGTTGACCTCCGCTACGAGGGCGACTTCCATCTGGTGCGCCCCTACGGCAACGAGTCGGGGACGGGATGGGGTCGGGGAGACGGCACGATCACCGGCCAGCGGGTGTCGGGCAGCTACGCCTGGTCGAACCATCCCCGCCGTCGGGGTGACGGGTCGATGTTGCCGAATGTCCGGGGGGTGGTGACCACCATCGATGGGGCTGAGCTGATGCTCGAGCTCACCGGACGTACGAGCTTTGACGACAACGGGGTTGGGCATCAGTCGTTGTTGGTGCTCTTTGAGACCGAGCACCCGTCCTACACCTGGCTCAATGACCTCATGTGCGTCGGGGAAGGGCGAATAGGCGAGAACTTGACCTCCCACATTGACGTCTTCGCCTGCCAACTGGGGGAATGACAAGCGCTCTTGAGCCCCTTCCTTTCGGAAGTGGGATCGTCGGCAGACCATGAGGGTCTTGTCGGGCTCTGCCGTTGGAATTGGTGAGCCTGTCGCTTGAGGGCACCCAAGAGGCTCCTGTCCGCGCGCATGGTGTCCTGAACCGCCCCGGCGAGTCCGGAGACTTTCTAGTTTGAGACTCCGGCGGTTGCCGGGGTCTGGTGGTGAGCGTAGTGAGCCTGCTCGGCTTCGACGGGTGTGAGGTCGTCGCAGTACTCGAAGGGGCGGCGGTGGTTGAACCAGTCGACCCATTCGGCGGTGGCGATCTCGAGGTCGTCGAAGCCCTTCCACGGCCGCCGCGGTTTGATCAGCTCGGTCTTGTAGAGCCCGATGACCGACTCGGCGAGGGCGTTGTCGTACGACGACCCGACGGCGCCGGTCGAGGGCTTGATCCCGGCGGCGTCGAGGTGCTCGGAGTAGGCCACGGAGAGGTACTGGACTCCGTGATCATGATGGGCGATCAGCGCCGGCCAGGTCGCGGCCCTCGCGGTGCGCGGGTCCAGATGGCCTGCTCGACGGCGTCGACGACGAGCTGGCTGGTCATCGTGGTCGCGACCGACCAGCCCAGGATGCGGCGGGCGTAGGCGTCGATGACGAACGCGGTGTAGCACCAGCCCGACCAGGTCGAGACGTAGGTGAAGTCGGCGACCCAGAGCCGGTCCGGCGCCAGCGGCCGGAAGTTGCGGTCCACCAGGTCGTGCGGCTTCGGCGGGCGCGGGTCGCTGATCGTGGTGCGCTTGACCTTGCCCCGCACCGCGCCGGCCAGGCCGAGCTCGCCCATGAGCCGCTCGACGGTGCAGCGCGCGATCGGCGGCGCCCCGGCAGGCCGTTCGCGGTTCAGGGTCAGCCAGACCTTCCGCGCGCCGTAGACGCCGTAGTTCTCGGCGTGCGCCGCGGCGATCTTCGGCTTCAGCTCCGCGTCCCGCACCTCGCGGGCGGTCGGCGGGCGGTCGCGGTGCTCGTAGTAGGTCGCGGGGCGATCTTGCAGCCCAGCTCGGTGAGCTGCTCGCAGATCGACTCGACACCCCAGCGCAGACCGTCCCCGTCGCGGCTGCCCGCGTGCTCGAGTCGATGAACGCGCACGATCAGCGCTGTGGCCGGTCGAGTTCGGCCGCGAAGAAAGCCGACGCCGCCCGCAAGATCGCGTTCGCCCGCTTCAGCTCGGCGTTCTCCCGCTTCAGCCGCTTCAGCTCCGCCGACTCCTCCGTCGTCACCCCGGGCCGCTGCGCCGGCATCGACCTCGGCCTGCCGGCACCACTTGCGCACCGTCTCCGGCGTCCCGACACCGAGCAGCTCGCGCGACCTGCGTCATCGCCGCCCACTCCGACTCATGATCAGACCGGATCTCGGCGACCATCCGGACCGCCCGCTCACGCAGCTCGACCGGGTACCTCTTCGACGTTCTCCCTGACATGACTCCATCCTTCCCAAGGAACGGAGTCTCCGGACATGCCGGGGCGGTTCAAACACCCGGACCTGCATTCGCAGGTCCGGGTGTCGCCGATGTCTTGAGACATCACATTGGTAGCGGGGGCAGTGTGCTGGTTCAGGACATCCCGGACACATGTCTCACGACATCCCGGACTGATGTCTCACGACATCGGCGACAACCGATCGAGCCTCGACCATGTCGTCAAAGTCGTCGTCGAGGCCGTCGTCGAAGGCCCGCCTGGTCATCACCGCCATCACCCTCGAGAACCGCACCGTCGCCGAGGTCGTCAGCCGACTACGGAGTGTCGAGGTCGTGGGTCTATGAGCTGCTGGCCCGCTACCGCGACGAGGGCGAGACCGCGTTCAAGCCGAGGTCGAGACGACCGCATAGACCTCACCGCAGCGCAACAGCACCGGAGACCGTCGAGCTGATCCTCGAGATCCGCAAAGACCTCATCGACCGCGGCCTGGACGCCGGTCCCGACACCATCGGCTGGCACCTGACCCACCACCACGGCATCACCGTGTCCCGAGCCACCATCGCCCGCACGTTGACCCGCTCCGGCGCCGTCACCGCCGACCCCTCAAAACGACCGAAGTCCTCCTACCTGCGCTTCGAAGCAGCGATGCCCAACGAGACCTGGCAGTCCGACTTCACCCACTACCGACTCACGGCCCCGACGGCCGCCCCGGCACCGACACCGAGATCATCAGCTGGCTCGACGACCACTCCCGCTACGCACTCCACGTCACCGCACACCGACCGGTCACCGCCAAGACCGTCCTCGAGACCTTCCGGCAAGCCGCTGACCTGCACGGATACCCCGCATCCACGCTCACCGACAACGGCATGGTCTACACCGTCCGACTCGCCGGCCACGGCCGAGCCGGCGGCAAGAACGCCTTCGAAGCTGAGCTCAGGCGACTCGACATCGTCCAGAAGAACTCCCGACCCTCACCACCCGACCACCTGCGGCAAGGTCGAGCGATTCCAGCAGACGATGAAGAAGTGGCTACGCGCCCAACCCGACCAGCCGACCACCCTGACCGAACTGCAGGCTACTCCTCGACACGCTTCGTCGGCCGAGTACAACCACCACCGACCGCACCGATCGCTCCCCCACCGGGCAACCCCGGCGACCGCCTACGCCGCACGACCCAAAGCCACCCCGACCGGTGACCGCAGCACCGACACCCACGACCGGACCCGACACGACATCGTCTCTTCCGGCCGGCAACGTCACCCTGCAGGATCGCCGGCCAACTACGCCACATCGGCGTCGGTCGAACCTACGCCCGAACCCGCGTCATCCTGCTCGTCCAGGACCTCCACGTCCGCGTCGTCCACGCCGCCACCGGCGAACTCCTCCGCGAGCTCATCGTCGATCCCAGCAAGGACTACCAGCCCAAGAAGCACCCCGAAATGAACAAACACCCGAACCTGCATTCGCAGGTCCGGGTGTCCGCGATGTCTTGAGACATCACATTGGTAGCGGGGGCAGGATTTGAACCTGCGACCTCTGGGTTATGAGCCCAGCGAGCTACCGAACTGCTCCACCCCGCGTCGGTACACCCAGTCTAGAGGGTGGGCAGGACTGGCTCAAATCCGCAGGGCTACTGCAGCAGGTTCAGCGCCCTCGCGACCTCGGCCCTGGCCTGGTGGCTGAGCTTGACCCACCGTGCGCCCTGACCCTGCCGCAGCGCCTGGTCGGCCTCGGCGAAGTCGGTCTGCGCCTTCTGGAGCAGCGCCCGCGCCTTCGCCCGGTCGCCCTTGCTGGGGTTCTGACCGCCCTTGCCCGGGTTCTGGACCGGAGGTGGAGTCCCGCCGGCCATGTCGGTGATGGCGTCGACGAGGGTGTCGCCGATCCCCACGTCGGTGCCGTACTGCACCATCACGTACCGCAGGGTGAGGTACGACGTGGCGTCCGACTGCAGCTTCGTGGCATACACCGGTACGACGTACATCAGGCCGGAGGCGAGCGGCACCGAGACCACGCTGCCGTACTGCGTGGTCGCGTCGCCGAGCTTGAACCGCTGCGTCTTGCGGGTGATCCGCGGGTCGGAGATCAGGTTGTTGTAGGCCTGCGTCGGACCCGGGACGTTCTCGCTGCGCGGCTTCTCCACGAGGATCTTGCCGTAGTCGGGCGAGGTCGCGTCGGAGTCCGCGGCGACCACGCCGACCAGGTTCGACTTGCCCCGCGGCACGTAGCTGGACAGCAGCGACCACACCGGCTGACCGGTCTGGGGGTCGCGGCTGTACATCCGGATCGGGGTCTGGCTGCTGCCGGCCCGGACCGGGTCCTCGGGCACCGCCCACTGGTTGTTGGCCTGGTAGAAGTCCGTCGCGTCCTCGACGTGGTAGCGCGCGTACTGGAAGCGCTGCACCTTGAACATGTCCTCGGGGTAGCGCAGGTGCTCCTTCAGGTCCGACGGGATCTGGTCCTTGTCCAGGACGGTGCCGGGGAAGGCGCTGCGCCAGGCCTGCAGCATCGGGTCCGACTCGTCCCACGCGTAGAGCGTGACCTTGCCGGAGTAGGCGTCCACGGTCGCCTTGACCGCGTTGCGCATGTAGTTGACCTGGTCCGACGGCAGCGTGCGCACGCCGGTCGGCGGGGACAGCGAGTCCGTGGTCATCGTGTGGAACGAGTCGCGCTCGGCCTGCGGGTAGTGGTCGGTGGTGGTGTAGCCGTCGACGATCCAGAGGATCCGGCCGTCGACGATCGCCGGGTAGATGTCGCTGTCGAGGGTCAGCCAGGGCGCCACCTTCTCGACCCGCGTCACCGGGTTGCGGTAGTAGAGCACCTTGCTGTCGGGGCCGACCCGGCCCGAGAGCAGGAAGTTGGAGTCCCCGAACTTGACCGCGTACATCAGCTTGCGGAAGAAGCTGCCGACCGCGACGCCGCCGCCCCCGGCGTACGTCGTCTGGGCGCGCGTGCCGTTCGCGGTCAGGTCGAGCTCGACGTCCTGTGCCCCGGGTGCCTTGCCCACGATGGAGTAGTTGGGACTGCCCTCGCCGAAGTAGACCCGGTTCTCGAACGCACCGGTCGACTTCTGGAGCGCGTCCTGCCCGGCGCCCTGACCCTCCGCCCACTCGATCTGCTGGCTCTCGGTGACGTTGTCGGCGGGCCGCTGGTTGCCGAACGCCGCGATCACGCCGTTGCCGTGGGTGTAGACGGTGTGGAGGTTGGTCCAGTTCTGCTGGCCCGGGGTGATCCCGGTCTGGTCCAGCTCCCGCACCCCGAGGACGAGCGCCCGGTCGATGCCCTCGATCGGGTAGCGGTCGACGTCGAGGACGCTCGGCACCGAGTAGTACGACGCGACCTGCTGGATCTGCTGGAAGGCCCGCGAGATCCGCGACGGGTCGAGCACCGGGACGGCCTGGGTCTGGTCGATCAGGTCCTGCACGGTCGCCGCGGTGATCTTCTTGGGTGCCTCGACCTGCTTGATGTCGCCCAGGTCGTAGGCCTGCCGCGTGGCGTCGATGTTCTGGGTGATGTACGGCGCCTCCTTGTCCAGCTCGGTCGGGTCGACCTGGAAGTGCTGGACGAAGGCCGGCCAGATCAGGCCGAGCAGGATCGAGGTGACCAGGAGCAGCGAGATGCCGACCCCCGGGAGCAGCCAGGTGCGACGCCAGACGGTGAGGAAGAACAGCACCGCGCAGATCAGTGCGACCCAGACCAGGATGTTGCGGGCCGGCAGGACGGCGTGCTGGTCGGTGTAGCCCATGCCGGTGACGAGCTTTCCGGAGCCGGTGACCAGGTCGTACCGGTCGAGCCAGTAGCCGACCGCCTTGGCGAGGAGGATGAGGCCGACCAGGATCGAGAGCTGGATGGTGGCGGACGTCGACATCCGGTCGCTGGTGCCCTGGAGGCGGATGCCGCCGTACAGGTAGTGCACGACGACCGCGCTGAGGGCCGAGAGCACCAGTACGGCGATCGCGAAGCCGACCAGGAAGTGCAGCCAGGGCAGGGTGAAGACGTAGAAGCCGACGTCCTTGTGGAAGTAGTAGTCGGAGGTGTGGAACGGCACTCGGTTCGCCCACAGCAGGAACGACCGCCACTGGCCGTTGGCGGCGACCCCGCCGAAGAGGCCGATCACGCCGGCCACCGAGACCAGCAGCAGGGCCCGGATCGGGGCGACCGCGTCGCGATAGCGGTCGAGGCCGGTCTGCTCCGGGGAGTCCGGCCGGTGGAAGGGCCGGGCGCGGTAGGCGATCACCATGTTGGCGGCGACCGCGCCACCCATCAGGGCACCGAAGCCGACGAACAGCCCCACGCGGGTCCAGAGCATCGTGTCGAAGACACCGGAGTAGCCGACCGAGGAGTACCAGAGCCGATCGGTGTAGAGCGAGGCGAACATCGTGACCAGGAAGATCGCCACGATCACGCCGACCACGACGAACAGCAGGAGCCGGGCGCGGCTGATGCGGCGGGGCTGGAAGTCGTCGAACTCCTGCTCCAGCGAGTCGCTCATGCGCTCTCCTCCTCGAGGGTGGCCCGGACCAGGTCGACCAGCTCCGGCACGAGCGCCGTACCGGTCAGTACGGAGGTGTCCTCGTCGTGCGCCCGCAGTCTCAGGGCACAGTACGACGCGCCGGTGCGCGTCGCAGCGGCCACGATCCGTACCTCCTGCCGATGGGGGTGCTCCGAGGCGTACGCCGCCGCCGAGGCCGCGTCGTCCGGCAGCTCCGCCTCGACCTCGGGTGGCAGCACATAGCGCTCGACCAGGGCCGCACAGCCGTGGACCGTCTCCGGCCAGCTGATCGCCGCGAGCTGCTCCTCCAGCGACTGCCCCGGTGTCAGGCCCTCCTGCTCGATCGAGGTCAACGCCTCGTCTCCCAGGCTGGCGGCCAGCTGGGGCTCGCGGGCCGCGAGCTCGGCGGTCTCGACCAGGGCGAACAACCGTGCGGGCTGGTCCCAGCCGGCCGCGGCCGCGTGTCGCTCGATCTCGAGCACGGCTGCCGCGAGACCCGGCTCTCCCGCGCTTCCGAGGCCGGTCATGACGAGGCCTCCTGCGTGGCGGGCTCGCACGACGGCAGCGGGGCGTTGTGGTCCGCGGCCCAGGCGCGGACCTCCTTGACCGCCTTGGCCAGGGTCGGCGCCTTGACCAGCCTCATCGAGCCGTTGTCACCGCCGAGCGCGTCGGCGCAGTTGGACGGCGGGACGAGGAACAGCTGGGCGCCGTCCTGCCGGGCGCCGGCGATCTTCTGCTGGATCCCGCCGATCTGGCCGACCTTGCCGTCGGCGGTGATGGTGCCGGTGCCGGCGACCACCTGGCCGTCGGTGAGCGACCCAGGCGTGAGCGTGTCGTAGATGGACATCGCGAACATCAGGCCGGCGCTCGGTCCGCCGATCGAGTCGGAGATGTTGACCCCGACCTTGAAGGGGAAGGTGTAGCTGGTCTGGAGCGTGATCCCGACCAGCGTGTGACCGTCCTTGGTCACCGGCGTCAGCTGGACCGTGACCGGTTTCCCGTCGCGCTCGACGGTGATCGGCACGGACGACCCGGCGGGCACGGCGGCGACCAGCTTCGCGACGTCGCTGGTGGGGGTGATCTCGGTGTCACCCACCTTGCGCAGCACGTCGCGGACCTGGAGCTTGCCGTCGGCCGGCATGCCGTCGGTGACGCTGACGATCTCGATCGCGGGGTGGATCGGGATGTGGAGCTGGGTCAGGGCCGCAGCCACGGCGGCGTCCTGGGAGGTGACCATCTCGACCTGGCCCTCCTGGGCGTCCTGCTGCTGGTTCCCACTGGTGCCGTACTGCGCGAAGAACGGGTAGACCGCCTCGTCACGCGAGGCCCAGGTGCGCATCAGGGTGAACAGATCGAGCGTGGCGTCGCGCTGGGTGACCGAGACCGTGGTCATCCGCAGCTGCCCGTCGTCGGGGTAGGAACGGTGGCCCTGGATATCGATGATGGGCTTGCCACCGTTCTCGCCCAGGACGTTGACGGTCGGCCCGGGGGCGTAGGTGACGAAGGGCAGCCCCGTCACCGCGACGTACAACCCGAGGACGACGAACAGCGGCACGGCCACGAGAGCGGCCCAGGTGCGCTGAGTCATGGGAGCAAGCCTCTCAGACACCATGAAATCCTCAGCATCTCAGGGCAGGCTCAGGAAGCGCGGCGGGTCGTCCCCGGCGTACGGCTGGACGGGCGTACGGCGACCCCGGTGCCGCGCTCCTCGGGACTGCTCGGCCGCGGGACGGCCGCCCGCGAGACGCGGATCGGCCGGGCCATCGCATCGCCGAGCCGGCGGGCGGCCACCTCGGGGTCGACCTGACCGCGGCCGGCACGGCCGAGCCACGAGACCCAGCACATGGCCAGCACCGTCGCCACGACGGGCGGGGCCAGCCACCAGAGGATCTCCACGCGGTCAGCGTAGGGACCGGAGCCGCCCCCGTCCGCGAGGCGCGCCCTGGCACCGACTCAGGGTGTGCCGACCCACTCGGCGCTGCCGTCGGTGAACTGCTGGTGCTTCCAGATCGGCACCTCGTCCTTGAGCGTGTCGATCAGCGCCCGGGACGCCGCGAACGCCTCACCGCGGTGGGCCGCCGAGGTCGCGACGACGACCGCGATGTCGCCGATCTCGAGCCGGCCGACCCGGTGGACCGCGGCCACGCCGTGCACGTCGTACTCCTCGGCGACCCGGTCGCAGACCCGTTGCAGCGCGTCGAGCGCGGTGGGGTGGGCGGTGTACTCCAGACCGCGCACGCCGAGCCCGTGGTCGTGGTCGCGGACCCGGCCGACGAACAGGGTCAGCCCTCCGGACGCCTCGTCGCCGAGCGCGGCCAGGACCTCGGCGACGTCGAGCGGGGTCTCGCGAAGGTCGACGAGCCGCACCACCGGCGTCTCGGCGGGGGTCTCGGCGCGGTCGGGCACGAGCCCGACCCTAGGCCATCGCCACGGGCCGCCGGAGGCCTCGTCCGCGGTCAGCGAACGCCCGGGATCGCTGACCGGCGACGGCGTACCGTGGAGCCATGACCAACGAGCCGCCGCAGGACGACGACCCGAACGGCGCCAACCCGTTCCGCGGTACGCCGTTCGAGCAGTTCTTCGGCGGAGGGGCACCCGACCTCGGCCAGATCTTCAGCCAGCTCCAGTCCATGATGCAGCCGTACGACGGTCCGCTGAACTGGGACGTGGCCGTCGACATGGCGCGCAAGACCGTGGCGCAGGAGCCCGACCCGAGCCCTTCGCAGAAGCAGAACGACGAGGTCGCCGACGCCGTACGCCTGGCCGACCACTGGCTCGACGAGACCACGCACTTCCCCTCCGGCGTGACCTCGACGGCCGCGTGGAGCCGCGCGGAGTGGATCGTCGGCACCACCGACGTCTGGAAGGTCCTCGTCGAGCCGATCGCCGCGTCGTCGGTCGGCGCCCTCGGCAACGCCCTCCCCGCCGAGGCCGCGAGCATGGGTGGGCCGATCATGGCGATGCTGGGCAAGGCGATCGGCGCCATGCTCGCCCAGCAGGTCGGCTCCGGGCTCGGTGCCCTCGCCGGCGAGGTCCTCACCGCGTCCGACATCGGCCTCCCGCTCGGTGCGGCCGGCAAGGCCGCGCTCGTCCCGGCCAACGTGGCCAGCTTCGCCGAGGGGCTCGACGTACCCGACACTGACGTGCTGCTCTACCTCGCGCTGCGCGAGGCCGCCCACCAGCGGCTCTTCGCCGGCGTGCCGTGGCTGCGCGACCACCTGATCGGCGCCGTCACCGACTACGCCCAGGGCATCGAGATCAACACCGCAGGCATCCAGGAGACGTTGGAGGAGCGCCTGCGCGGCATCGACCCGAGCAACCTCGAGGCCATGCAGGAGCTGATGGACGGCGGTCTCTTCGACATCCCCCGCTCCCCGCAGCAGGACGCCGCTCTCCAGCGGCTGGAGATCGCCCTCGCGCTGGTCGAGGGATGGGTCGACGAGGTGGTCAGCCAGGCCACGGCCGAGCGGATGCCGACCGCCACGAAGCTCCAGGAGGCCGTCCGCCGGCGCCGTGCCGCGGGCGGGCCGGCCGAGGAGACCTTCGCGTCGCTCGTCGGCCTCGAGCTGCGACCCCGCCGGCTCCGCGACGCCTCCACGCTGTGGGGCTCGCTCCGCACCCGTCAGGGCGCCGAGGCCCGCGACGGTGTCTGGATGAGCCCCCACCTGCTGCCCACCGACGCCGACCTCGACGACCCGCTGGGCTTCCGCGAGGGCTCCGATGCCCCGCAGGCACTCACCTCCGACGACTTCGACGCCGAGCTGCGCAACCTGCTCGACGGCGGGATGGGCGGCGCGGCCGACGGCCCACCCGAGGAGGAGTGACCGCCCACGCCGAGGCGCTCGCCACGCTGCGCGAGTGGACGCCACCATCCGACGCCCAGGCCAGGCTGCGCGACGAGTACGTCGCCCACCTCGACACCCACGCCGACGGGTTGCTGCGGTCGTGCTTCCCCGACCACCTGACGGCGGGCACCCTCGTGCTCTCCCCCGACCTCGACGCCGTCCTGCTCAACCTGCACCGCAAGGCACGACGGTGGTTCGCCTTCGGCGGTCACCACGAGCCGGGTGACGCCTCGCTCGCCGCGACCGCGTTGCGGGAGGCCGTCGAGGAGTCGGGTCTCGCGGACCTGCGCTTCGACCCCGAGCCGCTGCACCTCGACCGGCACGCCGTGGGGTTCTGCGACCCGCGCGGCACCGTGCACCATCTCGACGTACGGCACGTCGCGGTGGCGCAGCCGGACGCCGGCCCGCGGGTCAGCGACGAGTCGCTGGACGTGCGGTGGTGGCCGGTCGACGCCCTGCCCGACCTCGAGGACGAGATGGTCGAGCTGATCGACCTCGCCCGCGCGCGGTGTCAGTCGTCGGCACCCTCGAGACGCGCTCCGGCGGAGTAGCCGTCGAGCCAGGCCTTCGCCTGCTCGGCCCGCGGGTAGCCCGCGACCAGCCCCCAGAAGCGCGGGTTGTGGCCGGACTCGAGCAGGTGGGCGAGCTCGTGGACGAGCACGTAGTCGATCACCCAGGCGGGCATGTCCTGCAGCCGGTGGGAGAGCCGGATCGTGCGGTCGGCGGGCGTGCACGATCCCCACCGGGACCGCTGGTTGTCGACCCACCGCACCGACAGGGGCTCGGCCCGGCCGTCGAGCCAGGCGCGACTGAGCGCCGTCGCCCGACGCATCAGGTCGTCGTCACCGGGACGCCGTCGGGCCTCGGCCTTCTCGACCCGGGCGACCATGGTCTCGATCCACTCGGCCTCCTGCGCCCGGCTCATCCGCGCGGGGATCAGCACCACGATCCGGTCACCCTCGCGGTAGGCCGAGACGGTGCGCCGACGGCGAGGCGAGCGGCGTACCTCCACGGGGGTCTGGGTCGGCATGCGCGCCACGCTAGCCGCCAGCGCCGACAGTCCGGCCGCGGACGCTCCGGGCCCGACGGGAAACACCGGGTCGTCCTGCGCCGACTCGGCGTCAGGGGGCCTTGTCGGCCCAGGCGAGCAGCCGCTCCCGAGGCCAGGTGTTGACGATGCGGTCCGCCTCGATGCCGGCCGCCTCGGCGCGCTCGCAGCCGTAGTCGAGGAAGTCGAGCTGACCCGGCGCGTGGCTGTCGGAGTCGATCGAGAAGCGGCAGCCCAGGTCGCGGGCGAGCTCGAGCAGCGCCGTCGGCGGGTCCCGCCGCTCCGGGCGGGAGTTGATCTCGACCGCGACGTCGTGCTCGACGCAGGCCTCGAAGACCGCCTTCGCGTCGAACTCGCTGCTCGGCCGCGTCCCGCGGTTGCCCATCACCATGCGTCCCGTGCAGTGGCCGAGCACGTTGGTGAACGGGTTGCGAATCGCGCCGAGCATCCGCGCGGTCATCCCGACCGCGTCCTGGCGCAGCTTGGAGTGCACGCTCGCCACCCGGACCTCGAGCTGGGCCAGCATCTCCTCGGACTGGTCGAGGCCACCGTCGTCGAGGATGTCGACCTCGATCCCCTTCAGCAGCGTGAAACCCGAGCCGGAGAGGTGCTGGTTGATCGCGTCGACGACGCCGAGCTGCTTGGTGAGCCGGGCCGGGCTGAGCCCGTTGGCCACGGTCAGGCGCGGCGAGTGGTCGGTGAGGACGAGGTACTCGTGGCCCAGCTCGATCGCGGTGAAGGCCATCTCCTCGATCGGCGAGCCGCCGTCGGACCAGTCCGAGTGGGAGTGCAGGTCTCCCCGCAGTGCCGCGCGGAGCTCCCTCCCGCCGGCGGTGAGCGGTCCGGCGTACTCCCGCTCGAGCTTCGCCAGCCGCTCGGGCACCTCGCCGCGGACCGCCGCCTCGATGACCGCGGCGGTGCTCGGGCCGATCCCGGTCAGCTCGGTGAGCGTCCCGGCGTCGACCCGGGCAGCCACCTCGTCGTCGGGGAGCGGCAGGAGCGTCGCCGCGGCGTTGCGGAAGGCCCGGACGCGCCGGGTCTCCTCGCGGCCCCGCTCCATCAGGAACGCGACCCGGCGCAGCGCGGCGACGGGACCCTGGTCGTACGACGTGCCCGACGGGGCGTCTGGCGGGGTCATCCGGCTCCTTCCCCGAGCCTGAGCTCGAGATATTTTCTGTCCACACCCGGTGCACAGCATTGTGGCTGGTCAGCGGCTCGCGCGCCTCCCCGCCCGGGACGGCTCCACAGGTGTCTCCCCAGCCCATCCCCGACGTTCGACCGGTTATCCACAGGCTGCCGGGCAGTTGTCCACAGGTCTGTCCACAGGCGCGGCGGCCAACCTGCCTCCACGCGTTGACCCCGTCCTGGGCCGACTCCTAGCGTGACGCCCAGACGGGGCCCCAGGCCGCCAGACGGCGTTCGCAAGGGGAAGGCAAGCGGCGTCAGGTACCTGGGTCCCCGTCTTTGTCCCGTCCGCATACCCCCATGTCGGACGAGACGTCACGGCCGGTGAACCTCGGGACACGACGCTCGCGGGCCGCACGGATGTCCTCCTACAGGTCGTCGGTGGCGAGCGTGATCGGATCGGGCGACGCTCCCCCATTGCGCCGCCCGAGACCAGGTCGGCGTGGCCGCCGCCGCGCCGCGCGGGTCGTCCCTCGACCCGTGGCGGGCGCGGTGGCGGCGATGCCGGCAGCGGTCTCCAGAGCCGCGGCGAGGAAGCTCCGTGGGGCCGCAAAACCCCGGTCCTGGGACCAGCGCGTGCTGAGCGTGAAATCACACCGTTCCACGCTCAGCGGTGTGCCGTGTGCACGGGGTGCCCACGGTGTCGTAGGGTCGTTGCGACCGGGCGGCAACCGCGGCCCGGCCCCGGCGGGTTTCCCCGGCAACATTCCCGTCGCGACGACCGCGAACGAACAAGCAAGGAGGCCGTCATGGCGGAGACCTGGAGCGGCGAGTTCTACTGCGTGAAGTGCAAGGAGAAGCGCGAGGCCGAGGGCGAGGTGCGAGTCAACGACAAGGGCACCCGGATGGCGAAGGCTGTCTGCCCGGTCTGCGGCACGAACCTCAACCGCATCCTCGGCAAGGCCTGAGGCGCACACGCACCACAGACGAAAACGACCCCCGGACCTCACGGTCCGGGGGTCGTGTCAGATGAGGCCCTGTGGAGGAGCCGCGTCGCTCCCGCTCATCGTGTGGCAGCGTGCCCGGGCATGGGGACACGTACCGGGTGGTCGGGGCTGGCGCGACCGGTGCTGCGGTCCGGGCTCCACGTCGTACGCCGTGACGACGCGCACCTGCAGATCGGCCTCGACGAGCCCGACCGGCTCGTGCTGCGCGACCGGCCCGGGCTGTACACCGCGCTGACCGCCTTGGAGCGTCCGCCCGCGCCGGAGCTGCGGCCCGTGCTCGAGCGTCTGGTCGAGGAGGGCTGGGTGGTCGACGCGACCGCGCCGAGCCGAAGCGCCCGTGAGCGAGCAGACAGTCGGCCACCGGTGGCGCTCGAGGTCGAGGCCCTGGTCCGCGACCCGGTGACGCGGGCGTGTGCAGCGGCCGGGCTCCGGGTCGCCGACACCGCGTCGGCCGCGACGCTGGTCGTCACGCTGGGTGAGCCGCGACGCCGTACCTCCGACCGGCTCGTCCGCGACGACGTCGCCCACCTGTGGCTGGCGGTGCAGCCCAGCGCCGTCCGGATCGGGCCCTTCGTCGAGCCCGGACGGTCCGCGTGCCTGCGCTGCGTCGACGCGCACCTCGGGGAGCGCGACGCCCGACGAGCGACGGTGCTGCATCAGCTCGACGACCTGCCGGTGGCGCCCCACGCCGTGTGGGACCCGTGCCTGCTCGACCTGGGCGTCGCGTGGGCGGTCCGCGACGTCGTACGCCGGCTCGACGGTGCCGCACCGGCCCTCCGGTCGGCGACCGTCACCGTCACCGCCGACCTCGAGACGACGAGGTGCGACTGGCTGCGTCATCCGCACTGCGGCTGCGCCTGGGGGTGACCGAACAGACTTCTTGCCCGTGACCCAGAATAGGAAGCGATGACCGACCTCGACGCCCTTGCCCTGCGGGTCCAGCTGCCGGCCTTCCCAGGCACGACCGCGTCCGGCGAGGTGCTCGACCTGTTCCACGAGGGGCTCGGAGGCGTCTGCCTGTTCGGCAGCAACACCGCCGCGGGGCCGCACGTCCTGACCGAGCTGACCGCCGCCATCGGCTCGGCCCGTCCGAACGCCGTCGTGGCGGTGGACGAGGAGGGTGGCGACGTGTCCCGGTTGTACGCCCTCGAGGGCAGCCCCGTCCTGGGCGCGGCCGCCCTCGGCGCAGCGGACGATCTCGCGCTGACCCGGGCGACGGGTCGCGCCGTCGGCACCGACCTGGCGGCCGTCGGGGTCACCCTCGACCTGGCCCCGGTGGCGGACATCAACACCAACCCGAACAACCCCGTGATCGGGACCCGCAGCTTCGGAGCCGACCCCGAACGCGTCGCCGCGCACGTGGCGGCCTGGGTGGAGGGACTCCGCGAGGCCGGGGTCGGGGCGTGCGCGAAGCACTTCCCGGGCCACGGCGACACCGCCCAGGACAGCCATCTCGACCTGCCCACCGTGGACACCGACCTCGACACCCTGCTCGTGCGCGAGCTCGCGCCGTTCGCGGCGGCCGTCGGCGCGGGTGCGGACGCGGTGATGACCTCACACCTGCTCGTGCGCGCCGTCGACCCCGACACCCCGGCCACCCTCAGCCATCCGGTGCTCGCCCTGCTCCGCGACCGTCTCGGGTTCGAGGGCGCCATCGTGACCGACGCCCTCGACATGGCCGGCGTGTCCGGCACCCGCACCGTCGCGGAGGCCGCGGTGCTCGCCCTCGGCGCGGGCGCCGACCTGCTCTGCCTGGGGGCGGAGAAGGACGTCGCCCTCGTTCGCGACGTGCAGGCCGCCATCGTCGCGGCCGTACAGTCCGGCCTCCTCGCGGAGGATCGTCTCCGCGAGGCGGCCTCACGGGTGGACCGGCTGGCGGAGCTCCCGGGCACCGGGGCGGTCGCCGGACGCGACGACGCGGCACAGCTCGCGGGTGCGCGACGCGCCCTGCTGATCGAGGGGCCGTTGCCGGACCTGTCCGGTGCCACCGTCGCGCAGGTGACCACCAGCGCGTCGATCGCCGTCGGCGAGGTGCCCTGGGGCCTCCGCCCGGACGTCGTACTGTCCCCCGACGCGGCCGGCGTCGCCGGCACGGGGCCGGTCGTGCTTCAGGTGCGCGACGTACACCGCCACCCGGACGTCCTCAGCCTGGTCGACCGCGTCTCCACCGGCGGAAGAGCCGTGGTCGTCGTCGACTGGGGCTGGCCCGGCCCGTACGACGGACCCGCACCGCGCCTGTGTCCGCACGGGTCGTCCCGGCCGGCGATCGCCGCCGTGACCGAGGTCCTGCACTCGGCAGGATGGGGCCGAGCCTGATGGAGGTCGTCCCCCTCGCCACGGTGCCGGAGATCGGTGCCCTCGCTGCCGACACGATCGAACGGCTGGTGCGCGCGCGCCCCGACGCCGTGCTCGGGCTCGCGACCGGGTCCAGCCCGCTGGCCGTCTATCGCGAGCTGATCCGCCGTCACCGGGCCGGCACCGGGCCGTCGTACGACGCGGTGCGCGTCTTCCTGCTCGACGAGTACGTCGGGCTGCCACCGGGCCACGCTCAGAGCTACCGGGCCACGATCCGACGCGAGCTGACCGACGCGCTGGAGATCCCCGACGAGCGGATCGCCTCCCCCGACCCCGACCGGGAGCGGCTGCCGGATGCCGGCCGCCGCTACGAGGAGCTGATCGCCGCAGCCGGCGGGGTGGACCTCCAGGTGCTCGGCATCGGCACCGACGGACACCTGGCCTTCAACGAGCCCGGCTCGTCGCTGACCTCACGGACGCGGCTCAAGACGCTGACCGACGAGACCCGACGGGACAACGCCCGGTTCTTCGGCTCCATGGAAGAAGTGCCGCGCCACGTCCTGACGCAGGGGCTCGGCACCATCCTGGACGCCGGGCACCTCCTGCTGATCGCCTCTGGCGACGCCAAGGCCACCGCCGTCGCGGCCGCGGTCGAGGGCCCGCTCTCGGCCTCGTGCCCGGCCTCGGTCCTGCAGCTGCACCCGCACGTCTCGGTGCTGCTCGACGACGCCGCCGCGGCGGACCTCAGCGGGGTCGACCACTGGCGAGAGGTGTACGCCGCCAAGCCGGCGTGGCAGCACCTCTGACGGTCACCACCACTCGCTGTCGAGCTTGCCCTCGATGGCCCGCAGGTGCTCGCGGGAGCAGGTGTCGCAGTAGGTGCGCGCTCGCCCGTTCTCCATCGAGGTGGTCCAGGTCAGCGTCTCGGCGTCCTCGGCCTGCCGGCCACAGAAGTCGCACGTCTTCACGGGCTCCACTCTAGGTCCGGACCTCGTCCGGGCCTGGTCCGGACATGGCGGAGCCCCGGTACGAACCAGTCGTACCGGGGCTCCGGTGAACACTCGCGATCAGGTCGAGGCGGTGTTCTTCAGCTGGCGCGGGCCAGGGCCAGACGCGCCTGTCGCGCAGCCTGCTCGGCCTTGCGACTCAACCGGCGGGCCGCCGCCTGCTGGCGGCCACGGCGGAGCTGCTGCGCCTCTCCCAGGCGCGCGGCCATCTGCGCGCGCGCTAGATCTTCGTTCATCAGGTTGTTCATCATGGTCTTGTTTCCGATCTGGATAGTGTTCAAGGAAGTGCTTTCATGTGTCGGACATGGTCGGGTCGCTGATCACGCGGCCTGCTCGTTCTTGCGCGGGCGTCCGCGTGGACGCTTGCGGGGGATCACCACTCCTTGCAGGAACAGCTCTCCGCCCCAGACGCCCCAGGGCTCACGCCTCTCCAGAGCTCCGGAGAGGCAGAGGTCCCGGACGGGGCAGTCCTGGCACAGCGCCTTGGCGAACTCGACGTCGGCAGGAGACTCGGCGAACCACAGCTCCGAGTCGTTGACTCGGCACGGCAGGTGGTCGTCGCGTTCCTGGTCGGCCGCGTCGTGGAGCCCTCCGAGCGTCGCAGGCAGCGTGTCGGTGGTCCGGTCCCGGCGGTCGAGAACAGTGATGGTCATGTCTGTCACCTCCTTGTGTTGACCTGATCGCAGTTGTGTTCTGAAAATCTAAAAAGGCCGCGGATCCCGGTGTCGGGTTCCGCGGCCTGGAGGCTGCCGGTGGCTGTTGAAGGTCAACAGGTCGGTGGTCTCCAGGCAGAGGTACCCGGGAAGTCGCCCTTGGTCGTGAGGCCCATGTCGCCGATGAGGCGGATCCGGGCACACGTCGACACCTGAGTGCCGGCGACAGCCGCAACAGCGGCCCCGCGAACGACGGAGGAGTGGCCATACGCGGACACGCCAAACGCCGGGCTAGGAGCCGTCATCGTGTGGATGTTGTTGATCATGCGGGCCACCTCCTTCGGATCTTCGGGCGCGGACCGTGCCAGGGGTCCATGTGCGCGTTCTGTGATGGACGGAACGCTACCGGCACGGCTTCGTAAGCGGCAAACCATTTAGTGGGTATTTCTGAAGAAAGTTTCCGACCCGTGACCTTCAGGGGCTACCCGACGACCTCGAGCAGCGAGTCGCCGTAGCGCTCCAGCTTCGCCGGACCGACGCCGCTGATCCGCAGTAGGGCAGCGGTGGAGGTCGGCCGCTGTTCGGCGATCAGCTGCAGCGTGGCGTCCGTGAAGACCACGAAGGCCGGCACCTCGTCCTCGTCGGCCCGCGCCTTGCGCCACACGCGCAGGCGCTCGAAGAGCTCCTCGTCGTACGACGCGGGACAGTCGCCGCAGCGGCTCCGCTTCTTCTCGGCCGCGGTCGAGAGCGGCTTGCCGCACTCTCGGCAGTGCACGGCCCGGCGGGCCTTGGGGCGGGCGCTCGGGGCGCGGGCCTCGTCGGGGAGCAGCAGGTCGAGGAACCGCGAGGGCCTGCGGTTGCCGCGCCCGCCCGGCGTGCGGGCCGCGGCCCAGGAGACGGTGAGATGGACCCGCGCCCGGGTCATGCCGACGTAGAGGAGGCGGCGCTCCTCCTCGATCTCGGCCGGGGTCGTGGCGTGGGACAGCGGCATCGCGCCGTCGTGCATGCCGGCCAGGAACACGGCGTCCCACTCCAGCCCCTTGGCGGCGTGGAGCGTCGAGAGGGTCACTCCCCCTGCAGCGGGTGCGTGCTGCTCGGAGGCGCGTCGCTCGAGGTCGGCGACGAACTCCGCGGTGGTGAGATCGGCGGACTCGTCGGCCATCGCCACCAGGGCCTGGAGCGACTCCCAGCGGTCGCGGGTCTGGCCGCGGGTCGCCGGAGCCTCGGGCGTCCAGCCCATGCCACCGAGCGCGGCCCTCACCAGGTCGGCGACCGGGGTCGCGCCGCCGTCGGTGTGGGCGGCCCCCCGGATCAGCGTCACCGCCTGCCGCACCTCGCCGCGCTCGAAGAACCGCGCGGCGCCGCGGACGACGTAGGGGACGCCGCGGCTGGCCAGGCCCTCCTCGAACGCCTCGGACTGGGCGTTGATGCGGAACAGCACGGCGATCTCGGAGGTGGGCACACCGTCGGCGACCAGGCGCCCGACGGCCTCGGCCACGGCGTCGGCCTCGGCGACCTCGTCGGCGGTCGGGAGGTAACGGACCGGCGGGCCGGCCGAGCGTTGGGCGCGCAGCCGCACCGAGGTGGTCGCCGACCCGGCGAGCACGGTGTTGGCGGCCTCGACCACCTCCGGCGTCGAGCGGTAGTTGCGGTTGAGCTCGACCGAGGTGGTGCCGGCGAACTTCCGGGGGAAGTCACGCAGGTAGTCGGCGTTGGCGCCGGCGAAGGAGTAGATCGTCTGGGCGGGGTCGCCGACGACGCAGATCTCGTTGCGACCACCGAGCCAGAGGTCGAGCAGCGCCGACTGGATCGGCGAGACGTCCTGGAACTCGTCGACCACGAACCACTTGTACTGGGCGCGGACCTGGGCGGCGACCCGCTCCTCCTCGGCCAGCATCCCGGCGGTGAGCAGCAGGACGTCCTCCATGTCCATCCGCGACTGGGAGCGCTTGGTCTCCTCGTAACCGCCGAAGAGCCTGCCCACGGTCTCGAGATCGAGCTGGGCCACCTCGCGTCCGCGCGCGAGGGCCACCGCGGCGTAGTCGTCGGGGCCGACGTTGCTGACCTTGGCCCACTCGATCTCGGAGGCCAGGTCGCGCAGCAGCGCCTGGTCGGTGTGGACGCGCAGCCGCCGGGCGGCGGCGGCGACCAGCGCCAGCTTGGACTCGGTGAGGGTCGGCAGCTCGCCGCCGTACGTCGTCGGCCAGAACCACCGCAGCTGGCGCAGGGCCGCGCTGTGGAAGGTGCGCGCCTGGACGCCGGGTGCGCCGAGGCGGTGGAGCCGGCCGCGCATCTCACCCGCGGCCCGGGTGGTGAACGTCACCGCGAGCACCTCGGTCGGCGCGTAGAGGCCCTGGGCGACGCCGTGGGCGATCCGGTGGGTGATCGCCCGCGTCTTGCCGGTGCCTGCGCCGGCCAGCACCCGCACCGGGCCTCGCAGCGCCTCGGCCACCTGTCGCTGCTCGGGGTCGAGGGCCTCGAGGAGGTCGGGGTCGGTCACGGTGTGGAACAACTCCTGCACGAGAATGGTTGAAGGAGTCATCACAGTAGACGTCGGAAGGGACAGTCATCAGATGAGCGGCTCGGTCACGATGTACAGCACCCCGTGGTGTGGGTACTGCCACCGCCTGAAGGGTCAGATGGACCGTGAGGGCATCAGCTATGAGGTGGTGGACATCGAGCAGCACCCCGAGGCTGCCGAGATCGTCGAGCGCGTCAACAACGGCAACCAGACCGTCCCGACCCTGGTGTACGCCGACGGCACGGCGCAGACCAACCCGTCTCTCGCGCAGGTCAAGGAGAAACTGGGCGCTCTGGCGTCCTGACCACGTGCCGAGTCACCAGGAACCGGGGAGCGGCCCGCCGTACCAGTGCTCGACCAGTGAGCGGGAGATCGAGACGCCTCCGGGGAGCACGAGCGTGCCCGTACCGGCCTCGTCCCTCATCTGCTCGCGGGTGAACCAGCGCGCGTCCTGGATCTCGCGGCCGTCCACCGCGATCGCATCGGACGTCGCCCGGCCCAGGAAGCCCAGCATCAGGCTGGCCGGCAGCGGCCAGGGCTGGTTCCCGAAGTAGGTCACCTCCCCCACCGTGACGCCGGTCTCCTCGGCGACCTCGCGGCGTACGGCGTCCTCGAGGGTCTCGCCCGGCTCGAGGAACCCCGCCAGCGTGGAGTAGCGCCCGGCCGGCCACGCGTCCTGGCGTCCGAGCAGCAGAGCCTCCTCGGCGGACCTCGGCTCGCCCCGGGTGATGGCCATGATCACGGCCGGGTCGGTGCGCGGGAACTGGCGACGATGGCACTCGACGCACTCCAGCTCGTGCCCCGCCATCCGCACCTCCAGGCGCCCGCCGCAGCGCGGACAGTGTCGGGTGGCGAACAGCCACTCGGCGAGCCCGATCGCGTGGAAGACGAGCGGCGCCTGCTCGACGGCCTCCCCGGCGAGGTGTGGGAGCAGTCCGCGGAGCCCGACCCAGTCGTCGCCGTCCGCCTCACCGGGATCGAGGACGAGGGCGAACCAGACCCGCCCCTCCCGCTCCCCGAGCAGCACGCGCGTGCCGGCGCCCGGCGCCTCGGCCGGCGACACCCAGTGCATCGCCTCGTCGACGGCGCGGACCCTGGTGCCGGCGACGACGAGCACGCGGGTCTCCGGGTCGGCCCAGGCCGCGTCGAGCCAGGCCTGGTCGGCGCGGCGCTCCCCCACCCGGTCGTGGGGATCGGCGGCCAGCTCGACGTGCGGGTACCTCACGTTTGGCAGGTTACCGATGCGTCGCGGACACCGGCGTACGCAGGGGCAGATCCACGTCGTGAGGTGCGACTGCTACGTCGGGTGCACGACCCAGCAAGTCCTTGAACACCGACCATGCCACCGCAACCTCAGCGGCGAGCCGAACTGTGAGGGCGACGAGATACACCGGCCGGATCCACCAGTCGTCGTACGCGAGGAACTGCCAAACCACGAGGTAGTAGAACAGCTCGGCGGCAGACCAGACGGCGAGCAGTCGCCATCTTGCCGAGGCGAGTGCGATCAGCGGCATCAGCCAAAGCACGTACTGGGGCGAATTCACCTTGTTCATCACCACGAAGGCCGTGACGAGCAGCACCCCCAGACTCTCGATGCTCGGAGCCACGGGCGCCCTCAGCGCAAGGATCAGGACGCCAACGCCGGCCAACAGCATCCAGCCGAGGTAGAAGACGTTGATGGCCGATGTGGGGACGTCCAGCCCGAGGAGTCGCATGGCGAACCACGGCGATCCGAAGTCGGCCGGGCGTGTCGAGTTGAAGTGCCAGAAACCTCGCCAGGCGGCGGGGTGGAGCAGATAGGCGGGAAGGTTCACTGCCGTCCACGTCACGGCGGCTGCCACCGTGGGGACCAGCGCCGACCTGTAGTTGCGGTGCCTGATGGCCAGTACCACGATCACCCCGAGGAGCAGGACGGGGTACAGCTTCGCTGCCGCGCCGAGACCGAGGCACACGCCCGTCATCGTCAGGTGCCCACCTCGCCACGCTGCGAGCGCGGCGACGACGAAGAGTAGGGGCAACAGGTCCCAGTTGATGAAGCCCGTGGCGATCACCAGTGGTATTACCACCCAGAGGAAGCGGCGTGACCGATCCGGTCCAAGCATCCAGCACAGCAGGCCGAACGCCAAGCTCCCCAGGACAGCCAGAGTGGCGGCGGACACCCAGTAGAAGGCTGCCCCGTCGGGGGCTTCCCCGCGGATGGCCTGGGTGAGCTTCGCACTGCCCTCCATGTACAGAACCGTTAGTGGCGGGTACTCGATCGACTGGAACTGCGGGCTCTCACCACCGAACCAGCCGAACCCCAGGTTGAGGCCCCGCTCTGAGTACAGCACTGGGACGTCGGAGTAGCACATCGCCTTCGCGTACGTCGTGTTCGCGCGCTCGTTCGAGACGCACGGGGCTTTCTCCACGGCTGCAACGCCCACCATGCCAACGACGACAACCCACATCAGGAGCAGTCCGCGGACTGTCCACGATGCCTGTGAGGTGGTTGTCGACATGTTCGGAAGGTAACCCAGCGGCGCCATCGCCCGCGGGAGGTTCTGAGGATCCATGCCATCAGCAAGGTTCGCCCGGCCCGCGAACCGGCACCAGAGACCGACGTCTTGGTCAGGCGGGGCGCTCACACCCGCAGCTACGGATGGCCGTGCGAGCTCGGGTCGATCACGAAGTAGGTCCGCAGCCACCACCACTGGAGGAAGAGCCCGACCACGGCAACCGTGCCCATGATCGCCAGGCGCGAGCTCGTGGGCCTCACCCGGCGAGCGGCATCGGGGGCGGGCCACCACGCGGCGCCGGCCAGGACCGAGAACCGGATGACGCTCGCCGTCGGTGGCGTCACGGCGAGGATGAGGAGCGGGTAGGCGACCGTCCAGGCCCTGATCCCGACGGTCCAGGAGGACGCTCGCCACGCCGCGACGACGAGAAGCCCGAGGACGAGCAGGACGACCACCCATCGGCCGGCCGGCGCACCGTGCGCCAGGGACTGCAGCCAGGTGTCGGGCCGGTTGCCGCCCACGGTGGCCCAGGCCCGCTGGGTCTGGGTGTAGGCGTCCCAGCGACCCAGAGCGATCGCAGTGACAGCCGGCCACACGAGGGTGCCCACGGCGATCGCGACAGCGGCGGCGACCAGGCCACGGCGCTCGCCGTGCCGCCAGGGTTCGGTGCCGCGTTCCCTCCAGCGCACGACCAGCTGGACCAGCACCACCAGGATCAAGGCGGGTGCGATCGGACGTGTCAGCGCGAGGGCGACACCCGCCAGGGCCAGAACGCCGTACCGTCGCCGCTCGAGGGCCCAGAGCGCGGTCATGATCAGGAGCAGGGCCAGGCTCTCGGTGTAGGCCACCTGGAGGATCGGGGCCGCCGGCGAGCAGCAGAGCGCCAGCACGGTGAGGGCGGCGACGAACCGTCCGCAGGTGTCCATCAGCAACCGGTACATCAGGCACATCGCGCCCGCACCGCACGCCACGCTCACCACGGAGGCGGCGAACCCGAACGACACTCCCGTGGTCATCACGACGCGGACCAGGGCCGGGAAGGCCGGGTAGAACGCCCAGGCGTTCTGCACCAGCTCGCCATGGACGGAACCCACGTGCGAGGGGTAGCCGTGGGCGGCGATCTGCCGGTACCACTGGCCGTCCCAGTTCGCGATCACGTGGAGGTACGACGCGGGGTCGACCAGGGTCGGCATCGGCATGTGGGGAGGCAGTGCGGACGCAGGGATCTGGTCACGCGCGACCAGGACGATCAGCAGGGCACCGACCCCGCGGGTCAGCAGGAAGATCCCGAGCGGTACGACGAACCATGGCGCTCTCCGGGGGAAGCTCACGGGAGCAGGCCACGGCGTACGGCGTGCGCCGTCGTGACGGCCGCGAATGGTTTGAAACCCGCGGCAACCCAGGCACGCTGGACTGCGAGGTTTGAGGCCTGGGTTGAGATCACCACTCGAGGCACCCCCAGACCTGACGCAGCACGACCCACCTCGCCGAGCAGCCGCGAGTACCAGCCCCGCCCGCGCACCTCCGGGACCAATCCGGCCAGAAGGATCTCCACGTGGTCACCAGCGGGGTCCACGCACCAGGTCGCCACGCCGACTTCCTCTTCCTTGTACACGGCCACAACGAAGCAGTCAGGATCGTCATGTGCGGTGCGGAGTACCCAGTGGACGTAGCCCTCCAGGGCAAGATCTCTCCCCAGCAGCGGGTTGGCACTGTAGTGGTTGATGTAACCACCGAATGTCCTGGCCACCACAGTGTCGAGATTGTCCCTGGCGGATGCGCCCCGACGGATGCGCAGCTCACCCGGCAGGGAACGATCCGCCTCGATGAGCTGCTCCGCGGCGACCTTCCAATACATAAGGGTGTCCGCAGGCAGAATGTCTCGCTTCGATGTGGCGAGCGCGGCGCCGCACTGCACGAGGGTGGACGGCCATCGGACGACGAGGACATCCTCCTCGCGCGCGCAGGCGGTCGTGAGCGCGCCATCGACGGCGTCGTCCCACGCCGCATCCACGCCCACCACCACCCTCGCGATCGAAACCCCGAACCGCTCCGTCTCCACGGGGCTGGGAGAGGTTGTCACCGCCCGCCCCTGTAGGTCGCGCCAGGTCACGAGTCCGTCCGATAGGCCGTCACGCCCTCGACCACGCGATCGATGTCGCTGTCGGACATGCCGGCGTAGAGCGGCAGGCGCACAAGGCGCTGCGCCGCTCGGAGCGAGACTTCGCAAGGCCGCGGGGTACGAGCGAACCGGCGACCCGCCACGGACTGGTCAAGCGCTTGATAGTGGAATGCTGCGACGATGTCGCGTTCCCGGAGGTGGCGGATGAGGCCGGACTGGTCGCGATCCGTGGGCATCATCATCCAGTAGAGGTGCGCCGGGTGCTCGCTGCCGAGGACGGGACTCATGCGCTCGACGCCAGATCGCTCGGCCCAGTCGCCCAGACGCATGTCGTAGGCGTTCCAGACTCGGTGGCGAGCGTCCTGGATCTCATCGAAACGTTCCATCTGGGCAAGCAGTAGCGCGGCGGAGATCTCGCTGAGCAGGTACGACGAGCCGAGGTCCGTCCACGTGTACTTGTCCACCTCACCGCGGAGGAACTGGCGGCGGTTGGTGCCCTTCTCGCGGATCACCTCGGCCCGCTCCATGAGGTCCGGGGCGTTGACGAGCAGGGCGCCCCCCTCGCCGCACGCGATGTTCTTGGTGTCGTGCCAGCTCTGGGTGCCGAGCGCGCCGAAGGTACCCAGATGCTGTCCCTTCCAGAGCGCACCGATGCCGTGTGCGTTGTCCTCGACGAGGACGATGCCGCGGGGTTCGAGAAGATCGAGGAGGCCGTCGAGGTCGACCGCCACTCCGCCGTAGTGCACCGCAAACACGGCGCGGGATCTCTCGGTCAGAACAGCGGCCACTTGCTCGACATCGATGTTGAGGGTGTGCGGGTCCACGTCCACCAAGACGGGCGTGGCACCACGAAGGGCCACAGCGGTCACCGTCGAGGGGAAGGTGAACGAGGGACAGATCACCTCGTCTCCTGGCCCGAGATCGAGCAGCAGGGCTGCGAGCTCGAGAGCATGCGTACACGAGGAGGTCAGCAGCGCACCATGCGTGCCAGTGCGTTGGACGAGCCAGTCCGTTGCCCGCTCGGTGAATTCACCGTCGCCATGCCAGACCATCGACTCCAGGACGCGATCCACGTAGGCGCGTTCCAGGGCGGACGTCTGCGGCTGGGACAGACGGATTAGCTCCACCTGACGAGCGTGACACAAGCCCCCGAGATTCGGAGCCGATCCGCGCTATTGGCGCTCGGCGCCAGAGGTGACTGCCTCCGCGACCGCATCGGGTCCGGTGTACACCTCGGTGACGCGCGGGAGTTCGAGGCCGGGCACGCCTGCCAGAGGTCCGCCACCGTGACCGTCAACGCGCACCAAGTAAGTCGGTCGCTGCATCGACCGGAAATGCAAACGGCCGATGTACTCGCCGAGGACTCCGATCGACAGCATCATTGCGCCGCTGAAGGCGGTCAGCAATGCCACGAGTGTGGTGAATCCAGCGACCTTGATCGCGCCGGTGAAGTGCAGGACCAAGATGCCAACAAGCCCAGCCAAACCGGCCAAGGAGCACAGGAAACCGAGCCACACGACGAGCCTCAAAGGGATCGTGCCGTAACCCGTCACCATGTTCCAGGCGTGGCGCGACAGCCCTGCCAGAGAGTAGTTGGAGCGTCCGTTCGTGCGTTCGTCCATCACCACCGGTACTCCCACGACCGAGGTCGTGGTCCAGGAGAGGACGACGTCGAGGGATACGAAGGGGTCGGCGATGTGGGCGAATCCTTCGCGGAGCTCGGTCCGGAACGCCCGAAAGGCGCTGACCTGGCGAGCGTTGGGCACACCGGCCGCAGCCAGGCCGGCCTTGACGGCGCGAGACGCGAATGACCGCGCGTAGCCGTGCTCCTCGGTGATCGCGCCGCCGTAGGCCAAGTCGACCACCGGGTTGAGCAGAGGCTCGACGAGTGTGACGACCTGGTCTGGGCGGTGCTGGAGGTCATCGTCCATGGTGACCGTGATCTCGTACTTTGCTCGGCTCAATCCCGCCATCAGGGCGTTGTGCTGGCCGTAGTTGCGTCGGAGCAGAAGGGCCCGCACGATGTCGGGGCGCGCGAGCTCGAGGAGTCGCGCCTGCGCGTAAGTGTCGTCCGGGGAGCCGTCAACGACCAGGATGATCTCGTAGTCGGTTGCGATCAGCGGCAGGTGCTGATGCAGGCCCTCGACCAGTGTCGGCAGGGTCGCCGAGGAGCGGTAGCACGGCACCACCACCGAAACCCTCACCCGGCGAGTATGGAGCATTCCGCGCCGTCCCGTGGGGCGATTCGACTAGCGTGACGCCGGCCTGACGAGGGAGGAAACAGGGTGGCGAGGCTTTGGCGGGATCGGATGCGCCCGCTTCCGTGGTTCATGCTCCCCTTGGGTTTGTTCCTGGCCACCCGAGTGGTCGACGCGATCCTGCTCGTCCTGGCCGCTCGCAACCAGATCCCCGTCGCCCAGTTTCCAGAAGGAGTCGTCCCGACGCTGCGCGATCCGGCGAACTACTTCAACGTCATCCAGAGCTGGGACGGACAGTGGTTCCGCTCAATCGCCGAACACGGTTACCCGAGCACGCTGCCCCGGCAGCACGGCGTGGTGACCCAGAACCAGTGGGCGTTCTATCCGCTGTTCCCCTTCCTGGTACGCCTGGTGATGACCGTGACAACCCTCTCCTTCGGGGTGGCCGCAGGAATCTTGAATGTCGTACTCGCCTCGACAGCCATGTGCCTCCTGTTCCGAATGATCGCCCGGAGGGCGGACCCCTTCGCCGGCGCGATGACAGTGCTCGTACTCAGCACGTTCCCGTCCGGCGTAGTCCTTCAGACGACGTATTCCGAAGCCCTCACGTTTCTACTCGTAGTCATTTCGCTGGGCCTCCTGGAGCAGTACCGATACGGCGCACTCCTCGTCTCTGGGCTACTGCTTTCCGTGACTCGCCCAGTCGTCCTTCCGCTCGCCCTCACCGTCGGGGTGCACTGGGTCGCACGCTGGCGGGCGCGGGGGCGCGAGCCCTTTCCACGCTCGGAGCAAATCAAGGCGGCCTGTGTGGCCGCGGGCCTTCTCGCCTCATTCGCGGTCTGGCCCGTCGTCGCGGGAATCACGACCGGGGAGCCCCGAGCGTTCCTGTCTTCGATGGACGCCTGGAAGACCAGCGGGGAGCGCAGTTCGGGATGGTTGTCCTGGCTCTCCGAATCGGTCAGCGGACATTCAACGGTGCTGGCCGCCGTCGCGGTGGCTGTGAGCCTCCAGCTGTTCTTCCTCCTTCGGCCACAGGCGAAGCTGTGGTCGCTGGAGCTGCGCGGGTGGAGCCTGTCGTACGGCGCTTACCTGCTGATATCGACCCGGCCCCAGTCGTCATTCATCCGCCACGTATTCCTCGCGATCGTCCCGTGGTGGCCGTTTCCCGAAGCCGGACGGTTCGTCACCACGACTCGACAGCGCGTCGTGCTCGCATCAGTCGTCGCGTTAGTTGGCCTTCTGATGCAGTTTCTGTGGATCCGCTGGTTCTGGGTGCCCAGAAACACGACGCCCTGGTTCCCGTGACTCGCATGGTGAAGGCAGGTCACGCGGCCAGGAGCGTCCGTCGCCTTTCCCAGGCGGCACCGGCCAGGACGAAGCGGACGAGTCGCTCGTCGTCAGGATGAGGGATCGTCACAAGGCCGTCCAAGCCTGGATACAAGCCCACTTAGGGTGCGTGTGAACAACTTTCGAGCCATCGCTCACGGGATGGCGACGTTCGCCGGCCCGATCACCCAGAACCAGCGGAGCCAGACGATCTGCGACCCGATGCCGAGCACGGCCACCAGGGCCACCAGCGCCAGGCGGTCGCGTCGCGCGGTGACCTGCTGCCCGATCTCCGGGAACGGCCACCACGGGACGATCGCCAGCAGGGCGTAGCGGGTGATGCTCGTCGTCGGTCTCGTCGAGCACAGGAGGTACAGCGGGTAGGCCCACGCCCAGGTGCGCAGCTCGAACCCCCACAGCCGTGCAGGCGCGCGCACCACCACAACCAGCAGGGCGGCACACACCGCGGCGACCAGCAGCATGAGGGCCAGATCGGAGCCTCCGACGAACACCTTGAGCCAGGTCGGCCATCCGGTGTTCCGCTGGTACCACGCACTCTGCGTGGCGAAGTACGCATCGGGTCGGTGCGTGACAAGGGCCGCGACGACCGGCCAGAGGAGGAACGACGCACCCATGGCCACGATGACGCACCCGGAGCGCAGGGCCTCCCGCGGCGGGAAGGGTTCCACCGACCGACGGCGCCACCTCGCGATCCAGTGCAACCCGGCGACGAGCGCCAGCGGAAGAACGACCGGCCGAGTCAGAGCCAGGGCAAGAGCAACCACGAGCAGGGTCCCGTAGCGGCGCGATCGCAAGGCCCAGAGCGCGGCGAGGATCAAGAAGAGCGCCAGGCTCTCCGTGTACGCCGCCTGCCACACGGTGGCAGCCGGAGCGACGCAGAGGGCGAGCACCGTCATCGCCGATCCGAAGCCGCCGAGGTTCGGTGCCAGCATCCGGTACAGCAGGGTCATGGCAGCCGCCCCGAAGGCGATGCTCACGCACGATGCCGCGACCGCGTACGGGAGACCGGACCACATCACGATCCGGACCAGGGTCGGGTACAGCGGGTAGAAGGCCCACTGGTTCTCCTGGACGACACCGTGCACGGTCGGCAGCTGATGCGGATAGCCGTGCTCGACGATGTAGCGGTACCACTGCCCGTCCCAGTTCGAGATCAGCTCGCCGTAGCCCGAGCCCGTCTGAGCCCGGCCGACCAGTGTCAGCAGGACCGCGCAGATCACGCGCGAGACGGCGAAGATGCCGAGGGGAACGACGTACCAGCGCGCGGGAAGCCGGGTCGGTCGGCTGGGTTCGCCGCGGACGGCGCGCGACCACCTGCTCTGCGTGATCACGCCGTCCATGGCGACATCCCACCACGGAGACTCCCGCACCGTGGCCGGAATCGACCGATCGGCCGGGCGGAGGAGCCGCCCGGACCGGGTCGGAGGAGCCCCGAAGTCACCGATCGCACCTACGGCGTGCACAGGGATCGGACAGCAGGAACGCAGTATCGTCGGCCACCCGACCGCCACCTCCTGGAGCTGCCGCATGACCCCCGCTCGACGACTGGTCGCCTACGTGCTGCCGGTCCACAACGAGGCCGCCGGCATCCGCGCGTTCCACGAGGCGCTCGTCACGGCGACGGAGAAGCGTCCCGACCTCGACTTCGAGTTCGTCTACGTCGACGACGGCAGCCGCGACGAGTCCCTCGACCTGCTGCTGGAGTTCCGTGAGGCCGACCAGCGGGTGACGGTGATCGCGCTGGCCCGCAACTTCGGGCACCAGATCGCGGTGACCGCCGGGCTCGACGCGGCGGTCGGGCGTGACGCGGTGGTCGTGATGGACACCGACCTGCAGGACCCGCCCGAGGTGAGCCTGCAGCTGATCGAGACCTGGGAGTCGGGAGCCGACGTGGCCTACGCCCAGCGCCGCACCCGGCGCGACTCGGCGTTCAAGAAGGGCACCGCCTCCGTCTTCTACTGGACGCTGACGCGGCTCGCCTCCATCGACATCCCGCGCAACGTCGGCGACTTCCGGCTCATGGACCGGCGGGTGGTCGCCGAGGTCGTCCGGTACCGCGAGCACGACCGGTTCCTGCGCGGCATCGTGGCCCACGTCGGCTTCCGGCAGGAGGCCGTCGCGTTCGACCGCGACCAGCGCTTCGCCGGGTCGTCGTCGTACCCGCTCCGCACCATGCTGAAGCTCGCGGCCGACGGGATCCTGGGGTTCTCGACCTTCCCGCTGCGGCTGATCTCCCGGCTCGGGCTCTTCATCTCCTTCCTCAGCATCCTCGGTGCGTTGTTCGTGATCTACATCCGCCTCTTCCAGCCCGACAGGGCCGTGCCCGGCTGGGCCTTCATCGCGGTCGGGATGTTCCTCCTCGGGGGTCTGCAGCTGCTGATGATGGGGGTGATCGGCAGCTATCTCGGACGCGTGTACGTCGAGACCCAGGACCGCCCGCTCTACTCCCTGGCCCTGATGGCGCGCGGCGACCGCGGACAGGACCGCGCGTGAGCACCCACATCGCGGCCGCCGCGGGTGAGATCGCGCCGGTCGTGCTGATGCCCGGCGACCCGCTGCGGGCGAGGTGGATCGCCGAGACCTTCCTCGAGGACGCCCGCTGCTACACCGAGGTCCGCGGGATGTTGGGCTTCACCGGCACCTGGCAGGGCAGGCAGGTCTCGGTGCAAGGCTCCGGGATGGGCCAGCCGTCGATGGCGATCTACGTCAACGAGCTCTTCACCGAGTACGACGTGCAGTCCGTCGTCCGGGTCGGCTCCTGCGGAGCGCTCACCGAAGCACTCGCCCTCCGCGACATCGTCATCGCCTCCGGTGCCTGCACCGACTCCTCGATGAACCGGATCGCCTTCGAGGGGCTCGACTACGCCCCGGTGGCCGACTTCGGGCTGCTCCGCGGGGCCGTCGAGGAGGCCGAGCGCCGCGTCTCGACAGGCTCGAGCAGCGACAACCACGTCGTCCACGTCGGCCTGCTCTTCTCCAGCGACTCGTTCTACGCCGCCCGCCCCGAGCTGGTCGCCCGGATGACGGGCTACGGCGTCCTCGCGGTCGAGATGGAGGCCAGCGCGCTCTACACCCTCGCGGCCAAGCACGGCCGCCGTGCGCTCGCCATCTGCACCGTCTCCGACCACGTGCTCACCGGCGAGGAGACGACGGCGGCCGAGCGGGAGCAGACCTTCGGTGAGATGGTCGAGATCGCGCTGGCCGCGGCCTTCAGAGACTGATCAGCCGCTCCAGCGCCACTCGGTCGGGAAGCGCGTCGGGCTCGACCAGATGTCCGGAACGCACGTAGTAGAAGGCCGCCCGGACCCGCTCGACCGGCACGCCGACGAGGTCGGCCCACGCGACCCGGTAGATCGCCAGCTGCAGGGGGTCGGCCGACTCGGCCCGCGCGGTCTTCCAGTCCACGACCAGCCAGTCGTCGCCGTCGCGGTAGACGGCGTCGATCCGCCCGCGCACGACCTGTCCGGCCAGGACCAGGGCGAACGGCGCCTCCGTCCGGAAGGGTCGCCGGTCGCCGAACGGTCCCTTCTCGAACGACTCGATCAGGCCGCGGAGGTCGGCATAGTCGTCGATCTCGGCGTCCGCACGGCCCGGCAGCTCATCGGGGTCGATCAGGTCCGGCTGGCCCAGACGCATCTCCACCCACTCATGGAACCGCGTGCCGAGCCTGGCCGAGGGAGCGGGCGGCCGGGGCATCGGTCGGGCCAGATCTGCCGCGAAGGCGTCGGGGTCGTCGCGCAGCCGCGCCACCGTGGTGGCCGAGAGACTCGCCGGCACCGGTACGTCGACCACCGGCGCCTGCTCGCGTCGGGCCTCGGCCAGCAGCCGCTCCATGGTCTGGTCCCAGTCGACCACGACCGCTGCGTGGACGAGGTCGGGCTCGGGCTCCTCGTCGATGACGCTGCCGAGGTGTCGGCGCACCCGCTCGGCCGCGTCCAGCCGGCGTAGCGCCTCGGCGGTGCGCTCGGTGACCGGCCAGGGCGTCTCGCGCACCGCCTCCGCGAGCGGGTTGGGTGTGCCCTTGGCCGGTTTGTCGAGCCAGAGGATCGGCTCCTCGCCCCACTCGCCGAGCAGCTCACGCACCAGCACCTGGTAGGGCGACGGCCCGAGCGGCGTCTTGCGGTCTTCCTTCCAGAGGTACGACGACACGACGAGCGCGTGCCGGGCGCGGGTGAACGCGACGTATCCGAGCCGGAGCTCCTCGGTGGCCTCGTGCTCCTTGGTGCGCTCGCGGAACGTCTTCAGCGCCGAGCCGTCGTAGCCGGGCAGGGCCGGGAGGTCCCGCTCGTCTCCGCGCAGCGGCGTCGGCAGGAACTCCTGGCGGGTCGGCCAGATGCCACGGCTGGTGGTGTGGGGGAACCGTCCCTCGCACGCGCCCACGATCAGGACGGTGTCCCACTCCAGACCCTTGGCACGGTGGACGGTGAGCAGCTTCACCGAGTCGGCCGGCGACGGCGTCGCGACGTCGAGGCCCTCGCCGTCGAGCTCGGCCTCGAGCCAGGCCAGCAGCGCCGGCAGCGTGACCGCCCCGTCGACGGCCTGGAACTCGGCGACCGCCTTGACGAAGAGGTCGAGGTTCTCCCGCCGGGCGCGGGCGGCCTCGCTCACCGACGACGCCAGCTCGACGTCGATGCCGCAGGTGTCGATGATCCGCCGCACGATCTCGAGCAGCGACTCGGACGCGTGACCCCGGAGCTGGCGCAGCTCTGCGGACAGCAACGAGAACCTCCGGCGTCCGACGTCGGAGTAGGGCAGGTCGCCCGGGTCGTCGAGCGCGTCGGTGAGGGAGACGACCTCCGTCGGGTCGGAGCCGGCGACGGCGCGCGCCAGCTCCTCGTCGACCGTGCCCGGGCCGCCGCGGCCGGTCTGGGCGTCCGCGAGGTCGCGCGCCCGCCGCCCGAGCAGCGCCAGGTCGCGGGGGCCGACCGCCCACCGGGGGCCGGTGAGGAGCGCGATCAGCTCGGCGTTGGCACTCAGGTCGTGGACGAGGGTGAGGGTGGCCAGCACCTCGGCGACCTCGGGCAGCCGGAGCAGCCCCTTCAGACCCACGATCTCGACCGGGATCTCGCGCGAGGTGAGGGCGTCGAAGACGTCGGCGGCGTGGGCGTTGTCGCGCACGAGCACGCCGATCTCGCGCCAGCCGCGCTCGAGGTCGGCGTCGTGGGCCTCGGTGACCCGGGCGGCGAGCCAGGTGAGCTCGTCGGCGTACGTCTCGTGGACGGCGACCTGCACCTCCCCCGGCTCGTCGCGCCCCGGCTCCAGCGGCTGCACCTGCCCGAACCCGTCGTGCAAGGGCCGCGCGAGCCGGTTGGCGGCATCGAGGATGCGGGTGTCCGAGCGCCGGTTGACCGTGAGCGGGTACGTCGGGACGTCGCCCGACGCCCGCGGGAAGTCCTCACCGAAGCGGAGGATGTTGGACACCGACGCACCTCGCCAGCCGTAGATCGCCTGGTGGGGATCGCCGACCGCCGTGACCGCGTGTCCGCGCCCCGACTCGGCATCGGCGCCGGAGAAGAGCCGCGCCAGCATCAGCGCCTGGGCGACGGAGGTGTCCTGATACTCGTCGAGCAGCACGATCCGGTACTTGTCCCGCTCCAGCGCGCCGACGAGCGGGTGCTGCGCCGCGAGCCTCGCCGCCAGCGCGATCTGGTCGGAGAAGTCCATCAGCCCCAGGTCGCGCTTCTGGCGGCGGTAGTGCTCGACCAGGTCGAGCAGCTCCTCCCGGCGTGCGAACGCCTCGGCGACCTTCTCGCCGTCTCCGCCGGCCAGCTCGGCCGCGAACCGAGCAGCCTCGCGCTCGTCGAAGCCGCGGACGTCGGACACGTCCACCAGGTGTTCGGCCATGGCACCGTCGAGTGAGAGCAGCCACTGGATCACGTGGGGCGGACTGTCGGAGAGACGCTCCACCGGCCGGGTGTGGCGCTCGATCACGCGACCGGCCAGCTGGTAGCGCGCGGCGTCGGAGATCACCCGGGTGTCGGGCTCGTGCCCGATCCGGAGGCCGTGCTCGGTGAGCAGCGAGGCGGCGTACGCGTTGTACGTCGCCACCATCGGCTCGAGCACCTCCTCCTCACCGTCGTCCCCGATCACGCCGCGGGCGAACCCCGCGGCGTCGAGGGCGTCGCGGATGCGACCCCGGAGCTCCCCTGCCGCCTTGGTGGTGAAGGTCAGCCCGAGCACCTGGTCGGGCGTCACCTGGCCGGTGACGACGAGCCAGATCACCCGCGCGGCCATCAACGAGGTCTTGCCGGAGCCCGCCCCCGCGATCACGACGGCCGGCTCGAGCGGGGCGCTGATGGCGCTCCACTGCTGCGGGCTGACTTCGTAGTCGGCGTGCATCACCCGTCGCAGCTCGGCCGGCGTGGCGACGACCGACCGTTCCGGGCCGTGGGAGGCGGCGTTCACGACAGGACCGTCCCGGCGGTGCGGGCCGGGCAGAACCGCTCGAAGGCGCAGTAGGCGCAGTGGGTGCCGGGACGGGCCGGGAACTCCTCATGGCGCAAGCGGCCGGCCGCCTCCATCAGCTGACGGTCGATGGTGCGGACACCGTCGGGGCCGGGCTGCTGCTCGTCCTGCGACTGCACGCGCATGCCTCCACCGACCTCCTGACGCAGCTGCCAGAGCTCCGCCCCGCCGGTGTCGACGTGCCCCTCGACGGCGCCGTTCTCGACGGCGAGCTGGTAGAGGCCGAGCTGCGGGTGCTCGGCGATCTCGGCCTGCGTCGGCGTCCCCTTGCCGGTCTTGAGGTCCACGACCACGACGCGGCCCTGGGCGTCGAGCTCCAGCCGGTCGGCGTAGCCGTGCAGGCGCACGCGCTGGCCGTCGGGAAGCTCGACCTCGGCCCGGATCGGCACCTCGGTGGCGATCAGCTCGCGTCCTGCGGCCTCGTGCTTGACCAGGAACCGGTCGAGCGCATGGCGCACCTCCTCACGCTCGCGTCCGCCCGACCACGGCGTACGGAACGGGATCTGTCCCCAGACCTGGTCGACGTGGGTCATCAGGGCGTCGATCACCTCGGCACGGGTGCGGCCGGTGATCGGTTCGTCGCCGCGGCCGATCCGGTCGGCCAGCGCGTGCACGACGTTGCCGAAGCCCTGGGCCTGGGTGGTGGCGCGCTCGGCCCCGGCCTCCCGGTTGAGGAACCACTGGGCCGGGCAGGTGGTGAGGCTGGTGAGGGCACTCGCCGAGACCACGACCGGCTCGTCGAGTGGCCGGAGGGGTTCGTCGCCGGCCGACCAGGTGCGGGTGCCCCACCAGGTGGCCGGGTCGGCGCCGGGAATGCGGACCGAGCCGGTGCGGTGCTCACGGGTCAGGCGCGCGAGCCGGACGGCAGCGGCCTCGCGGAGCGGCTCGGGACTGCCCTCGTCGGCGACGGTACGCCGGAGCTCGGCCACCAGTCCGGCCAGCGACAGCGGCCGAGGCGGCCGGCCGTCGACGTGGGTGATCCGGTGGCCGTCGTCGTCGGGGTAGAGCTCGGTGAGGAACCGCGACGGCTGCTCGCCCTCGTCGTCGGTCGACGCCACCGCGGTCACGACGAGGCGGCGGCGGGCGCGGGTGCAGGCGACGTAGAACAACCGGCGCTCGTCGGCGAGGAGCTCGCGCGTGGTCGTCGGAGGCACGAGCCGGCCGCCGACGCCGATCCGGTCGGCACGCAGCAGCGTGGCGCGGCGCCGGAGGTCGGGCCACGCGTCCTCCTGCACGTGGGCGACCACGACCATCGGCCACTCCAGGCCCTTGGCGCGATGGGCGGTGAGCAGGCGTACGGCGTCGTCGCGGACGCCCTGCTCGGCCAGGGTGTCGGCAGGGATCTGCTGGGCCCGCAGGGTGTGGAGGAACGCCTCGGCCGAGGTGTGCTCCTGCTGGTCCTCCGCCCGCGCCGCTGCGTCGAACAGCGCGACGACGGCGTCGAGGTCGCGGTGGGCCATCCGGGCGGCGACGCCGGCCCGCCTGGTGGCTGCACGGAGGCGTTCGGGCCACGGCGTGCCGTCCCAGAGCACCCAGAGCGCCTGCTCGACGGTGGCCCCGTCGGCGAGCTCGTCGCGGACGGTCCGCAGCAGCCGCGCCAGCGCCAGGGCGCGTCGCTCGGCGTCGGCCGGGGCCGCGACGTCGGCCAGGACGCCGGGGTCGAGCAGCGCCTCGCGCAGCAGATCGGGCGACGGCCGCGGGGTGCGGCCCTCCGCCGCCGCGACGGCGCGCTCGCGGCCACGGAGGCCGCGGGCCAGGACGCGGACGTCCGAGGCGTCCATGTCGGCGAGCGGCGAGGCCAACAGGTCGCCGGCGCGCACCGGGTCGACGTACGCCGGGTCTGCCGGGTCGGCGACGTCGGCGTCCACCGCGATCGCCAGGGCGTCGAGCAGCGGTGCCACCGCAGGCTCGCGCACCAGTGGGGTGTCGTCGGCGGCGACCTCGACCGGGACCCCGGCCGAGAGGAGCGCCCGCCGCAGGCCGGGGATCGTCGTTCGCCCGGAGCGGACGAGCACCGCCATCTCCGACCAGGCCACGCCGTCCTCGAGGTGGGCCCGGCGCAGGAGGTCGGCGAGATGCTCCGCCTCCGCGCGGTCGGTGTCGTAGGTGAACAGCTCGACTCGTCCGGCGTCGGCGACCTCGGAGGTCGGACCGAGGAACCGTTCCAACGCCTCACGAGGCAGACCTGCGGGGAGCGGGAGCCGGGCCGCGACCCGCTGGGCGGGACGCAGGATGTGGGCCCCGAAGCGCCGGGTCGTGCCGAGCACGACCGTGTCGGCCGGCCGGCCGTCTGCTTGCGGGAACGTCCGCGGGAACTCGAGGATCCCGCGCACCTCGGCGCCACGGAATCCGTAGATCGACTGGTGCGGATCTCCGACGACGACCAGCTCGCGTGACCGGACTCCTGGGGCGGCGGGGTCCGGGTCCCCGGCGATGGCCCGGAGCAGGGCGACCTGGGCCGGGTCGGTGTCCTGGTACTCGTCGACGAAGACATGGGTGTAGCGGCGCCGCAGCTCGTCCCGCACCGGCTGGTCGGGGTCCTGGAGCATCCGCACGGCGGTGGCGATCAGGCTGGCGTAGTCGAGGAAGTTCTGATGGGCCGAGACGACGTCGTACTGCTCCATGAACGCCGCCGCCGCGACGTACTCGGGCAGCCCCTCACGGAGGCCGAGCTCGCGGAGGGAGTCCCACCCGAGGCCCTTCTCCTGGGCGCGGGACAGCACCTGAGCGACCTCGGTGGCGAAGCCGCGGGTGCCGAGCGCACCCGCGATCGCCTCGGGCCACACGACCGACTCGGCCTCGCGGGTCAGGATCTGCTGGAGCACGACGTCCTGCTCGGGCGCCGAGAGCAGTCGCAGCGGCTCGTCGTACAGCTCGCGCGGCGTCCACTGCCGGATCAGACCGTAGGCGAACGAGTGGAACGTCGAGCAGACGGAGCCGGACATCGTGCGGCCCACGCGCGCCGCCACCCGGTCGCGGAGGTGCTCGGCGGCCTTGCGGGAGAACGTCAGGCCGAGCACGGAGTCCGGATGGACGCCGCGGTGCTCGATCCGGTCGGCGATCGCCTCGACCAGGGTGGTCGTCTTGCCGGTGCCGGGGCCGGCCAGCACGAGCAGCGGACCTCCCGCGTGGTCGACCACGCGCTGCTGCTCGGCGTCGAGCGTGACCGGCTCGGCGGCGACGGTCGCGGGCGGCACGAGGTGGTACGTCGTGGGCCCGCTGGTCATGGCTCCACCCAACCATCCGTGACCGACAGTGATGGCGGCCCCCACTAGGTTGGCGGGCATGACTGAGGCGACCGACGCACCGCTGGGCGACGTCGTCGTCCTGGACCTGACCCGGGCCCTGGCGGGGCCGCAGGCCGCGATGATGCTGGGCGACCTCGGCGCCCGGGTGATCAAGGTGGAGAGCGCGACCGGCGACGACACCCGCGCCTGGGGACCGCCCTGGGCCGGGGCCTCGACCGGGCACCACGAGGACTCGACGTACTTCATGTCGGCCAACCGGAACAAGGAGTCGATCGTCCTCGACCTCAAGGCCGCCGACGACGCCGAGGTCCTCGCCGCACTGGTACGACGCTCCGACGTGCTGCTGGAGAACTTCCGGGTCGGCGTGCTCGACCGCCTCGGCTTCACCGTCGAGCGACTCCACGACCTCAACCCCGGCCTGGTGATCGGCAGCATCACCGGCTTCGGCCACGACGGGCCGGAGTCCGGGCGGGCCGGCTACGACCAGATCGCCCAGGGCGAGGGTGGGCTGATGTCGGTGACCGGCACCGAGCAGCCGACCAAGGTGGGGGTGCCGATCGCGGACCTGCTGGCCGGGATGAACCTGGCGTACGGCGTCGTCGCCGCGCTCCACGAACGACACCGGACCGGCCGCGGCCGGGTCGTGCGCACGTCGCTGCTCTCGGGCGTGGTCGGGGTGCACGCGTTCCAGGGCACGCGGTGGCTGCTCGGCGGCGAGGTGCCGGGTGTCGCGGGGGCGCATCACCCCGCGATCGCGCCGTACGGGATGTTCGAGACCGCGACCGTGCCCGTGCAGGTGGCCGTCGGGTCCGAGGGTCTGTGGCGCCGGTTCGCGGCGGCGGTCGGGCTCGAGGCCGACGCCGAGCGCTTCCGGACGAACCGCGAGCGGGTGGCGCACCGCGAGGACCTGGTCGCCGAGATCGAGCGGATCTTCGCCGCGCAGCCGGCCGAGCACTGGCTCGATCTGCTCGTCGACGCCGGGATCCCGGCCGGGAAGGTGCGGTCGATGGACGACGTCTACGCCTGGGAGCAGGTGCGCTCGCAGGGGCTCGTGCTGGAGGTCGACCACCCGGCGTACGGCTCGATCGAGCTGACCGGCTCGCCGCTGCGGTTCGACGACAACGCCTTCAGCGGCGGGCGCGAGCGGCACCTGCCTCCGCCGCTGCTCGGCGAGCACGGCGCCGCGATCAGGCAGTGGCTGGAGGGCTGAGCGCTCAGGCGCGCTCGGTCACCATCTCGACCAGGTCGGCCACGGAGTCGACCACACGGGTCGGGCGGTAGGGGAACGTCGGCACCTGGTCGGGCCTCGTGGAGCCGGTGGTCACGAGGATCGTCCGGAGGCCGGCCTCGAGGCCGCTGACGATGTCGGTGTCCATCCGGTCGCCGACCATCACCGTGGTCTCGGAGTGGGCCTCGATCCGGTTCAGGGCGCTGCGCATCATCAGCGGGTTCGGCTTGCCGACGAAGTACGGCGCGCGACCGGTCGCGGAGCTGATCAGGGCGGCCACGGAGCCGGTCGCCGGCAGCGTGCCCTGGTGGCTCGGGCCGCTCCGGTCGGGGTTGGTGGCGATGAACCGGGCGCCGCTCTCGATCAGCCGGATCGCCTTGGTGATCGCCTCGAAGGAGTAGGTGCGGGTCTCGCCGAGCACGACGTAGTCCGGGTTGCGGTCGGTCATCACGTAGCCGATGTCGTGCATGGCGGTGATCAGGCCGCTCTCGCCCACGACGTACGCCGATCCGCCGGGGCGCTGGTCGTCGAGGAAGTCGGCGGTCGCCAGGGCCGAGGTGAAGATGTGGTCCTCCGGCACGTCGATGCCGCTGCCGAGCAGCCGTGCCCGCAGGTCGCGCCGGGTGTAGATCGAGTTGTTGGTCAGCAGGAGGTACTTCAGCCCGCTGGCCTTCAGCGCCTCGATGAACTCCGCCGCGCCCGGGATCGGGTCCTCCTCGTGCACGAGCACGCCGTCCATGTCGGTGAGCCAGGTGTGGACCGGCTTCTGCTCGCTCATCCCCCCATCATGCCGACCTGGCACTCAGGCGACACACTCGGACGCTGACCTGGCGTTTGCGCGACGTCGTACGGCGTCGACCCGGCGCCGCCGCGACGTCGTACGGCGTTGACCCGGCATTTCCGAGACGTCGCCGAATCGCCAGGTCAGCGCCCCCACGCGTCGCCGAAACGCCAGGTCGGCGCCCCCACACGTCGCCGCAACGCCAGGTCGGCGCCCCCACACGTCGCCGCAACGCCAGGTCAGCGCCCCCACGCGTCGCCGAAACGCCAGGTCAGCGGTCAGAGAGGTCCACGATGGCGGCGACGGGGCCGCCGCCGTCGGGGCCCTGGTGAGCCGCGGAGACGGAGACGAAGACGGCGGGGTCGCCGGTGACCGTGGCGGTGACGCCGCCGACCGCGGCCTTGATCTGGCGGTGCCAGTGGACGTCGGAGTCGTCGAGCATCGCGTTACGGCGCCCGCGGACGTGGCCGTCCTGGGAGGCCTCGCACTTGAGGAAGACGTTCACCAGCCGGCCGTCGAGGTCGGAGGAGTGGGGCCGCTCGGGCAGGTCGAGCCCGGCGGAGCGGATCGCGTCCCAGATGCCGTCGGCGTCGAGGGCGTCGGTCATCACCGCGTGCCCGATCCGGTAGCGGCCGCCGACCCCGGTGGCGTTGCCGACCACGACCACCTGCGCCCGGTCCAGCTCGACGCCGGACGAGCACGACGCGACGGAGGAGAACAGCGAGCGGTCGCGCAGCACCTCGTCGTCCGACGGCATCTCGATCTCGCCGAGGGCGACGGCGATGCCGAGCGCCGTACCGCCGTTGGAGACGTCCATCGAGGTCAGCGTGTCCTCGGTGAACACGTCGTGCCCGCGGCTCTTCGCGTCCCGGATGGTGTCGATGGTGAGCAGGGGTGTCTTGGTCTGCACGTAGTGGACGTCGGCGGGGTCGGCGATCCCCGCCCGCTCCATCGCGATCTTCACCGCGGCGGCGACCTTCGTGATCATCGCGCCCCGCCCGATGTCCTCCGGCTGCAGTACGTCGCTCATCGCGAAGCCGACGGTGAGCCGCGGCTCGTCGGACGGTACGACGTCCTCCTCGGGCACCGTCGCGAACACCGTCGCGTGGGGGCTGATCACGCCGTCCGTGCCGCCGGACCACACGATCGGGATCTCGGCGACCCGGTCGGACGGCGCCCCCTTCGCCACCAGTGCCTCGCGGAAGGCCCGGTCGGCGATGATCCGCGTGTAGTCGTTGACACCGCCGTTGCCCTCGGTCTTGCCGATCACCGCGATCACCCGGTCGGCCTGGATCACTCCGTCGTCGATCAGCCGGGTGAGCTCGGAGGCGTCCGAGACGGAGTGGAGCGGGATCTTGCGGACCTCGATGGCGCTGGGCATACGTCGATCCTGTCAGGTCGCGACTCCCGCCGACCAGCGGCCTAGTCGGGGACGACGACCGTCCCGGTGGTGCCGACGTCGGTCACGGCGTCGACGATGCGGTCGAGGCTCGTGATCACGGCCGGCTTGTCGGTGGCCTGCACGAAGCGGCACACCGCGTCGACCTTCGGGCCCATCGAGCCGCTCGCGAAGTGCCCCTCCTCGGCGTACTCCTGCATCCGCGCCAGCCCGATCCGGCCCAGTGGCTGGGCCTCCGGAGTGCCGAAGCGCAGCACGGCCTGGGGTACGTCGGTCGCGACGACCAGCAGGTCGGCCCCGACGAGGACGCCGAGCAGCGCCGCCCCGAGGTCCTTGTCGATCACGGCCTCGACGCCCGAGAGCGATCCGTCCGCCCGGCGTACGACGGGGATGCCACCGCCGCCGTTGGCCACGACCACGAAGCCGGCACCGATCAGCTGCAGCACGGCCGGTGCGTCGAGGATGTCGACCGGCTCGGGCGAGGCGACCACCCGGCGCCAGCCCTTCTCGCCCCGGTCCTCCCACGTCTCGCCGTGCTCCACGAGCAGCGCGGCCTCCGCGGCCGGCAGGAACCGTCCGATCGGCTTGGTCGGCTTGGCGAAGCCGGGGTCGTGGGGGTCGACCAGGGTGCGCGTGACCACGGTCGCGGAGCGCTTGTCGATGCCCCGCTCGGCCAGCGCCGCGTCGAGGGCATCCATCAGCACGAACCCGAGGGTCGCCTGCGTCTGCGCTCCGCACCAGTCGAGCGGCACCGGCGGTACGACGGCCGCGGCGAGCTCGTTCTTGACGAGCAGGTTGCCCACCTGTGGTCCGTTGCCGTGCGTGATCACCACCTCGACCTCGTGGTCGAGCAGCTCGGCGACGGCCGCCATCGCGATCTCCGCGGCCTCGATCTGGTCCTCGGGCCGAGCCCGACCCTCGGCGTTCGTCATGGCGTTCCCGCCCAGCGCCAACATCACCCGCACGGCCCGAACCTAGTGGCCAGGGCAAGCCCGCGCAGCCACGCGCCGGAACTCACCAGGTCCAGCGCACCCCGAGGATGCCCGGCCCGAAGCTGCGCGCCAGCGCGTGGGCACCCGACCCGCCACCGAGGGCGATCGGCTCGGCCTCCTCCACCCCGTCGATCAGGGTGTACCGCTCCACGCGCGCCGGGACCCGCGACGGCGAGAACCGGACCCAGACCAGCAGCTCACCCAGCCGCCGGGCCGCGTAGTGGTCGAACTGCCGGTCCGCCGACGGCTCGGGCAGCTCCACGCAGAGCTCGTACACGCAGGTCTCGTCGCGGGCCAGCGCCCGGTCGATCAGCAGCTCGGCCGAGAACACACCGCTCTCGAGGTCGGTGCGCTGCCGCCCGAGGCTGCACCCGACGTTCGGGATGAACCTCGGGGCCCGGCCCGCCTCGTCGAGCGTCACGATCAGGGGTCGACGACGCGCACCGTCACAGCGCGCCTGTACGACGACCCGCACCTGGACCGTCGTGGCCCGCCCTGCGGAGTCGACGTCGATGGTGAGGTGGCGCAGCACCTCGACCAGCTCGTCGTACAACCCCTCGAAGCCGAGCGCGTCGAGCGCCGGCTGGACCCCCGGCGTGTCCGCGAACAGCTCGCGCACGGTCTTCTCACCGGGCCGCGGCCCGGGCCTTCGCGAGGGTCCCAGCCGGTCGGTGAGCGCGCCGGGCGTGACGCGCAGCAGCCGTTCGATCTCGCCCAGTGCGTCGAGAGAGGTGCCACGCTCGGGCTGGCTGCGGCCGGAGCGCCAGTAGCTCAGGGCCGCCGGACTCACCGGGTGGCCGCGCTCGACCAGCCGCTGGTGCAGCCACGCGAGACTCACGCCACGGCGTTGGAGCGCCTCCGCGAAGGCGTCCGGGAAGCTCCGGGGGACGGCGAACTCGCCCTCCATGGGTGTCCCTCCTCCCGATCCCCGGCGACTGAGGTGCCGCCGTAGGGGGACGGGGTCCATGACAACGCGAATCGGGCCGTCACACAACTACCTCCGCGCATCACACAACTACATCCGCGATAAGTGATCCCCGATTGCCTAGGCTCTCCCGTCGAGCGGCACACCCGCTCGGACAGATGCCGGGTACCGGGGGGTCCCGGCATCTCGTCCGTCCGATGAGGAGTCGCTGACGACGAGAACGGCGCTCAGCGGCCGGTCGCGAACAGCACGCGCGCGGCGTAGGCGGTGTCGAGGTACTCCCGCACGGCGGTGATCAATCCGTCGCACACGTCGAACACGACCGCATAGTTGTTCTGGTACGACGCGCCCTCTGCCGTGGTCGCCCGGCTCGTCCACTCGGCGACGGCCCGGTCCCCGTCCGCGACGATGCCGTGGATCTCCTGCGTCAACGGGCGGGACGTGTCGAGTCGTTCGGTCATCCGCGCCAGGAATCCGTCGATGATCCCCTCGGGCCGGCTCCAGGTGCCCGACACCGGCATGTCACCGCCGACCGTCCAGGTGGCGTCCGGGGCGAAGCTGGACCGCAGGGCGGCGAGGTCGCCCCGACCCAGGGCCGCGACGTACGCCTCCACGACTCTGCGCGTCTGCTCGGTCCGGCTGTCGCGCTGCTCGGTGCTGACGCCGCCCACGCGGCGGGTCGGGTCGGTGGGCTGTGCGCTGGTCATGAGATCTCCTCGGGGACGCGGATCGGATCGTTGCCGACCTCGGTGGGTGACCCGGGCAGGACGAGCACGGCCTTGCCCCTGATCCGTCGCTCCCGGAGACGCGCGATCACGTCCGGGGTCTCCGTCCAGGGGCGGACCGTCCCGAGCTCGGGGTGGAGCCGGTCGGTGGCGACGAGCCGGACCAGCGTGGCGAGGTCGCTACCGAAGCCCTCGACGCCGTGGTCACCACGCGTGTAGTCGAAGTGGGCGATCGCCGCCTGGACGGGGCCTTCACCGAGTACGCCCCGACCGCCACCAGCACCTCGCCCCGCTCCGGCTCGGGGACGCCGATCAGGTCCTGGCCGACCGTGGGCCGGTCCCGACCCAGGGGGACCCAGGCCGGCATGGTGGCCGGCAGCGCCGGCGTCGCCGCGGTGGTCATCGGTCGGAGGTCAGGACGCCGCCCTGGCCCCAGCTCTCGGTGGGTGTCTCCTGGATCCAGACCTGGACGCTGTCGGCCGGCACCCCGAGGGTGTCGACGAAGGCATCGGTGATGCGGGTGACGAGCTCCCGCTTGAGCTCGACGGGTCGCGGTCCCTGAAGGACGGTCACGGTGGGCATGGTTACCTCCACTCTGCGGGCCGGCACGGTGCCGGCCCCGACTCCAGTGCAGTCGCCCGGCCGGACGCGAACCAGGCGCAGTCACGACTCGCAGCGATCACGCACCGCGATCGGTGCCATGGTGGGTCGAGCGTTCGTACGGGAACGGGAGGCTCCGGCGACGAGTGCGGCGACGCTCAGCACGATGGCAGCCTCGACGACGGACGACCGGGCCATGGCCGCGGCCAGACCGTCCGGCCGCGGATGAGCGCCCGCGACGGCGAAGAACACGCTGCCCACCAGCGCCACGCCCGCGGCGCCGCCGAACTGCTGAGCGGTGGTGAGGGCACCCGACGCCGCGCCCGCGCGGTCGGGCGCCACGTCGACCAGTGACGCTCCGATCAGCAGCGGGAGTGTCAGACCGTTGCCGATCCCGGTGATCGAGGCGACCGCCCCCACCTGCCAGACCGACACGTCGCCTCCTCCGAAGCCGACCAGTGCAGCCAGACCGAGCATGGCGGCGGCAGACAGGCAGGCGCCGAACGCCGGGACCGCAGGCCCGAGCCTGGCCTGCAGACGGGGGCCTTTCAGCGCCGTCGCCGAGAAGAGCACGGCGAGCGGCGTGAAGGCCAGCCCAGCACGGAACGCGCTGAGGCCCAGCCCCACCTGCAGGAACAGGGTCAGGGTGAACATGAAGCTCGAGAAGAACCCGACGAAGGCGAGGTTCGCCACCAGCCCCAGGCGGAACGACGGCAGGACCAGCAAGCGGAGGTCGAGCAGCGGGGCGCCGCCCCGGGCGGCGAGCACCCGCTGCCAACCCAGGGTGGCCAGGCAGATGACGAGCGCCCCCGCCAGGGAGACCCGGGTCCAGCCGGCCCACTGCACGTTCCGACCCAACGTCAGCGGCACCAGCACGAGGGCGAAGGTCACGGTGAACCCGAGCGCGCCGAGAGGGTCGAGCCGCGTCTCACGCACGCGCGGGGCCGGGTCGGGCAACCGGCGCCGGGCCAGCACCGCCCCGCCGATGCCGACGGGCACATTGACCAGGAAGATGCCCCGCCACCCCAGCCCCGCGACGTCAGCGCTCACGAGCAGTCCGCCCAGCACCTGGCCGCCGATGCCGCCGAGGCCGGACGCCACGGCGTACCACGCCATCGCGCGCGGCCGGGCCGACGCCGGCACCGTGGCCGTGATCAGCCCGAGGACCTGCGGAAGCATGGCCGCGGCTGTCAGACCCTGCAGCAGCCGGAACGCGATCAGCTGTCCCGGCGTGGAGGCCAGTCCGCAGAGCAGCGACGCGACGGTGAACGACGACATCCCGACGACGTAGATGCGCCGGTGACCGAACAGGTCTCCCAGGCGACCGCCGGTGATCAACCCTGCCGCGTAGCTGAACGCGTAGCCACCCACGATCAGCTGCAGCGCCACCTCGTTGGCGTGGAGATCGGTGCGCAGCGAAGGCGCCGCGACGTTGACCACGAAGAAGTCGAACTGTCCCATGAAGGTAGCTATCAACAGCACCGACAAGGTGATCCCCTGTGGCCCGTGAGGACCTGGCTCGTGCTCACCGATGGTCATGGCAGTGGTCTCCGACGTCGTGGGATCGCTCGTCATCCATCGAACGTCCGAGCGGTGAGCCGAACAACGCGGGAACCGCGCGCCCAGCCATCACGATGAGTGATCGTGAACGACCCACAGAAGGTCGGTGCAGGTGGCTAGTCGACCGAGGCCGCGACCGCGCACGCGCGCAACAGAGGGGCGATGGTGAGGGTGGTCGCATCCTCCGGAACGGCCAGCGCGGTCATCATCCGCAGGGGCGGGTCGGACGGCCGGAACGCGACGTGCTCGGGGTTCAGCATCCGCGCGTACGGCTCGTAGACGACGGTCCACGTCGGGGTGCCTGACCCGATGGCCGCCATGACGTTCTCGATGTGGTCCGGATGGTCGGCCAGCGCAGGGGTGAAGCCCGCCTCGGAGCACGCCGAGAACACGAGGTCGACCAGGGGCGGGTTGGCGCGTCGGCCGACGATCCGCAACGGGAGGTCGGCGAGTGCCGCCAGCGGCACGGTGTTCTCCGCCGCCAGCGGGTGTGCCGCTGGTAGCAGGACGAGGAGCTGGTCGGACCACATCTCGATCAGCTCGATGCCGGGTGCGGAGGTCACGCCGCGTACGAACGCGGCGTCCAGCTGACCTGCGGCGACCCTCTCCAGCCGCGCCCGGGTCGGCGCGGACACAACGTCGGCGTGCACGGGCGGATCGAGCGCCTCGAGGGCCGCGAGGACCTTCGTCAGCCGTACGCCGAGGCCGCTGCTGGCGCCGAGCCTCAGTCGACGCTCCGGTGCTGGGGACGGCGTCTCGACGGCCGTTGCTCGGGCCTTGGCCACCGCAGCCAGGACGGCACGGGCCTCCGGCAGGAAACGCGCACCGGCGGGTGTCAGCCGCACGCTGCGGTGCGTGCGGTCGATCAGCTCGACGCCCAGCTCGCGCTCGAGTCTGGCCAGCTGCTGGCTGACGGCCGGCTGACCGATCGAGAGCGCCTCAGCCGCGCGCCCGAAGTGGAGGTGCTCCGCGACGGCGACGAAGTACTCGATCTGTCGCAGCTCCACCTGGGCATGGTGCCACGACGTGACGATCGGCCGAAGAGCCTGCGGACGCGCGCGTCCCGTCGTGCTCACAGCGCGAACCGTGGGAACCAGGTCGGGTGCTCGAGGACGAAGCCCCGGGTGTGCAGCAGGGCGTTGTCGGCGCCCCGTGCCCAGGGGGTACGCCGAGGATCGGCGTCGCGGGACGGCACCCGCACGCCCGCCGCTCTCGCGAGAGCGGGCACCCAATCGTCCGCGGGCGCGGGCCGGTCGTCGGTCACATTGACCGCCCCCGAGGGCCAGGCCAGGGCCGAGACAGCCGCCCGGGAGGCGTCGTCGACGTGCAGGAAGCTGGTCACGTCGGGCCCTGGGCCGAGATCACCGCGGCGCAGATCGTCCACCCGCTCGCCGTCGGCCCGGAACCACGTGTCCGGGCCGTACAGCATCCCGTACCGGAGGACGACCCACTCGGGCGCCTCGGCCGTGGCGCGCTCCAGCGCCGCGACTGCCCTCGTGGTGACTCCACGCGGGTCGTCGGCGGAGACGTCGAGCGGCTCCTCCTCAGCCGCCGGAGCGTCGCCTGGGGCATAGGCCCAGGCGATGCTCTGGGCCACGACTCGCGGGACCTCAGCCGCGCGGGCGGCGTCGGCCAGGATTCGGCTGGTGACGTGCCGCAGCACGCTGTTGGCGGGCCCGACGCCGCGGCCGAGATCGGTGAGCTGGTTCATCACGACGTCCGGGTGCGCCGCCATGACCGCCGCCACGACCCTGTCGGAGTCCGTCGCGTCCGCGTGCACCGGGACCGCACCCCATGACCCCAGTCGCGTCGCTGCCTCCGGGGTGCGGGCGAGACCGGTCACCTCGTGACCGTCGGCGACCAGGAGCTGCACCACCCGTCGTCCGAGGACCCCGGTGGCGCCGGCCAGGAACACGTGCACGGCCTTCTCCTCTCGGGCAGGTCACCAGGAGACACCCCGCACCGCGGTGGAACCAGACGTGATCGCCACTGGCGACGATCGCGATCGGTGATCGGCGGCTCAGCTGTCGACGCCGGCCCGCCTGGCGGCGCGGTGGTGCAGGGCACGCAGCTCGTCCTCGAGCTCGGGTGCTGGCCCGTCCACCGCGACACCGGGCGCGACCTGCCTCACTGCCAAGACCCGCACAGGCCCGTCGGCGAGTCCCCAGTCCGCCCGCCACTGCGACAGCCGGGCGGCGGAGACGGCGTAGACCAGACGGCCGAGGCCCATCCAGGCGTGCGCGGCCGAACACATCGGGCAGTGCTCACCGGAGGTGTAGACGGTCGATGTGGCACGCACCTCCGGGCTGAGCGTCGCCGACCAGCGCGCGAGGGACAGTTCGGGGTGCTGGGTCTCGTCCCCCGCGCCGGCCCGGTTGCGCTCCTCGCGCAAGATCGCGCCGTCGCCGTCCACCAGCACGGAGCCGAACGGGTCGTCGCCGGCCTCGAGTGCCTCGCGGGCCAGGTCGACGCAGCGACGTAGGTGCCGCAGGTCGTCGTCGGAGAGACTCATGGCCGCACGTCCACCTCGGCATGCGTCCTGCCACCGGCGAGGCGGGCATAGCCCGGGCCTCGGTCGAAGAAGGCCCCGGAGTCGCGCGATCGCGACGCGCGTTCGGTGGTGGTCGCCTCGGCGTCGTACCCCAGGTCGTGTCCCGACCCCGTCAGCACCACGGCGTAGTCGCGCAGCGCGGCCTCGGGCGAGACCTTGCGCCACACCACGTCGCGTACGACGAGCGCGGGGTCGCGCGCCAGCGGGTCGCCCCAACCGCCGCCGCCCGTCGTGCGGATCCGGATCACCTCGCCGGCTCGCACCGGCTCGGCGTCGGCCAGGGCGTCGACCTCGCGCTCGGCCGGCCCACCGGGATCGATCGTCACCTGGAACGGCCGCCCGGCCTTCCCACCCTTGACGCCCCAGCAGGACAGGATGGAGCGGTCGGCGATCGACATGAAGTGGGCGTCGCGCAGCATCCGGATGTGCTTCTCGTAGCCGCAGCCGCCGCGGTGGAGGCCGGCGCCACCGCTGTCGACCGCGAGCGACAGCGCCTCGACCCGGAACGGGAAGCGGGCCTCGGTGAACTCGGTCGGCAGGTTCCGCGAGTCGGGCACGACGTGGATGGTGTCCTCGCCGTCGGCGTACGGCCGGCCACCGGACCCCCCGCCCAGCACCTCGCGCATCAGGTAGCTGCGGCCGTCGGCATCGTCGCCGTACACGCCGGTGTAGCGGATGGTCTCCTGGTCGGCCGGCATCTGCCCGTCGACGGCCTTCGCGAGCACGCCCGCCAGCACACCCGAGCAGCCGCAGGATCACGAAGGTGCGGGCGTTGGTCGGCGCCGGGAAGACCGGGGTGAGCAGGGTGCCCGGCTCGGGGAACCGCATCTCGATCAGGGGTACGACGCCCTCGTTGACGTCGAGCTCGGCCATCCGCTCCGGCGTCTCGGCGAGGTTGCGCAGGATCGGGGCGAGCCACTTCTTGAGGAAGACGCCGTCGCTGTAGTCACCGCAGTGGTTGATCGGCCCCTTCGCCTGCGGCCCGGTCCCGTCGAAGTCGAGCACCAGCCGCTCGCCCTCGGGGTCGTCCGCGGCGGTGCGGGTGAGCGTGATCCGCTGGGTGTGCAGCCGCGGCTCGTCGACGCCGTCGTGCTCGGCGTAGTCCTCCCAGACCCAGGAGCCGACCGGGATCCGGCCCAGGATCTCGCGCCGGTAGGTCTGAGTGGTGCGGTCGATGATCGCGTCGAAGCAGGCCTCGACCTCGGCGACGCCGTACCGCTCGAACAGCTCACCGAGCCGCCGCGCCCCCATCAGGCACGCCGAGCACTCCGCGTCGAGGTCGGCCGCCAGCGACTCGGGCATCCGGGAGTTCCGCGTCATGATCGCCAGCGCCGCACGGTTCGGTACGCCGGCGTCCCACAGCCGGATCGGGGGGACCATCAGCCCCTCCTCGAACACCGTGGTCGCCCCGCTCGGCATCGAGCCCGGCACCGCGCCGCCGATGTCGTCGTGGTGCCCGAAGGCCTGCACGAACGCGGTGACCCGCCCGTCGGCGAACACCGGCACGGTGACGCAGAGGTCGGGCAGGTGCCCGATCCCGCCCTCGGAGCGGTAGACGTCGTTGTGGAAGAACACGTCGCCCTCACGCATCTCCGCGATCGGGAAGTCGCGCGCGACCGGGTGGACCAGCGCGGAGTAGGAGCGACCGGTGAGCTTGCGCAGCAGACGGTCGTGGATGCCGGCCCGGAAGTCGTGGGCGTCGCGGATCATCGGACTGCGACTGGTCCGCGCGATCGCGGTCTCGACCTCGGCCTCGACACTGGCCAGCGAGCCCTGCACGATCTCGACCAGCACCGGGTCGGCGCTCGCCCCCGCGTCCGCTGTCAGCGGGCCGAACGGGAAGTCCGTCGGGACGCGGCGGCTCATCGGCCGGCCTCCGTACGACGTACCAGCAGGTTGCCGAAGTCGTCCAGGGTGGCGACGAAGCCGGGATGGAGCGGCACCGTCGACCCGTACTCCTCGATGACAGCCGGCCCCTCGACGGTGTCTCCCGGCACGAGCCCGCTGCGCTGGAGGATCGGAGTGTCGACGTACCCCACCTCGGCGTCGAAGCAGACCTGGCGAGTGGGGTCGTCCGCCTGACGTGTGGCTCTAGCCACACCTGGGGCGGACGACCCGTGGAGCCGGCGCCTGATCTCCGGGCGGGTGATCGGGCCGACCCCGGAGACCCGGAGGTTGACCCACTCGACCTGCTGGGACGGGTCGCCGGCGAAGTCGTAGCCGTAGAGCCCACGGTGCTCGGCGTGGAACGTCGCGGCCACGGCGTCGAGGGCGGCCCGGTCCAGGTCGCCGTCGGGCACCGGGACGCGCACCTCGAAGGCCTGGCCGAAGTAGCGCAGGTCGGCGGTGCGTGCGAAGACGTGGTCGTCCTCGACGAACCCCTCGCGCAGCAGGGCGTCGCGCGCCTTCGCGGTCAGGTCGGCGTACGCCGTCCGGAGCAGGCCCGGGTCGAGGTGCTCGTCGAGACAGACCCGGGTCAGCACGTAGTCGTTCTTCACGTCGACGGTGAGCAGCCCGAACGCCGAGACGTTGCCCGGGTCGGGCGGCACCAGGACGGTCGGGATGCCGAGGACGTCCATCAGCCGGCACAGCAGCAGCGAGCCGGACCCGCCGAAGGTGGTGAGGGTGAAGTCACGGACGTCGAGGCCGCGCTTGACCGTGACCTGGCGCAGGGCGTTCGCCTGGTTCCACGCGGAGATCTCGAGCACGCCGACCGCCGCGGCCGCGGGGCTCAGCCCGAGGTCGGCGGCCAGCCCGTCGATGCCCTCACGCGCGGCCTCCACGTCGAGCGGGATCTCACCGCCCAGCAGGTGCGGCGGGATCCGCCCGAGGACCACGTGGGCGTCGGTGATGGTCACGTCGGTGCCGCCGCGGGCGTAGCAGAGCGGGCCGGGGTCGGCGCCCGCCGACTGCGGGCCGACCTTGAGCGCGCCCTCCGGGGACAGCCAGGCGATCGAGCCGCCGCCCGCGCCCACCGTCACCACGTCGATCATCGGGATCTTGCTCGGGAACGCGCCGACCGTTCCCTCGGTGGTCAGCGTGGGCTGCCCGTCGACGACCACCGAGACGTCGGTCGAGGTGCCGCCACCGTCGCAGGTGAGCACTCGGTCGAAGCCCGCCACCTGTGCGATCAGCGCCGCGCCGAGGGCACCCGCCGCCGGGCCGCTGAGGACGGTGGTGATCGGCTGGTGCACCACCTCCTCCGCGCTGAGCACGCCGCCGTTCGACTTCATCACGTAGAACGGCACGCGCGCCGCGGGATCGCCGACGTACGCCGCGAGCCGGGCGCCGATGTTCGCGACGTACGCCGAGAGCCGTGGCTTGACCGCGGCGTCCACGAGCGTCGTCATCGCGCGCTCGTACTCGCGGTACTCCCGCAGCACCTCGCTGCTGATGCTGACCACCGCGTCGGGGTGCTCCTCGGTCAGGATCTGGCGCATCCGCTCCTCGTGCCGGGGGTCGGCGTAGGAGTGCAGGAAGCAGACGCCGAGGGTGTCGACGCCGCGGGCGCGGAACCAACGGGCGACCTCGCGCGCGCCCTCCTCGTCGAACCGCCGCACCTCGGCGCCGGTGAAGTCGAGCCGGCCGCCGACCGAGCGCACCAGGTCGCGCGGCACGATCCGGGGCGGCTTCACCCAGAAGTAGGAGTTGCCGTAGCCGTCGGGCACCGACTGGCGCGCGATCTCGAGCATCGCGTCGTACCCCTCGGTGGTGATGAAGCCGAGCCGGTCCACCTTGCCCTCGAGGAGCTGGTTGGTGGCGACGGTCGTGCCGTGGCTGACCGCGCCGATGGAGTCACCCGCCAGGTCGCCCATCAGCGCCAGCACCTTGTCGATGCCGGCCAGGAACCCGTCGGCCGGGTTGGCCGGCGTGGAGGGCGTCTTGGTGGTGACCAGCTCGCCGGTGTCCTCGTCGAGCGCGACCACGTCGGTGAAGGTGCCACCGGTGTCGATGCCGACCCTGATCCGGCGACGCGACTGCATGGGGTCGATTCAAGCAGGCCCGCCGGGCCACCGCCCTGGTCAGGCGTCGGGCGGCCGCTCGTTGTAGACGCCGGCCTCCTCCTGCCCGGTCAGCCGCTGGATCTCGGTCATGATCTGGTCGGTGATCTCGCGCCGCGCGCGGCCGGGAGGTACGCCGTCGTACCGCCCGCGGACGTCGATCGGCTCGCCGAACCGCACGGTCACCCGGACGAGCCGCGGTCGGTTGGAGCCGACCGGCTGCAGCCGCTCGGTCCCGATCAGCCCGACCGGGACGATCGGGGCACCCGAGGTGAGGGCGAGCTGGGCCACACCGGTGCGCCCGCGGTAGAGGCGGCCGTCGCGTGAGCGGGTGCCCTCGGGATAGATGCCGAACGCGCCACCTTCGGCGAGCACGCCGAGCGCGGTGTCGAGGCTGGCCAGGGCCGCCTTGGAGTCGTCGCGGTCGACCGGCAGGGCACCCACGATCTCGAACCACGTCTTGATCAGGAAACCCTTGATCCCCGGGCCCTCGAAGTAGTCCTTCTTGGCCAGGAAGCTGACCGGCCTGGGCGCCACGGCGGGGATCACCACGCTGTCGATGAAGCTCCGGTGGTTGCTGGCGATGAGGAGAGGACCCGTGAGCGGGATGTTCTCGGTGCCACTGACACGCGGCCGCCAGAGGGCGCGCAGCAGCGGCGGGACCAGCCGATGCATGAGGCCGTAGAGCACCCGTTCATCTTGCCGTACCCGCTCCGGGGACCCGCCTGGGTCTCAGCGGTGCCAGACGTACGGCGTGCTGGTCGTGACCGCGACCAGGCCCGAGCGCTCCAGGATCGGACGCGACATCGGGCTGCAGTCGCTCTGCAGGTAGCGCACCCCGTCGGCCAGCGCCGACCGCGCCCTCGCGGCGGTCAGGGCGCGGTAGATGCCGCGGCCGCGCCACTCGGGCAGCGTCGCGCCGCCCCACAGCCCGGCGAACTCGGTGCCCTCGACGAAGTCGAGCCGGCCGGCGCTGACGACCCGGCCCTCGGCCTCGGCGACCCAGAACTGCTCGAGCGCGCCGAGCCGGACGAGCCGGTCGAGCACCTCCTCGGGTGATGGGCCGCCGCCGAACACGTCGCGCTGCATCTCGGCCGCCGCCGACACGATCGCGTCGCGCTCCGGCAGCTGGTCCACGCGACGTACGGTCAGGCCGTCGGGCAGCTCGACGTCGACCGCGAGCGCCGTCGCCTCGCCCACCATCACCGTCTCGAGCTCCTCCGGCACCAGGCCGTGGGCCTCGAGCCGGTCACCGAGGTCGGGCGGCCAGTCGTGGCCACGGGTCTTCCACTCGAACTCCTCCATCGCGGGGTTGGCCGCGAAGTAGGCGACGGTCTCGGCGATCAGGCCGTCGACGTCGGCGACGCCCTCCAGCGACTCGTAGCTGACGAAGCCACCGTTGGTGAACAGGGCCCGCCACAACGGCCCGGAGCGGTCCCAGCTCAGGGCGCCGGCCACCTCGGCGGCCCCGCGCAGCTGCGCGTCGTACACCGCGAGAAGTGCCGTTGCATCGTCTGTCATCGTTCTCCTGGTCGTCACTCACAGGACGCCCAGCATCCTCGCTGCGTTCGGCGCGCGCGACTGGAATAGCCGGGTGTTCTCGGGACGCGTTGCGCTCGGAAATGGGAGAAGGGCCCTCATAGGTATGAGCTACAAGGGCCCTTCCACAGGTGAGCCTCCGCAGGCAAGCCCGCGGCCCCTCACCATCGACCGGTACTGGTGACGCTCCCGATCGATCCAGTCTTCGCCTCCGACCCCGGCGGCCTCCGTCACCTGGCCTCCGCGACCCTCGTCCAGCAAGCTGGTCGAGCATCGTATGGATCTTCGTCTCCGACCGATCCCGCTCTTCCCTGAGGAAGTGCGTGAGGAGAGTTCTATGGCCTGGAACCCCACTCCCACAAGGGGTTTCGGCACCTTTTCTCGACATACTTCGGTTTCCGGCGTGTCGTCCACAGAAGCGCCCCGCGTCGTCCACAGAGATCGGCCCGCTGTCCACAGGAGACCACGGTCACTGTGGAGATCGGGCAGCTCGAAGCCCCGCATCAGGGTCACTCCCTCCAGACCGAGCAGGAACGCGAGCGGGCCGGAAATGGGAGAAGGGCCCTCGTAGGTATGAGCTACAAGGGCCCTTCCACTGGTGATCCTCCGCGGGCAAGCCCGCGGTTCCTCACCATCGACCGGTACTGGTGACGCTCCCGATCGATCCAGCCGACTCCTCCGACCCCGGCGGCCCCGTCACCTGGCCTCCGCGGTACCTCTCCCAGCAAGCTGGGCGGCCACCGTATGGATCTTCTTCTCCGGCCGATCCCGCTCTCCCCGGAGGAAGCGCGTGAGGAGAGTTCTATGGCCTGGAACCCCACCCCCACAAGGGCTTTCTCGACCTTTTCTTCACATACCTCGAGTTCCGGCGTGTCGTCCACAGGTTGGCCGGGGTTCCTCCACAGAAGAGCCCCCGGAAATCCACAGACCGCGTCGCGGGCTGTGGACAGCCGGTTCCGCCCTACGGGAGGAGCGCAGCGAGGTCCAGCACGCGCGTGGTCTGCGTGGCGCTGAAGTTGTCGTCGCTGATCAGGACCACCCGCGCGAGCTCGCCCGACCCGTGATGATCGCCGCCGCCATGGTGGCGCTGAGCTCCCCGGCCCACCGGGAGGACGGTCATCCCCTCGAAGTTGTCCATGAGCGGGTTGGTCTGCGTCTCCTTGGACGTCGCGCCGAGGTCGGGGCACGCGGTGACGTCGGCCACGAGGGTCTTCTGCAGCACGGCGTGCGCCGGCGCCGAGGACAGGTCCGGCGTCCGGGTGACATCGCGCGCGCCGTGGGTGTGCACGGCGTACAGCTCGATCGTGTTGCCGACGGCGGGGTCGAAGGCCGCCTCGAGCACGAGCAGACCGTCGCGCCCGTACGCCTGGACCTCCGCGATCCGGTTGCCGGGCTCGACCCGGTAGGCCAGCTGGCGGGTCAACCGCCAACCGGAGTGCGACCGGTCGTAGACCAGGAAGCGACGGTAGGTGTTGGTGCCGTCGGCGCCCACGTCTCCGCTGAGGGTGCCCTCCATGGCAGCGACGACGCGACGACCGTCGGGCGTGAGCGTCAGGCCCTCGAGGGTGGCGTTGGCGGTGGCCTCGCCCGCGGGGGCCACGCGGAACCGGTCGGGGACCGGGAGCTGCGCGCGCTGCACGCCGTCCCGTCCGAAGACCCGGATGGACGGCTCGGTCTCCGAGCTGACCAGGAAGTCGCCGTCCGGAAGCACCGCGAGGCCCTCGTTGTCCGCCGTCGCGCCGGTGTACGGCGTGCCGTCGGGGGCCTTCAGGACCAGGGGCTCGCCGACCACGTGGGCGTGCTCGGGGTCCTGCCAGAACCAGATGCGCGACGGGTCGGTCGCGTGGTTGTCGACGGTGGAGGCGTAGGCGTGCCGGTGCGCGTCCCAGGCGATGTCGGACAGCCCGCCCACGGTCACGCCGTCGACGACGGCCTTGTCGAGCCCGTCGCTGAACCCGAGCGCGACGGCCTTCGGCGGGCAGGCTCCCGCACCCGCGGGGAGGTGCGAGCCGTGACGCGCGACGGCGGCCGGGGAGAGGGTCACCACGGCGGCGGTGAGGGCGCCGACGGCGACGGTGGACAGACGGAACACAGCGGTACGACGGATCATCGACGAGACCTCCCGATCGGCACGGACGTTGAATCGACCCTAGAACAACAGGTAACCCGTGCCACCAGGCGAACGTCGGGTGTCAGGCGCGGGAACCCTGTTCGGCCAGGACCAGGTGCTCGAACGCAGCGGCGACCTCGAGCAGCCGCCGGTCCGCGCCGAACGGCGCGACGATCTGGACCCCCACCGGCAGTCCGTCGCTGGTCGTGCCGGCCGGCACCGAGATGGCCGGGCACCCGGTCACGGTGATCACGTAGGCCGACCGCATCCAGTCGAGGTACGTCGCCATCGGGCGGCCGTTGATCGCGGCCGGGTACTCCTGGTCCGCGGGGAACGGCGGCACCTGCGAGGTGGGCAGCACCAGCACGTCGTACGACTCGAAGAACAGGCGCATCCGCTCGGTCAGCACGGTGCGCTGCGTGTAGGCACGGGCGACGTCGGCGCCGGTGAGGCTCTCGCCGGCCCGGATGTTGTCGGCCAGCGACCGCTTGAACGCGTCAGGGTGGGCGGCCAGGAGCTCGCCGAAGCCCGCCTGGAAGAGCCAGGCGCGCAGGGTGCGGAAGGTGTCCTCGGCCTCGGCGAGGTCGGGGTACGCCGGCTCCACGTGGGCGCCGGCGGTCGCGAACCGGGCTCCGGCCTCCTCCACCACGCGGGCCACCTCGGTGTCGACCTCCAGGAGTCCGCCGAGGTCGTGGCTGAGCGCCACGCGCAGCCCGCGCAGGTCGCCGGTGACCGGAGGCGCGAACGCCGCGCCCGGGTCGGCGAGCGCGGTCGGCACCCGTGGGTCGGGCCCGGCGATGACCGCGAGCAGGAGGGCCAGGTCGTCGACGTTGCGTGCGAGCGGGCCGCTGGTGCCCGTGGTCTCCCAGAGGTTGTCGGTCGGCCACGACGGCACCCGGCCCAGCGAGGGGCGGAGCCCGACGACACCGCAGAACGACGCTGGGTTGCGCAGCGAGCCGCCCATGTCGGAGCCGTCCGCGAGCGGCACCATCCCCGCGCGCAGGGCGCAGGCCGCTCCCCCGCTCGAGCCGCCGGCCGAGCGGGTCGGGTCGACCGGGTTGAGGGTGGTGCCGAAGACGGTGTTGAAGGTGTGGGAGCCGGCCGCGAACTCCGGCACGTTGGTCTTCCCGATCGGGACCGCACCGGCGCCCCGGATGCGGGCGACGATGAGGTCGTCGGTGTCGGAGACGTGGTCGGCGAAGAGCGGCGAGCCGTACGTCGTGGGCCAGCCGGCGGCCTCGTGGGTGTCCTTGAACGCGAACGGCAGCCCGTGGAGCGCGCCGAGCACGTCGCCCCGGGCCGTCGCGGCATCCGCCTCGGCCGCACCGGCCCGCGCGCGCTCCTCGTCGAGCGAGACGATCGCGTTGAGCTGCGGGTTGCGCTCGGCGATCCGGGCGAGGTGGAGGTCGAGCAGCTCGCGGGCGGAGATCTTCTTGCGGCGTACGGCGTCCGCCATCGCGCGGGCCGTGGAGCCGACGTCGATCGAGCTCACCGCCGCCGCCGGCCGAAGAGGGAGCCGGCGACGACGCCGAGGAGCACCAGGCCGGCGCCGACGGCGATGCCCTTGAGGAAGTCCTGCTGGGCGGAGACCGGACGGGCGGGGGCGGTGAACACCTGACCGACGGCCGGCTCGCCGGCCGCGGAGGCTGCCACGGGCGCGGCTCCCTCGCCGTCGATCGCCCCGGCGACGTTGTCGAAGAACTCACCGGCCATCCGCTTGGACACCGAGGCCAGCATCCGCTGGCCGACTCCGCCGACCATGCCGCCGACGACGGCGTCGGCGTCGTACTCGACGGTGGTCCGGCCGTCCTCGCCGGCACGGAACGACACGTGCACCGTGGCGTCGATGGTGCCTGGCGCACCGGCGCCCTGGAGGCGCATCGCCAGCGACTCGTGGGGCACCAGGTCGGAGAGCGCGCAGGTTCCGGCGTAGGTGCCCTTGATCGAGGCGACGCCCGCGGTGACGGTCATGTCGTAGGTGTGCTCACCGGTCGTCTCGAGGCGCTCGCAGCCGGGGATGGTGCGAACCAGGACGGCGGGGTCGAGCAGGGCGTCCCAGACCTGCTCCACGGGGAACGGGATGCTGTTGTGTCCGGTGATCTTCATGACGACTCCTGGGTCTCGACAGGCTCGACCGCCGAGTGGGCCTCGCGGAGGGCGAACAGGTCGGAGGGCGAGATCGGCATCGCGGTGATCGCGAAGCCCTCGGCGTCGGAGATCGCCGACGCGAACACCGCGGCCGACGGGATCACGCCGGCCTCGCCGGCGCCCTTGATGCCGAGGGGGTTCAGGGGCGAGGGCGTCTCGAGGTGGTCGATGTCGATGCGCGCGGGCACCTCGGTGACGTAGGGCATCAGGAAGTCCATGAACGACGCGTTGAGCAGCTGGCCGGACTCGTCGTAGGCCATCCGCTCGAGCAGGGCGCCGCCGACGCCCTGCGCGACCCCGCCCTGGATCTGGCCCTCGACGATCATCGGGTTGATCAGCGGGCCGCAGTCGTGGACGACGGCGTACTTGAGGATCCTGATCTCGGCGGTGTCGGGGTCGGTCTCCACGATCACCGCGTGCATGCCCGAGGCGAACGTCGAGCGCTCCGGGCTGTAGAAGTCCCGACCCTCGAGGCCCGGCTCGTCGTCCTCGGCGACCGGCGGCTTGCCGGGGTCGCCGACCGAGAACTGCGTGGCCGCCTTCGACGCCTCGTCGAAGGCGTAGCGGAGCGGGTTGGACAGCACCGCGATGGTCCCGAGGTCGATGGAGGCGTCGGTGCCGCGCACCGAGACCACTCCGTCGACGATCTCGAGATCGTCGGGCGAGGCCTCGAGCGCGTCGGAGGCGATCCGGAGGATCTTCTCGCGGGTCCGGGTGGCCGCCAGGTGGATCGCCGAGCCACTCATCACCGCCGCCCGCGAGGCGAACGTGCCGACGGCGTACGGCATCCGGCGGGTGTCGCCGGTGACGACCTCGACGTCCTCGAAGCGGCAGCCCAGCACGTCGGCGGCGATCTGGGCGAACACGGTCGCATGGCCCTGGCCCTGCGTGGTCAGGCCGGTCGCGACCTTGACCTTGCCGGTGGTCTCGATGGTGACGTGGGCGCCCTCGTAGGGACCCACGCCCGTGCCCTCGACGTAGCAGGCGATCCCGATGCCGACCCGACGGCCCTCGGCCGCCATCTCCTCGCGGAACCGCGGGAACTCGTCCCACCCGACCAGGTCCTTGAGCTTCTGCAGCGAAGCCGGGTAGTCGCCGGAGTCGTACTCCAGCTCGCGCCCGTCCTGGAAGATCAGGCCTTGGTCGTAGGGGAACTCGTCGGGCTGGATGAAGTTCACGGCCCGGACGTCGGCGCGGTCGCGGCCGAGGGCCTCGGCGATCGCGTCCATGGTCCGCTCCATCACGTAGCAGCCCTGCGGCCGCCCGGCCCCGCGGTACGGCGTGACCATCACCGTGTTCGTGTAGAGGCTCTCGAAGACGACCCGGTAGGACCCCGGCTTGTAGGGGCCGAGGAGCTGCGTCGAGGTGATGATCGGCACGATCAGGCCGTACGGCGTGTAGGCCCCGTTGTCGTGCCAGAACTGCACGTCGAGGCCCAGCACGCGCCCGTCGTCGTCGTACCCCACCTCGACGTGGTGGACCTGCCCGCGCTCGTGGGCCGAGGAGATGAAGTGTTCGCGCCGGTCCTCGGTGAACTTCACCATCCGGCGGAGGTGGCGGGCCGCCATCGGGACCAGCAGCTCCTCGGGCCACGGGTGGTTGATCTTGACGCCGAACCCGCCACCCACGTCGGGGGTCACGACGTCGACCTGGCCGAGGTCGAGCCCCAGCTTGACCGCCACAGCTGCGCGCACCCCCGTCGAGGTCTGCGTGGACGTCCAGACCGTCATCCGGTCGACGTCGGGATCCCACCGCGCGACCGTGCCGCGGCCCTCCAGCGGCATCGAGGCGCTGCGCTCGATGGTCAGGTCGAGCGACAGCGTGTGCGGAGCAGATGCGATCGCGGCCCGTGCGTCGCCGTTCTCCTGCTCGAGGCGCGCCGCGATGTTGCCGGGTACGTCGTCGTGCACGAGACGCTCGGCGGCTCGCGCGGCGTCGATCCCGACCACCGGCGGCAGGAACTCGTAGGCGACCCGGATCCGGGCGAGGGCGTCCTCGGCCAGGTAGCGGTCGTCGGCGACGACGAAGGCGATGGCCTCGCCGACGTGGTTGACCTCGTGCGGTGCGAGCGCGAACTGGGTGCGGCCGTGCGTCAGCGACGGGTGCGGGATCAGCAGCGGGAGCGGCTCGGCCATCGGACCGGTCAGATCGTCGTGGGTCCAGACCAGGTGGACGCCCTCGAGGTCGAGCACCTCGGAGACGTCGATGTCGACGATGCGCGCATGGGCGTGCGGCGACCGCAGCACCGCCGCATGCAGGACGTCCTGGCCGGCGGCGATGTCGTCGGCGTACCGGCCCTTGCCACGCAGGAAGCGCTGGTCCTCGACCCGCTGGACCCGCTCGCCGAACATCCTCGTGGTCACGACGTCTCCGGTGGTCGAGCGGAGTCGAGACCCTGGGCGAGCTCCGCCGCGCGCAGCACCGACTTCACGATGTTGGTGTAGCCCGTGCAGCGGCAGAGGTTGCCGGCGACCATCTCGCGCGCGTCGTCCTCCGACGGAGCCGGCTGGTCGCGGATCCCGGCCGTGATCGTGGTCAGGAAGCCCGGCGTGCAGAAGCCGCACTGCAGGCCGTGGCACTCCGAGAACGCCTGCTGCACCGGGCCCAGGCGGCCCTGGGCCGACCCGTCGGCCTGCGTCAGCCCCTCGACCGTGGTGATCTGGCACTCGACGGCGGAGGCGGCGAACATCAGGCAGGAGCGCACCGGCCGGCCGTCGAGGAGGACGGTGCAGGCGCCGCAGACGCCGTGCTCGCAGCCGACGTGGGTCCCGGTCAGACCGAGGTCGTGGCGGAGCGCGTCGGAGAGCAGCCGCCGTGCGGGCAGGCGGACGTCGTGCCTGATGCCGTTGACGAACAGCTGGACGTCCAGGAGGTCCTCTGTCACGGCCGGCTCCTCGCGTCGTCGTACGCCGCTCGGAGGACGCGCGTGGTGAGGACGCGCACCAGCCGACTGCGGTAGGCGGCCGTGGCGTGGATGTCCTCGCCAGGGTCGAGGTGCCCCAGTGCCTCGTCGCCGGCGGCTGCCAGCGACGCCTCGGTCACGCCGCCGGCCAGTACGGCGGAGAGGTCGATGACGGTGGGCACGTCGGCGACCGAGAGATAGCCCGCGCGGGCCGCGACGACCGCCTCATCTGCGACGCGCACCACCGCGGCGACGCCGCAGAGGGCGTAGTCGCCGTGCCGCCGCGCGATCTCGCCGAAGCCGACCCCGGCCCCCGCCTCGAGGGCCGGGAAGAACGCCTCCACCGCGACCTCGTCGTGCGCCACCGTGGACTCCAGCGGCCCGGCGAACAGGTCGGCCGCCGCGATCTCGCGGGTGCCCCGCACCGACACCGCCGTGAGGGTGCCGCCGAGCAGCGCCAGCACGGCCGGCAGCTCCGCCGCGGCGTCGGCGTGCACCAGAGACCCGACCACCGTGCCGCGGTTGCGGATGGTGGCGTGGGCGACGTGCTCCAGGGCGATGCTGAGCAGCGGCTGCAGCCGGCGTACGTCGGCCGAGGCCAGCACGTCGGCGTGCCGCGCGAGTGCGCCCACGCGTACGCCGTCGGGGTCGGCGCGGACGTGGTCGAGGTCGGGCAGCCCGTTGATGTCCACCAGCGTGGACGGCGCCGCCAGCCGCATGTTGAGCAACGGCACCAGGCTCTGCCCGCCCGCGAGCACCTTCGCCCCCGGATCGGCCGCGAGGGCCTCCAGCGCGTGCTGGAGGCCCTGCGGACGGACGAACGAGAACGGTGCGGGCTTCAACTCACTCCTGGGCCGGGTCCGCCCGGCGCCGACCGGGCGAATGGCTGGGATCGTCGTCGGGGTGCGACAGCACGCGCGTGACCTGGCCGGTCCCGCGACCGGCGCGCCCGTTGACGAGGTGGAAGTACACGATGACCATGATCGTGCCCAGCGCGATGCCGCTGAGCGAGAAGTCGTCGGTGATCACCAGGGTGACGCCGCCGATGCCCGCGATCAGACCGGGCGCGAGACCGACCAGGTTGACCGGGTCGCCGAAGTCGACCCCGTTCTCGACCCAGATCTTGGCGCCCACGAGCCCGATCATGCCGTAGAGGATCACCGTGATGCCGCCGAGCACGCCACCGGGCGTCGCACTGACGATCGCGCCGAACTTCGGGCAGAGGCCGAGCAGGATGGCGACGACCGCCGCCACGTAGTAGGCGGCCGTCGAATAGACCTTGGTGGCACCCATCACCCCGATGTTCTCGGCGTACGTCGTGGTGGGCGAGCCGCCGAACGCGCTCGAGAGGGCCGTCGCGGCGCCGTCGGCGAACAACGCTCGGCCCATGTAGGGGTCGAGATCGGTCTTGGTCATCTCCGCGACCGCCTTCACATGTCCGGTGTTCTCCGCGATCAGCGCGATCACGCCGGGCAGCACCAGCAGGATGAAGGTGAGGGAGAAGCTCGGCGCGTGCACGACCGAGACGCCGTCGCTCTTCAAATCCCCGCCCGGGAACCCGATCCAGTCCGCAGCCTTCACGAGGGTCCAGTCCACACGGTCGTGGTCGGTCGGGGTGCAGCCAGCCCCTCCGCACGAGTTGATCTGTCCGAACAGCAGGTCGGCAAGCCAGGACACCAGGTAGCCGAACACCAGGGCGAGGAGCACGGCGATGCGCGCCCAGAAACCGGGCAGCAGGACCGCGGCGCAGACCATGAACGTAGCGACCGCGAGCGCGATCCACTGGTCCTGCGGCCAGTAGATGCCGGCGACGACGGGCGCCAGGTTGAAGCCGATCAGCATCACGACGGCGCCGGTCACGGCAGGGGGCAGGACCGCGTGGATCACACCCGAGCCCGCGAAGTGCACGAGCACGCCGACGACGGCGAGCACGAGACCGGCCACCAGGATCGAGCCGGTGACGTCGGCCGAGTCGCCGCCCTGGGCACGGATCGCGAGCACGCTGGCCACGAACGACGCGCTGGTGCCGAGGTAACTGGGGACCTTGTTGGAGGTGATGAGCAGGAACAGGATCGTGCAGATCCCCGAGAACAGGATCGCGAGGTTGGGGTCGAGACCCATCACCACGGGGAAGACGAACGTGGCACCGAACATGGCCACCACGTGCTGCGCGCCGAGACCCACGGTTCTGCCCCACGGGAGCCGCTCGTCCGGTGCCACCGGCTCGCCTGGAGCCGGTGTCACCACCCGCCAGCTGAACATCGTCGACATCTGGATCCTCCTTGTGTGAGGGACCGACCACCCCGATCTGGTGACCCACATCACACACCCGGGGGGCCGGATTTCGGTGGAGGAACGCCGTACGCCGTCCGCCACCGGCCGGCGCGTGGCCCCGCGAGCAGCCGCTAGCGTGGGCTCGTGGACACCCCGGCGCCGCACCGCCAGCCCATCCCCGTGGCGACCCCGCCGCGGGTGGCGGCGTGGCTGCGCGCGGCGCCCGACGGACCCGCGCGGGTGCTGCACGCCTGCGCCGACGCGGTTCACCTCGACGTCGCCGGTCGATGCGTCAGCCTCGTCGGGCCGCGCGGTCCGGGGCTGCCGGTCGCCATCCGCAGCAAAGTCCCCGTGAGGTCGTCATTGCGCCCGGCGACGGCCTATCTTGAAGGTGGGATCCTTCGCTGGGGCGGACGCGCCCTGGTGACCGGTCGGCTCGTGGATGTTCGCGCGCCACGCATCGATGCGGCATGGGTTCCGAAGGCGAGCCCGGCCGTCGCAATGGGATCCCCCCGGTCCCGCGCGGTCGGGCTCGTCGCCTTCGCGCCGCGTGTCGACGCCACCTCCGTCGCCGACCTCGTCGGGTGCGGCGACGGACTCACCCCGCTCGGCGACGACGTCGTCTGCGGCTGGCTGGCCGCCCACCGCGCGGCCGGCGTACCGACCCAGGACGTCGACGCCGCCGTGCGCCGACTGCTCCCGCGCACCACCACCCTCTCGGCGTCCCTCCTCGAGTGCGCCGTGGCCGGCGAGGTGGCCGACCCGGTGGCGGCGTACCTGCGGTCCCTCGGTACGCCGGGCGAGGACGCCGCGCGAGCGGCCCTCGAGGCCTTCGGCCACAGCTCCGGGCTCGGCCTGGCCCACGGCCTCGACCTGGCCCTGGGTGCCCTGACCTCGGACCGAGCCGCATGAGCACCGACCACGTGGAGCTACGGGCCGGCGCGTACGCCGACTCGGTGACCCTGCTCCAGGTGAGCCGGGAGGTGCAGCAGCTGCCCGGTGTCGTGACCGCCCAGGTGGCGATGGCCACGCCGCTCAACGTCGAGGTCCTGCAGCGGATGGGCTTCGCCATCCCCGATGACGCGACGGTCAACCACCTGGTCGTCGCGGTCCGGCTCGACGACGCCGACAGCCTCGAGGACGTCCGTGTAGAAGTCGACCGCGCCCTCACCGACAGCCGGCGCGGGGTCGCCGGACCGTCCGCGGAGGCGGCCCCACGCACCACCGGCGCGGCGCTGCTGCAGGACCCGGGTGCGGTCGTGCTGGTGTCCGTGCCGGGCCCGAGCGCTGCGGTCGAGGCGGTCGACGCCCTCGAGGCCGGCAGCGACGTCATGATCTTCAGCGACCACGTGCCGGTCGAGCAGGAGGTCGCCCTCAAGACCTACGCCGCCGAGCGCGACCTGCTCGTGATGGGCCCCGACTGCGGCACCGCCGTCGTCGACGGGATCGGGCTCGGCTTCGCCAACGTCGTCGCGGCCGGACCCGTCGGCATCGTCGCGGCCTCCGGTACCGGCTGCCAACAGGTGCTCGCGCTCCTCGACCACGCCGGCATCGGGGTCGCTGCGGCCTACGGCGTCGGCGGCCGTGATCTGTCGACTGCGGTCGGCGGCCTCTCCACCCGCACCGCGCTGGCCCGGCTCGACGCCGACCCTGCCGTGGAGCTCGCGTTGCTGGTCTCCAAGCCACCCGCCGACGAGGTCGCCGCCTCCCTCACGGCGTACGCCGACGGGCTGGGCACCCCGGTCCTCTCGGCGCTGCTGGGGGCTGGGCGTCCCGACCTCACTGCCGCCACCGAGGAGGTGCTGCGCCGGCTCGGCCATGACGTACCCGCGTGGCCGGTGGCGGGTCGCGTCGAGCCCGGGAGCGGCACCCGGCTGCACGGACTGTTCGTCGGCGGCACCCTCAAGGAGGAGGCCGCCGTGCTCTGCGGAGCAGCCGGCGCGGACGCCGTGCTGGTCGACTTCGGTGACGACGACTACACCGAGGGACGCGCCCACCCGATGATCGACCCGAGCCTGCGCCTGGAGCGGCTCGCCGAAGTGGCAGCCGACCCCGCCACCGGCGTGATCCTGCTCGACGTCGTCCTGGGCCACGGCGCGGAGGACGACCCGGCCGCCTCGCTCGCACCTGCCCTCGCGGGCGTGGGTCCCCCGGTGGTGGTCGCGGTGGTCGGGACCGCCCACGACCCACAGGACCGCGACCGTCAGGTGGCGGCACTGGTCGCGGCCGGAGCCGAGGTCCACCTGTCCAACGCGGGCGCCACCCGCCGCGCCCTCGCGCTGCTGGGGGCCCCCGCATGACCGTGGTCAGCGTCGGGCTCGACCTGCTCGCCGAGGCGGTGGCGGGGCAGGCCGCCGACGTCACCCGCGTCGACTGGCGCCCCCCGTTGCCCGACACCGAGGACGATCTGGCGACCGTCGCGCTCGACCCGGTGCGCGCGGAGGCCAACACACAGGCCCTCGAGCGGATGCTGGCCGTGCAGGCTCGTCTGGTGGACGTCGTACCGGCACGCGAGGCGCTCGGGCTGGAGGCCGGACAGTTCCTGCACGCGGGGCCGCCGATCCCGTGGTCTCGCGCCTCCGGACCACTGCGCGGCGCGCTGATGGGCGGCGCCGCGCTGGAGGGTCTGGTCGACGACCCGGACGACGCTGCCGCCCTCTTCGAGGCCGGCACCACCGTGAGTCTCGAGCCGTGCCACCACCGTCGGACCGTCGGGCCGATGGCCGGGGTCGTCACCCCGAGCATGTGGGTCTTCGTGCTGGAGGACCCCGAGACCGGCGCGCGCACCTTCTGCACCCTCAACGAAGGGCTGGGCAAGGTGCTGCGCTACGGCGCCTACTCCCCCGACGTGCTGACCCGGCTGCGCTGGATGGGCGACGTGCTCGGGCCGCTGCTGCAGGGTGCCGTCCGGGCGGCCGAGCCGGTCGACGTCACCGCGATCCTGGGCCAGATGCTCCAGATGGGCGACGAGGCCCACAACCGCAACCGCGCCGGCACCCTGATGCTGCTGCGCGACCTCGGGCCGGCGCTGGTCTCCAGCGGGGCGGACGCCGTGGACGTCGCCGAGGTGCTGCGCTTCGTCGGCGGCAACGACCACTTCTTCCTCAACCTCGCGATGCCCGCCTGCAAGCTCGCCCTCGACGCCGCGCGCGACATCCCCGGCTCGACCATGGTCGTCGCGATGTCACGCAACGGGACCGACTTCGGGATCCAGGTCTCGGGCACCGGCGACGAGTGGTTCACCGGTCCCGCCCAGGTCGCCGACGGCCTCTATCTCGGCGACTACGGGCCCGACGACGCCAACCCCGACATCGGCGACTCCGCGATCACCGAGACCGCCGGGCTCGGCGGCTTCGCGATGGCGACCGCGCCCGCGATCGTACGGTTCGTCGGCGGCTCGGTCCCCGACGCGCTGGCCACCACCCGCCGGATGCGCGAGATCACCCTCGGTGACAACCCGCGCTGGAGCGTGCCGGTCCTGGAGTTCGCGGGTGTCCCGACAGGGATCGACGTCTCGAAGGTGTGCCGCACCGGGATCCTGCCCCAGATCAACACCGGCATGGCCGGTCGCGAGGCCGGGGTCGGTCAGGTCGGCGCCGGGCTGGTGACACCCCCGGAGAGCATCTTCCCGGCCGCGCTCACCCGGCTCGCCGAGCTCACCCGGGAGCGGTCGGCCGCCAGAACGCCTGCCTGAGGTCGACGTTCCCCGAGGGCCGCAGCGGCGTGCCCTCCTCGAGGTAGGTCTGCCGGGCGTCGTCCTGGTGGCTCGGCGGCAGCGACCCGTCGGACCGTACGACGCGCCACCACGGCACCGGTCCGCCGTGCGCCGCCATCACCGAGCCCACGAGCCGCGGCCCTCCGCCACCGACCAGCGGCCCGACGACCTCCGCGATCGCACCGTACGTCGTGACCCGGCCACGCGGGACCTGTTCGACGCAGCTGAGCACCAGCTCGACGTACGCCTCGTGGTCGAGCCGGCCCTGGTTCACCTGTCCTCCTGCATGTCTCGCGTGGGCACCACGACGGCGCCGACCACGGCGCCGACCAAGGCGACGGCCAGGCCCACCAACCAGAACGACGTAGGGCTGGCCTGGCCGCTGTAGGCGCGGGCCGCGATCCACACGACGGGGGCAGCGAGCCACACCAGGGCCCCGCGGATCACCCACGGCACCACCAGCTCGGACCGTACCGCCATCCGCGGCGGCCCGTAGCCCAGCAGCACGCCCGCGACGTGGCTGGCGACGAGTGCGGCAGCGGCGACCAGCGCGCCCACGGGCATCGAGGTTCCGACGTGGAGCGCCCACCAGAGCAGGACGACGGCGAAGGCGAACGGACCGACGAAGTGTTCGGGCCGGAAGGCATAGGCGACACCGGCCACCGCCACGACGACGACCACGAACGGCGACGGCACCATGCCCTCCGGTGCTGCTGCCCACACCGCCACCAGCGGCCCCAGGGCCGCGATCGCCCGCAGGACCCACACGGCTCTCGGGATCCGGCGGATCCCGCGCGGCACGTTCATGCGCCACCCACCCGGGGCAGCTGCGCTCTCCGAGCCAGCCGGCGCAGCACCTCCTCGAGGGTCCGGGGGCCCTGCCAGGGCACGACCGGGCACCCCACGGAGGCCAGGCTCGCGAGGAGGTGGTCCCGGTCGAGCAGCCGCATCCGCCAGGCCAGGGAGTTGATCCCCTCGTCCCCGTCGGGCCAGACCATCGGGGTCACGTCCGCGGCGAGGGGATCCACCACGATCACCGGCAGGCCGCTCCGGACGAGCCGCACCGTCGCGCTCGCCAGGGCACCCGAGAGCATCGGGCTGAGCACGACCACCACCGTGCCGGCCGTCGCCCGGAAGTCGATCCGGTCGACGGCGACGTCGCGGGGGATGCCGGGCTGGATCCGGGAGAGCAGCGAGAGGACGCGCCGCAGGTGGCTGGTGCCGGTGCCGTACCCGGCGTACTCCCCGCCGGGGCTGAGCACGCGCACGGACACCCGGTCACCCCGTCGGAGGTACTGCTCGGCCAGGGCCGCGGTCGCCCGCACGGTCACGTCGAGGCTGCTCTCGGCCGCGCCGATGCCCCCGGAGACCCCGAAGTCGGCCATCGCGTCGACGATCAGCAGGATGGCGGTGTCCTCCTCCGCACGCGTGGACTCCACGTGCAAGGTGCCCTGCCGGAGGGAGACCCGCCAGTTGATCCGTCGCAGGCGGTCGCCGGTGTGGAAGGCGCGGATGGAGGAGAACTCCGACCCGTCGCCCTCGCGCCGGGAGCGGTGGGCACCGATCAGCCCGAGCGGCTGGGGGGCCTCGCCCATCGACCGGGCGTGGGTGAGGATCGGCAGCACGAACATCTCGCGGCCGGGCAGGACCACCGGGCCCCATCGGTAGCCCGCCCACGGGCTGGTCATGGCCGCCTTCTGGGCCCCGATCATCCGGCTGCCCCACCGCCGCGGCGACAGCTCGACGGGCCGCTCCGCCCCCAGCCGGTAGCAGACCGCGCCGTCCGGCGGGTGGAGCGCGACGAAGGACGACTCCCCCATCACGCGGGTGACGACCTCGACGTCCTGGTCGTTCTCGACCTCCAGCCGCGATCGGGTGCCCTGGCCCTCGTGGAGCTGCAGGTGGGACAACGACGGGTGCACGCGGGGCTCGCTCGTCGGCTTGTGCAGCAGTCCCAGTGCCGCGGCGACGAGCAGCGGGGCCACCAGGACGACCACCGCCGGTCGGCCGATGGTCAGTGCCAGGGCCACCCCGACGCCCGCGGCGGTCAGGCTCCGGGCGAGCGCCGAGGTGGGTCGCCAGCGCGAGCGGGTGTCGCTCATCGGTGCTCGAGCGCCCTGGGGGTGGGTACGGCGGCGAGGACGGCGTCGACGACCCGCGGTCCGCTCGCCTGGGTCATCCACAGCTCGGGCTTGACCGTGACCCGGTGCGACAGCACCGCCCTCGACACGGCCTTCACGTCCTCGGGGATCACGTAGTCGCGGCCCCGGATCACCGCGAAGCCGCGCGCGGCCAGGGCCAGACCCAACGAGCCCCGGGGTGAGGAGCCGGTCAGCACGTCCTTGTGGTCGCGGGTGGCGGTGGCCAGCTCGACGCAGTACCGGGCCACCGACTCGTCCACCGTGACCGTCTCGACCGCCGCCTGGGCGGCCCGCAGCCCCGAGGCGTCGGTGATCTGCGCGAGGTCGACCTCCTCGTGCTGGCGCTCGAGGCGGCGCTGGACGACGTCGTACTCCTCGTCGGCGGTGGGGTAGCCGAAGCTGACCCGCATCAGGAACCGGTCGAGCTGCGCCTCCGGGAGCGGGTACGTGCCCTCGTACTCGATGGGGTTGGCGGTGGCGAGCACGTGGAAGGGGTCGGGCAGCGGGAACGTCTCACCCTCGACCGTGGCCTGCCGCTCCTGCATCGCCTCGAGCAGGGCCGACTGGGTCTTCGGGGGCGTGCGGTTGATCTCGTCGGCGAGCACCAGCCCGGCGAACAGCGGACCGCGGCGGAACTCGAAGTTGCCTTCCTTCTGGTTGTAGAGGAAGGAACCGGTGATGTCGGCGGGCAGCAGGTCGGGGGTGAACTGCACGCGCGCGAAGTCCAGGCCCAGGACGCGGGCCAGGCTGCGTGCGGCCAGGGTCTTGCCGAGCCCCGGAAAGTCCTCGAGGAGCACGTGACCCTTGGCCAGGACGGCCGAGAGCACCAGCGTGAGCGGCAGGCGCTTGCCGACGACGGCCTGCTCGACCTCGTCGAGCACGCGGCGTGCCAGCTCCGACGTGTCGGAGACCGACAGGCTCACTGCGGGGGTCTGGGTCATGGGGACAGTTCCTCGATCCGTCGTAGGCACTCGTCGATCTCGGTCGGCCGCAGGATCCGCGGCGGGCCGTCCAGGACACCGGTGAGGGTAGGCCCCAGGCGGGTGGCGACCTCCGGATCATCGCGGCGGAGCCCCTGCCGCGCCAGCCGTTCATCGGTGAGCCGGGCCAGCCGGCTCTGGAGCGAGGCGTCCGCCTGACGCGAGGTCAGGTGGTTCTCCAGCAACCGCATGTTGGCGGCCAGGCCCACGTCCTGCCCCGCCGAGCTGCGCGCCGCGAACGACGAGACGTCCCACTCCGGGGGGTCCGCGCCGCCGCTGTCGTTGACCATCCCCGCGATCGCCACGACGGCACCGACCAGCAGCACCATCGGCAGGATCAGGGGGGTCGTGTGCTCGATCCTGGCGAAGGCGACGAGCACCGCCACGGCGAGGACGGCCACCACCACCCGGGGCGTCCACCGCCGTCGCCCACTCATCCGCGCACCCCCGGCCTGGCGAGCGACGCATGGATCGACTCGAGCGCCTCCACCGCCGCCTCCCTGCGCGTCTCGTCGATCTCGTGCTCGGAGAAACGAGCCTCGCGGTAGAGCATCTCGAGCCGCGTCACGGCCCCGGCATCGGCCGACACCGCGTCGAGCAGTCGCAGGATGAACTCCGACGACGTCTCCCACGGCTCCCGGGCCGCGCGCACCCGCTCGGCCTGCTCCTCGAACCGGTCCCAGCACGCAACGATCGCGTTGCGGGGCGTCCCGCCGAGCAGCACCGCGAGCTGGCCGTCGGAGTCCTGCAGGATCTCGTCGGCGAGCGGGAAGGGGTCGTCGAGCACGTCGAAGGCCACGTCGTCGGGCAGGGGCGGCGGGCGGCGGCGGTGCACGAACGCGCTCGCCAGGTGACGTGTCACCCGGTAGACCAGCCACAAGAAGCACGCGATCAGCGCGAGGCGGATCCCGTAGCCGATCGCGTGGAGGACCGGGGTGCTGTGGATCAGGCCGTTCCCGCGGTTGCCGGCAGGGGTGGGCGGCCGGCTCGGTGGCGTGAACGACGGGGTCACCGGCCGGATGTCGGGATCGCGCAACGTGCCGCGGACGATCCGCTGCGGGCCGGTGCGCGCGGCGAACATGATCATCAGCGTCATCAGGCCGACCGCCAGCACCGTGAGCACGACCGCACTCGCGCTCGCCCGCCTGGACGTCATGGGAAGCACCGTAACCGGCCGCTCGCGCGCTGTTCCATCACGTCGAGGTCACAGTTGGGCGCCGCGGACCCGACACCGGCCCCCGCCGGGGAGGCGGGGGCCGGTGGGGCGGGGGTCAGAGGATCGGGTCGAAGGGCTCGGTGCCGTGCACCAGGCGGAGTCCGGCGATGCCGGAGTGGGCCTGCGCGAAGGCCAGCTCCTTGGCCAGGTCGCCGATGTTGTTGGAGGCCGGGAGCGGGGCCAGGCCGAGCGTCGACAGCACGCCGACCGCCTTGCCGCCCGCGGTCATGAACCCCGAGCCCGAGTCGCCGGGGATGCCCGGAGCGACGGTGTAGAGCGGGTGGCTCCAGCCACCGTCTCCGGCGGCATCGCCGAGACCCAAGCCGGTGTGCGGCGAGAGCGGTGCGAGGCCGCCCCGCAGGCTGGAGTTGCCATAGGTCCAGACCTGGTCGCCCGCCGCGGTGCCGTCGGTGTCGATGCCGGTCGGGCCGCCCCAGAAGGGCACGCTCGGGTTGACCTTGGACACGTCGGCCGCGGCGATCCTGACCAGCGCCAGGTCGTTGTAGGCGCAGGTGTTGGCGCGGGTGGTGCCCCGCCGGTGCTCGGTGACCCAGGAGCTGTAGACCAGGCGACCATGGCCGACGATCGTGCCCTCACTGGCCGGGTTGCCGTCGTTGGTGAAGACGACCCGCGTGCCCAGCGGAACGGAGGCGGTGCGGCAGCCGTTCGTGTCGGTCGACGACCCGGTGCCCGCACAGTGCGCGGCGTACCCGAGATAGGTGGTCCCGGCCGAGTCCCGGAACACGAAGTTCGCGGTGCACTGCGCCCCGGCGGTGTACATCATCGTGCCGGGGTGGATCTGCGCGGTCGCGGCCGGTGCCCAGTGGGCAGCGCGGCTCTGCGACGTGGTCCGCGCGGCGGCTGACGCCGGCTGCGACGTCGCGAGCGCGCTCGCGAGGATGGCGGCGCCCAGGGCGGCGGTGACGGAGCGGATCATGCGGGCCTCCTTCGTCTTCAGGAGGACCAACGGGCGGGACCGCCGTGGGTTACGGGATGCGTGCCGTACGCATCGCGTCGCCGCGGGTCAGTACGACGGCTGGCTGGGGTCGATCTGGTTGACCCAGGCCACGACGCCGCCACCCACGTGCACCGCGTCGGCGTACCCCGCACCCTTGACGATCGCGAGCGTCTCGGCCGACCGGACCCCGGTCTTGCAGTGCATCACGATCTGCTTGTCGGCGGGCAGCTTCTCCAGTGCCGACCCGTTGAGGAAGTCGCCCTTGGGGATCAGCACCGAGCCGGGGATGTGGTTGATCTCGTACTCGTTGGGCTCGCGCACGTCGACCAGCACGAAGTCCCGCTCGCCGTTGTCGCGCTCCTTGAGCATGTGCTCGAGCTGGGTGACCGAGATGGTCGAGCCGGCCGCGGCCTCGGAGGCCTCCTCGGAGACGGCGCCGCAGAAGGTCTCGTAGTCGATCAGCCCGGTGACGGTGGGGTTCTCGCCGCACAGAGCGCAGTTCGGGTCCTTGCGCACCTTGAGCTTGCGGTACTCCATCTCGAGTGCGTCGTAGATCATCAGCCGGCCGATCAGCGGGTCGCCGATCCCGGTGAGGAGCTTGATCGCCTCGGTCACCTGGATCGCGCCGATGCTCGCGCAGAGGACTCCCAGCACCCCGCCCTCGGCACAGCTGGGCACCATCCCGGGCGGCGGCGGCTCGGGGTACAGGCAGCGGTAGCAGGGCGCGTCGTCCCCGAGGGTCGGGGCGAACACGCTGGCCTGCCCGTCGAACCGGTAGATCGAGCCCCACACGTAGGGGATCCCGAGGAAGTACGCCGCGTCGTTGACCAGGTAGCGGGTCGCGAAGTTGTCGGTGCCGTCGACGATCAGGTCGTAGCCCTCGAAGACCGTCATCACGTTGTCGTTGTCGAGCCGCTCGTCGTGCAGGACGACGTTGACCAGGGGGTTGGTCTCGGCGATCGACTCCTTCGCGGACAACGCCTTCGACTTCCCGATGTCGGACTGCCCGTGGATGATCTGCCGCTGCAGGTTGGACTCGTCGACCTCGTCGAACTCCGCGATCCCGATCGTCCCCACGCCGGCCGCCGCCAGGTAGAGCAGAGCGGGGCTGCCCAGTCCGCCGGCGCCGATCACGAGGACCTTGGCGTTCTTCAGCCGCTTCTGACCCCCCATCCCGACGTCGGGGATGATCAGGTGCCGGCTGTAGCGGCGTACCTCGTCCAGGGTCAGCTCAGCGGCGGGCTCGACCAACGGCGGGTAGGACACGTCGTACTCCTGTGAGACTCGAGGAAACCTGTGCACCGATGGCAACAGGCGGCGCACCCTCCATGTTCCCGACCGCGGGCGGTGGCGCCGTGTGCGTCCGTCATCCGGACGTGCCGGAAGGGCCAGTAGGGTGCCACCGTGGGGACGACGGACCAGAAGCCGCGGGGCGGCAGACTCCCGCGTCGGGAGCGGCGCGCCCAGCTGCTCGACTCCGCACTCGAGGTGTTCGTCGCGCAGGGCTACCACGCCGCCGCGATGGACGACATCGCCGAGCGGGCGGGCGTGTCCAAGCCGGTGCTCTACCAGCACTTCCCGGGCAAGCTCGACCTCTACCTCGCGCTGCTCGACGTCGCGTGCGACCAGGTCATCGACAACTGCCGCTCCGCCCTGGCGGCCACCCACGACAACAAGACCCGCGTCGCCGCCGCGATGGCCGCGTTCTACACCTACGTCGCCGCCGAGAACGGCGCCTTCCGCCTGGTCTTCGAGTCCGACCTGACCAGCGAGCCGGCCGTGCGCGAGCACGTCGAGCGGGTCACCACCGAGTGTGCCGCGATGATCGCCGACGTCATCCACGACGACACGGGCCTGCCCGGCGAGGCGTCGCGGCTGCTGGCCGTGTCGCTGGTGGGAATGGCGCAGGTCAGCGCGAGGTTCTGGATCTCCGAGGCCGCCGGCATCGACCAGGCCCAGGCGGTCGAGCTGGTCAGCGGGCTCGCCTGGCGCGGGATCCGGGGCTACCCCCTCACCGACGAGCACTGACCACCCCGACGAAGGAGAGACATGGAAGTCAAGATCGGAGTGCGTCATGCATCCCGCGAGCTGCTGGTGGACACCAGTGACACGGTCGAGGAGGTCGAGGCCGCCCTGGCCGAGGCGCTGGCCGGCGACCACGCCACCTTCACCCTGACCGACACCCGGGGCCGACGGGTGATCGTGCCGGCCCACGCCATCGCCTACCTCGAGATCGGCACCGGCACGACCGGGACGGTCGGGTTCCGCGGCTGAGCGCCGCGCCCGGCCCGTGCGGCGGTACGTCGGTCACCGTCCGCGCGCCATCATGGACCATGAGTCGGCGACCGGTCTCGGCGCCGCCCGGCACGAATGTGTGGAAAGGACGGGTCTGACATGGGTCTGATTCTGTGGACGATCATCGGCGGCATCATCATCGGTCTGCTCGGCAAGTTCTTCGCTCCGGGCAACCGCGACAAGATCCCCTTCTGGTTGACCGTGTTGTGCGGCATCGGCGGCATCCTGATCGGCAACTTCATCTACAAGGGGATCTGGGACTACGACACGCGGGGCTTCGACTGGTGGCGTCACATCTGGCAGGTCGGGGTCGCGGCGGTGCTGGTCATGGGCGCCGCCTCGATCACGGGCCGCAGCACGCGAGCCTGAGCCGAGTCGGGACTCAGGCCGAGAGACCGATCGCGGCCATCCGCTCGTTGTGGCGCTCGGTGATCCGGGTGAACATCCGTCCGATCGCCGCCAGGTCGAGCCCGGGCCGGTCGATCCCGCCGGCCAGGAGGGCCGTCAGGGCGTCGCGCTCGGCGGCCACGCGCTGCGCCTGGGTGAGCGCCTCGCCCATCAGCCGGCGGCCCCACAGGGCGAGGCGGCCGCCCAGCTTCGGGTCGTCGGCGATCGCCTGGCGGATCCGGCGTACGGCGAAGTCGGCCTGACCGGTGTCCTCCAGCGAGGCGATGATCAGGTCGCGGGTGTCGGCGTCGAGGTATGCCGCGATCTCGCGGTAGAAGTCGGCGGCCATCCCGTCGCCGACGTAGGCCTTGATCAGCCCCTCGTACCAGTCGGCGGGCGCGGTGTGGACGTGGAAGGAGTCGATGGCCGCCTCGAACGGCGCCATCGCCTCGAACGGATCGGCCCCCAGCTCGCGGATCCGGTCGTGCAACCGCCCGACGTGACCGAACTCCAGGCTCGCCATCCCGCTCATCTCGACCTTGTCCCGGATCGTGGGAGCGAGCTTGGCGTCGTCGACCAGTCGCTCGAACGCCGAGAGCTCGCCGTAGGCGACCGCGCCGAGCAGGTCGATGACCGCGAGGCGGTACTCCGCGTCGTCGAAGACGACCTGCGCCGCTCGCCGTTCGTCCCCGGATTCCGTCATGCTCACACGCTACCGATAGACTGGGGTGGTCCCCGCGCAAGCGGTGAGGACGCGCGCTCTCTCGAAAGAGTCAGGGAGCGCCGTGTGCATGTGCGCGGCAGACGCAATGGTTCGAGCCTGGGTCAGCCGCACGACGAGATGACTCAGACTGAAAGCGAACTCCACATCGTGACCACCTTCCGAGAGCTCGGGGTGCTCCCCGGGATCTGCGACGCGCTCGAGCGCGGCGGCATCACCACTCCCTTCGCCATCCAGGAGATGACCCTGTCGGTCGCCCTGCTCGGCACCGACCTGATCGGCCAGGCCCGCACGGGCACCGGCAAGACGCTGGCGTTCGGCATCCCGGTGATGCAGCGCAGCGTGACCCCCACCGACCCGGCCTACGCCGACCTGCCGCAGGGCAAGCCGCAGGCCCTGATCGTCGCCCCGACCCGCGAGCTCGCGCTCCAGGTCAGCGGCGACCTCGCCCTGGCCAGCAAGGACCTCGGGCTGCGGGTGCTCACCGTGTACGGCGGCGTCCCCTACGAGCCGCAGCTGGACGCGCTCGCCACCGGCGTCGACATCGTCGTCGGCACCCCCGGGCGCCTGATCGACCTGTGCAACCGCCGCTCGCTCGACATCTCCCACGTCCACGCGCTCGTCCTCGACGAGGCCGACGAGATGCTCGACCTCGGCTTCCTGCCCGACGTCGAGAAGCTGCTCAGCATGACCCCGGAGACCCGGCAGACGATGCTGTTCTCGGCCACCATGCCGGGCGCGATCGTCTCCCTGGCCCGCACCCACATGCGGCACCCGATGAACATCCGCGCGGAGTCGTCGTACGACACCCAGCTGGTGCCGGCGACCGCCCAGTTCATCTTCCAGGCCCACGACCTCGACAAGCCCGAGATCATCGGGCGCATCCTGCAGGCCGACGACGCCGAGAAGATCATCGTGTTCACCCGCACCAAGCGCCAGGCGCAGCGGGTCGCCGAGGATCTCGCCGAGCGCGGGTTCAGCGCCTCGCCCCTGCACGGCGACATGGCCCAGGTGGCACGCGAGAAGGCGCTGACCAAGTTCCGCGACGACAAGTACCGCGTGCTGGTGGCCACCGACGTCGCCGCCCGCGGCATCGACGTCCAGGGCGTCTCCCACGTCATCAACTACACCTGCCCCGAGGACGAGAAGACCTACATCCACCGGATCGGCCGCACCGGCCGCGCCGGCGCCACCGGGATCGCGGTGACCTTCGTGGACTGGGCCGACCTCCACCGCTGGAAGATGATCAACAAGGCGCTGGACCTGCCGTTCGACGAGCCACAGGAGACCTACTCCACCTCCGAGCACCTCTTCCACGATCTCGGGATCCCGGCCGGCACCAAGGGCCGCATCGTCGACCCCGCCCCGGTGGAGCCCAAGCCCCGCAAGGACGACGGCCGCCCGGCGCGCTCCGGCGACCGACCGCCGCGCAACCGGTCGCGGTCGCGTACCCGTGGTGGCCAGCAGGTCGCGGCCGGCGATACCGCCCCTGCCACCACCCCTGCAGCTGCTGCCACCGAGACCGACGGCGCCGAGCGTCCGGCCGGACAGTCCCGCAACCGGCGTCGCCGTCGCCGCAGCCCGGGCTCGTCGAGCCAGGCCTGACCCAGGAGGTCATGCCGCCGCTCAGGCGACGACGACCACCTTGGTACCGACCGGCGCGTAGCTCCACAGCGCGATCGCGTCGGGCGTCCGCTGCCGGATGCAGCCGTGTGACTGCGGTGTGCCCAGCTGCGCGGCCGTCTGCAGGGGTACGCCGTTCTGCGTCGGGATGGTGTGGAAGCCGATCGCCGCTCCGGTCGGCCCCTTGGTGAAGCGCACGAAGTACTGCATGACGCCGGAGTCGTCCACGCCGACCGCCCAGCGTGAGCGGGAGTAGACCGAGTACGTGCCCGGCTGCAGGTTGTCGGTCACGCTGCCGGAGACCGGGTAGGTCCGCTTCACGGCGTCCTTCGCGTTGACCAGCCACACCTGCTGGAGGTCCTGGCTGAAGACGACCCGTCGGCCCGTCCCGCTGTCCGCAGGCAGAGCCGCGTCGGCCGAACCGGCGACCAGGCCGCGGGTCGCCGAGTCCTGGGTGGTGACACCCGTGGAGGTGAGGGGTCGCGCGGGCAGCGTGTCGGTGGCGTCGCTCTGCGTGGTCGGGCTGCTCGCGTGGTCCGAGGCGCCCGGCGCCGCGCCCGCACTCGCCGTACCGGACGTGAACACGCCCATCGCTGCCAACGCTGCGACGACGGTGACGGTGACGGCGCTCGAGAGCGCGGCGATCCGGCCGTAGCGGGGCCGCACGTCACGACGATGGCCGGTCGTCATCGTGCCGCCTTCGTCGCGCCGCGCCGGCTGCGAGCCAGCAGCGTCTCGGTCACCTCGCGGTAGGCCCGCGCACCCTTGCTGCTCCGGCTGGTCGCCAGGATCGAGCGGCCCGCGGCGGGGGCCTCGGCGAACTTGATCGTCTTGGGGATGGGCGGTCCGATCACCTCGAGCTCGTAGGTGTCGGAGATCGTCTCCAGCACCGTCCGCGCATGGTTGGTGCGCCCGTCGTACAGCGTCGGCAGCACGCCCCACACCTCGAGGTCGCGGTTGGTGAACCGGCGTACGTCGTGCACGGTGTCGAGCAGCTGTCCGACCCCCCGGTGCGACAGCGTCTCGCACTGCAGCGGGATCAGCACGCCGTCCGCGGCGGTCAGCGCCGCGACGGTGAGCACGCCCAGGGAGGGCGGGCAGTCGAGGAGCACCCAGTCGTACGTCGTGGTCTCGGCCAGGTCGTCGAGGGCGCCCTTGAGCACGTGCTCGCGACCGGTACGCGTCAGCAGGTCGGCCTCGGCCCGGGCCAGCTCGATCGTGGCGGGCATCAGGTCGACGCCGTCGTCGGTCGCGAGCACGACCTCGGCGGGGTCCAGGCCCTTGGTGAGCACGTGGTGCACCGACAGCTCGAGGTCCTCGGGATCGATCCCCAACGAGAAGGTGAGGCAGGCCTGGGGATCGAGATCGACCAGCAGGACCTTCTGGTCCAGCTCCGCGAGCGCGGCGCCGATCGAGGCGACCGAGGTCGTCTTGGCCACGCCGCCTTTCTGGTTGGCGACCGCAAGTGTGGTGCTCATCGGGGTCCATCATGCCGGACCGACTTGCTGCGCGTGGGGATCCCCGGGTTTGCTGTGCCGCATGTCATCGACGCCCGCTCGCCCCGTCGCCCTCGTCACCGGCCCCACGGCCGGCATCGGGCGCGTCTTCGCGCTCCGTCTCGCCGACCGCGGCTACGACCTCGTCCTGGTCGCGCGCGACCGCGAACGCCTGCAAGCGCTGGCGGACGAGCTCGCCCAGACCTACGCCGCACACAGCGAGGTACTGGTCGCGGACCTCTCCGAACGTGCGGGCATGGCCCTCGTCGAGGACCGTCTCATCGACGAGTCCCGGCCGGTGGACCTGCTGGTCAACAACGCGGGCTTCGGGCTCAAGCGCCGGTTCCTGGACAACTCCGTCGACCAGGAGCAGGCCGCCCTCGACATCCTGGTCACCGCCGTGATGCGACTGACGCACGCCGCCCTCGGCCCGATGACGGCCCGCGGCTCCGGCGGCATCATCAACGTCGCCAGCGTCGCGGCGTACCAGCCGCGCGGGAGCTACAGCGCGGCGAAGGCATGGGTCACGACGTTCGGCGCCTGGGCGTCGCAGGAGTACGCCCCGCGGGGCGTGCACCTGATGACGCTCTGCCCCGGGTTCACCCGTACCGAGTTCCACGAGCGCATGGACGTACGTCGTGACGCGGTCCCCGGCCCGCTGTGGCTCGACGTGGACCGCGTCGTCGACGAGGCGCTCGCCGACTGGGACGCCGGGAAGAAGCTCTCGATCCCGAGCAAGCGCTACAAGGTGATCACGAGCGTGAGCCGGCACCTGCCGACCGGGGTGCTCCACCGGTTCCAGTCGCTCGGCCGCCGCTGAACCGGACAGCGCATCTCACCAGGAGGGTTGGGGACCACCGAACGGCATCTCGACGAGGGACGGCCCGATGCCCGAGACGTCGCGCAGGATCCAGTCGTCCCGCAGCAGGAGCATGGCCGAGGCCGGCCGGAGGACGATCCACAGCCACCGGCCGCCGGCCTCCCCGGCGAAGACCGAGCGGTCGAGCTCGACGTCGGACGACGAGGTGGAGACCGCCCACAACGGCACCGCCTGGCTGCCGATCCGCACCCGCACCGGCGGCCGGCCGACCCCCATCTCGGGACCCGGATCGAGGTGCGACGTACCGGCGCAGCGGGCGCCGAGCCCGACCCCGGACTCCTCGGTGACCACGAACACGTCCACCGGACCGTCGAGCTCGCTGGTCCCCGAGCTGCAGGTCAGCGTCGCCCGACCGCGGCCCCGGTCCCCCACGACCGCGAAGTCGCTGACCGTCCAGCCGGGACTCATCGGCCAGGGCAGGTACGTCGGGACGTCGCCGGCCGCGGCCAACACCTCGAGGAACAGGTCGTACGACGGGACGGTCGGTCGTAGCAGGGGTTCCGTCGAACCGTGCTCGGCGCACGACCACCCGCCGTCGCCCGTGGCGCTCACGGGCAGGTGGCAGCGCGGGCACTCGGCCTGGAGCGGCATGGGTCCACCGTCGTGGCCCCGGTCGGCGCCGGTCAAGAGTTCCAGCGCAGGACCACCGGTGTCTCGCGCTCGTAGCCGAGGACCGAGACCGTGGCGGTGTCGAGCCGCAGGTGCCGGCCGTCGGTGACCGGGAGCTCCAGCCAGCGCGCCGCCAGGGCACGCAGCGAGTGTCCGTGCCCGAACACGAGAACCCGGCCGCCGGCCGCACGGCACCGCGCGACCACACGGTCCAGACGGGCCGCGACCTGGTCCGCGGTCTCGCCGCCGGGCACCGGCCCGCTCCAGATGGTCCAGTCGGGGTAGGTCTCCCGGATCTCCTCGGTGGTCCTGCCCTCCAGGTCGCCGTAGTCCCACTCGGCGAGGTCGTCGTCGACCTCGGCCTCGGGGTGGCCGGCCAGGTCGGCGGTCTCCCGGGCGCGACGTCGTGGCGAGGTCAGGACGAGCGAGAAGTCGTCGTCGTCGAGGCGGTCCCGGATCCCCGCAGCCACGCGCTCGCCGTCGGGCGTCAGCGGGAGGTCGGTGGTCGAGGTGTGCCGGCCGTCTCGGCTCCACTCGGTCTCTCCGTGGCGGACCACCCAGACCTCGTCGCGCGGCATGGCCCCCATCATGGCCGCCCGGCCCGGGGCGTGCCACGATGCGCGTCATGGCGACGACCACGACCCCCCTCGGCGCGGCAGTTCTCGCGCGCCACCGGCGGGCCGCGGCTGGCGCGTTCTTCACGCAGGGCTTCGTGTTCATCAGCCTCACCACCAAGCTCCCCACCGTGCAGGACCACTGGGGCTACAGCGACACGACACTGTCGCTGCTGCTCCTGATGATGGTGCTCCTCGCCGGGCTCGGCTCGGTGCTCGCGGAGACGGCGTGCAAACGGGTCGACAGTGCCGCCATCCTCCGGGTCGGCCTGCTCGGGATCGCGGTCGCGGTACCCGTCTTCGCCCTCGCCCCGGACCAACCGGTCTTCATCGCCTCGATGGCGTTGTACGGCGTCGCCCTGGGCGCCGTGGACGCGACCACCAACATGCAGGCGGTCGCGCTCGAGCACCTCTACGACCGTCCGATCCTGCCGTCGTTCCACGGGGCCTGGACCCTGGGTGGGCTGCTCGGCTCGGCGCTGGCGCTGGCGATGGGTCACCTGCCGCTCTCGGCGACCGCGGTCGTCGCCGTCCTGCCGCTGGGGATGGCGTTCGCCCCCTTCCTGAGGCGGGCCGAGCAGTCCGTCGTCGCAGCCAGCCGGGTGCACGTCCCGTGGCGCCCGATCATCATGGTGGGCCTGGCGATGGTGCTCTTCTACATGGTCGACACCGCGGCGTTCACGTGGGGGCCGCAGTACCTCGACCAGGTCTTCCACGCGCCGTCCCACCTCGTCGCGCTGGCGGTGTTCCCCTACCTGCTGGCCAGCGGCACCATCCGGCTGGCCGGAGACCGGCTGGTGGCGCGCTACGGCGCGGTGCGGGTGCTGCGGGTCGGCACCGTCGTCGCCTTCGCGGGACTCGTGGTCACGGTCTTCGCGCCGGTCTGGCCGGTGGCCGTGCTGGGCTTCACGATCATGGGCGGCGGCGTCGCCGTCGTGGCGCCGCTGAGCTTCTCCGCGGCCGCCCGGATCGCCGGCTCCGACGAGCCCGACCCGGTCGTGCGCCACGCCCGGGTCGATGCCGTGATCGGCCGGTTCAACCAGTTCAACTACGCCGGCTCGCTGCTCGGTGCGGTGATGATCGGGCTGGCAGGCGCCGGCAACCTCCGCGTCGGCTTCGCGGTGCCGATGGTGCTCGTGCTGGGGATCCTGCCGCTGGCCAGGGCCTTCGCCCCGGTCAGCCGGTAGGACCCGGCCAGTTCCTGTCCGGCTGCGGCACCGGGCGGGCCGGCTGCTCGCCGCCCCGGGCCTCGAGGTAGCTGTTCTTGGGCACCATCACCTTGCGGCGGAAGATGCACACGACGGTGCCGTCCTGGTTGTAGCCGACGGTCTCGACGTGGACGACGCCGCGGTCGTCCTTCGAGGTCGACTCCCACTTGTCGAGCACGGTGGTCTGGCCGTAGAGGGTGTCGCCGTGGAACGTCGGCGCGACATGGCGCAGCGACTCGACCTCCAGGTTGGCGATCGCCTTCCCGGAGATGTCGGGGACGCTCATCCCGAGCAGGATCGAGTAGACGTAGTTGCCGACCACGACGTTCTGCCCGAACTGCGTGGTCTCCTCGGCGTAGTGGCGATCGAGGTGCAACGGGTGGTGGTTCATGGTGAGCAGGCAGAACAGGTGGTCGTCGTACTCCGTGACCGTCTTGCCCGGCCAGTGCTGGTACGTCGCGCCGACCTCGAACTCCTCATAGCTGCGTCCGAACTGCATGGCCGCCATCCTGCCGCAGTCGCGCCGCTGCCTCGCTGCGCGTGCCCGTGGGATACCTCACCCCTGGCTCTAGGCTGCCAGCGTGGACATCCTCTGCTCCGGCTACGGGCTGGTCGAGTCACCGCGCTGGCACCAGGGCCGGCTGTGGTTCAGCGACTGGACCGGGGGCCGGATCATCGCCGTCGACGACGCCGGCTCGACCGAGGTCGTCGTGGAGCACGGTTCGCTCCCGCTGTGCTTCGACTTCCTGCCGGACGGCCGGCCGGTGCTGGTCTCCAACCGCGAGCAGGCGCTGCTCGTCCTCGAGGACGACGGCTCGCTCACGCCGTACGCCGACCTCACGCCGATCTCCTCCCTCGGCTGCAACGACGTCGTCGTCGACGGTCGTGGACTGGTCTTCGTGAACAGCCCGAACTTCGACTTCGCGTCCGGGCCGCCCGAGGGTGACGTGCAGCCCGGGGTCGTCGGAGTGGTGACGCCCGGCGGCGAGGCCCGGGTGGTGGCCGACGACGTCGCGTTCCCCAACGGCATGGCCGTCACCGCCGACGGCGGCACCCTGGTCGTGGCCGACTCCTACCGCCACCAGCTCGTCGGCTTCGCGGTGGCCGACGATGGCTCGCTCTCGGAGCGCCGCACCTGGGCCGACCTCGGCGACCACAACCCCGACGGCATCTGCCTCGACGCCGACGGCGCCGCCTGGTACGCCGACGTGCCCCACCAGGTCTGCGTCCGCGTGGCCGAGGGCGGCGAGGTGCTCGAGACCGTCGACCTCGACCGCGGCGGCTTCGCGTGCATGCTCGGCGGTGACGCGGCCACGGCGCTCTATATCGTCGCGGCGGTGTGGCCCGGGGCGGCCGGACTGATGACCCATACCCAGTGGGACGGCCAGGTCCTGCGGACGCCGGTCGACGTCCCCGGCGCGGGCTGGCCGGCACGTTGAGCACGTCACGCGTGGTGCGGAGGTGGGGCACCCGCACCGTCAGCCTCCTGGCGACCGCCTTCGGTCTCTACATCGTCGCTCCGGGACTCCTCGCCCTGTTCGGGTCCTTCCCGCGGCTCCGCGACGTCGAGCCGTGGTGGTTCGTGGTGCTGATCGTGCTGGTCGGCGGCAGCATGGCCTCGATGTGGTGGCTGACGCGGCTGGCGCTCCTCGATCGATCCGCGACGGACGGGACCCGTACGACGGTCGCCTGGGGCACCGCAGCGACCGCGCACCTGGCGGGGAACGCCGCCGGCAAGATCGTGCCCGGCGGCCCGGCCACCGCGGGCGTGGTCCAGGCCAAGGTCCTCATCGACGCCGGCGAGCCCCCCGCAGCGGTCGCCTCGGCGATGACGGCGATGGGACTCCTCACCACCGGGGTGCTCCTCCTGCTCCCGATCCTCACCGTCCCGGCGCTCCTGATCGGCCCTCCCCCCGCCCGACAGCTCGAGCTGGGGCTCGTCGTCTCGCTCATCGTGGGAGTGGTGATCGTGGCGCTCGGTGCGCTGATCCTGCTCTGGACGCCCTTCGTGGCGGCGATCGGGCGACTCGCCGGACGCCTGATCCAGACGGTCAAGACCGGGATCACGCCCGAGACGGCCTCGCTCGCGCTGGTCACCGCCCGTGACCGGGTCGCCTCGTCGTTCGAGGGACGCCGGACGCGGGCCCTGACCGCGGCCGCCGGGAACCGGATGTTCGACTTCGCCGCCCTGGTCGCGGCGCTGACCGCGTTGGGCGCCCATGCCCGCCCGTCGCAGGTGATGATGGTGTACGCCGTCGCGCAGGCACTCGCGCTGATCCCGCTCACCCCGGGTGGGCTCGGCTTCGTCGAGTCGGGGATGACCACCCTGCTGGTCCTGATCGGCGTGACCGCCGACCAGGCCGTGGTCGGCACCCTGCTCTACCGGTTGATCGCCTTCTGGCTACCGATCCCGCTCGGGGCGCTCGCCTGGGCAGGCTGGCGGCTCAACCTCCACCTGTCCCGACCCTCGCGCTGAAAGCGAGCCTCAGGAACCGCCCCCGCCGGCCTTGCGGCGGTGCATCTTCGGGCCCGCCCCACCCTGGACCTCCGAGCCGTGGGCCTTCTCCTTCAGCGGCACGTCCTCCGCGACACCCTTCGCCTTGGCGTTCTTGCGATCGAGGGCCTCGCGCATCTTGGCCTTCATGTCGGCGAGGTCGTCGGGGGCCCCGTCGTTCTGGGGGTGGTCGTCCGGAGTCATGCCACCACCATGCCACCCGCCCGGTGGCGCGGTCGAGGGAGGTGCGCTACTGCCCGCCGCCGTAGGGGTCCGAGCCCACCGGAGCGGGCTGCTGGGGAGCCGAGGCCTGGCCATAGCCGAGCCGCTGCGCGGTCTCGCGTGCGGCGTCGGTGATCGGGACGGCGATGACCGCCGTGCCGTACGCGCAGATCTCCGTCCAGGTGTCGCCCATCTCGGAGGTGTCGAAGCGCATGGCGACGACGGCGTTGGCGCCGCGGTTGCGGGCCTCGTCGATCATCCGGCCCATCACCTCGTTGCGGCTCGCCACCAGGTTCGTGGTCATGCCCTTGAGCTCACCGCCGACCAGTGACTTGAAGCCCGCGCCCATCTGGGAGAAGGCGTTGCGGGAGCGCACGGTCAGGCCGAACACCTCTCCGCACACCTGCCGGATCTCCCATCCGGGGATGTCGTTGCTGGTCACCACCAACATGTGGTCCTCCGTGCCTGCGTGGTCGTCACGCCCGCGGCTGCGGGCGCAGGGCCAGCGTAGGGGCGGAGACAACCGGTGGGGGTCACTCCCAGACGACGGGAAGTCCATGGGCCGCCATCAGTCCCAGGAACACGCGTTCGCCGGACCCGGGCCAGGTGTGCGCGCAGACCCAGAACCGATGGTGATCGCCCGCTGTACGCCGGACGGGCTCGGCGTACAGGTGCACGAGGGGCGCGTCCGCGCTCGCGGCCCGGCCCAGCTCCTCCAGCCGCGCGGTGACCCGCTCCTGCTGGGCCGGCGGGACGTACTGCCACATCACGCTGTGCCAGAGCACCGTGAGGTGGCCCGACGCAGGGCTGAGCCGCTCGACGTACGACGCGGCGTCCATCCGCTCGACCGACACCGGGCGGGTGCGAGCGAGCTCGATCGCACCGGCCAGCCGCTCGTGCCGCGCGGTCATGTCGGGCCAGACGTACGACGTGAGCGTGAGGCGGCCCTCCTCGGTGGTGGCGTCGACCGGGCTGACGTCGCAGCCGCCACGCTCGACCACCCGCAGGTCGGCGTCGACCGGCAGCGGCTCGCCGGTCCACGCCCCTTCGAGCAGGACGGGACTCGCGGGGTCGCCCCACACGCCGGCGCTGCCGGAGATCCGGAACCTGTCGGCCTGGAGGTTGAGTCCCGCGCTGGCGCCGATCTCCCACAGCCGCACGGGCAACGGCCACTGCGTGGTCAGCCGGAGGAGCCCGCCGACCAACGCGGCTGCGCGGCCCACCTCGTTGGTCTGAGGCGCCTGGTCCAGCAGCGGGCGCACCTCGTCGCCCCTGGTCGCGAGGAACCCCAGGACCGCCGCGGTCCCCTCGCTCGACCAGGTGCCGCCGACCGTCGGGTAGTACGCCGCCAGCTCGGGCGCCGAGCCGGCCAGGACGAGCCGGTGCACGCTGCCGACCAGCCTCAGCGCGAGCCCCGACGGTCCCGGGTCGGACTCGTGCCCGCGCAGGACCGTCGCCGTCGGCCCACCGGCGTCCAGGTCCTCGGCCAGCCCGGTCACCAGCTCGCCGTACATGTCCGAGCCCAGCTCGCGACACGCGCGAGCCTGCTGCAGGAAGAGGTCGTGCTGGGAACGGCTCATGCGGTGCCGGCGGTCAGAGCTTGTAGTCCTCGAGCAGCCGCCGCCCGATGATCATCCGTTGGATGTCGGCGGTGCCCTCACCGATCAGCAGCATCGGCGCCTCGCGGTAGAGGCGCTCGATCTCGTACTCCTTGGAGAAGCCGTAGCCCCCGTGGATGCGGAAGGAGTCCTCGACGACCTGCGAGCAGTACTCGCTGGCGAGGTACTTCGCCATCCCGGCCTCGAGGTCGTTGCGCTCTCCCTTGTCCTTGGTGCGGGCGGCCTTGACCATCATCTGGTGGGCGGCCTCGATCTTGGTCGCCATCTCGGCGAGCCGGAACAGGACGGCCTGGTGCTCGGCGATCTTCTTGCCGAAGGTCTCCCGCTGCTGGGCGTAGGCCACTCCGAGCTCGAACGCCCGGTTGGCGACGCCGCAGCCGCGGGCCGCGACGTTGACGCGGCCGACCTCGACGCCGTCCATCATCTGGTAGAAGCCCCGACCGGGCTCGCCGCCCAGGATCTGCTCACCACCGATGCGGTGGCCCTCGAGCACCATCTCGGTGGTGTCGACGCCCTTGTAGCCCATCTTCTCGATCTTGCCGGGGATGGTGACGCCCTGCGCCGTCTCGCCGAACCCCACCTCCTTCTCGATCAGGAAGGTGGTCATGTTCCGGTAGACGGAGTCGGCGCCCTCGTCGGTCTTGACCAGCACCGCGACCAGGTTCGCCGAGCCGCCGTTGGTGAGCCACATCTTCTGGCCGGTGATCTCGTAGGCGGGGTCCTCATCGGTCGAGTCCGTCGAGAGCACGGCCTTCGTGGTGATCGCGGCGACGTCGGAGCCGCAGCCCGGCTCGCTCATCGAGAACGCCCCCCGCACCTCGCCGGTGGCCATCCGCGGGAGGTACTTCTGCTTCTGCTCGTCCGTCCCGTGCTGGAGCAGCATGTAGGCGACGATGAAGTGGGTGTTGATGATCCCGCTGACGCTCATCCAGCCGCGAGCGATCTCCTCGACCGCGAGCGCGTAGGTCAGCAGCGACTCGCCCAGACCGCCGTACTCCTCGGGGATCATCAGGCCGAAGAGCCCGAGCTCCTTGAGGCCCTCGACGATCTCGGTGGGGTACTCGTCGCGATGCTCCAGCTCGGTGGCGACGGGCAGGATCTCGCGCTCGACGAAGCTGCGCACCGCCTTCAGGATCTCCGTCTGGTCGTCGGTGAGACCGTCGGTCTGGCAGAGGCGGCCCATGGCGTGACGGGTCCTTCCGTGGTGGGTGCTGGCGGCGACCAGTATGTCCGGACCGGTCGACGCCAGGGAAATGAATGTGACCTGATCGATCGGGAGGGCCGCGGCGCCCGACTGGCAGACTGTCCCCGACCGGCGACGGGACGACGAGACGAGGGGATGCATGGCGCAGCGCGTGGTGATCCACATCGGACTGATGAAGTCCGGCACGACGTTCCTGCAGGGCCGCCTCAACGCCAACCGGGACAAGCTGTCCGAGCAGGGCGTGCTGTTCCCCGGGCCGAGCTGGCGCCGCCACGTGAACGCGGTCGCCGACTTCATGGAGGCCAAGGAGCGCCAGCCGGGCTCGTGGGAGTCGCTGCGCGAGGAGATCAACGAACACCCCGGCACCGCGGTGGTGTCGATGGAGTACCTCGCGATGCTGGGGCCGCGGAAGATCCCGCTGCTGGCCGAGAGCTTCGACACCCCGGACCTGCGGATCGTGATCGGGGTCCGCGACCTCGGGCGTTCCGTGCCGGCGATGTGGCAGGAGGTCGTCAAGAACCGCCAGACCTGGACCTGGGCCGAGTACGTCGACGCGATCCGTACCGACGGCCAGAGCGGCAAGCGGTTCTGGCGGCAGCAGCACTCCGGGCGGATCGTCACCCGCTGGTGCACCAACCTCACGCCCGACCAGGTGTACGTCGTGACCCTGCCGCCTCCGGGGGCGCCGAGCGAGACCCTCTGGAACCGGTTCTGCGAGGTCGCGGGGATCGAGGCCGCGAGCTGGCACGAGGCGCCGCGGTCCAACGAGTCCCTGGGAGCCGCGTCGGCGCTCGTGGTCCGCGAGCTCAACCTGCGCACCCTGGACCTGCCCCTCCAGAGCTACAAGCGCCGCGTCAAGGCGGTCGCGAAGCACCTGATGCCCGCACACCGCCAGGAGGAGGACGCGATCGGCTTCGTGGTCCCCGAGTGGCTGCGCCAGGAGTCCGAGGACATCCGCGCCCAGATCGCGGGGTCCGGCGCGCACGTCGTCGGCGACCTCGACGAGCTGACCCCGCTCGACGTACCCGGTGTCGACCCCGGGTCAGTGGACGTGCCCGCCCAGCTCGAGGCCGCGCTCGCGGCGCTCGAGGCCACGCTCCGCGTGGTCCCGCGGGTCAAGCCTCGGTAGCGGAGGTCGACGGCTCGGCGGGCTCCTCGTCGTCGGTGCGCCGCCGGCGCCCGAACCAGCCGAGCGCCACCGCGCCCACCAGACCGACCAGGGCGGCTGCCCCACCCACGCGCAGGCCCGGCGGCTCGAAGGTGAGCTCCAGACGACCCGACGAGCTCGGCGGGAGCGTCACCGTGAGCAGTCCGACGGAGTTGCGCCCGACCGGCACGGAGTGCCCGTCGAAGGTCGCGGTCCAGCCTGGCCAGCCCAGCATCGCGAAGACCAAGGAGCCGCCCTGGCCGGTCGCGGAGACGTCGACGTGCTCGTGGCGTACGTCGTCCGACCGAGCCGCGGACACGGTCGTCCCGGTCGGTACGAAGCTGAGGTGACTGCCGGCGAACGGCGCGGGCTCGTCGCGCTGGTAGACCACCACCTGGGGCGAGGACTGTTGACGGGTCCAGCCGGGCGGCACGGTCACGCCGCGCGTCATCCGCGGCTGCGCGACGACCGTGTCCACCTTCATCAGGTCCACCAGCGGCGGCAGGCCGGGCACGGGCGACTGCCAGAGACCGCGGTAGCCGCAGGGCTGGGTGAAACCCTCGTAGGACATGCAGAGGCTGCGCTGGAAGCGGACCAGCCCCATGCCGGTGTAGTGGTTGACCGCGTTCACCTCGGCCACGTCGTACATGCTGCCGGGCAGGTAGTTCTGCCACTGCCGCTCGAGGAGGCCCGGCGGGACGCCGCGCCTCTGCAGGTTGCTGAAGTCCGAGAACTGCATGACGGTCCCGGTGCGGTCGGCGAAATGGCTCTGCATGGCGGCGACGTCGCTCGGGACGTGCCAGCCGCGCGAGCTCTTGTTCTCCCCGAACATGGCCAGCTGCATGGCGACGGCCACGCCCGTGCCCACGATGAACACGCAGGCGAGGGCGACCGTGCGGAGCGCGCCCAGCCGTGAGGTCAGCAACGCCAACGCGGTGAGGACGACGACCAGCGCGGTGCCGATCACCAGCCGGTGCAGGGCGACGGGGCTCTGCGCCCAGGCGAGGTACGCCGGCGCGAGGATGAGGACTCCCGACGCAACGAGCCGTCGTCGGGCCTGTGTCGTGGCGAGGCCCTCGCTCAGGAGCACCGCGAAGAGCACGGCGACGGCGAGGTAGAGGTACTCGCTGACGCGCAAGGGCCAGCGGAACATCCACAGCTTCGAGGGCGCGAGGGTCAGGGCGAGGTAGATGACCCCGACCACCAGCGGGCCGGCCAGGGTCCGGGTCCGGCCGCGGAGCGCCGCCCAGCGCAGCCACGGGAGCAGCGGGAGCACGAACCAGGCGAGGTAGGTGGCCGGCACGGCCATCGGCCCGACGATCGCGCTGATCGGGGGCACGCTGCTCGGCATGCTCAGCTGGAGCAGGTCTCCCGAGGTGGGCTGGAGCTTGCCGGTGTTGGCGATCAGGCCGCCGAACGCGCGGACGGTGAGGCTGCTGGTGCCGAGCAGCGGCAGGTAGACCAGGGGCAGGAGGAGCGCAGCGCAGGCGCCCGCACCGACGAGCTTGAGGATGCCGGGCACGTCGTGGTCGAGGAGCCCCTCGACCACCAGCGCCAGGCCGACCACGACCAGGGCGAGGACGCCGTACGGGTTGCCCTGCGTGACCGCCAGGGCGCCGAGGACGAAGCCCCAGAACGGGTTCGCGGTGCCGCGCAGGACCTTGCGCAGCACGAACCAGACCCAGGGCGTGTAGGCGAACGCGATCAGCCCGGAGGCCCACGAGCCGGCGTCCCAGAAGAGGGTGAACCCGCCGAACGGCAGGGCCACGGCCAGCGCGGCCGCCGCCCAACGACGAGCGCCGTACTCGACGCAGAGGAAGTAGGTGCCCAGGGCCAGCACGACCAGGAAGACGAGCTTGATCAGGAACATCATCGTCATCAGGTCCGACGCGGTCGACATCGCCAGCCAGACCGGGATGCTGAGCGGGTCGTAGATGCCGAACAAGGCCTCGGCGGCGTAGTTGCCACCCGCCCAGGCACCGGGGTCGAGCCAGGCGGGGAAGACGCCGTCGCGGGTGAGGTGACCGAGGTGGTACCAGGTCGGGGCGAACTGCACGGCGGTGTCACCGCGCTGGTAGAACCAGCGGCTCGCCAGCTTGGGGATGGTGCCGATCACCGCGGTGGCGACGACGACCACCACCGGCCACGCCAGCCTCGGCGTGACCGCGAAGCGGTTCTTCACTCGTCCTCCAGGAGGTCGTAGGCGGCCATCCGGGTCTCGTGCTCGGGGCCGAGCGCGGTCGTCACCGGCCAGTGGGTCCCCGCACTGCTCTCCTTGAGCAGGAAGAGGGGCCGGCGCTTGACCTCGGCGTAGATGCGCCCGAGGTACTCCCCGATCACCCCCAGCAGGATCAGCTGGACGCCGCCGAAGCCGGTCACCGCGCAGATCGTGGTGACGTAGCCCGGCACGGAGTTGCCGTTCGCGATCGCCGACCCGAGCACCCAGAGGGCGTAGATCGTCGCCACCGCGGTGACCAGGACGCCGAACCAGATCGACAGTCGCAGCGGCCGGTAGTTGAACGACACGACGCCGTCGATGCCGTAGTTGAAGAGGTCCGAGAGCCGCCACTTCGTGGTGCCGGCCGCCCGCGAGACGTTCTGGTAGTCGACGACCGCCGTCTCGAAGCCGATCCATGCGAAGAGGCCCTTGGAGAACCTGTTGGTCTCCCCCAGGGTGAGCAGCGCGTTGACGGCCGTGCGGTCGAGCACCCGGAAGTCGCCGACGCCGTCCTCGAGCCGCACGTCGATCAGGCGGTTGATCAGGCGGTAGTAGGCCTTGGAGAGGAAGGTCCGCAGCGGCGGGTCGCTCTCACGCGTACGCCGTGCCACGACCTGCTGCACGTCGCCGTCGAGGAGGGGAAGCATCTCGGCCAGCAGCGTCGGCGGGTGCTGGAGGTCGCCGTCCATGATCGCGACCTTGTCGCCGCGGGCGTGGCTGAGTCCCGCGAGCATCGCGGACTCCTTGCCGAAGTTGCGGCTCAGCGCGAGGTAGCGGAACTCGGGGCGCGCTCGCGAGATCTCGCGCAGCATCGGCAGCGTCCGGTCGTGGCTGCCGTCGTCGACGAGGATCACCTCGTAGCTCGCTGCGACCTTCGGGAGCACGGAGGCGAGGGCGTCGACCAGCGACGGCAGGGAGTCCTCCTCGTTGTAGCAGGGGACCACCACGGAGAGCTCGATGTGGCCGTGACCGTCGTGGCGACCGGGCTCAGTGCTCATCGCGCCGCTCCGAGGTCGGGCCGACGGCGGCCTCGAGCACGGGCACGAGCGCGGCCTCGAGTCGTCCGACCTGAGCGCTGAGCGACACCTCGAGGGCCGCGTTCTCCTGCACCGCCGTCTCGAGCCGGCGGACCCGCCGGGACAGACGTTGGGTCGGCAGCACCAGCTCGGCCCCGGCCCGGGCGACGTCGCGCGGCGGCCTCACAGCGCCCCCCGGCGGTAGGTGCGCAGTGCCGCCTCGGTGACCCCGTCGTCCTGCTGCGCGGGCTCGAGGAGCAGCTCGGTGACGACGTCCTGGAGAGAGGCGACGCGCAGGTGCAGCCGACGCGAGTCCTGCACCTCCTGCTCGAGCTCCTCGACCCTGCGGGTCAGCTGGCGGACGCGGCGGTTGGCGTACGGCGCGGTGGCGCGCTCGGCGAGATGGCGCAGCCGCGCCCGGCGGCCGACCGGCGGGGTACGACGCGCGACCGCACGGTCGCGCAGCTCCACGACCAGGGCCGCGATGCACCGGGTCGCCGCCTCGACCAGCTCGGCGTCGGCGACGTCGCCGGGCGGCCGGCCCGAAGGGTCGCCCGGACGCAGGTCGTCGAGGTCGCCGTGCACGACGTACCCGGCTGCGCGGATGCGCTCGACCGTGCGCACCCACGTCTCGCGCGCGGGCGACACCTGGGTCTCGGTGGTGCCGATCGGCTCGTGTCCCAGGGGTCCGAGCACGTCCTGGGCGAGCAGGTCGCGGATCCAGACCGAGCGTTGACGACTGCCCTGGATCTCGGGCGCGAGCACCTGGTTGACGCGGCGCAGGAGCTCGGCCTGGACCACGCCGAGCGACTCGTTGGCGCGCGCCACGTCGAGCTCGGGCCGCAGGTCGCCCAGGCCGCACGCCTCGGCGAACCGGTGCCACAGCTCGTGCGGCGGCGCGCCGGGTCCGGGTGCGGTCACGACGTGCACGTGGTCGGCCGGGAGCGTCGAGCCCCAGCGCTCGGCCACGGCAGCGGGGTCGAGCGTGTGCCAGCCCCACTCGCCGCCGTCTCGCTCGTCCTTGGGCGTCCACTTCTCCAGCGGGGTGGTGAGCCCGAACTTGAGGCGCTCCTGCCAGGCGGAGACGACCACCCGGCCGAGGTCGCGGGCGGTGACGACGACGTGCACGTCGTACGCCGCGAGGTCGGCGAGGGCACGCTGGGCCTGTCCGGCGGTGGCGGCCGCGAAGAGCTCGTAGCTGAGGACGGCAGAGTCGCCCCGCCACTCCGCGATCTGACGCACGAGCGTGCTCCAGGCATGGCGCGAGGCCTCGGGCAGGTCGGCCAGACGTTTGTCCTCGCGCACCTGGAGGGCGGCGTGGATGCGGTCGAGGTGGCGGTCTCCCACCAGCAGGACGCCGGCCTCGCTCAGCCGCTGCCGGTTCGCCTCGAGCACACCCTGGAGGAAGGTGGTGCCGGACTTGGGCGCACCGACGTGCAGGTACACGCGAGTCGTCATGCTCTGCTCCTCCCCGATGGCCCTCGTGCCTCGAGCTCCGGCCACTCCACGGTCATGCGCCACGTGGCGGGAGGACCTGTCCGGACGGCTTGCACGGCTTCGTCGAAACCGGCGCGGGAGACGATACGCCCCCCGGCCGCCTCGGCCGCAGCCACCACGCGACGCGGGTCGAGGGACCTCACCCGACCGGCCTCGCGTTCCACCTGCCACGCGTGGCTGTCGCGTGGCGTCCGCGCGACACCCTCCAGGTAGAGGTGCCCGCCGCCGCGCAGGACCATCGAGCAGAACCGGAAGAAGGACTCGGTCGCCGCCGGGGTGAGTGCCTCCAGGAGCTCTCGCGCGACCATCGCGGGGCGACCCTCGTGCCGGGACAACAGGGCGCCGAGCGAGAGCACGTCGCGGAGGTCCTCGAGGTTGAGGGCCCGGGTGTTGACATGCAGGTCGTCATCCTCGGAGTCGGCGTCGGCCGACCCGCGGGGACGGGCGTAGTCGAGGCCCAGCACCCGCCGACCGGGCGCGGCGTACGCCGGCAGGTCGAGCCCGGGGCCGCTCCCCACCTCGATCACCCGCTCGACGTCCGCCAGCTGCGGCACGACCCACCGGGCGAAGTCGGACGGGCCGCCGCCCGCGTCGGCCAGCCGGGTGTTGTACAGGGTCCAGTCGCGGCGCCACTTCATCAGCGAGCCGAACCAGCCGTCGAACCGCTCGGTGATCTCGGGTCCCGGCAGGTGGCGGAACGACGGGTCGGGGACCCGCCAGTCGGGGCCGTAGGAGACCTCGAGCATCGTGTCCGGATCGGCCGGCGCGGGGAGCAGGTGCCCCTCGAAGGGCAGCTCGACCAGCGGCAGGATGGCGGAGCGCGGTACCTCGGCGCGGACGGTGGCGGTCTCGTGGAGCAGGTCGCCGACGTAGAAGCAGGTGTAGATGTCGAGGCCGACGTGGCCGCCGTCGGGCGCCTTGATCCGCACGGTCAAGAAGCTGGCGGACTTGTGCTGCACCCGGATCCCGGCGTCGCGGAGGGCCCGCGCGATCGCCCAGAGCTCCGCGGTCATCTCGGCCGGCGTCTCGCGCTCGCTGAGGAAGCACAGGTCGATGTCGGAGTCGTGGCCGATCACGCCACCGTCGCGGGCCGCTCCGAGCAGGGTCCCGAAGGAGATCCACCCCTCGATCCCGCACTGCTCGCGCATCACCGTGAGCACCTGCCGGCTGGCGTCCACCAGCGCGTCGACGACACCGGCCTCGCGGCGCCCGGAGAACGGGCGCTGGATGAGCCCCCACTTGTCGACGAAGATCGGGATCCCGTGCGGGTCGACGAAGCTGGGACGACCCTCTCCGCTGCCGAACACCACGGTGCCCTCGTAGAGCACGTCGTCACCGGTGGCGACCCGGACGTCCGCCGTGCCTTCGAGGAGCCGGCGCAGCCGCTTGGGCCACGGCATGGTGCGCACGGTGCGGTGTCCGGCGGTGGCGTAGGACCACACCCGGTGGTCGTCCATGAAGACGTCGAACGAGCCGGAGAACGTCTCACCGAAGTGCAGACCCTCGTCGTCGACCCGCATCGGACGAGGCGTCGTGCGCGCCCGGATGAGCCTCACGTTCTCTCCTCGCCTGACCGGGTCCGATGACGTCGCGCGCCCGGTGACGTCTGCGGGTGCTCCGAGTCCCGGAGACTACCCGGTCCCGAACCGGGCAGACAGCACGTGGTGGTCGGTGGTCCGACGCACCTGGGCGGAGTCGTCCATCAGGGCACCGGAGAACGCACCCCTCGAACCGAAGACCCAGTCGATCCGGGCGCCGTGCGGCAGGACGCAGTGTCCGCCGACGTTGCTGCCACCCGTGGCGGCGACCAGAGGGGTCTTGCGGATGATCGGGCAGAACGCCGGCGCGATCTGGTTGAAGTCGCCGGTGAGCAGGATCGGCAGCCGGTCCTTCTTCAGCTTCGCGATCGCGCGCAACAAGATCCCCATGGACTTGTTGCGGTCGGCCTGGCCCGCCCGTCTGGCGGAGAAGTGGACGTTGATCCAGTAGACCAGGGCCCCCGTGGCCTTCTGCTGCAGCTGCACGATCGGCTGGGGCCGCCAGCCGCTCGTGAACGGGATCGAGATCGAGCTGTGCCAGGTCATCTTCCAGTCCGCGCGGTCCCACATCAGCGACTGCGGGGCGCCGGCGTAGCCCAGGGAGTTGCCGGGGTAGAAGGAGAAGGCGTGCCGGGTCGCTGAGTCGAGGGCGACGAGCTGGTCCGGCTGTGGCTCCTGCATGCCGATCAGGGAGGCGCCCCGCATCCGGAAGTAGGTGCTCGCCCACTCGGCGCGGATCCGGCCGGGCGCCATCGTGGCCTCGTCGCCCCCGGGTGCGGTGTGCTGGCTGCCGAGCATGTTCATGCTCATGATCGTGAAGGGGGTGGTCGTCGCGCGGCGTTCGCTGGTGCGGGAGAGGCTCGCCGACGGGCGCGACGCGAGCGCGCCGGCCGCGATCCGGCCCGGGCCGGCGTGGTCGAGGAACCGGTCGGACGGCAGGTCGGCGCGACGCAGCGGCACCTGGTGGCGGATCGAGAGGGCTCCGACCGTCGCGGCGGTGCCGTCGCCGACCTGACCGGCCTCGTCGTTGCCCCAGCACACGAACGGCTGGCCGGGTGGGATCGCGCAGGTGTGCAACCAGCCCGCGGAGGCCAGCGCGACCGGGCCGTCCAGGGCGGTCACGGCCACCGGGGTCTCGGTGAGGTCGTCGGAGGCCGGCTGGCCGAGCTGGCCGTAGCGGTTGTCGCCCCAGCACCACATCTGGCCGGCGCTGTCGACACCGCAGGTCGAACCGTCGCCGGCGGCGACCTGGGTCCAGACCTGGTCTCCAGTGACGAGGACCGGGACCGCGGAGTTGGTGGTGTCGCCTCGTCCGAGCTGTCCCTGGCGGTTGAAGCCCCAGCACATGATCCGCCCGGTCTGGGTCACGCCGCAGGTCTGGGCCCAGGCCGCGCTCAGCTGGAGCCACGACGTACCGCCGGCAACTGCGGTCGGGCGCGTGCGGGTGGTGGTCGTGGCGTCGCCCACCTCGCCGAAGTCGTTGTGCCCCCAGCAGTACGCCGCTCCGGCCGTCGTCAGCGCGCACGAGTGCCAGCCGCCGGTGGTGACCGACGCCCAGTCGGTGCGGGTGCCGACCCGCTGCGGCGTGCCGTGGCGGCGGTCGATGGTGCCGATCCCGAGCTGGCCGTGGAGGTTCTCGCCCCAGCACCACAGGGTGCCGTTGGTCTTGGTCGCGCAGGTGTGGCTGTAGGCGGTCGAGATCTCGGCCCACCCGTGACCCGCCCCGACCTGATGCGGCCTGCGGACCGGCGCGCCGTGCCCGATGCCGACCTGCCCGAAGTTGTCCAGGCCCCAGCACCACAGGGTGCCGTCGGCCTTCACCCCGCAGGTCGTGCTGCCGCTGGTGCTGATGCTGGCCCAGCCGGTGCCGAGCACCTTGGTCGGCACGTCGCGGCCGAGAAGGGTGCCGTCGCCGATCTGGCCGTAGTTGTTGCGCCCCCAGCACTTCGCCGTGCCGTCGGAGCGCGTCAGACAGGTGTCCTGGCCGCCCGCGGACAGGGACACCGATGCGGCCGTCACCTTGACCAGCACGGTGCCGGAGTGGCCGGACGTCGCCGGCGCCGTGCCACGCGTCTGGTAGGTGACCACGAACGTGCCCGACCGCGTGGGGGTGCCCGTCAGCAGGCCGGTGCCCGAGAGGGTCACGCCGGGCGGGAGACCGGTGGCGTCGCTCCACAACGAGCCGGCCGGGGCACGCGGGGCCAGGGCGAGCTGGAGGCGCAAGGCCTCTCCGACTGCGGTGGTCACCACCTGGTGGCGCAGCGCCGGCACCGGCCACAGCGCCAGCTGGTGCCAGGCGGAGTCGGCGACGCCGTGGAGCAGCCCGCGGTCACGCGCGTCGGCCCTGGCGGCCGCCAGCGAGTCGTGGACGGTCGCCCGCGACGGGTGGCAGACCAGGTCTGCCACGGTGCACACCGACCAGACCCCGAAGGAGCCCTGGGCGGCCGGGACGTCGGCATGGGCGCTGAGGAACGCGGGGAAGATCCCGGCGCGGCGGCCCGGAGCCGCCGGGTCACCCAGAACGGGCCGCGCGGCCGACCGGGCGAGCCGGTCGGGGTCCGCGATGGTGATGCCGCCGACCAGGTGGGACAGCGCACCGCTCCCGGCCACCCGACCGAGCACGCGGTGGACCACCGAGGCGCCCTGGGCGAAGCCGACCAGGAGCACCGGACGCTCGGGGCACCGGGCGATCCGGTCGGTGACCGCCGCCAGGGTGGCCCGGACGCCGTCGACGACCGGCTCCCGCCAGGCCCGGAGCCCCGGCTTCGAGACCGCCCGGAGAGTGCTCTCGTCGGGGCTGCGGCGGTGCTGGAGCACCGCCGACACCGGGAGCGTGGTGAGCGGGACGCGGACGACCGAGACCGAACGCCCGTTCCGCTCCGCCCGGCCGACCACTCGGCGTACGACGGTGTCGACGGTGGACCCGAAGGTGTGGCCGGCCGACGGCTGCTGGCCGTTGCCGTCGACGCCGACCACCAGCACGTCAGGGCACCCGGCGGGCCTCTGCCCGTCGGCGACGGTCTCCGCCCGCGGCGGGCGGGACGGGCCGGAGGGCCAAGGGGCGACGGCGATGGTGATCACGAGGGCGATGGCGACAGCCACGACGCTGGCGACGAGACGTCGCTGCCGCGGCGATCGTCGCCGCCCCCGGATCACCTCAGAGGTCCTGGCGGATCAGCGCGTACGGGTCCACGTGACGGGCGGCGGCCCGCTCGGTCACCGTTCCGAACTTGTCGCAGTGGTGCGGCTGCCAGGCCGCCGGCACGTGCGTGAACAGGAAGTCGATCCAGTTCGAGTACGTGCGCGTCACGGAGCCGTCCAGCCAACGCCCGACCACCTCGTCGCTCGCCAGTGAGACCGGCGTCCAGTTGGCGGAGCCGTTCCACGTGACGCGGGCATGGGTGTTCTTGCCGTAGACACCGCTCACCGTCATCGACTTCATGTGGACGTACTTGTCGTAGATGCCGTTGCAGTCCGCGTCGTAGGCCAGGTGCGTCATCGGGACCCCGCCGGGGCCGGCGTCGTTGCGCATCACCTGCAGGGCCTGCCGGCCGAACATCGCGTAGACGAGGCGGATGTTGCACCCGCGCTTCTTCATCGCCGCAAGCCGGTGGGCGATCGCCAGGCCGCGCCGACCGTACGTCGCGGTCTGCGCGATCCGGATCTTGGTGTGGCCGCGGATGCCGGTGCCGCGCGTCGCGCCGGTGCACCGCACGTTGTTCAGCGCGCTCAGCACCGGGTCGTGGTGGGTCCTCTTGCCGGTGAAGGGATAGAACCCGAGCTGCATCCTGCCGTGGGGGTACTGCAGGAACCCCTGCCGGACGGGCTTGTCGCGCTTCATCTGGCCGAAGACCTTGAGGAACTCGTTGTACTTCGAGCGACTCTTGGTCACGGTGTAGATGTCGTTCCACTGGATGGTCGCGGCCAGCAGGGTGGCGTTCGCGGAGCCGTACATCGCGACGTACTTGGTCTTCGCCACCTTGTCGAAGGTGTAGAACTTCGTGTGCGCGATGCCGTGGCGACCGCGGCACGAGCCGTGGCAGCGGATGAGCCAGCTGGTCATGTCGTTCTTGCGGTGCTTGTTGCCCTGCTTGAGCGCGTTGTGGGTACGGCGCGCGATCGCGTTGGGGATGTCGGGGTTCCAGTTCCCGTAGTCCATGATCACGCGGACGCTGACGCCGCGCTGGTGTGCCCGGACCAACGCGCGGGCGATCCCGGTGCTGCGGAAGTTCCACGACGCGATCCGGATCTTGTGACCCTTCTTCACGCTGTTGATGGTGCGGATCAGCTTGTTGTTGATGGCGAACCGAGCCGCCTCGGTGCCGAAGGGGTTGTTGAACGTCGCACCCTTGGGCGGGTTGTAGTGGCCGGGCGCCGCCTGTGCCGCACCGGTGCCGGACACCAGGGCCAGGCAGAAGAAGGGCAGGACGAGGGCGAGGCACAGCGTCCTGCGCACAGAAGCGGTCATCTTTTTCGGATCCATCCAGGTGTCGTGTGGGCCGCAGCGGCATGCGTGAGGAAGCCCACGACAGTCGCAGGGAGTGTAACCCACCCATCACACCAGCCTCATGATTCCCACGAGGGTCGTGTGGTCGGTCAGGCTCCGCAGACCGCCATCGTGTGCCGGAACGCGGTGTCCTTCGCCAGGGTGGTGTCGGACCGGGTGATCCTACGTCCTGGCTGCGCATAGAACACATGCGCGAACGTCACCATCCGGTGACCGTCGGAGCACTGGTACACCTGGGCCTTCACCCAGCCCTTCGACGTGAGGCAGCCGTGGTAGGCCGAGTCGAGCATCCCTCCGTCGCGCCAGACCGTGGCGCAGGCCGGGCCGGTCGGCTCCGGTGACGGGGTGCTGGTGGCCGTGGCGCTGCCGGTCCCGCCGTCAGCGGGGTCCGCGGCCGTCGTGCTCGAGTCGGAGCCGCAGGCTCCGAGCGTCAGCACGGCGCTGACGGCAGCCACAGCCGCCCCCGCGCGCACCCCGATCCTCATGCGCCGATGGTACGCCGTCACGGCGCGTACCACTGCGAAGTCGCGGTCGCCGTCGCGTAGAGGTAGTAGTGGTCGCTCGCGTGGCCGAGGCCGGCGCCGTCCTGGCGATAGCCGCTGAAGCTCATCCCGTGCCCACCCATGATCCAGTCGACCCGGAGCGGGTTCGGCGGGAGGTGGCAGCCGCCGACGCCGCTGCCGCCGTTCGCTGCCACCATGCCGGTGGCAGCGGCGACCCGGCAGAAGAACTCGGTGTGCTCGTTCATGTCACCGGTGATGATCACGGGCCGGCCGGTGGCCATCAGCTGGTGGATCAGGTTGATCTCGACGGTCGTCCCGGAGTCGCGCTGCGACTCCATCCCGCCCGCGGAGTTGTGGGTGGTGATCACCCAGAACTCCGCGCCCGTCTCGCGGTCGCGGAGCAGGACGTAGGGAAGCGGGATGTGCTGGCTGGAGAAGGTGTAGGTGGCAGCGCCGTTGTCGACCATCTCGAACTGTGAGTCGCGCCAGTAGATCTGGAGGCGCACGCCGTTGTTGCCGAGCGCCGATGCGGGCCAGATGGAGTAGCCGGCCATCCGGCCCTGCAGCACCCGGAGCTGGTCGTCCTGCACCTCCTGCATGCCGCCCACGTCGGCGCCGCGCGACATCAGCAGGCTCGCCGTCATCCCCGCACGGGTGGTGCCGGGCGCGAAGCCGTCGTTGCCGCGGGTGTGCTGGCTGCCGAGGATGTTGGACTGGGCGATGGTGAACGTCGAGGTGGCCGGCGACAGGTCGGCGACCTTGCGCGCGAGCACGACCGCCGGCTTCAGGGCCAGCGTCTGACCGGACTTCACGCGATAGGGCGCGACGGGGGGCCGTACGGCGTGTCGCGACAGGTCGGGGCGACGCGTCGCCGTCGACTCCGCCTCGTGCTGGGCCTGCTGCTGGGCCTGCTGCTGGGCCTGCTGCTGGGCCTGTGCCTCGTGCTTCGAACCCTGCCGCTCGTGGGCCGGCGGCCGCACCTCGTCTGTGGCCGAGGTGGCCACGTCAAGATCGCCTGGGCCATGGGTCGCGACGCCGCGGACCACCGCCACCACGGTGAGCACACCCACCAGCAGGAAGGCGCCGAGACCCCAGGCCAGACCACGCGACGGCGCCAGCCGTCGCGGCCGCGCACGCTCGTCGAGGTGCTTGGCCATGCGGGGCGCTCCCTTCCGCGGGGGGTCGTGGGGGATCGGTCGCGGGCAGCGCCGCGTCGGCCTCCGAGTCTAAAGGGGCTTCGCGCGGAGCGGGTAGTTACCGAGAACCCCGCCGGGGCGGCGGTAGCGTGGCGCTCTGTGAGCGAAGCGAGAGCGCGCGGCGGTGTGCCCCGGCGCAACCACCGTGGGGTAGCGCGCGAACTGCGAGCTCACCGGAGGGTGCTGTGAGCGAAGCGAGGACGGGGTCCGGGAAGCCAGGCCGCGTGTACGCCGCCCGGCTGGTCGGCCTCCCCATCTACGACCCCCAGGGCGACCAGGTGGGGAAGGTGCGCGACCTGGTGGTCGCGATCCGCTCCGAGACCAGCCAGCCCCGGGTGCTCGGGATGGTCACCGAGGTGCTCGGTCGGCGCCGGATCTTCGTCCCGATGACCCGGGTCACCCACATCGACAGCGGGCAGATCTACACCACCGGGCTGCTGAACATGCGCCGCTTCGAGCAGCGCCCGACCGAGACGCTCGTGATCGGCCAGATGCTCGACCGCACGGTCACGATCGAGGACGGCGTGACCGGCACCGTGTACGACGTCGCCATGGAGCAGGTGCGCAGCCGCGACTGGGTCATCAGCCGGATCGCGGTCCAGGAGCCCGGCAAGGGGCTGCGCCGGCGCGGCCAGACCCACGTCGTGGAGTGGCGCGATGTGGTCGGCCTGGTCGGTCGCGAGCCCACCCAGGGCGCCACCCACCTGATCGCGGCCCTCAACGAGATGCGGCCCGCCGATGCGGCCAGCGTGCTCCACGACCTGCCGCCGGAGCGGCGTACCGCCGTCGTCGCCGCGATGGACGACGAGCGACTGGCCGACGTCCTCGAAGAGCTGCCCGACGAGGACCAGGTCGAGATCCTGGAGCACCTCGACAGCGAGCGCGCGGCCGACGTGCTCGAGGAGATGTCGGCCGACGACGCGGCGGACCTGATCGCCGACCTCGCGCCCGAGACCGCGGCCAAGCTGCTCAGCCTGATGGAGCCCGATGAGGCCGAGGACGTCCGGCGACTGATGTCGTACGCCGAGGAGACGGCCGGCGCGATGATGACGCCCGACCCGGTCATCCTCGGCCCCGACGCGACGATCGCCGACGCCCTGGCCCAGATCCGGGACCCCGAGCTCCCGGTGTCGATCGCGGCGATGGTGTACGTCTGCCGGCAGCCGCTCGAGACCCCGACCGGGCGGCTGCTCGGGGTCGCCCACTTCCAGCGCTTGCTGCGCGAGCCGCCCTCGACCCTGGTCGCCGCGGCGCTCGACCAGAGCATGGACCCGCTGCATCCCGAGGCGTCGATCGACGAGGTGGCGGCCCACCTCGCGACGTACAACCTGGTGGCGGCACCGGTGGTCGACGACGCCGGTCACCTGCTCGGGGCGGTGACCGTCGACGACCTGCTCGACCACCTGCTCCCGGAGAACTGGCGCGACCACAGGCCCAGCACCTCGGCCTCACCGCAGGAGGCGCGCCATGGCTGAGCGCCGCGGGGGCCGGCTCGACACGCCCCGGGAGCAGCGTCGCCCGCTGATCCGCACACCGACCTACGACCGCGATGCGTTCGGCGTCTTCGCCGAGCAGTTCGCGCGCTTCATGGGCACCGCCCGGTTCCTGATGTGGATGACGGTCTTCGTGATCGGGTGGTTCGGCTGGAACACCCTCGCCCCCGAGGACCTGCGCTTCGACCCGTACCCGTTCATCTTCCTGACCCTGATCCTCAGCCTGCAGGCGTCCTACGCCGCCCCGCTGATCCTGCTCGCGCAGAACCGGCAGGAGGCGCGCGACAAGGTGATCGCCGAGCAGGACCGCCAGGTCAACGCCCGGGCCCACGCCGACATGGAGTTCCTGGCCCGCGAGGTCGCGTCCCTGCGGATGGCCGTGGGCGAGGTCGCGACCCGCGACTTCCTCCGCTCCGAGCTGCGCGCGCTGCGCGACGACCTGGTCGAGTCCGAGAACGACGAGGCCGCCACGTCCGCCTGACCGGACCCCAACTACCCTGAGACCATCATGAGCACCCCTACCGCCGAGCAGCTCACCGCTGCCCTGGCCACGGTCCAGGATCCCGAGATCAAGCGGCCGATCACCGAGCTCGGCATGGTCGACCACCTCGAGGTCGACGACGCGGGCCGCGTGTCGGTCACCGTTCTGCTGACGGTCTCCGGCTGCCCGATGAAGGACACCATCGACCGCGACGTACGCCGCGCGCTGACCGCCGTGGACGGCGTCACGGCGGTCGAGCTCACCCTCGGTGCGATGACCCCCGAGCAGCGGGCCGAGCTCCAGACGAACCTGCGCGGCGGCAAGCCGGCCAAGGAGATCCCGTTCGCCCAGCCGGGCTCGCTGACCAAGGTGTTCGCGATCGCCAGCGGCAAGGGCGGCGTCGGCAAGTCGTCGGTCACGGTCAACCTCGCGCTCGCGATGGCGAAGGCCGGCCGGACGGTCGGCATCGTCGACGCCGACATCTACGGCCACTCGGTCCCCGCGATGCTCGGCATCGCCGACTCCCGGCCCACCCAGGTCGAGGACATGATCATGCCCGTGCCGACGCCGTCCGGGGTCTCCGTGATCTCGATCGGCATGCTCAAGCCGCGGCGCGACCAGGTCGTCGCCTGGCGCGGCCCGATGCTCGACCGGGCGCTGGTGCAGATGCTGGCCGACGTCTACTGGGGCGATCTCGACGTCCTCCTGCTCGACCTGCCACCGGGCACCGGCGACATGGCCATCTCGCTCGGTCAGCACCTCCCGAACGCTGAGATCCTGGTCGTCACGACCCCGCAGGAGGCGGCCGCCGAGGTCGCCGAGCGCGCCGGGACGATGGCCTCGATGCTCCACCAGCGGGTGGTCGGCGTGGTCGAGAACATGAGCTTCCTGGTCTGTCCCCACTGCGGCCCGTCCCACCGGCTCGAGCTGTTCGGGAGCGGCGGCGGCGAGCGCGTGGCCGCGACCCTCTCCGGCCGCTTCGGGTACGACGTACCGCTGCTCGGGCGGATCCCGATCGAGGAGACCCTGCGCGAGGGCGGCGACTCCGGGAAGCCCGTGGTCGACTCCGACCCGACCGCCGACTCCGCCCAGGTGCTGACCGCGGTCGCCGACCGGCTCGATGCCCGCGAACGAGGTCTGGCAGGACGCCAGCTGGGCCTGTCTCCGACCAGTAGATTCTGAGCCATGTTCGGAGTCGGGCTGCCTGAGCTGGCAGTGATCGCGTTCGTCGCCATCTTGGTGTTCGGACCCGACAAGCTGCCCGACTTCGCCCGGCAGGCCGGCCGGATGGCCCGCATGGTGCGCGAGTTCGCCAACCAGGCCCGTGACGAGCTGCGCGAGGAGCTCGGCCCTGAGTACGCCGACCTCGACTTCAAGGACCTCGACCCGCGCACGATCGTGCGCAAGCACATCATGGAGGCGATGAACGCCGACGACGAGGAGGTCGCGGCCGCCGCGGCGCCTCTCGCCGACGACGAGCTCCCCCGTGGGACGCGGAAGCGACGTAGTCATCCTCGGCTCTGCACCGCGGCGATCGCGTCGCGGGCCAGCAGCAGGGACCGCCCCTCCCCCGCGGTGACCTCGACGAAGTCGGCCCCGACGCGGGCCACCACCGCCTCGCGGGCGGTGCCGTCGGTGCCGTGGACCACGCACCGCTCGCCCGCGTCCGCCAACCGTCGTAGCGCCGAGCCGAACCCCAGCCGGGAGACGGGCGACCAGGCGACCTCGGGGACGGACCGGGCGGAGACACCGTCCACGGCCACCACCGCCGGGAGCCGGACCACCCAGTCCTGGGCCGAGCCGTGGGTGAGGCACCAGTCGGGGCCGACCCGCTGCAGCACGCCGGCGACCGGCCCGACCCCGAGCACGTCGAGGACGATCGGGGCGCCGACCGAGGCCATCAGCCGCCCGGCGAGCGTGACGGCGGCGTACTCGGTGCGGCTGCGGTCGACCAGGTCGGTCTCGCGCTCGGCGTCGTAGAGCGCCTCGGCCCGGCCCTCCAGGTCGTCGAGGAAGGCGAACAGGCCCTCGTCCCACTCCACGTGCTCACCCTGCCATGCCCGCGACTCCCGCCGGCGCCTCTCCACAGCCCTCCGAGAACCTCTTGCCAAAACCTCTCAAGAGGCTTTGACTGAAGCAAACGTAAGCAAACGGAGGGTTTTGCGGTGCTGCTCGGGAGCCGCGGCGGCCGGATCCGCTGCCTGGTCGTCTGGATGGCCGCCACCGCCGGTCTCGGCCCGGTCGCCGCCGTCGCTCGCGCTCCGCTCGCCCGGGCCGACGTCAGCGTCGCAGCTCTGCGCCGAACTCCGCTCGACGTGGCCCTGACGGAGGTCGCAGCGATCGCACTCGTCGGGTGCGCCCTGTGGATGTGGGTGGCGACGACCGCGGTGGTCGCGGACGCGCTCCGCGGCACCCACGGCTCCCGGCTGTGTGCCCGCGGCGTCCCGACCGGCGTACGCCGGGTGGTGCTGGCCGCCTGCGGCATCGCCCTCGCCGGCGGGCTCGCCCAGCCGTCGTACGCCGCGGCGCCGCACGGGCACCCGGCCGCGCACCTCACCGGTCTCCCGCTCCCCGACCGCGCCGTGGCGGGTCCGCCCCACGTCCGGCGGACCGTGCGCGTGCGACCCGGCGACACGTTGTGGTCCCTGGCCGCGCGCGACCTGCCGGCCGACAGCCCCGACGCCCGCATCGCCGCGCGCTGGCATGCCATCTACGCCGCCAACCGCTCCCTGATCGGCCCCGACCCCGACGTGATCGTGCCGGGTCTGCGGCTCCGACTCCCCGGAAAGGACCCGTCATGATGCTGCACCAGGCCACGGCGCCCTCCCCCACGGGAGGCACGGTCGTCAGCCTCCCGCTGACGCAGGTCGCCACCGTCCAGGGCACCCTCGCCCTCGACCTCGGCCCGCGTCTCGACGTACCCGAGCCGGACGTCGTCGGCCGACCCGGCGACTCCGCGCTCCTCGACGTGGTCCACGTCGATCTGGTGCAGCGCCGGCGCTTCGAGCAGCACGCGGCCCGGATCGGAGCCGCCGTGGTCGAGATCGTGGGCGGTGACCGGCCGGTCTCCCAGCTGCTGCGCTGGACGACGCCCGAGGTCTACCAGGACCTCGCCCGGCGCGCCCATCTCGTGGCACGCGCCGTCGGGCGACGAGCCGGCAGCGGCGGCATCCAGTCCGTGCGCCCGCAGCTGGTCGCGGCCCACACCAGCTTCGTCTCCGAGCGCTGCGCCGAGGTCAGCCTCCACGTCCGCTACGGCGACCGCTCGCGCGCCGTCGCCGTCCGCTTCGAGCTGATCCGAGACCGCTGGCAGGTCTCGGCGCTCGAATTTGCCTGAGCAGGCACCGTCACCCGGTTTCGAGACAGGCGCTGGCGCGCCTTCCTCAACCAGCGTTGGGGTCGGCTTTCAGCCGTTGATGCGGGCGGTGAGGCCGCTGGGGCCGCCGGGCGCGCCGTGGCACCGCTTGTACTTCTTGCCCGAGCCGCAGGGACACAGCGCGTTGCGACCCACCTCGGCGAACTCGTCGCCGGCGTTGGTCACGGTGCGGCCGGCCGGACGCTGGTCGCCCTCGCCGCCGAACGCGGCCGGCACGACGAGCGCCGTGTCGTCCTCGGACGGTGCGGAGTACGTCAGCTGCTGCTCCGGCGTCCGGGGCTGGTCCAGCCCCTTCGCGCTGATCTGCGGGCGATGGTCGTGGGCATCCGGCTGATCCTCCGAGCGGAGCTCGCGACGCAGCGGCTCCTCCTCGTCGTCGACGAACCCCTGCTCCTCGTCCTCGTCCGCGATCAGCTGGACCTCGAGGTTGAACAGGAAGCCGACCGACTCCTCCTTGATGCCGTCCATGATCGCCATGAACATGTCGAAGCCCTCGCGCTGGTACTCCACGAGCGGGTCGCGCTGGGCGTAGCCACGCAGGCCGATGCCCTCGCGCAGGTAGTCCATCTCGTAGAGGTGCTCGCGCCACTTGCGGTCGAGCACCGAGAGGACGACGCGACGCTCGAGCTCGCGCATCGCCTCGGAGCCGATCTCATCCTCGCGGCGGGCGTAGGCCTCGTGGGCGTCCTTCTGCAGGGCCTCGATCACGTCGTCGCTGTCGAGCCCCTCGACGCCGCCGGCCTGGGCCGCCATGGCCTTGAGGTCGAGCGACACCGGCCACAGCTGCTTGAGCTGTGCCTGCAGCGCGTCGAGGTCCCACTCCTCGGCGAAGCCCTCCGTGGCCCCGGTGACGAATCCCTCGACGACGTCGTCGATGAAGGTGCTGATCTGGTCCTCGAGGTCCGCGCCTTCGAGCACCTTGCGACGCTCGGCGTAGATCACGTGGCGCTGGCGGTCCATCACGTCGTCGTACTTGAGGACGTTCTTGCGGGAGTCGAAGTTCTGCGCCTCGATCTGGCCCTGGGCGTTGGCGATCGCGCCGGTGACCCGCTTGTTCTCGATCGGGACGTCGTCGGGGATCTTGAGGACCTGGAGGATCCGGTCGACCCAGTCGGACTTGAACAGCCGCATCAGCTCGTCCTCGAGCGAGAGGTAGAACCGCGACTCGCCGGGGTCCCCCTGGCGACCGGAACGACCACGCAGCTGGTTGTCGATACGACGCGACTCGTGTCGTTCGGTGCCGACGACGTAGAGCCCGCCGACCACGGTCACCTCGTCGTGCTCCGCGGCGACCTGGTGCTTGATCTTCTCCACGGTGCCGGCCCAGGCGGCTTCGTACTCGTCGGCGGTGTCGCCGGTCGGCTCGAGGCCGCGCTTGCGGAGCTCGGCGTCCGCGAGGAACTCCACCGAGCCGCCGAGCATGATGTCGGTACCGCGGCCGGCCATGTTGGTGGCGACCGTGACCGCACCCTTGTGGCCCGCCATGGCCACGATCTTCGCCTCGTCGGCGTGGACCTTGGCGTTCAGCACCGAGTGGGGGATGCCGCGCTTGCGCAGCTTCTCGGACAGGTGCTCGGACTTCTCGACGGAGACGGTGCCGACCAGGATCGGCTGGCCCTTCGCGTGGCGCTCGGCGATGTCGTCGGTGACCGCGTCGTACTTGGCTTCCTCGGTGCGGTAGACGAGGTCGGGCTGGTCGACGCGGCCCACGGGCTCGTTGGTCGGGATCGGGACCACGCCGAGCTTGTAGATCTTGTCGAACTCGCTGGCCTCGGTCATCGCCGTACCGGTCATGCCCGAGAGCTTCTCGTAGAGGCGGAAGTAGTTCTGCAGCGTGACCGTGGCGAGTGTCTGGTACTCCTCGCGGACCTCGACACCCTCCTTGGCCTCGATCGCCTGGTGCAGCCCGTCGTTGTAGCGACGACCGGCCAGCATCCGGCCGGTGTGCTCGTCGACGATGAGCACCTCGCCGTCCATGACGACGTACTCCTTGTCGTTGTGGAACAGCTCCTTGGCCTTGATGGAGTTGTTGAGGAAGGAGATCAGCGGGGTGTTGGCCGACTCGTAGAGGTTCTCGATGCCGAGGTGGTCCTCGACCCTGGTGATCCCGGGCTCGAGCACCGAGATGGTGCGCTTCTTCTCGTCGACCTCGTAGTCGACGTCCTTGGTCAGGGTCCGGGTCAGCTTCGCGAACTCGCCGTACCACCGGACCTCGTCCTGGGTGGGACCGCTGATGATCAGCGGGGTGCGCGCCTCGTCGATGAGGATCGAGTCGACCTCGTCGACGATCGCGTAGTGGTGGGTGCGCTGGACGCACTCCTCGAGCGAGCCCGCCATGTTGTCGCGCAGGTAGTCGAAGCCGAGCTCGTTGTTGGTGCCGTAGGTGACGTCGCAGTTGTACGCCTCGCGGCGCTCGTCGGGCTTCATCGACGGCAGGATCACGCCGGTGGTCAGGCCGAGGAAGTGGTGGATCCGGCCCATCCACTCCGCGTGGTACTTGGCCAGGTAGTCGTTCACGGTGACGACGTGGACGCCCTTGCCGTCGAGGGAGTTGAGGTACGCCGGCAGGGTCGCGACCAGGGTCTTGCCCTCACCGGTCTTCATCTCGGCGATGTTGCCGAGGTGGAGCGCCGCGCCGCCCATGATCTGGACGTCGTAGTGCCGCTGGCCGATGACGCGCCGGGCCGCCTCGCGCACCGTGGCGAAGGCTTCCGGCATCAGGTCGTCGAGCGACTCGCCCTGAGCCAGACGCTCCTTGAACTCGGCGGTCTGGCCCCGCAGCTCATCGTCGGTCATGGCCACGAAGTCGTCCTCGATGGCGTTGACCGCGCGGGACACCGCCTCCAGCTGGCGAACGATCTTGCCCTCGCCGATGCGGAGGAGCTTGTCGATGATGGCAGGCACGGGTGGGCTCCCGGTGTGGACGTCGGATGAACTCAGCCAACTCTACCCAGGGGCCGGAACCGGGCCGATTCCCCGAGGCGCAGCGACCGGGCCGGAGGTCAGCGCGCGGCCACCGCCACCGACAACGCGGGGGCCAGGTCGCCCCGGGGCTCGACGACGACGGTGTGGAGACCGAGCCACCCGGCGAGCCGTTCCAGCTCGGCCGCCAGCTCCTCGGCGGTCTCCGGCGGCGCACACCGCTCGGCGTACGCCCCCTTCACCATGAGCAGCCCGGTACGCCGGTCGGCCTTGAGGTCGACGCGGCCCACGATCCGGTCGCCGAGCAGGAACGGCAGGACGTAGTAGCCGTGGATGCGCTTCTCGGCCGGGGTGTAGATCTCGATCCGGTAGTGGAAGTCGAACAGCGCCTCGGTGCGCTCCCGCTCCCACACCACCGGGTCGAAGGGGCTCAGGAGAGCGCGGGCACCGATCCGGCGCGGGATGCGCGCGTCGCGGTGGAGGTACGCCGGTCGCCGGACGCCCTCGACGGTCACCGGGACCAGCTCGCCGTCCTCGACCAGCTCGAGCACGGCGTCCTGGGCCGAGCCGACGCCGGGCTTGGACTGCTGCCGCATCCGGTAGTAGTCGGCGAGGTCGCGCGCGGTCGCGACACCGTGGGAGCGCGCGGCCCGGCGCACGAGCTCACGCGTGGCGTCGGCCTCCGAGGGGGTCGGCGCCTCGAGGTGGGCCCGGGGGATCACGCGCTCCGGGAGGTCGTAGCGGATCTCGAACTGGCTGTTGCGTCCGGCGATGGCGACGTCGCCCACCATGAACATGTAGTCGAGCGCGCGACGCGTGGTCGACCAGTTCCAGCCCCAGTGGTCCTTGGTGCGGGGCAGCCCGTCGTCGAGGTCACGCGCCGTCGAGGGCCCGCGGTCGGCGATCTCGAGCAGCAGGCTGTCGGTCAGCTCGTCGGTGACCACGCTCCCCCACCACTTGTGCTTCCCGTCGCGGTAGCGGGTCATCCGGTGTCGCATCACCGGCCAGAGGTCGACCGGCATGAAGGCCTGGACGTGGGCCCAGTACTCCACCATCCGCCGGGGGCTGGTCTCCGACGCGCGGCGGACGAGGTCGACGTCGTAGGGCCCCATCCGGGAGTAGAGGGGCATGTAGTGGGCGCGCTGGAGCACGTTGACCGAGTCGACCTGCAGCACCCCGGTGCGCGCGAGGGTGCGCGCGAGGGTGCGCATCGTCGGCTGGTCGTGCGGCGGGTCGAGGAAGCCCTGCGCAGCCAACGCGATCCGGCGGGCCTGGGCCTGGGAGATCGAGCGCACGGGCTCGAACCTAACGGGGACGGCCGACAGCCGCCCGACCGACTAGGGCAGATCAACCAGCTTCTCGCGGACGGCGTACAGGACGGCCTCCATGCGCGAGTGCAGCTGCAGCTTCTCGAGCAGGTTGCGGACGTGGTTCTTCACCGTGTTCTCGCTGATGAAGAGCCGCTTCGCGATGTCCTTGTTGTTGAGGCCCTGCGCGACGAGGCGGAGCACCTCGAGCTCGCGCTCGGTGAGCCGGAAGGTCGACACCGGGCCCCGGTCGGGCTGCGACATCTGCTTGAACTCGTCGATCAGCTTGACCGCCATCGAGGGGCTGATCAGCGACTGGCCGTCGGCGACCACGCGGATCGCCTGCGCGACCTCCTCGATCGAGGAGTCCTTGAGGAGGTAGCCGCTGGCTCCGCTCTTCACGGCCTCGTAGAGGTCGGACTCCTCGTCGGAGACGGTGAGCATCAGGATCTTGGCGGCCGGCACTGCTTCCTTGATGGCCACGCAGGCCTCGATGCCGGAGACCTTGGGCATCCGTACGTCGAGCAGCACCACGTCGGGTGCCACGGCGCTGGCGAGCTCGGTGCCGGTGGCTCCGTCGCCCGCTTCACCGACGACCTCGAGGCCGGGCTCGGCACTCATCAGCATGGTCAGACCGCGACGGAAGAGCTCCTGGTCGTCCACGATGATGACGCGGATCGGCTCCGGGTCACCGCCAGAGGGAAGAGGCACAGACGTAGCATGTCACGATCCCGTGCCGGTATGGGCCTAATGGGCGATATGTAGACGCCCCGCAGTGACCCGTACGGGCCATGCGGCACTGGTCAGCTCGCGCGCTCCACGTCGAGCGAGATGACCCCGTAGTCATAGCCCCGCCGGCGGTAGACGACGGCCGGCCGCTGGGTGTCCTGGTCGACGTACAGGTAGAAGTCGTGCCCGACCAGCTCCATCTCGTAGAGGGCCTGGTCGAGGGTCATCGGCCGGGCACTGTGCGTCTTCTCGCGGACGACGGGCGGCCCGTCGCCGGTCACCGTGATCGAGCCGACCTGGCGCTCGAGGACCACCACCTCGTCGTCGGCGCCCTCGGGCTCGGTGAGCGTCGGGAGCTCGCCGGTGGCCGTGCGGCTGCGGTGGGACCTGGCACGACGGTCGTTGGCACGGCGCATCTGGGCGGCCATCTTGTCGAGGGCGAGATCGAGGGCACCCATCTTGTCGACGGCCGCCGCCTCGGCGCGGATCACCGGGCCCTTGGAGTACGCCGTCAGCTCGACGCGGACCGCACGGTCCGACTGGCGGGGGTTGCGTTCGTTCTCTACCTCCACCTGGACGCGCATGATGCGGTGGTCGTGCTTCTCGAGCCTGCCGAGCTTGTCGGCGACATGGTCTCGGAAGCGTTCCGACAGCTCACAGTGCCGTCCGGTGACCACCACGTCCATGGAATCCTCCTGTTGTGCGGTTTGTCGGCCCGATTGCGCGCAGGGTTGTGCTGGCTGGAGCCCGCCCGGCCGACCTGGTCTTCGTCCCCACACCCGCCTGCTGAGGGTCTCGCAGCTTGCATGCCACTACTCCCCTTCTCCCGCAGGGCTCCGTGTCTGACGGAGGCTGCGAGGCAGGACTTACGACTAAGCCGCACCGTGATCAGCGCCCCGCCGGCGACCGGTTCGAGACCGGCCTCCGGGCGGCACGCCTTACGTGGACCGCTTCGCCTGCGACTGGCATCGGCTTGCCGGCCAGGCGCCCCGGACGACCGGGGCGTCTGAACGACGCAACCACGGACCCGGGCGGACTCCATGACCTGACGCTAGCCCCCGGCCGGTGATCGCGGAACCTTCCCCCAGAACCCGGACACCCCGGTGGGTCACTCCTTTCGTCGGGCGCCGGTGCGGCGCCGGGTCGCGGCCACCGCCACCACCGCCAGCGGCGGCAGCCCGACAGCCCGCAAGGCCCGCTGTGCCTCGGCCGCGGTCGCACCCGTGGTGAGCACGTCGTCGCAGACCACGACGTGGGCGGGCCCGACCTGCCCCGCTGCCGTGCGGCGGGCCAGGCGCCGCAGGGCGGGAGGGTGGGCGCGGAGCGCTCCGGAGAGGTTGGCCGCCCGCGCCGTCGCATCGAGCCCGGCCTGGTCGGCCAACCCGCGCCGGGTGCGGAGCAGCGACATGCAGACGGCCGGCACGCCGTACGCGGCCAGCCTCGAGGCAGCCGCGCGGGTCAGAGCGGTGGTGGGCTCGTAGCCCCGCCCGCGTGCGCTGCTCGGCCGCGACGGGACCGGCACCAGCAGCACCGGGCCGGGGGTCGCGTCGAGATCGGTGAGGGCCGTCGAGACCGCTTCCGCGAGCAGGGCACCGAGCGGGCCGGCCAGGGCCAGCAGTCGGTGCTCCTTGTGGCCGATCACCATGGCGCGCACCACCCCGTCGTACGCCGTCGCCGCCCACGGCGCGACCAGTCCGGGCGGCACGGGTGTCGGCCAGGCGGGGTGCGGCACGACCTCGAGCCCTGCCTCGCAGACAGCGCAGAGCAGGCGGCCCGCGCGACCGCAGCCGACACACCGCCCGCCCAGCACGAGGTCGCGGAACGCGTCGAGCACCGCTCGAGCCGACCACACGGACCCCACGCTGTCGACGACAGCCGGCCGCGCCTGTGGATCAGCCGGCGTAGCTGAAGTAGTGGAGGCCCGGCACCGGTTGCAGGCTGTTGGTGTCCGCCTGCGTGAGGTTGAAGAGGGCGCCGTGCTGGACCGCGAACGGCGTCTGCTCGGTCGGTGACGTCACCAGGCTGAAGGCACGCCCGGGGATGACGATCGGAGGCGCTTCGACGGGTTGTGTCGAACCGTCGACCGCGAGCGTGCGCACCTCGGCCTGCGCGTCGGACACCTGGTCGAGCACGGCGATCCTGGTGGGCGAGGTCCACCAGCCGATGTCGCGGATGCGGGTGCTCGTGCCGGCGGACCAGCGCAGGGCCCGGGCGTGGGTGCCGGAGACGCGGCGGCCGTGTTCGTCGTACCGCAGCCGGCTGACCACGAGCCGGTCGCGTGCCGCGCCGTGGATGACCGCCACCAGTCGTGACGCGTCGCGGGACACCAGGAAGCGGCGCACGTCCTGACCGCTCACCCCGGGGACGTGCACCTCGTGGCTGCGGCCGCGGGCGACGTACAGCACCACGGCCCCTTCGGGACCCGCGTTCTGGACGTCCCAGAGTCGTCCGGAGAAGTCCCACGCGGGGCGCAGCAGCCCGGTACCGGTGAGCACCGGAGTGGGCTCCGCCGCTCCGCGTACCGGACCGAGCAGCAGGGCGTTCCGCGTCGTCCCGGCCACCAAGCTGTCGTGGAGACTGACGGCGAACTTCCCGATGCCCTGGTCGGTCGTGCCGAACGGGCCGGCCACGGGCGTGAGCTGGGTGGTGCTCCCGGAGACCAGCCGACCTCGCCGCAGCGCGTAGAGCTGGCTGCTGCCGCGCGGCACCGACGGGTCGTAGCGCTGGCTGAGGTGGTCCACGCGGAAGGTCGACGCCCCGGCGGCGTCGGTGACCTGTCGGCCGCCGATGTTCACGGTGAACGCCCGCACCGAGGGGTCCTGACGCAGCGTCCATGCCAGCTGGGTGAGCATCAGCTTCGTGGTCCGTGAGCTCACCGGACCGGTCGCAGGCCCACGGAGCGTGACATCGGCGACCCCGCCGGTGACCACCACCGGGTTCACGGTGAGGCCGGGCGGGATGAAGGTGCGGACGACTCCGGCCAGCGCGGGCTGCGGCCCGAGCACGAGCGCCTGCACCAGGGCGGTCGTGAGCTGCTGCCCCTGGGGCATGTGCACGACCTCCGGGACGAGGATCCGGGCGCTCGGGTCGAAGAAGTAGAGGGAGGCGTCCTGGAACGCCTGGTCGTAGAACGCGCTCGGGACGAGGAGCGCGTTCGGAGCCACGGCGATCCGCCACTCGCCGTCCTCCCGGCGCATCGGGAAGGTCATCTGTGACGCGGCGCGACCGAGCCTGCCCAGCCACTGGCCTCCCGCTCCCACGCGGTCCGCACCTCGCAGGCGGACCTGCACGGTCGTGCGTCCGTGCGGCGGCGGCCGCAGATCGGCGTAGGCGACGACGCTCTGGTGCGGCTCCCACAGTGCCCTGCCGGTGGCGGTCAGGAAGAGCTGGGCGGTGCTGGTCTGGAGCGGCGTGGCGGTCATCGCCTCGAGGAACCCGTTGACGACCTCCGTCGGTGTCATCCCGGGCTGCGGCGGAGGTGGGTTGTTGTCCGGGTTCTGGTTCGGGGTCGGCTGGACCGACTCCTTGGTCTCCACCACCGGCCCCGCGGACGGCACCTGGACGCAGGCGGTGAGGCACGCCATCGAGGCCGCGGCGACCAGGGCTCCACGCCAGGCCGTACGACGTGTGGTCACGCGACCACCTCGGCGGCGTCGGCCGGCACGAGCGGGAGCGGGCTGTGCCGCAGCGGGTGCCGGGCATGCCGGGGCAGCGTCAGCCGGAACTGGGCGCCTTCGTGAGGCTTGCCCCAGGCCTGCAACCACCCGCCGTGCAGGTGGGTGTCCTCGAGCGCGATCGCCAGGCCCAGACCGGTGCCACCGCTGGTGCGGGCGCGCGCGGGGTCGGCGCGCCAGAACCGGTTGAACACCATCGCCGACTCACCGACCGCGAGCCCGACGCCGTGGTCGCGGACGGCGATCGCCGCCGCCTGCTCGTCGGCGGCGACGGTGACCACGATCTCCTTGCTCTCGGCGTGGTCGATGGCATTGGTGACGAGGTTGCGCACGATCCGCTCCACCCGGCGCACATCGGCCTCGGCGACGCACGGTCGGTCGGGCGCGTGCACCACGACCCGGGTGTTGCGCTGGTCGGCCAGAGCTCGGGTCACGTCGACGACGCGGTGCGCCACGTCGGTGAGGTTGACGTCGTCGAGGTCGAGCGCGGCAGCGCCGGCGTCGAACCGGCTGATCTCGAGCAGGTCGACGAGGAGGGTCTCGAACCGGTCGAGCTCGCGCTGCAGCAGCTCGGCGGCGCGCCGCGCCTCCGGGTCGAAGGTCTCCTTCGCATCGTGGAGCACCGCACCGGCCAGGCGCACGGTCGTCAGCGGGGTGCGCAGCTCGTGGGACACGTCGGAGACGAACCGTCGTTGGACCCGGCTCAGCTCCTCGAGCTGCCGGATCTGGCGCTGCAGGTTGGTCGCCATCTGGTTGAACGACGTCGCGAGGCGCGCCAGGTCGTCCTCGCCGGTGACCCGGAGCCGCTCCTGCAGCTGCCCGGCTGCCAGCCGCTCGGCCACCTGCCGGGCCATCCGGATCGGCGTCACGATCTGCCGCGTCAGCAGGAAGGTGAGCCCCGCGATCAGCGCCAGGAGCAAGACACCGGCGGTCAGCAGCGCACGGGTGACCAACGCCAGGCTCTGCTGGACGTCGTCGAGCGGGAACAGGTAGTAGACCGTCCGGGTCGAATGGTCGGCCGGGATCTTCACCGTCGACCCGACCACGATGCCCGGGGTCGAGCTGAGCACCTTGCCGTTCTCGCCACCGCTGCGGGACTGGATGGTCGAGTAGGTCCACGCAGGTGCATCCGACGCGTCGAAGTGGTCGATCAGTGACTGCGGCACGCTCGCCAGGTCCAGCTGAGGCGTCGAGGTGGTTCCGCGGTCCGCCAGCGGCGTATCGCGCGAGCCGGGACCTGCGACCACCACGCTGAAGCCGCGAGCCTGGCCGCTGGCAATCGCCGCGTTGGCGACGTCTCTCGCCTGGCCGACGGCGTCGGTGTCTGTTCCGGGCACGGCCGCGAGGCGATCGTTCGCCGCCTGGTTCTCGGTGCCGACCTCGCGCACGACGGTGTCGAGGCGGTGGTCGAGCAGGCCCTGCTGCACCTGACGCAGGAGGAACCAGCCGACCGCGACGAGGACCACGGTGGAGAGCAGCACGGTGCTCACCACGACGCGCGCCTGGATCGACCGGCGCCAGAACGTCAGGCCCCGGCGGAGGGCCTCCGGGACGGTGCGCCGGACCCTGTCAGCCACCGGTCATCTCCCCATCACGACGGGGTCATCTCACTGCTGCCCGCCGTTGCCGGCCTTGTAGCCCACGCCACGGACGGTCAGCACGATCTCCGGGTTCTCCGGGTCGGACTCGACCTTGGAGCGCAGCCGCTGGACGTGGACGTTGACCAGCCGGGTGTCGGCGGCGTGGCGGTAGCCCCAGACCTGCTCGAGCAGGACCTCGCGGGTGAACACCTGCCACGGCTTGCGGGCCAGGCAGACCAACAGGTCGAACTCCAGCGGCGTCAGGTTGATCGCTGCGCCGTCACGCGTCACGGAGTGGCCGGCGACGTCGATCGCGAGCGGGCCGATCGCGAGGATGTCCGCGCCGGGCGTGTCGTTACGGCGTACGCGGGCTCGGATCCGGGCCACCAGCTCCTTGGGCTTGAAGGGCTTGACGACGTAGTCGTCGGCCCCGGACTCGAGGCCGACCACGACGTCGATGGTGTCGCCCTTGGCCGTGAGCATCACGATCGGCACGCCCGACTCGGCGCGGATCTCCTTGCACACATCGATCCCGCCCTTGCCGGGCAGCATCAGGTCGAGCAGCACGACGTCGGGCTTGTAGGCGTGGAACGCCTCCATCGCCTCGTCGCCGCGCGCCACCAGGTGGGCGTCGAAGCCCTCCTGGCGCAGCACGATCGACAACATCTCCGACAAAGAGGCGTCATCGTCGACGACGAGCACACGCGCGCGGAAGTCCTCGCCCTGGGTCACGCCAGCAATCTTGCCAGGCAAGCGCACAGCCGTGTCCGAGGAACGAGGGAACGGCGTGGGTGCGCGCAGGTTGAGCAAGCGCACGCCGTGCCCGAGGGACGAGGGGACGGCGTGGGCGAGCGCGCAGGTCGAGCAACCCGGTGACGGTGCCTGGGGCGCCAGGCGAGGTCACCGGGTTTCGAGACGGTCGCAGAGCGACCTCCTCAACCACCGGGGTCACCGGGTTTCGAGACGGTCGCAGAGCGACCTCCTCAACCACCGGGGTCACCGGGTTTCGAGACGGTCGCAGAGCGACCTCCTCAACCACCGGGGTCACCGGGTTTCGAGACGGTCGCAGAGCGACCTCCTCAACCACCGGGGTCACCGGGTTTCGAGACGGTCGCAGAGCGACCTCCTCAACCACCGGGGTCACCGGGTTTCGAGACGGTCGCAGAGCGACCTCCTCAACCACCGGGGTCACCGGGTTTCGAGACGGTCGCAGAGCGACCTCCTCAACCACCGGGGTCACCGGGTTTCGAGACGGTCGCAGAGCGACCTCCTCCACCAGCGCAGGTGGTTGCTCAGTAGCGGTACTGGTCCGCCTTGTAGGGCCCCTGGACGTCCACGCCGAGGTACGACGCCTGGTCGTCGGTCAGCTCGGTGAGGTGCACACCGAGGGCCGAGAGGTGCAGGCGGGCGACCTCCTCGTCGAGGTGCTTGGGCAGCACGTAGACGCCGACCGGGTAGGCCTCGGGCTTGGTGAACAGCTCGACCTGGGCCAGCACCTGGTTGGTGAAGGAGTTCGACATCACGAAGCTCGGGTGGCCGGTGGCGTTGCCGAGGTTCATCAGACGACCCTCGGACAGCACGATGATCGAGTTGCCCTTCGGGAAGGTCCAGAGGTCGACCTGCGGCTTGACGTTCTTGCGCACGACACCGTCGTACGACTCCAGGCCGGCCATGTCGATCTCGTTGTCGAAGTGGCCGATGTTGCCCAGGATCGCCTGGTGCTTCATCCGCGACATCTGGTCGACGGTGACGACGTCCTTGTTGCCGGTCGCGGTGATCACGATGTCGGCGGTGTCGAGGACGTCCTCGAGGGTGGAGACCTGGTAGCCGTCCATGGCGGCCTGCAGCGCGCAGATCGGGTCGATCTCGGTGATGACGACCCGGGCACCCTGGCCGCGGAGGCTCTCGGCGCAGCCCTTGCCGACGTCGCCGTAGCCGCAGACGACCGCGACCTTGCCGCCGATCAGCACGTCGGTCGCCCGGTTGATGCCGTCGATCAGGCTGTGACGGCAGCCGTACTTGTTGTCGAACTTGGACTTGGTCACCGAGTCGTTGACGTTGATGGCCGGGAAGAGCAGCGAGCCTTCCTTCATCATGTCGTAGAGGCGGTGCACGCCGGTGGTGGTCTCCTCGGTGACGCCGCGGAGCTCGGCAGCGATCGGGGTCCAGCGCTCGCGGGTCTCCGCGAGCGACGCGACCAGGACGTCGAAGACGACCTTCTGCTCGTGGCTGGCGGCGGTGGCCGGGTCGGGAGCCTCGCCCTTCTTCTCGGCCTCGACACCGAGGTGGACGAGCATGGTGGCGTCGCCACCGTCGTCGAGGATCATGTTGGCCTTCTCGTCACCCGGCCAGATCAGGATCTGCTGGGTGCACCACCAGTACTCCTCCAGCGTCTCGCCCTTCCAGGCGAAGACCGGCACGCCCCGCGGGTCGTCGACGGTGCCGTCGCGCCCGACGACGACGGCCGCGGCCGCGTGGTCCTGGGTGGAGAAGATGTTGCACGAGGCCCAGCGCACCTCGGCGCCGAGGTCCACGAGGGTCTCGATCAGGACCGCGGTCTGGATCGTCATGTGGAGCGAACCGGCGATCTTCGCACCCCGGAGCGGCTTGCTCTCGGAGTAGCGCTCGCGCATCGCCATCAAGCCGGGCATCTCGTGCTCGGCGAGGCTGATCTCGGTCCGGCCGTAGTCGGCCAGGGCCAGGTCTGCGACCTTGAAGTCCATCTGTTCAGTGCCTCCCGCATCTCCGGGCCACCCTCGCCGCGGCCGCGTGTCTCTCAGGTTAGGACGGCGGCACGCCGACCGAAGAATCCTCGCGCACCCTCCCGGCGGGCGGCAGGTGACGGGCCACCGCGGCGGCCACGACCAGCACCGGCACCGCCAGCAGTGCGACGAGCGCCGGGAAGCCCAGCACGTGCGACCCGAGGACGAACGCCCCGTAGACGAGGAGCGCGACGACCTCCTCGAGCAGCCCCAGCACGCTGGTCACGGTGGCTCGCGCCGGACCGGTGATGGTGTCCTGGAGCCGGGTTTCCCCTACGAGCATGGCGTTGTTGAGCATCCCGTAGCCGATCCCGATCCCCACGAAGCCGGCGTACGGCGTGACGAGGGCGCCGGCTGAGACGAGCAGCGCGCCGACCGCGAGCAGGGCGCCGACCGCGCGTGCCGGCAGCCGCGCGGTGCGTCCCACGAGTGCCGTGCCGATCGCCTGGCCGGCGACCGTGATCGCGATCAGGAGCGGGATGTCGGACGTGGCCACGCCGTGCGCCCGAGCCACGAGCGGGAAGTACTCGTCGTACGCCGTGAGGCCGACCATGGCGGCGGCGAGCAGCAGGACGCGGCGGACGTCGGGGTGGTGCCGCGACTCGGCCAGCCCGGCACGCAGCATCGCGACGTAGCGCGTGGTGGCGCGCTCGGTCTCGGAGAGGGGCGAGCCATGGGCCGGGCGTCGGGCCCTCATCGACACGGGCAGGGTCGCCGCCAGGAGTGCCTGCCCACCGCAGATCGCGACGCTCGCCCAGCCCACGAGCGGATAGCCGCCGGCCAAGAGCAGCGGCGCCGCGGCCGCGGTCGCGACCAGGTTGGCCACCATCGCCGTGGAGTGGGCCCATCCGATCAGTGCCGGGTACCGGTCGGGCGCGCCGCGCTCGACCAGCTCGTCGTACAGCAGCGACTCGAAGGTGCCCGACATCAGCGCGCTCGAGAGACCCCACAGGACGAACCCGAGCGCGAAGCCCGGAAAGGTCTGCCAGGTCATCCAGGTGGCGAACCCGGCGGCGTACACGAGGGCCGAGACGACGAGCAGGTGGCGCCGGTCGAAGGAGTCGGCCCACGCACCCGACGGGACCTCGAAGACGAACGACGTGCTCGACCAGATGATGAAGAGCACCGAGATGTGTGAGGCGCTGATGCCGTGGTCGGAGAAGAGCAGCGAGTAGACCGCATAGAGCGGGACCAGGTCGCGCGACGCGTGGTACACCAGCACCCGCGGCACGAACCCACGGCTGCCGGGAAGGCGGGACCTGAGTCAGGTGTGGCCGGAGAAGTGGCGCATGCCGGCAGGCTAGCCCCGATAGATGTCGGGCTCCAGGTAGATGACGCCGGCGATCGGCTCGACGACGCGGATCGCCGCCTCGGCCCCGTCGATGGCGGTGGCGATCTCGGTGGCGGTGGCGTCCCGATGCACGGCGACCTTCGCGGCGACGAGGAGCTCGTCGGGACCGAGGTGCAGGGTCTTGAGATGGATGATCCGGTCGATGCCGGCGGTGCCACGCAGGGCGTCGGCGATCCGGTCCTCGGCCTCGACGGAGGCCGACTCACCGAGCAGCAGGCTCTTGGTCTCGATCGCGAGCACGATCGCGACCGTCACCAGCAGCAGGCCGATCAGCGCGGTGCCGGCCACGTCCCACCACAGGTTCTGGGTGATCAGGGACAGGCCGACGCCGAGGAGCGCGAAGAACAGACCGATGAGTGCGGCGAAGTCCTCGAGCAGGATGACCGGGAGCTCGGGCTGCTTCGCGCGGCGGATGAACTCGACGTACGACGCGTCGCCGCGGACGTGCTCGGTCTCGCGGATCGCCGTACGGAACGACAGCGACTCCATCACGATCGCCGCCACCAGCACGACGAGCGGCACCCACCACCACGTGCTGTCGAGCAGCGAGTCGTCGGGATGCCCGTGGGTCGCGTGGAGCTCGTGCCCCTTGTGGTACGCCTCGAAGAGGGCGAACAGGCCACCGACGCTGAACAGCACGATCGAGACGATGAAGGCGTAGATGTAGCGCTCGCGTCCGTAGCCGAAGGGGTGCGCGGCCGTCGGGGTCTTCCGGGCCTGACGACCGCCGAGCAGGAGCAGGGCCTGGTTGCCGGAATCAGCGACCGAGTGGATCGCCTCGGCCAGCATCGAGGACGCACCGGTCAGCAGGAACGCGAGGAACTTGGTGATCGCGATCCCGGTGTTGGCCAGGAGCGCCGCCACGACCGCCCGGGTGCTGCCTTCGGTGGACATGCGCGGAAGGCTACCGGGAGCCGGCGGGGCCGCTCAGTCGCTGACCAGGCCGAGCCGGAGGTACTCCGCGGCGTAGCGCCCGTTGAGCACCAGCGAGGCGTAGCGGGCGATCTCGGTGTCGGCCTCGGTGGTCAGGGTCTCCCTCCGTACGCCGTGCTCCGCTGCCGCGGTGCGTAGTCGCTCGTGGTCCTCGCGCACGACGTTGTCGACCGTGCCGTCGTCGAAGACGAGCAGCATCGGCCGCACCTCCCCCTCACCGTCGGCGAAGGGGTCGTCGAAGACGTCGCGGGGCCGGGCGGCCTCGATCAGCGGCAGCAGGTGCTCGGCGTCGCCGGCGATCGCGGACTGTCCCGACGCGCGGCGGATCGTCTCGGCCACCCGACGCGCGGCACGGGCGGCCAGCGAGGACCCACCCCAGACGACGGGGTTGGTGTCGGCCAGGGCGATCGCCAGCATCTTGGCGGGGTTCACGGCCAGGTCGCGGTGGGGCGAGCAGGTCACCGCCACGTCGTCGAGGGCGTCCGCGACGTCGGAGTGGTCGGCGCGGGGGCCGAGGCCGACCTGGTCGAGGTACTCCAGGAGGACGACGGCCGTGGCCAGCTGGTCCCGGGCCACCGTCGGCACGATCGTCGACCACCGGCCCTCGGCGTGCCGGGCGACCAGCGATCCGGCGGGGCACGCGACGACGACCTGGCAGCCCCGGCGTACGGCCTCCGCGACCGCGGCGGCGGTACCCCGGTCGGTCCCGTCCGGGGCGAGGACCACGACGAGGTCGAGCCCGCCCGCCCAGCCGGGGAGAGCCGGACCGGGCCAGGCGACGAACGGCACCGGGCACCAGGGCTCGAGCACGGCCCGCAGCAGCCGGGAGTCGGGGCCGGCCGCGACGATCGCGCGGGGCCGGGCGGCGTCACCGGCCGACGCCACGGCGGAGGCGATCCCGGGGGCGGCCTCGACGGCCTCGCGGCGGACGCGCGCACCCGCCTCGGCGAGCTCGCGCAGGCGGAGGTCGGCGCCGGCCAGCGCGGCCTCGTCGTCGAGGCGGGACTCGTCGAACCAGGTAGGCATCGCTCAGCCCGGCCGGCGGGCCTCGTCGACCAGCAGCACGGGGATGTCGTCGCGCACCGGATAGGCCAGCCCGCACTGCTGGCAGACCAGCTCCTCGTCCACCGGCGCGAGCGTGCCGTGGCAGTCGGGGCAGACGATGATCTCCATCAGCTTCGGGTCGAGGTTCATGCGGGGCTCCTGATCAGGGCGAGGACGTCGTCGCGGACACGGGTCATGGTGGCCTCGTCGGCGCCCTCGACGTTGAGGCGCAGCAAGGGCTCGGTGTTGGACGGGCGGACGTTGAACCACCAGTCGTCGGTGGTCACGGTGAGGCCGTCGAGGTGGTCGACGGCGGCGCCGTCCGTCTCGCCGTACGCCGTCTCGACGCGGGCCGTGGCGGCGACGGTGTCGGCGACCTCGGAGTTGATCTCGCCGCTGAGGCAGTAGCGCTGGTAGTCCACCAGCAGCCCGGACAGCGGACGGTCGGTCTCGGCCAGAGCCGCGAGCGTGTGGAGCGCGGCCAGCATCCCCGAGTCGGCCCGCCAGAAGTCGCGGAAGTAGAAGTGCCCGCTGTGCTCGCCCCCGAACACTGCGTCGGTCTCGGCCATCGTCGCCTTGATGAACGAGTGCCCGACGCGGGTGCGCACCGGGCGGCCGCCGTGCTCGCGGACCAGCTCGGGCACGTAGCGGCTGGTGATCAGGTTGTGGATCACCGCCGAGCCCGGCTGCTTGGCCAGCTCGCGTGTCGCGATCAGTGCGGTCAGGGTCGACGGCGACACCGCGTCACCCCGCTCGTCGACCACGAAGCACCGATCGGCGTCCCCGTCGAAGGCGAGGCCGAGGTCTGCCCCTTCGGCGAGCACGCGCTTGCGGAGGTCGACGAGGTTCTCGGGCTCGATCGGGTTGGCCTCGTGGTGCGGGAAGGTCCCGTCGAGCTCGAAGTACATCGGCACGAGGTCGACCGCGTCGGCGATCCGGCCGAACACCACGGGTGCGGTGAGGCCGGCCATCCCGTTGCCGGCGTCGACGACGACCCGCAGCCGGCGACCGGCGACGGGAGCGAGTGACAGCAGGTGCGCTGCGTAGGCGTCGAGGACGTCTCGCTCCGAGATGGTGCCGGGCCGCGCGACCGGGGTGGGCTCCGGGCCGGAGACGGCGTCGCGGATCGCGTGGAGCCCGGTGTCCGCGCCGATCGGCTGGGCACCCTCGCGGCACAGCTTGATCCCGTTGTACTGCGCGGGGTTGTGGCTCGCGGTGAACATCGCGCCCGGGTGGCCGAGCTGTCCGGAGGCGAAGTAGAGCTGGTCGGTCGAGGCCAGGCCGATCATCACCACGTCGGCACCCGCGTCCGCGGCACCGGCCGCGAACGCCGCCGCGAGCCCCGGCGAGCTGGGACGCATGTCGTAGCCGACCACGACGGTCTCGGCCCCGACCACCGGGACGAACGCCGCACCGGTACGCCGGGCGAGGGTCTCGTCGATCTGGTCCGGCACGGTGCCCCGCACGTCGTACGCCTTGAAGACGGCGCCGGTGTTCGCGGGGTCGGTGGTGGTCACGGTGGGAGCCTAGCCATCGTGCGGTGCGGGGTTCGCGTCACTCCGAGGTGAGCATGCGCAGGTGACCACGCCGACCGGTCTCGTGGCCGGCACCGCTGTCCGGGGAGGGCGCGCTCGGCGACCGGGTGGCCGCGACCATCGGCCGGCCGGCCTCGCGAACGGCGTCGGCCAGAGCGAGCAGGTCGTCGGTGGACGGCGCCAGCGAGCTCGGGTCGGGCGCGAGCCGCATCACCTCCCAGCCGCGGGGTGCCGAGAGTCGCTCGCCGTGGATCTCGCAGAGGTCGTAGGAGTGCGGTTCGGCGTACGTCGCGAGCGGGCCCACCACGGCTGTCTGGTCGGCGTACACGTAGGTCAACGTGGTGACGGCGGGTCGGCCGCACGCAGTGCGCGAACATCGCCGGGCGGGACTCACGGCGCCGACGGTACCGCCGACCTCGCCCCACCCCGATCAGGCTCGCGGGTCGTCTACGCTCACGCTGTGACTTCTGGTGCTGCGGCCGAGGGCTCGGCGCCGGCTCCGAGACGTCGCCTCACCCGCGACCGCCGGGGTCGCGGGATGCGCGGGCCGGCCATCGCGCCCGAGCTACCCGGCCGACCGGAGCTGCCGACCCGCGGGGAGCGTTTCGACGAGCTCGTCCTCGAGACCGTGCGCGACATCGACACCCGCTGGCAGGACCGGCTCGGGCTCGTGGAGTACGCCGTCGAGGACACCCCGCAGCTGCCCGACGACTGGTCGGGCGAGACCGTGCCCCTCGCCTCGCTGGTGCGCGGGCAGGGCACCACCCCGACCCGACTCGTGCTGTTCCGCCGCCCGATCGAGCATCGCTGCGAGACCCGCGCCGACCTGGAGGCGATGGTGCTCACCGTCGTCGTGGAGCAGGTCGCGGAGCTGCTGGGCATCGACGCCGAGGAGGTCGACCCGCGCTACCCGCGGGACGACTGATCAGCTCCGGCCGTCAGTTCTGGCCCGGCGAGATCTGCGGGACCAGCCCCTGCGTCTGCAGCTCGGTCAGCGGGATCACGGTCGCGCCGTCGCCGGTGAGGAGGACCGCCCCGCGGACCGGTGTGCCCCGTGGCTCGACGTGGACGAACGCGGTGCCCCGCGGCAGCCCGAGGGCGACCGTGTGTCCCTGCTGCGAGCTGACCGTCTTGCGCAGCACGCGCTTCCCGGCCGCGTCGTACGCCGTCACCCGGGCCGAGCCGGCCGCGTCGGCCGACAGGAGCAGGCGGGCCGTCACCGGCTCCTGCTTGGCGGCCGGGCCGGTCGAGAGCGGGAGAAGGGTCGCGGCCTCGGCGCTCACGTCGGCGGCGGGGACGGTGATGACCCGGTCCTGGTCGAGGGTGGTGACCAGCGAGGCGGTGAGCGGCTCGTCGGCCACGACGGAGATCCCGAGCGCGCCGTCCCGCAGCGCCTTGTCGAGCTCGGCGCTCAGGGACACCCGGACGGTCGCCCCCGGCGGCACCGAGACCGGCGCCAGGCCGTTCGGGGTGAAGCTGGTGTCCGCGGCGACCACCTTGACCTGGGCCCGCACCACGTCGTCGCTCGGGTTGGCCAGCTGGAGTGTGCGTTGCCCGGCGCCCTGCGGAAGACCGAGCAGCTGGTTGGTGGCGGCGGGTGCGAGCTGACGCGGCAGCCACTCCCGGGTGGTGCGATGGGTGACCAGGTCGGTCGTGAAGTCGAGGACGTCCACCGCGAGCCGGCCTCGCGAGACGACCACATGGGCGGTGGACGTGGTCTTGCGCGGGACCACCGTGCCGAGGTCGACGGTGATCGTCTTGTGCCCCGGGATCAGGATGCCGCGCAGCCGACCGGTGCTGAAGAGGTGGGACCCGAGCAGGGTGATGTCGGCGACGGCGGGGCCCGCGTCGGGGTTGACGAGCTCGATCACCGAGTCGTGATCGGCCCGCGAGCCGACCCCGGTGAACCACTGGTCCGGCGAGGGCACGGTGCACGCGAGAGCGCCCAGGGGTGCGCTGCCCGACCGGAGACCGACCAGTCCCGGCGCCAGCGCGTCGGAGCCGCGGACGACGAGCGCGGCCTGGCTGTCGACGGGCGAGCTGGCGCCGGTGGTCACCGGCACCGACTCCTGCTTCCCGCCCGCGAGCACCGACAGGTCGCCCGAGGCGCCCGAGGCGGTCGAGACCGCGGCATCGGTCGAGCCGGGTCGGCCCGACGGGCAGACCACCAGCGCGTTGGTGAGCTTGGTCAGCGAGGGCGGCTGGTCGGTGTCGTGCACGGGCGGGATCCGGACCAGGGCGAGCAGCCCCACCGTGACCAGGGGGATCACCACGGCCAGCACCGTGGTCAGGTCGATCCGCGGGGTGCGGCTGCGCCTGACCACCTCGGGCGCGCGCATGCGCTTGCCACGGCTCATGCCTCATCCCTCCTGCGTCGGCTGGCACGCCAGGTCGGGAGACAGAGCACGAGCACCACGAGGACCGCGATGCCCTGCACCGCGAGCAGCACCGCGCGAGGCACCGAGCCGGGGCCGTCCATCGCGTGCGGGTCGACCGGCTGCGCGACCGACCAGGCACGCGTCGTACGGCTCTCGGCACTGGCCTGCACCAGCCCGTCGGTGGCGTCGAGCCCGGCCGCCACGTCGCCGTCGGCCGGCGACGGCAGGACGACGTAGCGGATCCCGGCCTTCGCGAGGTCCGAGACCACGCCCGCGGTGGGCCGTGAGACCAGGGCCCGCACGTCGGCGGTGAACCCCGGGTCGGGCTCGGAGGCGTACTGGATCTCGTTCTCCCCGAGCGTGTCGCCGTCGCCGCGACGGATCGTGTAGCGCAGTCCGTTCGCCACGTCGCCGCGGATCACCAGGATCCCGTTGGCCTCGGACGCGGTCGAGGCGTCCGTCATGTACGCCGGGATGCCGGTGTCCTCGCTGCTGGCGAGGTCGCCCGGGCCTTGCCAGACGAACCAGCCGAGCCCGATTGCGGGGATGATCGCCGCGACCACGGCCAGGGCGCCGAGCAGCACCTGGTGGTGCTCGGCCCGCGAGCGTCGCAGGATCGTGACCAGTCCCTGCGCGCCGAGCATCGCGGCGAGCACGAAGCAGCCGTGCAGGACCACGAGCATCACCGCGATGCCGGGCCGCACCGACCCGCCGGGGAGCGGGAGCGCGACGAACGACAGGGCGGTGGCGGTGAGGGCGGCGACCGCCGCGACCAGCCAGGCGACGAGCACCGGGATCCGGGTCGCCCGCGGGATCAGCGCCAGCACCGCCAGCACGACGAGCAGCGCGCCGAGCCACCACGGCCCGCCGACGTCGCTGCCGAACCGGCCGACCAGGAGGTCGGTGAAGCCGAGGGACGGGTAGGGCTGACGTCCGGTCTCCATGAGCAGGAGCGAGCCGGTGCCGTGCCAGAGGGCCGGCAGCCACCACGGGGAGAGCAGCACCGGGCTCACGCCGAGGGCCACCACGGGCGGACCCCAGATGGAGCGGTCGCGCGGCACGCTGTGGGTGACGGCCACCGCGAGTGCTGCGAACACCACGCCCAGCACCACCGCGAAGACCCACGCCACCGGCGTGAAGGCCGCGGCCAGGGCCAGGAGCAGGCCGGTCCGCCAGGCAGCGCGCCAGCGGCGGTCGGGCTCGGGGTCGGAGAAGCCGAGTGCAGCATGGGCGATCCACGGCACCAGGACCGCCGCCACCACGACGCCGAGCCTGCCGTCGCCCCAGGCGCCGGAGGTGACCGGCACGAGCGCGTAGGTGACCGCGCCCAGTGCGACCAGCCAGCGCGGCGAGCCGCCGGGGTCGACCAGTCGGCCGACGACGCGGAGCATCCGCCAGGCTCCCCACAGGGCGAGCGGTACGGCGAGCAGCAGCAGCGCCGACACGGCCGCCGAGGCGCTGTCTCCCAGCACCGTGCCGAGGATCGCCATCGGCGCGACGTACGCCGGCGCGGGTACGGCGGTGCCGGTGCCGAGCGCGTGCCACGGCTCGACCCAGAGCTTCCACAGGGCCTCCGCGTTGGCCGGCGCCGGAGCCAGGCCCCCGCCGGTCACCAGCCCGAACGCCTCGCGCACCCCGACGATCGAGAGCACCACCACGATGCTCAGGGCCACGGCGAGCGGGTTGGTGAAGAACCGCGCGACCAGGCCGGTGTCCTCGGCCACCGCATCCTCGTCGTCGGTCACGACGACCGGTCGGCGCAGCGGCGCGGGTGCAGCGGCCTCCTTGGCGGCGCGGCGGCGGTCGGCGACATCCTGGGCCTGGTTGGTCGCGGCCGCGGCGATGTCACCGACGAAGTCGAGGCCGTGCCGGTAGGGCACCCACCACGGCGCGAGCAACGGCCTGGGGTCGTGCTCGCCCGACGTCCGGCGTGCCTTGCGGGCGCGCCGGATCTCGCCCGGGTGGACGTAGAGGGAGAACAGCGCCGCGAGGTCGTCGAGTGCCTCACCCACCGAGCGGACGACGAGGAAGCCGATCATCCGCAGCAGGGTGCCGAAGAAGAGACGCACGACCCGCCACGGCAAGGACCGGCCGGACGCGTTGGCCAGCAGCGTGAACAACGCGGCCCGGCGCTCCTGGTAGTGCGTGTGGCGGCCCGTGAGCGGCGTACGACGGACGCCGCGGTGGGCGGCCTCGGCGTGGAAGACGACGGCCTGCGGTACGACGAGCGTCCTGACCCCGGCCGAGGCGGCACGCCAGCCGAAGTCGATGTCGTTGCCGAACATCGGGAGGTTGTCGTCGAGGCCGCCGAGCTCGTCGTAGACCCGCCTGCGGACCAGCATGCCGGCGGTGTTGACCGCGAGCACCTGGCGGACCTCGTCGTGCTGGCCCTGGTCGTACTCGCCGGTCTCGAGGCCGGTCTCGCGTCGGCCGGTGCCCGAGATGGTCACGCCGATCTCGAGCAGGCGCTTCAGCGACGGCCACTCGCGCAGCTTGGGTCCGAGCACGTCGGCGGTCGGGTCCGCGGCGGCCGCCTCGAGCAGCCGCTCGAGCGCGTCGGGCTCCGGGTTGGAGTCGTCGTGCAGCAGCCAGATCCACTCCGCCGCGTCGGCGGGCACCTGCTCGAGGCCGATCCGCACGGCCTCGGGGTACGCCGTACGGCCGGAGACCGTGACCACCTCGTCGAAGGCGTCGAGCAGGAGGTCGGCACTCTCGTCGCGGCTGCCGGTGTCGACACACACCACACCGCTGAGCGGGACCGTCTGGCTGCGGAGACCGTCGACGACGGCCGGCAGCCACCGGGATCCGTCGTGACTGACGACCAGAGCCACGACCGTCGGATTCACGGTGAGTCACCCTAGCGTCGGGCCGGAGAGCCCCCGCATTCGTCGCGGCGGTGAGCCGAGTCACCGTGGGGCTGCCCGCTCGGCCCCACGGTCACTCGATCTGACACGCGGTCAGACTGCGCGCTTCTTGAGCTTGCGACGCTCGCGTTCCGACAGCCCGCCCCAGATACCGAAGCGCTCGTCGTTCATCAACGCGTACTCGAGGCAGTCGCCCCGCACGTCACAGGTGAGGCAGACCTTCTTGGCCTCTCTGGTGGAGCCGCCCTTCTCGGGGAAGAACGCCTCCGGATCCGTCTGAGCGCAGAGAGCACGCTCCTGCCATCCCGCATCCTCGGCGTCAGCGTCGAGGAGAAACAGTTCCCTCACGGTCTTCGCGCCCTTTCGACCCTGGACTTGCAACCGGTTCGAACGCCCATACGTTCGAAGAACACTGTGGGAATTACACGCCTGTCGTTACCGGAAGTCAAGGCGTGATCTGGTATTGGCGATTTTGCTGCCAAGCGGCCCACATGTGTGTAGCATCACCGGTTTCGCGCTCACGCGACGGGGGCACGGCGGACGGCCGGCCGGCGGTGCGGCAGGCTACGCCCCATGCGCGCGCTCACGGTCCTGTCCGGTGGGGTGGGCGGGGCGACCTTCCTGCGCGGGCTGCTCCACGGCGTACGACGTGGCGAGCTGCACGGCGTCGACCGCGACGCCGAGATCACCGTCGTCGCGAACACCGGCGACGACATCTGGCTGCACGGGCTCAAGATCTGCCCCGACCTCGACACCGTGATGTACACCCTGGGCGACGGGATCGACCAGGAGCGCGGGTGGGGACGCCGCGACGAGACGTGGAGCACCAAGGAGGAGCTCGCGGCGTACGGCGTGGAGCCGACCTGGTTCGGACTCGGCGACCGCGACCTGGCCACCCACCTCGTGCGGACCCAGATGCTCGACGCCGGCTTCCCCCTCTCCGAGGTCACCGAGGCGCTCTGCCGGCGTTGGCAGCCCGGCGTCCGTCTGCTCCCGATGACCGACGACCGGGTCGAGACGCACATCGCGATCGCTGATCCCGACAGCCCGAGTGGCCGCCGCGTCGTCCACTTCCAGGAGTACTGGGTCCGGCTGCATGCCGAGGTGCCGGCCGAGGCGGTGCTCGTGGTCGGGCTCGAGGAGTCCTCCCCCGGCCCCGGCGTGATCGACGCGATCACCGACGCCGACCTCGTCGTGGTGCCGCCCAGCAACCCGGTGGTCAGCGTCGGCACCATCCTCGGCGTCCCGCGGGTGCGGGAGGCGCTCGTCGCGACCCGCGCGCCGGTGGTCGGCCTGTCCCCGATCATCGGCGGCACTCACGTGCGCGGGATGGCCCACCAGATGCTCACCGCGATCGGCGTCGAGGTCTCGGCCGGCGGCGTCGGGCTGCACTACGGCGCGCGCTCGGCGGGCGGGGTGCTCGACGGCTGGTTGGTCGACACCGTCGACGAGGGCGACGTCGCCCGGGTCCGCGACGCCGGGCTCGCCTGCGCGGCCGTGCCGCTGCTGATGACCTCGGTCGAGGCCACGGCGGCGATGGCGTCGGCCGCGCTCGACCTGGTGCGGTGAGGCTGAGCATGATCACCGTCCACGCGCCCGACGGCGTCGGCGAGGTACGCCCCGGCGACGACCTCGCGGACCTGCTGCTGACGGCACTCTCGGCCTCCGCGCTCGCCGACGGCGACGTCGTGTGCGTGACGAGCAAGGTGGTCAGCAAGGCGGAGGGCCGGGTGGTCGCCGGCGACCGGGCCGCGGCGATCCTGCGCGAGACCCGCCGGGTGGTCGCGCGTCGCGGGCCCCTGAGCATCGTGGTGAACCGGCTCGGCCTCACCATGGCCGCCGCCGGCGTCGACGCCTCCAACGTCGCACCGGGTCACGTCGTCCTGCTGCCCGAGGATCCCGACGCCTCCGCGCGCGCGCTCCGCGAGGGCATCGCCGCCGGAGCCGGGGTCAACGTGGGTGTCCTGGTCACCGACACGGCCGGTCGCACCTGGCGCGAGGGCCAGACCGACCTGGCGGTGGGCGCGGCCGGACTGCGCGTGCTCGACGACCACGCCGGACGGTCCGACGGCTACGGCAACGAGCTGGAGGTGACGGCGCCCGCCGTCGCGGACGAGCTGGCCGGCGCCGCCGAGCTCGCCGCCGGCAAGCTGGGCCGCCGACCGTTCACCGTGATCCGCGGACGCGCCGACCTGGTGCTGGCCCCGGGCGACCACGGCCCCGGCGCGGTCGGGCTCCTCCGGCCCGACGGTGCCGACCTGTTCGGGCTCGGGGCCCGCGAGGCGGTCCTCGCCGCCCTCGGCGCCCGCGCCGGCGACCGTACGGCGTTCGGCACGCCGGTCGAGGCGGACGAGCTGGTCGCGGTCCTCACCGATCTCATCGCAGTGGAGGTACACCGCGAGGACGACGAGGTCACGCTGACGGCGGGCGACGCCCGGGTGCGCTGGGCGGCCGAGGTGGCGGCGTACGCCCATGGCTGGGAGGCCGTGCCTGCGGATGCACCTGAAGTCCGGTTGCGCCGCATTTCTCCGTGACCTCCGCACTCCGTAGACTCTGCGGACCCACCGGTCCGGCACCCCGGAAGCAGAGAGAATCTCCATGTCCAAGTCGTCCAAGTCCGCCCGTACCGACCGCCAGAAGGTCGTCGAGCAGATGCGCGCCAAGCAGAAGGCGGCCGAGCGACGCCGCGGCATGCTGATCGTCGCGGGATGTGTGCTCGTGGCGCTGGGCATCGTGGCCGCCGCCGCGACCGGCCCGATCATCGACCACTTCCGCACCGCGAAGTTCAGCGGCAAGCCGCTGAGTGACATCGGCGCACCGGCCTCGGTCTGCCAGCCGGTGACCACCAAGCCCGCCGACGGCAACCAGCAGCACCTCGCCGACGGCTCACCGGTGAGCTACCCCGACTCACCGCCCGCCTTCGGCAAGCACTACATCACGCCGGACGCCATGGCCCGGAAGTTCTACACCGCCCAGGACCGGCCCGCGCTCGGCACGCTCGTGCACAACGAGGAGCACGGCTACACGATCCTCTGGTACGACGACTCCGTGGCGAAGGACTCCACGAAGATGGCCCAGGTCAAGGCGATCGCGAACAAGTTCGCCGGCACCTCCGACCTCCGTCACAAGTTCAAGGCGGTGCCGTGGACGGCGTCCGACGGCAGTCCCTTCCCGAGCGGTCAGCACATCGCCTTCACGCACTGGTCGGTCGGTGGCACCGAGAACGCCGCCCAGGGCGCCGCCAAGCAGGTCGGCGTGTGGCAGTACTGCTCCAACGTCTCGGGCGCCGCGCTCGAGACCTACATGGCCGACTACCCGTTCAGCGACTCGCCCGAGCCCAACGGGGCCTAGTCAGGTCAGGTCGGCCCGGCCGGTCTCGCGAAGCCGGTCCACCATCGCCTTGACCTCCTGCGCGTGGGCGCGCGTGGTGACCAGCAGCGCGTCGGGAGTGTCGACGACCACGACGTCGTCGATGCCCACGACCGCGACCAGTCGCCCGCTGCCCGGCACCACGAGCCCGCAGGCGTCCTCGATGCGTACCTGGTCGGCGTCGCCGAGGACCTGCAGGTCACCCCTCGCGCCGCCGAGCACCTCGGCGAGCGAGTGGAAGTCACCGATGTCGTCCCACGCGAACTCTCCCGGCACCGTTGCGACCCGACCCGCCGCGGCGGCGGGCTCGGCCACAGCGTGGTCGATGGCGATCTTCGGCAGGGTCGGCCAGGCCTCGTCGAGCCGGTCCGGGGTCGCCGCGAGGTCGCGCAGCGACGCCGCGAAGCCGGGGTGCAGGGCACCGAGCAGGTCCAGCAGCACCCCCGGGCGTACGACGAACATCCCCGCGTTCCAGCGGTAGGTGCCTGCCGCGACGTAGCTCCGGGCCACCGCGGCGGACGGCTTCTCCACGAACTCCTCGACCACGTACGCGCCGTCGTGCCCGGGCAGGGCCGCACCCTGGCGCAGGTAGCCGAAGGCCGTGGACGGCCCGGTGGGCCGGATGCCGACCGTGACCAGCCAGTCCTCGCGGGCGACCTCCGCCGCCAGGGCCACGGCCTGCTCGAAGAGATCGAGGTCGCCGATCACGTGGTCGGCGGCGAACGACGCCATCACGGCGTCCGGGTCGTCGCGCTCGAGCAGCGCCGCGGCGTACCCGATCGCCGCCATCGAGTCCCGCGGCGAGGGCTCGGCGATCACGCGCTCGGCCGGTAGCTGGGGCAGCTGGGCGACCACGAGGTCGCGGTGAGCGGCGCCCGTCACCACCAGCACCCGGTCCTCGGCGGTGCCGGCCACGCGTGCGACCGTCTCCTGGAGCAGCGAGCGCCCGCTGCCGGTCAGGTCGTGCAGGAACTTCGGGGACGCCGACCTCGACAGCGGCCACAGGCGGGTGCCCGCGCCGCCGGCCGGGACGACGGCCCAGAAGTGCTCGATCGCGGACATGCAGGTCACCCTAGAGTGACAGCCTGATGACCACGTTCCCGCAGGTGCTGTCGGGGCTGCTCGCCCGCGACGCCGGGCGTCCGCTCGTCACCTTCTACGACGACGCGACCGGCGAGCGCACCGAGCTGTCGGTCACGACGTACGCGAACTGGGTCGCGAAGGTCGCCTCTCTCCTCGTCGACGAGCTCGAGATCGAGCACGGCAGCCGCCTGCGGGTGGACCTCCCCACGCACTGGCTCGCCCCGGTCGTGATGGGGGCCGCCTGGGCCGGCGGGCTCGAGGTGGTGTGGGACGGCGCGGCCGACGGCGTGGTGACCGGGCCCGACGGCGTCGACCGGTGGGCCGTCGAGGCGTCGCGGATCCCGGTGGTCGCGAGCGCGCTCCTCCCCCTCGCCGTCCGGTTCCCCGCGCCACTGCCGCCCGGCGTCCACGATCTCGGGGTGGAGGTGTGGTCGCAGCCCGATGCGTACGTCGCGTGGCCGGCGCCCGCCGACGACGACCCGGCGGTCCCCGGTCTCACCCAGCGTGAGCTGTGGAGTGCGGCCGCCGTCGGGAGTTCTCTCACCGACGGCGGCCGCCTCCTCTCGGAGACGAGTCCGGCTTCCCCTTCCGGTCTCGCTTCCTTCATCGAACCGCTGGCTCGCGGCGGTTCCATGGTCCTGGTCACCCATGCGTCGGAGCACAGGCGCGAGCAGATCGCGGCCGACGAGCGCGTCACCGCACGCTTCGACCCCGGTCAGCCCGCCAGGTCGTAACCTCCCAGTCCCTGGCCGAGATAGACCGGGGTGTGGAACCCCCGGGGCGTGCCCTGGAGGGCGTAGAGGCGGCCGGTGTCCTTCTGCCGCACGATCAGGTCGGGGTGGCCGGTCAGGGTCAGGTCGCTGACGCCGATCACCCAGTCGTAGGGCGACAGGTCGACGGGGAGCCTCGACGGCGACGAGAGCCCGCCGGGGCCGTTGCCCGGGTAGAGCGTCAGGGTGCGGCCCCGGCGGATCAGGGTGTCCGGGGCGCCGTCGGTGTTCCAGCGGCCGATGCCGATCTGGGTGCCGTGGCGGATCGCGCCGTACGCCGGGTAGCTCTTCTTCAGCCCGGCCAGTCCGCGGCCGGGGTAGATCGTCATCACGCCGCCGCGCGGTTGACCCATCAGGTCGGGGTAGCCGTCGCCGGTCATGTCACCCACCGCTGCGAGCCGGCCGACGGCGCCGAACCCCGTGGCCAGCACGCCTCCGCGCTGGAGATGACCGTGTCCGTCGCCGAGCCAGAGCACGAGGTGGCCGGACGCCTGGTGGGTGACCACGTCGGAGTAGCCGTCGCGGTCCCAGTCGCCGACGTCGAGGATCCGGTCGGCACCCGCGAAGCTCACGCCGGTGTCGATCGGGCGTCCGAGGTCGAAGGTGCCCGGGTTGACCCAGGCCCGGACGGTGCTGCCGTCGACGGAGACCACGTCGGGGGTGGCGTTGCCGCCGACGTTTCCGACCGCGGGGCGCCCGGCCGAACCGAGCCCGGCGAAGGGACCCAGCCGCCGGGCGAAGGTGCCGTCACCGTTGCCGGGAAGCAGGTAGGTGTCGCCGGTCGAGCGGTCCCGGACCAGGAGGTCGCGGAACCCGTCGGCGGTGAAGTCGCCGCCCCCGGCGATCGTGGAGTAGGCACCGAAGCGACCGGGGATGCGGACGGCCTTCGCGAAGCCCGCGCGCCCGTTCCCGGCGTACAGCCAGAGGGCGCCGGAGGCGTCGCGGGCGACGAGGTCGGCGTTCCCGTCGCCGTTCAGGTCACCGGCTCCCGAGATGCGGTTGAAGGACCCCCAATGGGTGCCGGCGACGACGTGGCGGAACGAGCCGTCGGCCCGCTGCAGGAAGAGCACCAGCGCACCGGTGGTGGGCTTGCGCGCGGCCAGGTCGGCGCGGCCGTCGCCGTTGAGGTCTCCTGGGGCACTCACCTCGTCCTTGTTCCCGAAGCCCGGGATCACCCGGCTGGTCGCCCCGAAGGTTCCGCTCGCGCTGCCGGGACGGACCGCGAGGCTCCCGTCGGCCTGGCGGACCAGGAGGTCGCTGTGCCGGTCGCCGGTGACGTCGCGCGTCACCAGGACACCGGTGGCACCGGCCACGCCCGTGGCGACGGTGGTCGGCGCGGGGAACTGGATCAGGCCGCCGGTCGGGACCACGAACGCCTCGCCGTCGCCGGCCCGGCGTACGACGATGTCCGGCGCAGGCGTCGAGGCGAGGTTGGACTCGAGCTGGCGCCCGCTCCACCCGCGCTGGTCGGCCTCGGCCATCCGCCGGATGGCGGGGAGCTTGTCGTAGAGGAACTGCCCCGGGCAGGCGGTGGCCGCGGCGTCGCGGTGGCCGTTGATCGCCTGGAACCAGTGGCTGGTGACGAACTGCCGCGTGGACGCCGCGTTGACGCCGTGCAGCGAGAGCTTCCAGGCGAACAGCGCGGCGTAGGCCTGCAGCACCGCCTGGCTCGGCCGCACCAGCTGGTAGTTGCCGATCGCCGAGGCGGCGAACGAGTCGTCGTTGTAGCCGAGGGTGTGGGCGCCGACCACCGCGCGGTCGATGCCACCGGCGCGGCCCTCCCAGATCCGGCCGAAGCGGTCGACGAGGTAGTTGTAGCCGATGTCGCTCCAGCCGCGGGACCGCACGTGGTAGGCGTAGATGCTCCGCAGGAGCCCGGGCACCTCCGCCCGCGTGTAGTCGTTGGCGTTGACCGTGTGGTGCACGAAGCCGGCGTGCACGTCGCCGTAGTGCAGGGACGACTTGCTCCGCATCCGCTCGTCGGCGCCCCACTGGGCCCGCGAGTAGATCACCGGGCGCGGCGTGAAGACGGCGGCGGCGAGCTGGGCGGAGTCGCCGGTGACGGGCTGCGGGTCCACCGCCCGGAAGACGGAGTCGGCGCCGTTGTCGCCGTCCATCGTGCTGGTGTCGAGCGCGGCGCGCTCGGTGGCTGTGTGGGTCGCGTGGCCGGGGGCGATCACCGCGAGCTTCATGTCCGCCGGCAGCGGGCGCTTGCTGACGGCGCGCACCTGGACGCGGTCGACCCTGCCCACGAGCATCGGCTCGGTGCCGGGCCGCGCGTGCCGGGCCTCGGCCGAGCCGGGGTCGGGACCGTGCTCCGGGTCGTAGGGGACGGTGCGCCATCCGGACCACGTGCCGTCGGTGCGGGTCCGGACCGCGACCGCGATCGCGCCGCCCGGGATCGTCACGCCGTGTGCCCAGGTGACCCCGACCTCACCGAAGCCGGTGACCTTCTGGGGCGTGGTGGTCAGACGGCTGACTCCGTCGGGCGAGGCCACGACGCGGGCCTCAGCAGTGGTCGGCACGGCGCGGCCGGCGGTGGCGGCGGCCGAGGTCAGCTGCACCTCGCGGACGTCGGGCTTGACCGGCGCGGTCGGCACCTTCGAGGGGCGGACCGCCTCGGCCGTGTACGCCGCCGTATCCGCGGACGGGTGGGCGGTGGCGGTCGCCCCGGCGGGGCCGGAGCCCACCACGTCGAGCGTGACGATGCTGGCCGCCGGCGTGAGCACGGCGAGCACCACGGCCAGGGCCAGCAGCTGCTGACAGGCCGTGACGAAACGCGAACGCGAGGGGGTCATTCCGGCTACTCCAGTGCGGGGGAAGAGTCACACGGGTAGCAAGTTTCACACTGGTCACACGACGGGCGATATGGTTTCTGAGTAACTACAAACCTGTAATTTCCAGTCGACACGCCGGAAAAGTCAGATTCTAGATATCCGCGCCCAGCTCCTCGTCGGCCATCTCGTCGCTCAGCTCCGGGTCGTCGGACTTGTCGTCGTCGTAGTGGAGGAACGTGATGCCCTCGTCGACCGGGCCGTCGAAGGCCAGCACCCCCTTGTCGAGGACCAGCACGCGGTCACACATGTTGCGCACGGTGCCCGTGGCGTGGCTGACGTAGAACAAGGTGGTGCCGCCGTCGCGGATCTCCTGCATCTTCGCCAGGCACTTGCGCTTGAACGGGCGGTCACCGACGGCCAGCACCTCGTCGGCCAGGAAGATGTCGGCGTCGACGTGGATCGCCACCGCGAAGCCGAGCCTCGCGAACATGCCCGAGGAGTAGTGGCCGACCGGGGAGTCGAGGAAGCGGCCGATGTCGGCGAACTCCACGATGTCGTCGAACTTGCGGCGGGTCTCCGCCTCGGTCATGCCCAGGATCGCGGCGTTCAGGTAGACGTTGTCGCGCCCGGTCAGCTGCGGGTGGAAGCCGGCGCCGGTCGCGATCAGGCCCGCGATCCGGCCGCGGGTCAGCACCTTCCCGGAGTCGGGCCGCATGACCCCGTTGACCATCTTCAGCAACGTGCTCTTGCCCGAGCCGTTCAGGCCCATCAGCCCGATCGACTCCCCCTGGTCGACGGTGAACGACACGTCGTTGACTGCCAGGAACGAGTCGGAGAGCTCGTTCTGCCGCATCATCGCGACGCTCATCTGCTTGAGGGTCCGGTGGTAGCGCAACGTGAACGTCTTGGAGACGTGGCGCACCACGATCGACTTGTCGGCCCTGCTCATCTCGGGCACCTCCTGGGGCTCACAGCAGACGCTCCGGGATCCGCCGCTCGAGGCGGGAGAAGGTCGCCTGCGCGAACACCAGGACCGCCACGCTGATCAGCAGTGCGCGCACGCTCAGCATGAACATGTGCGGCGGCATGTCGACGACCGCGGTGCGGGCGGGGTTGCTCGTCGAGCCGACCCAGAACGCGCGCTGGAACCCGAGCACGGCCTCGACGATCGGGTTCAGCAGGTAGATCGCGGTGTGGCCGTGGAAGCGCAGGGCGACCAGCGTGTAGGGGTACATCATCGGTACGCCGAAGCGCACGAAGTTGCCGAGCACGCTGACCGCGTTGGACACGTCGCGCAGGAAGACGTTGGCGGCGCTGAACATCAGAGCGAGGGCGGTGCCGAGACACATGCTGATCAGCAGGGCCATCACCCCGTAGAACATGCCCCACGGGTCGGGACGCCAGCCGGCGAGCGTGGTCGCGACCAGGAGGATCACCAGCTGCGGGCCGACGTGGAAGAGGGAGACCAGCATCGAGGCCACGGGGAACATCTCGCGCGGCACGGACATCTTCTGCACGAGCGACTTGTTGCGCACGATGGAGCGGGTGCCGGCGTTCATCGTCTCGATGAAGAAGTGGACGATGATCAGCCCGGCGAACACGTGGATCGCGAAGTTCTCGACCCGGTTCGCCCGACCGAACAGGATGCCCATCACGAAGTAGTAGATGAAGAACTGCGAGAGCGGGTTGACGTAGGACCAGACCAGACCGAGCACCGACCCCTGGTAGCGCGCGGCGATCTCACGACGTACGAGCAGGGTCAGGATGTAGCGGTGGCGGAAGACCTCGAGCAGCCCCTGCTGGGACCACGGCGGCTTCAGGGGAGCGTTGACCACGCGGCGTTTCGCGTCGGTGCGCTCCTCGACGGTGTCACTCACGGGTGGCCCGCCCGGGGAAGGCGTCACTCATCGGCGGACTCGGTCCAGGGTCGCAACGTCTCGTCCCACGCCTCGGGCGAGGTGATGTCGCCCAGCGCGGCGCGGTACTCGGCGGCCAGCTGCGGCCACTCCTTGCGGAAGCGCTCGTGGATCTGCAGCGTCCTGCGCAGCAGGTCACGGAAGCGCTCGGGGTCGCGACGGTAGAGGGCGGCCGACGTGCCGTCCTTCATGGAGACGACGGCGGAGTCGAACGACGCCAGGCGGTACCACGTCGCGTCCATGGCGGTGAGCTCCACCTCGGGGTACTCCCGCGACAGCGCCCGCACCTTGCGGATCTGACGGATCGGGGCGAGCCCGGCCGTCACCAGCTGCGAGACCCGGCTCGGGATCTCGCTGGCGTCCTTGCCGCGGCTCGGCGGCTTCTCACGGCGTACGGGCGGGAGGTCGTCGCGGTCGGCCTTGAGCTGCATGTCGCTGAACTGCTGCGCGAGCGCGTTGACCTCGCCGAGCTTGGTGGCGAGCTGGCCGTGCAGCGCGTAGGGACCGGCCAGGACGTCCTCGAGCGCGCGGTGGCGCATCTCGACGGTGGCGTACTGCATCGAGACGAGGTGCTTGATCTGGTGGTTGAGCGACTCGCGCACCATCCGCCCACCGCGGGGGTACGGCGAGTGGAGCAGCGCCGCGACGAAGCGGTTGCGCTGGTGGAAGTACGACTGCCAGTCGAGCCCGTCGTTCTTGTCGGTCCAGGGGATGTGCCACACGGCCGCGCCGGGGAACGAGACGGTCGGGAAGCCGGCCTCCTTGGCTCGCAGCCCGAACTCGCTGTCGTCCCACTTGATGAACAGCGGCAGCGAGAGGCCGACCGTCTCCAGCACCTGGCGCGGGATCAGGCACATGAACCACCCGTTGAAGTCGACGTCGGCCCGCTTGTGGAGCCAGCGCGCCGAGCGCAGGTTGCGGGCGGCGAAGTCCCACTGGTTGTAGCCGTCCTCGCGGGTCCTCCACCAGAAGCGCCAGGGCTGCACGATCTCGCCGAAGCTGTGGAGCTCGGAGCGCTTGTAGATGTTGAACATGTGGCCGCCGACGATCGTCGGGCGCTTGGCGAGGTCGCCGAAGGTGACGGCCCGGATGATGCCCTCGGGCTCGCAGACCACGTCGTCGTCCATCATCATCGCGTACGTCGCGGTGCCCTTGCGGACCGACTCGAGCTGCCCGCGCGCGTAGCCGCCGGAGCCGCCGAGGTTGCCCTGCTCGATGACCCGGAGCTTGTCGTCGAGCGACTTCTCGGCAGCCGGGTAGAACTCCGAGTCACGCATCAGCTGCGTGCCCTGCTCCATCACCATGACCGTGTCGAGGTAGGGCCGGAGCTCCTCGGTCTCACCGATCTGGCCGAGCAGCTTGGCGACGTAGTCGGGCCGGTTCATGGTGGTGATCGCGACGTCGACGGTGCCGTGCTCGGCCCGGTCGGCCGGGACCTCGGCGGTCCACTGGGCCGACGACACCAGCACGTCGTCGTCGCCTGCCACCACGTCGTACCAGTACCACCCGCCGTCGATGAAGGGCTTCAACGTCAGGTCGAAGGTGAAGCGTGCGGGCTCGGAGTGGTCGGTCGACTCGGCCGCGACGCGCTGCGAGTGGCCGCGGGCCATGGACTTGTAGACGATCACGGTGGCGCCGCGGCCCTGCACCTCGACGGTGAGCGTCACGTCGTCGACGATCGACCACCGCCGCCAGTAGCTGGCCGGGAACGCGTTGAAGTAGGTGCCGAACGACACCTTCTCGCCCGAGCCCACCCGGAACGCCGTCCGCGACTCGATCTGGTCGGGGTGGAGGGCCACCCCGGTCGAGGTCGACTGCCGGATCGCGGCGTTGTTGAGCGCCTTGGCGCCGCGCTCGCCTCCGATCGCCTCACGGTCGGCGTCGAGCCGGGCGTCCTCGGGGTCGACGTAGAGCGCGAGCACATCGAGGTCGCGGTCGACCGGAAGGATCTGCCGCTGGAGCATCCGCGTCACTGTGTCGTTCATCCGTCGACTCCTCCGCTGGCCAGGGCCTCACCCTCGGTGAAGTGCGGCCACAGCTTGTTGTCGAACATGCTCAGGGCCGAGCCGATGGCCATGTGCATGTCGAGGTACTTGTAGGTGCCGAGCCGGCCGCCGAAGAGCACCATCGGCTCCTGCTTGGCCAGGTCGCGGTACTTCAGCAGCTTGGCGCGGTCCTCGGCGGTGTTGACCGGGTAGTACGGCTCGTCGTCCGGCTCGGCGAAGCGGCTGTACTCGTGCACCACGACGGTCTTGCCGGGCAGGTAGGTGCGCTCGGGGTGGAAGTGCTTGAACTCGAGGATCCGGGTGTAGGGCACCTGCTCGTCGTTGTAGTTGACCACGGGGGTCCCCTGGAAGTCGTCGACGTCCTTGACCTCGGCCTCGAGGTCGACCGTGCGCCACGACAGCCGGCCCTCGCTGTGGCCGAAGTACTCGTCCACCGGGCCGGTGTAGACGATCGGGACCTGGCCCCGGAACTCGTCGGCGACGTCGAAGAAGTCGGTGTCGACGCGGACCTCGATCCGCTGGTGGTCGGCCATCCGGGTCAGCCACGCCGTGTAGCCGTCGGTGGGCAGACCCTCGTAGGTGTCGTTGAAGTAGCGGTTGTCGAAGTTGTAGCGGACCGGGAGCCGGGTGATGATGTCCGGGCTCAGCTCCTTGGGGTCGGTCTGCCACTGCTTGGCGGTGTAGCCCTTGACGAACGCCTCGTAGAGGGGACGCCCGATCAGGCTGATCGCCTTCTCCTCGAGGTTCTGCGCCTGGTCGGTGTCGATCTCGCTCGACTGCTCGGCGATCAGCGCACGGGCCTCGTCGGGGGTGTGGCTACGGCCGAAGAACTGGTTGATCAGCCCGAGGTTCATCGGGAACGAGTAGACCTGGCCCTGGTAGCGAGCGAACACGCGGTGCTGGTACGGCGTGAAGGTCGTGAACCGGTTGACGTACTCCCACACCCGCTGGTTGGAGGTGTGGAAGAGGTGCGCGCCGTAGGTGTGCACCTCGATCCCGGTCTCGGGCTCGACCTCGCTGTAGGCGTTGCCCCCGAGGTGGGGTCGCCGCTCGAGGACGAGCACGTCGAGGCCGAGAGTGTTGGCACACCGTTCTGCGATGGTGAGGCCGAAGAATCCCGAGCCGACGACGACGAGGTCGGGCTTGGACAAGGTCAGAACTCCTGATCGGTCGTGGCCCGTCAGTCTAGCGAGGGGCAGGGCCCGAACCTGGAATCGAGCGCATGCCCCGGGCGCTGCGCATGGCGCGGATCACGTTGCGCGCCTCGGCCCGGCCGCCTCGCAACGGGCTCAGCGCGACGACCGCGGCGGTGATCGCGTACGGCTTGGCACGCACCAGCGCGTTCTCGCCGTACCGGAGGTGCACGGCGAACAGGTTGCGGTACATGTAGTAGCCCTTCCAGCCGGCCAGGTCGTGCTGCTGGCTGAAGTCGAGCTGCCGCACGAGCACCGCGTCGCGCACCGCCCAGATCCGGTAGCCCGCGCGGCGGGCGCGCAGGGCGAAGTCGACGTCGTCGTAGAAGATGAAGTACGACGGGTCGGGCATGCCGATCGCGTCGACCACCTCACGCCGGAACAGGAAGCCCTCGAAGGCGACGTTGTGCAGCTCGACCTTCGGCGGCATGGCGTGGCGGTCGCCGTAGTCGGTCTCGACCATCCGCCGCTTCGGCCGCACCGCCCAGGCGTGGGACAGGTCGAAGTCGGTCGCCGCCTTCTCCACCAGGCGGCCATGGATGTCCTCGCGCACCGACATCAGGCACGCCTCGTCCTCGGCCATCAGCAGCGCGAGGCAGTCGGGCGCCGGGACGACGTCGTCGTCGATCATCCAGATCCGCCCGAAGCCCTGCCCGTACGCCAGCTCCACGCCCGCCCGGAACCCGCCCGCGCCGCCGGTGTTCTCGTCGAGGTGGATCCGCTGGAGCTTCAGCCCCACGTGCGCGTCGAGCACCTCGCGGGTGTGGTCCGCGCTGGCGTTGTCGACGACGATCACGGCGTCGGGCTCGTGGGTCTGCGCGGCCAGCCCGTCGAGCACCCGGCCGAGCAGGTCGGCGCGGTTGTAGGTCACCACGACGACGGCGACGGTCTCGGGTCGGCGGTCGAGCGGAGTCGAGACCCCGGCCTCGCTCATGCCAGGAACCTCCGGTGGCCGGAGAAGTCGCCGCGCCACGCCGCGCGCCAGGCGTCGACGCTCAGCCGGATCCGGGCCGGGTCGCGGCGGGTGATCGTGTAGAACCACAGGGTCTTGGCGACGAACGCGGCCGCATGCAGCCGCCCGTTGTACTCGCGGAGGTTGAGCAGGTTGTTGCGCGCCATGCAGTAGTGCTTGAGGTCGCTCGGGGTGTCGTTGTACGTCGTACGCCCGAAGGCCATGGGGGTGCCGAGGGCACCGACCGAGGGGTGCGAGACGCGGGCGTCGACGACGGTGGCGATCCGGGCGCCGCTGCGCTCGGCGCGCAGGCGGTACTCGTGGTCGTCGCCCCAGATGAAGAACTCCGCGCGCGGCAGGCCGATCCGCTCGACCAGGGCTCGGGTCAGCAGGACGCCGTTGAACGGGATCACGATGTCGCGGATCAGGCCGTCGGTCGCGGCGGCGCGCACGTCAGCCATCGCGTGCACCGTCCGGGTGCCGCCGGGGAGCCGGATCGGGAAGACCAGACGCTCGGGATCGGTCTCGTCGACGACCACCGGCCCCCAGAAGTCGAGCGCGTCGTCGTGGGCGAGCAGGGTCTCGAGGCATCCCGCCTCCGGCAGGCCGTCGTCGTCCATCAGCCAGACCAGGTCGGCGCCCCGCTCGACGGCCCAGCGCAGGCCCTCGTGGAAACCACCAGCGCCGCCGGTGTTGTCGGCCAGGAGCCGTGCGTGCAGGTGCTCGTTCCGGGTCTCCGCGGACCGGAGCCACGGGCCCGTGCCGTCGGTCGAGGCGTTGTCGACCACCAGGATCTCGTCGAGCCCGTCGGTCCCGGCCAGTGCCCCGACCAGGCGCTGGAGCAGGTCGAGCCGGTTGAACGTGACGACCACGGCGGCGATGCGGCGGTCGGCGGAGGTCACCCGCGAAACCCTAGTCGGGGCGACTACCGGGCAGGATGGTCTGGTGCTCGACATCACGGAGGCCGACCGGACGGTCGTGCTCGACGGCGGCCTCTCGACGGCGCTCGAGCAGCAGGGCGCCGACCTCGGGGGCGCGTTGTGGACGGCTCGCCTGCTCGGCGAGGCCCCGGAGCGGATCGCGGCGGCGCATCGGGCGTACGCCGAGGCGGGTGCCCGCGTCGCGACGACGGCGAGCTACCAGGCCAGCGTCGAGGGTCTGGTCACCGCGGGGTACGACGCGGCGGAGGCGCGGCGCCTGATCACCCGGAGCGTCACCGTGGCGCGGGAGGTCCGTGACGAGCTCGTGGACACGCGTCCCGGCCTCCTCGTGGCCGCCTCGGTGGGACCGTACGGCGCGTTCCTGGCCGACGGCTCGGAGTACACCGGCCGCTACGTCGTCCCGCGGGCCCGGTTGCGCGCGTTCCACGAGTCCCGTCTCGAGCTGTTGGTGGCTGCCGGGCCGGACCTGCTCGCGGTCGAGACCATCCCCGACGCCGACGAGGCCGAGGTGCTGGTCGCCCTGCTCGACCAGCTCGACGTACCTGCGTGGTTCAGCTACTCGGTGCGCGGTGAGACCACCAGCGCCGGACAGCCCCTCTCCGAGGCTTACGCGGTCCTGGCCGGCAGCCGCGCGGTCGTCGCGGCCGGCGTCAACTGCTCCGAGCAGGGTGACGTCCTCGGCGCCGTGCAGGCCGCCGTGGCTGCGACGGGGCTCCCCGCGGTCGCGTACCCGAACCGCGGCGGCAGCTGGAACAGCGACACGAAGACCTGGGAGTACGCCGGACCCCTCGACCTCGATCTCGTCGAGGGCTGGATCGGGGCGGGTGCTCGCTTCGTCGGCGGCTGCTGCGGCACCGGACCGGCCGACATCGCCCTGCTCGCCGAGCGCGTGCAGAGGATCGGCTGACCAGCGCCTTCAGACGTCGACGGTCAGCCGCACCTCGACGACGTCGCCGAGCTCGATGCCCTCGGGTTTCCGCACGGCGTCCTTGACCGGTACGACGTACCCGCCGTCCCGTGGCCACAGCGAGGTCGCGAAGTCGGTCTCACCGATCCGACCGCGCACCGGGATCATCCCCCAGCCGTAGGTGACCGCGGCCGCGGTCTCGCGCAGCTGGTCCACCTCGTCCTCGGGCACGTCGACGAAGTGGTACGGCGCGGGGCCGCGCCACTCGAACAGCGGTCCGGTGAACACCAGCTCCATGGGGTCAGTTCAGCAGACGGCGCCGAGGTCGCTCGAGTCGTTCGCGGCGTACCCGCCCTTGAGCGATCCGATCGAGCCCCCGGTGACCTCCGAGGACGACTTCTTCCGGTGGTGCGCCACGGGATGCTCAGAGGCGTCGAGAGCCCCGGCGACCTTGCGATGGATCAGGGCGATGTCCGGGTCGCCGGTGTTCACCAGCGGCGGGACCAGCGACAGCGTCGCGACCGGCTGGCTCTTCGCCTTCAGTGCCAGCGCCATGAAGCGGTCGACCTCGCTGGCGGGGATGTCGGTGGAGATCATCTGCGAGGAGGCCTTGGCGATCTTCTCGAAGTTCGTCAGGACGGTCTGCGGGCTGACCTGGTGGAGCATCGCGTTCATCACGCACTTCTGGCGCGCCATCCGCGAGTAGTCGTCGGAGCTGTCGCGCGACCGGGCGAACCACAGCGTGTCGAAGCCGTCCAGCTTGCGGACCCCGGGCTTGATGTAGCCGGTGACGTCGGAACCGAGGCCGCCCACCGGGATCGGCTGCCTCACGTTGAGGGTGACGCCCCCGACGGCGTCGACCAGGCCCCGGAACCCGGCCAGGTTGACCATCGCCCAGTAGTTGATCCTCAACCCCGTGATCCCCTCGATGGCCGAGATCGTCCCGTCCATCGCGGGGTTCTCGACCCCCTTGAACAGCGACGCGTGGTCGCCCACCCAGGTGGGGATCCCGTTCAGCTCGCAGGTGGGGTAGCCGCAGTCGAAGCCGTGCGGCCACGCCTTGTGCATGACCGAGCCCTTGCTGAACGGGAAGTCCGTCATGTTGCGCGGCAGCCCGATCAGCACGGCCTTGCCGGTCGCGGCGTCGATGCTGGCCACCGTCATCGAGTCCGTCCGCATGCCCCAGCGCCCGGCGCCCGAGTCGCCGCCGACGAGCAGCACGTTGTAGCGGCCGTCGTGCTGGTTGGTCACGGTGTCGCCGGAGAACATGGTCAGGATGAAGTCACGCTGTACGCCGACCAGGTGCGCGCCGAAGAGGAGGGAGCCGGCCACCGAGAAGCACAGCACGCCGTTCAGGCCGACGACGGTCCGGCGGTGCGACAGCGACAGCGACAGCGGCTGGCCGATCCGCCAGGCGTCGACGAACAGGGCAGCCCAGCCGATCGCCAGCAGCATCAGACCGAGACGCAGGTAGCCGAGGACGGTGGTGTCCGAGGCGAACCAGAACGCGTACTGGTGGTGCCACGCGGCGAGCAGCACACCCGCCAGGCCGAGCACGACGAGCACCGCCCAGAGCCGGGTGGCGAAGCGGCCCACCCGGCGGTTGCCGGCGACGAGCTGGGCCGACCCGGGGACGACGAGCGTCATCACCATCAGCATCAGGGCTCGCCGGTAGCGCACGCGCGCGGCACGGTCGCCGGCGGTGACCCGGTCGAGCAACCCGGGGGAAGAAGCGGGCAGCCCCATGGGCGTGTCTCTCCTGTGCTGGGGAAGTAGCCCCGTCAGTATCACCAGCCACACCCACCACAGGCGGGTACGACGCGCCGAATCCGGTCTTTGGGTCTCGGCCGGTAATCTGCCGGTCATGTCCGACGACTGGCTGTACGGCCGCTCGCCGGGCGGCAGGCAGGACGACGACGGTCAGCCGGGGCCGTCCGGCTCAGATCCCGATGCGACACGACCCGTGCCGCGGCAGCCGCGTCCCGACGAGACGCGGGTGATGCCGACGGTCCCGCGTGGGCAGAGCGGCACCGCGCCGCGCGCGACCACCGCGCCTCCCGCGGCCGCCGCGGGTCCCACGACGTCCACCACGTCGCCGACACCACCACGGCCGGTGCCGCCGCCGAACGGTGGCAGCACCGGTGGCGGTGGCTGGCGGCCGAAGTTCCGCCTCCGGTACCTCTGGATCCTGCTCGCCCTCTGGCTGGTCTACCTGATCGCCGTCCCGTTCTTCGCCTGGTCGAAGGTCGAGAAGATCGACGCGTTCCCGGGCGGTCACCGGCCCGCCGACCAGGCGGGCACGAACTACCTCCTCGTCGGCAGCGACTCGCGCAAGGGCCTCACCGCCGAGCAGCGCAAGCAGCTCCACACCGGCAACGCCGCCGGGCAGCGCACCGACACCATCGTCCTGGTGCACACCGGGAGCGGCCCGACGCTGACCATGTCGATCCCGCGCGACTCGCTGGTGCCGGTCCCGGGCCACGGCACGACGAAGATCAACGGGGCCTTCGCGTTCGGCGGGCCCAAGCTGCTGATCCAGACCGTGGAGCAGAACACCGGCATCCACATCGACCACTACGTCGAGATCGGGCTCGGTGGCTTCGTGAACATCGTCGACTCGGTCGGCGGGATCACGATCTGCCCGTCGCACAACATGGACGACAAGCTGGCCAACCTCCATGTGAAGAAGGGGTGCCAGCACGCCGACGGCACGGTCGCGCTCGCCTACGCCCGGTCCCGGCACGCCGACCCCCAGCTCGGAGACATCGCCCGCGGTGGTCAGCAGCGCGAGGTGATGGCCTCGGTCGGGCACAAGGCGCTGTCGCCGTGGACGATCATCAACCCGTTCCGCTACTGGAACCTCTGGACCTCGACGACCGACAACCTCACCGTCGACCAGGACATGGGCGTGGTGGCCATGGGCCGCTTCGGCTGGGCGATGACCCACACCAAGCTCACCTGCCCGGTCCCGATCAGCAACCTCGCCGTGACCTGGGACCCGACGCGGTCGAAGCAGATGTTCCGCGACATCATCAACGACAACACCGACGCGATCGGCAAGAACCTCTGCACGAAGTCCGGCCTGCCGAAGGGCTGATCCTCAGCGCGGGCGCTGGTCGGAGATCCGCCTCGCCTTGCCCTGGGACCGCTCGAGGCCGTGCGGGGGCACCACCTCGACGCGGGCGGTGACACCCGTGCCGTGCTTGATCCGCTGCGCCAACGTGGTCGCCATCGCGGCCGATGCCCCGGCGTCCGGCTCGCCCACCGACTCGACGCGGACGGTGAGCTCGTCGAGGTTGCCCGGCCGGGTCAGCACGCACACGTAGTGGGGCGCGAGGCCGGAGACGGTGAGGATCTGCTCCTCCACCTGGGTCGGGAACAGGTTCACGCCGCGCACGATCATCATGTCGTCGGTACGGCCGGTCACCTTCTGCATGCGTCGGAACGCCGGGTACGCCGTCCCGGGCAGCAGGCGGGTCAGGTCCCGGGTCCGGTAGCGGACCACCGGCATCGCCTGCTTGGTCAGGCTGGTGAAGACCAGCTCGCCCTCCTCGCCGTCGGCGACCGGCTCGAAGGTGAACGGGTCCACGATCTCGGGCAGGAAGTGGTCCTCCCAGACGTGCAGCCCGTCCTGGGTCTCCCCGGACTCCTGGCTCACCCCCGGGCCCATCACCTCGCTGAGGCCGTAGATGTCGACGGCCTTCAGCCGGGTGCGGGCCTCGACCGCCCGCCGCATCTCGTCGGTCCACGGCTCGGCCCCGAAGATGCCCACCTCGAGACTGGTGTCCTTCGGGTCGACGCCCTGCGCCTCGAGCTCGTCGAGGATCGACAGGAAGTACGACGGCGTGACCATGATCACCCGCGGCCGGAAGTCGACGATCAGCTGCGCCTGTCGCTCGGTCATCCCGCCGCTGACGGGCACCACGGTGCAGCCGAGCCGTTCGGCCCCGTAGTGCGCACCGAGCCCCCCGGTGAACAGCCCGTAGCCGTAGGCCACGTGCACGACGTCACCGGGCCGGCCACCCGCCGCGCGGATCGACCGGGCCATCAGCTCCGACCAGGTGTCGAGGTCGGCGGCGGTGTAGCCGACCACGGTCGGCTTGCCCGTCGTACCGCTGCTGGCGTGGACCCGGTTCACCTGCTCGCGCGGCACCGCGAACATCCCGAACGGGTAGTTCTCGCGCAGGTCGGCCTTGGTCGTGAACGGGAAGCGTGCGAGGTCGCCGAGCGAGGTCAGGTCGTCGGGGTGGACGCCCGCCGCGTCGAAGGCCCGCGTGTAGTGCGGGACCTTCGCGTACGCCGTGTGCAGGGTGTCGCGGAGCCGCTCGAGCTGGAGGGCCAGGAGCTCCTCGCGGCTCAGGGTCGGGATCTCACCGGTCATGACGAGCAGGTTAGATCGCCCGCATCCGGTTGTTGCGCGCCTGGTGCTCCACCTCGGCGAGGCCGAGCGCCTCGAGCACCGGGGGCACGTAGTTCCCGAACCGGTACCTGCAGCCCCTCCGCGTGAGACCCGGGCCCGCTCGGCGCGACGGGTGGGTCACCGCCACCTGCCGGCTGCGGTCCCGACGACCTGCGTGAGCAGGTGGCCGACCTGGCACGTCGATACGGCCCTGCTCTACGAGTCGTGACCGGGGTCGAACAGCGTGCCGCCGATCTCCTTGCTGCGTCCGACGAACATCGCGACCACGTCGTCGCCCACCGTGACCTGCACGTCGTACACCCCGTCGCGGCCGAGGCGTTCCCGCTCCGTCGCGGTCGCGACGAGCACGTCACCGAGCCGCGTCGGCCGGCGGAAGCGGATCTCGGCACCGGCCGCGACCGTCACCCGGTTGTAGGAGTTGCAGGCGAAGGCGAAGGCACTGTCGGCGAGGGTGAAGGTGAGGCCGCCGTGCCCGATCGCATGGCCGTTGACCATGTCCTCGCGGAGGGTCATGGTCAGCGTCGCCGAGCCGGGGCTCACCGCGTCGAGGGTCATCCCGAGCGCCTGGCTGGCCCGGTCGTCCGCCCACATCGCGTCCGCACTCCTGCGAGCGGTCTCGTCGGGAGTCATGGCTCCTGTCTAGCGGACGCTCAGAGGGTCGCGCCGCCCAGCTCGTCGCGCAGCCTCGCGAGCAGGGCCGACAGCAACCGCGAGACCTGCATCTGGGTGATCCCCAGCACCTCGCCGATCTCCGACTGGGTGGCTCCCTTGAAGAACCGCATCTCGAGCATGATCCGCTCGCGCCGGTCGAGGAGGCCCATCAGCGGCTGGAGCGCGACGCGCGCCTCGGCGCTGTCGAACGACGCGTCGTCACCACCGAGCCGGTCGACGATCGCGGACTCGCCCTCGACGGGCGTGCTGTCGAGAGACGTGGGCGCGAAGCAGCCGTTGGCGGCCAGCGCCTCGACCACCAGGTCGAGATCGAGGTCGAGGCGAGCGGCGATCTCGGTGGGGCGGGGCGCCCGGCCGAGCTCCTGGCACAGGTCCGACTCGACCGCGGTGATCCGGGCCTGCGCCTGCTGGACGGTCCGCGGCGGACGGACCACCCAGCCGTGGTCGCGGAAGTAGCGGCGGACCTCGCCACGGATGGTCGGGACGGCGTAGCTGAGGAAGTCCGTGGCCCGCTCGGGGTCGAAACCGCGCACCGCCTTGACCAGGCCGAGGTAGGCGACCTGCTCGAGGTCGTCGATCGACACGCCGCGGGAGCGGTAGCGCCGGGCCACGTCGACCGCGATCTGCATGTTGAGCTCGACCACCCGGTCCGCGTAGCCCTGTCGCTCGGCCTCGTCCTCGGTCGCCGCAGCGAGCGCGAGGAGGCGCTGGGTGGCCTCCCTGCGCGGGAGGCTCTCGATCTCCGGCTCGAGCAGATCTGCGTAGTCCGGGGGTGACTCAAGTACTGACGCTGCCACGGCACTCCCTCTCAGGGATCCAGTGCACACACGTGGCAGGGGGTCTCAACCACTCACCTCCGGTCTATCACCCGTGGCCCACGGTGCCCAACACCCCTAGGGGCGTAACGCTCCGTCCGCGGACTGGGTGTCAGGCGTTCGCGTGCTCCGGCCGACCGCCGGTCTCGGCGTCCTCCGCGGTGAGCGGCTGGGCGATGGTCTCCAGCGCCTGCCCCTCGGCCTTCACGCCCAGGAACGCCGCGACGATGCCACCCGCGATCATCAGGCCGGCGCCCAGGAAGTACCCGGGCGCGATCCCGGTGATGTCCCCGCTCGCGGACGCGTTGTCGATGAGCTTGCCGAACAGCAGCGGGCCGGTGATGCCGCCGACCGCGGTGCCGATCGCGTAGAAGAACGCGATGCACAGGGCACGGGTCTCCATCGGGAACACCTCGCTGGCGGTGAGGTACGCCGCGCTGGCGCCGGCCGAGGCGAAGAAGAAGATCACCACCCCGAAGGCGGTCAAGGTGGTGGCCGTCAGGTCGCCCAGCATGAACCCGGCGATCCCGAGCAGCACGCCGGACACGACGTACGTACCGGTGATCATCTTGACCCGGCCGAGGGAGTCGAACAGCGGCCCCAGGATCAGAGCACCGGCGAAGTTGCTGGCCGCGAACACGGCGATGTAGTAGCCGGTCTGGCCGACGCCGAGGAACGTGGTGAGGGTGTCGCCGTAGGTGAAGAAGAACGCGTTGTAGAGGAACGCCTGACCGACGAACAACGAGAAGCACAGGACGGTGCGCTTCGGGTACAGCGTGAAGACCGTCTTGGCGATCAGGGGGATCCCGATCGCCTTGCGCTGCCGGACCGTGATCGTGTCCTTCACCGACGGCAGGTCCTTGCCGGTCTCCTCCTCGACCTCCCGCTCGATGTCGCGGACGATCTCCTCGCCCTCGTCCTCACGACCGTGGATGAACAGCCAGCGGGGGCTCTCCGGAACGTGGCGGCGGACCAGCAGGACACCGACCGCCAGGATCGCGCCGAGACCGAACGCGAGTCGCCAGCCGAGCGAGGCACTGACCACGGTCGGGTCGAGCAGCGGGATCGTCAGCAGGGCCCCGGCCGCGGCCCCGACCCAGAACGACCCGTTGATCGTGACGTCGATGCGGCCGCGGTACTTGGCCGGGATCAGCTCGTCGATGGCGGAGTTGATGGCGGCGTACTCGCCGCCGATCGCTGCGCCGGTGAGGGCGCGCGCCGCGAAGTACCACGTCGGGTTCATCGAGAAGGCGGTCAGCAGGGTGGCGAAGATGTAGAAGGCCAACGTGATCAGGAAGAGCTTCTTCCGGCCGAAGCGGTCGGTCAGCTGTCCGAAGACCAGGGCGCCGACACAGGCACCGGCGACGTACATCGACCCGGCCAGCCCGATGTCGGAGCTGCTCATGCCGAGCCCGGTGCTGGCGGGCTTCAGGGCGTCGGACATCGACCCGACGATGGTCACCTCGAGCCCGTCGAGGATCCACACCGTGCCCAGGCCGATCACGACCATCCAGTGCCAGCGTGACCAGGGCAGCCGGTCGAGGCGCGCCGGGATGTCCGTGGTGATCTGGCCGGTCTCCACACCGCTCGCCATGTTTCCTCCTCAGGTCGGCACTGCTCAGGACCACGTACCCCGGCCCCTGAGCGGCATGCCTCACACCCGAGCGGAGGTCAGTGTCGAGTGACCACGATCCGCAGCACCTGCTGCACCGTGCCGCGGAGGTTCGTCGCCCGCACCGTGACCGAGCGGGTCCCCACGGCGGACGCCTTGGCCTTGCCCGAGATCGTGGCGTTCCCGTTGCCGGCGTGGAACTTCAGCCCGGCGGGCAGCTTCCCCTTCGCGAGCGTGATCCGTGCCGACGGGCTGCCTGACGCGCTCACCCGGAAGGTCCGGGACCTGCCCACGACGAACGTCGCCTTGCTCTTCGACGTGAACGCCGGCACGGTCCCGACCAGGAGGGTCCTCGTCGCCGAGCTGCTCGAGTGGAGACCGCTGCCGTCGACGGGCGTGAACGTCGCCGCCAGCGAGTGGCTGCCGGCCGCGAGCGCCGACGTCGTGCACGCCGCGTGGCCGAGGGTCACCGGGACGTCCTGGCACAGCACGGTCGGGCCGTCCTCGAAGGTCACGCTGCCGGCGGGGAGCCCGAGCCCGGAGACGCCGACGTCCTGGACGTCGACCGTCGCGTCGAGCGTCACCGCGGAGTGCGGCTTCGCCGTCGCCGGAGCCTGGAGGGTCGTGCTGGTGGCGGCCAGCTCAACCGACCCGGCGTCGCACGCGCCCGCCTGCGGACGCGGAACGCCGCGCAGGTCGGTGCCGGCACACAGCGGCGTGGTCGAGACGCCGTACGTCGCGTCGGCGGGGATGGTGTCGACGGCCGAGCCGGGCAGGCCCAGGACGTTCTCGTGGCTGGTGGTCTGCGTGAACCCACAGGTGGCGTCGGTGCTCAGGTTGTAGCCGAGGTCGGTGATCGTCGCGTTGCCGCACTCCACGATTCCTCGGCCGGGGGTTCCGAGCATCGACGCGAGTGCCGAACCCGCGATCGACACGGCGCCCTGGAGCGAGGCGAGCTCGTCCTGGAAGGTGCTGCGCACCACGGTGGCCGAGCCCGCGTCGCGGTTCACGCCGACGAGGTTGTCCTGGAAGGTGCTGTCGCTGACGACGACCGAACCGCCGGCCGCATCGACGCCCTGGCCCCAACCGTGGAACGCCGACCGGGTGATCGCGGCCGTGCCGCTGACGATCTCGATCCCGTGTGAGTCGTCCGAGTGGTGAGGGTCCTCGGCGTACGACTGGTCCACGGTGAGGGTGCCCCCGGTCTGGACGATGCCTGCAGTGTTCGTCGCCGGGCTCAGGACCTGGGTGCGGACCAGGGAGGCGCTACCTCCGGAGACGGCGAGGTCGCCGGTCAACGGCGTCCCCGGCCCGGGGGCCGGCCTGCAGTCTCCTGAGCCGCCGTTCTGGAGGGTCGAGTCGGTCACCTGTGCCTCGCCGGCGAACACGGCCAGCGGGCACGCCGCGTTCTCGAGCATGACGTGGTCGGCCGTCAGGATCCCGGTGCCGTCGACGAGCACGGTGGTCGCGAAGCCTCCGGTGACGGTGAGCTGGGACAGCCTCGTGGTGCCGGAGTCCACCTCGACGACGAAGCCGTCCAGCTCGGAGTTGGTGAGGATGGTGTCGGTCGGGGACACCCCGACGATCGACACCGACTTGCTCAGAGCGCCGGGGCGCAGCGCGGCGTCGAAGGTGCCGGCTCCGACGTGGATCGTGGTGCCGCCGGCGTCGGCGGCGAAGATGGCGCGGGCCACCGTCGCGCACGGGTTCGCCAGCGAGCAGTCATGGGCGTCGTCCCCGCCGTTGGCGGGCGTGACGACGTAGACGTCGGTCACTGCGTCGGCGTACGACGCGGCTGCGGGCAGGACCGCGGCGGCGACCGCGACCGCCGTCACCCCCAGTGCGGCGACGAGACGGCGGACAGACATGGCGCTCCCCTCCCGAGACCGCGGCGCCATCGCCGGGTCGGCAGCGGCAGTCTGTCCCAGGCCCGCCCGTCCTGTCCCAGGAACCGTCAGACGCGGCCGAGGACCTGGAGGGTGCGCAGGATCTCCCGCTCGACGAACGGGGAGGCGAAGTCGGCGAAGTCCTCGTCGCCCTCGGTGTCGAACGCTCGCAGCGCCTGGACGAGGCCGTCCAGCGCGACGTGCTCGACAGCGGCCCGGCCGGCGTCGTCCAGCCCCAGCGCGTCGGCGACCTCGCGGACCAGCGGCAGGTTCAGGTGCAGTGCCCGGAACTGCAGGGCCTGGCCCTCCGTGGGCTGGGCGAGGTGCGCGCGGAGAAGCAGGTCGCGCGTGAGCACGCGACGTGTCCGGTCGGCCCAGTCGCCGTGCGCGACGTTCGACCCTGCGGCGTGCTCGGCGATGCGCACGACCCGTCACCTCCCCGTTCGCCACCCGTGTGACGGTCTCGCCCTCGTACCCACGGCGCCAGCACCGCAAACCTGCAGGTCGCCCCGGACGGACAGAACCCTCCCGGCTGGTGGCTCAACCCGGAGGGTGCGTCCCCCGCCGAGGCGGGTGCCACGTCCGTGCCCCCACGTGGACGGATCGAAACGCCGCCTCGACCCGATGGGTGAGCTCAGGCCTTCAGGGTGCGCCCGAGCAGCGCCTGCAGCTCCGTGAACGACCGCTCGGCTCCGGGCTCGTGGTACGTCGACGTGTCGTTCATGGAGTAGCCGTGCGGTGAGTCGGGGTAGATCTCGTTCTTCACGGTGAGCCCGGCGTCCGCCAGCACCTGCCCGAGCGTCTCGACGGCCTCGGGCGGCATGCCACGGTCGTTGTCGGCATGACCGAAGACGAACTCGGCGCGCGCGTTCGGCAGGCCCAGGTGAGGGCTGTCGGGGTCGTCGGTGACCAGGCCGCCGCCGTGGAACCCGGCAGCCGCGACGACGGCGGGATCGAGGCTGGCAGCACGGATCGCCATCCTGGCGCCCATGCAGTAGCCGACCACGCCGACCTCCTCGCCCTCGCTGTGGTCACGCAGCACCGTGAGGTACGCCGGGATGTCGCTGCGCATGCCGTCGGGGGTCAGCGCGGCGAGGCGCGGGCCGACCTGCTCGAAGAACTCCTCGCGTGCCCCCGGCGCCCGGAGGTCGCCGGTCGGCGAGGTCTCCTCGGCGGTGCCCGAGCGGTAGAGGGTGTTGGGGGCGAGCACGGTGTAGCCCCAGCCCGCGATCCGCTCGGCCATCTCGGCGATCTGCGGTCGCAGCCCGATCGCGTCCATGAAGAGAAGGACCCCGGGGCCGGAGCCGGTCAGGTACGCCTCGGCCGTGCCGTCGGGTGTCTGGACGTCGATGAGGTTCACGCCGCTGAGGCTAGCGCCGAACTGGTTGCCGTGGTCAACGGGTCAGGCGGCGTCGACGTCCTTGCCGTTGATCCTGCCGTCCAGCTTGGCCGGGTCGAGGTCGTCGGCCGACAGCCGCTTGAAGCCGCTGCGGTGGAAGACCAGGGGCGACGCGCCACCGCCATCGGTCACCCGGTGCAGGGCCAGGACGACGATCAGGTGGTCACCGGCCTCGATCTCCTGGTTGATGGTGCAGTCGAAGGTGGCGACGGCCTCGTCGAGCAGCACGGCGCCGTCGTGGGTCGAGCGGAAGGGCAGCCCGCGTGAAGCGCTGCTCGGTCGGACCCGCGAGCTGCCGGCACACCGTGTCGTGGTGGTCGGCGAGCACGCTGACCCCGAGGTGGGCCGCCTCACGTAGCAGCGGCCAGGTGTTGCTGCTGGTCGCGACCGAGAAGGACACCAGCGGCGGGTCGAGGCTGACCGAGGTGAACGAGCTGGCCGCGATGCCGGTGAGGTGTCCGCGGACCTGCGCCGCCACCGCGACCACGCCGCTGGGGAAGGCACCGTAGGCGGAGCGGAGGGTGTGCGGGTCGAGGTCGGGGACGACGGGGGTGTCGAGGGTGGGCGCCGTCATGAGACTCCTTCGAGAAGCGGGGGTTCGAGGAAGGCGCGCACGACCGGCCGCGCGGTCGCGAGCCACTCGGCGTACGCCTCCGGACGGTCGTGCTGGCTGTCGAGGACGTAGAGACCCCGCACCGGTACCACGGCGCCGAGCTCGGTCAGCAGCGGCCGGAGCGACACCTCGGGCGCGAGGGCATGGAGGGGACCCGCTCCGAGCATCAGCGGGACCGCGACACCGGTCAGCCCGGTGCCACCGGCGAACCGGTCGAGGAACAGCTTGAGCAACCCGGTGTACGTCGCCTTGTACGTCGGGCTGGCGACGACGACGAGGTCGGCGTCCCCGACCTCGGCGACCAACCGCGACACCTCGGGGTCGGCCCAGTCCATCAGCCGGACTCCGAGGTCGGCCAGGTCGATGACGAGGTCGGGGCGGCGTCCGGTCAGCTCGCGGGCGACGTGGAGCGCGGAGTCGAGCGTGCGCGAGGCCGGCTTGGGGTTGCCGACGACCACGGCGACGCGGGCCGTCATGACGCCGCTCCTGCGGCAGCGGAGGGCACGGACGGGCGGTGCGCGGCGTTCGGAGCCGGGTGCTCCCAGCGTCCGCGCTCGGCCAGGATCGGCAGCACCCCCTCGCCGAACCAGTAGGCGCCCTCGAGGTGGGGGTAGCCGGACAGGATGAACTCGTCGATGCCGAGGTCGGCGTACTCCTCGATCCGGTCGGCCACCTCCTCGTGGCTGCCGACCAGCGCGGTGCCGGCGCCGCCGCGGACCAGCCCGATCCCCGCCCAGACGTTGGGATGGATCTCGAGGTCGGCCGTCGAGCCCCGGTGCAGGGCGAGCATCCGCCGCTGCCCCTCGGACTCGCTGCGCCGCAGGCCGTCCTGCACGCGCGCGATCGCCGCGGGGTCCATCCCGGCCAGCAGTCGGTCGGCCTCGGCCCAGGCGTCGCGCGAGGTGTCCCGGGTGATCGTGTGCATGCGCAGCCCGAAGCGGATCTCCCGCCCCTGGCTTGCGGCCAGCCCGCGGATCCACTCGATCTTCTCGCGTACGGCGTCCGGCGGTTCGCCCCACGTGAGGTAGACGTCGGCGTGGCGGACCGCGACGTCGCCGGCGGCCGGTGAGGAACCACCGAAGTAGATCGCTGGCACCGGATCGGGGATCTGCCCGAGCCGCGCGCCCTCCACCCGCAGGTACTCGCCGTCGAGGTCGACGGTCTCGCCACGCCAGAGCGCGCGGACGACGGTGAGGAACTCGTCGCAGCGTGCGTAACGTGCGTCCTTGTCCTCGAAGTCGCCGTACATCCGCTGCTCGTGGCTCTCTCCCCCGGTGACGACGTTGAGGAGCAGTCGTCCGCCGGTCAGGTTCTGGAACGTCCCGGCCATCTGGGCCGCCAGGAACGGCGAGGTGAGGCCGGGCCGGAACGCGACCAGGAACTTCAGTCGCGCCGAGACCTGGCTCAACATCGCCGTGGACAGCCAGGCGTCGTCGCACCACGCACCCGTCGGGGTCAGCGCGGCCTCGAAGCCGACGTCCTCCGCGGCCCGGGCGACCTGCCCGAGGTACGACACGCTGGGCGGCCGCTCGGACGGGCCGGCACCGACGCCGTGACCGCCGCCCACGATCTGCCGGCCGTCCCCGCCGTTGGTGGGAAGGAACCAGTGGAAGGTGAGATCGCTCATCGGTTGCGGTGCTCGGGGGTCATGGTGTCTCCTCGGTCCGGTGGGCCAATGTCAACTAGACTGCTTGACTTTGGATCGCGGTTCAAGCCAGGAGCGCGGTCGTGGCGCACGGATCCACCGACCGGGTGAACGGGGATTCCTGCCACCCGTCAGACCGTGGCATCGCGCTGCGTCGTCCCGATCGCCCAGACGTACGGCGGTGGCGTGCCGTTGACCAGGTGCGCCCCGACCACGCGCGCCTTGAACAGCCGCGGGTTGTGCGAGGCGACGGTGCGGGCGTTGCGCCAGTGCCGGTCCAGTGCGCGCGTCCGCGAGGTGCCGGACGCCCCCAGCGTGTCGAAGAGGTCGGAGGTGGCCTTCAGGACGAGCTCGCTGACCACCACCTGGGCCGCGGCCGCCTCGATCTCGACGGCCTCGTTGGCCGCGGCGATCGCCTCCTGCCCCTTCTGGGCGGTGATCGAGACCTCCTGAACGGCCGCGGCGACGCGCAGCGTGGCCGCCTCGGCGGCGTACGTCGCACCGGCGATCTCACCGATCCGGGCGAGCACCTGGGCGTCGTCGCGGACGCGGGCGGTGTTGGCGTGGGAGTAGTTGCGCTCCCGGTTCCGCACCTCGTCCACGGCGTCGGCGAGAGCCGCTCGACCTATGCCCGACAGGGTCGCGAGCAGGTTCAGCTGGTAGACCGCGGTCTGGTACGGGAAGCGCTGGTCGAACGCGAGCACGTGGTCGGCGGGCACGGGGACGTGGTCGAAGGTGGTCGTACCGCTACCGGTGCCCCGCTGGCCGAATCCGTTCCAGTCGTCGCTGACGGTCACCCCGCTTCCCCGGGTGTCGACGATCGCGATCGCGAAGTCGTCGTCCAGCCCGTGCCGGTGGCGGCGCGCGTAGACGTCGGCCCACTCGGCGAAGATGCTGCCGGTCGTGTAGTACTTCGTGCCGGTGAGGCGGTAGCCGTCGACCTGGGGGTCGAGCACCGTCTCCTGCGTGTCGATCGCCGTGCCGCCGACCTCCGACCACGCGTTGCCGGCGATCTCCCCGTCGACGAACCGCTCGAACCACACCGTCTGGTCGAGCCCACGGCGGTGCTGCCAGAGGCGGTCCTCGGCGAAGGCGAAGTGCCCCCGGAACGCCTGCGGCAGGTTGGCGTCCGCGGCCGCGAGCTCGATCCAGAGCGCGGTCAGCTCGGGCCAGGTGGCCCCCAGCCCGCCGTAGGCTCGTGGCACGCGCAGCGCGCCGAAGCCCCAGTTCTTCAGCCGGCGTACGGCCTCGAAGGGCAGCGCGCCGTCGAGCTCACGTTGGACCGCGCCCTCGGCGATCTCGCGGAACAGGCGGGCCCAGTCCTCGTGCAGGCGGTCGAGGAGCTCGCTGCGGTACGGCGGACGGGCGAGGAGGCTGGTGGGCGTCTGGCTCATGCGGGTCTCAGCTCGTGTGGTCGGGGACACGCTCGCCCGGTGCGGGCAACGATGGTCGGCGTGCGTTATGTTGAATAATGTCGATCAACATACATGACTTTAAGGTGCAGACCGGTAGCGGCCCACCCCCCGACGGCAGGTTTCTCCTCTCGGACGTGGCAGCTCCCACCTGCCGAGGGGTGGCACATGCGTCTGGAGCAGCTGGAGTACCTCGCCGCGGTCGTGCAGCACGGCTCGCTACGTCGCGCGAGCGAGCATCTGCACATCTCGCAGCCCGCGCTGAGCGAGGGGGTCGGCAAGCTCGAGCGTGAGCTCGGGGTCACCCTGCTCGACCGCCACCGCACGGGCGCCCGGATCAACCGGTCGGGCCGCGAGCTGCTCACCCACATGACCGAGGTGCTCGAGGCCGTCGAGCGACTGCGCGCCGCCGCCGGCGACCAGAACGGCGTCGCGCGGACCGTCCGCGTCGGCACGGTCAACACGGGCGTCTCATCGGTGGTCGCGCCGGCCGTCCTGGCCTACCAGCGTGGCCGCCGGTCGACCACGGTCGAGGTCGTCGACCTCACCCACCGCGGGGTCGTGGACGGGGTCGTGGAGGGCACGCTCGACCTCGGGTTGGTCAACCTGCTCACCGGCGACGAGCTCCCTGCTGACCTCGAGCCCTCGGTCCTGGTGCGGGGCGCTCCGGTCGTGGTGATGCCACCCGACCACGCGTGGGCCGCGCGGGAGGCCGTCACGGTCGACGAGCTGCGCGAGGAGCGGTTCGTGGCCATGCGTCCCGGCTACGTGATGCACCGCTTCGCCCAACGGCTCTTCGGCGACCACCCGCCGGCGACGACGTACCGCACCGACGGGGCCGCGATGGGCAAGCTGCTCGTCGCCGACCGGATGGGCGTCACCGTGCTGCCCGACTACAGCGTGGTCGACGACCCGCTGACACGCGCCGGCCTGCTGGTCCACCGGCCGCTGGCCGGCGACCGCACCTCGATCACCCTGGCCCTGGTGGAGCGCCGCTCGCAGCGGATGCCCGAGTCGGTGCGGGAGCTCCGCCACGCTCTGGTACGCCGCGGCCAGGTGTACCGGACCAGGACCTGAGCCGATGAGACCGGCTGTCGCGGGAACGCCCGGACACGCTATTTTCGAGTCTCACCATCAGCTCGCCTCGGCGACGCGACGTATCAGGGGTGCTCGGGCGGGACTCCTCGGGGGATGTGATGACCATGCACGGCGCACCGGGGGGACCCACCTCCTCGGGGCTCTACGACGCCGCGACAGACGCGTTCCGCCGCTGGCGTGACGACGACGAGGCGGCGCTCGACGACCTGGTCCGCGTGATGAGCCCCGTGCTGTGGCACGTCGTCCGCGCCACCGGTCTCGACAAGGAGGCCGCCGAGGACGTCGTCCAGAACACCTGGCTGACGCTCGTCCGCTCCGCGGACTCCGTGCGCGACCCGCAGGCCATCACCCGCTGGCTGTGCACCGCCGCCCGCCGCGAGGCGTGGCGGGTGAGCAAGGCCTCGACGCGCATCCGTCCGGTGGAGGACGAGGTGCTCGACGCGCGGATGCCGGCCCAGCTCTCACCCGAGGCCGAGGTCGTCACCGACGACGAGAACTCCCGTCTCTGGCACGCCCTCGGGCGTCTCCCGGAGCGCTGCCAGAAGCTCCTGCGGATCGTGGCCTGGGAGCCGCGTCCCGACTACTCCTCGGTCGCCGAGAGCCTCGACATGCCCATCGGCAGCATCGGGCCCACACGCCGGCGCTGCCTCGAGAAGCTCCGGGTCGAGCTGGGAGGCGCGACATGAAGCAGACCGACGAGCAGCTCCTCGACGCGATCGCGGTGCTCTACGCCGACCTCGACCCGGCACCCGACGACCTGGCCGACGGCGTCCTGGCCCGGCTGGCGGTCGAGGGCCTCGAGTCGGAGTACGAGATGTTGACCCTCGTCGAGCGCGTCGACCACGCCGCGGGCACCCGCGGGGCGGACGTCATCGCTCCGGGGGACGAGGCGACGGTCGCCCTCGAGTTCGCCGGTACGTCGTACCGCGTGCTCGTGCGGATCAGCACCGTCGACGGCGGTCGCCGCCTCGACGGATGGGTCACTCCGGCGGTCCCGCTGCGCGTCTACCTCGGGCCGGAGGGCGACGCCGCGGCCCACGACCGCCAGCGCGCCGACGCCGACGAGGACGGGCGCTTCGAGTTCCCGTCCCCGATCACCGGCCAGGTCCGGCTGTGGCTGCTGCCGCAGGCTGCCGACGAGTCCGGAGCGCCCGTCGCGCCGTTCGTCACCCCGCCGTTCCTGCTCTGAGGGCGCCGCGGAAAGTTGTCCGGCAGGGATGTATCAGGACCCCCGGCACCCGCTCCTGAGTGTCAGAGGCCGGGTTGCTGATTCGGGGGAACAGCAAGCCGGACCCACACGAAGGACCGCGCCACGGTGCGGCCGGCCGCGGCGCACCGGGGGGATGCGCCGAGGCCGGCCCCGTGGCCGGTTCTGATTTCGGGCTCAGGTGATCAGGCGATCTCGGCGAGAGCGTCGAGCAGACGGTCGACGTCCGCGTCGTCGTTGTACGGCGCGAGCCCGACCCGGAGGCCGCCCTCGGCGCCGAGGCCGAGTCGGCGTGAGGCCTCGTAGGCGTAGAACGAGCCAGCGGGAGCGTTGACGTTGCGCGAGGCGAGGTGGCGTCGTACGTCCTGGACGTCGTGGCCGTCGAACGTCACCAGCAGCGTCGGCGTACGCCGGCGGGCCCGCGACCGGACCGTGGCGCCGGGGAAGGCCTCGAGCGCGGTCTCGACCCGCGCACGGAGGCGGTCCTCGTGGGCCTCGAGCGCGGCGTACGACGCCACGAGCCGCTCGCGGCGGGTCGAGCCCGCCGGCAGGTGGTCGGAGGCGGCGCCGGCCAGGAAGTCCACCGCGGCGGTCGTGCCGGCCATCAGCTCGTAGGGCAGCGTGCCGAGCTCGAACCGCTCCGGCACGTCGTTCGACGACGGCATCAGCTTGTCGGGGTGCAGCGGCTCGAGCGTCTCGGGCCGGGCGGCCAGCACCCCGCAGTGGGGGCCGAGGAACTTGTAGGGCGAGCAGGCCAGGAAGTCGGCGCCGAGCGCGTCGAGGTCGGCCGATGCGTGCGGCACCAGGTGGACGCCGTCGACGTAGGTCTGCGCGCCCGCGGCGTGGGCGAGGTCGGCGATCGCCCGGACGTCGGGCATCGTGCCGAGCAGGTTGGACGCGGCGGTGAACGCGACGAGCCGGGTGCGGTCGCTGAGCGCCGACTCGACCTGCCCTGGGTCGAGCTCGCCGGTCTCGGGGTCGAAGTCGGCCCAGCGGACCGTGGCTCCGACCGCCTCGGCGGCGATCACCCACGACCGCACGTTGGAGTCGTGGTCGAGCCGGGTGACGACGACCTCGTCGCCCGGGCCCCAGTCCTTCGCGAGGGTGCGGGCCAGGTCCATCGTCAGCTGGGTCATCGAGCGCCCGAAGACGATGCCGGCGGGGTCGGCCGCGAGCAGGTCGGCCATCGCGGCCCGAGCACCGACGACCGCGGCCTGGGCGTTGCGCTCGGCCGGGGTCGCGTCGTCCTGGTTGGCCAGCGGGCCGGTCAGGACGTCGTACACCGCCCGGGCGACGACCTCGGGGGTCTGCGACCCACCCGGGCCGTCGAAGTGGGCAGCGCCCGATCCGGGGCCGTCCTTCAGCTGAGGGAAGTGGGACCGCACCCGGGCGACGTCGTAGCTCGACACGCTCGGCACCCTAGTCCGACCCACCCACCACCTGCTGGTCCCAGTCGATGACCGAGCCGGTGACCACGCCGCTGCGGTCGGAGAGGAGCAGGACGACGAGCGCGGCGGCGTCCTCCGGCTGACCGAGTCGGCCCATCGGCAGCTCCGCGGCGGCACGCTCGCGCCAGTCGTCGCCGGCGCCGTGGAACTCGCGTTGGATCGCGTCCTCGCCCTCGGTCTCGGTCCAGCCGATGTTGACGCCGTTGACGCGGATCCGGTCCCACCGGTGGGCGTGGGCGGCGTTGCGGGTGAGGCCCACCAGGCCCGCCTTGGCGGCGACGTACGGCGCGAGGAAGGGCTGGCCGCCGTGCGACGACATCGTGATCACGTTGACGATCGTGCCCGGCGCACCGCGCGCGAGCATGTCGCGCACGGCCGCCTGCATGAGGAAGAAGGGTGCCCGCAGGTTGACCGCGACGTGCGCGTCGAACAGCTCGGGCGTGGTGTCGACCAGCGAGCCGCGGGTGGTGAGCCCGGCGGCGTTGACCAGGCCGTCGATCCGGCCGAACCGACGGACCACCGCCGCCACCGAGTCCTGGGCCTGGGCGACCTCGGCGACGTCGGCGGCCACGAACAGCGCCTCCCGGCCGCCCCGCTCGGTGAGCTCGGCGGCGAAGTCGCTCCCCACGTCCTCTCGCCGGCCCGACACGGCGACGCTCGCCCCGGCGTCGACGGCGGCCCGAGCGACGGCGCCGCCCATGCCCTGGGTGCCGCCGCTGACGAGGACGACCTTGTCCTCCAGCAGCCGGCCCGCGGTCACGAGGTGGCGCGCCGTGCGGCGTACCCGTCGAGCACGCCGGAGAGCTCAGCGGCCGGCACCCCGGAGGCCAGCGCCTCGGCGGCGAGCTCGGCCTGCGAGGCCGGCGTCATGCCGCCCACCGGCTGGTCCAGGTCGAGGTTGGTCGGGAACGGGTAGCCCTCGGCGCTGGCCGCCAGCGCTCGGCCGAGCGACTCCGCCGACACGCCGGCCTCCTTGCGCGCCAGGAGCACCGGGTAGACCGACCGGAGCACGCGGTCGCGGTCCACCGTCTCCATCGCGCGGCCGAACGCCGATGACACCTGCAGCAGGTTCGCGACCCGCTGGACGTCGGCGGAGACGTTGGTGCCGGCGCCGTGGAAGAGGGCGGGGTTGAAGAAGGCGGCGTCGCCCTTCGCGAGCGGCAGCTGGACGTAGTGCTCGCCGAAGTAGTCACGGAACTCGGGGAGCCGCCAGGCGAGGTAGCCCGGCGCGTACTGGTGGGAGTAGGGCAGGTACATCGTCGGCCCGCTCTCGACCGGCATGTCCGAGTGCGCGACCGCGCCCTGCAGCGTCAGCACCGGCGACAGCAGGTGGACGTGGGTGGGGTACTGCTCGACGACGTCGTTCTCGAGGAAACCGAGGTGGTAGTCGCGGTGCGGGTCCTGCGCCTGACCGCCCGGCCGTACGACGTTCACCTGCGACGTCACCTGGTAGGCCGGGCCGAGCCAGGCCTTCGAGACCATCGCGATGACGTCGTTGCCGTAGTAGTCGACGAAGGTCTCGGGGTCGCGCAGCGCCAGCTTCTCCAGCGCGTTCCAGATCCGATCGTTGGCCCCGGCCTTCGCGAAGTGGTCGCCCTTCGCGCCGCCGGCTGCCTTCTCGTCGGCGATCATCGCGTCGAACGCCGCCGTCGCACGGTCGACCACCGCGGTGTCGGGGAACGCGCCGCGGATCGCGACCACGCCTGGCCCGTCGGTCAGGGCGCGCACCAGCTCGGCGGCGACCGCGTCCGCGCCGTGCTCGCGGCCCTGCTCCGACCGGAGCCGGTCGGCGTCGTAGACCAGCACGCGGTCGACGACCTCGCTCGCCAGCGGGAAGTCGGCGGCGTCGGTGGTCTGCTCGGCCAGGGCGACGAAGTCGTCGAGGTCGCAGTCGGCGGCGCGCAGCCGTGCGGCGCGGGTCAGGGTGTGGGGAACGGACATCGGGGGCCTCCTGGGCCGGGCGTGGGATCGGGTGGCGTCTGTCACACTAGGCCGCCACGAGGCGTACGACGCGTCGCGAACGCCTCAAGAACGCCTCATGCCGAACGCCTCACCCCGACAGGGCCACCCATGACCGCTGCCCGCCGCACCCACCGGGTGCTCGACATCGCCGCCCAGGCCGGGTTGAGCCGCGCCACCGTGGACCGTGTGCTCCATGAGAGGCCGGGGGTCCGCGCCGCCACCGTGGCCCAGGTCGAGCAGGCCGTCGCCGAGCTCGACCGCCAGCAGTCGCAGGTGCGACTGTCCGGCCGCACCTTCCTGGTCGACCTGGTGATGCAGGCTCCCGATCGGTTCGCGACGGCGGTCCGCAGCGCGCTCGAGCTGGAGCTGCCGTCGTTGCGTCCCGCCGCGTTCCGCGCCCGTTTCCGTCTCAGCGAGGAGAGCGACGCCGAGGCGGCCGCCGCGGATCTCCTGGCGATCGCGCGCCGCGGATCGGACGGCGTCATCCTGAAGGCGCCCAACAGCCCGCCGGTGGTCGAGGCCGTGGCCGAGCTGGCCGCAGCCGGAGTCCCGGTCGTCACCTTCGTCACCGACCTCCCGTTCAGCCGTCGCGTGGCGTACGTCGGCGTCGACAATCGCGCGGCGGGTGCCACGGCGGCGTACCTCGTCACGCGCTGGTCCGGCGCCGAGCCGGGTGGCGTGCTGGTGACCCTGAGCAGCGCGGCATTCCGCGGCGAGGAGGAGCGCGAGATCGGCTTCCGGGCGACCTTGCGCGAGCTGGCGCCGCAGCGTGCCGTCGTCGAGGTGACCGAGACCGACGGCCTGGACGGCAGCATGCTCCGCGCCGTCGGCGAGGCACTCGAGGCGACGCCCTCGCTCGACGCGGTGTACTCGATCGGCGGCGGGAACACCGCCACGCTCTCCGCCTTCCATGCAGTACGACGCACGCCGGCCGTGTTCGTCGCTCACGACCTCGACGGCGACAACCGGGCCCTGCTCCGCAGCCGCCAGATCTCGGCGGTGCTTCACCACGACCTCCGCGGTGACCTGCGCCGCGCCTGCCGCCTGCTCCTCCAGGCCCAGGGCGCTCTGCCCGGCGTGCCCGCCAGCGTGCCGTCGCAGATCCAGGTGGTCACGCCGTACAACGAGCCGGGCGCCCTCGGCGGGTGAGGCACCGATGAACGTCACCGTCTTCGGCGGCACGGGCGGCATCGGCCGGCACGTCGTCAGCCGGCTCCTCGAGCGCGGCCACGACGTCACCGCCTACGTGCGCAGCCCTGCAAGGCTCCGGTCGGCCGACCCGCGGCTGACGGTCGCGATCGGCGAGCTCTCCGACGCCGTCGCCGTCGCCGACGCCGTCCGCGGAGGCGAGGCCTGCATCAGTGCTCTCGGCCCGTCGCTCAGGCCCACCGCCACCGGCACCCCGGTCGCCGACGGCACCCGGCAGATCATCGCCGCCATGCAGCGTGAGGGCGTACGCCGCTACATCGGGCTGGCCACTCCCAGCATCCCCGACCCTCGCGACCGTCCGACCCTCAAGGACCGCGTCGTGCGGGACCTGGCCGGTCTGGCGTTCCCGAACGCGCGCCGCGAGCTGATCGGCATGACCGAGGCAGTCACCGGCTCCGGCCTCGACTGGACCGTGGCACGCATCACCCGCGCGACCAACCGGCCGGCCCGAGGCACCCTCCGTGCGGGCTACCTCGGACGCGACCACGTGGGCACGACCATCACCCGCGCCGACATCGCCGGCTTCCTGGTCGACCAGCTCGACGACACCACGTACCTGAACGCCTCCCCCGCCATCAGCAACTGATCGCCGGGCCGGCGCGGGCGTGCGTCAGCGCAGGCCGAGACGGGCCGAGCAGGCCGGCCAGGCGTGCCAACCCTGGCCATGCTTGATCCGCTCGCCGACCCGGATCTGCTGCGGCTTGGAAGCCCGGCTCGGCAGTACGGCGAAGTGCCGACCGCCGTACGCCCGCCAGGTGGAGGCACTGATCTGCAGTCCGCCGTAGTAGCCGTTGCCGGTGTTGACGTGCCAGCGGCCGCTCGACTCGCAGTGGGCCAGCCGGTTCCACGTGCTGACCGGAGCAGCATCCGCAGGCGCGGCGGCCGCGACCAGCGGGGTGGCCGCAGCGGCGGAGACCAGGGCAGATGTCATGAGTGTGCGCAGGCGCATGTCGTTCCTCCAGCGCCTGCGGAGTCAGCTGTCGGGTTCAGGCGAGAACGTGCCTGGCCGCGTCGTACGACGACGTGGCTTCACCCCGAGGCCGCGCTGCGGCCCGTGGAGACCTGGGTCCCCCGCTCCTGTCCGTCGGTTCGAGGCACCTCCGCACGGACAGGACTCGGCGGGACCGGAGGCGTGCCCCAGGTGGTCGGGGCTCGTCCACGGTAAGCAAACCGGTCACGCAGACCCGAATCCGGAGGGCCCGGAGTGACCGGTCTCACGCACGGTCGCCGAGGGCCGTGCTGCTACAGCTCCGCCTGGATCCCGGCCAGCAGCTGGCGGGCGATCACGATCCGCTGGACCTGGTTGGTGCCCTCGTAGATCTGGGTGATCTTGGCGTCGCGCATCATCCGCTCGACCGGGTAGTCGCGGGTGTAGCCGTAGCCGCCGAGCACCTGGACGGCGTTGGTGGTGACCTCCATCGCCACATCGGAGGCGAAGCACTTGGCCGCGGCGCCGAAGAACGTGAGGTCGGAGTCGCCCCGCTCGGAGCGGCCGGCTGCGGCGTAGGTCAGCTGGCGAGCGGCCTCGACCTTCATGCCCATGTCGGCGAGCAGGAACTGCAGGCCCTGGAACTCCGCGATCGCGTGACCGAACTGCTGGCGCTCCCGGGCATAGGCGAGCGCGAAGTCGAGTGCGCCCTGCGCGACGCCGACGGCCTGGGCGGCGATGGTGATCCGGGTGTGGTCGAGGGTCTTCATCGCGGTCTCGAAGCCGGTGCCTTCCTCGCCGATCATCCGGTCGGCGGGGATCCGCACGTTGTCGAGGTAGACCTCGCGCGTGGGGCTGCCCTTGATCCCGAGCTTCCTCTCCTTGGCCCCGAAGGTGATGCCCTCGTCCCCCTTCTCGACCACGAACGCCGAGATGCCGCGGCTGCGCTTCTCGGGGTCGGTCACCACCATCACGGTGTAGAACTCGCTGATGCCGGCGTTGGTGATCCACCGCTTCACGCCGTTGATGACCCACTCGTCGCCGTCGCGTACCGCGCGGGTCTTCATGGCGACGGCGTCGGAGCCGGCCTCGGGCTCGGACAGGCAGTAGGAGAAGCCGCCGTCGCCCGCCGCGAGCCGGCCCAGGTAGTTCTTCTTCAGCTCTTCGGAGCCGGCGATCATCACCGGCAGGGAGCCGAGCTTGTTGACGGCGGGGATCAGGCTGCTGCTCACGCAGACGCGGGCGATCTCCTCGATCACCAGCACGGTGGCCAGCGCGTCGGCGCCGGCGCCGCCGTACTCCTCGGGCACGTGGGGCGCGTGGAAGTCGGCCTGCTGGAGGGCGGCCGCGGCCTCCTCCGGGTAGCGACCCTCCTCGTCGACCTCCGCGGCGTACGGCGCGACCTTGGCCGCACACAGGTCGCGGACGGCCTCCCGGATCGCCTGGTGCTCCTCCGAGAGGGCGAACAGAGGGAAGTCGTTGCTCATGGGCGGATTCTACTTCCGGGTAACCGCACGCTCGTGGCGGTGGTGGCCTCGGCTCCTAGGCTGTGGGTATGGGTGACTGGCAGCGCACCGAGTGGGTCGACCTGATGCTCGACGACCTCGAGACGTGGGCGGTCGTGGGACTGTCCGGCAACCGCGGCCGTACGGCGTACTCCATCGCCGGGCTGCTGCAACGACACGGCAAGCGGATCGTGCCGATCCATCCGCGCTTCGCCGAGGAGGACGACGAGGTGCTCGGTGAGCGCGGCTACCCGACGCTCGCCGACGTGCCGTTCCCGATCGACGTGGTCGACGTCTTCCGGCGCTCCGAGGCGGCCGGTGAGTTCGCCGACCAGGCCGTCGCCGTGGGCGCTCAGGCGGTGTGGTTCCAGCTCGGCGTGGTCGATGCCGACGCGTTCCGTCGTACGACGGCCGCGGGCCTGCCGATGGTGATGGACACCTGCCCGGCCATCGAGTGGCGCCGACGCGTGGCCTAGGCATTCGCGCGGGTACGACGCGGCTCCACCTCACGGTCAGTGGTTCGGCACCTGAGGTGGAGGTACGCCGACCCACGACCTACCTAGCGTCGAACCATGACGATCCTGCTGTCCGACCCCCGCGTCCGCGCCGTGCCGGTGATGGACTCCGGAGAGCCCCTGGTGCGCCTGGCCGAGGACCTCTCCCCCGCCGGCGCGTGCGTGCGGGCCGGGCTGGCGGAGCGCCTGCGTGCGGCCGACCAGGCGCTGCCGGCGGGCATCCGCCTGCGGGTGGTCGAGGGTCACCGACCCGTGGCGGCTCAGCGGGCGATCATCACGGCGTACACCGCGCAGGTCCTGGCGACGTATCCCGGTGCCCGCGGAGCGGAGCTCGAACGGCTCACCAGCCGGTTCGTCGCGCCCCTCGACGTCGCGCCGCACGTGGCCGGCGCCGCCGTCGATCTCACCCTGGTCGACGTCTGCGGTGACCCGCTCGACCTCGGCACGCCGATCGACGCGACACCGGAGCAGAGCGACGGTCGCTGCTGGTTCGCAGCAGCAGGGATCGGCGCGGACGCCCGCGCCCACCGCGAGCTCCTGCGCCGCGTGCTCGAGGGCCAGGGCCTGGTCAACTACCCCACCGAGTGGTGGCACTGGAGCCATGGCGACCGCTACTGGGCCCTCGTCACCGGCGCCGCCCACGCGTCGTACGGACCGGTCAGCGAGGCGGTGGCGGCATGACCGGGCTCGCCGTCGCGACGCGGACCGAGCGCGCCTCTGGTTCGCTGCTCGAGGTGGACCTCTCGGCCGTGGCGGCGAACACGGAGCTGCTCGCCGCCCGGACGACCGGGCGGCTGATGGCGGTGGTCAAGGCCGACGCGTTCGGTCACGGTGCCGTCGAGGTCGCCCGCACCGCTCTTGCGCATGGCGCGACCTGGTTGGGCGTGACCGGCCTGGACGAGGCCTGGCCACTGCGCGATGCCGGGCTCGAGGCACCCGTGCTCAGCTGGCTGAACCCGGTCGACGCCGACGTGAGGACCGCCGTGGAACGCCGGATCGACCTCGCCGTCCCGGGCCTGGAGCACCTCGCCGCGATCGTCGCCGCGCCGGGACGGGCCAGGGTGCACCTGCACCTCGACGCCGGCATGGCGCGTGACGGGGCCTCGCCCGCGGAGTGGCCGCGGCTGTGCCGCGCGGCCCGGCTGGCCGAGACCCGAGGCGAGGTCGAGGTGGTGGGCGTGATGGGTCACCTGGGATGCGCCGACGACCCCGCCGACCCCTGCAACGCCCGTGCCCGCACGCGGTTCGCCTGGGCGCTCGAGGTCGCCCGCGGCTGCGGGCTCCGGCCGTCGGAGCGCCATCTCGCGGCCACGGCCGCCACGCTCACCGACCCGCGCAGCCACCACACGATGAGCCGGGTCGGAGCCGGGCTGGTCGGGATCGATCCCAGCCGGACGACGACCCTCCGGTCACCCCTCACCCTGACCGCTCCGCTGGTCTCGGTACGACGGGTCCGGGCCGGGACGCCGGTCGGCTACGGCCACACCCACCTCACCGCCGAGCCGACGCACCTCGCACTGGTGCCCCTCGGGTACGCCGACGGGCTGCCGCGGTCGGCGTCGCCCCACGCCGAGGTCCAGCACCGCGGCCGGCGCGTGCCGGTCATCGGGCGGATCTCCATGGACCAGGTCGTCGTCGATCTCGGCGAGTCGGGAGGCGAGGTCGGCGACCGGGTCACCGTGTTCGGCCCGGGCGATGACGGCGAGCCCACCGTCGCCGACTGGGCGCGCTGGTCGGACACGATCGAGCACGAGATCGTCACCGGGATCGGGGCGCGCGTGCCGCGGCACTTCCGGGGTGTTGCACGCCTCAGGAGCGTGCGATGAGGCTGCGGGTGGCAGTGATCGGGGGCGGCCGCAGCTGTGAGCACGAGGTGTCCCTGGCCTCGGCGGCGAGCGTCGCCGCGGGCCTCGATCCAGCGACCTACGAGGTCGTACGGCTGACGATCGGCCGCGACGGCACGTGGCGCGACCGCGCCGACCGGCCGATGAGCCTGGCCGGGGCCGTCCGGGTCCTGCACGGCTGCGACGTCGCGTTCCCGGTCGTACACGGCAGCCACGGGGAGGACGGGACGCTCGCCGCTCTCGGCGACCTCGCCGGGATCCCGTACGTCGGCTCGGGGGTCGGCGCCGGCGCGCTCGCGATGGACAAGTGGGCCACCAAGCTCGTGGCCGGCGCCCTGGGGATCGCGACCGCTCCCGGGCGACTGGTCACCACCGCCACCGCGGACTCCGTGCCCTGGACCGGGCCGGTGGTCGTGAAGCCGGTCGCCGCGGGCTCGAGCCTGGGGGTCTCGTTGGTGACCGAGCCGGGCGGGATGCCGGAGGCGCTCGGCGCGGCACTCGACCTCGACACCAGGGCGCTGGTCGAGGACGTGGTCGCTGGCCGTGAGATCGACGTGTCCGTCCTGCGCCGGGCCGACGGCTCGCTGCTGGTCCCGCCCGTGCTGGAGATCGCCGCAGACGGCCTCTTCGACTACGACGCCAAGTACGGCGGTCGCGCCGAGTTCCTGGTCCCTGCGCCGTTGACCCAGGCCGAGGCCGCGGCGCTCAGGCAGGCAGCCGTCGCGACGTACGACGCGCTGGGATGCTCCGGGGTCGCCCGCGTGGACTTCTTCCTGACCGAGGACGGCCCCGTGCTCAACGAGGTCAACACGATCCCGGGGATGACCGAGCACTCCCAGGTTCCGCGGATGTTCGCGGCCGCTGGACTGACGTACGCCGACCTCCTCGACGAGCTGGTGCGTGCGGCCGCCCCGGCGACGCCCCACGTGGTTCGATTGCGCGCATGACCTCGCCGCCCGACGCCTGGCAGCGTCGGCCGCCCTGGCTCCCGGACGCGCTCGTGGGTGTCGTCGTCCTGCTCGTCGCGGTCCGCGAGGTCGCGGGCGACACCTCCGGCGCTGCCGGCGGCCCCGGCGCCTACCTGGTGGCCATCGGACTGGCGGTCGCGGTCTCCCTCTCGCGCCACCTCCCCGCGGCCGCCCTGGGCGTGGCCTGGCTCGTCGGGCTCATCCACGTCGTGACCGGAACGGGCCCCATCGTGAGCGAGGTCCTGCTCGCGGTCGTCGCGTTCGGCTGCGCCCGGTGGGGAAGCACCACCGTCGTCTGGCTGAGTGGACTCTCGATCCCGGTCGGCGCGGCCGTCGCGGTGGTCTGGCTCGACCCGAACGTCTTCTACGACTCGCTCCGCGTCGCCGGCATCCGGGTCCTGGCCCGTCAGGCCTACGACGGCACGGACAGCTGGCGGCTCCCGGCGGCCCTGCTCGGCAGCGCGCTGCTGATGGCGCCGTGGCTGCTGGGGCTCGCGTTGCGGTTCTCCTCACGGTCCCAGGCGTCCCGCGAGTCCCAGGTGGCGGCGGAGGCGGAGCGCGACCAGGCCGAGGAGATCGCCCGGCTGCGCGAGGAGCAGGCCCGCCTCGCCCGCGACGTCCACGACGTCGTCGGCCACTCGTTGGCGGTGATCCTCGCCCAGGCCGAGTCCGCCCAGTTCCTCGACGACACCGACCCGGCGCGGCTCAAGAAGACGATGGCCACCATCGCGACGTCCGCGCGCAGCTCGCTCGACGACGTCCGGACCGTGCTCTCCTCGACGACGGGCACGCCCGCCACGCCGGCCCGGCAACCCGACCTCGAGAGCCTGCTCGACGGCGTCCGCGCCAGCGGCCACACGGTCGAGTCGACGGTCGTCGGCACCGCCCAGCCCCTCCCGCCCGAGCTCGAGGTGGTGGCGTTCCGGGTGCTCCAGGAGATGCTCACCAACGCGATCAAGCACGGGCGCCGCGACCAGCCGGTGCTGGTGGAGCGGCACTGGGACGGAGACCTGCGGATCGAGGTGCAGAACGCGGTCGCCGATGGCGCACCCGCGAGCGACGACACCCAGCCCCTTCACGGCGCGCCGGCGACCCCGTCCGACGGCGGTCAGGGGATCGACGGCATGCGGCGGCGACTCGAGGCCGTCGGCGGGCGTCTCGACGTACGCCGGCGCGGCGACCCCGCGACCTTCACGGTCACGGCCTGGATACCCGTCAGGGCGACCTCGTGACCGATCCGATCCGCGTGCTCCTGGTCGACGACCAGGAGCTGTTCCGCGAGGGGGTCCGGGTCATCGTCGACGCCCAGGACGGCCTCGAGGTGGTCGGCTCCGCGGGCGATGGCGTCGAGGCCGTCCGGTTGGTCGACGACCTCGCACCCGACGTCGTCCTCATGGATGTGCGGATGCCGGAGATGGACGGCGTGGAGGCCACGCGCCAGATCTTCCTCCCCGAACGCGCCTCGCGCCGCGAGCGGCCGGTGCGGGTCGTGGTGCTGACGACGTTCAACCTCGACGACCGGGCCGCGACCGCCATCCGCCACGGCGCCAGCGGCTTCCTGCTCAAGGGGACGACGCCGGTGATGCTCCGCGACGCGATCCGGACCGTGTACGCCGGCAACGCGGTGCTCGCGCCGCACGACCTGACGGCGCTCCTCGACGGCCAGTTCCAGGTACGCACACCTCCCCCGCCGGCGTACCTCGGGCTGACCGAGAAGGAACGGGAGGTGTTCGGTGCGGTGGCTCAAGGTCTGTCCAACACCGAGATCGGGGCGCAGGTCTTCGCGAGCGAGTCGACGGTGAAGACCCACGTCGGCGCGATCTTGCGCAAGCTGGGGCTGCGCGACCGGGTCCAGATCGTGGTCTTCGCCCACGAGCACGGCCTCGTGGGCTGACGCCGTCCCTCAGAAACCGAGCTTGCGTCCGCCCGCGGACGACCTGACCTTCTTGCCCTTGTCCTGGGCCGTCGTGCGCAGGTCGGCCTGGAAGTCGAGCATCCGCTGGCGGACGTCGGCGTCGGAGACACCCAGGATCCGCACGGCCAGCAGCCCGGCGTTGCGCGCGTTGCCGACCCCGACGGTCGCCACCGGGACGCCGGCCGGCATCTGCACGATCGAGAGCAGGGAGTCCATGCCGTCGAGATGCTTGAGCGGGACCGGTACGCCGATCACCGGCAGCGCCGTGACCGAGGCCAGCATCCCCGGCAGGTGGGCCGCTCCCCCGGCTCCGGCGATGATCACGGCCAGGCCGCGCGACGCCGCGTCGCGGCCGTAGGCGAGCATCTCGTCGGGCATCCGGTGCGCCGAGACCACGTCGGCCTCGTACGACACGTCGAACTCCTTGAGCGCGTCGGCGGCGGCCTCCATCACCGGCCAGTCCGAGTCGGAGCCCATCACGATGCCTACGCGGGGTGCGTCGTTCATTCGCTCTCGTCTCCCAGCTCTCCGGCGAACCACGCCGCCGCATGGCGGGCGCGCTCGAGGCAATTGTGCAGGTCGTCGCCGTAGACGTTCACGTGGCCGACCTTGCGGCCCGGCCGCGGCTCCTTGCCGTAGAGGTGCACGCGCAGCCGCGGGTCGCGAGCCAGGGCGTGCGGGTACCCGTCGTAGAGGCGGCCTCCCGAGTCGACCGGGCCACCCAGGATGTTGACCATCACCGTCCACGGTGCGCGGGCGACCGGGGAGCCCAGGGGCAGGTCGAGCACGGCCCGCAGGTGGTTCTCGAACTGCGAGGTGACCGCCCCGTCCTGGGTCCAGTGGCCGGTGTTGTGGGGCCGCATCGCGAGCTCGTTGACCAGGACGCCCTCGTCGGTCTCGAAGAGCTCGACCGCGAGGACGCCCGTGACGTCGAGCTCGCGAGCGATCTGCAGAGCCAGCGCCTCGGCGCCGGCGGCGCGATCGGGCGGGAGGCCGGGCGCGGGGGCGATCACCTCGCGGCAGACGCCGTCGCGCTGGGTCGACTCGACGACCGGGTACGCCGCCGCCTGACCGCTGGGGCTCCGCGCCACGAGGGCGGACAGCTCACGCCGGAACGGCACCAGCTCCTCGGCCAGCAGGCGTACGCCGGTCCGGGCGGCAGCCTCGAACGCCGGCGCGCACTCCTCCGGCGTACCGACGAACCACACGCCCTTGCCGTCGTAGCCGCCCCGCGCCGTCTTGATCACGCACGGGAACCCGAAGTCGACGACCTCGGCCAGGCTGGTGACGACCCGGAACCGAGGCACGGGCGCGCCGATCCGGGCCAGCGCCTCGCGCATCACGATCTTGTCCTGCGCGTGGACGAGGGCCTCGGGGCCGGGGCGGACGGCCGTGCCCGACGCGGCGAGCGCGTGGAGGTGGTCGGTCGGCACGTGCTCGTGGTCGAAGGTCACCACGTCGCAGCCCGCGACCAGGCTCTCGAGCGTGGCGAGATCGGTGTAGTCGCCCACGACGTGGTCGGGGATGACCTGGGCGGCGGAGACGCCGGGAGCCTCCGCGAGGAGCCGGAGCGGGATGCCCAGGGCCGCGGCCGGCTCGGCCATCATCCGTGCCAGCTGACCGCCCCCGACGACGGCGACGACCGGCGCGTCCGGGCGGGCATGACTCACGCGCGACAGCGTAGAGGTGTCGCAGGATCCCCGGAGCGGGGGTCAGACCGCGGCGGCCTCAGTGGGCCGCACGGCTCCCGGGAAGCTCGGTGCCTCGATCTCGAAGCGCAACCCGTGACCGCGCACCGTGGTGATCAGGCTCGGCTGGCTCGGGTCGTCACCGAGCTTGCGACGGACCCAGCCGAGGTGGACGTCGATCGTCTTCGACGACGTCCAGAACGTGGTGTTCCAGACGGTGAGCATCAGCTCGTCGCGGGAGACGACCGTCCCCGCCCGCTGCATCAGGTGGTGCAGGAGGTCGAATTCTTTGCGGGAGAAGACGATCTCGCTGTCTTCGCGCCACGCCCGGCGGGTAGCCGGATCGAGGCGGACGTCCTGGACTCTGAGCACACAACGAAAATAGGTAACTACCACCCCTTCGCGTCGCGGAATGGATCAACTCGCGGCTCGCCGAAGGTAAAATTTGCAAAGCCCTGCGGCCTTCGCTGAGCGTGTGTTCAGTGCCGCCGGACCGCGACCGGCTCCACCAGACCGAAGCCCCGCACCGGCCGCGCGGGCAGCGCCCGGGTCTCGAACTGGTCATCGGGGAGCAGGTTCGCGGTGTCGCGGTCGACGATCACCCGGTTGCGCCGGGCGACCGCGGTGAGCCGGGCCGCCAGGTTCACCGGCGGCCCGAAGACGTCACCGAGGCGAGTGACGACCGATCCGGTCGAGAGGCCGACCCGGACGTCGGGCATCCGAGGGTCGCGACCCACCACCGCGATGATGCCCTCGGCGGTGTCGAAGGCGCGGATGGGGTCCTCGTTCACGAACAGCACGGCGTCGCCGATGCTCTTGATCACCCGGCCGTGCTGACCGGCCACGACGTCGGCGCAGCGCGACTCGAAGATCTCCACCAGGTCGCCGATCCGGTCGTGGTCGAGCTGGTTGGTGAGGGCGGTGAACGCCACGATGTCGGCGAACCCGACGGTCACCTGCGTCGTGTGGAGGTCCTCCTCGTTGGCCCCGAGCGCCTCGACCCGGCTCACCGCCGCGGCCAGGTGCCGCCTCCAGACGTAGACCAGCAGCTCCTCGAACGGCGCGTTCAGGCTGTCGACCATCTGCAGGGCGGTGGTGGCACGCGACCCCGTGGCGTCGTCGCCGGCCTCGAGCTCCTGCACGCGGTGCACCAGCGTGGCGACCTCCCAGTCGGCCAGCCGGGCCATGGTCTGCCCCACGGCACGGGTCAGGTTGACCGCCATGTCGAAGTCGATGACGCCGCCGTCGACGAGCCGCAGCAGGGTCGACACCGCGTCGACGTCGGCCTGCGTGAACGCCCGCTCGCTGCCGCGGTCGGGGAAGCCGAGCGCTCGCCAGAGCCGGCGCGCCTGGTCGGGCGAGGCCCCGGTCTCGTCGGCCACCTCGAGGGCGTTGAAGATCATCTGTTCGCCCAGGATCGCCTGCTCGAGCGCCTCGCCCGGCCTGGCCTCGCCGCCCGCGGGCTCCTCGGGGGTCACCGGCCCGTCAGGCGTCGTCGTCACTCCCGCTGTCGCGTCGATGGAGCCCACCGAGCAGGTCCATCAGCTGGTGCTGGACGCGCTCGACGTCGGGGATGTCGTGGAGTTCGACCTGGCCGTGGGTGCTGGCGTCGCTGATCACCAGGGTGCCGCAGCCGAGCATCCGGTCGATCGGTCCCATGTCGTAGGCCACGTCGCTGATGCGCAGGAGCGGGATGTCGTGGCCGCGACGCGAGATCAGCCCCTCCCGGGTGATCAGCCGCTTGGTGGTGATCGTGTACGTCGCGGTGAGCCACGCGAGGAACGGCTTCACCGCCCAGACCACGAGCACGCCGAGAGCGATGATCCACACGAGCCAGGTGACGTACTTGTTGCCCGCCAGGTTCGTGAGATAGGTGGCCGCCGCCACCACCACGACCAGGAGGATCACCGGCCAGAGGATGGCCTTCCAGTGCGTTCGCGTGTCGACGATGACGGTCTCACCGTCGGTGAGGAGCTTGGGGTTGATGGCCACGGCGTGAGTCTGTCACTCCGCGGGACGCAGGTGCACGACATCTCCGGCGCTGAGGGTGAGCGTGCCGTCCGCGGTGTCGAGTACCAACCGGCCGTGCGGGTCGAAGTCGGCTGCCCTCCCCTCGACGACGCGATCGCCCGGGAGCGCGACGCGGACGTCCTGGTCGAGGGTCGCGCTGCGTCCGCGGTACTGGTTCAGGAACGTGTTCGGCGAGGCAGCGAACGTGCCCAGGGAGGCCCGCAGGTGCCGCACCACGTCGCCGAACAGCACGGTGCGGTCGATCGGGTGTCCCGCCAGGGCCAGTGACGTGGCGGTCGGCACCGGCAGCTCGTCGGCGGTCTGGTCGACGTTGATCCCGATCCCGATCACCACCATGGGCGGGCGGGTGTGGACGCGTTCCACCAGGATCCCGCAGACCTTGCGATCGCCGATCATCACGTCGTTGGGCCACTTCAAGGTCGCGAACCCGCCGAGGGCCCGGGCGACGGCGTACCCGGCCACGAGCGGGAGCACCGGCCACCACTCGGTGTCGACGACGGGGTCGAAGACGGCGGAGAACGTCAGCGCCGCTCCGGGCGGGGTCACCCACTGGCGGTCCAGGCGGCCGCGGCCCTCCTGCTGGTGGTCGGCGACCACGATCCGATGCCGCACCGGGTCGGCCGCGGCGAGCGCGTTGGTCGAGCCGGCCTCGGCGTACAGGCGCACCTGCCACTGCGGGCCGGCCACGGCCTGGAGGGCGACCTGGTCGAGCGGCGACCGGGCGGAGGGGGCGGTGTCCATGGCACTAGATTGGCGTGGCAGACACGAGGAGGCCACACGTGAGCGCCCAACCCACCCCGGCGGCCAAGCCAGGTGAAGGAACCGACGTCCCCACCGACATCGACATCCACACCACGGCAGGCAAGCTCGCCGACCTCGAGCGGCGCCTCGACGAGGCCGTCCATGCGGGCTCGGCCAAGGCGATCGAGAAGCAGCACGCCAAGGGCCGCAAGACCGCCCGTGAGCGGATCGAGCTGCTCTTCGACGAGGGCTCGTTCGTCGAGCTCGACGAGCTGGCGCGGCACCGGTCGACGGCGTTCGGGCTCGAGAAGCGCCGGCCGTACGGCGACGGGGTGGTCACCGGGTACGGCACCGTCGACGGCCGCCAGGTGTGCGTGTTCAGCCAGGACTTCACGATCTTCGGAGGCTCGCTGGGCGAGGTGTACGGCGAGAAGATCACCAAGGTGATGGACCTCGCCATCAAGACCGGCTGCCCGATCATCGGCATCAACGAGGGGGCCGGCGCGCGGATCCAGGAGGGCGTCGTCTCGCTCGGGCTGTACGGCGAGATCTTCCGCCGCAACGTGCACGCCTCGGGCGTCATCCCCCAGATCAGCCTGATCATGGGCTCCTGCGCCGGAGGGCACGTGTACTCGCCCGCCGTCACCGACTTCACGGTGATGGTCGACGGCACCTCCAACATGTTCATCACCGGCCCCGACGTGATCAAGACGGTCACCGGCGAGGACGTCACGATGGAGGAGCTGGGCGGCGCGCGCACCCACAACACCAAGTCGGGCAACGCCCACTACATGGGGTCCGACGAGGAGGACGCGATCGAGTACGTCAAGGCGCTGATCTCCTACCTGCCGCAGAACAACCTCGACCCCGCCCCGTCGTACGACGAGCCGGCCGACCTCGACATCACCGACCTCGACCGCACCCTCGACACCGTGATCCCCGACGGCGCCAACCAGCCCTACGACATGCACGAGGTGATCACCGCCGTCCTCGACGACGAGGAGTTCCTCGAGGTGCAGGCGCTGTTCGCGCCCAACATCGTGGTCGGCTTCGGGCGCGTCGAGGGGCAGACGGTGGGCGTGGTCGCCAACCAGCCGATGCAGTTCGCCGGCACCCTCGACATCGACGCCTCGGAGAAGGCCGCCCGCTTCGTGCGGTTCTGCGACGCCTTCAACATCGCGGTGCTGACGTTCGTGGACGTGCCCGGCTTCCTCCCCGGCACCGACCAGGAGTGGAACGGCATCATCCGGCGCGGCGCCAAGCTGATCTACGCCTACGCCGAGGCAACGGTCCCGCTGATCACGATCATCACGCGCAAGGCCTACGGCGGGGCGTACGACGTGATGGGCTCCAAGCACCTCGGCGCGGATCTCAACCTCGCCTGGCCGACCGCCCAGATCGCGGTGATGGGGGCCCAGGGCGCGGTCAACATCCTGTACCGCCACGAGCTCAAGGACGCCTCCGACACCGAGGCCAAGCGCGCCGAGCTGATCACCGCCTACGACGACACGCTGGCCAACCCGTACATCGCTGCCGAGCGCGGCTACGTGGACGGGGTGATCTCCCCCCACGAGACCCGGCTGGAGGTCGTCAAGGGGCTGCGGCTGCTCCGCACCAAGCGCGAGATCCTGCCGGCCAAGAAGCACGGGAACATCCCCCTCTGATGGACGCCGTGACCGACGATCAGGGCGACGCTCCCGCCGAGCCCTTGTTGCGGGTCGTGAAGGGCGATCCGAGTGCCGAGGAGCTCGGCGCCCTGGTCGCCGTGGTCGCGGCCCTGGGCGGTCCCGCCGCCCCGGCCACCCGTCGTACGCCGGTCTGGAACGCGCCTGCACGGATGCAGCGCCCAGTGCTGAGGCAGGGCCCCGGCGCGTGGCGCAGCTCGGGCCTACCGTCGCCGGCGCGCACCAGCTCGTGATCGCTCAGCACGGCGACCCGGAGCAGCCCAGCTCTGCGGTCCTCGGTCCCCCAGAGCCCGATCGCCGTCGACACGGCATCGTCCGCGACCTGTCTCAACGCGTGCCGTTCGTGCTGTGACGTGCCCCGCCCGCCAGCGATGCCGGCCTGTCGTGAACCTGGTCGAAGACCCAGGCGAGCACGCCGGCCTCGGTGGGCACGTAGGCGGGAGAACGACGCCAGATCCGCCAGAACGCCTCCATGACGGCCCTGTCGGCTCCGGCCGAGGCGACGCCGCGTGGGTTCACGACCGCTGCGACCAGGAAGTAGGTCAGGTCGAAGAGATCGCCCAGCGCCGCTTCGTCCCCCTGTCCGCACCGGAGGACGAGCTGCGTGACGCGACCCTGGCAACGCGTGGGGACGCGTGGCTCCGATCCTGCGAACGCGGTGGTCGACATGCGGTCCGTTCCTGAGGTCTTGGAGGTGTGACCGAGCTATGGAGCCAGCGTGCCGTCCACCTGCAGCCATCAGTAGGCGCGAACCTATGCACTTGCTCCCGGCCGTGCGCACTCGGCGCGTACGGTGGCGACAAGCCCCGGTGGGGCCCGGAAGTGGACCGAGGTCCCCGATGTCGCCGTACGCCGACCGTCCCGGAGACCAGCACGACGACCCGGCCACCACCGGCAGGGGCCTGACGATCCAGGAGGCCGGGAGGCTCCTCGGCGTACCAGGTCCGACCCTGCGTTCGTGGGAGCGCAGGTACGGCCTGCCCGCGACGACGCGCAGCCCGGGTGGACACCGTCGCTACCGCGCGGACGAGCTCGTCCAGCTGAGCCTGATGCGCGACGAGATCGCGATCGGTCGGCGGGCCGGTGACGCGGCACGACGGGTGCGCGGGCTTCTGGACGAAGCGAACCCCGAGGTCGCGCGGGTCCACGCGATGCTGGACGCGTCGAACCGTCTCGACGCCGGGGCGATCCGTGCCGAGCTGGAGCGTGCGAACGCCGAGATCGGACTCCCCGCGTCGCTGGACGCGGTGGTGATGCCCGCGATGCGTCAGATCGGTGCCTGGTGGGAGACCCGCGAGTGTGACGTGGGTCAGGAGCACCTCACCACGGAGGTGGTCCGAAGCTGGTTGGCCAAGCTGATCACCCTGGCTCCCGCCCCGGACGAGGGCACCAGGACCGTCCTGCTCGCGACCGGCCCCGGCGACGTCCACACCCTCGGGCTCGAAGCGCTCGCAGCCCAGCTCGCGCAGCAGCGGCTGGCCTCGCGTCTCCTCGGAGCCCACACGTCGCAGCGCGTGCTGCTCTCGGCGAAGGCTGCGACCCCCGATGCGGTCGTGGTGCTCGTGTCGCACCTGCAGACCCAGCGGCGCTCGGCGATCGCCTCCCTCGAGGCCGTCGCCGCGTCGTACACCCCGGCCTTCTTCGCCGGCAACGCCTTCATGTTCCCAGCGTCACGCAGGCGAGTCCCGGGCACGTACCTGGGCGAGAGCATCGCGGACGCCGCGCTCCTGATCGCCGAGGCGAGCCGCGCCGGCCAGCCATCAGCCGCGTGCTGAACGCCGCTGGCACGCGCAGGTCGGGATCTGAGATCGCGACGGCGTCAGGCTGAGACCACAGCGAGGGCAGACGACCTGTGACTGCCGGCGGGCGGCACGGTGCCGCCGTACCGGCTCGGCCGGCCAGGTGGACGAAAGTACGACGCCGCGACCGACCGGTGCTTCACCGAAACTGCGGAAGGTCACCGGACCTGATGTGCGCGTCCGGCCGGCGCCCGAAGGGGCAGCGGCGTGTGAGTGTGTTCACAGCGAGCGCAAGGAAGCGAGCGGCGGACGGGGCTGTTCCACCAGAACCCGCATCATGCTCCCAGCCGGAGATCGAGGCAGACGTGAGCCAGCAGCAACCGCCACCCGCAGCGCAGGTGCGCCGTCCGCGACACCTGATGGACCCGGACAACCTGCAACGCCCGCAACCCCAGCAGGGTGGGATGTCGCTGACCGCGGTGCAGCAGTGGGTGCTGTCCGTTCTGGCAGTCACCACGATCCTGCACCTCGCGGCAGGACTGGTGGTCGCGGCCATGGTGTCGCCCGATTCTCGCTCGGACGCGCAGATCGGGCTGAACATCCTGGCTGGCGTCACGGCTGTCGGCGCCGTGGCGGCCGGCATCGGGATTCACGGCAAGAACCCCCTCAGCTGGTGGCTCCTGCTCGGGTTCGTCGTCACGCCGATCGGGCTCTACCTCACGCTCGGACGCTGACGCCCGGCACGGTCGTCTGGGACACGGACCTACCCCCTTCACCGTCGTTCGATCAGTCGGTGCACTGGTTCCAGACACCAGCGCGCCAGGCCCCCGGGTCGGTGCGCCACACATCTGCTTGGATCAGGCGGCGGCCCTTCCGGTTCAGCAGGTCCACGACGCGAACGACCTCCTTGTCCGCGTCGCACTCCCCGTCATCGCCCTCTGCGATGCCTGCACCGCCCTGGGCCGCGTGCGCACACGCACTCAGAAGACCGCAACAGAGCAGTGCGGGTCGGCGCGCCAGCCGGGCGACCAACCCGTCATCGACCTCTCATCGGCATGCGTGTGCGCCGGACAGCGGCAGATCCGGGCGCGCACCTGGAGCAATGCGACAGATGAACAGCGTTCGGATGACCATGCAAGCCGCAACGCGCCGCACCCCTACTGACACGGGGAGGTCATACGACGTGAGTCAGCCGAGGACGACGATCTGGACAGTGGGTGTCCCCACGTGGGTGCATCACTCCACTTCGGGCAGGAAGGGGTGGTCGGTCGGGTAGATGCCGATCGCGAACCCGTACATGGTGTCGCCGGACCTCGGCATCCGGTCGAACGCATCGACCAACTCGGCCAGCTGGTCCCAGAACTGAGAGGCCTGCTCCTCGGAGATGCGCGCATGCCGGATGAAACCCCAGAGCTTGCCCTGCTCGAACGCCGTCGCGGACTCGCGGGCAGCCACCTCGAAGTCGTTGAAGTCGCCGGGCATCTCTTCGCCAGCGGATGATGGCTCCGCTGACACGTGGAACATGCGCGCGGTGCGCCCGTAGAGGCGCTCCTCGATAGCCCGCACCTTCCGCGTGCGCACCACCTGGAGCAGGCCGTTGCGGGTGAGCACGTCCACGTGATGCGCGACCGTGCTCTTGGGGCGCTCGATGGCAGCCGCGAGCTCGGTGACGGTCGCGGCGCGCTCGTGGAGGAGCTGCAGGATCGTGGTGCGGAGGGGATGGCCGATGGCCTTCACCTGGGCCGGCCTGGTCAGCGCCATCCGATCGGCCAGCTCGTAGTCGGGGGGATTGTCGGCCACGACAGAACAGACTAGCATCACGGAACGTTCCAAAAAGATCGATCAATAGAGAAGGGAACTGCAGATGGCCGAGGTGCTGCTGTACCACCACATCCAGGGCATGACCGACGGAGTGCGGGCCTTCGCCGACGACCTGCGGCGGGCCGGGCACACCGTGCACACGCCCGATCTGTTCGACGGCCGCACGTTCGGCAGCATCGAGGAAGGTTTCGCGTTCGCCCGTGAGACGGGGTTCGACGCGATCCGGGAGCGCGGCGCCGCCGCGGCCGACGAGCTCGACCCCGGGCTCGTCTACGCCGGATTCTCCTTCGGCGTCACTATCGCCCAACGGCTCGCGCAGACCCGGCCCGGCGCCGGCGGGGCACTGCTCATGTACTCCTGCATCCCGATCGCGGAGTTCGGGAAGGTGTGGCCGGAGGGGGTGCCGGTGCAGATCCACGGCAAGGAGGGCGACGAGTTCTTCGACGAGGACCTGCCGGCCGCACGCGAGCTAGTCAGGTCTGTGCCGGCCGCCGAACTGTTCCTCTATCCAGGCGACCAGCACCTCTTCGCCGACTCTTCGCTCGGCGCGTACGACGCGGAGGCATCAGCGCTGCTCATGGAACGGGTGCAGGGGTTCCTCGCCTCGGTCTGACAGCCGCGGCCAGGACGCTGGGCCACCCTGCGCGTCCGCTCATCGGGGTATGAGAGGACGTTGGGAGGCTCAGTCCGACGGTCCCTGGTGGATGATCGCCCCGGCTCGTTCGGCTTCGCTGGTGACGAACCGAGCGAAGTCGTCGGTCGTCATCCTCATCTGTTCGACGCCATGGAGGGCGCACCATCCTTTGAGATCAGAGGATGTCATCGCCGCGGAGAGGCTGCTCCCGAGCTCCAGGACGATGTCCGGGGACGTTCCGGCGCGCACCCAGGCGCCGTACCAGATCGGAAAGTCGTAGCCGTCGATGCCTTGTTCAGCGACGGCGGGCACGTCGGGGAGCCAGGGCGAGCGACGGGCGGTGCTGACGCCGAGCGCGACGAGTGTGCCCGCCTCCAGGTAGGGCTTGACGATCGCAATGGGAGACAACAGGTAGTCGGTGACGCCAGCGGCCACTTTGGCGACCACCTTGGCGATCGAGTCGCCCGGCGCTGGGAGCACGTGGATGGCGGTCACCCCGGCCTCCAGGTTGAGAAGCGCGGCGCCCATGTGGCTTGCCGTGCCGGCCCCGGTCGACGCGAAGGTGAGTTCTGCACGGCGAGCCGCTGCCGGGGCCGCCAGGTCGTGCAGGGTGGTGATGCCCGAGTCCGGCCCCGTCACGAAGACGTAGGCCTGCTCGGTGAGCGGTGCGACCGGCGTGAAGTCCTCCAACGGGTGGTAGGGAAGGTCGTGGGAAACGGCGCCGATGTAGGCGTGCGCGCTGGTGTTGATGAGCAGGGTGTGACCGTTGGCCGGGGATTGGGCGACGAGCGCCGGCGCGGCGGTGCTTCCCTCACCCGGAACGTTCTCGACGACGACGGCCTGACCCCAGGCGACCGCAAGCCATGCGGCGAGCTCGCGTGCGAGGAGGTCCGGTCCGCCCCCGGCCCCGAACGGTTCGACGAGGCGGACCGGACCCAACGGAAAGCCAGTCGGCGCGGGCACGATCGCAACCTACGCCTGACCCGGGAGAGAGGCCACCGGCGCCGAGAGCGCAGCGGCGTAAGGAGATCGGCGAGGCGGACCGCACATCCGCTCATCGGGGCATGTGCGGACGCACGGACAGCATGTGAGTGCGGTTTCGCGAGGCCCGGCCGATCCACCATGGCCGGGGCCACACCGTCGTCGTGGCGACGACTCAGCCTCAGTTGGTGACCTCGCAGGCCGTCCCGTCCTTGTCCGCGTCGCTCTCGTTGTTGGCGCGGTAGACGGCAGGCTTCACGGCGGGCCGGAAGTGGCCGGTGCGCACCTGGAAGTTCGCAGCCCTCACGGAGCGGGCCACACCGTGCTTGCAGTCCCGGTGCATGGCGGTGCAGTTCGGGCAGTCGGTGACGGCATGGGCCGGAACAGCGGTCAAGGCGATCGTGCCAGCGTCAGTGCTGCGGCGGCGATGCCGGTCTTGGCGATATTGAGCAAGGGAACTCCCCGGGTAGATGTGAATGGACTGCGGGACCGTACGTCCTCCCGGAGAACAAAAAAGCCGATCCCCCCGAGGGGGTGTTGGCGTCATCCCAATCGGCGCGCCGGTGCGGCTCGTCCAAGCAGGGCCGGTGGGGCACTGACAGCGGTCCGGGCTCAGGCGGTCCACGCAACACCCTCGGCAACGGCGTGGTCGAGGTCTTCCTCACGGTCGGGAGTGTTCCCCTAGCGTTTGCGGGTACGGAGGTCGTGTTTGAAAGCAGGGAGGGGAGTCACATGTTTGCCGAGGACTACCCACGGTTCATGGAAGTCAGCGAGCTCATACCGAAACCAGAGCGGATGAACGAGCGCTACGAGGCGCTGTTCGCCAGCAACCGGGACATCTTCGACGGGGCGCGGGTGCTGGATCTTGCCAGCCACGACGGTCGATATTCGTTCGCGGCGCTGAAGACCGGGGCGGCCCACGTGACCGGGGTGGAGGTCAGGCAGAGCCTGGTCGACAAGGCTCAGGAGACATTTGCCTTCTATGGCCAGGAACCCGAGAGCTACCGCTTCGTCTGTGGCGATGTCTTTCAGGTGCTGGCCCGGGAAACGTTCGACGTCGACGTGGTGCTATGCCTCGGCTACCTGTATCACACCTACCGGCACACGGAACTGATGTACCGCCTTCATAGCCTGGCCCCACGGCACTTGATCGTCGACACGCTGGTTGTGCCGGGGAGGCAGCCGATCCTCAGAGTGCTTCTCGAACGGAACTCTGAGGACATCCGGCGTGCCGCGCAGGATGCCTATTCGGCGGATCGGGTGTTGGTGGCGTGGCCCTCGGTGCCCGCGCTGAAACTGCTGCTGGCCGCGTACGGTTTCGAGATCGAATCCATGTACGACTGGAAGAGCCGGCTAGCCGGCCGACCGCCCATACTTGGTCTCACGGACTACGCAAAGGGCAAGCGCGTGACCCTGCGATGCCGCTCCCGCGAAACGGCCATCGCGGCAGGATGGGGGCCGGTCGCTCCTCTCCCGGTCGCCGCGGGCCCACCACCCCTGGCGCGCCGACGCAAACGAACCACGACCCCGCCCCCCGCGCAGCCAGCCGGCTGGCGCGAGCGGACCAACCAGACGCTGGCCAAAGTCACCGGCTACGAACTGCGGCGAGCGCCCACGAGGCGTTGACCTGATCAGGAAGGCCGACCAGCAAGGCTTCCAACTCGAGGACTAGAGAAGCCCGCTCGGGACCCGCCAGCTTGGCTCGTCCGATCTTCGGCATGCGTTAGCCGGACAGCGGCATGTGAGTGCGTTGAACTTCCGTCCTAGGTGGTCGCTCCGGCCTATGCTCACCGTCCAGGGAGGGAACCGTGCGGATGCGACCGGCTGTGATCGTGGCAGCCTCGCTCTGTGCTCTGGCCGCCGGGTGCGCGAGCAACGGAACCTCCGCCTCGGCCCCGCCCACTCAGGCCGATGGACCCACGGGTCTCATGACGATCGACTCAGGGACCGCCAACCCTGGCCAAGTGGTCTCCCTGTCCTTTCGTGGACCGGAAGATCGGGGCGTGGACTTTCAGCTCGACGCCTGGACCGACAGCGCGTGGCATCACGCCTATCACCTGACCGCGGGTAGTGCCGACGAGCCGCCCACCTGGAACAAGATCGATGACGAGAACGCCACCGGCGGCACCGCAGGCGTGGATGTCCTTGGATCTGGACCCAGCCAGGTGAAGATCCCGGAGGTCGCTGAGCCAGGGACCTACCAGATCTGCACCGATGCCACAGCGCAGAGAAGTTGCGTCCTGGTGCACGTAACGGCGCCCTGACCGACCGCCTTCCGTTCGAGCACGGACAGCGGCATGAGAGGACGTTCGGTTGGGACGCAAACAGCGCCGCCAGAGGGCATCGCGGCACTACGATCCACCGCATGAGGCGCCCTCCCCGTCGTGCGCTGGTTCTGATCCCATGCGTGGTGGGCCTCGTGGTGATCGCGGCTGCGGCAGGTTGGTACTGGTGGCCGCGCCAAGTCGCTCCCGGATTGACTCCTCAGATGGTTCGCACCATCGAGCAGGGTCACCAACGAGCGATCACTCTTGTCGAGACCGGAGCACGGCGCGATGCGCACACATTGTGGTCTCGCTACCACCAGCGCCAACCGAACGGGACCCCACCAGAGAACCCTCGCCTGCTGGGGATATCACTGGCCCAAGTGCACGACGACGGTTCGCTCCCCAACGGCACGTACTGGCTGGTCTACTCCGACCAGGTCTGGCAGCCGTCACTCGGACCCGATGCTTCGCGCGGCGGATTCAGCCGCGAGATCGTGTACGTGGATCCGAAAACACTACGAGCGCTCGAATCCATGGACTTCTGAAGGCACCCGACCCCACCCGCGCGGGATCGGCATAGGGGCGCGGACAGCGGCATGTGAGGGCGTTTACATTCGGTCACGTCGGTGACAGAGCAGGGCAGCGCATACTGACCCAGTGCTTCTCAAGCTGATCGCCGGCGCCACAGCACTGGGCGTGCTGATGTCTGGCTGCGGACACAGCGACCCCAAGTACAGGTCAGCACAAGACATCGCAGCAGCCATTGGATGTGATGCGACCAGCACCCCGGAGCCGCACCCTGCCCACGGCTACATCCTGGAGACGTGTCACTTTCACACCCATCTCACGGCCATCTACGAGATGGAGGGCAACCAGACGAGCCACCTGGTCATGCCGTGGGCCAGATGCCAAGTGACAGGCTTGCGCTGGGAGGTGTCGGGCTCCCGAGTCGCGGACTGCGCGCTTATGCAGCGCACAATTGGTGGGGTAGTCGTTCAGATCACTGGACCCAGCACGGGCTGACAGGGCACGTCCGCACATCGGCATGTGAGTGAGTCGGACAGCGGCATGTGCGGACGTTGGAGTGAGGTAGACCGGCCCGGATCGCACCCAGGGGTCCCGGTCCCTTACCGTGCCTTCGACCTCGTCCCAAGAGTAGGTCGATTCACGCCAGTCGCGCCTGATGATTCTTCCGGACAGCGGCATGTGCGGACATCGGCTTCTCCCGGTCTTTTCAGGCGCGATACCAGACCCTGTACCGCGACCCGAGTTCCGTTTGGAGTCGGGCGGCCAGGTCTCGACCTCGCTCATCCATCAGCCGTTCCTGCTCCCGCCAGTTGGGAACGGGCCCCGACTTCACAGCGGTCATATCGCTCAGCCACGCGAGAAGGTCGGCGACCAAGAGGTCACTCAGGCCCAGAGCACGTTGCAGCCACTCGGGCTCGTCCGGGAGCAGCCCGTCGGAAGCCCAGAGAGGACCAGCGCCCTCATCCCACATAATGCGTAGCTCTGACCCCTCAACGGTGTAGTCCTCTTCGTCGTCGCTGGCGGCCTGTGTGCGCTCAGACGCGAAGGCAGACGCGTACTCGCCATGCGGATAGTCGCCGAAGTACGGCGGTGGCCCCTCCCGGTCGTCCATGGCGCTCATTGCACCATGTCCGGCAGGCCGGCCCATCGGCAGATTTCGCGCACGGACAGCGGCATGTGAGTGCGTTCGATGTGGGCTACTCGCCCGTGGACGCCGAGCCGGGGACATAGAGCGTTCCCAGGTCGCTGCGCAACGCGGGGACAGTGCTCAGGTAGGCCCTGGAGCAGATCCCCAAGTGCCCCCGGCGGGTGCTGAGCGGGTCGGCGTAGATCTCCTCGGCCTCGACTGCCGGGGGCTGCGCCGGGAACGAGCCCTCCAGCACCACGCGAATCAGGGGACCGGTTGGACACGACCCTGACCGTGGTTCGGCTTGCGCTGAGGACTTCTCGTGAGCGAGGGCCACCGCTGCGCTGAGGTCGATGTGCTGCTTCTTGACCTCACGTATGGCGATCCGCTGCGCTGTGCCCTCCGCCCCTGCAGTCAGGCCCCCGTTGGTAACCCCAGCCTGGACCGCGGGCTCGCGTGAACCGCATCCGGAGACGAGCAGGGCCGCCACGGCAGCAACACCCACCAGTCGGCGACGATCACGCATGGCACCTCCACTGGGACAGCAGTGTGACGCACAGCGGCCTGTCGTGGTTCCCGAACGGCCACGCACGCTCATCGGCATGCGAGTACGCCCGGACAGCGGATGTGAGTGCGTGTCAGTCGCGAAGCGTCGTCGTTGACGACCTCAGGGCCCGGCGAGACACTGAATGATTGTCGCGTTCGTGGCCCACGGAGCCGTCAACACGCTGCCAAGGGGGAAACATGGCCGTCTTCGGAGTCATCGCTGCGGCAACCACGGCAGCTCTCGCGGCAGTCGTGCTCTGGGCTCCGCCGGCAGAGGCAGACCACTACGTGGGATTCGACCCCGCCGGTGACATGGTCACCGACTCCCCGAGCGGGGTTGTCGATGCGCCGAAGCACCACGACGGCGACATCCGACAGGTCGTGGTGCGGCACCTACCTCACCATCTGACCATCCGCGTGAACTACTACAAGCTCCGGTCGCCTCGACACGGAGGCGATGGGGTGTTCTTGATGGGCTTCATACGCACGAATCCGCAGGCGATGCCTGGCCCGTTTCTAGGTCATCCGGGCGGGCCGTGGCAGTGGGAGGCAGCTATCAGCAGCGGCCGAAACCCTCGCATGGGCATTCTCGACGCCCTGACCGAGGAGGACTTCCAGTGCTTTAGGTCGGGCGGCTCCCCTGCCCAGGGAATGAAAGCCAGGATCAACTACCGCGAGGACTTCGCCTTCGCCTCCTATCCCCGGCACTGCATCGGCGGGTTCGGAGGCGCAGCACCTCACCAACCGCGCTGGGTCCGCGTCTCAGTGGCGAGCGCAAGCCGCGGTTCGAGCAACGGTTACTGGGACCACTGGATCGCACCGAACGACATCACCTTCCCGTCCTTTCACCACGCCTTCTACGCAACGCCGCGCTTGCACCCCGGATGAGTCCGACGCACTAGGCGCATCCGCTCGGTTTCTAGGACGTCGCACGGAGGTGCGACCGCTTGCTTCCTCCGCATGAAGCCTGCGGCGGACCCGGTCGCGACTCAGAAGTAGTCGCGGATGTGGATCGGCCGGGGCACCAGCACCCGGTCGAGGGCCTCGTCGTTCTCCATGCCGCCGGAGAGGTGCCCGGCCATCCGGAGGTTGGCGCAGGTCTGGGCGCCGGCCCAGGCCAGTGCGAGGCCGCCGGGTGTTAGGACGGGGCCGTCGGCCGCCGTGGCCGGCGTGCAGGTGGCCTTCCCCCGCTTGATCACCAGGCGCCAGGCCCCGTTGGTCGTCCCGAGGTGATCACCGGCGACGGAGAACGAGACGTCGCCGTCCACTGGCCAGTCGCGGGCGGCGAATGCGCCGGGCACGTCGTGCACGCGCAGCATGTAGGGCTCCTGCTCCACGACCTTCCAGTGCGGAGACGGGAGCCACAGCCGGGCCACATCGTGGCCCGACGTGCACAGCCGCGCCTGGCCGACCACGCTGCCGAACGACCCGAGCACGCGCCACAGGGCGCGGTAGGAGTCGCCGCTCAGCGCGAGCAGGTCGATGACCTCGAGCGTCGTGGAGTCGCCGGACCCCTGGCCGCGCCGCCAGCTCGCGAAGCCGATCACGTCGCCCGCGTGGTCGACCGCGAGCGTGATCCCGGTGTACGCGTCGATGAAAGCTCTGGCATCGCCCGGGAACGCCGGGCCGCGGCGCGTGAGCGGGCCGTTCTGCGCGGCCGCCCACGCGTCGTACACCTCGCAGACCGCGTCGAAGTCGGCGGGCTTCGCCCGGCGGGTGCGCACGCCGGATGGGGCAACGATCCGGGCCAGCGTTGCTGTGGGGATCTCGACCGTGTCGTAGGAGGAGACCAGCTCGTAGCCGAACTTGCGGTAGATCCCGGGCGCGGTGCAGAACAGCGTCGACACCGCCTCCCCGCGTTCCCGGAGGCCGTCCTCGAGGACCACCCGGAACAGCTCGTCGAGCAGCTTCTCGCCCCGCCATTCGGCTGTCACCGCGACGCCGGCGATGCCTCCGGTGGGCACGGCGCTGCCGCCGAACCATGAGTGATACTCACGGGTCGCCACTCGCGCGACGAGGTGGTCGTCGTCGAACGTGCCGAACGCGTGGTAGCCGGGGCGCGGGTCGTCGGCGCTCGGCGGCGTCGCGCCCGGCGGGAGGTCGCCGAACGCCTCGCGGATGAGCGCCATCGACTGGTCGAAGTCGTCCCGGGCGAGCGGCCGGGTGGTCAGGGGCATGGTCGCAGCCTAGGAGGCGCCGCGGTTTGAGCGTGCGTTTCTGGTCCGACCATCCGGTCTGCCCGGCATCATGTCGGCATGCCATTCGTGACCGGCGGCGTGCTTCAGGAGTGGGGTCCCTCGAAGGAGGCTTTGCAGACGGTTCAGCGGGAGATCCGCGTCTTCAGCGGACGCACCGACGATGACGACTACTGCGTCGATCTGGCGATGCTGACTTGGCACAACCTCCGCGAGCCCGAACAGCCGCTGGGCGTGATGCCTGGCCCGGTCGGTCGCAGTCAGCGGCGGTTCATCGTCTGGCACTCGGTTCCCCAAGGTCTGGAGTCACCTGAGCAGGTGCGCGCCTGGCTAGTTGAGGTACTGCCGGAAACGGAGCGCCTCGTGCGGGAGTACCTCCCCACGAAGTCGACGGCGTACCCAGCCGACGAACTGGCGGACGAAGTCGCCGCGCTCCGAGATCACCTCACACATCAGTAGGTGCACGCTCATCGGCATGTGAGGGCGACCGGACAGCATGTGAGTGCGTTTCGTTTCGGTCACAAGAGGCCGTGTCAGGGAATGATTGATGGACACTGCGCTTCGTGAGTAGCGAGTCGAGGGCACAGGGGTTCCGCAGTGGATGGCTCGTGCCGATCGCTGCAGCGTTGGGCATCGCGGTCCTGCTCGCCGCCACATTGATCGCGGGTGGACTCCCTGGGATTGCCTCCGAATCCGAGAGCAATGCCGCTCAGGTCTGGCCCACGGGACTTCACCCCGGCACGCTGAAGCATCTACGGCAACAAAGCCACATCAACCTCACACCAACGACCGACCCGGCTGCGGAGACCGAAGATGAGGCCAGCGCGGTAGCTGCCGCCGTCTCCGACTTTTCATGGTTGTCCAACCGCCAGGTATCCACTGTGAACGTCATGAGAGCCACCCCGTACGAGGGCAGTGGTGTCCTCACGACCGCTGTCGAAGTGTGGGCCATCGAGTTTGACAACGTGGACGTGCCCTCGTTCGGAGGCCCTGTGAGCCCCGGCAAGCACACCGGCACCATGCTCGTCCTGATCGACACCAGAACCCTCAAGATGCTGTACGCCACCACGGATTGAGTCACAGGGGCGACATCGGCACATCGGCATGTGAGTGCGTTTGCGAAACGCGCTAGCCGCCGAGGCTCTGGACGCTGTAGCCGAAGACGAGGAGGACATTGAGTGCTCCTGTGTGCACGGCCGCTACTAAGAGGGTTGCCGCCCCAGAGATGGCGAACGGCCTCCACCGACCGTTCTGCATCCGGTCATGAATAGCCGACACCAACGTCACTGCGGGCCTCCTGGGGCGAGGGCCTCAGTATGGCCCAGCTTCAAGGGTGCGGCCCGTACCTTCATGTCATTGAGGACCACGGACAGCGGCATGGGAGGACGTTGGACCGACGAGTGCGTGGTGCCTGCGAACGGGCTACATCTTCCAGCCGAGCGCTCGGCACCAGGCGAATGCGACGTACGACCCCGGCGACTCGGACCATTCCTGCCATGCATCGCGCATGGTCTCCAGATCGTGAAGTGTCGCGAGTCCCTCGCGTTGAGCCGACTCGGCATACCAGTCGTCGGTGCAGTCGTCGGCTCGGCCGATGCCGAACTCCCGGATCGCGTCCTGGTTCCCGTAGGAAACGTATGTCGATGTCGCCTGTACGCGCCGGAACCCGTTCGCGAGGAGTAGTCCACGGAGTTCGCGGCCTCGGTAGGGGGAGACTCCTTCGTGCTGCCATAGCTGCTCCCGGATGGCGAAGAAGCGCCGGACCAGGGGCTCGTGTGGGCCGGCGAGGATGAGCCCGCCGTAATCGACGCAAGCAACTGCCACGACGCCGTTCGTCTTCAACACCCGGCTCATCTCTGCGAGTGCCTCGGCCGGCCTGTCGAGTGCTTCCAGGACAGAGTGGGCAAAGACGGCATCAGCCTCGCTGTCGGGCAAGGGCAGCGCGTAGGCGTCGCCGACCGTGAAGGTCGCGTTACTTGTCGATGATGCTTCGGCTGCCGAACGGGCCAGCTCGAGCTCCTCGGGGTCGCCGTCGATCCCGGTGAGGTGCCCGACCTCGGCAGCCAGTTCCAGCGACAGTTCGCCGGAGCCGCATCCCACATCAATCAGGTGCATTTCGGTGGTCAGAAGACGTAGCAGGAAGTCCGCGTAAACCTGAGCGCTTCGCGACGGTGCCATGCCCCAGCATCCCAGGCCCGGGGGTCACGCCCGTCCTCTCATCGGCAGGCAGTTGAGTGCGTTCGACAGTGGGGCCCCCCGCCGGTGCGCCGTTGTCCACAGCTGACCGCACAGCGCTTGCGGCGGTGGTTCCGAGCGGGAATAATCGAACGTATGTTCGATTCGCCACAGGCTGCCGCGCCGAGCCCCCTCGTGAGTGGTTCGAGCCTGGACCCGAGGGTCATCCTGGCCCAGCAGCGCGAGCTGTCAGCGGCTCTCGAGGCGCCGAGTGGGCTGGACGATGCCGGCCGGGTCGCCGCGCTCCGCGCGCTGGAGCGGCTCGGGTGTGCCGTGTCGGCAGCCCAGGCGCAGCTCACGGTCGAGCTCGACGCGTCGCAGCGTGCCATGCAGGAGGCTGCCGGCTCTCCCTCGCCGCAGTGGGGTCGCGGCGTGGCGGCCCAGGTCGCGTGGGCGCGCCGCGAGTCACCCCACCGCGGGCAGCGACACCTGGGGCTGGCCAAGGCGGTGACCGCGGAGCTCCCCTTCACCTGGCGCGCGTGGCGAGCGGGTCGGATCACCGAGTGGAAGGCGACGCTCGTCGCCCGTGAGACCGCGTGCCTGTCGCTCGGCGACCGGATCGAGGTCGACGCGATGGTGGCGGGTGACGCGGACCGTCTGGAGGCCATGGGCGAGCGTGAGCTGGTGTCGGCCGTGCAGTCCGAGACCTGTCGGCTCGACCCGGCGTCCGTCGTGGCACGGCGGCGTCGAGCCGAGGCCGAACGCCATGTGACCTTGCGACCCGCCCCCGACACCATGACCTGGCTGACGGCGCTGCTGCCGGTGAAGGACGGCGTCGCCGCGTACGCCGCCTTGACGCGGGCCGCCGGCTCCGCTCGCGCCGCGGGCGATCCCCGGAGCAAGGGGCAGGTGATGGCGGACGGCCTGGTCGGCGCGATCCTCACCTCCCCCGCCCCACACCGATCCGCGATCCCGATCCCGGTCTCTCTCAACCTGGTGATGACCGACCACGATCTGTTCGGCTCCACGGACGAGCCGGCCTTCCTCGACGGCTTCGGGCAGATCCCTGGCGAGCTGGCGCGTGAGCTCGTCGTCGGTGCTTGTTCCCGGGGAGACCGGGTGTGGCTGCGGCGGCTCTACTGCCACCCGGTCACCGGCGAGCTGGTGGCGGCCGAGGCGCGGGGTCGCCTCTTCCGCGAGGGCCTGGCCCGGTTCATCCGGCTCCGCGACCGCGTCTGCCGCACCCCCTGGTGCGAGGCTCCGGTGCGACACGGCGATCACGCCCAGGGGTGCGCTCAGAGCGGTCCGACCAGCCTCGACAACGGGCAGGGCCTGTGCGAGGCGTGCGACTACGCCAAACAGGCGCCCGGCTGGCGCGCCCGACCGTCCCCCGGTGCCCAGGGCCACGAGATCGAGACGACCCTTCCCACCGGCCACCGCTATCGATCCCGTCCACCGCCGATCGTGGCCACGATCCGGCGTACGCCGATCCGGCTCGACTACGTCCTGAGCTGCTGACGGACCGGCTCAAATGCCAGCCGGTCGTCCCCTGCGCGGCTAGCCTGCGCGTCGTGAAGATGCTGGTGATGGTGGTCGTCGTGATGGCTCTGCTGTTCGGCGGTGCGGGCTTCGCGTTCCGCTTCGTGCACGACCGCGCCGACAGCCTGGTCCACCAGGTCGTCGACACCCAGCTGCCCACGCGCGTCCAGGAACACCCGTGGACGCCCGTGGTCGACGGCCGACCCGCGCCGGCGAACACGATCCGCTTCGGGGCCGGGACGATCGACACGGTCCGGTGCCATCTCAGTCTCGGCACCTACGGGCTCTCGATCGTGCACGGCTTCACCTTCCAGAGGTCCGCGACCCGCATCCGTCCCGGGTGTCCCGGGGCGGCGATGCGTCACTCCCTGAGCAAGGCCACGAAGGTCCGCTCCGACACCGACGGCCCCCACGAGGTGCTCACCTTCGTCAACGACAAGGGCCACACCGTGCTGACGCTGCGCGCGCGAGGCTGAGGGCCCCTAGCTCGCCCGGGCGCGGCGGCGGCGTACGCCGTGGAAGAGCGACCACCCGGCTCCGGCCAGCAGGGCCAGCACCCACGCGGCGACCTCGGCGGTCCAGCCCGGTGGGCGGAAGTCGACGTGCACCGTGTCTCCCTGGGCCGACCCAGGCAGGTGCACGGTCACCAGATAGCCGTCCACGGGGTCGGCCAGGGTGCCCACGTCGGTCGCGTAGCCGGGCCAGTCGAGCAGGCTCAGCACCACGGTGCCGCCGTCGGCCGGCACGCCGTCGACGCGGAACGAGGTGCCGTCGTCGCCGGCGGAGACCGCGGACACCGAGGTGCCGGGCGAGGTCCACACCACGCCGCCCGCCCCGGGCACCGGCGTACGCCGGGTCCAGAGCACGGTGTACGGCGTGCGGCCGGCGATCTGCCAGCCGGCCGGCGGGTGCGCCAGCCGGGCAGCCGGGAAGTCCCGACGGACCAACGACAGGGAGCTCACGCCGAGCAGGTCGACGCGCTTCATCCCGGTCGTCGGCTCGGTGCTGAACAGGGTGTCGAGCAGCTCCGGGCAGGTGTCGCCCTCGTAGTAGACGCAGTAGCGCTCCTTGTAGGCGAGCTGGCTGATCGCGGTGTAGGTGTTCTGGACCGGGTGGTCACTCAGGTACCAGCCCGAGCCGATCAGGAGCTGCCTGGCCGCCTGCGGGTCCCGCTGCACCAGCAGATCCGTCGCGCCGACCTGGAACACGTCGCCGACCGCACCCGGCAGCACTGCTTGGTAGGCACCGAGGTCGGTCGGGGCGTTGCGCTGAGGCGAGGGCGGAGTCGGGTAGAAACCGTGCTGGATCGCCAGCAGAGCCAGCGTCAGGACCCCCGCAGTCGGCGCGACCCAGCCGAGCCGGCCGTGCACGACGAGCCACCAGACGAGAAATAGCCCGGCCGCGACCACCGCGACCGCGCACACCTGAGCGGCCCACATCGACGGCGCGCGGAGAAGCGCCAGCAGCCCCGCGAGCCCGACCCAGGCCAGTGACAGGGCCAGACGGCTCGGGGTCGGCCGCAGCCCGAAGCGGTGCCAGGCCACGACGAGCAGCACCACCAGCGCCATCACCAGGAACGGCTGGAGCCGGAGCGGCCACCGCAAGGGTCCCATCTGCGCCGGGCCGGCCACGAGGAGCAGAGCCGCGACCGTGAAGAGCAGCAGCCCACCCAGAGGGCGCCACTCCCGGCGAGCGCGGCCCCAGTCCAGCCAGAGCGCAGCGGGCAGGAACCACGCGACGTACGCGTAGGGCAGCAGGTGTGACGAGCCACTCGGGACCGCAGCCGTGGGCAACACCGACGCGAACAGGGCGAGCGGGTCGGTCGTGAACTTGCCGCCGAAGAACCCGCGGAAGCCCTCTTCGCGCGCGGTCACCGAGGCGGTGAGGACGCCGGGCAGGTACACGGTCAGGGCCACGAGTCCGAGCAGCACCCCCGAGACGAGGACGCGGCGCAGCGCGGCCCAGTCGCGAGCGAGCCGGCTGTCGACGAGGCAGGCGGCCAGGACGACGATCAGCATGATCGTGCCGAAGACGTAGCCGACGCTCACGAGCAGGTAGCCGAGCACCAGCGCGGGCAGCGGGTTGGCGCCGCGGGTCATGGTCCGGCGGAGCGCCCACCAGACCCAGGGCAGGAGCGCCCAGATCATCTCGGCGGCTGCCCAGGAGGGCAGGTCGAGGTACTGCGTCATGCCGCCCATCGGGACGGCGACGGCGGCGACGTACGCCGCGGCCGGTGGCGCGTCGTAGGACCGGACGAGGCGGAAGGTGCCGAGCGCGCCGACCACGGCGAAGGCCACCTTCACCGACGTGGCCAGGACCAGCAGGTTCGACGTGACGGTGGCCAGCAGGCCGATGCCGACGGTCAAGGGCGACCAGGCGCCCCACTGTCCCTCGGCGGCGATCCCTCCCGCGCGCCAGGCGTGGGGGTCGACCAGGGGCGGCCACTCACCGTGCCGGACCAGGTCGCCGAGGTGGTACCACCAGCCGTAGTAGGCGGCCGGGGTGTCGCCGTACCAGAAGTAGTGGTGGTCTCCGGCCAGCAGCACCCCCATCGCCAGCGCGACGGTGGCCGCGGCGGCGAGCATCCAGACCGCCTCCGCCCGCCGGGCGGTCCTCACGACTTGACCGCCGCCAGGAACACCGACGAGCCGAACGGAAGGTCGTGCCGGGCCAGCACCCGCTCGTCCCACCGGCACAGCCCCAGGAGCGCCCGGGCGAGACGCGGGCCGACCTCGGGTACGTCGACCACGTCGGCCGGCCGATCGGTACGACGCGCGAGCCGGTGGCGAGCCCCGCGGACGGCTCGCTCGGCGACGAACATCGGGAAGACGCCGGCGAAGCCGTAGGTCGCACGGCGCACCTCGAAGCCGGAGTCCTCGAGCGCGGCCACCGCCCGCTGACGGGTGTAGCGACGGTGGTGGCCGTTGGCGACGTCGTGGTCGCTCCACGCCCACTGGTACGCCGGCACGGACGCGAGCAGGCGACCGCCCGGCTCGAGCACCCGGTGGAGCTCGCGCAACGCGTCGGCCTCGGGCTCACAGTGCTCGATCACGTCGAACGCGCTGACCACCTCGAAGCTCGCGTCGGCGAAGGGCAGGGCGAACACGGAGCCGCACACCCCCTCGGGCGGCCGGAGCCCCCGGGGGTCGAGGTCGAGCGACACCTTCTGCGAGGCCGTCAGCCAGCCGACGCTGGGCCCGTCGGCGCTGCCGACGTCGAGCAGGCGCCCGGCGTCGCCGACGTACGGCCCGAGGGCGGTCTGCAGCATCTCCGACCTGGCGCGGTACCACCAGTAGTCGGGCTGCAGGATCGACGGAGATCCTCCGTGCGGTGCGGGAGGCGCGTCGGACACCGGGGAAGGGTAACCGCCGGTGAGAATGCACCCATGACCGCCCTCGTGCTGGCCTCGGCCTCCCCGGCCCGGCTCTCGACGCTCCGTGCGGCAGGCGTCCACCCGTCCGTGATGGTCTCGGGGGTCGACGAGTCGGTGGTGTCGGGGCTGGCTCCCGCCGACCTCGCGCTCCGGCTCGCGGAGCTCAAGTGCGACGCCGTCGCCGACGGGATCACCGACGGGTCGCTGGTCCTCGGCTGCGACTCCGTGCTCGACCTCGACGGTGAGGCGCTGGGCAAGCCACGCGACCCGGACATCGCCGTACGGCGATGGCAGGCGATGCGCGGGCGTTCCGGCGTCCTGCGCACGGGCCACTGCCTCCGCGACACCGCGGCAGGCACTCGTGCGGCCAAGACGGCCTCGACCGTCGTGCACTTCGCGGACGTGACCGACGCGGAGATCGCGGCGTACGTCGCCACGGGCGAGCCGCTCGAGGTGGCGGGCGCGTTCACCATCGACGGGCTGGGCGGCGCCTTCGTGACCGGGATCGAGGGCGACCACCACAACGTGGTCGGGCTGAGCCTGCCGCTGCTGCGTGACCTGCTCGCCGAGCTCGGCCATGCCTGGACCGACCTCTGGACCGGACGGCCCTAGAAGCGCTCGGCCTCGGCCTGCTCCTCGACCTCGAGGTCGCGGTTCGGGTCCAGCAGCGGGTGGAACACGACCTCGCCCACCGTGACCGGCTTGCGGAAGACGAACCGCCGGAACAGGTAGAAGCGCGCGGCCTGCCCGATCAGTGCTCCGACGACGTTGGCCGCGACGTTGTCCGCGAACGGGTCGGTCAGGTGGAGGACGTGCCGGCTGAACCACAGGCAGAAGATCGAGATCGGCATCGTGACCAGGTTGATCACGAAGAACGCCGTGCGCCCGCCGTCCGCGTGCACGGGCGGGCGGTGGCGGAACGTCCAGTTGCGGCTCAGCCGATAGCTGACCACCATGCCGACCAGGCTCGCGATGACGAAGGCTGTGATCGGCTGGTCGCCCAGCCAGGGGTTGCTGGTGACGTAGAGGCCGTGGACCAGGAAGTTGAAGATCGTGAACGAGGTGATGGTCGCCAGTCCCCCGGTGACCATGAAACGCCCGATCTCGACGACGAGGTGGGGCAGGCGCGTCGGCACCACTGCAGTCTAGAGAAGCCGTCGGCCGATCTGGGTATCAGCGAGCGTGGGACGCCCTCGGACGCCTGATGGCGTGGTGAGCGGGAGGCGGAGTCTGTGCCGGAGTGGACCGGTCCGACCCGCCCGCGGTGAGACCCGCGAGCAGGACGGTCGCACTCGTCCGCCAGACCGTCGTACGCCGCCTCGCCGCCACCACGTGGGTACGACGCGCGAAGCGCCACGAAGGTTGCGTTCAGGTGGCGTCCTGGGCGGGATCCTTCACCGGTGCCGTCGATGGCGACTCGTCGTGCAGCAGCGTCTCGGGGGCGGCCAGCGCGGCGAACACGGGCAGCACGCACACCACGGCGCACAGCACGAAGGCGGGTGAGTAGCCGGCGGCATCGGCCACGAGGCCGGTCACGACCGGGCCGAGGACGAGCCCGAGATCGCCGGCCATCTGGAAGACCGCCACCACGGTGCCGCCCTTGCCGGCCACGACGTCGCCCATCACGGCCCCTGGGGCCACCGCGTCGGAGGCTGCCGACACGCCGATCAGCACCGTCGCGGTCACCAGCCCGGCGATGGCCGGCAGCGTCGGGAGCAGCAGGAACGCCAGCGCTCCGACGAGCAGACCCACCACGATCACCGGACGGCGACCGATCGTGTCCGCGACCTTGCCGGTCGGCAGCAGGAGGGCACCGCTGACCACGCTGACGATGAGGAACGCGGCGTACGCCCAGCCGGCCGACAGGTGGAGAGCGTCGCGCACGTACAGGGGCACCATCGCCGAGCGGGCGCCGACCAGCGCGAAGTCGCCGGCGAAGGCCGCCGCCAGGGCGGCCAGGTAGGCCCGGTTGCGCAGGGCAACGGCCAGCGCCAGCGGCTCGGACCGGTCCGACTGGCGGGCGGCCAGCTCGCTGTGTCGCAGGGCGCCGAGCCCGAGCAGGCCGGCGATGACGAGCGTGCCGGCGTAGAGGAAGAACGGCAGCCGGAGGGAGAAGCTCGCCACCGTCCCGACGGCCGGCCCGGCGACCAGGCCGATCAGGAAGGCCCCCGCCCACACGCCCTGCGCCCGGCCGCGCAGGTGGCTCGGCGTGACCCTGACCAGGAGGCTGGCCGCGCTCACGCTGAACATGATCGAGCCGATGCCTCCGGCCCCGCGCAGGACGAGCAGCTGCCAGTAGGACTGCGCGAGACCGGCCAGCGCACTGCTCACCGCGACCACACCGATGCCGGCGGCGAGCAGCACCCGCTCGCCGAAGGCGTTGACCAGCCGGCCGACGAACGGCGCCATCACCAGCCGCATCAGGGCGAAGGCGCTGACCACGGCTCCCGCGGCCGCCCTCCCGACACCGAACTCGCGCGCGAACAGCGGCAGCGCGGGCGCGACCAGACCGAAACCCAGGGCCACCATGAAGGCGACTCCGGTCAGCGCCCGGACCTCGGGTGGAAGGTCGCGCAGGACGCGCACTACTCGACCGGGAGGCCGAGCCCGCGTGCGATCAGCATCCGCTGCACCTCGGAGGTGCCCTCGCCGATCTCGAGCACCTTGGCATCGCGGTAGAACCGCGTGACGGGGTACTCCTCCATGAAGCCGTATCCGCCGAAGATCTGCGTGGCGATCCGGGTGGCGGTGACCGCCGACTCGGTGGAGTAGAGCTTGGCGACCGCGGCTGCCTGCTTGAACTCGCCGGGCTTCGGGCCCTTGCCGTCGCGCATCGCGTCCTTCATCGCGGCGGCCTGGTAGGTCAGCAGGCGGCTCGCGCGCAGCATGACCTCGAGGTCGGAGATCTGGAAGGCGACACCCTGCTTGCGGCCGATCGGGACCCCGAAGGTCTGCCGCTCGCCGGCGTACTGCAGCGACGCGTCGAGGCACGCCTGGATGCAGCCGACCGCCAGTGCGGCGATGGCGACGCGGCCGTCGTCGAGGGTGGCCAGGAACTGCGCGAAGCCGCGACCGCGGTCGCCGAGCAGGTTGCCCTCGGGGACGTGACAGTCCTCGAAGCTGAGCGGGTGGGTGTCGGAGGCGTGCCAGCCGAGCTTGTCGTACGCCGGCTCGACGGTGAACCCGGGCGTGCCGGACGGCAGGATGATCGCCGAGATCTCGGGGCGGCCGTCCTCTCGCTCACCCGTGCGGGCGGTGACCGTGACGCACGAGGTGATGTCGGAGCCGGAGTTGGTGATGAACTGCTTGGCGCCGTTGACGACCCACTCGCCGTCGCGGAGCTCCGCGCGGGTGCGCGTCGCACCGGCGTCGGAGCCGGCGCCGGGCTCGGTGAGACCGAAGCCGGCCAGGCTCTGGCCGGCCACGAGGTCCGGCAGCCACTGCGCCTTCTGCTCCTCGGTGCCGTAGGTCTGGATCGGGTTGATGCCGAGCCCGACCGCCGCCTCGAGGGTGATCCCGAGGGACTGGTCGACGCGGCCGATCTCCTCGATCGCGACGCACAGGCTGGTGAAGTCGCCGTCCTCGCCGGCGCCGCCGTACTCCTCGGGGGCCGTGAGGCCCATCAGCCCGAGCTTGCCCATCTGTTGCACCACGTCGACGGGGAAGTGGTGGTCGCGGTCCCACTGCGCGGCGTGGGGGGCGATCTCGGCCTCCGCGAAGTCGCGGACGCTGCGCCGGAACTCCTCGTGCTCGCGCGACAGTTCGTACGTCATGGCGGGCATCCTAGCCGCGGGGGTTAACGATCGCTAACCGTCGTACGGGCTGGCCGGAGCACGTGCACGACGTAGGTGCTGTCGTCGGTGAACGGCTGGAGGTCGTACGACGAGTAACGGGCCTCGACCTGCAGCCCGACCGACTCGCAGTCGGCGACGAACTCCGCCAGAGGATACTCGCGGGACGTCGGCGCGGGGGCGTCACGGAGGCTGAACCCGACCAGGAGACGGCCCTGCGGCGCGAGGAGTGAGCCCAGGACGCCGAGGACCGTGCGCTCGGTGTCGGGCGCGAGCAGGATCATCACGTTGCCGACGCAGACGACCACGTCGTACGCCGTCGGGAAGCCGGCCGCCGCCAACGTCTCGGGCGTCAGCTCGTCGAGCCGGGACGGTACGACGGGCAGCTCGGGGAAGGTGCTGCGTGACTGCTCGATGATCTCGGTGTCGAAGTCGACACCGACGACGTGGTGACCCCGGGCCAGGAGCGACGCCCCGACCCGCCCCATGCCGGAGCCGGCGTCGAGGATCCAGCCGCCGCGCGGGGCCAGCACGTCCGCCAGCCGCGCCTCACCCTCGATGTCGACGCCCTCGTCCATCAACCGCGCGAAGTGCGCGCCGTACCCACCCTGTCCCGCCGCCCGCTCCTGGGCCCGGGCCTGCTCCCACCGTGTCTCCGCCATGCCGGTCACCCTAGGACGGTCACGGCAGCAGCGAGGCGGTGGTCAGACGGACCAGCCAGTCCTCGACGGCCGCACGGGACCAGCCGCGCTCGCTGCGCAGGCGGGCCTGGAGCAGCGGGTTCATCAGGATCCAGCACATGTCGGCGCCCTGTTCGACGTCGAGGTCGTCTCGGAGCCCGCCGACCGACGCGAGATGGGTCACGAACATCCGGGCACCTCCTTGCCGCTCGACGTCGATCCGCGCCCGCAGCGCCGCGACCTCGGCATCGGCGTCGACCGCCCGGTTGAGCACCACCTCGAGGGGCGCGAGCCGGTCGGCGACGCCGAGCACCTGGTCCGCCCACAGCCGGACGAGCACGGCAGGGTCGGTGACCTGCTGCATCGCCAGCACGTGGGGCCGCTCGGCCATCGGGACCGGCTCGTCGTCGCCCACCACCGCCCAGTCCCACGCGGTCTTGAGCAGCTCCGCCTTGGAACCCACGGACAGGAAGACCGTACGACGGCTGACCCCCGCGGCCTCGGCGACCGCGTCGATCGTGGTGCCGGCGTACCCGCGCCCCTCGAAGAGCTCGCGGGCCGCGCCGACGATCCGCCGGCGGGTCAGGCGAGCCGCCTCGGCGCGGACTGTGGAGTGATAGGTCCGTGGGTCGCTCACCGAGACTCCTGAAAAGACGTTGACGGGTGCCGGATATTCATTGCATCCTCAGTGTAGTGAATATACGACGACGTACGGGGAGTACCACCATGCAGATCACGATCATCGGCGCGGGACCGGCCGGCCTGTTCCTGGGCAGCGCCCTGGCTCGACGAGGCCACCGGGTGACGGCAGTCGACCGCGACGCTGGCCCGGCCGACGCCGCCACGTGGGCGCGGCGCGGCGTGATGCAGTTCCACCACGCGCACGCCTTCCGCCAGACCGTCGTGGAGGCGCTCGCACGTGAGGTGCCGGAGGCCCTGGACCTGTGGCTCGCCGCGGGTGCCGAGGCGATCGAGTTCCACGACTACGGCGGCGCGGTCACCCGGCTCGGGCTGCGCTCGCGCCGCGAGACCTTCGAGCGGTCGCTGCGCGCCGCCGCCCTCGCCACACCCGGCTTCACGCTGCGGCGAGGCCATGTCGAGTCGGTGCTCCGGGAGGGCGGTCGCGCCGCCGGGGTGCTCGTCGACGGCGTACCCGTGGCAGCGGACCTCGTCGTCGACGCGTCCGGGCGCGCCGGACGCGCCGCCCGGGGCCTCGCCGAGCGGGCGGGCGTCGGCGGACCCTGCGGCCAGGCGTACGTCGACCGCGTCTACCGGCTCAAGCCGGGTGCCGAGCCCGGACCGATGACCAACCCGATCGCCTGGCAGGCCGACCTCGACGGGTACCTGTCGTTGGTCTTCCGGCACGAGCAGGGTCTCTTCTCGGTGCTGATCGTCCGGAGGTCCGACGACACCGCGCTGCGCGCACTGCGCTACGAGGACGCCTTCGAGGCGGCCGCGCGGGCGATCCCGGGCCTCGACGTCTGGACCGACCCCGAGCGCGCCGAGCCGGTCACCGACGTGCTCGCCGGCGGGGCACTGCTCAACGTCTATCGCAGCCAGCGCGACGAGGACGGCGCGCTCGTCCTGCCGGGGCTCTTCTTCACCGGCGACAGCGTGGCCACGACGACGCCGGTCTTCGGCCGCGGCATCACCACGACGCTGTGGCAGTGCGAGGCGCTGTTGAGCCTGCTCGACCACGACAGCGACGACCTGGCCGCGACCGGTCACGCGTTCGACGACTGGAGCGCCGAGACGATGCGGCCCTGGGTCGAGGACCACATCCACATGGACGCCGTCCGCCTCGACCGCTGGAACGGCGCCGACATCGACGCCGACGCGCCCCTGCCCTCGGACCTGATCCTCACCGCCGCCGAGGTGCGGCCCGAGATCATGGCGTCGGCGGGCGGCTACCTGTCGATGGCAGCGCTCCCCGCGTCGCTGCGGGAGGCCGAGCCGATCGCCCGCGAGGTGTACGCCGGCGGCTGGCGCCCGGCGTACGCACCGGGTCCGACGCGCGACGAGCTGGTCGAGATCGTCGGGCGCGTCGTGGACCAGCCTCAGCCCGCCTGAGCCAGCGCGTCCTCGAGGGCCGCGAGCACCAGGAGCGCGGCGTCGGGGCGCGCGTTGTGGCCCATCAGCCCGATCCGCCAGACCGACGACGCGTAGGCCCCGGCACCCGCTCCGATCTCGAGGTCGTGCACCTCCAGGAGGTAGCGGCGTACGGCGGCCGAGTCGACTCCGTCGGGGACCCTCACGGTGGTCAGCTCCGGCAGGCGCCAGCCGTCGGCCGCGAACAGCTCGAGGCCGAGATCCTCCAGGCCCTCCTGGAGCCGGCGGCCCGCGTCGGCGTGACGGGCCCAGACGGCGGGCAGTCCTTCGTCGAGGATGCGCGCGAGCGCGGCATGGAGGCTGACCACCATCGCGACGGGGGCGGTGTGGTGGTAGGTGCGGCCGCCGCCCTTGGCGGACGCCTCGCCGACGTAGCCGCCGAGGAGGTTGAGGTCGAGGTACCAGCTGCGGGGCTTCTCGACGCGGCGGTCGAAGGCGCGCTCGTTGATCGTGAACGGCGCCAGGCCGGGGGCGACGCCGAGGCACTTCTGGGTGCCGGCGTACCCGACGTCGATGCCCCAGTCGTCGGCCGCCAGCTCGATGCCGGCGATGCTCGTCACGGCGTCCGTGACGAGGAGGGCGTCACCCTTGCCGGCGCCGAGCGCCGCGATGTCGGAGCGGACGCCGGTGCTGGTCTCGGCGTGGACCGCGGCGATGATCGCCGGGCTCGGGTGGGCGGACAGCACCCGGTCGACGTCGACCGGCTGCCCCCACTCGTGGTCGACGGCGACGACCTCCGCGCCACAGCGGGCCGCGACGTCGCACATCCGCTGCCCGAAGAGTCCGTTGACCGCCACCACGACCACGTCGCCGTCGTGGACGGTGTTGACGAACGCCGCCTCCATCCCGGCCGAGCCGGTGGCCGAGATCGGGAGGGTCCGGGCGTTCGTCGTACCCCAGACGGTGCGGAGCATCTCGCAGGCCTCGTCCATGATCGCCAGGAACGCCGGGTCGAGGTGCCCCAGCAGCGGCCGGGCGAGCGCGTCGGTCGCCTCGGGGTAGGGGTTGGACGGTCCGGGCCCGAAGAGATGCCGTTCGGTGATCACTCGCTCGAGGCTAGCGCTCAGAGGATGGTGCCGGGGTTGAGGATCCCCTCGGGGTCGAGGGCGTCCTTGATCCTCCGCGTCAGCGCCATCACGTCGGGGCCGAGCTGAGCGGGCAGGGCGACCGCCTTGGCCTTGCCCACACCGTGCTCGCCGGTGATCGTGCCGCCGAGCGCGATCGCCGCCGCCATCACCTCACCGAAGGCCGCGCGCGCCCGCCGCTCGGCGTCGGCGTCGGTCGGGTCGTAGACGATGTTGGGGTGGGTGTTGCCGTCGCCGGCGTGGGCGACCACCGGGATCTCGACGTCGTACGCCGCGGCGACGCGACCGATCGCGTCGAGCAGGTCCGGTAGCAGCGGCACCGGGGCGCCGACGTCCTCGAGCAGGAGCGACCCCCGCGCCTCGAGCGCCGGGAACGCCGTCCGCCTGGCCTGCACGAACATCTCGCCCTCGGCGGCGTCGTCGGTGGTGAAGCACTCCACCGCGCCGGCCGACGTGCACGCCGCGTGCATGGTGGCCATCTCGGTGGTCCGCGACTCCCCCGGGGCGTCGGACTGCACGATCAGCAACGCCCCGGCCGTGCGGTCGAGCCCCATCGGCCGGTAGTCCTCGACGGCGTTGACCGATGCCTGGTCCATCAGCTCGCACAGGCACGGCCGCATCGTCGACCGCATCGTGACGACGGCCTCCGCCGCCGCGTGCACGCTCGGGAACGTCGCCACCAGCGTCGACCGCGCGGCTTGTGCCGGCACCAGTCGCAGGATCGCGCGGGTCACGATCCCGAGCGTCCCCTCACTGCCGACGAAGAGCTTGAGGAGCGAGAGGCCGGCGACATCCTTGATCCGCTTCCCACCGAGGGTGATCAGGGTGCCGTCGGCGAGGACGACGTCGAGCCCGAGCACGTAGTCGGTGGTGACGCCGTACTTCACGCAGCACAGGCCCCCGGCATTGGTCGCGACGTTGCCGCCGATCGAGCAGATCTCGTACGACGACGGGTCGGGCGGGTACCAGAGCCCGTCCTTCGCGGCGGCCGCCTTGACGTCCTTGTTGAAGGCGCCCGGCTCGACCACCGCGACCTGGCACTGGGTGTCGATCTCGATCTCGGTCATCCGCTCGAGGCTGAGCACGATGCCGTCGTCGACCGCGCTCGACCCGCCGGACAGCCCGCTTCCGGCGCCTCGGGGTACGACGGGCACGCGGTGGGCCGCGGCCCAGCGCACGGCCGTCTGGACCTGGCCGGCGTCCTCCGCGCGCACCACGGCGACCGGCGTACCGGCGGACGGGTCGCGCGACCAGTCGTGGCGGTACTTCTCGACAGCGGCTGGATCGGTCACGACCACGCCGCCGGGCAGAGCCGCGCACAGCTCCTCCAGCGCCTCCCTGTTCACCTGCATGGAGCCCATGCAACCACGCCGTTCGAGCCTCAGGCGCGGACTCCGGTGGGCGGCGGGCCGGCGAGGTCGATCGCGACCGCCTGGTCGGTCGGGGTCGGGGTCAGTCCGAAGGTCTCCTGCGCCGCACGGGAGTCGAGCACGAACGGGCGTCGGAACTGGTGCTGGGTCTCGCGCAGCTCCCTGGCCATCGGGTTGACGAGCCCGGCCGACCACAGCACCCAGCGCGGCATGGAGGTCACCTTCGGCTCGGTCTCGAGCTGCGCGGCCGCGATCGCGGCCAGCTCCCGGAGGGTGCGGGGCTCGTCGCTCGGGACGTGCCACGGACGGCCCCAGGCACGTTCGTCGTACACCCCGGTCGTCAGCAGGGCGGCGACGTCGTCGACGCAGGTCCACGTGTGGAGTGCGTCCAGGTCTGCGGGGACGAACGCACGCCGGCCCTTGCGCAGGGCAGGGGTCACCAGGACCGACAGCAGCGAGTTGCCGCCGAGGTAGTCGCTCCCCCGGACCTCGAAGGTGCGGATGCGCCCGGCCTCGTGCGCCGCCAGCGCGTCACGCCACATGGCGATGCGCACCTTGCCCTTGTGCCCGGTGGCGGCCAGGGGCGTCTCCTCCGTCATCGCCGCGTCGACCTCGCCGTAGCCGTAGAGGTTCCCCACGGTCGCGAGCACCGCACCGCTGGACTCGGCAGCCTGCAGCAGGGCTTTCGCCACGGGCGGCCAGTCCTGCTCCCAGCGCGAGTAGGTCGGGTTCACGCAGTTGTAGATCGCGACCGTGCCCTCGGCCAGCTCGGCGAGCCGGGCGGCGTCGGCCGCGTCGGCCGCGACGCGCTCCGTCCCCTCGGGGCCGCCACCGCTCCGGGTGACGACGCGTACGTGGTGTCCGGCGTCGAGAAGTCGGCGGGCGGTGGCGGTGCCGACCGGGCCGGCTCCGACGACGAGGTGGGTGTCCATGTGTTCCTCCGTGTTGTGATCAGTGCTCTCGTTTCAGAGCATTGCTCACATCGCATCAGAAAGCAAGAGCACTGCTCACATTTCTGTGCAAGACTGTTCCCATGCCAGAGCAGACACCCGGCGTTCGAGCCCGGGCACGGGCCCAGACCATCGAGGACATCAAGCGGGTGGCTCGCCGGCATCTCGCCACCGACGGTGCCGACCTCTCCCTGCGCTCGGTGGCGCGCGAGCTGGGCATGGTCTCGTCGGCGGTCTACCGCTACTTCGACAGCCGCGACGCCTTGCTCACCGCACTGATCATCGACGCCTACGACGACCTGGGTGAGGTGACCGAGCGCGCCGAGGCCGCCGTACGTCGTGCCGACCTGCGCGGGCGCTGGCACGCGACGTGCCACGCCATCCGCGACTGGAGCCGGGCCCACCCGTCGGAGTACGGCCTCCTCTACGGGACCCCCGTGCCCGGGTACGCCGCCCCCGAGGACACGATCGGGCCGGCGACCCGGACCGTGGTGGTGATGACGGCGGTCCTGCGCGACGCCGTCGAGCGCGGGGTGGTCGCACCCCTGCCCCACGAGCGACTCCCCGCCAGCACCCGCTCCGACCTCGAGGGCGTGGTCGCGACCCCGGGGTTCGAGGGCGTCCCGCCGGCGCTGATGGCTCGCGGGATGTACGTCTGGGCAGCGCTGTTCGGGCTGGTCAGCTTCGAGCTGTTCGGGCGCCTCACCAACGCCGTCCACGACTACGACGCGTGGTTCGACTACCAGGTCCGACTGCTCACCCACGACCTCGGGCTCTGACTCCGGGAACGGCGCGCCCCCGGCGGGCGATAGTGTGCACGGCGGAGTCCGACCCCAGTCCAGGAGTGCGCCTTGCCCGACGTGAAGCCGCTGCACAAGGTCCTGATCGCCAACCGCGGCGAGATCGCCGTGCGCGTGATCCGTGCGTGCAAGGACGCCGGCATCGGCAGCGTCGCGGTGTACGCCGATCCCGACCGCGACGCGCTCTTCGTCCGGCTCGCCGACGAGGCCCACAGCCTCGGTGGCGCGACCCCGGCCGACTCCTACCTCGACATCGCCAAGATCGTGAAGGTCGCGCAGGACGCCGGCGCCGACTCGGTCCATCCCGGCTACGGCTTCCTGGCCGAGAACCGTGACTTCGCCCAGGCCGTGCTCGACGCCGGGCTCGTCTGGATCGGTCCGCCCCCTGCGGCGATCGAGAACCTCGGCGACAAGGTGAAGGCCCGCCACATCGCCGAGAAGGTGGGCGCGCCGCTGGTCGCCGGCACCAAGGACCCGGTCGAGAGCGCCGACGAGGTCGTCACCTTCGCCGAGGAGCACGGCCTGCCGATCGCGATCAAGGCGGCCTTCGGCGGCGGGGGCCGCGGCCTCAAGGTCGCCCGGAAGATGGAGGAGGTCGCCGACCTCTACGAGTCCGCCGTACGCGAGGCCGTCAGCGCCTTCGGGCGCGGCGAGTGCTTCGTGGAGAAGTACCTCGACAAGCCCCGCCACGTCGAGACCCAGTGCCTCGCCGACCAGCACGGCAACGTCGTCGTGGTCTCCACCCGCGACTGCTCACTCCAGCGCCGCCACCAGAAGCTGGTCGAGGAGGCGCCCGCGCCGTTCCTCACCGACGACCAGGTGACCCGGCTCTACGACGCGTCCAAGGCGATCCTGCGCGAGGCGGCGTACGTCGGCGCCGGCACCTGTGAGTTCCTGGTCGGTCAGGACGGCACGATCAGCTTCCTCGAGGTCAACACCCGGCTCCAGGTCGAGCACCCGGTCTCGGAGGAGGTCACCGGCCTCGACCTGGTACGCGAGATGTTCCGGATCGCGGCCGGCGAGGAGCTCGGCTACGGCGACCCGGTGGTCGACGGTCACTCGATCGAGTTCCGGATCAACGCCGAGGACGGCGGCAACAACTTCATGCCCGCGCCCGGCACGCTCTCGCGGTGGGAGCCGCCCAGCGGACCCGGGGTCCGGGTCGACGGCGGCTACGTCGCCGGCGAGACCATCCCCGGCGCGTTCGACTCCCTGATCGCCAAGGTGATCATCACCGGCCGGGACCGCACCCAGGCCCTCGAGCGCTCGCGCCGGGCGCTGGCGGAGTTCGTGGTCGACGGGATGCCGACGGTGATCCCGTTCCACCGCGCTGTCGTCGACGACCCGGCGTACATCGGCGCGGACGGGCACTTCGGCGTCTACACCTCGTGGATCGAGACCGAGTTCGACAACCAGATCACGCCGTACGCCGGTGCCGGCGCCGAGGCGGCCGAGCCCGGCGAGCGGCAGACCGTCGTCGTCGAGGTCGGCGGACGGCGGATCGAGGTGTCGCTCCCGGCCGGGCTGGGGGCCGGGGTCTCGGGCTCGACCGGCGGGGGAAACAAGCCCAAGCGCTCCTCGGGCCGGAAGACCGGCGCCGCCGCGAGCGGTGACGCCGTGACCAGCCCGATGCAGGGCACCATCGTCAAGGTGTCGGTCGAGGAGGGCCAGACGGTCGCCGAGGGCGACGTGGTCGTCGTGCTCGAGGCGATGAAGATGGAGCAGCCGCTCAAGGCCCACAAGGCCGGCACGGTCACCGCGCTCCAGGCGGAGGTCGGCGACACGGTCACCAACGGCGCCGTCATCTGCGAGCTCAAGGACTGATGTCCGCACCAGACCCGGTCGGCGGCCCGGCCCGCGACCCCATCCACCTGCGCGCTCCGAGCGAACGGGTCAGCCCACGGGCGCGTCTGCTGTGGGGTCTGGAGGAACTCCTCCGCGGAGCGGTCGTGCTTGCCTTCCTGATCCTGGCCAGCGGCCCGTGGAACTGGTTCCACCTCCCCGCCTGGCTGCTGGCGGGACTCGTCGTACTCCTGCTGGCGTACGTCGTGCTGGTGCCGCTGTGGCGCTACCACGTCCACCGCTGGGAGGTGACCGAGAGCGCGGTCTACACCCAGACCGGATGGTGGGCCCGCGAGCGGCGGATCGCCCCGATGTCGCGGGTCCAGACCGTCGACCACCGGGAGGGTGCGCTCGCCCGGCTGTTCGGCCTGGCCACGGTGCGGATCACGACCGCCTCCTCCGCCGGTGCGCTCACCATCGAGGGCCTCGAGCAGCAGCGCGCACTCGCCGTGGTCGAGAACCTGACCCGGATGGCGGACTCCGTGCCGGGCGACGCGACCTGATGGATCCGGTCGACCAGGTCCTCGGCTGGCATCGGCTCGACAGCCGGATGCTGCTCGTCCATCCGGTCCGCGAGGTCGGGCGCTTCCTCCCGGTGCTGATCGGGTTCGTCCTCTTCGGCCGCTTCTCCGACGGCGGCATCTGGGGCCTCGTCGGGATCGGCATCCCGATCACGCTCGGGCTGCTGCGATACCTGACCACGAGCTACCGCCTGACCGCCGGGCGCGTCGAGGTACGCCGGGGGCTGCTGAACAAGCGCGTCGTCTCGACGCCGCTCGACCGGGTGCGCACCGTCGACCTGACCGCCTCGCCGATCCATCGGGCGCTCGGCCTGGCCACCCTCCGCGTCGGGACCGGCCGCAGCTCGGACAAGGGCGAGGACCGCCTGGTGCTGGACGGGCTCTCGGTCGCCGCCGCCGAGGAGCTACGGGGGCGGCTGCTCCGCGTCTCCGTCGCCGCGGACCCTGCAGCCGAGCCGGGTACGGACCGCCAGGTGGTGCTCTCCATCGACCCGCGCTGGGTGCGCTTCGCACCCCTGACCTCGTCGGGCGTCGTCATCGCCGGCGCGGCCCTCGGCGTGCTGTCCCAGGCCTTCCGCACCATGGAGTGGAACCTGACGGTGGACACCCACGCCCTCGCTCGGCTGGGCGTGACCCTGCTCGTGCTGGGCGGGCTGGTGGCGGTCGTCGTGGTGCTCTGCCTGCTGGCCGTCGCCGGCTACCTCGTCACGAACTTCGGCTTCCAGCTCAGCCGCCTGACCCGGGACGGCTCGTGGCACCTCAGTCGTGGCCTCTTCACCACCCGCGAGACCAGCCTCGACGACGCCCGGGTCTCCGGGGTGAGCATCGGCGAGCCGCTCAGCCTCCGGCTCGCCGGCGGCGCCCGCCTCTCGGCGATCGTGACCGGACTGGGCCGCAAGGAGCAGGGCAGCTCGGTCCTGGTCCCGCCGGCCCCGCGCGACGAGGTGGACCGGGTCGCGGCGGAGGTGCTGGGGAGCCCCGAGCCGGTCTGGACACCGTTGACCAGGCATGGGCCTCGCGCGGTACGCCGGCGCTGGACGCGGGCGATGGTGCCGGCCGTCGTCGTGGCGGCGGCGGCCGCGGTCGCGGCGTACTTCTCGACGGGGTGGTGGCTGCTCGTCGTCGTGCTGGCCCTCGCGGTGGCCGTGGTCCTGGCCGTCGACCGCTCCCGCGGGCTCGGGCACGCCCTGGTCGCCGGCTACCTCGTGGCCCGGTCGGGCAGTCTCGCTCGGCGGCGCGAAGCTCTCGCGACGCCGTCGGTGATCGGGTGGAACCTGCGGGCGACGTGGTTCCAGCGCCGCGTGGGGCTGACCGATCTGGTCGCGACCACGGCCGGCGGTCGCCAGTCGGTGCGCGTCCTCGACCTCCCCGCGGACGACGCCGTCGCCCTGGCCCGCGAGGCCCAGCCGGGCCTCCTGGAGCAGTTCCTGGGCTGACCGACCCGCCTTGTCGTCAGCGCGGGTTGGCCTTGCGGGGGTCTCCGGACCGCTTGGCTGCCCGTTGCGCCGCGGTCGGCCGCTTGCGGCGCTCCCACCAGCGCCAACCCGCGGTCAGCGCGATCGCGCCCGCCAGCGAGCCGATGATGCCGCTCGGCCTCAGGGCGAGGCCGTCACCGGACAGCAGGCTGACCACCAACCCACCGAGGAACGAGCCGGCGAGACCGGCCACGATCGCCGACGTCCAGTCGACGTGGCCACCCCGTCGTCCGAGGATCAGCTGGGCGACTGCGCCGATGGCCATGCCGAACACGATGATGGCGAGGATGAGATACATGCCGAGAGGATAGCCACGCCTGGCCCCGTCGGTCGCCCTTCCCGCAGGCGCGCGTCAGCGGTCCCGGTCGGCCAGGATCCGCTGTGCGGCGAGCTTGCCCGGGCCACCGGTGACGCAGCCGCCCGGGTGGGTGCCTGACCCGCACTGGTAGTAGCCCGCGATCGGGGTGTTGTAGCGGGCGTACCCCGGTGCGGGGCGGTTGAAGAACATCTGTGTGGCCAGGAACTCGCCGTGGAAGATGTTGCCCTCGGTCAGCCCGGCGACCCGCTCGATGTCGAGCGGCGTGACGACCTCACGGTGGAGCACCAGGTCGCCGAAGCCGGGGAAGTGCGTCTCCAGCACGGCCTGGACCGTGTCACCGAAGGGCTCCCGCTCGGTGTCCCAGTCGCTGCCCTTGAGCTCGTACGGCGCGTACTGGATGAAGCAGCTCATCACGTGCTTGCCGGGAGGCGCCATGTCGGGGTCCACGACGGACTGGATCGCCCCGTCGATGTAGGGCAGCCGGGAGTACCAGCCGTACTTCGCATCGTCGTACGCGCGCTCGAGGTACTCCAGGGAGGGCCCGATGTTGACGAAGCCGCCGTAGTGGTCGATCCGGCCCTTGAGCGCCGGATAGACGGGCAGGTCGTCGAGGGCGAAGTTCACCTTCGCGGAGGTGCCCTGGAAGCGGTAGCGCTTGATCGCCTCGTTCAGGTCGCTGGGCAGCTCGCGCGGGTCGACCAGCTCGGTGAAGGTACGCCGGGGATCGAGGGCGCTGACCACGATCGGCGCCGTGAACTCGGTGCCGTCGGCGAGCACGACGCCGGTCGCCGTGCCGTCGTGGGTGATCACGTGGTCGACCGGCGCCTCGAGGCGCACCGTGACGCCGAACGACTCAGCGGCCCGCTGCAGCACCTGCGTGAACCCGCCGTTGCCGCCCTTGTGGAAGCCCCAGGCGCCGTGCTGACCGTCCTGCTCCCCCATCAGGTGGAAGAGCAGCACCAGGCCGGACCCCTGCGACATCGGGCCGACCTTGTTGCCGATGATGCCGGAGGACGCGATCGCGGACTTCACGATGTCGGACTCGAAGTAGTCGTCCATCAGGTCGGCGCAGCTGCCGGTGAGGAACCGCATCAGGTCGTGGAGGGTCTTCTTGTCGGCCCCGCGGAGCTGCTTCATCATCCAGGCCACGTCGGCCTGGTCGGCAGGGTCATCGCTGAAGATGTCGGGCGGGGCGGCGTTGAACATCGGCATCGCGAGCTGGATGACCTTCTCCAGGTCATGCTCCCAACGGTGGTAGCTGTCGACGTCGCGCTTGCTGTGGCGAGCGATCTCCTGGTCGTTGAACTGCTCGTCCTCGGTCAGCAGCAGGTAGTCGCCGTCGTCCATGGGTGCGAAGTGGGTCGGCATCAGGAGCGGCATGAAGCCGTGCTTGACCAGCTCGAGGTCCTGGATGATGTCGGGCCGCAACATGCTCAGCGCGTAGGAGAACGTGGTGAACGAGAACCCGGGGTGCAGCTCCTCGGTGATCGCGGCACCGCCGACGAAACCGCGGCGCTCGAGCACCAGCACGCTGAGCCCCGACTTGGCGAGGTACGCCGCGTTGGTGAGGCCGTTGTGGCCGCCACCCACCACGATCGCGTCGTAGCTGTTGGCCGTCATTCACTGCTCCATTCGGTGGGAGATCGGGGCGAGCTCGACGGTCGAACCGGTCTTGCGCGCGGGCTTGTAGAGGGGCATCCGGTCCGTCGTGGCCGGCACCGTGAGGTACTCGTGGTCGACGGTGATCTCCAGATGCACGGTCGAGTCCTTGGCGGCGTACTCCGGGAGCACCCGCGCGATACCGATGTGGCGCTGCAGCACCGGGGAGTACATCAGGCTGGTGGCGTAGCCGACCCGCTCGTCGCGGTCGGTGCCGCCGTAGAGCATCGACTCCCACGGGACGGGGTTCTCGTCCTTGGGCACGACCAGGCCACGGTCGAGGTGTACCTGCTCGAACTCCCGCCAGTCGACCCACAGGCCGACCGTCGCCCAACGCGAGGTGCCGTCGCGGAGCTCGCGCTCGATCGCGCGGCGTCCGATGAAGGGCCGACCCTCGCCGAGCTGTCCGCCGTCCTTGCCGAGCATCCAGCCGAAGCCGAGCTCCTTGGGGGTGAACCGCTCGGCATCGGTGAACGCGTAGCGGGCCGAGGAGAACTCGACGCCGATCAGCGACAGGCCCGCCTCGATCCGCACCATGTTCAGAGCGTCCTCGCCGAACGGACGCAAGCCCTGCCCGTCGCCGGCCTGGATGACCTTGTCGAGGACCCCGAGGGCGTCGTCGGCCTCGACGAACACCTCGAAGCCGAGGTCGCCGGAGTACCCCGTGCGCGAGATCGTGACCGGCGCACCCCCGATCTTGGCGGGGGTGAGACCGAAGTACGGAAGGTCGTTCACCTCGGGCGCGAGCTCGCCCAGGATGGCGCGCGAGCGGGGACCCTGTACGGCGAGGACGCCATAGTCCGCGCTGACGTCCTCGATGGACACCCGGAGGCGGCCGACCAGCGAGTCGAGGAAGCCCAGGTTGGGCTCCGCGGCGGTGAGCAGCCAGTCGTCGTCGGCGTACCGGAACAGCACGCCGTCCTCGAGGACGTAGCCGGCCTCGTCGCACCACACGGTGTACATCGCCTGGCCGGGCCGGCAGCGGCGTACGTCGCGGGTCATCACGCCGGCCAGGAAGCGCTCGGCGTCCGGGCCGGTGATGCGGTACTTGTGCAGCGGCGAGCTGTCGAAGAACCCCGCGGAGTTCCGGACCGCGAAGTACTCGTGCTTCGCGGAGAGGTCGTAGCGCGGCGCGGAGAGGTAGCCGGACCAGTGGCCGTAGAGGCCGGTCTGGTTGAGCTCGTTCAGCCGCGGGTAGAAGGGCGTCGTCTTCATCATCATGGCCCGCTCACCCTAGCCTGAACGACCGTTCAGGTCGATGGGGCCGGGTCCCTCAGCCGGCGGCCGACAGGTTGAACCAGGTGGAGCGCAGGCCGAGACGAGAGCGGAAGTCGTCGCCGGTGACGGGCAGGTTGGCCGTCGCGCTGCCGTGCAGGGTCATCTTCACCACCCTGCCGCCCCACTGCCCGTTGCCGTCGCGCGTGCCGATGGTGATGCCGGTGAGGTTGCCCAGCGACGGCCAGGCCTTCTCGATCGCCTGGGAGGTGACCTTGGTCGTCCACGCTCGGTAGGGGTTGCCCGACCACGGGTCGAAGGTGTCCTTCTTCGCGACGAGGTAGGGCTTGCCGCCGTCGCTCATCCAGCCGCCGTTGCTGGCGGAGAACTGGGTGAACGCCGGGGCCCCGTGGAAGGTGCGGATCTGGCCGGCGGTGGCGGCGGTCGCCTGGTTGGTGGAGGTGAACTCGGCCGACTTGCCGCCGTAGACCTGGCAGCTGCTGGTGTCGCAGAGCTGGTAGACGCGGTTGGTCGAGTCGGCCACCTCGAACGCCGCGTAGGTGCGGGCCGCGATCGCCTGGGCGCGGAGCGCGGCCGGCAGCCACGAGGCCGGCATCTCGCGCGGGATGACGCCGCGGACGTAGTCGTCGAGCGCGACCCGGTTGACGGTGACCCGGTGGCGCGCCGAGGTGCCGGGCAGGCTGCGCGACTGGAGCGCCCCGCGGTAGGCCACCGTGGAGGACGGCAGGACGAGCCTCAGGGCACCGGAGGCGCGGAGCTCACCGTCGCCGCTGAGCTTCTTCCACACGTGCCAGGCACCCGTCAGGTACGACACCTTCGTCGTGCCTCCCGCGCCGGCGGAGAGCCGCCACCGCGACGCCTTGCTGACCGGTCCCCTGGCCGGGACGGAGGTCGTCGTACCGGTGCCGAGGTCGCGCACCTTGAGCCCGGAGCGTGCCACCACGGTCGTGTTGTCGTCGGTGTCGGCGGTGATGTGCACCCGTACGACGTCCTTCGTCGTGCCCGACCTGGTGCGGGGGTAGTAGAAGCGCACGATCTGCTGGGCGGTCTGGCCCTGTTGCGCCGCGCCCTGGGCGCCGTACTGGCTCATGCCGTGCCCGTGGCCGAAGCCCCGGCCGGCGACGGTGATCGTCGCGTGGTTCGGGACGGTGAGGGCCGGCGCGGCCGTGGCCTCGGACGCGTGGCCGACGCCCGCCGCCGCCAGGGCGGCGAGGACGGTGAGCGCGGCCGGGACGCTCGTACGACGCGTGGTCATCGTGGTGGTCTCCCCCGTGGCTGATCTCTGTGACTGCCGTGACGCGTGAGGCGATCACGGCGGGCAACCAGGTGACCACGAAGTCACACGCGATGCAACCTGCGGGCGGCCTCGGCCACCGATCCGCTCATCGACGGGTAGACGGTGAACGCCTGCGCCAGCTGGTCGGCGGTGAGTGACTGGGCGACCGCGATCGAGACCGGGTGGATCAGCTCGCTGGCCTGCGGGGCCACGACCACGCCACCGACGACGATGCCCGTGCCGGGACGGCAGAAGAGCTTCACGAAGCCGTCGCGAACGCCCTGCATCTTGGCCCGCGCGTTGCCGGCGAGCGGGAGCAGCACCTCGTTGACGGCGATCTCGCCCTTGTCGACGGCCTCCTGCGACCAGCCCACGGTGGCGATCTCGGGGGCGGTGAACACGTTGGACGACACGGTCTTGAGGTCGAGCGGAGACACCGCGTCGCCGAGGAAGTGCCACATCGCGATCCGGCCCTGCATGGCAGCCACGCTGGCCAGCATGAGGACACCGGTGCAGTCGCCCGCGGCGTACACCCCGCGCGCTGTGGTGCGCGAGACACGGTCCACCGTCACGAAGCCGGCGTCGTCGGTGGCGACATCGGCGGTCTCGAGCCCGAGGCCGTCGGTGTTGGGCACGGACCCGACGGCGAGGATGCAGTGGGAGCCGTGGACGGTGCGTCCGTCGGTCAGCGTCACGGTGACCGAGTCCGCATCGCGCGTCACCGACTCCATCCGTGAGCGCGACAGGACGTGCATGCCGCGACGGGTGAGCACGTCCTCGAGCACGGCGGCCGCGTCGGCGTCCTCGCCGGGCAGCACGCGGTCGCGGCTCGACACGAGAGTCACGTCGGCGCCGAGGGCGAGATAGGCGCTGGCGAACTCCGCGCCCGTCACCCCTGAGCCCACGACGATCAGGTGATCCGGCAGCTCGGTGAGGTCGTAGACCTGCACCCAGGTCAGGATCCGCTCGCCGTCCGGCCGGGCGCTCGGCAACGTCCGCGGGGCGGCCCCGGTGGCCAGGAGCACCGCGTCGGCCTCCAGCGCGGTCTCGGAGCCCTCCGCGTCGGTGACCACGACCCGGTCGGGACCGTCGAGCCGCCCGCGGCCGCTGACCACACGCACACCCTCCTTCTCCAGCCGGCGGGCGATGTCGTCGGACTGGTCGTGGGCGAGCTGCTTGACCCGGGCGTTCACCCGGGCGAGGTCCACGTGGACGCCGGGTCTCGACTCCGCTCGACCACCGATGGAGTCGGTGAGGCTGACACCGAGCTCGGAGGCACCCGAGACCTCCGTCATCAGCTCGGCGGTCGCGATCAGCGTCTTGCTCGGCACACAGTCGGTGAGGACCGCCGAGCCGCCCAGACCGTCGGTGTCGACGATGGTGACCTCGGCGCCGAGCTGAGCGGCGACCAGTCCCGACTCGTACCCACCCGGGCCTCCCCCCACGATCACGACGCGGGCGGGGGTGGTCATGGCCTCATTGTTGCAGTCGCCAGGGGTCCCACAGGCACCAGTGCCGACCGGGCTGCGACGGCCCGCGGAACCCCTCCTAGAGTCGGGGCATGAGCGCTCCCGAGCTGGACGTCGTCGACGTCAACCGCGACGGGCGGTGGTGCCAGGTCGTGCTGGCCGAGCCCTCCGCGGCGGCGCAGGTGAGCAACGGACCCTACGTCGCGGTGGTGTCGGCCGACCTCGGCCCCGACAGCGCCGAGGTCCTCGCCTCTCTGCGCCCCGACCTGCAGGAGATCGTCTGCTTCGACTCGCTCACAGAGCCTTCGGTGAGCGGGCAGGACTTCGCCATGTCGGCGCTCGAGGAGGGCGGCTTCGGGCAGGACTTCGTGTTCACGGTGCCGGGGCTGGAGGACGCCGTTGACTACACCATCGGCCTCCTCCTGAGCCCGGACCACGGCGGCTGGGAGGGCAGGTTCCTGGTGGTGGTCGGGCCTCCTCCGGTCATCGAGCGGGCGCACCGCCACCTCACCGAACCGGCCTAGAGGCCGGGCCGAGCTAGAGGTTGATCATGTGCCCGGCGATGCCGTGCACGGCTTCCTTGACGGCCTCGGTCAGCGTGGGGTGAGCGAAGACGTTGCGGGCGACCTCGTCGGCGGTGAGGTCCCACTTCTGCGCCAGCGTGAGCACCGGGAGCAGCTCGGTGACGTCGGGCCCGATCAGGTGGGCGCCGAGGATCTCGTTGTACTCCGCGTCGGCCACCACCTTCACGAAGCCGACGGCCTCGCCGAGACCCTGGGCCTTGCCGTTGGCCGAGAACGGGAACGTCGCGGTCTTGACGTCGTACCCCTTCTCCTTCGCCTGAGCCTCGCTGTAGCCGAAGGAGGCGATCTGCGGCTGGCAGTACGTCGCGCGCGGGACGAAGTCGTAGGCGACCGGCATGGTCTCGGCGCCGGCGATGGTCTCGGCGGCGACGATCCCCATCGCCTCGGCGACGTGGGCCAGCATCAGGTTCGCGGTGACGTCGCCGATCGCGTAGACGTGCTCGACGTTGGTCCGGCAGAACTCGTCCACGACGATCGCACCGCGCTCGGTCGCGACCCCGAGGGACTCGAGCCCGTAGCCCTCCAGCCGCGGGGCGAAGCCGATCGCCTGGAGCACCTTGTCCGCCTCGAGCACCTCGGACTGACCGTCCTTCGAGACCGTGACCTTGACCTTCTCGCCCGACTCGGCGCCGGCGTCGGAGATCGACTCGACCTTGGTGCCGAGCAGCACCTTCACGCCGAGCTTCTTGTAGTGCTTGAGCAGCTCCTTGGAGATGTCGGCGTCCTCGGTCGGCACCATCCGGTCGAGGAACTCCACGATCGTCACGTCGACGCCGAAGTTGGCCATCACATAGGCGAACTCCACCCCGATCGCTCCGGAGCCGGCGATGATCACCGACCCGGGCAGCTCGGGGTCGAGGATCTGCTCCTCGTAGGTCACCACCCGCTCGCTCAGCGTCGTGCCCGGGACCAGGCGGGTGGTGGCGCCGGTGCCGATGATCAGGTCGTCGTAGGTGTACGTCGTGGTGCCGCCGTCGTTGAGCGCGACGTCGATCCTCCCGGGACCGTCGCCCTCGCGAGGAAGCAGTGTGCCCCACCCGTCGATCTCGGTGACCTTGTTCTTCTTCATCAGGAAGTGGACGCCCTTGACGATCCCGGCGCTCACCTTGCGCGAGCGCGCGTGGGTCGGCCCGAACGCCATCGTCGCCTCGCCCTGGATCCCGAAGACGTCCTTCTCGTGGGTCAGCACGTGTGCCAGCTCGGCGTTGCGCAGCAGCGCCTTGGACGGGATGCAACCGACGTTGAGGCAGACGCCACCCCAGTACTTCTTCTCGATCACCGCGGCGGACTTGCCGAGCTGCGCGGCGCGGATCGCGGCGACGTAGCCGCCCGGTCCGGCGCCGAGGACGATGACGTCGAAGTGTTGGCTGTCGGTCTGCTCGCTCACGCCACCCAGCCTAGGGGAACGCACTAACCTGTCGCCGTGCCCCTCTACGCCGCCTATGCGTCGAACCTCGACCCGCGGCGGATGGGACTCCGGTGCCCCCATTCCCCGCTCCAGACGACGGGATGGCTGACCGGCTGGCGGCTCACCTTCGGCGGCGAGGACCTCGGCTGGGACGGCGCCCTCTCGACGATCGTGGAGGACCCGATCGAGCAGGTCTTCGTCGCGGTGTACGACGTGTCGCGGGAGGACGAGTCGGCCCTCGACGGCTGGGAGTCGACCGAGACCGGCCTCTACCGCAAGACCAAGGTGCGGGTCTCGACGATGACCGGCGAGCTGCTGTCGTGGACCTACGTCCTGGACGCCTTCGAGGGCGGCCTCCCGAGCGCGTCGTACCTCGGGGTGATCGCGGAGGCGGCCGAAGCCGCGGACGCGCCGGACGACTACGTGGCGGGGCTCAGGCTCCGGCCTTGCCGCTCGACGGGCCTCTGACCGGACACCGGGCTGCTCCGAGCGGACCACCCCACCTGGTTGACCGCCGTGACCGTGAAGGTCTGCGCGCCGGCGTGGCGCCCGACCGGGAGCACGACGGCGGTGCGGTAGGCACCGGGGCTCCGGACGAAGGTGGCGGCGCCGCTCGGCTGGGCGGTGACCTGGTAGCCGAGGACGATCTGTCCGTTGTCGGCGGCCGACTGCCAGTCGACCTGGTACCTGCCGCCCCCGAGCAGGGTGGCGTCGGTGAGCGTCGGAGCATCCGGAACGCCGACCGGCAGGCCGTACTGCACCTCGACGGTCGCCGTCCGCCCGGCCGACACGGTCGTGAGCCGCACACCTTCCGGCGTCGTGATGCTGCTGCCGGCCGGCAGGGCGGGGTTGCTCAGGTCGCGGTCGGAGTCGGCGATCCCGGCGGGGTTGCCGGGCGACGCGTCCACGAGCTCGACCGGGCCGTGGCCGACCTGGCGCCGGATGGAGACACCCGGGATGCTGCGGCCGATCTCGGTGCTGTGCTCGGGCTGGTACTCCACCCAGTACGTGACGCGACCGGCCACCGGGATCCGCAGCCCTTGCAGAGCACGCCCGGAGTGCTCGACGTCGGCGAGCACGTAGGCGCCCGACGTGGACGCGGTGGCGACCCCACCGGCCCAGCCCAGACGGCTCAGGGTCGGCACCGAGAACGACGCGTTCGAGTGCCCCATGGCGTCCCAGCTGTCGCCGTACTCCACGGAGCGGCACCGACCGCCGAGTGGAACCCGGAGGCCGCCCTGGCGGCACACCACGCCGTAGGCGTGCTCGAGCCCGAGGTTGTGTCCCAGTTCGTGGACCAGCGTCGACATGCCGGGGTTGCGGTAGCGGATCCAGCTGACGTGCCCGGGCTGCTGTCCGACGGACACCGCCGCGTTGCACTGCTCGGTCAGCAGCATCAGTCGGTTGAAGCGCTGCGGGTGGTAGCCGGCGCGGGCCAGAGCACGACGTGCGAGGTGGGCCGACGCACGTTGCCGGCTGCACATGGTCGCGGCGCTGGCCCGCACGTGGACCCAGGGGGTCAGCGTGACGTGGAACGACTCCTGACCGCGTGAGACCCGTTCGAAGTACGACGCCGTGCGGTCGAGGTCGGCGCGCGCCCTCCGGGTGCTTGGGTACGACGGCGGGGTCTCACCCCAGTACAGGCGGGCGGCCAGCAGGCGGACCGTCGCCGGCGCTCGGAGCGGGGCCGCCTCCGCCGACGCCGTCGATGGTGCCGAGCTGGCACCGACCGCTGCTGCGGGCATGGCGAGGAGCGGCGCGACGAGCGCCAGCGCAGCACAGCGCAGAATCCCCACGGTCCGATCCCCCCAACGACCTCCGATCAGACTCCACCATGCCGCCCCGTGCGGCCACTGATCGGCGGGCAAAATCTTGGCACCCGGCCGACGCCCTAGGCTCCCTGGGGTGACCGCCCAGGACCTCGCCCAGGAAGCCGCCGACACCCTCGCCCGCCTCACCGGCGTGCCGCGCCACGACGTCGCGCTCGTGCTCGGCTCGGGGTGGCTCCCCGCCGCCGCGTCCCTCGGGGAGCCCACCGCCGAGATCGACTCCACCGACCTGCCGGGCTTCTCCGCCGCCGCCGTCGCGGGCCACTCCGGGACGATCCGCAGCATCGACGCGGGTGGCCGCCGGCTGCTGCTGTTCGGCAGCCGCACCCACTACTACGAGGGCAAGGGCGTCGCAGCCGTCGTCCACCCGGTCCGCACCGCGGCGGCGGCCGGGTGCAGCACGATCGTGCTCACCAACGGCTGTGGCGGCCTCAACCAGGCCTGGTTGCCCGGGACGCCGGTGCTGATCCGCGACCACATCAACCTCACGGCCCGCTCCCCCATCGAGGGTGCCCACTTCGTCGACCTCACCGACCTCTACAGCTCCCGTCTGCGGACGATGTGCCGCGAGGTCGACCCCACCCTCGACGAGGGGGTGTACGTGCAGTTCCCCGGGCCTCACTACGAGACCCCGGCCGAGATCGAGATGGTGCGCCGGATCGGCGGCGACCTGGTCGGCATGAGCACGACGCTCGAGGCCATCGCGGCCCGCGAGGCCGGGATGGAGGTCCTCGGCATCTCGCTGGTCACCAACCTCGCCGCCGGCATCTCCGGCGAGCCGCTCGACCACGCCGAGGTGCTCGAGGCGGGCCGCGCCGCCGCGAGCCGGATGGGAGACCTGCTCGGGCGGATCGTCCCCCGCCTGTGAGCGGTCGCCCTGATCCTCGGGCGGGGGTCTTCGACACCGTGCTGGTGCAGGCGGGGGAGCCCGTCGCCCTCGCGCCTCACCTGGCCCGACTCGCCGCCAGTGTCCGCGAGCTGTACGACGTCGTGCTCGACGTGACCGCGCTCGCCCGCGAGGTGTCCGAGACCGTGGTCGCGACGGGGTCGCCGCTGCAGCGGGTGCGGGTGACGTTCGTGCCGGGGACCGACCCCTCGGTCGACGCCCAGCCGCTCGCGGGCCGCCCGCGCGCGCCCTGGCGGCTCGTCGTACGCCGGTGCCCCGGCGGGTGGGGCGGCCACAAGTGGCGGGACCGCGCGCAGCTCGAGGCCTGGTCCGATCCGGCCGATCCCGACGTCGACCCCCTCCTGGTCGACGAGGACGACCGTCTGCTGGAGACCGGCCGGGGCACGGTGTTCGTGGTCCGGGACTCGAGGGTGAGCACGCCACCGCTCGACGGCCGGATCCTGCCCGGCATCACCCGCGACGCCGTCCTGCGGATCCTGGACCGTCTCGGCATCGACGCCCACGTCCGTCCGGTCGCGCTCGCCGAGCTGACCGAGGCCACCGAGGTGTTCGTGTCGAGCTCCATCGGCGGCGTCCGTCCGGTGACGACGTGCGACCTCGCCGGACCGTGGCCGGCCGGTCCCGTGACGCGGGCCCTCGACGAGGCCCTCGAGCGCGAGTGGGCGACGTGACGGCTCCCGACGTGGTCGTGGTCGACCACTACGACTCCTACACCTGGAACCTGGTGCACCTGCTCGCCGCGGTCACCGGGGTGCTGCCGACCGTCGTCGAGCACGACGAGGCCGACGCCGACGAGGTGCTCGCCTTCACCCACGTCGTCCTCTCACCCGGGCCGGGTCATCCGGCAGACCCGCGCGACTTCGGCGTCGGCAGCGAGGTCGTGCGCCGCGTGGCGGCTGGGGCCGAGGTGCCGGTGCTCGGGGTGTGCCTCGGCCTGCAGGGCATCGTCACCACCCTCGGCGGGTCGGTGGAACGGGTCCGTCCGGCGCACGGCGAGGTCGCCGACGTGGAGCACGACGGAGCGGGGGTGTTCGCGGGCCTGCCCAGCCCGTTCCGTGCGGTGCGCTACCACTCGCTGGCCGCGGTCCGGCTGCCGCCCGATCTCCAGATCACCGCCACCGATGCCGACGGCACCGTGATGGGCGTTCGCCACCTTTCGCGGCCGCTGGAGGGCGTGCAGTTCCATCCCGAGTCGGTGCTCAGCGAGCACGGCCGTCGACTCGTGGCCTCCTTCCTCGGCAGCGGCGATGACTGACCGGGCCGAGACCTTCCGGGCGATCGCGGCGCGCCACCCGCGCTGCTTCTGGCTCGACCGGGTCCACGAGCGCGGGTGGCCCGGGCTCGGGCCGGTGCTGGGATGGCTCGCGGACGACGACGTGTCGCTCAGCCTCGACGCCGCGGCCGGTCTCGTCACCCGGCACGTCTCGGGCGGGTCGGAGGTCGTCGGCTCCGACGTCTTCACGGTGCTCGAGGACGAGATCGCGGCCGGCCCGGACGACGCGCTCTGGGTCGGGTACCTCGGCTACGCCGCGCGGCCCGACCTACCCGCGCGGCCGGGGGCGGGGCAGCCCGACGCCGTGTGGCTGCGCGTGCACCCGGACCGCCTGCTCACCCCGGAGCCCGTCGAGGCTGCTCCAGCGGACCGTGGGATCCCGGCGCCACGGGAGAAGGGGCCGCTGGTCGACGAGGGCTGGTACGCCGGGGCGTTCGACGCCGTGCAGGAGCACCTGCACGCGGGGCGCAGCTACGAGGTCAACCTCACCTACCGGGTCGCCGCGGACGCTGCGGCCGACCCCGCCAGCGTCTATCTCGGCCTGCGCCACCGCAGCCCCGCGCCGTACGCCGGCTATCTGCAGCACGACGTCGAGGGCGCCCGCGGCTGGCTGCTCAGCGCCAGCCCGGAGCGCTTCGCGGGCGTCGACGACCACCGCGTGGTGGAGGCGCGGCCGATCAAGGGGACGCTCCCCCGTGGCGGCACGGCCGAGGAGGACCGTGACCTCGCGACGCGACTGGCGCACGACCCGAAGTCGCGCGCCGAGAACCTGATGATCGTCGACCTGCTGCGCAACGACCTGAGCCGCGTCTGCGACCCCGGCACCGTCGAGGTGCCGGCGCTGATGACGGTCGAGTCGTACGCGCAGGTGCACCAGCTGGTCTCGGTGGTCACGGGTCACCTCCGCGACGACGTCTCGACGATGGGCGCGCTCCGGTCGGTCTTCCCGCCCGGTTCGATGACGGGAGCCCCGAAGCTGCGGACGATGGAGATCATCGACGAGGTGGAGACCACGCCGCGCGGGGTGTACTCGGGCGCCTTCGGGTGGGTGCGGCCCGACGGGCGGGCCGACCTCGCCGTCGTGATCCGCTCGCTGGCCACGGCCGGCGGCGGGCAGTGGACGCTCGGCACGGGCGGCGGCATCACCGTCCGGTCGCAGGTCGCCGAGGAGCTCGAGGAGACGTACGCGAAGGCGCGCGCGATCCTGTCGGTGCTCAGGTCGCACTGATCCCGACCTCGTCGAGGCCGGGGAGGTCGAGCCGCTTCGCCATCCGCTCGTAGGCGCGCGCCGCGTGCCCCCGCACCCCTGCCTCCGGGTCGTCCAGAGCCGCCAGCACGACCTCCACGTGCTCGGTGTCACCCACTACGCCCAGGGTGCGGACCGCGTTGGCACGCACCCGCGGGAGCTCGTGGCGAGCGAGCGCCGCGGCACCGGGGCCGGTGCCCGCGACGTCGTGCTTCGCCGCGACCTTGAGGCACATCTCCGCCGGCCGGTAGTGGTCGTCGCCCAGGCCGGTGACGATGGCGTCGGTGGCGGCGTCGTGCCAGCAGTGGAGGAGGCCGCGAGCGCCCCAGGTGCGGACCCAGTAGTCCTTCCACACGGCCGGGTCGCGCACCGGGTCGCCGTCCTCCCAGGTGTGACCGGTGAGGTAGCGCAGCTCCGGGACGTACGACGTGCGGTCGGCGCCACCGAGCAGGTCGACGCACACCGCGACGAACCGGTCCCGCCCCATGAGCGCGTCCAGCGCGCGGATCCGGGTCGCGATGGGTGCGTCGCCGTCGGATGGAGGCGGTAAATCGGTCACCGTCCGATCATGCCCCCGCCTACCCTCGGCCGGTGCCCATCACGCCGTACGCCGACCTCGACGAGCTGCTCGACGAGCTGGTCGGACACTGGCGGCGCATCCTGGGCGACGACCTCGTGGGCGCCTACGTGCAGGGGTCGTTCGCGCTCGGGGCAGGCGACCTTCACAGCGACTGTGACTTCCTGGTGGCCACCCGGTGTCGACCGGATGGCGTTCAGGAAGCGGCTCTCCGGGCGCTCCACGACGAGGTCCCGACGCGCGAGGGTCACTGGTGCCACGACCTCGAGGGCTCGTACGCACCGGTGGACGAGCTCGCGGACGTGTCCTCGCTGGGCCGGGAGTGGCTGTTCAACAACCACGGTCACCGCACCCTGGAGTGGGACGACCACTGCAACCGCGCCTACACCCGGTGGATCCTGCGTGAGCACGGCATCGCACTGGTCGGCCCGCAGCCGCGCACGTTCATGACGGAGGTCCCCCAGCAGGCACTGCGGGCCGAGTCCGCCGCCGCCCTCCCCTCACTGATGGACGACCTGGCGACGTGGATCGACGTCGACACGATCGCGTGGGCGCAGCGCTACGCCGTGATCACGGTCTGCCGGATGCTCTACACCCTCACGACGGCACGGGTCGCGAGCAAGGCCGGCGCCCTCGAGTGGGCCCTGCGGACCCTGGGCCCGCAGTGGCGACCGCTGCTCGGCCAGGTGCGTGACGAGCGCGGGTCGGGCTGGGAGCCCGGTAGGGCCCCCGCCCCCGGCCAGGCGGACGCAGCCCGGGCGTTCGCGGCGTACGCCGTGACCTGGGCGGAGCGGCACCACTAGCCTGCGAGGCGTGACCGACCTGATCGAGCGTGCCCGGGCCTGGGCTGCCGAGGACCCCGACCCCGAGACGCGCGCCGAGCTCGAGCGGGTGATCGAGGCCGGTGACACCGCGGACCTCGCGGACCGGTTCGACGGCACCCTGGAGTTCGGCACCGCGGGTCTGCGCGGCGAGCTGGGTGCGGGCTCCAACCGGATGAACCGGGTGGTGGTGATCCGCGCCGCCGCCGGGCTCGCGGCGTACCTCAAGGACCAGGGGGCCGACCGGCACGCGTCGGTGGTGATCGGCTACGACGCTCGCCACAACTCCGACGTCTTCGCCCGCGACACCGCCGACGTGATGACCGGTGCCGGCCTGCAGGCCCTGGTGCTGCCGCGGCCGCTGCCCACGCCCCTGCTCGCGTTCGCGATCCGCGAGCTGGGCTGCGTCGCCGGGGTGATGGTGACGGCCAGCCACAACCCGCCGCGCGACAACGGCTACAAGGTCTACCTCGGCGACGGCAGCCAGATCGTGCCACCCGCCGACGGTGAGATCGCGGCCCGCATCGCCTCCGTCGGACCGCTCGCGGACGTGCCACGCACCGACGGCTGGCGGACGCTCGCGGAGGACGTCGTCGACACCTACCTCGACACGGTGGCCGGGCTCGCGGGCGACGGTCCGCGCGACCTCCGGCTGGTCTACACGCCGCTGCACGGCGTGGGAGGCACCTCGGTCGTGCAGGTGCTGGAGACCGCGGGCTTCGAGGCGCCGTTCGTGGTGGAGCAGCAGGAGCAGCCCGACCCCGACTTCCCCACCGTGGCCTTCCCCAACCCCGAGGAGCCCGGCGCGATGGACCTCGCGACGGAGCTGGCCGCACGACGCGGCGTCGACCTGGTGGTCGCCAACGACCCGGACGCCGACCGCTGCGCTGCCGCTGTGCCGGACGCCCACGGCTGGCGGATGCTCCGCGGCGACGAGGTCGGCGCGCTGCTCGCCCACCATCTGCTCACGACCGGCCACCAGGGCACCTACGCGTGCTCGATCGTCTCCTCGAGCCTGCTCGGCAAGATGGCGGCCGCGGCCGGTCAGCCGTTCGCCGAGACCCTCACCGGGTTCAAGTGGATCAGCAAGGTCGACGGCCTCGTCTTCGGCTACGAGGAGGCGCTCGGCTACTGCGTCGACCCCGAGCACGTCAAGGACAAGGACGGCGTCTCGGCGTTGCTCCTGCTCTGCGAGCTGGCCGCCGAGGAGAAGGCCCGCGGCCGCGGCCTGGTCGACGTGCTCGACGACCTCGCGCTGGCCCACGGCCTGCACGCCACCGACCAGCTGTCGGTGCGGGTGACCGATCTCGGGCGCATCGCCGCGGCGATGGAGCGGCTGCGCGCCACCCCGCCCGCGAGCCTCGGCGGCCTGGTCGTCGAGTCGATCGACGACCTCGCGGCCGGCGACGGGGGCCTCCCCCCGACCGAGGGGCTGCGCTACCGGCTCGCCGGCGGTGCCCGCGTGGTGGTCCGACCGAGCGGCACCGAGCCCAAGCTCAAGTGCTACCTCGAGGTCGTCGTACCGGTGGACCCCGAGAGCGGCGTCGACGCCGCCCGGATCTCCGCGGCCGCCCGCCTCGACGCCCTGCGCGACGACATCAAGGCCGCCGCGGGCATCTAGGTCGCTGGTCGAGCCTGTGTCCTCGGTGGTCGAGCCTGTCGAGACTCAGAGCAGGAACAGCGAGATGACGAAGGCCACGCCGAGGACGACGAGCGCGCCGATCTCGAGCCGGGCCCACTGGCGTCGGACCTGGGCAGCGAGCTCGTACTCCTCCTCCGAGCGCGGCTCGATGCCACGACGGAGCCGGTCGGCATCGGCCAGGCGCACGATCTCGGTCTCCACGAAGTCGGCGTACGCCAGCTCCTTGGTGTCCTTGACGTCGGTCTGAGCCGCGATCCTCTCGTCGTTGACCTGCATGCCGGGCGCGAGCATCTGCGAGCTCCCCTGCCACTTCAACTCGGTGCGTGCGGTCTGGCGCAGCGACCGGCCGATGGCCGGGCAGATGTACTTGACCCCTCCGGCGCGCACCACGAGATAGCGGCGGACGAGCACCGTGTCGATCGAGGCCAGCGGGATGGCCACCTTCTGGAGCAGGGTCCACATCCACAGGTCCTCCGCGGTCGCCGCGACGCGGGGCCGGAGCAGGGCCGCCCAGCAGAGCACGGCGACGAACGCACAGCCGAGGACTCCGGACACGGCCGCGGCCAGGGGCTCGGTGAGCACGAAGAGCGCGGCGACGGTCACGCACATCACCAGGCCGATCACCCCGGTCACCCGCCCGCTCGTGACACGGAACGCCTGGACCTTCTCGGACATCGGGTGATCACCTCGCAGTCGGCGCGGACTCGGATTCCTCGTCCCGGGTCCACAACTCTATGCTGGCGAGATGACCAGCACAGCCACGGCAGCGGCCGGCCCGGGTAACGATTGGGTCGACATCACCGCCTCCGAGGCCTCGTTGCGGCGCTTCCTCCACGGCCTGCCCGGCGTCGACCAGGTGGGCGCCGAGGCCCGGGCGGCGAGCCTCGGGACGCGCTCGATCAAGACCACGGCGAAGGCCTACGCCATCGACCTCGCGATCCGGATGGTCGACCTCACCACGCTCGAGGGGCAGGACACCCACGGCAAGGTGCGGGCGCTCGCCGCCAAGGCGATGCGCCCCGACCCCGCCGACCCCTCCTGCCCGTCCGCCGCCGCGGTCTGCGTCTACCCCGACATGGTCGCGACCGCCAAGGAGGTCCTCGGCGCGAGCCCCGTCCGCGTCGCCTCGGTCGCGACGGCGTTCCCGAGCGGCAGGGCCGCTCTCGACGTCAAGCTCGCCGACACGCGCGACGCGGTCGCGGCCGGTGCCGACGAGATCGACATGGTGATCGACCGCGGCGCCTTCCTGGCAGGCCGCTACCAGCAGGTGCACGACGAGATCGTGGCCGTGCGCGAGGTGTGCGGGTCGGCGCATCTGAAGGTGATCTTCGAGACCGGCGAGCTGCAGACCTACGACAACGTACGTCGGGTCAGCTGGCTGGCGATGATGGCCGGCGCCCACTTCATCAAGACCTCCACCGGCAAGGTGCAGCCCGCAGCCACGCTGCCCGTGACGCTGGTGATGCTCGAGGCGGTGCGCGACTTCCGCGAGCAGACCGGGCAGATGATCGGGGTCAAGCCCGCGGGCGGCATCCGCACCAGCAAGGACGCCATCAAGTACCTCGTGATGGTCAACGAGGTCGCCGGCCCCGACTGGCTCGACCCGGACTGGTTCCGCTTCGGCGCCTCCACGCTGCTCAACGACCTGTTGATGCAGCGCACCAAGATGCAGACCGGCCGCTACTCCGGCCCCGACTACTTCACCCTGGACTGAGCCCGATGACCTCCTTCGAGTACGCCCCCGCCCCTGAGTCGCGCGGGATCGTCGACATCAAGCCGTCGTACGGCCTGTTCGTCAACGGCGAGTTCGTCGACGGCCACGGCCGCAGCTTCAAGACGATCAGCCCGTCGACCGAGGAGGTCCTGGCGGAGGTCGCGGAGGCCGACGAGGCCGACATCGACACGGCGGTGAAGGCCGCCCGGCGGGCCCACAGCCGGGTCTGGGGTCGGATGCCCGGTCGCGAGCGGGCCAAGTACCTCTTCCGGATCGCCCGGATCATCCAGGAGCGCGGTCGCGAGCTCGCGGTGCTGGAGTCGATCGACAACGGCAAGCCGATCAAGGAGTCCCGCGACGTCGACGTGCCGATCGCGGCGGCCCACTTCTTCTACTACGCCGGCTGGGCCGACAAGCTCGAGTACTCGGGCTACGGAGCCGGCAACCCGCAGTCCCTCGGCGTGGCGGCCCAGGTCATCCCGTGGAACTTCCCGCTGCTGATGCTGGCGTGGAAGATCGCGCCCGCACTCGCCTGTGGCAACACCGTGGTGCTGAAGCCGGCCGAGACCACCCCGCTGACGGCGCTGCTGTTCGCCGAGATCTGCCAGCAGGCCGACCTGCCCGCCGGCGTGGTGAACATCGTGACCGGCGCGGGCGACACCGGTCGCGCACTGGTCTCCCACGCGGACGTCGACAAGGTGGCGTTCACCGGCTCGACCGAGGTGGGCCGCGCGATCGCCAAGGCGGTGGCCGGCACCGACAAGCGGGTCACCCTCGAGCTCGGCGGCAAGGCCGCGAACATCGTCTTCGACGACGCCCCGCTCGACCAGGCGGTCGAGGGCATCGTCAACGGCATCTTCTTCAACCAGGGCCACGTCTGCTGCGCCGGCTCCCGCCTGCTCGTGCAGGAGAGCGTCGCCGACGACGTGCTGGCACGGCTCAAGCGCCGGATGACCACCCTCCGGGTCGGCGATCCCCTGGACAAGAACACCGACATCGGCGCCATCAACTCCGCCGAGCAGCTGGCCAAGATCCGCGAGCTCTCCGACATCGGCGAGCAGGAGGGTGCCGGCCGCTGGTCGCCGCCCTGCGAGCTGCCCGACCACGGCTTCTGGTTCCCGCCCACCCTCTTCACCGGCGTCACGCAGGCCCACCGGATCGCGCGCGAGGAGATCTTCGGCCCGGTGCTCTCGGTGCTGACCTTCCGCACGCCCGCCGAGGCCGTCGAGAAGGCCAACAACACGCCGTACGGGCTCTCGGCGGGGGTCTGGACCGACAAGGGCTCCCTCATCCTCAAGATGGCCAACGCGCTGCGTGCCGGCGTGGTGTGGGCCAACACCTTCAACAAGTTCGACCCGACCAGCCCCTTCGGCGGCTACAAGGAGTCGGGCTACGGCCGCGAGGGCGGCCGGCACGGACTGGAGGGGTACCTCAAGTGACACGCGTCGACGTCCGCAAGACCTACAAGCTCTTCATCGGCGGGGAGTTCCCCCGCTCGGAGTCGGGTCACTCCTACGTCGTGAACGACGCCCGCGGCCGCTTCGTCGCCAACGCCGCGCTCGCCTCGCGCAAGGACGCCCGCGACGCGGTGGTGGCGGCGCGCAAGGCGTTCCCGGGATGGTCCGGCAGGACGGCGTACAACCGCGGGCAGGTGCTCTACCGCGTCGCCGAGGTGATGGAGGACCGGCGTCCGCAGTTCGTCGACGCCGTCCGTCAGGGCGAGGGCGGCACCTCGGCGGCCGCCGGCAAGACCGTCGACGCCGCCATCGACCGTCTGGTCTGGTACGCCGGCTGGGCCGACAAGGTCACCCAGGTGGTCGGCAACGCCAACCCGGTGGCCGGCCCGTTCTTCAACCTCTCGACCCCCGAGCCCACCGGCGTGGTCGCCGTGCTGGCGCCCGCGGGCTCGAGCCTCCTCGGCCTGGTCAGCGTCGTCGCGCCGGTGATCGTCACCGGCAACACGGCCGTCGTCGCCGCGTCACCCGACCGCCCGCTGCCGGCCGTCACCTTCGCCGAGGTGCTCGCCACCTCCGACGTCCCCGGCGGCGTCGTCAACCTGCTGACCGGTGCCCTGGCGAGCACGGCGCCGACCCTGGCCTCGCACATGGACGTGAACGCCATCGACCTGACCGGTCTGGCCGGCGACCCCGAGCAGGCGACGGCCCTCGAGGTGGCCGCCGCGGAGAACCTCAAGCGCGTACGACGTGCCCCGGCCGCCGAGCCGGACTGGGCCGAGGACCCCGGCCTCGACCGGATGACGGCGTTCCTGGAGACCAAGACCGTCTGGCACCCGATCGGGGTCTGAGGTCTCGACAGGCTCGACCGACGAGGACCAGGCTCGACCGACGGGGTCAGTGGTCGGCCATCACCGGTCGGAAGTCGACGGTCAGCCGCGAGCCGCCCCTGACCTTGGTCTGGCCGCCGAGCAGGCCGTGCACGTGGCGGGCGCCCGGTGCGAGCCGGACGGTCGCCCGGTGGAACGGGTTCCAGTAGATCCGCCGGGTGCCCGACGCGTCGGTGACCACGCACGTGTAGGTGCCGCGGGCGTCCCGCTGGCAGGGGCGCTTCCCTCGCGGGCCGACCAGCCTGCCGTGCATCCACTGCTGCACCGTCACGTAGGACCGGGCGACGGGCGTGACCTGGGCCGCGTTCATCGGGTCGGACAGCAGGGTGTTGCCGAGCGTGCCCCCGCCCGCGATCGGGCTCATGTCGTAGCGGTACCAGAACACCCGCTTCACGCCGTTCGCGGCGTTGAGGAGGTAGGTCCGCGCGATGTTGGCGGCCTGGCGGGCGTTGGAGATCCTCGCCGCCCCGGTGCCGCCCTGGGCGCCGCTCTGGAGCCCGTAGTTCACCTCGGTGTTCCAGATCGGCATCGACCCCGGGACGCCGGCGGCGTGCAACCTGCGCTTGACCTGGTGGAGCAGCGTGATGCCGTCCTCGGGGACGCCCAGGCGCCGGCCGTACTTCGGCATCGGGTAGAGGCTCAATGCGACTGCGTCGTAGAAGTGCCACACCTTGGTGCCGTTCAGTCTGCTTCGGTAGTACTTCTGCATCCAGTCCTGCTCGAAGGGCAGGCGGGTGACCATCGGCGGCGCGATCACCTGCGCCTTGCGGTCCACCCGGTCGCGCACGTCGTGCATGGTCTTGCTCAGCTGAGCCAGCCGGCGCATGCTGCCGGTCCAGAACGTCGAGATGTTGACCTCGTTCCAGACCTCGTAGCTGGCGATGCCGCGCGAGCCCTGGAAGACCTTGTAGCGATGCATCAGGGCGGCCACGAAGTCCCGGTAGTGCGCGAGGTTGCGCGGTGGCTTCCGCGGGTCGGAGGAGTAGAACGACGGCGTCATCGCGACGACCATCGTCACCTCGGCATGCGCCGCCTGTGCGTCGCTCACCAGCTGGTCGAGCTTGGTCCACGTGTACTGCCCGCGGGTGCGCTCGATGTCGCGCCACTGGACGCCGACGTCCCACAGGCGTACGGCGCCCTCGTGGAGGTGCGCGTAGGACCTCGAGGTCGCGGGCGACGTCTTGGAGCTGGACCCGTCGTGCATCCCGAAGAGGGCGTGCGCCACGTGCACCTGGTCGGCCGACGCCGCGGTCGTCGTGGCGGCCAGGGTCCCGGTCAGGGCCACGGCTGCGGAGACCAGCCAGACGACGGCTGCTCGTGGTGAAGGGTGGGTCGACATGAGGTCGAACCCTACTTCCTGGACTTCACCAACACGGGTTTGGCGCCGACCCTCAGTCCCCCCACGCCTCGACCCGACACAATGACGCGGTGCTCCCCCGTCCGGTCGTGGCCCGTGTCGTCGTGCTGGCCGGACCCTCGGGCGTGGGGAAGTCGCGGCTCGCGGCCGCGACCGGGCTCCCGGTGCTCCGCCTCGACGACTTCTACCGCAGCGGCGACGACCCGGCCCTGCCGGTCATCGACCACGGAGCCAACGCGGGCCTGGTCGACTGGGACGACCCCCGCTCCTGGCACGCCGACGCCTCCGTGCGCGCGATCTGCGACCTCGCGGTCACCGGCCGGACGGTGGCACCGGTCTACGACATCAGCCGCAACGGCCCGAGCGGCACCCACGAGGTCGTCCTCGAGGGCGCGCGGCTCTTCATCGCCGAGGGCATCTTCGCCCAGGAGATCGTGGCGGCCTGCGCCGAGAACGACGTGCTGGGCGCCGCCCTGTGCCTGCGCCAGCACCCGCTCGTCACCTTCTGGAGGCGCCTGACCCGCGACCTCCGCGAGCACCGCAAGCCACCCCTGGTCCTGGTACGACGCGGCTGGGCCCTGATGCGCGACCAGCAACGGGTCATCGACGACGCGGTCGCGCACGGGTGCACGGCGGTGTCGCCCCACGAGGCGGCCACCCGGATCGCGGAGCTGGCCTCAGCTCCGCGCTGAGCCCGCCCCTCTCGTCAGCCGGCTGCGTGAGCTGCGTACCCCGGCTTGACGACCTCGTCGATGATCGCGAGCCGCTCGTCGAACGGCAGGAAGGACGACTTCATCGCGTTGATCGTGAACCAGCGCAGGTCGTCGAGGCCGTAGCCGAACGCCTCGCACAGGGCGTCCATCTCCGCGGTCATCGAGGTCTGGCTCATCAGCCGGTTGTCGGTGTTGACCGTGACCCGGAACCGCAGTGCGGTGAGGAGCCCGATCGGATGCTCGGCGATCGACGCGGCGGCGCCGGTCTGCACGTTGGAGGCCGGGGCGAGCTCGAGCGGGATCCGCTTGTCCCGGACGTACGCCGCGAGCCGGCCGAGCTGCGCGACGCCGTCCTCGTCCACGGTGATGTCGTCGACGATCCGGACCCCGTGCCCGAGCCGGTCGGCGCCGCACCACTGGATCGCCTCCCAGATCGACGGCAGCCCGAAGGCCTCGCCGGCGTGGATGGTGAAGTGGAAGTTCTGGCGCTGGAGGTACTCGAACGCGTCGAGGTGGCGGGTCGGGGGAAAGCCGGCCTCGGCGCCAGCGATGTCGAAGCCGACGACCCCGGCGTCGCGCCACTTCACGGCGAGCTCGGCGATCTCACGCGACCTGGCCTGGTGCCGCATCGCGGTGAGGAGCTGGCGTACGACGATCCGGCCGCCCGCGTCGACCATCCCCTCCTCGAAGCCGGACCGCACTGCCGCCACGACCTGGTCGAGGGCGAGACCCGTGGTGACGTGCTGCTCGGGCGCGTAGCGGACCTCGGCATAGACCACGCCGTCGGCCGCCAGGTCGGCGACGCACTCGCGGGCCACCCGCTCGATGGCGGCCTCCGTCTGCATCACCGCCACGGTGTGGTCGAAGGTCTCGAGATACCGCACCAGGGAGCCGGAGTCGGCCGACTCCGCGAACCAGCGCCCGAGGCTCTCGGCATCGCCGGCGGGGAGGACATGGCCGACCTGGTCGGCGAGCTCGAGCACCGTCGCCGGACGCAGGCCACCGTCGAGGTGATCGTGGAGGAGCACCTTCGGCACCTCGCGGATCTGGTCCCGGCTCGGGCGGCCCGACCCGGCGTCCGGGAGTGGGTTAGGTTCGGCCATGTCCCCGATCCTCGCAGACCCCCGCGCGACGGCAGGAGCCAGTAGATGCGCATCCTCGACAACCTCGACGAGCTCGCCGGCCTGACCGGACAGGAGCTCGGTACCAGTGACTGGCTGGAGATCGACCAGGACCGCGTGAACGGCTTCGCCGACGCCACCGGTGACCACCAGTGGATCCACGTCGACGTCGAGCGCGCGGCGTCCGGGCCGTTCGGTGGCACCATCGCCCACGGCTACCTCACCCTGTCGCTGGTCCCGTTCCTCGGCAGCCAGGTGTTCTCCCTCGAGACGCCGGGCGCCAAGCTCAACTACGGCGTGAACAAGGTCCGCTTCCCGCACCCGGTGCGGGTCGGCTCCAGGATCCGCGACCACGTCACGATGGGCGAGGTCACCGACCTCCCGGCCGGCAAGCAGCTCACGGTGCGCCACACCATCGAGATCGAGGGCCAGGCCAAGCCCGCCTGCGTCGCCGAGACGGTCGTCCTGCTCCTCCCCTAACCGACGCGGTCGAGGAGCAACGGCTGCGGGGTGTACGACGACGCGTCGCCCACGTCGTAGCCCCCCTCGAGCGCGTCGAGAGCCCGGGCGAACCGGTCGGGCTCGTCGGTGAGCAGCGTGAGCAGCGGCTCTCCCGCGCGCACCTCGTCGCCGGGACGGGCGTGCCAGACGACGCCCGCGCCGGCCTGCACGGCGTCCTCCTTGCGCGCGCGCCCGGCGCCCAACCGCCAGGCGGCGAGGCCCACGGCCATCGCGTCGAGCCGGGTGAGCGTGCCCGATGCCGGCGCGGGTACGACGTGCGACTCACGGGCCGTGGGCAGGGCAGCATCGGGGTCACCGCCCTGCGCGCTGATCATGGCGCGCCAGGAGTCCATGGCCGAGCCGTCGGCCAGCTTGTCGGCCGGGTCCACGTCGTCGCGACCGGCGCCGGCCAGCATCTCGCGGGCCAGGGCCAGGGTCAGCTCCACCACGTCGGCCGGACCGCCCCCGGCGAGCACCTCCACGGACTCCGCCACCTCGATCCCGTTGCCGGCGGTCCGGCCGAGCGGCGTGGACATGTCGGTCAGCAGCGCGACCGTGTGGACGCCGGCGTCCTGGCCGAGCGCGACCATGGTCTCGGCCAGCTCGCGGGCCTCCTCGACGGTCGTCATGAAGGCGCCGGTGCCGACCTTCACGTCGAGCACGAGCGCGCCCGTCCCCTCGGCGATCTTCTTCGACATGATGGACGACGCGATCAGCGGGATGGCGGGCACCGTCCCGGTCACGTCGCGCAGCGCGTAGAGCTTCTTGTCGGCGGGGGCCAGACCGTCGCCGGCCGCACAGATCACCGCTCCGACCGACTCGAGCTGAGCGAGCATCTCGCCGTTCGACAGCGTGGCCCGCCAGCCGGGGATCGCCTCCAGCTTGTCGAGCGTGCCGCCGGTGTGACCGAGCCCGCGCCCGCTGAGCTGGGGTACGGCGACCCCGCAGGCCGCGACGAGCGGCGCCAGGGGCAGCGTGATCTTGTCGCCGACCCCGCCGGTGGAGTGCTTGTCCGCGGTCGGGCGTGACAGCGCCGAGAAGTCCATCCGCTCCCCCGACGCGATCATCGCGGCCGTCCAGCGGCCGATCTCACGCCGCGTCATCCCGTTGAGCAGGATCGCCATCGCCAGCGCCGACATCTGCTCGTCGGCGACCTCTCCGCGCGTGTAGGCGGCGACCACCCAGTCGATCTGGCTGTCGCCGAGCTCGCCGCCGTCGCGCTTGGCCCCGATCACCTCGATCGCGTCGTGTCCCGCCATGCGCGGCACCCTATCGGGGGGTTCCCTGCACGGGGACCGAGCGGTTGCCGCGCAGCACGAACGTCTCTCGCGACACCGGCTCGCCGGCCAACACCAGGTCGGGGAACCGGTCGAACAGCGCCGCGAGCGACTCGGCCAGCTCCATCCGTGCCAGCGGCGCGCCCAGGCAGAAGTGCACGCCCACGCCGAAGGCGAGGTGCGGGTTGGGGTCACGTCGTACGTCGAAGGTGTCCGCGTCGGCGAAGACCCCCGGGTCCCGATTCGCGGCGCCGAGCAGAGCTGCGATCTTCTGCCCCGGCGCCACCACCACGCCGCCGACCTCCACCGGCGCGACCGCCGTGCGCTCGAAGAGCTGCAGCGCGGAGTCGAACCGGAGCATCTCCTCCACCGTCAGCGGGATGTCGGCACCGGGCCGGAGCCCGCGGGCGAGCATCGCCGCCAGGCCGTTGCCGAAGACGTTGACCGACGCCTCGTGTCCGGCATTGAGCAGCAGCACCGCCGAGGCCACCACCTCGTCCTCGGACAGCTCGGTGGCGACCAGGTCGCTGATCAGGTCCTCGTGCGGCTCCTGTCGCCGTTCCACGACGATGCTGCGCACCAGCGCGGCGAAGTCCGTGGCCGCGACCACGGCCTCGTCGACCACCTCGGCCGACGGCGACGCCTCGTACATCCGCACGATCGCCTGCGACCACCGCCGGAGGTCGCGGCCGTGCTCACGCGGTACGCCGAGCAGCTCGGCGATCACCAGCACCGGCAGTGGCTCCGCGAAGTCCTCGACCGCGTCGAAGCCGGACGGGTCGAGGCCGTCGAGCAGCTCGGCCGCCAGTGCCCGCACGCGTGGCCGCAGCCGCTCGATGTGACCACGGTTGAACGCCGCCGCCACCGGGCGCCGGAGCCGGGTGTGCTCGGGCGGCTCGTTCTCCATCATCTGGTTGCGATGTAGCACGTTGAACGGCTCGAGGTAGGACGCAGGCTCGCGGTCGCGCCACAGCCGCTGGAGGTCTCGGGTGCGCTGGACCGTCGAGGCGCTCGGGTGGTCGAACGTCAGATAGGTACCCGACTGCTCGTGCCAGGCGACGGGGGCGCGCCGGCGCTCCTCGGCGAAGAAGGGGTACGGGTCGGCGACGAACGCCGGGTCCGCGAGGTCAAGCGAGGTTGTCGGGACCGAACGCATCGGGCAGCACCTCGTCCATCCGCTTCACACCCGAGCCGGTCATGAGCTCCATGTCGGGCCCGCCGTTCTCGAACAGGATCTGTCGGCAGCGACCGCAGGGCATGATCACCGAGCCCTCGCGGTCGACGCACACCACCTGGGTCAGCCGCCCGCCGCCGGTCACGTGCAGCTGGGAGACCATGCCGCACTCGGCGCACAGCGCCACGCCGTACGCCGCGTTCTCGACGTTGCACCCCGACACGATCCGGCCGTCGTCGACGCGCCCTGCAGCACCGACGTAGTAGTGGGAGTACGGCGCGTACGCGTGGTGCATCGCCTCCACCGCCACGAGACGGAGCTCTTCCCAGGAATCCGGGTCGCTCACCCTGCCGAGCCCTTCCGATAGACCTGTCCGTCTGCTGCCGGCGGCCGCAGCCGTTGCGTGGCCAGCGACAGCACGAGCAGCGTGGCGACGTAGGGCGTCATGCCGGTGAACTCGCGCGGCACGGTGTCGGTGAACAGGAACCACGCGAGGAAGCCGAGGCCGAGCAGCCCCATCACGAGGGCCGAGGTGCGCGCACCCTTGTAGAACTTGTAGGCGGCGTAGGCGATCAACCCGATGGCGACCAGCAGCAGCAGGGCGTGCACGGCCGACGGCGTCCGCAGCCGGAGCGCATCGGTGTAGCCGAACATCAACGACGCCCCGACGGTGCCGAGCGGCAGCCAGTTGCCGAAGATCATCGCGGCGAGACCGATGTAGCCACGACCGCCCGCCTGGTTGGTCACGAAGCCGCTCGAGGCGACCAGCGCCAGGAACCCGCCGCCGAGGCCGGCGAGCGCACCGGAGATCAGCACCGCGATGTACTTGTAGCGGTAGACGTTGACACCCAGCGACTCCGCCGCCGCGGGGCTCTCACCGCACGACCGCAACCGCAGCCCGAACGCCGTGTGCCACAGCAGCCAGGCCGTCAGCGCGACGATGACCGCGATGATGATGGTCATCGTCGAGACCTTCGTGGTCAGTGCCGCCAGGAAGCCCGCGACGTCGGAGATCACGAACCAGTGCTGCTCGTTGACCGACGTCAGACCACCGGAGAGGCCCGGCACCGTGACATAGGGCAGTGGATCGAGGCCGGTCAGCTGGCGCGGCCCACCGTTCTGGAGGTCGCTGAAGTAGGCCTCGGCGAGGTACTGGGTGACGCCCAGGCCGATGATGTTGATCGCGACCCCGGAGACGATGTGGTCGACCCCGAAGGTGATCGTCGCCAAGCCGTGCAGGAGGCCGCCGAGGGCGCCCATCGCCGCCGCACCGACCAGGCCGGCCCACGGGCCGTACCAGTAGGTGAAGTACGCCGCACCCCAGGTGCCGAGCAGCATCTGGCCCTCGAGCCCGATGTTGACCACACCGGCCCGCTCCGACCACAGACCGCCCATGCCGGCGAGCAGGATCGGGCAGGCCGAGAGGATGGCGGCGCGGATCGTGTTCGCCGAGGTGATGTCGTCGGCTCCGGTCACGACGCGCACCGTGGAGACCGCGAGGATGATGCACAGGAGCACGATCCAGGGACGTGCCCGCCCGCTGCCGCGGCCCTTGAGGGCGCTGGTCATCGTGGGGTTGACGATCGTGGTCATGCCGACACCTCCTCGACCGCCGGGTGGGGCGCTCGGGCGACGGCGTTCTGCTCGATCCGGATCCGGTAGCGGCGGACCAGCTCGTAGGCGATGACGACCGCCAGCACGGCGACGCCCTGGGTGATCAGGACGACGCTCGCCGAGATGTCGGTGAGCAAGGTCAGGGAGTTGGACTGCGCGGTCAGGAACGCGAACAGCACGGCACCGAAGACCATGCCGACGGGCTGGTTGCGACCGAGCAGGGCGACCGCGATGCCGGTGAAGCCGAGGCCCGCCTGGAAGGTCGTGCCGTAGCTGTACGCCGCGCCGAAGAACGCCGGCATCCAGATCAGGCCGGCGACGCCTCCGGACAGCAGCATCGCGGCCAGCACCATCCGGTTGACCTTGATCCCCGAGGCGATGGCGGCGGTCTGCGAGGCGCCGGTGGCGCGCAGGTCGAAGCCGAAGCGGGTCTTGTTCAGGAGCACCCAGAAGCCGATGCCGACCAGGATCGCCAGCACGCTGAGGCCCCAGATCGGGCCGGCCGTCGCGCCGAACGCGCTCAGCCCCCCGACATGCGACGAGGTCGGGATCACGTGCGAACGCACGGAGTTGCCGCCATGGATGCCGTAGCGGTCGAGCAGGTAGCCGACCAGGATCCCCGCGATGGCGTTGAGCATGATCGTCGAGATGACCTCGCTGACCCCCCGGGTCGTGCGCAGCAGACCGGCGATGCCGGCCCACAGCGCACCGACGAGGACCGCGACGATCAGGCTGGCGAGCACGTTGAGGAAGCCCGGCAGGAACGCCGCTCCAGCGAACGTGGCTGCGGCGTACGACGCCAGCGTGTACTGGCCCTCGACACCGATGTTGAACAGGCCCATCCGGAAGCCGATCGCGGCCGCGACCGCGGACAGATAGATCATCCCCGACTGGTTGACGATGTTGACGATGATCCGGTTGTCGGGCTTGGTCAGGATGATCCGCCAGAAGTCGTTGACCCCCGACCCGCTGTTGGTGAGCGCGATGACCACGCTCGTGGCCAGCATCGCGATCAGCACCGCGATCACGGGGGCGAGCAGGGCGAAGCCGGCACGACGCAGGTAGTCGGTCACTCGTCACCACCTCCCGTCATCGCCGCGCCGAGATCCTGTGGCGTGACGGTGGCCGGGTCGAACGTCCCCACGAGCTTGCCCCGCAGGATGACCTCGATCCGGTCGGAGAGGCCGATCAGCTCGTCGAGGTCGGCCGAGATCAGGAGCACTGCGAGGCCGTCGTGCCGCGCGGTCTTGATGTGGTCCCAGATCGCGGCCTGGGCGCCGACGTCGACGCCTCGCGTGGGATGGGAGGCGATCAGGACGACCGGGTTGCCGCTCATCTCGCGGCCGACGATCAGCTTCTGCTGGTTGCCTCCGGACAGCGCTCGGGCGAGGGTGTCGATGCCCGGGGTCCGTACGTCGTACTGCTCGACGATGCGCTGGGTGTCGGCCCGGGCGCCGCCGCGGTCGATCCACGGCCCGCGGGCGCTGGGGGCCCGGGTCTGGTGGCCGAGGACGCGGTTCTCCCAGAGCGGCGCGTCGAGGAGAAGACCGTGACGCTGACGGTCCTCGGGGATGTAGGCGATGCCGGCCTCGCGGATCTTGCGGGTGTCCCACTCGGTGACGTCGACGTCGCCGAGCAGGATGCTGCCGGACGTCGCGTCCCGCATGCCCATCACGCTCTCGACCAGCTCGGCCTGACCGTTGCCCTCCACGCCGGCGATGCCGAGCACCTCGCCCTGGTGGATGTCGAAGGTGATGTCGTCGAGCAGGTGGCGCCCGGCCTCGTCGACCAGGGTGACGCCCTGCAGCGAGAGCTGGACGACGTCGGTGACGGTGCTCTCGGTCGCCTCCGGCGAGGGCAGCTCGGAGCCGACCATCATCTCGGCGAGGTCGCGCTTGGTGACCTTCCCGGGCTCGGCCGAGCCGACCGTCGTACCGCGGCGCATGACGGTGATGTCGTCGGCGATCGCGAGGACCTCGTCGAGCTTGTGGGAGATGAACAGCAGGGAGTGGCCGTGGGAACGGAGGTCGCGGAGGTTCTCGAACAGGGCGTCGACCTCCTGCGGCACCAGTACGGCGGTCGGCTCGTCGAGGATGATCACCTTGGCGCCGCGGAAGAGGACCTTGAGGATCTCGAGGCGCTGCCGGTCGGCGACACCGAGCCGCTCGACGAGCACGTCGGGATCCAGGCCGAAGCCGTAGCGGTCGGAGATCCCGCGGAACTCGTCGCGTGCCTTGTCGCCGATGCCGAAGAGCTTCTCCGCGCCGAGGACGACGTTCTCCAGGGCCGTGAGGTTGTCTGCCAGCATGAAGTGCTGGAAGACCATGCCGATGCCGACGTCGATCGCGTCGGTCGGCGACCTGAACACCCGGGGCTCACCGTCCACGCGGATCTCGCCGTCGTCGGGCCGCTGCACGCCGTAGAGGATCTTCATCAGCGTCGACTTGCCGGCGCCGTTCTCCCCGACGAGGGCGTGGACGGTGCGGGGACGGATCGTCAGCTCGACGTCGTGGTTGGCGATGACGCCCGGAAAGCGCTTGCCGATGCCGGACAGGACGACCTCGGGGGCGTCGATGTCGTGATCGATGACATCAGGTGCGGGGGCTGCCACGAAGACCTCCGATGAGCGGGCGAGGGCCGGTCATGCGTCCGGCCCGGGAGCAGGTTACTCCCGGGCCGGACGACGTCGGTGACGGTGCAACCGGGGGCTCGCCGCGTCACGCACGAGCACCCCGGTGTGGATCACGGAGTGGTCGGAACCTTGATCTGACCGCTCTTGATCTTGTCGGCGTAGCCCTGGATCTGGCTGTTGATGCTGTCCAGGAACCCACCCGAGGTGGAGTAGCCGACACCGTTGTTGTTCAGGTCGTAGGTGATGAACCCCGTACCCGGGTTACCGGCATTGACCGTCTTGAGCCACTCGAAGGACGCGACGTCCACCCGCTTGAGCGCAGAGGTGAGGATGTGCGGCTTCTGCGCGGCGGTGGCGGTGAGGTACTGGTCGGAGTCCACACCGATCGCCCAGTTCCCGTCGCCGGCCTCGACCGCGGCGTCGAAGACGCCGGAGCCCGAGGCACCGGAGGCGTGGTAGACCACGTCGGCGCCCTGGTCGAACTCACCGGCCGCAGCGGTCTTGCCGCCGGCCGGGTCGTTGAAGCCGGACAGGTTGGTCTCCTGGATGTAGGAGATGTCGACCTTGATCTTCGGGTCGACCGCGTGGACGCCCGCGGTGTAGCCGGCCTCGAAGTTCTTGATCAGGTCGTTGTGGACACCGCCCACGAAGCCGACCTGGTTGCTCTTCGTGGTCAGGGCAGCCGCCACACCCACGAGGTAGGAGGACTCGTTGGCAGCGAAGCTGAAGTAGGCAACGTTCTTGTTGGGCGTCTTGTCGGGGTCGAAACCGTCGACCACCGCGAAGCTCACCTTGGGGTACTTCGGGGCGACCGCGTTGACCGCGTCGCTGTAGGCGAAGCCGACGCCGATGATCGCCGTCGCGCCGTTCTCGGCCATCTGGGTGAGGCGGTCCTCGCGGGCCGACTCCGGCTCGCCGTCCTGGGCCTCGCCCTCGAGGCAGCTGCCGTCGAACTCCGTCACGGCCTTCGACACGCCGGCGTAGGCCGAGTCGTTGAAGGACTGGTCACCACGGCCGCCGACGTCGTAGGCCAGGCCGACCTTCGGGCCGCTGGTGCCGGTGGCCGTCTTGCACACGTCGTCGCTGCCACTGGCCGTGGCCGTGGAGCTGTCACTCTTCTTGCCGCACCCGGTGAGAGCGATCGTCGCCACCACCGCCACGGCTGCGATCTTGCTCGTTCGACGCAAGATGCCCTCCTTGGTTTGTACCGCCACCCACTGTTCGTAACGGATTCGGGGGTCACCCTAGGCCACAAGGGGACGGGGATGTCACCCGGGCTGACGCGTGGCGGCCAGTTGTTACCGGGTGGTGACAAGAGCGTCGATCGCGACCGACGCCAGGACCTTGGCCCCGAGGCAGGTGGCGCGCTCGTCCACGCGCAGGTTGCCCTGGTGGATGTCGTACGTCGGGCCGCCGGGCTCGCGGGTGCCGAGCCGACCCATGGCACCGGGCACGCGGGTGAGGTACCAGGCGAAGTCCTCGCCGCCGAGGCTCTGGGCGGTGGGCGCGCGCCCTTCGGGGCCGAGCACCGCGTCGACGGCACGGCCGAGGACGGCCACCGAGGCCGGGTCGTTGACCACCGGGGGTACGCCTCGCGTGTAGCCGACGACCGCCTGCACGCCGTACGGCGCCACGATCTCGCCCACGTAGGTGCGGATCCGTTGCTCCATGTCGCTCCACGCGACCGCGTCGAGCATCCGCACGGTGCCGCCGAGCGAGCCGGAGTCGGGGATCACGTTGGCGGCCCGGCCCGCCTCGACCCGGCCCCAGACGACGCTGACGCCGGCGCGCGGGTCGAGGCGCCGCGAGAGCACGGCGGGCAGCTCCGTGACGATCTTCGCCAGCGCGAACGTGAGGTCCTCGGTCAGGTGCGGCCTGCTGGTGTGGCCGCCGCCCCCGCTCAGCCGGATCTCCAGGCTGTCGGCCGCCCCGGTGATGGGGCCCTCGCGGAGGCCGACCCGGCCGACGTCGATCGTCGGGTCGCAGTGCAGGGCGAAGATGCGGCTGACGTCGTCGAGCGCACCGAGGTCCATCAGCCGCGAGGCACCTCCGGGCATGACCTCCTCGGCGGGCTGGAACAGCAGGCGCACCCGGCCCGTCAGCAGCCCGGCAGCGTGCACCTCGGCCAGGGCCAGCCCGCCACCGAGCAGTGCGGTGGTGTGGACGTCGTGACCGCACGCATGGGCCACGCCGGCCACCTGGCTGTGCCACGGGTCGGTCGTGGTGTCGTTGACCGGGAGCGCGTCGAGGTCGGCCCGCAACGCCACCCGCGGGCCGGAGTCGCCGAGGTCGGCGATCAGCCCGGAGTCGCCCGTGCGGGTGAGGCGCCAGCCGACCTGGTCGAGGTGATGGATGACGAGATCGGTGGTGCGGGTCTCGTGCCACGACAGCTCGGGGTGGGCGTGCAGGTCGCGGCGCAGGTCGAGGAGGTCGTCGGCGTGCTTGTCGACCACCGTCTCGACCAGGGCGAGCGGAGCGTGGGTGGACATGTCGAGACGAGGTTAGTTCACGGGTTCGCCGGGGCCCGCATCCGCCACCCCGTCGTACGCCGCGAGGATGCGGTCGGCGGCGGCGACCGCCGGCAGCTCACCTCGGAGCACCTGGTCGCGGACGTCCGCGCGCACCCGGCGTACGGGTTCGGAGCGGCGGAGCCGCTGCTCGAGCTCGTCGCGCACCAGCGCCCAGGCGAAGTCGAGCTGCTGGTGGGAGCGCTTCTCGGCGAGCCCCTCAGGGCCGAGCCGCTCACGATGGTCGAGCACCTTCGCCCACACCTCGTCGACGCCCTCGCCGGTGAGCCCCGAGGAGGTGACCACCGTCGGCGCGGAGTCACGGCCCTGCACCATCCGCAGTGCGCTGGACAGGTCACGCGCGGCCACCTGCGCCTCGGTCTTCCGGTCGCCGTCGGCCTTGTTGACCGCGATCACGTCGGCGAGCTCGAGGATCCCGCGCTTGATGCCCTGCAGCTGGTCGCCGGTGCGGGCGAGGGTCAGGAACAGGAAGGTGTCGACCATGCCGGCCACGGTGGTCTCGGACTGGCCGACGCCGACCGTCTCGACCAGCACCACGTCGTACGCCGCGGCCTCGAGCACGAGGATCGCCTGGCTGGTCGCCCGGGCCACGCCGCCCAGCGTGCCCGCGCTGGGGCTGGCCCGGATGTAGGCGTCGGGGTCGGTGGACAGGGTCGGCATCCGGGTCTTGTCACCGAGCACCGAGCCGCCGGTGCGCTGGCTGCTGGGATCCACCGCGAGGACGCCGAGGCGGTGACCGGCCCCGGTCAGCTGCCGTCCGAGCGTCTCGATGAACGTCGACTTCCCGACGCCCGGCAGACCCGAGATGCCGACGCGGACGGCCGGGCGGGACGGACCCTGGAGCGCCGCCAGGAGCTCCCGGGCCTGGGCACGGTGGTCGGGGTGGCTCGACTCCATGAGCGTGATGGCCCGGCTCACCGCGGCGCGGTGGCCTTCGCGGACACCGTCCACGAGCGAGTCGGGCAGCGCCATCAGTGGCCGAGCTGCTCGCGCAGCCGGGCGAGGAGGTCGAGGGCGGAGCCGGCGATCACGGTGCCGGGCAGGAAGACCGCCGCGGCGCCCATCTCCTCGAGGGTCGCGACGTCGCTCGGCGGGATCACGCCGCCGATCACCACCATGATGTCGCCGCGTCCCTGGTCGGCCAGTGCCTTCTTCAGCGCCGGCAGCAGGGAGAGGTGCCCGGCGGCGAGGCTGCTCACCCCGACGATGTGGACGTCGGCGTCGACCGCCTGCTGGGCGACCTCCTCGGGGGTGGAGAAGAGCGGCCCCACGTCGACGTCGAAGCCCATGTCGGCGAAGGCACTGACGATGACCTTCTGGCCGCGGTCGTGGCCGTCCTGGCCCATCTTGGCGATCAGGATCCGCGGGCGCCGGCCCTCGGACTCCTCGAACGCCGCGGTCGCGTCGAGCACCTCCTGGACGAGCGCGTCGCCGGAGGAGCCGGACTCGTCCCTGAACACACCGGAGATCGTACGGATCGTCGCCTGGTGCCGGCCCCACACCTGCTCCAGCGCGCCGGTGATCTCGCCGACCGTCGCCTTCGCGCGGGCCGCGTCCACGGCCAGGGCCAGCAGGTTGTCGCCCTGGCCCTCGGGCGTCCCGGCGGCCCGGGTCAGGGCCTCCAGGGCGGCCTCTACATCGTCGGCGTCGCGCTCGGCGCGGAGCCGGTCGAGCTTGGCGATCTGCCGGCGGTACACGTCGTCGTTGTCGACCCGGCGTACGTCGAGCGGGTCCTCGTCGGCGAGCCGGTAGGTGTTGACCCCGATCACCGCCTGGGCGCCGGAGTCGATCCGGGCCTGGGTCCGGGCGGCGGCCTCCTCGATGCGGAGCTTCGGGATGCCCGCCTCGATCGCCTGGGACATCCCGCCCGCCAGCTCGACCTCCTGGATGTGGGCCCAGGCCCGCTCGGCGAGGTCGTGGGTGAGGCGCTCGACGTAGTAGCTGCCCGCCCAGGGGTCGATGGTCCACGTCGTCCCGCTCTCCTGCTGCAGCAGGAGCTGGGTGTTGCGTGCGATCCGAGCGCTGAAGTCGGTCGGGAGCGCGATGGCCTCGTCGAGGGCGTTGGTGTGCAGGCTCTGGGTGTGGCCCTGCGTGGCGGCCATCGCCTCGATGCAGGTGCGGCCGACGTTGTTGAACACGTCCTGCGCGGTCAGGCTCCACCCGCTGGTCTGGCAGTGGGTGCGCAGGCTCAGGCTCTTGGGGTTCTGCGGCTCGAAGTCGCGCACCAGCCGGGCCCAGAGCGCCCGGGCCGCACGCATCTTGGCGACCTCCATGAAGAAGTTCATGCCGATCGCCCAGAAGAAGCTGAGCCGTGGCGCGAACCGGTCGACGTCGAGCCCGGCCGCGACGCCGGTGCGGAGGTACTCGACCCCGTCGGCCAGCGTGTAGGCGAGCTCGAGGTCGGCGGTCGCCCCGGCCTCCTGCATGTGGTAGCCGGAGATCGAGATCGAGTTGAAGCGCGGCATGTGCTCGGCGGTGTAGCTGAAGATGTCGCCGACGATCCGCATGCTCGGGGCCGGCGGGTAGATGTAGGTGTTGCGGACCATGAACTCCTTGAGGATGTCGTTCTGGATGGTCCCCGACAGCTGCTCGGGCTTGACGCCCTGCTCCTCGGCCGCCGCGATGTAGAGGGCCATCACCGGCAGCACCGCGCCGTTCATCGTCATGCTGACGCTCATCTGGTCGAGCGGGATCCCGTCGAACAGGGTGCGGGCGTCGTAGATCGAGTCGATCGCCACACCGGCCATGCCGACGTCGCCTCGCACCCGCGGGTGGTCGGAGTCGTAGCCGCGGTGGGTGGCCAGGTCGAAGGCGACGCTCAGGCCCTTCTGCCCGGCGGCGAGGTTGCGCCGGTAGAAGGCGTTGGACTCCTCGGCGGTGGAGAAGCCGGCGTACTGGCGGATCGTCCAGGGCTGGGTCGTGTACATCGTCGGGTAGGGCCCGCGGAGGTACGGCGTGAGCCCGGGCCAGGTGTCGAGCGCGTCGAGGCCTTCGAGGTCGCTCGCGTCGTACCGCGGCTTGATCTCGATGCCCTCGGGGCTGTGCCAGCCCTCGGCCTCGTCGGACGTCATACGGTGGGAGCTGTCTATGGCTCCGTCCGTATGACGTCCCGCAGGGGCAGCGGTGAGCGGCAGGCCAGCGAAGCTCTTCGGGACGCTCATCGGAGCTGCTCCCTGGTGCGGGTCAGGAAGGCGATCGCGTCGTCGCCCGCCGAGAACGTGTCATCGGCCCAGCCCTCGCCGGCCGAGCGTGTCGAGACCACGATCACGTGTCTCGCCCCCGCCTCGCGCAGTGCAGCGGCGGCTGCCTCGCCCCACTCGGCGTACGCCGCGTCGGTGCCGGCCAGGCACACCACGCGCTGGCCGTCGTAGGCCGCCACGACGTCGTCGACCCCGGCCGTGGCACCCGCGACGTCGACGGCGACGCCCCCGGCGGCCAGCAGGTTGGTCGCGAACCCCGCCCGCGCGGTGTGGGCCGCGACGGGGCCGAGGGTCGCGAGGAAGACGTGCGCCGACGTTGGGTCGGCACGCAGCGCCTCGAACGCCGTGCCGTAGCGACGGACCCCGTCGGCGGCGCCTTCGCGACTCGGCCGCGTCTCGGCCAGGTTCGGGAACTCGCTGAGTCCGGTGATCGGCCGCGCCCGGGTCGCGACCTCCCGGTCGCGTTCGGCTGCTGCGGCCGCGATCAGGGGCGCCAGGTCCGCACCCTCGTCCAGCCGGCCGAACAGGTCCCAGGCCGTGGCCGCGAGGTCGTCGGTGAGCTTCTCGACGGCGTACGCGCCGCCGGCGGGGTCGGTGACCCGGGCGACGTGGGACTCGGAGATGAGGAGTGCACTGGTGTTGCGGGCGACCCGGCGCCCGAACGCGTCGGGCCGGCCGAGTGGGCTGTCGAACGGCACCACCGTGATCGCGTCCGCTCCCCCGACGCCGGCCGCGAAGGCGGCGACGGTGGTGCGCAGCATGTTCACCCAGGGGTCGTAGGCGCTCATCATCGGACGGCTCGTCACGGCGTGCTGGCGCATGTCGTGCGAGGCGGCGCCGCTGAGCTCCAGGACCCGGGCCCAGAGCCTCCGAGCCGCGCGGAGCTTGGCGATCGTGGTGAACTGCTCGTCGGTCACGGCCAGGCGGAACTCGACCAGGGCGGCGGCGTCGTCGACCGTCAGGCCGGCGTCCGTCAGGGCGCGCAGGGCCTGCGCACCGACCGACATCGCGTACCCGAGCTCCTGGACGTCGGACGCACCCTGGTCGTGCACGACGGTCGCGTCGACCACGAAGCCGAGCACCCCGGCACGCGTCGCGAGGGCGGCCTGCTCGCCGGTCGCGGCCCGGGCGTCGAACCCGAGGTTGGTGCCGGTCGCGAGCTCGCGGCCATCGGCGTAGGACAGGAAGCCCTCGGGGTCGACGCCGTCGAGGACGACCGGCGCGAGATCGAGCATCACCCCCTCGAGCAGCGTCGCCCAGTCCGGGGCGGCTCCGGGCCGGAGCCACAGCGACGTGACGCCACCCTCGAGGTCGACCAGGGCCTCCTGGTTGGTCGAGACCTCGGAGCGGATCTCCCACCCGTCGACCCGCGTCGGGCGGCCGGAGGTCGCGAGACCGTCGAGCAGGTCGGGGGTGCCCAGCGGCGAGATCGCGATGCCGTCGTACGTCGTACGGGCCAGCGCCGACCACACGGCGTCGTCGGGGTCATCGGCGCCGAGCACGTGGGACCTCCGGAGGACCGCCGCCGCCTCCCTCTCCCAGTCGGCCCGCGTCCACTGGTCGTCGGCCGACGCGAGCGCCAGGGAACCGGGCGAGGGCTGGAGCTCCTCGGGCTCGTCGAGCCCACCCTCCACGTCGGTCATGGCGTCGCTACACCTCGGTACGGCTGTCGCGGTCCTTGCTGCGGATGCCGATCTTGTTGCCCAGCCACACCAGCGGGTCGTAGCTCTTGTCGACGACGCGCTCCTTCATCGGGATGATCGCGTTGTCGGTGATGTGGATGCCCTCGGGGCAGACCTCGGTGCAGCACTTGGTGATGTTGCAGTAGCCGAGACCGGCCTGCTCCTTGGTGACCTCGCGGCGGTCGACGGTGTCGAGCGGGTGCATGTCGAGCTCGGCGTAGCGCAGGAAGAACCGCGGGCCGGCGAAGTTCTTCTTGTTGTCCTCGTGGTCACGCACGACGTGGCAGGTGTTCTGGCACAGGAAGCACTCGATGCACTTGCGGAACTCCTGGCCGCGCTCGACGTCCTCCTGCATCATCCGGCGCTTGCCGTCCGCGTCGCGCGGCGGCAGCTCGGCGTAGGGGAGCTCCTTGGCCTTCTCGTAGTTGTAGGAGACGTCGGTGACCAGGTCGCGGATGACCGGGAAGCTCCGCATCGGCGTGACGGTGATCGTCTCGGCCTCGTCGTAGTCGGAGAGCCGGCACATGCACATCAGCTTCGGCCGGCCGTTGACCTCGGCACTGCACGAGCCGCACTTGCCGGCCTTGCAGTTCCAGCGCACGGCGAGGTCGCCGGCCTGCGTGGCCTGCACGCGGTGGATGGCGTCGAGCACCACCTCGCCGGTCTCGACCTCCACGTCGTAGTCCTTGAGCTCACCGCCGGACTGGTCGCCGCGCCACAGCCGCATCTTCAGCGTGTATCCCATGAGGTCAGTGCCCTTCCTCGAAGAAGGCAGCCAGCTCGTCCGGCATCACCGGCAGCGGCTTGGTGGCCAGGTCGACACCGTCGCCCGTGGAGTTGATCGACAGCACGATGTTCTTCTTGCCCCAGGCCTCGTCGAAGCCGGGATGGTCGTCACGGGTGTGACCGCCACGCGACTCCTCGCGCTCGAGGGCCGCCTTGGCGATGCACTCCGAGACCAGCAGCATGTTGCGCAGGTCGATCGCGAGGTGCCAGCCGGGGTTGTACTGCCGGTGCCCCTCGACCAGCAGGTTCTTGGCCCGCTCCTTGAACTTCTCGATCTCGGCCAGTGACTTCTGCAGCTCCTCGCGCGTGCGGATGATGCCGACGAGGTCGTTCATCGTCTGCTGGAGCTCCTGCTGGATCGTGTAGGGGTTCTCGCTGCCGGTGCCCGAGCCGTCGAACGGCGCGAGGGCCAGCTTCTCGGCCGCCTTCACGTCCTCGTCGGAGACCTGCGGGCGGGCGGCGCCGAGGCCCTTGACGTAGTCCGCGGCCGAGTCACCGGAGCGCTTGCCGAAGACCAGCAGGTCGGACAGCGAGTTGCCGCCGAGCCGGTTGGAGCCGTGCATGCCGCCGGAGCACTCGCCCACGGCGTACAGACCCTCGAGACCGCTCATCTCGGTGTCGGGCTCGACCTCGACGCCGCCCATCACGTAGTGGCAGGTCGGACCGATCTCCATCGGCTCCTGGGTGATGTCGACGTCGGCCAGCTCCTTGAACTGGTGGTACATCGAGGGCAGGCGCTTGCGGATGAACTCCGGCGTACGACGCGACGCGATGTCGAGGTACACGCCGCCGTGCTCGCTGCCGCGGCCGGCCTTGATCTCGGAGTTGATCGCCCGCGCGACCTCGTCGCGCGGGAGCAGCTCGGGTGGCCGGCGGTTGTTCTTCTTGTCCTCGTACCACCGGTCGGCCTCGTCCTCGCTGTCGGCCGTCTCCGACTTGAAGAACTCCGGGATGTAGTCGAACATGAACCGCTTGCCCTCGGAGTTCTTGAGGATGCCGCCGTCACCGCGGACCGACTCCGTGACCAGCAGCCCCTTGACCGACGGCGGCCAGACCATGCCGGTCGGGTGGAACTGCACGAACTCCATGTTGATCAGCGTCGCGCCGGCGCGGACGGCCATCGCGTGGCCGTCACCGGTGTACTCCCACGAGTTGGAGGTGACCTTGAAGCTCTTGCCGATGCCGCCCGTGGCCAGGATGACCGCCGGCGCCTCGAACGTGATGAAGCGGCCGGTCTCGCGCCAGTAGCCGAAGGCGCCGGAGACCCTTCCGCTGCCGGCGGAGTCCTGGAGCAGGTCGGTGATCGTGCACTCCATGAACACGTCGATCCCGAGCTGGACCGCGCGCTGCTGGAGGGTGCGGATCATCTCCAGGCCGGTGCGGTCGCCGACGTGGGCGAGCCGCGCGAAGCGGTGGCCACCGAAGTCGCGCTGCGAGATCAGGCCGTCCTTGGTGCGGTCGAACAGGGCGCCCCAGTCCTCGAGCTCGAGGACCCGCTCGGGCGCCTCCTGGGCATGGAGCTGGGCCATCCGCCAGTTGTTGAGCATCTTCCCGCCACGCATGGTGTCGCGGAAGTGCACCATCCAGTTGTCATCGGGCCACAGGTTGCCGAGCGCCGCGGCCGCGCCGCCCTCGGCCATCACCGTGTGGGCCTTGCCGAGGAGCGACTTGCAGACGATGGCGACCTTGGAGCCGGCCTCATGGGCGGCGATCGCGGCGCGCAGGCCGGAGCCCCCGGCGCCGATCACCACGACGTCGTACACGTGCTTCTCGATCCCGCGGCCGGCGTCCTCGTCACTGGACATCCGGTTGCCGGTCATCGGGTGCCGGTCCTCCATCGGTACGTCGGGGGGTGCGTCGTGGGCAGGCGAGTCGCTCATATCAAAAGAACCTCGGGTCGGAGAACGCTCCGGACGAGAGCAGGAGCACGTACAGGTCGGCGATGGCGACCGAGAAGAGGGACAGCCAGGCGTAGCGGGCGTGGCTGGTGTTGAGCTTGGAGACCCAGGTCCACATCTTGTAGCGGACCGGATGCTTGCTGAAGTGGCGGAGCCTGCCGCCGACGGTGTGGCGGCAGGAGTGGCACGACAGCGTGTAGAGCCAGATCAGCACGATGTTGACCAGGAAGATCAGGGAGCCGAGGCCCATGTGGATGCCGTCCGACTCGCCCTCGGCCGGGCCGAAGGCCAAGATCGTGTCCCAGCTCAGGATCAGCGCGATCACCACCGCGGCGTACCAGGTGTAGCGATGGATGTTGTTGAGGATCAACGGGAGCCGGGTCTCACCGGAGTAGGCCTTGTGGGGCTCGGCGACGGCGCAGGCCGGCGGGCTCATCCAGAAGGCGCGGTAGTAGGCCTTGCGGTAGTAGTAGCAGCTCAGCCGGAAGCCGAGTGGGAAGATCAGCACCAGCAACGCGGCCGACAGGGGCCACCAGCCGAACGGCTGCCCGAAGTCGGAGCTGCCGTTGACGCAGTCGCCGAGGCAGGGCGAGTAGAACGGCGACAGGTAGGGCTCGGAGTAGTAGTGGCTGCCCATGAAGGCCCGGACGGTCGCGTAGACGATGAACGCGCTGAACACCACGAACGTCGTGACCGGGTAGACCCACCACCGGTCGGTCCGCAGCGTCTTCGCCTCGATGCGGGCCCGGGTCGGGCCGTGCACTCCAGTTGACATCGTCGTCCTTCCAGACCGGGCGCGCCTCCGCGACGACAGGCGCGAGCGCACAGCAACTTATCGCGCGCGCAGCCGGTGCGTCGTCCCAGGGTGGTGTGAGATTTCGGACGCGGACCGGGTCACCGGCGTCGGCGGCGGACCAGGGCCACGAGTCCCAGCGCCGTCGCCGCGCCGGCGCCGAAGGCCAGCCGGGGGTCGGGGCGGTTCCGGCCGGCGGTCGCGACGCCGGCGAGGTCGGGCTCGGCTGTGGGACGTACAGCGGGCGGCCCGGCGGACTCTGCGGTCAGGGGGTCACGTGCTGCCCGGGCGGGGCGGGACGTGTACGCCCAGGCGGCGGAGTAGATGACGAGCCGCGAGAAGTAGTTGATCCACACCAGGAGGACCAGGGCGATCCCGAAGGCCTGGAAGGCCGGTTGGTTGTGGGTGAGCTTCAGCAGGAGGCTGGACGCGAGCTTGAGCACCTCGAAGCCGATCCCACCCAGGAAGGCTCCCTGCCACAGCGCACGCCGGGGAGTGCGGGGTTGCGCGAGCAGCCGGAACAACACGTAGAAGAGCAGCATGTTGGAGCCGACACCGACGCCGACGCCGATCACCTTCACGAGCCACGTCAGCCCGTGCCCTGCGTCCATGAGGTCGAGGATCTTCGTGGAGTACCCGACGACCGCCCCGGTCACGGCGACGCTCACCATCAGCGTCAGCCCGATGACCACGAGCGCCGCCAGGTCGCGGAGCTTGCCGAAGAGGAAGTTCGGCTGCAGGTGCTTGGGCATCTCGAAGACGGTCTGCAGGGCCGTCCGCATCCCCGACAGCCAGCCGAGCCCGGCGTACAGCACGCCGACCAGGCCGATGATCCCCACGGTCGTCGCCGCGGCCTCGATGGACGTGATCGAGATCTGGCCGGACGCCCTGGCCTCCGCGGGCGGGGCGGTGGTGACGATGCCCGGCAGGACCTCCTGGATGGCGGAGACCAGGTTGTCCTGGGCGTCCGGGTACACCCGGGCGAGGTAGCCCACCGCGAAGAACGCGAGCGCCAGGATCGGGAAGAACGACAGGAAGGCGAAGTAGGTGATGGCCCCGGCCTGGGCTCCCCCGTTGACGCGGCCGTAGTGGGCCTGCATCCGGACCATGTGGTCGGCCAGGGGCGACCTCGAGCGCGCATGCGCCAGTGCCGCCTTCGCCCGAGCGAGCGGCGATGGCATCAGGTGCCGGGCCCCATCAGGACGAAGTCGTGGGTGGCCTTCCAGCCATGATCGGCGTCGTGGACGTAGAGGTGGAACTCGGTCACCGTGAACGCGCAGTCGAACCCGTCCATCTCCTCGAACGCCCGGTCCAGGCTGTCGTCGTCGAGGAGGTGGGCCACCGTGACGTGGGGGTGGTACGGGTGCGACAGGTCGAGCGCGAGCGGCCCGCGCCGGCAGTCGTGGGCCAGACGCTCGGTCTGGGAGATGCCCTCGACGAGGTTGACGAACACCACCGGGGAGACCGGGCGGAAGGTGCCGGTCCCGCGCAGGTGGATGCGGTACGACGCGGTGCCCGAGGCGACCTCCCGGAGATGCTGCTCCACGTCGGGCAACCGGTCCGGGGACACCTCGAGCGGCGGCACCAGGGTGATGTGGGTGGGGATCGACGAGCCCTCGGCGTCACCGTTGGTGACCCGGAAGTCCTGGAGCCGGCTCCCCCACGGCTCGGGGACCGCGATCGAGACGCCGATGGTGGGCATGGATGACGACCCTACGCGCCGGCCGGGCGGGAGGCGGCGGCGAACCCGACCCGCTGGTAGACGTCGCGCAGGGTGGCCTCGGCGATCTCGGCGGCCTGCACGCGACCACGCTCGAGGATGCTGCTGAGGTGTGCCTGGTCGTCGAGGAGCTCGAGGGTGCGGTCGCGGAACGGGGTCACGAACTCGACGACGAGATCGGCGAGGTCCTTCTTCAGGTCGCCGTACCCGCGACCGGCGTACTCCTCCTCGAGGTCGGGCACCGCGCGCGCCGACAGTGCGGAGTAGATGGTGAGCAGGTTGGAGATGCCGGGCTTCTCGTCGGGGTCGAAGCGGATCTCGGTGCCGGAGTCGGTGACGGCCGAGCGGATCTTCTTGGCGCTGACGCGCGGGTCCTCGAGGAGCTCGATGATGCCGGCCGGTGAGGACGACGACTTGGACATCTTCGCCGTGGGCTCCTGCAGGTCGGTGATCTTGGCGGTCGCCTTGAGGATGTAGGGCTCGGGCAGCCGGAAGGTCTTCTTGTAGCGGTGGTTGAAGCGCTGCGCGAGGTCGCGGGTGAGCTCGAGGTGCTGGCGCTGGTCCTCACCCACCGGCACGAAGTGCGGGCGGTAGAGCAGGATGTCGGCCGCCTGGAGGACGGGGTAGGTGAACAGCCCGACGCTCGCCGCCCCTTCGCCGCCCTTGGCCGACTTGTCCTTGAACTGCGTCATCCGGCGCGCCTCGCCGAACCCGGTCATGCACTGCAGCACCCAGCCGAGCTGGGCATGGGCCGGCACCTGGCTCTGCACGAAGATCGAGGACCGCTCCGGGTCGATCCCCATCGCCACCAGCTGGGCCGCGGCCCGCAGGGTGCGCTCGCGGAGGACCTTGGGGTCCTGCTCGAGGGTGATCGCGTGCAGGTCGGCGATGAAGAAGAACGGCCGGTACTCCCGCTGCAGGTCGACCCACTGCCGCAGTGCTCCGAGGTAGTTGCCGAAGTGGAAGGAGTCGGCCGTCGGCTGGATGCCGGACAGCACCCGGGGCCTGGCCCCGGTGAGGACCTCCGGCACGGTCAGCTCCGGTGACGTGGTCGCACTGGGCATGGCGGGCATTGTGTCAGGCACGCCCGCCCCGCGACCGGGAGGGCGGCAAACCGCTTGCCCGTGTCGGCACCCCTTGGCAGGGTGCCTGGCATGCCCGGACCGCCGACCCTGACCGACGGCACCGTCACGCTGCGTGCACACACCGGCGACGACCTGGACGCGGTGGTCGAGCAGAGCCAGGATCCGGCGAGCGTCCGATGGACGACCGTGCCCACGCCGTACACGCGTGCGGACGCGCAGCGCTTCGTGGACGAGGTGATGCCCGGCGGATGGGCGGACGGGCGCTGGGGCTTCGCGGTCGAGGTCGACGGCAGGTACGCCGGCACCGTCGAGCTGCGCGACGAGGGCGGCGGCCGGGCCGAGATCGCGTTCGGCTCCCATCCCCGGGTCAGGGGCACCGGGGCGATGGAGCGCGCGTGCCGGCTCCTGGTCGACTGGGGGTTCGGCACGCAGGACGTCCGGACCGTGATCTGGCACGCGCACGTCGGCAACTGGCCCTCACGCCGGCTCGCGTGGCGGCTCGGGTTCTCCTTCGACGGCACCCTGCGCGAGTACGTCGTCCACCGCGGGGGGCAGCTCGTCGACGGCTGGACCGGCACCCTGCTCGCGACCGACGACCAGAAGCCGCGGGGTGCCTGGCTGGACTCGCCGCCGCTCACCGACGGCGTCGTCCGGCTCCGCGCCGTCCGGTCCGGTGACATCGACCGGGTGGTGGAGGCGGCCGGCGACGCGCGCACCCAGCGCTGGCTCGGCCGCATGCCCGACCCGTACACCTCCGACCAGGCCGCCGTGTGGCTGGAGCAGATCAGCGAGGAGGCGGCCCGGGGCACCACCGTCACCTGGGCGGTGACCGGCGAGGACGACGTTCTCGACGGGGTCATCAACCTGTTCGACATCGCGCCGGGCGACTCCGCCGAGATCGGCTTCTGGGCGCACCCGGACGCCCGGGGCCGCGGGCTCACCACCCGTGCAGCGGTCCTGGCCCTGCGCCACGGGTTCGCGACGTTCGACCTGGTCCGGATCCAAGGGCACGCCGCACTGGAGAACACCGCCTCACGGCGCGTGCTGGAGGCCAGTGGCCTGCGCGAGGCCGGCGTCGCCAGACTCGGGACGGTCATCCGTCCGGAGGGCCGCGTCGACGCCATGAAGTACGACGTGCTGGTCGAGGAGTGGCGCGCATCTCGCCACTCCGCAGGGCGACTGATTACCGGCTGACGCCCGCGACTTGGCACAATGGCACAAGCCACGAGACGAGGGGGATGGGTGAGTCTGCAGACGACGCTCTCCTCGCTGCGCACGCGGCGGATGCTGACGTGGTTCGTGCCCGTGGTCGGGCTGGCCCTCTATCTCATCCTCGTGCCGCCGGTGCCGGACTTCGCCGCCCAGGCCACGCGGGCGGCGATCTTCCGCCAGCTCGGATCGGCCACCTGGTGGCCGGGGTGGTACGGCGGCCTCGAGCTCCCGACGTACTCGGTGATCGCGCCGGGCCTGATGGCGACCATCGGCGTCGCGCGGACCGGTGTCATCGCCGCTGGTATCTCCATCTGGGCCGCGCACCAGATGCTGCGCGACTCCGCGCGCCCCCGCGCGGCGAGCGTGGTCTTCGCGGCGACCGTCCTGCTCAACCTGTTCGGAGGCCGGATCACCTTCCTGATCGGCCTCGCGGCCGCGACCCTCGCGGTGCTCGCTCTGGTCCGCCGCCACCCGTGGCTCGCGGCGATCGCCACCGTCGTGAGCGTGCTGGGCAGCCCGCTCGCCGGGCTGTTCACCGGCATCGTGGCCGCAGCCGTGCTGATCTCCGACCGGAGCCGGCGGCGTGAGGCGCTGTTCGTCGGGGCCGCGACCGGGTTGTCGCTCGGCACCCTGGGCGTCCTGTTCCACAACCCCGGCGTGATGGCCTCGCCGCCGATCCAGATCCTGTTCGCGCTGGTCGGGATCACCCTGGTCGCCGTGGCGTGCCGGGAGCCCACCATCCGCGTCGGCGCGGTGATCGTCGCGATCGGGCTGGTGATCTGCCTGCTCATCCCCAACAGCGTGGGGCTCAACCTGACCCGGATGGTCTGGCTGCTCGCGGCCCCGCTGATCGTGGGCTACGGGCACCGACCCGACAAGCACGTCGTGGCGCTCACCGGGCTGGCGCTGGTCTTCCCGATGGTCGACGTGACGTGGCAGCTGGCCGAGGCCGACTCGCCGTCGGCGCAGGAGGCGTACTACCAGCCGCTGCTCGCACAGCTCCACGAGCGCATGAGCGGCAGCGACGTCGGCCAGCGCGTCGAGGTCGTCGAGCCGCAGACCAAGGGCGGGGCCCGGTACGTCGCCGAGTCGATGCCGGTCGCCCGCGGTTGGGAGCGCCAGGCCGACGTCGTCGACAACCCGATCTTCTACGACGACGGCGCGCTCACCCCGGCGTCGTACCGCAGGTGGCTCGGTGAGCTCGCCGTCTCCTACGTCGCGCTGCCGGCCACCAGGCTCGACTTCGCCTCGGTCGACGAGGCGAAGCTGATCGGCACCGGTCTCCCCTACCTCCACCTGGTCTGGAGCAACCACGACTGGAAGCTCTACCGGGTCAGTGACCCGCAGCCGCTCGCCCGCAACGCCCAGGTCATCTCCGTGTCGGGCAACCAGGTGCGGCTGCAGGTCCCGCGGGCCGGGCTGGTGCCGCTCCAGATCCGTTGGTCGGAGCACCTGGCGGTGCTCGACGGCACCCAGCCGGTCTCCCAGGGCGTGCGAGCCCGCGGCTGCCTCTCCCAGAACGGCTCGTGGACCCTCTTGCACGCGCGGCGCCCCGGCACCTACGTACTGACCTCCGACTTCGACCTGCTCCCGAGCCGGCCGCAGCGCGGGGGCACCTGCCCCGAACCTGCGTCCTGACCGCTGCGCGCGGGCAGCCGGTCAGCCGACCCTGACGGCCGTACGCCGCGCGGAGACCGCCGAGAGCAGCAGGACGCCCAGCCCGGCCAGCGCCAGGACGACCCCGACCAGGGCCGGTGCGCGGTATCCCCAACCCGCGGCGATCACCAGGCCGCCGAGCCACGCACCGAGCGCGTTGCCGATGTTGAGCGAGGAGTGGTTCATGGCCGCGCCCAGGGTCTGGGAGTCGCCGGCCACCGACATCAGGCGGAGCTGGAGATTGACCACGAGCACCGACGACGAGACCGCGACCAGGAAGGCCGGGACCAGGGCCCACCAGCCCGCCGGGGCCAGCACGGCGTACAGCAGGAGGAGGAACGCCATCGCCAGGGACGAGCCGAGGAGGGCACGGAAGACGGACCAGTCTGCGAGTGTCCCGGCGACCCAGGTGCCGGCCACCATGCCGAGCCCGAAGGCCAGCAGGAAGACGGGCACGGCTCCCTCGGGGAGTCCGCCGACCTTGGTGACGACCTCGGCGATGTAGGAGTAGAGGGCGAACATCCCGCCGAAGCCGATCGCGCCGGCCACCAGCGTCAGCCACGCCTGCGGCGAGGCGAACAGTCGGAGCTCCCGGCGGCCGGTCGCATCGGAGTCGCCGGGGCAGGCCGGGAGGAAGACGGTGACGAGGGCCGTGGTGAGCAGAGCCAGCGCCGCCGCCACCCAGAAGGCCGCGCGCCAGCCGACGCTCTGACCCAGCCAGGTGGCGATCGGGACGCCGAGGACGTTGGCCACGGACAGACCGATCATCACCATCGCCACCGCTCGCCCCTCACGCCCCCGTGGCGCGAGACTCGCCGCGACCAGCGAGGCGACACCGAAGAAGGCACCGTGGGGCACGCCGCACAGGAACCGTGAGAACAGCAGCAGCCCGTAGGAGCCGGCCAGGGCGGAGAGCGCGTTCGCCCCGGCGTACGCCGCCATCAGGGCGACGAGCAGGCCGCGTCGCGGCAGCCGCGCCCCGAGGAAGGCGAGCACCGGGGCACCGATCACCACGCCGAGGGCGTAGGCGGAGATCAGGTGCCCGGCGGTCGGGATCGAGACGTCGACGCCGTCCGCGATCTGCGGGAGCAGGCCCATCGCCATGAACTCGGTGGTGCCGATGGCGAAGCCGCCCACCGCCAGCGCGAGGACGGCCGGGCCGTAGCGCGCCGCCGTCACCGGCGTCGCTGGGGCCCGGGTCGTCGTACTCATGCTCACCCAGTGTGAAGGCCCGCGGCCCCGTCGCGAATTCCGCGAGCCGGGTCACAGCCGGAACAGGACGATCGCGACGACGACCAGCACGACCAGGCAGACCACCCGCTGGACGGTGTACGCCGCGTTGCTGGGCTCGTTGGCACCGGGGTGCCTGTACTGCCAGCTCTGGGTGACCCGCCACTGGCTCGCCGGGTCGAGCAGGCCCCAGGCGGCCATGCCCCCGATCAGAAGCAGGAGGAGGACAACGAAGATCACAGGGCCGCCAGGGCCTCGTTGAAGGTCGTCGAGGGCCGCATCACGGCGGTCGCCAGCTCGTCGTCGGGACGGTAGTAGCCGCCGAGGTCGACAGGCTGGCCCTGCACGGCGATCAGCTCGTCGGTGATCGTCTGCTCCTGGTCGGCCAGCCGGGTGGCCAGGTCGGCGAACTTCGCCGCCAGCTCGGGGTCGTCGTCCTGGCGGGCCAGTTCCTGGGCCCAGTACAGGGCGAGGTAGAAGTGCGATCCGCGGTTGTCGATCGAGCCGACCCGGCGAGCGGGGTTCTTGTTCTCGTTGAGGAAGGTGCCGGTGGCGCGGTCGAGCGTCTCGCCGAGGATCTTGGCGTGCGGGTTGTCGTGCACGGCGGCGTACTTGGCGAACGACTCGGCCAGGGCCAGGAACTCACCGAGGCTGTCCCACCGCAGGTAGTTCTCCTTCACCAGCTGCTGAACGTGCTTGGGCGCGGACCCGCCGGCCCCGGTCTCGAACAGACCGCCGCCGGCGATCAGCGGGACGATCGAGAGCATCTTGGCGCTGGTGCCGAGCTCGAGGATCGGGAAGAGGTCGGTGAGGTAGTCGCGCAGCACGTTGCCGGTGACCGAGATGGTGTCCTCGCCCTTGCGGATGCGCTCGAGGGAGTACGCCGTGGCGAGCTCGGGCGCCAGGATCTGGATCTCCAGCCCGTCGGTGTCGTGCTCGGGCAGGTACTCCCGGACCTTGGCGATCAGGTGGGCGTCGTGGGCCCGGCTCTCGTCGAGCCAGAAGATCGCGGGTGCGCCGGTCGCGCGGGCGCGCGTCACCGCGAGCTTCACCCAGTCGCGCACGGGCACGTCCTTGGTCTGGCAGGCACGCCAGATGTCACCGGCCTCGACGTCGTGCTCGAGGAGGACGTCGCCGGCGCCGTTGGCGACGCGCACCGTGCCCGCGGTCTTCATCTCGAAGGTCTTGTCGTGGGAGCCGTACTCCTCGGCGGCCTGCGCCATCAGCCCGACGTTGGAGACCGAGCCCATCGTGGTGGGGTCGAACGCGCCGTGTGCCCGGCAGTCGTCGATGGTGACCTGGTAGATCCCCGCGTACGACGAGTCGGGGATCACCGCCAGGGTGTCGGCCTCCTGGCCGTCGGGCCCCCACATGTGGCCGCTGGTGCGGATCATCGCCGGCATCGAGGCGTCGACGATGACGTCGGACGGCACGTGCAGGTTGGTGATCCCGCGGTCGGAGTCGACCATCGCGAGCGCCGGCCCGGCGGCGATCGCGGCCTCGAAGGCGGCCTTGATCTCGGCGCCGTCCTCCAGCGCGTCGAGGCCCGCCATGATGCCGCCGAGGCCGTTGGTGGGGCTCAGTCCCGCGGCCGCGAGCTGCTCGCCGTACGTCGCGAAGACCTCGGGGAAGAACGCGGTGACGACGTGGCCGAAGATGATCGGGTCGGAGACCTTCATCATCGTCGCCTTGAGGTGGACCGAGAACAGCACGCCCTCGGCCTTGGCCCGGGCGATCGCGTTGGCCACGAACGCGTGCAGGTGCGCGACCTGGAGCACGCTGGCGTCGACGATCTCCCCGGCGAGCACCGGCAGGGAGTCCTTGAGCACGGTGACCGTGCCGTCGGCGGCCTCGTGCTCGATCCGGAGCGTGTCGTCGCTTCCGAGCACCACCGACCGCTCGTTGGACTTGAAGTCGTGCTGACCCATGGTCACGACGTTGGTCTTCGACTCCGGGGTCCAGGCACCCATCGAGTGGGGGTGCTTGCGGGCGTACTGCTTGACCGAGTCGGCCGCGCGACGGTCGGAGTTGCCTTCGCGGAGCACCGGGTTGACCGCACTGCCCTTCACCTTGTCGTAGCGCGCGCGGGCGTCCTTCTCCTCCTCCGTCGACGGGTGGTCGGGGTAGTCCGGGAGGTCGTAGCCCTGGCTCTGCAGCTCGGCGAGAGCAGCCTTCAGCTGGGGCATGGAGGCCGAGACGTTGGGCAGCTTGATGATGTTGGCCTCGGGCCGCTTGGCCAACGCCCCGAGCTCGGCCAGTGCGTCGTCGAGCCGTTGGTCCTCGGTGAGCCGCTCGGGGAACTGGGCGATGATCCGGCCCGCCAGCGAGATGTCGCGCGTCTCCACGCCCACGCCGGCCTGACCGGCGTACGCCTGGATGATCGGCAGGAAGGAGTACGTCGCCAGCAGCGGCGCCTCGTCGGTGTGGGTGTAGATGATCGGGGAGGGCTGCACGGCATCGGTCACCTCTCGGACGCTAGTTGGGCGCGCGCGGCTCCGGCAAACCGGGGTCCTCCGCTACGGGCGGCGCACGCGCACGAGGGACAGGTCCGTGCTGAGGGTGTCCGTGGTCTGCTGGGCCACCAGCCCGATCTCGGGCGCGTAGAACGACCGGACCTCGCGGATCGGCTCGAGCGGGCTCAGGTCGCGGGTGGTGAGGGTGCCGCGGTAGTCGCGCGTCGGCAGTGCGACCGTGGCGTCGAGCGAGAGCACGGTGGAGTGGCTCTCGACGACGTGGGACTGGAAGCCGTTGGCGTATCCGTCGCCGACCCGTGGCGCGGCCGACACGACGAGGCCGGCCTCGGCGCCGCTGCGCCCCGCGGTCCAGGACCGGGTCGCGAGCGGGTCGACGGGGGGACTCCGGCGGATCACGCGTTGCCCGAACCACCAGACGTTGCCCGCGGCGTCCTGGGCGTACCAGCGGACGCTGAGAACCGGCGTACGCCCGGAGGGGAGGCGCACCTCCCACCGGACCGCGGTGGTGTCGATCCCGGCCACCGGATGGGGGCGGGTGAGCACCGTGGCCGTGAGTGTGTCGGAGCCGGACGGGGTGTAGCGGCTGTACGTCCAGCGGATGCCCGGGACCAGGGGGAACCACGGGTTGTCGACGCCGCTGACGAAGTCGGCCGGCGTCGGGCTCGGCGTCGGGATGGTGAGCCCGTCGATGCCGGTCGGAGGCTGGGCCACGGGGTTCGCTCCGCAGGCTGCGAGGAGGGCCGCGGCCATGGCCAGGGTGGCGGCGCGGGCCGTTCCCGCCCACCGCCGACTCATGGGTGCAGCATGCCAGCCCGGCTGAAGCCGGGGCCTCTCCCGCTGCTAGCGTCGGAGGCTGTCCCTGTTTCGATGGTCGAGCGAAGTCGAGACCGTCACGTCGAGGAGTCGTCCCGTGAGCTCAGGTCCCCTCAAGGTCGCCGTCACCGGCGCCGCCGGCCAGATCGGCTACAGCCTCCTGTTCCGCCTCGCCAGCGGGTCACTGCTGGGCGCCGACCGCCCGGTCGAGCTGCGGCTGCTCGAGATCGAGCCCGCACTGAAGACCCTCGAGGGGGTCGTGATGGAGCTCGACGACTGTGCGTTCCCGACGCTCGCCGGTGTGCAGATCGGCTCCGACCCGGAGCAGATCTTCGACGGCGTCAACCTCGCCCTGCTGGTCGGCGCACGGCCGCGCGGTCCCGGCATGGAGCGCGGTGACCTGCTCGAGGCGAACGGCGCGATCTTCACCGCCCAGGGCAAGGCACTCAACAACGTCGCGGCGGACGACGTACGCATCGGGGTGACCGGCAACCCGGCCAACACCAACGCCCTGATCGCGATGCGCAACGCCCCCGACATCCCCCAGGCACGCTTCTCGGCGCTGACCCGGCTCGACCACAACCGCGCCATCTCGCAGCTCGCCGCCAAGACCGGCGCTCCCGTCACCGACATCACGCAGATGACGATCTGGGGCAACCACTCCGCGACGCAGTACCCCGACCTGTTCCACGCCGAGGTCGGTGGTCGCAACGCCGCCGAGGTCGTGGGCGACCAGGACTGGCTCGAGAACACCTTCATCCCGACCGTCGCCAAGCGCGGAGCCGCGATCATCGAGGCGCGCGGATCGTCGTCCGCGGCCTCCGCCGCGTCCGCCACGATCGACGCCGCCCGCGACTGGCTGCACGGGTCGGCCGACGGCGACTGGGTATCGATGGCGGTCGTCTCCGACGGGTCCTACGGCGTACAGGAGGGCCTGATCTCGTCGTTCCCCGTCACCACCTCCGGCGGCGACTGGACGATCGTCGAGGGCCTCGAGATCGACGAGTTCTCCCGCGGCCGGATCGACGCCTCCGTCGCCGAGCTCGCCGAGGAGCGCGACGCGGTCACCGCGCTCGGCCTCATCTGACGCCTACTCGGTCAGAGGGGTGGCTGGTTGGGGATCGTCGCGGTCAGGAGGAACAGGGCGAGCCCGACCACGACGAGCAGGGCCACGTCGACCGAGCGACGGCGTACGGCGAGCATGCCGGCGTCGCGAGCCGGCAGGATCAGCCGGAGCACGGCGGCCGCGAGCAGCGAGGCGCCGATCCAGCGGACCCCGAGCCGCCAGTCGCCGCGAGCAGTGATGGCGAGGCCGACGGTCGACGTGGCGAGCACCACGAGGTAGCAGGCGCCCCCGATGGTCGACGGGTAGCGGCGACCGGCCGGCTCCGCGCTCTCCGGCGGGACGTCGTCGGGAGGCCCGATGAGGTGGGCCGGCTCGCGCTCGCCGTCGCCGGGTTCGCCGGCGTACTGCTCGGGCTCACGCTGCTCCACGGGGCTCAGTGTGCCGCCTCCTCCGCGATGGTGACGACGTTGGACAGCAACATCGCCCGGGTCATCGGGCCCACCCCGCCCGGGTTCGGCGAGACCCAGCCGGCGACCTGCGCGACGTCGGCGGCCACGTCGCCCGCGATCTTGCCGTCGACCCGCGAGACCCCGACGTCGAGGACGGCGGCCCCCGGCTTGACGATGTCGGCGGTGATGATGTCGGGCACGCCGGCCGCGGCGACCACGATGTCGGCGTTGCGGATGTGCGCGGCCAGGTCACGGGTACCGGTGTGGCACAGGGTCACCGTGGCGTTCTCGGTACGACGGGTGAGGAGCAGCCCGAGCGGGCGGCCGACCGTGAGCCCGCGGCCGACCACGACCACCTCGGCGCCGGCGATCTCGACGCCGTGTCGACGAAGCAGCTCGATCACCCCGACCGGCGTGCACGGCAGCGGACCCTGCTTGCCGAGCACGAGCTTGCCCAGGTTCATCGGGTGCAGCCCGTCGACGTCCTTGTCGGGATGGACCCGGGAGAGCAGGGCGAACTCGTCGAGCCCGGTCGGCTGCTGCACGAGGAACCCGGTGCAGGCCGGGTCGGCGTTCAGCTCGTCGATCACGGCCTCGACCTCGGCCTGGGTCGCGGTCGCGGGCAGGTCGCGCCGGATCGAGGTGATCCCGATCGAGGCGCAGTCCTTGTGCTTGGCGCCGACGTACCAGTGCGAGCCGGGGTCGTCGCCGACCAGCACCGTGCCGAGGCCGGGCGTGACACCCCGCTCCTTCAGCGCGGCGACGCGCTCGGCGAGCTCGGCCTTGATGGTGCGGAGGGTCGCGGTGCCGTCCAGGATGCGTGCGGTCATCGTCATCGCTCTCAGTGGAAGAAGTGCCGGGTGCCGGTGAAGTACATGGTCACGCCTGCGTCCTGACAGGCCTTGACCGTCAGCTCGTCGCGCATGGACCCGCCGGGCTGGACGATCGCCCGGACTCCGGCGTCGATCAGGACCTGCGGGCCGTCCTCGAACGGGAAGAAAGCGTCGGACGCCGCGACGGAGCCGGCCGCCCGCTCCCCCGCCCGCGAGACCGCGAGCCCGCAGGAGTCGACCCGGTTGACCTGGCCCATCCCGATGCCGACGGAGGCACCGTCGTGGGCGAGCAGGATCGCGTTGGACTTCACCGACCGGCAGGCCTGCCAGGCGAAGACCAGGTCGGCGAGCACGTCGTCCGGGGCCGCGTCGCCGGTGGCGAGGGTCCAGGTCGACGGGTCGTCACCGGGTGCGTCGACATGGTCGACCCGCTGCATCAGGACGCCGCCGGAGATGCCGCGGAACTCCACCGGGTCCGGGTGCTCGTCGAGCGCACACCGCAGGATCCGGATGTTCTTCTTGCCCTGCAGGATCTCGACCGCACCGTCCTCGTAGCCGGGGGCCACGATCACCTCGGTGAAGACCTCGGCGACCTGTTCGGCCAGCTGCTTCGAGACCCGCCGGTTGACCGCGATCACCCCGCCGAACGCCGACACCGGATCGCAGGCGTGGGCCTTGCGGTGCGCCTCGGCGACGTCGGCACCGGTCGCGATGCCACAGGGGTTCGCGTGCTTGATGATCGCGACGGCGGGTCCGTCGAAGTCGTTCGCGGCGCGGCGCGCCGCGTCGGTGTCGACGTAGTTGTTGTAGGACATCTCCTTGCCGTGCAGCTGCTCGGCGTCGGCGAGGCCGCCCCGCCAGTGGGCGTAGAGGGCCGCCGGCTGGTGGGGGTTCTCGCCGTACCGCAGCACCTCCTTGCGCTGCCAGGTCGCCCCCGTGAAGGCGGGGAAGCCGGTGCCGTCGCTGGTGTCGGCGAGGACGTTGCCCATCCACGACGCCACCTGCACGTCGTACGCCGCGGTGTGGGCGAAGGCCTCGGCGGCCAGGCGCTTGCGCTGCTCGAGGGTGAAGCCGCCGGCCGCCACTGCGGCCAGCACCTCGTCGTAGGCGTCGGGTGAGGTGACGATCGCGACCGAGGGATGGTTCTTCGCCGCCGCACGCACCATCGACGGGCCGCCGATGTCGATCTGCTCGACGCACTCGTCGGGCGAGGCGCCGGAGGTGACCGTCTGAACGAACGGGTAGAGGTTGGAGACCACCAGATCGAACGGCTCGATGCCGAGGTCGGCCAGCTGCTGCACGTGGGAGTCGAGCCGCCGGTCGGCGAGGATGCCGGCGTGCACCGTCGGGTGCAGCGTCTTGACCCGGCCGTCGAGGCACTCGGGGAAGCCGGTGAGGTCCTCGACCTTGGTCACCGGCAGGCCGAGGGACTCGATCCGGGCAGCGGACCCGCCCGTCGAGACCAGCTCGACGCCGGCGGCGGCCAAGCCACGGGCGAGCTCGTCGAGCCCGGACTTGTCGTAGACGGAGACCAGGGCGCGCCTGATCGGGATGCGGTCGTTCACGGGATCACTCCTGCGCTCGGTCCGGGCACCCAGGCGGTCGATGCTCGGTGACGTCACTCCCTGGTGGTTGCCCACCTGCGCCAGTCGTGTGGCCCCACGATAACGGGGTCTCGACCAGCTCGACCACCGAGGTGGGTCACCGACCGAAACGCACCACCCGGCCGTCGACGGCGAACCCCTCGCGGGCGATCCGGCCGACGGCCTCGACCAGCATCACCCGCTCGACGGTCTTGATCCGCTCGTGCAGCGACTCGGCGGTGTCGTCCTCCAGGACGGGCACCGCGGACTGCGCGACGATCGGGCCGGTGTCGACACCCGCGTCGACGACGAACAGCGTGCAGCCCGTCACCTTCACGCCGTACTCCAGGGCCTCCGAGGGGCCGTGCATGCCGGGGAACGACGGGGACAGGGCCGGGTGGGTGTTGAGGATGCGCCCGCCGTACGCCGCCAGGAAGGCCGGCCCGAGCAGCTTCATGAAGCCGGCCGAGACGACCAGGTCGGGGCGGTACGCGTCGACGGCCGCGGTGAACGCGACGTCCCAGTCGGCGCGCGAGTCGAAGTCCTTGACCCGGTGCCAGAAGTGCGGGATCCCGGCGCGATCGGCCCGCGCCAGTCCCTCGATGCCGTCGCGGTCGGACCCCACGGCGACGATCGCGGCGCCGTACGCCGGGTCGGCAGAGGCGTCGAGCAGGGCCTGGAGGTTGGTGCCGGAGCCGGACACCAGGACGACCACGCGGAGGGGGCTCTCGGGCACGGCGGGGAGTCTAGGCCCCGCTCCCGGGAGCGGGCCGAGGTGCCCGCTCTCGGGTGACGCTCTCGTCGCGATGGAGGAGTACCGTGGTTGACCTTCTCCGGAGGCGCTCGGACCGGGCCGAGACCCACGTGTGGGGGGATCCGCACGCCGCTTTCCGGGCCACCGAGATGGGGGGACCGAGAAGGAAGGCCGCCTCCTGTGCAGATCCCCGCCAGCACTCACCCTGCCCGACGCGCAGTTCCCGCAGCTGTGCTCATCGCCCTCGTCCTCGCCCTCGCTCCCGCTGCGCCCGGCGAAGGCCTCGGCATCCGTGTCCCCCGCACCTACTTCGGGCTCCACGACCGCTCGATGGAGTCCTACCAGCACCTCGACGTGGGGTCGCTCCGCCTGTGGGACGCCCACGTGACCTGGCGAGAGATCGAGACCTCGCCGGGCGTGTTCGACTGGACGGTGCTCGACTCCTACGTGCGGGCCGCCCAGCAGCACCACACGGAGGTCATGCTCGTCCTGGCCATGACCCCGTCGTTCTACGGCCCGGCCCCGACGCTTGCCCCGAGGCTGATGAGCCACTACCGGGACTTCGTGCGCGCGGTGATGCTGCGCTACCGCAGCTTCGAGGGCCAGCGCGGGATCTCGGCGTACCAGGTCTGGAACGAGGGCAACGTCTCCTGGTCGTGGACCGGTACCCCCGAGACTCTCGCCGGCATCACCCGCACCGTGTGGCGGATCCACCGGCAGGTCGACCCGGGTGCCACGATCGTGGCGCCGTCCTTCGCGGTGCGGATGCCGTCGCAGCGCCGCTGGCTGTCGGCGTACGAGTCGCAGCGGGTCGGCGGGCACCCGGTCCGGCACTTCTACGACGCGAACGCGCTCAGCATCTACCCCCGGACCACGTACGGCGCACGGATCGGCGGCCCCGAGGACTCGATGCGGCTGGTCGGCCGGGTCAGGCGCGTGCTGGCCAGGGACGGTGTGCCCCCGGCCACCCCGCTGTGGGCGACCGAGGTGAACTACGGCGTGACCGGTCAGCCGACCGCGGCCACGCCGATCAGCGAGCGACGTCAGGTCGCCAACGTGATCCGCACCTACCTGCTCGGTGCCGCGCGCGGGCTCGCCCGGATGTACTGGTACCGCTACGACTGGAACTCGATCTCGCCCGCCAACGGCGGTGGCACCCTGGGCAACACCCTGCTCTCGGTGCCCGGCTCCCCCAGCCAGATGACACCGGCCGGTGCGGCGCTCACGACCGCTGAGGACTGGCTGCGAGGCCGCTTGGTCGCCGCCCGGGGTCACCAGCCCTGCGACCGCAGCAAGCGGGGTACCTACACCTGCGTCGTGCGGTACGGCGGTGGGGTGCGACGGATCCTCTGGAACCCCGACCGACCGGTGCGCGTCCCGTTCCCGCGGCGAGCGGTCGCCGTCCAGCGAGCGGGTGAGGCGACCACGGCCGTGAGCCGGCGGCACTCGATGCTGCGAGTCACCTTCCTTCCGGTGATGGTCGACTCGCGACGCTGATCGCCGGGGCTCAGGGGCTGGCGGCGGGCTCGGTCCGGCGTACCCGCCAGGTGGCGGTCATCGACCCGACCAGTCCGCCGAGGCCGAAGGTCGCGATGCCGTGGAGGAGGACCTGGAACACGAACGGACCGACCTCGGCCATCCGGCCCGGCCCGACCGCACCGCGTGAGAGCGCGGCGAGGAAGGCGAACGCGACCGCGCAGACCAGCCCGGCGCCGACCCCGCGCAGCGCAGCGTCGTCCCACCGGGTCGTCGGATAGCGCAGCAAGGCGCGGTGCACCACCACGGCGGCGATCAGCGGGGGCAGGGCGAGCAGGCCGACGATCCAGCCCGGGGTCGGCCCGGTGCCGGGCAGGGCAGCCAGCAACGGGAAGAGCGGGAGCGGCCCCAGCACCACCGCCGTCGGGGTCACCAGCGTGTGCGCGCCGAGGGCGAAGCCGGGTCCGAGGAGGTAGGAACCGGTGAACAACGACGCGTGTGGAAGCATCAGCGCGGACAGGCCGACCAGCAGGACGGCCGCGCCCGGGCTCGTGTGGAGCTGCGACATCACGTTCGCGGCGTCGTTCCAGTGCCCGAGCAGCGCCACGACGTACACGACCGTCGCGATGGCCAGGAACCAGACGAGCGTGCGCCAGGCGGCGGCCGTCGCGGCACGCACCGAGAGCGGCAGGAACGACGTCCAGATCGCCGCCCGCCCCGAGCCGACCGCGACCGCGGCGCCTCCGACGGCACCGCAGAGCAGGACGGTCCACGTCAGCGAGCGGGCCAGAGACGGTGCGGTGGCGGGGGTGGAGGCGAGGTGGTGGGTGACGACCACGACGATCGCGTAGCCGGCGGTGAAGAGCGAGGTGGCGGAGGCGACGGTCCAGTCGCGGACGCCGTCGGCGATCGCGTCGGCGTCCGGACCGTGTCCGGACACGGAGTCACCCAGCCGCAGGCCGAGGCGCCAGACCACGACGGCGGCGAGAAGGGTCAGGCCGAGAGGTACGGCGGTGACGTGGGTGCCGGCGACCTGGACGCCCGAGCCGTGGGCCATCAGCCACCCGAGCGCACCGACGCGCAGCCCGTCGCGAGGTGCCCCGTGGGCGCCGGCATCGGTGAGGAACCAGCCGACCACCCCCGCGGCGAGGCAGACCAGGAGCGTGCTGGCGGCGGCGACGACGCCGGCGAGGAAGGCCAGGAGCACCAGGGGGCGCCGGTGGGCCGCGTCTGCCCGGGCCTCGCCCGTGGGGCGGGTCCGTCGCGGGGCGGGCAGCAGCGAGGTCATGACGCTCTCATCATCACCCCCTGTTCAGGGGTGATCCGGGCTGCCACGCCGGGGCGTGGGAGGGCGTCGGGCTTTTCGGGGTCTGTGGCCTGGCGGCGTACCGTAGCGGGGCCATGTCCGATGCCGAGCAGTTCGACGTCTTCTACGCCGAGGCCCGTGACCGGCTGCTCGTCCAGGCATTCGCGCTGACCGGCGATCTCCCCGCATCGCGCGGCGCCGTCCGCGACTCCTTCATCGCCGCCTGGCACCGGTGGCCGAAGCTGCGGCGGCTCGACGACCCGGAGTCGTGGGTACGCCCGCACGTGCTCACCCACGCGCAGCGGCGGCACACGGCCCGGATCTTCCACCGCGACCGCAAGCTCGACCCCGAGCTGCGCTCGACCCTCGACGCGCTCCACAAGCTGCCCGTCACCTCGCGCAAGGCACTGCTGCTCGCCGATCTCTCGACCGCGTCGGCGCAGGAGCGGGCGCGGGAGGTCGGGCTCCCGCTCGAGGACGCGGAGCGTCGCCTGCTGGACGCGCGGGTGCAGTTCGTCGAGCTCCGGGGGGTGCCGGCCACCGAGATCCGGCCGACCCTCCAGCAGCTCGCGGAGCACTGCGCCGACCAGCGGTGGCAGCGCGCCACGATCATCCGCCGCGCCGGCGCCGCGAGACGTCGTACCCATGCGTTGGCGGGCGCCGCCCTCGTCACGGCCACGCTGGTCGTCAGCGGCTTCATGGTCGTGGACGCACACGGGGTCCGGCCCACGCTGGAGTCGGCCCGCGAGCGGATCACGAGTGTCCCCGGGCAGAGCCCCTCCGACTCGCCCACGACGGTGGCGTCGGCCGTCACCACCGCGTCCCTGCTCACCAAGGGGCAGGTCTCGCGCGCCGTACCGAGCCGGACCTGGCGCGTGACCGGCACCGACCCGACGCAGCACAGCACCCTGCCCTGTCAGCGTCGGAAGTACGCCGACCCGAAGGCGGCGACCGCGCTGGTCCGCAACTTCACGAGCCGGCGCGAGCACGGCAAGCCTCAGCTCGCGGCGGTGCAGACCCTGGAGTTCTCCCGCGACCTCGCCGCGGCGAACGAGGGCTTCGACACGACGACCCGATGGTTCGCCGGGTGCACGATGCCGCAGACCCAGCTGCTGTCCGTACGACGGGTGGCCCGGCTGGGCGACGAGGCGGAGCAGTACGCGCTCCGGGCGTGGCACAAGCCCGCCATGACGTTCGTGCTCGGGGTCGCTCGCACCGGACGCGTCAACACGGTCACGTTGACCCGCACCACTGGCTCCACCGAGCCCGACCTGGCCGGCAACCTGCGGCTCCTGGTCTCCGCGGTCGACGACGTCTGCGCCACCTCGGCCGGCGGTCACTGCTCGGCCCTGCCGAAGGCCGTCCCGATCGCTGCTCCCCCGGCCGGGAAGCTGCCGATGATGCTCAGCGAGCTCGACCTGCCTCCCGTGGCCGGGGTCCAGCGGCCCTGGGCCGGAACGACCCCACGTCAGGCGCTGCAGAACGTCGCGGCCACAACGTGCGACAACAGCAGCTTCCACGGCCACGGCTGGAAGCACGACGCGACCCGCTCGTTCCTCATCCCGGGGACCCACCTGGCGACGGCCTTCGGGCTGACCCAGACCGTCGGGCGGCTGCCCGAGGCGCGGGCGAGGACCTTCGTCGCCGGCGTCCGGTCCAAGCTCGCGTCCTGCGGTGACCGGCAGCCCGGCACCAAGGTGCTGCGCGTCGCGAGCGGACCCAGCATGGCGGCCTGGCGGGTGCGCACCCAGGTCTCGGACAAGGTGACCGTGACCTTCTACATGGGGGTCGTCCGCCATGGCGGCGCGGTCGCGCAGGTCGGGTTCGTCCCCGACCGCGGCCACACGATGACCCCGGGTCAGTTCACCGCCCTGGTCCGCCGCGCCGGCGAGCGCCTCAACGCAATGCCCTAGCGGGCAAGGATCTCCCGCATCAGCTCGGCGGTCTCGGACGGCGTCTTGCCGACCTTGACGCCGACGGCCTCGAGGGCGTCCTTCTTCGCGGCCGCCGTGCCGGACGACCCGGACACGATCGCGCCGGCGTGGCCCATGGTCTTGCCCTCGGGCGCGGTGAAGCCCGCGACGTAGCCGACGACCGGCTTGGTCACGTGGTCCTTGATGTAGGCCGCCGCGCGCTCCTCGGCGTCGCCGCCGATCTCGCCGATCATCACGATGGCGTCGGTCTCGTCGTCTGCCTCGAAGGCCGCGAGCGCGTCGATGTGGGTGGTGCCGATGATCGGGTCACCGCCGATGCCGATCGCCGACGAGAAGCCGAAGTCCCGCAGCTCGTACATCATCTGGTAGGTCAGGGTGCCCGACTTCGAGACCAGCCCGACGCGGCCGGCCTTGGTGATGTCGGCCGGGATGATGCCGGCGTTGGACTTGCCGGGGCTGATCAGGCCGGGGCAGTTGGGTCCGATGATCCGGGTCGCGCCCCCACCGTGACCGGCCTCGGCGTACGCCCGGAACTCCGCGGTGTCGTGCACCGGCACGCCCTCGGTGATGACCACCAGCAGGCCGATGCCGGCGTCGATCGCCTCGATGGCCGCAGCCTTGGTGTACGCCGGCGGCACGAAGACCACCGACACGTCGGCGCCGGTCTCGGCCATCGCCTCGGCGACGGTGCCGAACACCGGCACGGAGCCGCCGGCGAAGGCGGCGCTCTCGCCGGCCTTGCGCGGGTTGACGCCGCCGACGACGTTCGTGCCGGAGTCGAGCATCCGCTGGGTGTGCTTCATCCCCTCGGAGCCGGTCATGCCCTGGACGATGACCTTGGAGTTCTCGGTCAGGAAGATCGCCATCTGTGTGTCCTCGCCCTTCAGCTGTTCGCGAGCTCGGCGGCCTTGTCGGCCGCGCCGTCCATGGTGTCCACGAGCGTCACGAGCGGGTGGTCCGCCTCCTGGAGGATCCGCCGGCCCTCCTCGACGTTGTTGCCGTCGAGTCGTACGACGAGTGGCTTGTTCGCCTCGTCGCCCAGCTTGTGCAGGGCGCCGACGATGCCGTTGGCCACCTCGTCGCAGGCGGTGATGCCGCCGAAGACGTTGACGAACACCGACTTCACCTGGACGTCGTTCAGGATGATGTCGAGACCGTTGGCCATCACCTCGGCCGAGGCGCCGCCGCCGATGTCGAGGAAGTTGGCGGGCTTCACGCCGCCGTGCTTCTCACCGGCGTACGCGACGACGTCGAGGGTGGACATGACCAGGCCGGCGCCGTTGCCGATGATGCCGACGGCCCCGTCGAGCTTGACGTAGTTGAGGCCCTTCTCCTTGGCCGCGAGCTCCAGCGGGTCGGAGTCCTCGGTGACCTCGAAGCGCACGTGGTCCTCGTGGCGGAAGTCGGCGTTGTCGTCGAGCGACACCTTGCCGTCGAGCGCCTCGAGTGAGCCGTCAGCAAGCTTCACCAACGGGTTGACCTCGACCAGCGTCGCGTCCTCCTCGATGAAGACGGTCCACAGCTTCTTGATCGCGTCGGCGGCCTGGTCGGCGATCGAGGCGTCGAAGCCGGTCGCCGCGACGATCTCGGCGGCCTTGGCGTCGTCGACACCCACCTGCGGGTCGATCGAGACCCGCGCGATCGCGTCGGGGTTCTCGTGCGCGGTGACCTCGATCTCGACACCACCCTCGGTGGAGGCGATGCAGAGGTAGTCGCGCTGGGCCCGGTCGACGAGGAAGGAGAAGTAGTACTCCTCCGCGATGTCGGCCGCCGGCGCGATCAGCGCGCGGTGGACGGTGTGGCCCTTGATGTCCATGCCGAGGATCTCGCGCGCCTTGACGACGGCGTCCTGCGGGTCGAGGGCCAGCTTCACGCCGCCGGCCTTTCCGCGCCCACCGGTCTTGACCTGCGCCTTGACGACCACGCGGCCGCCCTCGGCCTCGGCCGCGGCCTCCGCCTCCTCCGGTGAGGTGATCACGGTGCCGACCGTGACCGGGACGCCATGCTTGGCGAAGAGCTCCTTCGCCTGGTACTCCATCAGATCCACGATCCACCCACCTCCGCTGTCGATGCGCTTGGCACCCTAGTCCCGCGCCGCGCGAGCGGGCCAAGCCGGGTCCGCGTGACCTGGGGCACACGACGTCGTAACGTCCTGGCATGACCCGGGTCGTGTACTTCACCGCCTGCACCCTCGACGGTTTCATCGCCGACGAGCACGACTCGCTCGACTGGCTCTTCGAGGTGCCCCACGCCAGTGACGAGCAGAGTGACGACGGCAGCTGGGACGCGTTCATCGGCCGGATCGGGCCCATGGTCACCGGCACCACGACGTACCGCTGGATGCTCGACCGCCACTTCGCCGAGCACCCCGAGCAGTTCGCCGAGTTCTACGACGACCGTCCCCTGTGGGTCTTCACCCACCAGGACCTCCCGGGCGTCCCCGGCGCCGAGGTCCACTTCGTCTCGGGCGACGTCGCCCCGGTGTACGACGAGCTGGTGGCTGCCGCGGACGGCAAGGACGTGTGGGTCATCGGGGGCGGCGACCTGGTCGGCCAGTTCGACGACGCCGGCCTGCTCGACGAGGTGCAGCTCGGGATGACGCCGGTGACGCTCGGCGCGGGCCGTCCGCTGCTGCCGCGTCGCATCACCTCGAGCCGGATGCGCTTCCGTGAGGCGCGGCAGTCGGGTCAGCGGGTCCGGGTCATCCTCGACGTCGAGCGGCCGGGCAGCGCTCAGGACTGATCGGCGAACGCCGCGCTGACCCAGCCGGTGATCTCACCGGTCGTGGCGCCGGGCGTGAACACCTTGGCGACCCCCAGCTCCTCGAGCACCGGGATGTCCTCGTCGGGGATGATCCCACCGCCGAAGACCCGGATGTCGGCCGCGTCGCGCTCCTGGAGCAGCTCGATCAGCCGGCGGAAGAGCGTCATGTGCGCTCCCGACAGGACCGAGAGCCCGATCAGGTCGGCGTCCTCCTGGATCGCGGTCTCGACGATCTGTTCGGGCGTCTGGTGCAGACCGGTGTAGATGACCTCGTGGCCGGCGTCGCGCAGTGCCCGGGCGACGATCTTGGCGCCTCGGTCGTGCCCGTCGAGTCCGGGTTTGGCCACCACGATCCGGATCCGCGACGACGGGGAAGCACCCATGGGCGCAGACTAACCGACGCCGGCGAACGAGCCTCCGTGAGCCGCCTCGGGTGACTCCAGCCACACCCGTACCCCCTGCTCCGCCTGATCTCCACCGCGTGTCCGCAGGGGATTTCACCGGCTGTGACCTATCCGTTACTGTCGGCCCCGCTGACCTCCTCTCTTTCCTCCATTCCTCCCGGGAGCTGCTACATGGGTGACCTCCGCGCCGGCACGGGCGGCTCAGACGTCGCCCAGCCGACCGGAAAACGGGTCGCCCGTCATTCCGCGGAACAAGTAGTTACTCAGCCGTACGTCGGTCGCCGGGTCGCACCGAAGCCGGTCCCCGTCGCACCCGTCCCGGTGGCGCCCGTGTCGGGACGTCGGCGCGCGGAGCCGTCGGCACTGCCCACGGCACCGCCGTCCCCGTTCTCCGAGGCACCCGCCCCCGGGCGCCGCGCCCTCCGGGTCGACGTGGTGCCGTTCGCGATGACCCCGGCCTTCGTCGCGCCCCACGAGCCGCCCGTCGTGGTGGTCACGCCGTGTGAGAGCCCGGTCGCCCGGACCCCTGTCGTCTTCGACACCGTCGTGATCGACGCACCGGTCGTCACGACCCCCGTCGTCATGGAGGCCGCGGTCGCTCCGATCGCCGTTCCTCCCACGTTCTCCCGGGAGCCGATGGCGGTCACCACCCTCGCGGCGTCTCCGGCCACGCCCGAGCCGCTCGAGGCCGAGCCGGTCTCGCAGCAGCGCGTCCCGGCCCCGCGCGCGGCGTCCGGCCGTCGCGCCGCCCGCCGCCGCTCCCCCATCCCCCTGCCGAGCGCTCCTCTGCTGATGGGTGTGGCGATCCTCGCCGTCTCGGCCGGTGGAGCCCTGCAGGCGATGCACTCCAGCGCCGCGGACGCCGCGGCCGCCCACCACCTCGCTCCGGCCAGCGCGCTGTCGGGCAGCAGCGCCGTCGGCACCGCAAGTCTCCTCGGAGGCCGCCCCGCCAGCGTCAGCCGCAGCTCCGACCGGTTGCAGGCCGCGGCCGACGCGCAGGCCAAGCAGCGCGCCGAGGCCCTGTCCGGGTTCGCCTCCCAGGCGCAGAAGCAGTCCCAGAAGATCAAGCTCCACTCGTGGGTGCTGCCGGTGGCAGCGGGCGTCTACCACCTCACCGCGCGCTTCGGTGACTACAGCTCCCTGTGGGCCAACTTCCACACCGGCCTCGACTTCGCCTCCCCGACGGGGACGCCGATCATGGCCGTCGCGGGCGGCACCATCAGCGAGGTCGGCTACTCCGGCGCCTACGGCAACCGCACGATCGAGACGCTGCCCGACGGCACCGAGCTGTGGTACTGCCACCAGAACGAGTTCGGCACCTCCGTCGGCGCGACCGTGCGGCCCGGCCAGGTGATCGGGTACGTCGGCTCGACCGGCAACGTGACCGGCCCCCACCTGCACCTCGAGGTCCACCCCGGAGGCGGCGACCCGGTCGACCCCTACACCGCTCTCGTGGTCCACGGTCTGCATCCGTAGTCCAAGCGGAGCGCTGGACTACGGATATCGGTGGTTGAGCAGCGACCGCGAGCGAGCCTGCGAGCTCGCGACGGAGCGTGTCGAAACCCGGCGAGGCCCGCGCCGACCGCAACCGTGGTTTCGGCGAGTAGGCACGTCACCGGGTCTCGACACGCCGGTCGGCTCGCTCGACCACCATCAGAAGCTCTAGTCCACGACCTTCGCTTCGCTCAGGTCGTGGGCTAGAGCTTCTCGACCGGCGCGTACCTCAGCAGCAGCCGCTTGACGCCCTCGGAGCCGAAGTCGATCGAGGCGACCGACTTGTCGCCGACCCCGTCCATCGCGACCACGGTCCCCATCCCGAACGTGTCGTGGACGACCCGGTCTCCCGGGGCGAGTGACGGCACCTCGCGGGCCGGCTTGGACTTCGCGGCGGCGTCGGCCCGGGCGGCCGCGGCGGTGAAGTTGCGGCGGCCGGCGGAGGTCGGCGCGCCGAGTCCCGTCGTACGGGCGAGGTCGGGACGCTGCCAGTGCACCTGGTCGGCCTCGGTGCGTCGCCAGTCGACCAGCTCCTCGGGCACCTCGCCGAGGAAGCGGGAGGCGGGGTTGTGGGCCGGGGCGCCCCAGGCGGAGCGCACCAGGGCCCGCGAGAGGTAGAGCCGCTCCCGGGCGCGGGTGACACCGACGTAGGCCAGCCGGCGTTCCTCCTCGAGCTCGCGGCCGTCCTCGAGGCTGCGTGAGTGGGGGAAGACGCCGTCCTCGAGCCCGGTCAGGAAGACGGTCGGGAACTCCAGTCCCTTGGCGGTGTGGAGGGTCATCAGGGTGACCATCCCGCCGTCGTCGTCGTGGGGGGCGTCGGGGATCTGGTCGGTGTCGGCGACCAGGGCGACCCGCTCCAGGAAGTCGGAGAGCCCGGGCGACACGGTGCCGGCGTCGACGTCGGCGGGGTCGGCGGACGGGCCTGCGACAGGGTCGTCGGAGAACTCCCGGGCGACCGCCACGAGCTCGGCGAGGTTCTCCAAACGGGTGCCGTCCTGCGGGTCGTCGGACGCTTCGAGCTCGTCGAGGTAGCCGGACCGGGCCAGCACCGACTCGAGCACCACGTCGGCGCGCTCTCCGGCCTCGACCATCGACTGGAGCTCCTCGACCAACGCGACGAAACCCTGGATCGCCACCAGCGACCGGGTGACGAGGCCGGGCGCCTCGTCGGCGCGACGGAGCCCCTCCCAGAACGTGGTCCGCTCGCGCTGGGCGTACGACGTCACGCACTCGACCGCGCGGTCGCCGATGCCGCGCTTGGGGACGTTGAGGATCCGGCGCAGCGAGACCTCGTCGTCGGGGTTGACCAGCATCCGCAGGTAGGCCAGCGCGTCGCGGACCTCGCGCCGCTCGTAGAAGCGCACCCCGCCGACGACGCGGTAGGGCATGCCGAGCCGGATGAACACCTCCTCGAAGACCCGGGACTGGGCGTTGGTGCGGTAGAAGACGGCGACGTCGCCGGGCCGTGAGCCGGCATCGGTGAGGGTGTCGATCTCGCCCGACACGAACCGCGCCTCGTCGCGCTCGTCGTCGGCGACGTAGCCGACGATCTTGGCGCCCATGCCGGCATCGGACCAGAGGTTCTTCGGCTTGCGGCCCTGGTTGTTCTCGATCACGGAGTTGGCGGCGTTGAGGATGGTCTGGGTCGACCGGTAGTTCTGCTCGAGCAGGATCGAGGTGGCGTCGGGGAAGTCCTGCTCGAAGTCGAGGATGTTGCGGATGTTCGCGCCACGGAAGGCGTAGATCGACTGGTCGGCGTCGCCCACGACCATCAGCTCGGCGGGCGGGACCCTTTGGTTTCGAGACGGTTGCTGCCCATCCTCCTCCACCAGCGGGCCCTCGAGCGGGTCCTCGAGGGAGTCGGCGCAGAGCTGGTGGATCAGGGCGTACTGCGCGTGGTTGGTGTCCTGGTACTCGTCGACGAGCACGTGCCGGAAGCGCCGCCGGTAGGTCTCGCGCACCTCGGGGAAGGTGGCGAAGAGGTCGACGGTCAGCATCAGGATGTCGTCGAAGTCGAGGGCGTTCGCGTCACGGAGCCGCTGCTGGTAGCGGGTGTACGCCGCGGCGTACGCCTCCTCGAACTTGTTGTGGGTGTCGGCCGCGACCTCCTCGGGGCCGCGCAGCTCGTTCTTGTGGTTGGACACCCAGTGGAGGACAGCGCCGGGCTGGTAGCGCCGCGGGTCGAGGTCGAGGTCCTTGATCACCATCGCCATCAGGCGCTTGGAGTCGGCGGCGTCGTAGATGGTGAAGCTGGACCGGAAGCCGAGCTTGTCGATCTCCTTGCGCAGGATCCGCACGCAGGCCGAGTGGAACGTCGAGACCCACATCAGGCGTGCGCGAGGGCCGACCAGGGCCTCGACCCGCTCCTTCATCTCGGCGGCGGCCTTGTTGGTGAAGGTGATCGCCAGGATCGAGCCAGGGTGGGCGCCTCGCTGCGAGACCAGCCAGGCGATGCGGCGAGTGAGGACACGGGTCTTGCCGGAGCCCGCGCCCGCGACGACGAGGAGCGGCGTGCCCTCGTGGACGACGGCGGCGCGCTGCGGCTCGTTCAGGCCGGCCAGGAGGTCGTCGGCCGACGGCTTGCGCGGACGCTCGGCCGGTGCCCCTGGCTCGGTCGGCTGGCCGAGGGTCTGGCCGATGATCGGGAGGGTGTCGCTCATCTCCCGTCCACCCTACGTGCCACCACCCCCCGCGGCGACGGCGTACCGGGGTCAGCCGAAGGCCACGCCGATGTTCACCACCGTGAGCACCAGGATCAGCCAGTAGAGCCAGGTCGGGATCGACGGCTTGCGCAGGTTGGCCATCACCAGCACCAGGATCACCAGGCCGATCGCGAACATCACCGCGACCGTGACGTGGTCGAAGTCCTGGTCACGAGCCTCGAGCACCCCGACGAGCAGCAGCCCGGCCAGGAAGGTGGTGCCGATGCCGTCGCGCATCGGACCCGTGACGCGCTTCTCGGGGTGGCGGACCTGCACCAGCAGACCGACCAGGAGTGCCAGGACGCCGAGCAGGTGCACCACGATCAGGACCACCTGCGCGATCTTCATGGCCGCAGCCTAGGTGACCTGGCGCGATCAGAGCAGGCGGCGGTCGGAGGCCCAGCGGGTGAGCTCGTGGCGCGAGGAGAGCTGGAGCTTGCGCAGGACGCTCGACATGTGGGTCTCGACCGTCTTGATCGAGATGAACAGCTCCTTGGCCACCTCCTTGTAGGCGTAGCCGCGGGCGATCAGGCGCATCACCTCGCGCTCGCGCTCGGTGAGGCGGTCGAGGTCCTCGTCGACGGCCGAGATCTCGATGGTGCCGGCGAAGGCGTCGAGGACGAACCCGGCGAGCCGGGGGAGAACACGGCGTCCCCGTCGGAGACGCGGCGGATCGCGTCGACCAGCTCGGGTCCGGTGATGGTCTTGGTGACGTAGCCCCGGGCGCCGGCGCGGATCGTGCCGATCACGTCCTCGGCGGCATCGGACACGCTGAGGGCGAGGAACCGGGTCTCGGTGGCCTCGGACGTCGCCGGCGGGGGGTACGTCGCGACCCTGCGCATCACCTCGGCGCCTCCACCGCCGGGCAGGTGCACGTCCAGCAGGACGACGTCGGGGCGGTACTGCACGACCGCGGCGACCGCCTCGTCGACGTCGGCGGCCTCGGCGACGACGTCGACCGACGCCCCGAGCTCGGCGCGGACGCCGGCGCGGAACATCGCGTGGTCGTCCACGATCAGGACTCGGGTGCTCATGGGTTCCCTTCCTCGCGCGGCAGCTTCAGCCGCACCTCCGTGCCGGAGCCGGGGGTCGATCGGATCTCGGCCGTGCCGCCGTGGCGCGACATCCGGTCGAGGATGCTGTTGCGCACACCCTGCCGGTCGGCGGGGATGCTCTCGGGGTCGAAGCCGGCGCCGCGGTCGCGAACGAAGACCTCGACCTGGGTGTCGCAGACCTCGGCGTAGATGTCGACGACGTGGGTGCCGGCGTGCTTGGCGGCGTTGGTCGCGGCCTCGCGGGTCGCCGCGACGATCGGCGCCAGAGCCTCCCCCACGGTCGCGTCCCCGACGGTGACCAGCTCGACGTCGACGCCGTAGGTGTCCTCGATCTCACGGACCATCGCGCGCAGCGCTCCGGCCAGGGTCCCGTCGGCGACCGGGGCCGCGTCGAACAGCCACGAGCGCAGGTCGCGCTCCTGCGAACGGGCCAGCCGGGCCACCGTCGGGGCGTCGCCGGCGTTCTTCTGGATCAGGGCGAGGGTCTGCAGGACCGAGTCGTGGAGGTGGGCGGCGAGATCGGCGCGCTCCTGGGTGCGGACGCGCTCGGCGCGCTCGGCCGCGAGGTCGTTCGTCAGCCGCCAGACCCAGGGGCCGAGGATGATGGCCAGCCCGATACCTCCGAGGGCGGCCGCGAACAGCACGTCGGTCACCTGGCGGATGTGGCCGTGGCGGACGGCGAACAGCGCCATCGCACCGATGATGAGCGTGAAGCCCGCGCCGACCCGGAGGTACGCCGCCCACCCGCCGCCCCCGAACACGGCCCGGACGGGGTTGAGCCTCTCGGACTGGTCGACCCAGCGCGAGCGCTGGGCCTCGTCGGCCTGTCGCCACAGCAGCCCGAAGCCGAGGACGGCGAGGACGAGCGCCCAGATCACGACCCCGTTGCCGACGATCGCCTCGGCGGTCAGCACGAGGCCGAGACCGAGGGCGACCAGGGCGATCGCGGGTCCGGAGTCGGCGAGCCGGCGGATCCGTCCCGGCCGCCGGCCCTGGCGCGACGCGCTCTCGAGACCCGGCGCCTCGGCCTCGAAGGGCGACTCGGCGGGGAGCACCAGCCACAGACCGGCGTAGAAGAGGAGCCCGATGCCACCCAGCACCGCACCGACGAGGAAGGCCGCGCGCACCCACACCACCGGCACCGCCAGGTGGCGGGCCAGGCCGGCCGCGACGCCCCCGATGACCGGGTGCTGGGTGTCGCGCACCGCCCGGCGTACGTCGCGGGGCATCTCGCGAGGCACGTCGTGCGTGGGCAGGGAGGCGGTCATGATGGCTCCATCGTCGCAGAGCAGCACGCCCCGGACCACGAGGAGGAACCCCGGCCGACCCCTGACTCGCAGCCCGGGGGAACCAGCCGGGATCAGGGGTCTCCCCGATGGTGTACGGCGTGCCGGTGGCGCACGGTTGTCCCATGAGCACAACACCGCCCGAGACCCAGCCACCGCCCACACCGGGACCCGACTCAGGTCCGCGTGTCGGCTGGGACGACATCCGCGACCTGGGCCGCATCCGGCGTACGACGAGTGACCGCCGCGTCGCCGGTGTCGCCGGCGGCCTGGCCCGCCACCTCGACATCGACCCGTTGATCCTGCGGGTCGCCTTCGTGGTCCTCACCTTCTTCGGCGGCGCCGGGCTCCTCCTCTACATCGCGTGCTGGCTGCTCCTGCCCGAGGAGGGCAGCGACTGGGGCCGGGTCGCCCTCGACCGCCGCAGCCGCACCGTGGCGCTCGTGCTCGTCGGCCTGCTCGTCCTGGTGATCCTGGCCGGGCACACCTGGTGGGGCAGCGGCTACCCCTGGGGCCTGCTGATCGTGGCCGGCGTCGTCGCCCTGATCGCGACCCAGCTCCCGCGGCGCGACCGCCGCACTCCCGATGCCGAGGGCGCGGTGCCGACGACCGGGACCGTCGCCGGTGACGGCGACAGCGACAGCATCACCGACGGCGACAGCCAGACCCGGGCCTACGCCGGCCCCCCGGCGTACGTCGAGCAGCCGCGGCCGGTGAACCCCCGCAAGAAGGGGCCGATCCTGTTCTGGTTCGCGCTGGCCGTGATGGCCGTCGGACTCGGCATCCTCGGTGTCGTCGACCTCGCGGGCGCGTCGGTCGCCCCCTCGGCGTACCCGGCCCTGGTGCTGGCGCTGAGCGGTGTCTTCCTGCTCATCGGTGCCTTCTGGGGCCGCGCCGGTGGCCTCATCCTGATCGGCCTCGTGGCGGCCGTGGTCACCGCGGGCGTCACGGTCGGCGACCAGTGGGACCCGCACAAGCAGGTCGAGCGGCCGCTCACGGCGGCCGACGTGCAGGACAGCTACCACCTCGACGCCGGCGATCTCGTGGTCGACCTGACGCAGGTCAGCGACCCCCAGGCCCTCGACGACCGCACCGTCCACGTCAGCGCCGGCGTCGGCCACCTCGACATCAGCGTCCCGACCGGCGTGACGGTGGTGACCCACGCGTCGATCAGCGGCCCGGGCGGCCTCAACGTCTTCGGCCAGGACTCCGGCGGCGTCGACACCACGATCGACACGGTGCACAACGCCGGCCCGACAGCGCCGACCCTCACCATCGACGCCGACCTCCACGTCGGTGCCATCGACGTCTCCACCGGCTCGAACTAGAAGGACATGACCATGAGCGAGCAGACCACCGAGCAGACCACCGGCACCGGGCGACACCCGGTCAACATCGGGCACCTGGTGATGGGCGTCGCCCTCCTCGGACTGGCGGTCATCTGGGCCCTCCTCGAGTCCGACGTCGCGTCGGCCTCCGACCTGCGCTGGCTGCTGCCGATGCCCTGGGTGGCGGCCGGTGCCGTCGGGCTGGTCGCGACCGCACCACGCCTGCGCGGTTCGCGCGACTGAGGGCTCGGTCGACCGTCGTACGACCCGTGCCAGAGTGAGCCCATGCCGCTGCCGCGCCTGGGCTCGCTCGAGTCGCTGCCCGCCCTCACCCACCCCGACCTCCTGGCTCCAGCGGTCCACGCCGCCCTCAGCGACTGGCAGCACACCCAGGACATCGCCGTCGTCGAGATCGACCCGGCGTACGCCGACACCGCCGCGATGAGCGAGGCGTACACCATCCCGATGGAGGCGGGCGCCAACTGCGTGGTGGTGATGGGTCGACGCGACGGCCAGGAGCGTGTCGCCGCCTGCGTCGTCCGTGCCGACACCCGGGCCGACGTCAACAACCTCGTGAAGCGCACCCTCGACGTCCGCAAGGCGTCGTTCCTCTCCATGGAGCGCGCCGTCGAGGAGTCGGGGATGGAGTACGGCGGGATCACACCGATCGGTCTGCCGGACGGCTGGCGCGTGCTCGTCGACTCCGCCTGCCTCGACATCGAGGCCGCCGTGATCGGTTCGGGAGTCCGCCGATCCAAGCTGATCGTCCCGGGCCGGCTGCTCGGCGAGATGCCCGGCGCGGAGGTTCTTGCCGGACTCGGTCACTGACGCGGGCGTTTAGGAGGATGCTGGGGCGGGAACGATTCCCACCCTCGGACCGAGCGAGTCCACCGCGCCCCCCGTTGCCGGACTCGCTCTCGGCGGCGTGGGGGACTCGGGGCCCCGCGCCGGGCCGAGGGGGTGACCCCACCTTGCGACCGTGACAGTGGTTCTGTCAGAGTCGGAGACGTGAAGCTCTCGACCCAGCTGATGTACTCCGGCAACCCGCGAGAGGCGGCCGACCAGGTCAGGGCGCTCGAGGACGCCGGGCTCGACACGGTCTGGGTGCCCGAGGCCTACGGCTTCGACTCCCCCACGCTGATGGGCTATCTGGCCGCCCGGACCGAGAAGGTCGAGATCGGCGCCGCGATCCTCAACATCTACTCCCGCACCCCGAGCGCGTTGCTGCAGACCGCGGCGGGCCTCGACAACGTCAGCCAGGGCCGGGCCATCATCGGCCTCGGCGCGAGCGGGCCGCAGGTGATCGAGGGCTTCCACGGCGTGCCGTACGACAAGCCGCTGGGCCGCACCAAGGAGATCATCGAGCTGATCCGCTCGGGCCTGCGACGCGAGACCCTCGTGCACGACGGGATCTTCACCCTGCCGCTCCCCGAGGGACAGGGCACCGGCCTCGGCAAGCCGCTCAAGCTGCTCACCCGGCCCGAGCGCTCGAGCATCCCGCTCTACATCGCGGCCCTGGGCCCCAAGAGCGTCGAGGGCGCCGCGGAGTACGCCGACGGCTGGCTGCCGTTCCTCTTCGTGCCCGAGAAGGCCGGCCAGGTGTGGGGCGACGCACTGGCGGCCGGCACGGCCAAGCGGCAGGAGGGCCTGGCCCCGCTCGAGATCTGTGCCGGCGGGATGGTCGCGATCGGTGAGGGACCCGAGACCAAGGCACTCCTCGACTTCGCGCGGCCGTTCGTCGCGTTGTACGTCGGGGGCATGGGGGCGCGCGGCAAGAACTTCTACAACGACCTGGCCGTGAAGTACGGCTACGAGCAGGAGGCGAAGGAGATCCAGGACCTCTACCTCGGCGGCAACAAGCGCGATGCCGAGGCCAAGGTGCCCCTCGAGCTCCTCGAGCTCGGCAACCTCGTCGGCCCCGCGTCGTACGTCAAGGAGCGGATCGCCGCGTTCGCCGAGGCCGGGGTGACCAACCTCCAGGTGATGCCGGCCTCCGACGACCCGCCGGCGACGATCCGTCAGCTGCGCGAGCTGGTGGACTGACCACCGACGACCCGGACCAGGCGGTCCATGACGTCGTTCCAGCCCTGCTCCGCGCCACCGTCGGGCACGTGCGCGACCGACGTGTGCGCCACGGTGACGAGCGTGCCTCCGTGGTCCGGCTCGAAGGTCACCACCACGGTGTCCTCGACGACGGACTCCGGCTCGCCCTCGTCCTCCCACCTCCACGTGAAGGCCAGCCGGCGCGGTGGGGCGACCTCGGTGTAGACCCCGGTGACGGTGGCTCCGATGCCAGGGCTGTGGATCCGGAACCGCCCACCCAGCCGCGCGTCCACGTCGTACGTCGTGCCGTCGAGCTGCGGCCACCACCAGGCCGCCAGCTCCTCGGCGTCGGTCCAGGCCGTGAAGACCCGCTCCGGGGTGGCCGCGACCGTGCGGCAGATCGTGATCGTGCTCGTGCTCATGGGCTCTCCTCCGCGTCGGTGGCGAGGTGCTGGTCGAGACGGTCGAGGGCGTTGCCCCACATCAGGCGGGTGCTCGTCGCCCACGTGGCGAGGTCCTCGAGGCTGCCGGGCACCAGCCGGACCACGGTGGTGCGGCCGCGCTTCTCCTTGGTCACCACTCCCGCCCCGAGCAGCACCCGCAGGTGCTTGTCGACCGCCGGCAGGGTCACCGTCAGGCGGTCCGCGAGGTCGCTCATCGACGCCTCGCCCTCGGCCAGCCGCTCGAGGATCGAGCGCCGCGGCGCGGACGCGACGGCGGCCGCCACCGCGTCCAACCGATACTTCACCATAAGGTGAAGTATCGGCCGGGAGCAGCGTCGCCGTCAACCCCTGGCATCGGGACAGCGCTACTGGCACGGTTGGCGGATGGGGTTCCGCCTCGCCCATCCCCGGCGCTACCAGATCCGCGACCATGTGCGGACCCTCGACCCGATCCGCGACCGCGACGAGATCGCGTGGCTGGTCTCGCGCCACGAGTTCCCCTGGGACTACAACCAGGGCACGGGTATCGCCTTCCTGCGCGACTACGGCATCCCGTCGATCGCCGCCCTGCTGGACCGGACCGCCGAGTTCGAGCGCGACGGCGTGAAGCGGTACGACGACACCCTGCTGGTCGCGGAGGAGGCGAGTGTCGAGGGCCTCGACTCCGAGCGCGGGCACGCGACGCTGCGGCGGCTGAACCGCATCCACGGTCACTACGACATCCCCAACGGCGAGTTCCAGTACGTCCTCGCCACCACCATCGTCGGCCCGGTCGAGTGGATCCGGGAGTTCGGGTGGCGCGACCTCGAGCCGGTCGAGCGGCAGGCGCTCGCCAACCTCACCACGCGTTTCGGCGAGCTGATGGGGATCACCGGCCTGCCGCACACCTACGACGGCTACCTCACCCTCCTGCGCGACTACGAGGCCGCGCGGTTCGGGTTCACCGAGGCCAACCGTCGGGTGACCGAGGCGACCCTGCGGGTCGGACGCCGGATCGCACCACTGCCGCTGCGGCCGCTTGCCCGCCGGGTGGCGATCGCGCTGATGGACGAGCCGCTCCGCGTGGCGCTCGGCATGCCCGAGCAGCCGGCCTGGTTCGTGACCGCCGTACGACGCGGCCTGCTCGTCCGCGCCCGCCTCCTGCGGTTCGCGCCACCGCGCCGCACGGCGTACCACCACCGGCCGACGACGTACCCCCACGGCTACACGCTGCGCGACATCGGCCCGCAGTCGATGCTCGACGACCTCAACCGGAACCGGTGATCCGCCCGCAGCTCGGGGCATTGCATCGTGACAGTCTCACTGTCACGATGGGGGAGATGACGCGCGCGATCTTCGAGCCCGAGCACGAGGCCTTCCGGGAGACGGTCGGGACCTTCCTCGACAAGGAGGCCGTCCCGTTCCACGAGCAGTGGGAGAAGGACGGCATCGTCGACCGCGAGGTCTGGGCCAAGGCCGGCGCGCACGGCCTCCTCGCGCTGCAGCTCCCCGAGGAGTACGGCGGTGGCGGCACCCCCGACTTCCGCTACAACCTCGTGGTCAACGAGGAGATGACGCGGCGCGGGATCTACGGGTGCGCGTTCCCGCTGTTCAACGACATGATCGTGCCCTACCTCGTGTCGAGCGCCGACGAGGAGCAGCAGGCCCGCTGGTACCCCGGTCTCTGCGCCGGCACCACCATCGCCGCGATCGCGATGACCGAACCGGGGGCCGGCTCCGACCTGCAGGGGATCCGTACCAGCGCGGTCGACGCCGGCGACCACTACGTGCTCAACGGCCAGAAGACATTCATCTCCAACGGCATCCTGGCCGACCTGGTGATCGTGGTGGCGCGCACCGACCCCGACGCCGGTCATCAGGGCATCAGCCTGCTCGTCGTCGAGCGGGGCATGAAGGGCTTCGAGCGGGGCCGCAACCTCGACAAGATCGGCCAGCACGCGCAGGACACCGCCGAGCTGTTCTTCGACGACGTCCACGTCCCGAAGGGCAACCTCCTCGGCGAGGAGGGGTCCGGCTTCGCGCACCTGATGACCAACCTCGCGCAGGAGCGGCTCTCCATCGCCGCCTCCGCCGCCACGGCCTGCGAGGCGATCCTCGACCTGACCCTGGCCTACGTGAAGGACCGCACGGCCTTCGGGCGGCCGATCGGGAAGTTCCAGCACAACCGGTTCGTCCTCGCCGAGATGGCCACGGACGCCCATATCGCCCGGGTCTTCCTCGACGACTGCGTCGCGCGCCACGTCCGCGGTGAGCTGGACACCACGACCGCGTCGATGGCGAAGTGGTGGCTGACCGAGCTGCAGAAGAAGATCGTCGACCAGGCGGTCCAGCTCCACGGCGGCTACGGCTACATGGCCGAGTACGCCGTCGCCCGCGCCTACGTGAACTCCCGCGTCCAGACCATCTACGGCGGCACCACCGAGATCCAGAAAGAGATCATCGGCCGCTCCCTCGGCCTCTGAGCCTTTCGCCGCCCACCACGCCGGTGCCACGATGGCCGGCATGAGTGTGACGACCGACACAGCCGCCGTGCGCACCGACATCGAACGGGTCATCGAGGGCCGGACCGTTGCCGATGCCCTCGCCGCCACCGTCGAGCGGTACGGCGACCGACCGGCGTACAGCGACAAGGCCGACGGCCGCGCGGAGTGGCGCACCTTCACCTGGCAGCAGATGTACGACGCGGCCCGCGACGTCGCGGCCGCGCTGGTGGGGGCCGGCGTCGAGCCGGGGCGGACGGTGGCGATCATGGCCACCAACCGGATCGAGCACCTGGTCGCCGACATGGGCGCGATGCTGGCCGGTGCCGTCCCGATGTCGATCTACAACACGCTCTCGCCCGACCAGATCGCGTTCATCGCGGGGCAGGCGCGGCCGGCGGCGGTGTTCGTCGAGACCGCCGACCACCTCGACCGGTGGCGCACCACGCTCACCGAGCAGGACGGCATCGTTGCCGTCGTCGGCATCGGCGACGCCCGGCTCGACGACACCCGCTTCGCCACGTGGGAGGAGTTCGTGGCCCGCGGCACGGTCGCCCCCCACGACGTCGTCGACGCCCGCACCGCCGAGCTCACGCCCGACAGCACCGCCACCATCCTCTACACGTCGGGCACCACCGGCGACCCCAAGGGCGTCGAGCTCAGCCACCGCAACGTGCTCTTCGACTGCGAGGCGGGCCTGCGGATCACCGGGCTCGAGCGCACCATCCTGAGCGTCTCCTACCTCCCCTACGCCCACATCGCCGAGCGGATCCTGAGCCTCTACAACCCGCAGCACTACGGCGACAGCCACATGTACCTGGTCGCCGACCCGTCCCTCCTGCTCGGCGTCCTGGGCGAGGTGCATCCCGAGGAGTTCTTCGGCGTACCCCGGGTGTGGGAGAAGATCCAGTCGGGCCTCTCGGGGATGCTGGCGATGGAACCCGACGCCGCCAAGAAGGCCGCTATCCAGGGTGCCATGCAGGTCGGCACGGAGTACGTCGAGTCGCTCCAGGTCGGTCACACCACCTCGCCGGAGCTCCAGGCGCGGTACGACGCGGTGAACGACGCCGTGCTCGGGCCGATCAAGGGGATGCTCGGCCTCGACCGGGTGACCTGGGCCGCGTCGGCCTCGGCGCCGATGCCGCTGGAGGTGGCCCGCTTCTTCGCCGGGCTCGGGATGCCGATCTACGACATCTGGGGCATGACCGAGACGTGCGGCGGCGCGACCGCGTGCGGGCCGGGCGCCTTCAAGCTCGGCACGGTGGGCCGCGCCTACCCCGGCATCGAGCTCCGGGTCGCCGGCGACGGCGAGCTCCTGGCCCGCGGCCCGATCATGACCGCCGGCTACCACCGGCGCCCCGAGTCCACCGCCGGCCTGATCGACGCCGACGGCTGGCTGCACACCGGCGACATCGGGACGATCGACGAGGACGGCTTCGTGTCGATCGTCGACCGCAAGAAGGAGCTGATCATCACCTCGGCGGGCAAGAACATCGCGCCCAGCAACATCGAGAGCCTCCTCAAGGAGTCGCCGGTCGTCGGCCACGCGCTCGCGTTCGGCGACAACAGGCCGTACGTCGTCGCCGTGCTGACCCTCGACGGCGAGGTCGCTCCGGTGGTCGCCCGGATGGGCGGCGTCGAGTTCACCGACCTCGCCGACCTCGCAGCCAAGCCGGAGATCCTGGCGATGGCGCAGGAGGCCGTCGACCGGGCCAACGCCCGGCTCTCGCGACCCGAGCAGGTCAAGGCCTTCGAGCTGCTCCCCGTCGAGTGGACCGCCGAGTCGGAGGAGCTCACCCCGACGCTCAAGCTCAAGCGACGCGTCGTCCACACCAAGTACGCCGACGTGATCGACCGGTTGTACGGCTGAACCAGGAGCGACCGGCGTATCTCCGGGCCGGCCGATCGCTCCTGACCTGGAGAAGCGCCCGGGGCACGGGTCCCGTGCACACATCCCGAGGAGAATCCCCATGACTCTCGACCACTTCGCCTTCGAGCCGGTGCCGGCTGTCGCCGACCCGCAGCCGCATCCCTTCACCACGATCCCCGACCCGCTCGGTCCGCTCGCCGCGCTGCCCGGGACCTGGACCGGGACCGGCTTCAACTCGATCTGGCGGCCCCACTTCCCCTCGGGGCGCCAGGACCGCTTCCTCGAGCTGAACCTGACCTCGGAGACCCTGGTCTTCGAGGAGATCCCCGGCGCGATCCCCAACCGCGGGCTCGACCAGAAGGACATCGAGATGTTCGGCGTCCACTACATGCAGAAGATCGACGACAGCACCCTCTCGGCCGGCATCCACCTCGAGCCCGGGATCTGGGCCACGGTCCCGCGGACCACGGCCCCCAAGGAGCCGCCGACGGTGGTGCGGATGGCCTCCATCCCCCACGGCACGGGCATCGTCGCCCAGGGCGGGGCCTTCACGATCGCCGGCCCGCCGGTCATCAAGGACACCGACATCATCCCGTTCTTCGGCCACGACCCCTCGACCAAGGGCTCGTTCGCCGACGCCGAGCAGTCGTTCCCGGAGCTGAACCTGGCCAAGAAGACCAAGTTCCGGCAGCCCTCGGACGCGACCACCATCCCGGACATCACCCAGGCCATGGTCAAGAACCCGAACCTGGTGCTGACCAAGGCGATCCAGGGGCAGGACATCGTCCGCACCACGGTGCTCCGGGTGGACGCCCGCAACAGCAAGCCGCAGAGCGTCGGCACCGCGAACACGTTCTTCCTCACCGAGAACGCCTCGGCCAACGCCGTCGCCGCCACGTTCTGGATCGAGAAGGTCAAGAAGCCGCACACCAACGGGCACTTCCTGCAGCTGCAGTACACCCAGGTCGTGATGCTCGACTTCAACGGGCTGCGCTGGCCGCACGTCTCCGTCGCCACGCTGCGCAAGCAGACGACCACGCCGACGCCGGCGCGCGACGACCTGCCCACGATCAAGGGCGCGAAGGCCGGCCGCGAGACCGAGCTCACCTGAGGTACCTCACGTAGGTCACGATTCGGCAAACCGGCGTGAACTCGGGGAAAACCCCGATGACACCCGTCGGCACGCTCTGCTGGACTGGGTCGCATGCATCGACAGATCGCCGGAAGGCTCACCGGACGCGTCACCAAGTGGATCGTGGCAGCCGTGTGGCTGGTCATCGGGGCCGTGTGCCTCATGGTCAGCGCTCATCTCACCGACGTGGAGGACAACCAGGCCTCGTCCTGGTTGCCCGGGAGCGCTGAGTCGACCCAGGCACTGGCCAAGCTGGCTCCGTTCCAGAACCAGAACGACATCCCGACGGTGCTCGTCTACGAGAAGAGCTCCGGGCTCACCAAGGCCGACCTGGCGACGATCGGCCGGCAGCTCGACCAGATCCAGGGTCTCGACGGCACCGTGCCGGCCAAGGCACCCGACGGCAGCCCCGCGCAGCCGAGCCGCCTGATCCAGGTCTCCCAGGACCAACAGGTCGCGCAGGGCCAGGTCACCTTCAACTTCGGCAAGGACGGCTGGAACAAGCTGCCCGACGTCAAGAAGGAGATCCAGGGCATCGCCCAGCTCCCCGGCGCGAACGTGTACGTCGCCGGACCGGGCGGACAGGCCGCCGACTCGGCCGCCGCCTTCTCGGGGATCGACGGGAAGCTCCTGGGCATCACCGTGCTCGTCGTGATCATCATCCTGCTGCTGACCTACCGCAGCCCCATCCTCTGGTTCCTCCCGGTGCTGTCCGCAGCCATCGCGCTGTTCACCGCGGAGGCGGTCATCTACCTGCTCGCGAGAGACTTCGGTCTCACGGTGAACGGCCAGAGTGCCGGGATCCTCACCGTGCTGGTCTTCGGCGCCGGCACCGACTACGCGCTGCTCCTGGTGGCCCGCTACCGCGAGGAGCTCCACCGCCACGAGGACCGCCACGAGGCGATGGCCGTCGCGCTGCACCGGGCCACCCCGGCGATCATCGCGAGTGCGCTGACGGTCATCCTCGGCATGCTCTGCCTCGTCTTCGCGGACATGAACTCCACCGCGGGCCTGGGTCCGGTCGCGGCGATCGGCATCGGCATCGGGTTGCTGGTGATGATCACGTTCCTACCGGCACTCCTGGTGATCTGCGGTCGTTGGATCTTCTGGCCGCAGCGCCCCGCCTACGACACCCTGGAGCCCACCGCGACCGGCTTCTGGGCCAAGGTCGGGTCCCGCATCGCGCCGCGGCCGCGCCTGGTCTGGATCGGCACGGCCTCCGCCCTGGCCGTCTGCAGCCTCGGCCTGCTCCAGCTCAACGCCCACGGCCTGTCGACGGCGGATTCCTACACCAAGGCCTTCGACTCGGTCACCGGCCAGCAGGTGCTGACCGACCACGGGCTCGCCGACACCGCCAGCCCGGTGATGGTGGTCGCCAACGCCGACCGGGCCGACGCCGTCCGCACGGCGATGACGGGCATCGACGGGATGGGAGACCCCACGCCTCCGATCGTCAAGGGTGGCGTGGCGCTGATCTCGGCACAGCTCGACTCCGATCCGACGTCCAAGGCGGCATTCGCCACGGTCGACGCCGTCGGGCAGCGGTGCATCCGATCCCCGGAGCCGACGCGCTGGTCGGGGGAGGCTCGGCGATCAACACCGACATCGAGCACGCGTCCGCACGTGACAACCGGGTGATCATCCCCCTCGTGCTGATCGTGGTGATGATCGTGCTGATGGTGCTGCTCCGGGCGATCCTGTCGCCCCTGCTGCTCATCGCCACGGTGGTGTTGTCGTTCGCTGCGTCCCTGGGCATCAGCACACTGGTGTTCCGGCACGTCTTCAACTTCGCCGGCGCCGACGCATCGCTGCCGCTGTTCGTGTTCGTGTTCCTGGTCGCCCTGGGGATCGACTACAACATCTTCTTGATGACCCGGGTCAGAGAGGAGACGCCGGAGCACGGCACGCGCCGCGCATCCCTGATCGCGCTCGGTGCCACCGGCGGTGTGATCACCTCGGCCGGTCTGGTCCTGGCCGCCACCTTCGCGGTGCTGGCGACGCTACCGCTGGTGGCGTTCGCCGAGATCGGGTTCGCGGTCGCGCTCGGCGTCCTGCTCGACACGCTGATCGTCCGGTCGGTGCTGGTCACCGCGATCAACCTCGACGTCGGCGGCAAGATCTGGTGGCCCAGCAAGCTCGACCGGCGCGAGGAGCCGACCCCTGCCGAAGCCGCCCACGAGGTGCAGGCGCTCGACGTCTGACCCGGTCAGGGGTGCAGGCGGACCGGCACCGACTCGACGCCGTACACGATCGACTTGGCGTGGTACGGCAGGTCGGCGGCCGGGACCGCCAGGGCGAGGTCGGGGAACCGAGCCGCCAGGGCGGGGTACGCCGCACGCAGCTCCATCCGGGCCAGCTCGGCGCCGACGCACCGGTGGAAGCCGTAGCCGAACGCCATGTGGGACGGGTTGGCACGGTGGGGGTCGAGACCGTCGCCGACCGGGAAGGCGCGGGGGTCGCGGTCGGTGGCCGGCAGGTGCACGAGCACGCAGGAGCCCTTCCGGACCTTGTGACCCGCCACGGTCGTCTCCGCCTTGGTGAACCGGGGGAACGCCACCTGCACGACCGAGAGGTGGCGCAGGAGCTCCTCGACGACCGGGGTGACGGAGGCCGGGTCGGTGACCAGCCCGGTGTACAGGTCGGGGCGGCCGAGCAGGACGACCGTGCCCAGGGCCAGCATCGACGCAGAGGTCTCGAGGCCGCCGGTGAACGCTCCGTCGGCGAGCCCGCCGAGGTCGAAGTCGCTGATCTCGTCGCCGTGCTCGCGGATGATCTGGCCGATCAGCCCCGGCCCCGGGTCGGTCCGCTGACGGGCGCACTCGGCGAACAGGAACTCCCGGGACTCACCGACCGCGCCCATCACGGCCTGACCGCCGTGGGTGACGTCGAAGCGGGCCGAGCCGAGCTTGCGGAAGACCTCCCGGTCCTCCTGCCGTAGCCCGAGGAGCTCGCAGATCACCAGGAACGGGATCGGGAAGGCGAAGGTCTGCACCAGGTCGGCGACGCCGTCGTTCTCCGCGGCCGCGCGCTCGGTCTCGTCGAGCTGCTGCTCGATGATCCGGTCGATGGCGGGCTTGAGGCGCGCCAGGCGGCGCATCGTGAACTCGGGGGTCAGCAGCTTGCGCAGGCGCGTGTGCTCCGGCGGGTCGGTGAACCCGAGTCCGCCGATGTCGCCGTCGGCGGCACCGGACTTGCCGTAGTAGGGCCGGATGTCGGTCGAGTACGACGACAGGTCGCCGAGCACCTCGCGCGCCTCGGCGGCGCCGGTCACCAGCCAGACGTCCATGCCGAGGAACGTGATCAGCTTGGAGACGGGGTCCTGGTCACGGAGCTCCCCCACCCGCGGAACCGGGTCGGCCATCACCCGGTCGAGGGGCCAGGTCAACCGGTCGGGGACACGGTCGAGCTGAGTGAGGTCGATGCCGCCGGCCCGCGCCACGAGCTTGCGTCGCACGGCTCCCTTGACGGCTTCCAGCAAGGGCACGATGGCAAGGGTACGGGTCTCACCCGCGAATCCGGTGAGCGGCTCGGCGACAGGACGGGGTCTCGGCCTCCCGACGGCTCAGGCCACCGGATGTCCGGTCGCGGCCAGGTCCGCGATCTGGGTCTCGGTCCAGGCGCCCTGCACCCCTGGGGCGGCGACGAGGTAGCGGGCGATCCGGGCGTCGTCGTACCCGTGTGCCTCGCGCAGACCGAGCGCGATCCAGCGCAGGTACGCCGCCGTCGGCGCCGCGGGAGCCAGGCTCCCCACGTCGTGGTGGGTGATCGTGAACATCGGGGCGCCGTCCAGCTCGCCGAGCCGGACCACCGTCTCGTAGAGACCGGGCCCGGTGGTGACCACCGACTCCACGTCCGGGAGGAGGCCGCTCAGGTCGTGGGCGAACTCGCCGCCCGGCGGCCGGCGGAGCTCCTGGGCGGCGACGTCCGCGAACTGTTCGGTGGTGACCAGGTACGCGCAGCCGGCCACCGCGCCCTGCGCCGCCCGGTCGTAGAACGCCATCCCCCCGTGCCACACCCGGGACACGCCCGCGAACACGAGGCCGCCCGACACCTCGACGCCCTCGATCCGCGTGGGGTCACTCGGGTCGCGGCAGCCGACGTAGTCACGGGATCCTCCCGCGGGACGTCCACCGGCGAGATAGCAACGAAACCGCGCCGTCGCCAGGTTCGAGCCGTAGGCGACGTACCAGATCCGCTGCATCCCCATCTCAGCCGGGCAGCGGGCACTCCTCGAGTGCCAGGCGTGCCTCCCCCAGGAGGATGGCTTCGGCATCGGCGTAGCGCCGGCGCGCCTCGGCCGGTGTGTCTCCGACCGCGGTGAGGCCGATCCGGCCGTGCTCGGTGAGGCAGCTGATCATGTGGAAGACGATCCCGACCTGACGCGACTGGTCGAAGTGGAGTCCGTGCCGGGCGACGATGTCGAACAGGTCGGACAGCGCCAGGCCGCGCAACAGTCCCGACTCGAGGTGGTCGGTGGCGACCAGGTGCTTCTCGTGCCCGCGGGGCGTGAGGAACAGCGAGGTCGTCGGGTCGTAGCGTCCGTCGGTGAGGAACTGCAGCGTCAGGAACGGATGGGTGGTCCCTCCCTTGCGGAGGTTGAGCTCGATCGCGTACGGCGTCCACGCGCCGTTCGCGCTACGGACCACGACGAAGTCGATCGCGAAGCGACCGAGGGCGCCCTGGTCGGCCAACCGCCGCCCGATCGTCTCGGCGTGCTCGGTGATCGCGCGGGCGTACTCCGGGGCCGCCGGGAAGGTGCAGCCCAGGTAGCTCTGCCCGCTGGCTCCGCCGAGGAGCTGGTCGTGCGCCGACAGCAGCTCGACGGCACCACCCGGCAGGATCCGGAGCTGGACGCTGGGGCTGCGGACCTCCTGACCGGCGATCCGCTCCTCGACGATGCCCGCGCCCTCCTCGAACTTGGCCAGGTAGACGTCGAGAGGCGTCGTCAGCGACTCGAGCTCCATGGCCAGCAGCCGCTCGCGCACGGCGGCCCGCTCGTCGGTGGAACCGGGTGCCGGCAGGCCACCGAGCCGCACGAGGGCGTTGCCCTCCCCGGAGACACCGTCGTTGAGCTTGACGATGACGCTGTCCATCGACGCCCGTTCGGCGCGCATCCCGACCACCGCATCCGTCATGTCATCGAGGGTGCGCAGGTTCTCCACCCCCAGCGGATGGGGGATCCCCGCCTCGGCGAACATCCGGCGGCAGCCGGTCTTGGAGCCGAGCGGCGCGAGTCGCGGATCCGCGCCGTACATCGGTATCCCCAGGCACACCGCGAGGTCACGCTCCAGCTCGGTGGTGTTGTAGGGCACGAGGTGAGAGCGCGCGCGGTTCGGGATCAGCGAGGCGATCCTGGCGAGGAGGTGCGGCCGCTCCAGGAGCTTCTCGCTCAGGGAGCGGGCGGACGCGTCGTGCACGGCGACGAGAGAGAGCCGGGACCGCGCGTGGCTGGGGATCACGCCGGGCAGCAGGGCGAGGTAGTACTCGATGATCTCCGGGGCGATCGGCATCGAGGTGACGTAGACCATGCGCAACCGGGGCTGTCGCAGCAGCATCAGCAGGAACAGGAACCGCTCCTCGTAGGACTGCGTGATGCTGCCGCTCGTCGCCACGGCTCGGTCGAGGGTGATCGAAGGGACGATGACCACCGACTCGTCGTCGTGGTTGAGGCGCATCGACTCCCAGATATCGCCCATCCGGGCCTGCAGGACGTCGAAGCGGCGGTACCGCTCCTCCTCGTCGAGCTGGGAGAGCACGTCGGCCTGGGCGATCGGGGGCGTCCAGAGGTCCCCGGTCATGAGACGGTCCGCGCGCTGTCGATGCCCTTGACGTCGAAGGCGTGCACACGCCGGCTGAAGCCACGCAGCTCGCGCGTGCCAGCGTCGTCACCGACGACCAGCGGCCCTGCGACGGAGAACACCCGCTCGGTGACCAGGATCTGCCACGGTTCGGCATCGGCGCACAGCCTCGAGGCCAGGTTCGTGACACTCCCGATCGCCGCGTAGTCGTGCCGCCCCTCGAAGCCGATCCGCCCCAAGGTGGCGTAGCCCTGGGCGATCCCGATGCCGAGCGCCAGGTCGTGCCCCTGCCGGGCCCAGGACTCGGCCAGCCCCCGGACCCGTGTCCGCATCGCGACGCTCATCCGGATCGCCCGCGCCGGACCGTCGTCGCAGGCGACGGGGTCGTTGAAGAAGACCATCAGGCCATCGCCGGCGAACCGCTCGAGGGTCCCCTCGAACCGGAAGATCAGGTCGCCGAGCGCGGCGTGGTACTCCTGCAGGACTCCCATCACCTCCTCCGGGTCGCTCGCCTCCGCGAACGGGGTGAACCCGCGCAGGTCGCAGAACACGACGACGATCTCGCGCCGGTGGCTCTCGAGGAACGACTCGTCGCCGGAGTCGACGATCAGCTCGGCCAGCTGGGGAGCCAGGAACCGCTTCAGCCGACTCATCCGCTCGATCTGCGACACCTGCTGCTCCACGCGTCCCTTGAGCTCCTGGTTCCAGGCCGTGAGCTCGTCGGACTGGCGCTTGATGGTGTCCTGGTAGCGCTTGATCCGGGCCAGCGAGGCCACGCGGGCGAGCAGCTCGTTCTTGTTGACCGGCTTGGTCAGGAAGTCGTCGGCACCCGCCTCGAGCGCCTTGACCTTCTCCTCGTCGCCGCTGGCCGTGATCATGACGACGGGCAGGTACGCCGTGCCGGGTCGCGCCCGGATCACCCGGCACACCTCGTAGCCGTCCATGCCGGGCATCACGATGTCGAGCAGGACCAGATCCATCTCCTCCTTGCCGAGGGCGGCCAGGGCCTCCTCCCCCGACGACGCCGTGCGGACGTCGTACCCACGTGGTGTGAGGATCGCTTCGAGCAACCTCACGTTCGCAGGCAGGTCGTCGACGACCAGCACGCGCGGGCTCACCGGAGCGGTGTCGTTCATGGGGTGCCTCCGAGTGTGAGGAAGTCACTGACCTGCTGGGCAAGTGCGCGCACGCTGATCGGCTTCTCGACGTACCCGTCGAACCCGGCGTCGAAGGCCAGCGTCCGGTCGTTGTTCATCGCGAACGCCGTCACGGCCACGACCGGGACCTGCTTCTCGCTCATCCGGATCTGTCGCAGAGCCTCGGCACCGTCGATCCCCGGGAGCTGCAGGTCCATGAGGATCAGGTCGGGATCCGTCTCGAGGGCCATCCGGACACCGTCCTCGCCCGAGGTCGCCTCGACCACCTCGAAGCCTGCGTAGGTGAGCACGTCCCGGACCAGCTTGAGGTTCTTCGGGTTGTCCTCGACCACCAGGATCCGGCCCCGGTTCATGACCCCACCGTGGGGTCGTGCCCGACCTCGGGCGTCTGCACCGGGGCGCCGACGGCGGTGAGAGCGGTCAGCAGCTCCTCCCGGCCCACCGGCTTGACGAGGTACGCCGCAGCACCCATGGCCACGCCGCGTGCCCTCTCGTCGACGATCGACACGACGATGACCGGGATGTCACGGGTCTCCGGCTCGGCCTTGAGCTCCTTCAGCACCGCCCAGCCGTCGATGCCCGGGAGCCGGATGTCCAGCAGCACGGCGTCCGGCAGCACGCGTCGCACCGCAGCGAGCCCGGACGGGCCGTCGCGAGCCGTGGTGACCTCGAGCGCCGCTCCCGACAGGTAGGCGCTGAACAGGTCGAGCGACGGCCGGTCGTCCTCGATGACGACGACCGCACCACCTGCCGCCGGCGACGCCCCGTCGGCCGCTCGCCCGACGGAGTCATGGTCGGGGACAGGCAGTGAGAAGCCGAAGGTGCTGCCCCGGCCGACCTCCGACTCGAGCCACATCCGGCCTCCCAGCAGCTCGACCAGGCGACGCGACAGGGTGAGACCGAGACCCGTTCCTTCCTCGCGCGAGCTGCCGCGGCCGCCCTGCTGGAACGACTCGAAGATCCGCTCCCGGTCCGCCTCCGGCACGCCGATACCGGTGTCGGTCACCGTGATCCGGATCTCCGGACCCTCACGCGCGGCGCGGACAACCACCGAGCCGCCGTCGCCGGTGAACTTGACCGCGTTGGTCATCAGGTTGAGCAGGACCTGCTTGAAGCGGAGCTCGTCGGAGTACACCGACCCCATGTCGTCGTCGGTCTCGATGCGGAGATCGATGCCGTGCAGCACGGCCCGCTCGCGGAGCATGGACGCCGCGCCGTCGAGCAGGGACCGCAGGTGGAACGTGGAGTACTCAAGATCCATCCGCCCGGCCTCGACCTTCGACAGGTCCAGGATCTCGTTGAGCAGCTCCAGCAGATGCTGACCGGACCCGTGGATGTCCCGGAGGTACTCCTCCTGGCGCTCGTTGATGTCGCCGAACATCCGCTCCAGCAGGACCTCCGAGAACCCGAGCACGGCATTGAGTGGTGTGCGTAGCTCGTGGGACATGCTCGCCAGGAACTCGGACTTGTGCTTGCTGGCGAGCTCGAGCTCGACGCTCTGCTCCTCGAGCTCGCGGAACAACCGGGCATTCAGCAGCGCCAGCGCGGACTGGCTCGCGAAGGTCTCGAGCAGGTCGAGGGTTTCCGCCGTGAAGTCCCCCGTCCGCTTGCGCCGTACGATGAGGGACCCCACGATCTGGTCCTCGCGCAGCATCGGCACCGCAGCCAGGGAGCGCCAACCGTCGTCGTGCAGGATCTTCAGGTGCGGGTCGAGGTAGACCCTGTCGAGGTCCGGGACAGCGATCGGACGACGCTCCCGCGCGGCTCGTCCGACCAGCGTCTCGTCGAGCTCGATGCGGATGGACCGGAGTCGGTCCACCGTCGCGGACCCGGTCCTGTAGACGCTCCTGACCATGAAGCAGCGGTCACGGTCGGAGTACTCCATGATCGACCCGCCGTCGGTCCCGGAGAGTGCCACGGCGTGCATCGCGATGGTCGAGAGCACGTGGTCGACGTCGAGACTCGAGCTCACTGCCTCGCCGATCTCGCGCAGGGCCTCGAGCTCCTCGACCTTCTTCGCGAGCTCCGCGCTGCGGGACTCGAGCTCCTGCACGAGCTTGACACTGTTGATCGCCATCGCGGCCTGGCCCGCGAACGCCGAGACGATCCCCATCTCGCGCTCGGCGAACGGGTGGACCTCGTTGCGCCAGAGCACGAGGGCGCCGACCACGACGTCGTCGACGAGCATCGGTGCACCCATGGTCGTCCGGAAGCCGGCGACCTCCTGGAGATCGTGCCGCCCGTACTCCGGGTCGTCGAGCACGTCGGGGATCTGCTGGGTCCGGCGGTCCAGCCCGACGCGCCCGATCAGCGTGTCGCGGTCGACCGGCATCGGATGCTCCGCGATGAAGGTGATCGACGCCGGCGTGAGGCCGGTCGACTTGATCAGCTCGTAGACGCCGTCCTGGAGGAGGCAGAGGTAGGCAGCGTCGGATCGACACAGCCGGCGGGCGCTCTCCACGACGGTGACGAGGACGGCCTCGGGGTCGGCCGCCGAGCGGCCGAGCGCAGACAGGACCTCGTTGGCGGCCTCGAACTGGTCGCGCAGTGCGTCGTGGTCGCGCCGGAGCCGCTGGTGCTCCTCGACGCTGACGTTGTCTCGCTCGGGGCGAGATGCTCCTCCGCCCATCGCCTCCCTCCCCCGTCACCCGATGCACCCGGGCGTCGTGGCGACACGTCTGAGTGTCCTCACGATCGGGTCCGACGGCAATCGTGAAGGTGGATCAACCCGAGGTGCGGTCGGCGTAGGCCTGGGCGGCGGCGTAGACGGAGCGGACGTAGACGTCGGAGTGGTTGTAGGAGAAGATCGCCGCCGACCAGCCCGGCCCCGAGGCGAGGTCGTCCCCCGACGCGCAGAGATACCGGGCGGCGGCGTACGCCGCGTCATCGAGGTCCTGCGGGTCCGCCACTCCGTCACCGTCCCCGTCCGAGCCCCAACGCGCCCAGGTCGACGGGATGAACTGGAGCGGGCCGGTGGCGCGCTGCCAGGTCCCGTCTCCGCCGGGCACCGCGGCGACGTCGCCCGACCCGTCCAGCACCGGACCGTCGATCTGGCTGCTCGGCCGGCCGTCCTGGCCGAGGCTGAGACCGCCGAGCGTGCCGTGCTGGGACTCGACCCAGCCGACGCCGGCGAGGGTGGTCCACGCCAGGTGGCAGGCGGGATCGGCGGCCTGCTCCCGCAGGGTTGCGACGCCGTACGCCCGGACGGCGGGCTCGGGCACCCCGGCCGCCAGGGCAGTGCGTGCGACCCACGCGGGGCTGACCTCGGGGATGCCTCCCCCGCGGGCCGCTCCCCGCGAGGCCGCTACCGGCGGCCTGGCGGTGTCGGTCGGCGCCGCGACGAGCACGCCCTCGGACCCGACCATGAGGACGGGGTCGGGACCCGAGACGGCGTAGGTCGCGACCGCTGCCAGCCCGAGCCCGACCACCCCCGCGACGGCCCCGACGAGCAGGCGCACCCGCCCGCTCAGGGAGACCGCCTGGCGTTCCGCGAGATCAGGAAGGGCGGCACCAGCACCGTGAGCGCCAGCATCGCCGCCACGAGCCAGCCGATCAGGTGGGTCTGCCCCGTGCGTGCGGCCGCGAGCGCGACCGGCGTACCGGCGGCCGCCGTCGATGCCGAGCCGTCCGCCGAGGTCACCGTGTCGCCGGCGGGCGCGCCGGTCAGCGGATCGACGGTGCCTCCTCCAGGATCCGATCCCGCGCCGGGTGAGCCGCTGCCCGTGCTTCCGGGGGTCCCGGAGTTCGCATTCGTCCCTCCGCTCGGGCTGGTACCGGGCGAGCTCGTCGTACCGCCGGTGGTGCTGGTGGTGGTTCCGGTCGTGCTCGAGACCGTGCAGGTGGAGCCGAGCTTCATGCACTTGTCGGGCTGCGGTGCCGACTGGAGGATGTTGAGCGCGGGGTTGTTGCACTTGCTGATCGAAGGTGACGGCACCGCGCCCGGGATGCGGGCCACCTGTTTGAACCCCGCTTCCACGAGGTTCTTGGGCAGTGGCGAGTAGCCGAGGATGCCCGCTTTCTGCTGCCCTGCGCACAGGAAGTAGTTGACGAAGGTCGACAAGGTCTTTCCCTTGTCGGTGTTGAACGGCTCCGCCGTCGAGGTCGGCACCACCATGTAGCTGTAGCTCGACATCGGGTAGGCGCGCTTGTCGCGGTTGGTGTAGACCGACTGGAGGTTCTGCGTCAGGTTCGGGTTGATCTGCGCCTGGGTCAGGGCGACGGCGACGTTGCCGGGGGTCGGCTGGGAGAAGTAGCCGCCCTTGTTGAGCAGGCTGACGACCGGGAAGTTGATCCGCTTCGCGTAGGCGTACTCGACGTACCCGATCGCGCCCGCGCCGTAGGAGGCCGAGACGTAGTTGGCGACGCCGTTCGAGCCGTTCTGCGCCTTCGAGCTGCCGAACGCCGGGTAGAACGAGACGCTGGGGCAGGAGCTGCCACCGAGGTGGAGCTTGCTGCGGATGAACGGGCAGTAGATCGACGGGGTCTGGCTCTGCATGTAGAGCGAGAACTGCGCCGACGCGCCGGCGCCGTCGGAGCGCACCACCGGGATGATCGGGATGGCCGGGAGCGTCTTGCCGTAGTCGTGGGTGATCGCCGGGTCGTTCCAGCGGGTGATCTGGCCGGTGAAGATCTTGGCCAGCGTGGGGCCGGACAGACGCAGGTCGGTGACGCGTTGGCCGCCGACCGTGAGGTTGTACATGAACGACGTACCTCCGGCCACGATCGGGAGGTAGGCGTACGGGCGGCTGGGGATCTCCGCCTGCTGCCCGGGCTCGGGCGGGTTCTGGAAGGGGATCTCGGTGTTGGCGAAGTCGACGGTGCCCTGGATGTACTGCGACCGGCCGTCGGTGGAGCCGCTGCCGGTGTAGTTGACCACCACCCCGCTGGCACGGACGTCGGCGCGCCAGGCGTCGACCGCCACCTGGCTCCACGTGGAGCCGGCGCCGGTGATCGGCACGTAGCTCGTGGCGTGGGCCGGAGCCGGGACCAGCACGAGGCCGGCCAGGCAGGCCGTCAGCATGGCGAGGACCATCCGGGCCGGGAGGGACTGCTTCATCGAGCTGGCTCACTTTCGGTACGACGGGCGCGGGCCGCGGCGAGGCGGCGCTGTTTGCGGGGCGAGATGTGGCCCGGTGGCCGACCACCGAGGATCCGGGCCAGGCCGAACAGGACGACCACGAGGACGAGGAGCACGACACAGGACCCGAACGCGCGGGCGATCGCGGTGTCGAGCGGCATCTTCATCTGGGTGAACGCGAACAGCGGCAGGGAGAGCATCGGACCGTGCAGGGGGTCGGCGTTGAGCTCGTTGGTCGAGCCCGCGACGAGCAGGACCGGCGAGGTCTCGCCGATCACGCGGGCCACGCCGAGCAGGACGGCGGTGAGGAGCCCCGGCCGCGCCGTCGGCAGGACCACCCGCCGTACGGTCTGCCACTGGGTGGTGCCGAGGGCCAGGGAGGCCTCCCGCAGCCCGTTCGGCACCAGGCGCAGCACGACCTCGGCGGTGGTGCAGACCACCGGGATCATGCTGATGCACAGCGCGAGCGAGGCGGCGAAGCCGCTGCGGTCCTGGCCGAACTTGAGGATCAGCATGGAGTAGATGAAGAGACCGGCCACGATGGTCGGGACGGCGCTCATCGCCTCCACCACGGTCCGCACCATGCGGGCCAGGCCACCGCGCACCTCGCTGAGGTAGACGGCGGTCGCGATGGCCAGCGGCACGCTGAGCACCACCGAGAGGGCGACCTGCTCGAGGGTGCCCACCATGGCGGCGACCACGCCGCCCTGGTTGAGCGGCGCCTCGGGCCCGATGTACGCCGTCGTCTTCGTGTAGAAGTTCCAGTGCGACAGCGCTTCCTTGCCCCGGACGAACGTGAAGACCACGATGCCCACGAGGCAGGCGACCATGATGATGCCCGCCGTGGTGACCAGGGCGCCGACCATGCGGTCGACGACGCCGACCCGGTCGAGCGTGGTGGCGCTCATCGCGGCGAACAGCATCAGGAACGCGGCGTACCAGCAGAGCCAGAAGCCGATCACCCCGGTCATCGGGATCAGCCGTTCGTAGACCATCCAGGTCAGTCCGAGCGCGCCCAGGACCGCGCCGACGACGTGGGTGACCAGCTCGGGGTCGGCTCCGCCGATGCGCACCCGGCGAGGGGTACGGCGTACCTCCTGCGGGTTGCGGTCGGCGGTGGCGGTGTCGGGCGCCAGCAGAGTCGTCATCAGATCTCCGTGGCTGCGCCGGAGCGCGATCGGCCGACCACCACACCAGCGAAGGTGTTGATGACCAGCGTGAACAGGAAGAGCACCAGCCCGGCCCCGAGCAGGCCGGACAGCGCGAGCCCGTTGGACTCGGAGTACCGCGACGCGATGTGGGAGGCGATGGTGTTGGTGCCGCTCTGCAGCGGCCGGGTGGTGATGCCGAAGGCCGGCGAGATGATCGCGTAGACGACGATCGTCTCCCCCAGCGCCCGGCCGAGCCCGAGCATGATCGCGCCCACGATGCCGGCACGTCCGAACGGGATCACGACGGCGCGGATCATGCCCCAACGCGTCGCACCGAGCGCGATCGCGCCCTCGCGTTCGCCCACCGGTGCCTGGGCGAACACCTCACGCATGATCGAGGTGACCGTCGGCATCACGACGACTCCCACCGCGATCCCGGCGATGAACGCCGACGAGGTGTACGACGACGGCGAGTCCGGCGTCTGCACCCGGAGGAACGGCAGCACCGAGCCGAAGTGGACCGACAGCCACTGGGCGACCGTGAGGAGGTGGGCCTGCAGGAAGAACAGGGCCCACATCGCGTAGACGATCGACGGCACCGCGGCCATCAGGTCGACCAGCGTGACGAGCGGCCGCTTGAGCGAGCGGGGTGCGTACTCGCTGATGAACAACGCGGCCCCGAAGCCCACAGGGACGGCGACGGCGAGCGCGATCAGCCCGACCAGGATGGTGCCCCACAGCAGGGAGGCGATGCCGAAGGTGCCGGTCTCGGGCAGCCAGTCGGTCCTGGTCAGGAAGTGCCACCCCTGGCTGTGCAGGGCGGGCCACGCGCCGATCAGCAGGAACACCCCGATCAGCCCCATGATCACCAGCGTCGAGACAGCTGCCGAGCGGGCGGCGGCCACGAAGCTGCGGTCCTGGGGGGTCGGCTTGTAGTTCAGGTTGCGGCGTACGCCGGTGAGGCGGGCCGCCGTGTCCAGGCTCATCCGAATCTGCCGTTCACGTAGTCGGCGGTCCGGCTGTCCTGGGGGCGCTCGAAGAGGGCCTCGGTGTCGCCCTGCTCGACGATGTAGCCGGGCTGGCCCTCCGCCGCGAGGAAGAAGGCGCACCGGTCGGAGACCCGCTGGGCCTGCTGCATGTTGTGGGTGACGATGACGACGGTGACCTGGTCGGCGATCGTCCGGATGGTCTCCTCCACCCGCCGCGTCGAGGTCGGGTCGAGGGCCGAGCAGGGCTCGTCCATCAAGATCACGTCCGGCCGTACGGCGAGCGCCCGGGCGATGCAGAGCCGCTGCTGCTGGCCACCCGACAGCGAGGCGCCAGGCGCGTCGAGGCGGGTCCGGACCTCGTCCCAGAGCCCGGCGCTGCGCAGGCTGCCCTCGACGACCCCGTCGGCCTCCCGGCCGCGGAGTCGCCGACCGGTGAGCGCGAGTCCGGCCAGCACGTTGTCGTGGATCGACATCGTGGGGAACGGGTTGGCCTTCTGGAACACCATCCCGATCCGTCGGCGGCTCTCGATCGGCCGGCGCGAGGGGTCGTAGATGTCGTTGCCGTCGAGCCGCACCTCGCCGGCCAGGCTGGCCCCGGGGATCAGCTCGTGCATCCGGTTGAGGATCCGCAGGAAGGTGGACTTGCCGCAGCCGGAGGGACCGATCAGGGCGGTGACCCGGCCGGCGGGCATGGTCAGGTTGACGTCGTCGAGCACCTGGTGGTCACCGAACCACGCACTCACGCTCTGCGCGACCAGGGTCGCGGGGGTGCCGGGCGCCGGACCGTCGGAAGTGACGGACAGGGTCAGGGTGTGGTCCTGGGAGTCGTCGAGCAGGGTCATGTCGGCCTTGTCATCTCGGTCAGAGGGTGTTGGGGAGGAGGACGGCGAGGTTCTCGAAGACCTGCCACAGGATCGCCAGCAGCACCGGGGTGGCCCCGATCCACAGGCCGCGCCGCGGCATCCGGAGCGCGGCCCAGGTGACGACGACGGTGGTGACGAGCAGGAGCTGCGACCACAGCAGCAGCGGGACCAGGCGTGCCGTGCTGCCGTGACCCGGCTGATCGGCGGGCGGGGCCGTCGTACCGGTGCTGGCCGGCAGCGCCTTGCCCTGGAGCCGCGCGGAGACCATCAGCGTGCGGTCGGGGGTGTACGCCGGGTCGGAGGTGACCATGGTCAGCCTGGACGGGACGACCCGGACCTGGCTGCCGGCCGCGTCACTGGTGCGCACGAGGTCGACGACGTAGACGAACCGTCCCTGCCCGGTGGCGACCTCGATCCGGTCACCGGGACGGAGCTGGTCGAGGTGGGCGAAGGCCGCGCCGGACGTGGACCGGTGGCCGACGAGCACCGAGATGCCGGCCTGGCCGGGGAGCACCGAGTCGGTCTTGAGCCCCGGCCCGGTACGGGTCTGCTCCGACGAGCTCCCCTCGACGAACACCTGGTCGAGCCCGATCTCGGGGATCCTCACCACGCCCAGGGACGTGCCCGGTGCGATCGGACCGGAGACCGGCACGGTGGCCAGGGCGAGGTCGGTCCGCAGCTTGTTGTACATCACGTCCTGGGCCCGGTTCGCGACCAGGGTGGACCCGACCACGAGGTACGCGGCGAAGGCGAACACCAGTCCGGTGACGAGGAACAGCCCACCTGCGACGACCCGCGCGGTGGTGACCGGCCGGGCCGGCCGGGCAGTCTCCGGCGAGGCGGCCGGGACCGGGGTCGGGGTCGGCTCGGAGCGGCGTACGCCCACCAGGCGCAGCACGCGTCTCGGCGTACGACGTCCGGACGAGCCGTCGTCCGCGTCCGGGGTGAGGGGGGTCAGCGTCGCAGCCACTGCGGCCCCCGTCCGGTGCGCTCGAGCCACAGCACCAGCGGTCCGGCGAGCAGTCCCGCCAGCGCCAGCACGAGCAGGCCGGGCAACGTCATCAGCCGATGCCCCGCCGACTGCGACGAGACGGACATCAGCTGCGGGGCCGCGTCCGCCTGGTCGCTGGTCGGGTCCGACGGGTCGGTCGACGGGTCGGCGCCGTTGCTCGGCGCCGCGAGTGGCGGGGCGACCGGCAGGCCGTCAGGCCCGATGGCGGGCGGACCCGAAGCTGGTGGGGTGCCGCCGCCGGGCTGATCGGTCGGTGCGTCCGTGGGTTCGTCCGTCGGGTCGTCGGTGGGCTGATCGGTGGGTCCGGCCAGGACTGCGGCCCGAGCCGTGCGCACCTGCGCGCGCTGTGCCGAGGTCAGGGGGGCATGCCCGTCGGGGAGCCGCCCGACCTCGTCGCCGGGAACCTGCCCCGGCCCGTCGACGTAGTCGAGCAGGTCGGCCATCTGCCCGCGGGTCTCCTTGTCGGCCTTGGTCGAGAGGGCGGCGGAGATCTGCAGCGTGAGCGGGTAGATCGCCTTGTCCTTCGACGCGAGGTCGACCCTGCGGGTGACGCCGTCGGCGTTCACCTTCGAGTGCTTGATGCCGGCCAGGAAGGATGCCGTCGTGGGCTTGACGTAGGTGCCCGACGCGTTCTGGAGGGACGCCGTGGGCATCAGGAAGCGGGACGCATCGGCGGCGTCGATGATCCCGATCACCTCGCGGGCCCCGGGGTTCTGGCGAGGGGGCTTGATGGTGACGTTCTGTCCGTTCTCCTGCGTCACGAAGGCACCGGGGAACTGGGCGATCGAGAGCTGCCGGGCGACCGCATCCATGCCCTGGATGGGGGCGAAGAACGAGGACGCCTCCTGGTCGAGGAGCGGGAACGTCGAGAACGGCAACGGGATCTTCTTGTAGTTGGCGTTGACCGTCATCCCCCAGGGGTCGGGCCTGCCTTGGACGAACGCCCGAGCGGCGGGGTTGCTCGCGATCCAGCGGGTCAGCGCCCCCGTGGTGTCGGACAGGTCGCCCAGCAGCAGCACGTGGTTGCCGGGTGCACCGTCGGGCCAGTCGACGCCCGGGTTCAGCTTGAGGAACTCGGGGTCGTGGAAGATGTTGGACGGGTTGTCGGCCACCGCCGGGTCACCCCCTGTGCGGTACGACGCCGTGATCAGCTTGGCGACGAGCCGCGCGTTCAGCTTCAACGAGGTGACCGGTCGCCCCTCTGCGTCGTCGATCTGGAAGGCCACGACGAGCCCGGTCACGCTCACCGGGCTGTAGACGACACCGGCCGTCGCGGCGGCGTCCGCATCGAGCGGGTCGATGACCAGGCCGACGTCGGTGACCGCGGAGGCGACGTCGCCGCGCGTCTGCTCCTCGCCGATCGAGGTGTAGTCGAGGGCGACGGGGTTGGTGGGCAGGGTGCACGTGCTCGCGCGCCACGACGCGAGGAGGTCGGCGGCCATCGGGCTGCCCTCGACTCCCAGAGAGCTCCCGCCGATCCCGCAGGCGTCGGCCACCGACTGGAAGGTCAGCGGGACCACGGTGCGCCGCGCCCAGGCCCAGGGCGCGTCCAGCAGGTCCTCGGTGGCGCCCTGTGGCCTGCCGTAGTTCGGGACCACGACGATCGAGCAGGGGGAGTCGATGTCGCAGCCGAGACCGGCGGACTCCCGCTTGGTGAACACCTGGATCGTCACCTCGCCCGAGCCGTCGGCGTGGGTGATGTTGTCCTGCCAGTTGGCCGGACCGTCCGGGGTGGCGTCGAAGGGGTTGGTCTGGCCGAGATAGGTGAACCCCGGCACCGCCGGGATGGCGGGGCTGGTACCGCTGGCGGGGATGCCGCGGAAGCCGGGCGAGCCGTAGCAGTCGCTGGAGCTCGCAGGGTCGGTGCCGCGGCACTCGTAGACGCGCACCGGGAACTGCGTGCTCCCGTCGAGCGAGTCGCCCGAGTTCTGCAGACGCTCCGCCGAGCTCGGCCGGAAGCCGGTCCAGGACACCCTCACGGCCTGGTTCACCAGGTTGGTGGACTTGCTGACGGTGACGCTCGCCTGGTCACCCGCGCCCGGAGACGGCACGGTGACCGAGCCCGTCGCCGCGCGAGCGACGGTCCGGGCCGAGGCCCCGGCCGGGGTCGCGAGGGCGAGCAGGCCCAGGGCCGCCACCACGAGGGCGGCGGCACCTAGGCGTCGCCGGGGGCGCCGTTGCTGCATCGATGACTCCAGTGGGCGAGGTGGGTGATGGTGGTGGCGGGCTCACCCGAACCCGCCACCACGCTGGGGGGCGTCAGAACGCCTGGCCGCAGACCGTGCCTTGCGCCGGGTCGCTCCCGAGTGGCGTGTTCCCGTAGGGGATCAGCAGCTCGTCCGCGTGGGTGCACACGAAGCCGTCCGGCCCGAAGATCGCCTGCAGATCCGCCGGCGCGGTGTTCCGGGTGACGTTGAAGAAGAGCCGGCCGAACGACGCGCTGACACCGCCCGGGGCGGCGTAGGCCGGGTTCAGCACCTGGTAGTGCACGCCGTTGAACAACGTGTCCTTGGTCGGGGCGGTGGTCTGGTTGACGAACCCGATGTGCGTGCCGCCGCGGTTGTCGGAGATGCCGACCACGGCCGTGGGGCCGAGGTCCGAGTTGCTCTGCGCCGCCCACTTGCTGACGGTGTACGGGGCGATGCCCAGCGGGTCACCGTTCATCGTGGTCCCGTCGTTCTGCTGCGAGTTGGCGGCACTGCCGGCAGCTCCGCAACCTGACGTGACGGTCGTGACATCGGTGTGGATCGCGGTCAGGAAGAACGTGTACGTCGCGGCCGTCGTCGGCGGCCGGTAGACGTGGATGGCGCCCGGCTGCCCGCCGACCTGGCTCCAGTCGGTGATCTGGCAGTCGAAGATGTCCTTGAGCTGCTGCGTGGTCAACGGGGTGGTCGGGGCATAGGCGTTCCCGACCACGGCGTAGCCCACGGCGTCGCCGCTCTGCGCGTAGAACGTGAGCGGTCCGTCGGTGGGCGCCGTGCCCTTCAACCGGCTCGACCTCACCCAGTCGATGCAGAAGGCATCCGGGTCGACGGTGCTCTTCTGGTTCGCCGCGATCGCGTTGATGCCGGCGTTGGCACCGTTGGGCCTCGGGATGCCCGAGCAGCCGGGCTTGGTCTCGATGTTCTCCCCGATGCCGGTGGCGCCGGTGACCGGGTTCACCGCGTCGTAGGACTCGAGCAGCTTCGAGGGTGCCGGGCTCTGCGCGTTGTACTGGCTGACGAAGTTGTTCGACAGCTCGGCGAACGCGTCGGCACCGACACCCGCGTACAGGTCGATGGCGGCCTTGCCGGGGATCGGCTTGCCCGCGTCGACGGGGTTGGGGTTCGGGTCGGCGCTGGCTGCCACACCGATCAGGGTGAGTGCGGCCGCGAGACCGCCGGCCAGGCCGGCACGGAGGGTACGACGGGACATGAGGATTCCTGTTCTGGTCTGGGTGGTCGACGGGGTGGTCATCAGGCCTTGACCTTCAGTGCGGCCAGGAAGACAGCGGTGCCCTTGCTGGCTGCGGCCTTGGTGCCGAGCACCGTGACCACCACCGTGTGGCTCTTGAGGGCTCCCTTGAACGTCCAGCTCGCCGCGAGCGGCTTCCCGGCCTTCTGGAACAGGTTCAACGTCGTGGCCTTGCCGTCCACGGTGACCTTGACCTTGCCCGCCTTGGCGGACCGGTCGAAGGTCAGCACGAGGCCGTGCCCGAAGACCTTCGCGGTCGCGGTCGACTTCTTCTTCGCCGAGGTGCGGCCCTTGCCGGACGGCGAGTGCTTGGTCTTGTACGTGCTCCACGTGCCCTTGACCTTCACCTGCTTGGCCGTCCACGGGTAGGTGCCGGCGGCGAGGTTGCCGGCCGGGACGACGGTCTTGCCGGTGAGCGTGACCGACCGGGTCACCGACGTGGTGCCGGTGGGGTCGGTGGCCTGAGCGGTCAGTGTGCTGTTGCCCGCGGCCAGGCCGGTGGTCGGGACCTGGGCGGTCCAGACATGACCGACCTTGGTGGCCGCAACGAGCGCGCCGGTGCCGATCTTGACGTTCACCGCGGAGACGTTGTCCGTGGCACCGGCCGAGGCGGCGTACACGGTCACCGGGGCGGTGGTGCCGAGCGTGATGCTCGAGCCGACGCCGGGCGTGCGGATGAAGGCCGACGGCCCGTCCGTGGCGGTGGAGGGTGCCAGCGCCACGCCGCGGAACTCGGTGTTCGCCGGTGCGGTCGCGAGAACTGTCGGCGTGCCCGGGGTGAACGTCGCGGCGGAACCGTTGTTGTCGGTGAGGGAGAGCAGCTGGGTCGGCGTGGTGATGGCCAGGCTCACGGAGTTGCCCGTGGCGTTGGCGACGATGCCGAGGGCACCGGGAGCGTCGACGAAGCCTGCCGAGGTCCAGGTGGAGCCGGTCAACCGGTACTTGTCGATCGTGCCGGCCCGCGAGGAACCGTCCGCGATGTAGAGGGTGTCGAGACCGGTGCTGCCGACGCCGACTCCGGGAACGAGGTCCGCGAACGCGTAGCCGTAGGTGAGCAGGTTGTCGGGAAGACCGGTGAGGTTGTTGAGCGCGCCCGAGGTGGGCGTGCCGGTGCCGACGGCCGCGAGGCGGTTGGTCACGATGCCGGAGCTGAAGAGCTGGCCCCCTTGGACCGTCAGTGCGTTGAGGTTGCTCGTGGCGCTGCCGGCGACCGTGCTGCTGGTAGCGGAGCCGCGGGTGGCGGTGACGATGCCGCCGTTACCGCCCGTGGCCCAGAGCCGCTCGCCGTTGGTGGTCGTGGCGGAGCGGATGATCTTGGCGCTGGTGGCGTCCGCGAGGGTCGTCGTGGTGTCCACGTTGCCGTTGGCGTCGACGAGCCCGACGACGCGAGGCACCGAGGTCGGCGACGTGGTCGTCAGGGAGAGCTGGCCGCCGGGGACGTTCGCGTCGGGGGCGCCCGTGGCGCCGACCGCCGCGTCGTACCCGGTGACGGCGATGAAGCGGCCGTCGGAGGAGCGATCGATGAGGCCCTCGGACCGGGACTGGCCGGAGGCGGTCAGCCGGGTGTTCCCCTCGGTGCTGGTGGTGGGGAGTGCCACCGACTGGATCTTGGTACCGGTCGGGCTGTACTCGTCGAGGAAGACCGGGGCGGCGGCGTTGCTCAGCGCGGCCCCCGCTCCGACCCGGTAGATGACGACGTTGCCGCCGGTGAACCGCGCCGCGTTGGCCTCCGACGACGTCACCAGGGGGACGACGACGGCTGTGGTGGCGATGGCGGTGGCGACACCCAGAACGCGCAGGCGTGTGCGCATGAGCACCTCTTTCGAACGAGTTTCGGCCGGAGCCGTAGTGGTCGAGTGACCCGAGAACATCAGTATGTCTACTAACTTAGTCGTATTTAGTGGCTAAGAAGGCCGACTGGTCAAGTCGCGGGCACGCGTGTCGGACGCCGATCTCGTGGCTGCGCCTGACGGGCGCGCGGAAATGGCCCGATCGGACTACGGCGACCTGGGGTGGCCTACTCCCACTCGATGCGAATGGTTGGGGACGTTGCCGGGGACCATCGATCGGGGCCAGAACCAAGCCGATTCACGCTTGTTTGCGCGGGATCAACCCGCTCTGACACTGCCGACTGTCACCCACTGGTGCTCCCCCGGCCTCGCGCTAGGCATCCATCCCGGTGGGAAGACGCGTCACGTCGTGCGCGATGGTGACTCCTCGAGGAACCGCAGCACAGCGGCGACCCTGCGGTGCACCGGCTCCTCGCCCAGGCGCAGCTTGGTGAAGATCGCGTTCACGTGTTTCTCGACCGTCGACGCTGAGAGGAAGAGCGCCTGCTCGATCCCGGCGTTCGTCTTGCCCTGCGCCATCTCCCGCAGCACGTCGAGCTCGCGCGCGGTCAGGGCCGAGAGTGGCGAAGCCGCGGCGCGGGTGTGCTGCAAGACGAGGGACTCGACGACCACGGGGTCGATCACCGAGCCGCCTTCGACCACCACGCGGAGCGCGCGCACCAGCTCGTCGACGTCACCGAGCCGGTCCTTGAGCAGGTAGGCGAGGCCGGCCGTGCCGTCTCGGAACAGCTCGAGCGCATAGCTCTCGTCGGTGTGCTGTGAGAGCACCACGACCCCGATCTCGGGATGCTCGGCCCTGATCTCGCGTGCGGCCGCGATTCCCTCCATGTGGTGCCCTGGCGGCATCCGGATGTCGGTGAGCACCGCCTGCGGCGAGAGCCGGCGTACGGCGTCGAGGAGCTCGGTCGCATCGGCGGTGACCGCCTCGATCGTCACCTCACCGGAGTCGTCGAGAAGGCGGCGTACTCCCTCGCGGACGAGATAGTTGTCGTCCGCGATGACCACGCGCAGCGGGTCAGCCACCATCCACCTCGGCGACCTCTCGTCGTACGACGGGAAGCTCCGCGCGGACGACGGTGCCACGGGGGGCACCGGCGGTGACCTCGAGGCGACCTCCCACTGTTTCGGCCCGATCGCGCATCGAGAGGAGGCCGGTGCCACCGCTGCGGCCGGTACCCGGGCCGACGCCGTCGTCCGTCACTGCAACGTGCAGGCAGGTACGGGTGAGGTTCAGGTCGACCCGAGCGCTCTCGGCCCGGGCGTGCTTGACCACGTTGGTGAGGGCCTCGCTGACCAGGAAGTAGGCCGCAGCCTCGAGGTCGGCGTCGAGGCGGCCGCCCACCAACGCATCGTCGGCACGGATCGTGATCGGCAGCGGGAGGCGGGCCGAGCGGGCCCGGAGGGCGGCGACCAGCCCGTTGTCTCCGAGCACCGACGGGTGGATGCCCTGGGCCAGCTCGCGCAGCTCGCGGAGCGCGTCTCGGGCGTCGCCCTGGAGCTCGAGTAGGAGCGGCGCGGGGTCGTCGCCACGAGCCACCTGGCTTCGCGCCAGCCCGAGCTTGGCCAGCATCGCCACGATCTCCTGCTGGGCACCGTCGTGGATGTTGCGCTCGATCCGCCGCCGCTCCTCGTCCTGCGCCGTGACCAGCCGCGCACGGGAGCGGTCGAGCTGGCGGACCTGCTCCGACAGCTCGGAGGCGAGCCACACGTTGGCGACGGCGGTCGCGACCTGTCCGGTAAGGGTGTCGAGCAGAGCCCGGTCGGCGTCGTCGTAGCCACCCTCCTTGACGCCGCACTCGATGACACCGACGACCTCGTCCCCACGTCGTACGTCGTGCGAGAGCGCGGGTTCGCCGACCACGGTGCCGGCCTCCGCCCGGGCCGGGGACGACGAGACCGGGTCGGCTGCCCGCACCGAGACCCGCACCCACGGCGCACCCAACCCGACCTCCACGGCCTCGGCCACCCTCGGCAGCAGCTCGGCGACACCGATGCTCTGCTCGAGCGAGGCCCCGAACTCCTGGAGCACCTCGTAGCGGTTGGCCCGTCGACCGAACACCACCCGATCGGCGAGCGACTCCAGCCGCCCCCGCACCGGCTGGAACGCCACGGACACCAGGATCGTCACCAGCACGGCGACCTGCACAGGGATCCGGCCGCTCAGGGCGAGACCGGGGGTGGCCGCGAGCGCGACGTACAACAGCCCGATGCCCAGCCAGAGCAGGGCGTACGCCGCCGACCGTCGTAGGACGAGGTCGAGCTCGAAGAGCCCCTGCCGAAGGATCGCGATGCTGAGCGCCGCCACGAACAGCAGGCCGGCGACCAGCGAGACCGCGGTGGACGCACCATCCCACCATGGCCCGGACGGGCCCACCGCACTGAGCGCGCCCAGAATGACGGTCGCGCCGACACCGAGGACCGAAAGCATCAGCAGCCAGCGCATCCGCACCTGCAGGTCCGGCGCCGAGAACCGGTAGCGGACCGTGAGCAGGACGACGCCGATGACAGTCGGCAGCGGACTGACCGCCAACTGGTCGAGACCCGGCGCGAGACCGCTCAACGCGGGCACGTGGAAGGGGCTCGCCACCGTGGGGTCGACCCCCAGGTAGGGGTTGATGGCCAGGATCTGGTCCGCCAGCAGCTGGAGGAAGGGAATCGCGAGGAACGCCCAGAGCAGCCACACCACCCACCGGATCCAGCGACGTTCGGCCACTCCGGTGGGGAACAGGCCGATCAGCACGCCTGCCGCGACCACCTGCAGGACTGACAACAGCGTGTACGCGAGGTTGAGCACCCAGAATGACGACGGGGGGACGGGGCCGGCGTAGTGACGCTCCGCGAACGCCTCCATCGCGATCCCCACCGCAAGGCTGGTGCCGAGCAGGCACAGCAGACGGGCCTCGGGGTGGTCCGAGCGGTAGGAGCCGAGTACGACTCCGAGCGCGAAGAGCGGTGTCACCGTGAGCACGTCCCAGGCGACGTCGCCCGCGGTCCAGCCGAGCTTCGACTGCGCGACGAGGACATAGACCAACGCCCCGATGCCGACGACCGTCAGCGCGAGCACGAACAGACGTCGCGGGTCTCTCACACCGGCATGGTGGTGCCCGGGCGGGCCCGACGACCACGAGGAGAACCACCCTCTCGACCCGGGGTCAGCCTCGGGTCGTCGTGGCGGTCGGGAGTGCGGCCCAACCGCGATCCCCCATCCGCTCACGGTCCCTAGTGTCGCGGTTGTGTTGCCACTAGACCATGCCCCGGAGATCGTGCTCGACGGACTCACGAAGCGCTTCGGAACAACCCTTGCCGTTGACGGCGTGACCGCCACGGCTCGCCCAGGCCGGGTCACGGCGTTCCTCGGCCCGAACGGGGCCGGCAAGACCACCACCCTGCGGATGCTGCTCGGACTGGTCACGCCGACCTCGGGGGCCGCCACCATCGGCGGGGTGCGGTACACCGACCTGGTGAGGCCGAGCACAGTCGTCGGATCCCTGCTCGAGGCGACCGGCTTCCACCCCGGGCGCTCCGCGATCAACCACCTGCGGGTGATGGGGCTCCCGGCCGGCATCGGCAGCCGACGCTGCCGCGAGGTGCTCGACCTGGTCGGGCTCACCGAGGTGGCCGACCACAGGGTCGGCACGTTCTCGCTCGGGATGCGGCAGCGGCTCGGCGTTGCCTTCACGCTGCTCGGCGACCCGCCGGTGCTCGTGCTCGACGAGCCCGCCAACGGGCTCGACCCCCAGGGAATCCGGTGGCTGCGCACGTTGCTCCGTGACCTTGCCGACGAGGGACGCACCCTGCTGGTCTCCAGCCACGTACTCGCCGAGGTCGAGCAGACCGCGGACGACGTGCTGATCCTCGCGCGGGGGCGAGTGGTGCGACAGTCCACGATGGCCGACCTGTGGGCCGGACAGGAGGCCCGCACACTGGTCGAGACGCCGACCCCGGAGCGGTTGCGGCAGGCGCTCGACGAGGCACGGATCGGGTACGACGTCGGCACCGGCGACGACCTCCGGGTGCGCGCCGCGCGGCAGCGGGTAGGCGAAGTCGCCGCGAGTGCCGGCGTCGTACTCCATCGCCTCGCGGAGCGACCGGACGCCCTCGAGGACCTGTTCCTGACCCTCACGTCGACCGAGGAGATGACCCGGTGATCGCCCTCATGCGAGCCGAACTGCTCAAGCTCCGTTCGGTGACCGGAACGTGGTGGATCGTTGCGGCGACACTCGCGTTGATGGCCCTCGAGGTGGCGACCTTCACGCTGGCCGCGAGCGAGGGACACGGTCCCGGACAGCGTCACGACCCTGAGCTGCTCGCCCACAGCATGACCGCGATCGGCGGAGTCACCGTGATGGCGATGACCCTGGGGATCTTGATGGTGACCCAGGAGTTCCGGTTCGGCACCGCGACGGCGACGTTCCTCGTAGCGCCCCGACGGGGCCGCCTCGTCCTTGCCAAGATGATGGTGGTGGGCGCAGCCGGATTGGCCCTCGGCGCCCTCTGTCTCGCGATCGGACTCCCCTTGGCCGTGATCTGCATGCACGCCCACGGGGAGATCGTCAGGTGGAACGGGAAGGTCTGGCAGGTAGTCGCCGGCGCCGCACTCGTGGTCATGCTCTTCGGGCAGCTCGGCGTCGCCGTCGGTGCGCTCGTCCGCAACCAGATCGCCGCGATCGCCGGATCTCTCACCTGGCTGCTCGTCGTCGAGGCGCTCGTCACCGCGATGTCGCCGGCGACGGCACGCTGGCTGCCCGGCGGCGCGGCGACCATGGTGCTGCAGAGCACCGGCTGGTTCGGCCAGAACCTCGGGCCGGCCGGGCTCGGCGTCGCGGTCCTGATCACCTACGCCGTCGTGCTCGGTGGGCTCGGTATCCGGTTCACGATGCATCGCGACCTCACCTGACCCCTGGAGGAGAACCGATCCCCAGCGTCCACCTCAACGCCGCCGCAGGCGGCACGGAAGGAGCACACCATGTCAGTCACCGCTCACCCCGGCCGGACCGAGCCGGATGTGGATCCCCGCCAGGAGCTGCTCACGCTCGGCCGCGTCGCCGGTGGCATGGGCATCGTCTCGGTCCTGATCCTCTTCGGCACGTCGTTCGCGCTCGACTATGAGAACCAGACGATGACCGAGGACAGTTCCGCGATCACGCACTTCTTCCGCTCCGTCGATGACACGCTCGGCTGGACGTCGTCGTTCCTCACCACGCTCGGCCTGATCACGTGCCTGTTCTGGATCCTCGGACTCGCCATGGCCCTGCGCCCACACGAACGCGGCATCCCCTGGCGTACGACGTTCCTGGCCGGAGCCGGCGTCCTGACCGTCGTCCCGGGCCAGATCGCGACCTGGGACGCCGCAACGTTCCGCTCCTCCACCATCGACCCCCAGGTCGCCCGGTACGCCTACGACCTCGGCGGCATCTCCTTCGCCAACGGCTGGATGGCGACGGGCGCGGTCGGGATCCTGGCCGGACTGGTGATCCTGAGGTCGCGCGACCTGCCACGTTGGGTCGCCTGGTGGGGCCTCATCGCGGGTGTCGGCCTGGTGATCTCCCGTGGGATCTTCCGCGAAGGCATCGCCTACGCGCCGTTCTTCGCCTTCTGGGTGTGGGCCACCGTCGTCTCGGTGCTGCTGATCGCCGGCCGGTTCGTTCCCCGCGAAAAGGCCTGACAAGTCGGGGGCTGCGCGCCCCGCGCCTCGTTGGGTCTCAACCCCATGAAGAGGAAGGAAACACCATGACAACCACGCAGACACTCACCCGCCCATCACTCCTCACGCCCAGCACGACAGCGATCTTCGGCGTACTAGGACTCATCGACATCGCGCTGGTCGGCGCGATCTGGACTTCCAGCCCGCCGCCTCTCGCCGTCAGCCTCGGCGTCGGCGCCCTCGGCCTGATCACCCTCGCCGGGCTCGTGCCGGCGAACAGAGGCAGCCGGAGCGCGCTCGGCGCGATCGTCGTCGCGCGGGTGATCTCCGCGCTCCTCGCCGTGCCCGCGTTCTTCCTCAACGCTCCGACGTGGGTCATGGCGGTCGAAGGGTTCGTCATCGTGGCGACCGTTTGCGCGCTATTCATGGTGCATCAAAACGCCCACCGGCCTGCGCGATTGACCGCCGGGCAATGAAGCGCACCCGCTCGATCGTTCCGGCATCACCGGAGTCGCCCAGGGGCGCAGTGAGTCTTGATGGGGGTGCCGGCAGGAGTCCGCTTCACCATGCGGAGGAAGCTCACGTGAGCACCACCACCCCACCGGGTCACCTGACCGCGCCGGCCGCCTGGGCGCTACGCCTTGCCGGCCTCAGCGCCCTGGTCAACGGTGTCGGCTTCGGAGCCTTCGACATCCCAGCCACCTGGCACCTCGCCCACGACCATCACGTCTGGTACTCACTCGGCAACCCGACCTACGCCAACGGTCCGTTCGAAGCCCACGGCATCACAGTCACCGTGCCGGTGCTGCTGGCGTTCCTCGGCTCGTGCCTGGTACTGGCGATCGGGGGCGCGCTCCTCCTGGTGCCCCGCACGACAGGAGTCATCGTCACCCTCGCCGGCATCGCCAGCTGTGCGCCGTTCTGGTGGGGCTTCGACCTGCCCTTCGCCTGGTTCAACGTGATGACCGTTCTGATCCTCCTCGCAATGGCGTGGGCCGCACAGATGCACACTCGGACCGGCCGTGCATCTCGCCGCGGGTCTGAGTCTGGCGCCCGCACCACCGGCAACCCGCCCGTGGCGACGACGGTGGGGGGCGGCATGGACGAGTCACGAGCACTCCAGCGCGCAGCATGGGCGGGCGCCGCTTCGGTCGTCCTGCTCGTCGTCGCGGTGGCGCTCTGCGCATCGGTCGGTGTCGACGAACCAGGCATGTCGGACTCCACCATCCTCGAGAGACTCCACGACGGCACGCGGCAAGGCGCCGCCCGCATCGGGCTGCCCATGCTCGCCGCGGGGATCGCGCTGCTGCTCTGGTTTGCCACCGGGCTGCGGCGAGTGCTGGACCGTCTGTCCGGCGGCGACCCGCTCTCACACGCGATCGTCCCGGCGGCGGCGCTGCTCGGCGGGCTGATGATCACAGGGGTTTCGCTCGACGTGTCGAGCGCGGTCACGACAATGTCGGGCCAACCACCCGACCCAGACACCCCCCGCGTGCTCGGCACAGCCGGGGCCATCGTCGCGCTCACCGGGCTGACCGGCGGCGCGGCACTGGTCGCGGTCACGACACGGATCGCCCAGCAGGCCCGCGCCCTCCCGACCTGGACCGTCTGGGTGTCCTACGCCGTCGCCGTGCTATGCCTGTCCGGCTTCTGGAGCGCGGGCATGGCGTCCGCTGCCTTCGGACTGTGGATCCTCGGCGCGGTCATCGGAGTACTGAGGTTCTCTGCCACCTCGAAGAGATAAAGACCACCCGACGCCGGGACTCCCATCTCCCCGTGACCGTGCCTCTCGAGTAGTCGCCACCTCGTTCCACACCACGACCCCGTCGTTCACCAGTACCCCTCGCTGGCGACGTAGCCAGGGACTACAGCTCTCCGGGCATCAGTCTGCCCAGGCTGAAGGCGGCCTGGCTGCACCCACCTTGAGCGGTGGAGCACCGGCAGAGTCAGCGTTCAGCAACCGACGAGTTCCATGGGGGGCTGCGTTTGCGCAGGACAGAGTGGGTGGCTTACTCCCACTCGATGGTGCCGGGAGGCTTCGAGGTGATGTCGAGGGTGACCCGGTTGACCTCGGCGACCTCGTTGGTGATCCGGGTGGAGATCTTCTCCAGGAGGTCGTAGGGCAAACGCGCCCAGTCGGCCGTCATCGCGTCCTCGGAGGTGACCGGACGCAGGACGACGGGGTGGCCGTAGGTGCGGCCGTCGCCCTGGACGCCGACGGAGCGGACGTCGGCGAGGAGCACCACCGGGAACTGCCAGATGTCGCGGTCGAGGCCGGCGGCGGTCAGCTCCTCGCGGGCGATCGCATCGGCCTGGCGCAGGATGTCGAGCCGTTCCCGGTTGACCTCGCCGATGATCCGGATCCCCAGGCCGGGACCGGGGAACGGCTGGCGCCAGACCATGGTGGGCGGCAGGCCGAGCTGCTCGCCGACCATCCGCACCTCGTCCTTGAAGAGCGTGCGCAGCGGCTCGACGAGCGCGAAGTTCAGGTCGTCGGGCAGACCCCCGACGTTGTGGTGGGACTTGATGTTGGAGGTGCCGGCTCCCCCGCCGGACTCCACGACGTCGGGGTAGAGCGTCCCTTGCACGAGGTACGCCGTGCTGCCGGACGCCGCGTCCCCGAAGACCCGGGCCTCGGCGGTCTCGAAGACCCGGATGAACTCACGGCCGATGATCTTCCGCTTCTCCTCCGGGTCCACGATCCCCTCCAGGGCACCGAGGAACTGCTCGGAGGCGTCGACCACGTCGAGGGTGTCGAAGACGGCCTCGAAGTCGCGGCGTACCTGCTCGGTCTCGCCCTGGCGCATCATCCCGTGGTCGACGTACACGCAGGTGAGCCGGTCGCCGATCGCGCGCTGCACGATGGCCGCGGCGACCGCGGAGTCGACGCCGCCGGAGAGCGCGCAGATCGCGCGCGCGTCACCGATCTGACGACGGATGTGCTCGACCTGCTCGTCGACGATGTTGAGCATGGTCCAGGTCGGGCGGCAGCCGGCGATGTCGCGGAGGAAGTGCTCGAGGACCTGCTGGCCGTGCTCGGTGTGGAGCACCTCGGGGTGCCACTGCACACCGGCGAGGCGCCGGTCCGTGTCCTCGAACGCGGCGACGGGGGTGACCCGGGTGGAGGCGAGGACGTCGAAGCCGGGGGGTGCGGCGACCACGGAGTCGCCGTGGGACATCCACACGGTGTGGTCGACGGGGAGGTCGGCGAGCAGGGTGCCGCCGCGGTCGACCTTGACCGGCGTACGGCCGTACTCGCGGGCGCCGGTCGGCGAGACGGCGCCGCCGAGCCCCTGGGCCATCAGCTGGAAGCCGTAGCACATCCCGAAGACCGGGACGTCGGCCGCGAAGATCGAGGGGTCGACGGCGGGGGCGCCGGCGGCGTACACCGACGACGGGCCGCCGGAGAGGATCAGCGCGGCCGGCTTGCGGGCCAGCATCTCGGCCACCGGCATGGTGTGGGGCACGATCTCGGAGTAGACGCGGGCCTCGCGCACGCGCCGGGCGATCAGCTGGGCGTACTGCGCCCCGAAGTCGACCACGAGGACCAGGTCGTGGTCCGCTTCGCCCGTAGCTCGCGACATGACCGCAGCCTATCGGCGTGCCACGGCCGCCCCGGCCCCGGACGCGCCCCAGGGCCCGGCCGATCAGGGAGCAAGGCCGGGCCCTGGGTCCGGACTGCCGGAGCAGCGCCGGTGGGTGGGCCACGCCAAGGGAGGGAGTTCGACGACGCGACCCGACCCCTCAACGACACCCGGCGCGGGGGGTTACGTGCGCAGCGGGGATTCTCCGAGGCCCTCCGCCACGACCTCCTCGACGACGGCCACGAAGGCGTCACGGGTCGGGTCCGGGTGCCCGCGGAGCCACGCCAGCGCGCTGGACGAGGCGGGCAGGTCGCGCACGGGGACGATCGCGATGCCCGGGTGGCGGAAGTGCTCCGCGAACGGGGCCACGGTCGGGTGGACGAGCCGGCCCTGGGCGATCAGGAGCACCAGCTCGGAGATGTCGGTGATCTCGATGTCGGAGTGGACGATGCGACGTCCGCTCGGCGTCCGGCTCGGGCTGCTGGCCTCCGCCAGCTCCTCGGGTACGTCGTCCGGTCGCCGCATCGGGTAGTCCGCGAAGTCCTCCACCGAGACCTCCGAACGACGGGCCAACGGGTGGTCGGTCGCGACCATCACGACGCGGAGGTCACCCTCGGACAGCAGCGGGCCGATCACGATGTCGGGCTGGTCGAGGGGTAGCCGCGTCACCGACAGCTGCACCTCGCGCCGTCGAAGGGGTCCGAGCCGGTCGTCGAACGGGGTCGTCGCGAGCCGCACCGAGGCGCCGTCGTACGCCGCCTCGAAGCGCGTGATCGCCGCGTTCAGGACGGCGCTGCCCGAGGCGGCGTTGAGGACCCCCACGCGGACCGGTCCGGGCCCGGCCCCGCGGAACCGCGCGCGTCCGAGGGTGTCGTCCAGGTCCGCGACGGCGACGCCGAGCTCGTCGCGCAGGGTCGCGCCGGCGTCGGTCAGCGTCACCACGCGGCTCGTGCGGTCGAGGAGGCGGCGGCCCCCGAGCTTGCGCTCCAGGGCGCGCAGCGTCTGACTCACCCGCGACGTGGTGAGCCCGAGCCGGTCCGCGGTCCGGCCGAAGTGGAGCTCCTCGGCCAGCACCAGGAACAGGCGGATCTCGCGCAGCTCGATGTCGGCCATCGTGCAATCTTGCTACACGCTGCGTGCAACGGACAGGTGTTGATGCCCGCTCCGCCGGCTGGCACGGTCGACGGCATGAGCCCTGACACTCGGAAGAAGAGCCCTGACACCCTCGCCGCCCTCGGCGGCGCACCCACCGGCAGCTGGGTGATCGATCCCGCCCACAGCGCGGTGTCCTTCTCGGTCCGGCACCTGATGAGCCGCGTGCGTGGCCGGTTCACCGAGCTCGAAGGACGGATCGACATCGCCGAGACCCTGGGCGACTGCTCGGCGGAGGTGTTCGTCGCAACGTCCTCCGTGGACACCGGTACCGCGATGAGGGACGACGACCTCCGGTCGGAGCGGTTCTTCGACGCCGGCGTCCATCCCAGGCTGACCTTCACCAGCACCGCCGTCACCGAGCACGGCGGCCGACTCACGGTGGTCGGCGCCCTGACCATCCGCGACGTCACCCGTGAGGTCAGCCTCGACACCGAGTTCCTCGGCCTCGACGAGACCGGGCTCCAGGGCGAGGCGCGGATCGGCTTCTCGGGGCGTACCCGCGTACGTCGTTCCGACTTCGGCGTCGGCGCCGCGCCGGAGGGCGGTGCCAAGGTCGTCATCGGCGACGCGGTCGACATCGACGTGGACCTCGAGGCCGCGCTCGACGACGGGAGCAGGCCATGAGGGACCTCGTGCTCCAGATGGGGATCTCGATCGACGGCTACGTCTCCGGAGGGCCCCAGGGGGACATCGGCGGCGGAGAGCCGGAACATCCGGACGTCGTGGCGCGGAAGCTGGCGTGGGTCAGCCGGGCCGGAGCGCACGCGATGGGCCGGGTGACCTACGAGCAGATGGCAGGGTTCTGGCCGACCGCGACCGGCGCGTACGCCGAGCCGATGAACGAGATCCCGAAGGTGGTGTTCTCCAGGAGCCTCTCGCGCGCCGACTGGCCGACCACGACGATCGCGGCCGGCGACCTCGCCGAGGAGGTCGCGGACCTCAAGGACCGACCCGGCGGTGAGATCCTCACCTACGGTGGCTTCACGCTCGCCCAGGCCCTGGCCCGGGCCGACCTCGTGGACGAGTACCGACTGGTCACCCGGCCGGTGGCCCTCGGCAGCGGAGAGCCGATGTTCAAGGACCTGCCGGTCGAGCGTCGACTCGCGTTGGTCGAGGCCACGCCGTACCCGGACGGGACGGTCATCTCGATCTACCGGAAGCCCCGGTGAGCACGGAAAGGACGATGGAGGGAGGCTGGGCGACATGAGCGGGCCGAGCGCGAAGGCGGTCGTCGAGGAGATGTTCCGACGGCAACAGGCAGGTGACCCGACCGCCCTCGACCTGGTCGCGGAGGGCATGGTCAACCACGCCGCCGGCCCCCAGGGCCGCACCGGCCTCGACCTCATCCTGAGCACGATCGACGCCGACCTCGGGCCGATCACCCTCGAGCAGCACCACCTGGTGGGTGAGGGCGATCTGGTCACGCAGCACCTCACGCTGCACGGAACCCACCGGGCCTCCACGATGCCGCTGCTCGCCGACACACCCGTCTCCGGCCGCCCGGTGGCGTGGGCCTTCATCCACATCTGGCGGGTGGCCGACGGGATGATCGTCGAGCACTGGGCCTGCCGCGACGACATGGGGCTGCTCGAGCAGCTCCGGGACTGAGAGCGATGAGGACCCTGCACATCGGGCTTCGCGTGGCGGACCTGGAGCGTTCGCTGGCGTTCTACACCGGGCTCGGCTACGAGGTGGTGGGCGGCGTGCCCGAGACCGAGCTCGGGAGCCTGACCATGCTCAAGCTTCCCCGCGACCCCTTCGTGACCATCGAGCTGGTCCACGACCACGGGCGAGGAGAGGTCGGGGCGGGCAGTCTCCAGCACCTCGTGATCCAGGTCGAGTCCATGCGCGAGACGGTCGCCGAGCTCGCCGGTCGAGGGATCGAGGTGGAGCCACCTGCGTCGCCCGACGGCTCGGCCGACTTCTGGACGGCGTGGGTGACAGACCCGGACGGGAACCGCCTCGAGCTGGTCCAGTGGCCGGCCGGACACCCGGACGGGATGACGGCCGCCGACCTCGGGGGCTAGGTCAGCAACGACGGGTCAGCTGACCGCGACGATCGGGAGCCGGAGCGCGCCAGGGGCCGACTCCGGCACCACCGGGTGGGCCGGCGCCACCGCCGCGACGGGGCGGTACGTCGTCCCGAGCGCGGGGCGCGGGTCGGCGTCGCCCCGGTTGGGCCAGAACGCCATCGCCCGTTCCGCCTGGGCGGTGATCGTCAGCGACGGGTTCACCCCGAGGTTCGCCGAGACGGCGGAGCCGTCGGCGACGTGGAGCCCGGGGTGGCCGTACACGCGCTGGTAGCCGTCGATCACGCCGGTCTCCGGCGAGTCGCCGATGGCGCAGCCGCCGAGGAAGTGCGCGGTCAGCGGCCGGTTGAACGGCTCACCGATCGAGCCACCCGGAGTGCCACCCATCACCTTGGCCATCAGCCGCACGGCACGGTTGCCGGCGGGGATCCAGGTCGGGTTGGGCACGCCGTGCCCCTGCTTGCTGGTCAGGTAGCGCCGCTTCGTCCCCGGGACCGGCTTGGTGTACGTCGTGATCGAGTTGTCGAGGCTCTGCATCACCAGCGCGATCACCGTCCGCTCCGACCAGTGCTTGAGGTCGTAGAGGTCGCGGACATTGGTGCGCTGGGTCCACATCTCGCGCAGCCAGGTGCGCCAGCGCGGTGACGGTCCGTCGTCATCGGTGAGGACGGTCTGCATCAGCGACATGAAGTTGCTGCCCTTGCCGTAGCGGACCGGCTCGACGTGGGTGTTCTCGTCGGGGTGGAAGCTCGAGGTGATCGCGACGCCCTGGCTGTAGTCGACGGACGTGTCCGGAGCGATGGAGCCGACGATCGACTCGGAGTTGGTCCGCGAGAGATGGCCCAGACGCTCCGACAGCCCGGGCAGGTGACCCTCGTCCTTCATCCGGTGCAGCAGGCGCTGGGTCCCGAGGGCGGAGGCGGCGAAGACGACCTGCTCGGCGGTGAGCACCGTGCGCGCCGATCGTCGTCCGAGCTTGTCCTTGGTGAATCTGACGTGCACGTCGTACCCGCCGGCGGGCCGCGGCGCGACGCGGGTGACGGTGGTCAGCGGCAGGACCCGGGCGCCGTTCTCCTCCGCGAGGTAGAGGTAGTTCTTCACCAGCGTGTTCTTGGCGTTGTGGCGGCAGCCACTCATGCACTCGCCGCAGCCGATGCAGGTACGACGGTCGGGCCCGGCCCCGCCGAAGTACGGGTCGGCGACAGCGGCGCCCTGCTCGTCGTTCGGACCACCGAAGAAGACCCCGACCGGGGTCGGGTGGAAGGTCTCGCTCACGCCCATCTCGGTGGCGACCTTCTCCATCACCTCGTCGGCGGGTGTGTAGAGCGGGTTCTCCACCACGCCGAGCATCCGCTTGGCCTGGTCGTAGTACGGCCCGAGCTCGGCCTTCCAGTCGGTCATATGAGCCCACTGGCGGTCGGTGAAGAACGCCGGGAGCGGCTCGTAGAGCGTGTTCGCGTAGACCAGCGAGCCCCCGCCGACGCCGGCGCCGGAGACGATCACGCAGTCCTTCAGGGCGTCGATCCGCTGGATCCCGTAGCAGCCCACCTCGGGCCGGAAGAGGAAGCGCTTGACGTCCCACGAGGTGTCGGCGAAGTCGCCGTCGGCGAACCGCGCGCCGGCCTCGACCACGCCGACGCGGTAGCCCTTCTCGGTCAGGCGGAGCGCGGTCACCGAGCCGCCGAAGCCGGACCCGACGACGAGCACGTCGAAGTCGAGGGTCTCGCCCGACCCTTCGCTCATGCTCGCCCCAGCTTCTTCAGCAGGCGCAGGTTGGCCGTCATCACCTTGCCGTAGGTCTCGTCGGAGAGCCCGAACGCCGGCGCGATCCGCATCAGGCGTTGGGTCGCGACCGACTGCGCCTCGGTGTAGCGGAGGATCCCCTCGCTGCCCTGACGGCGCCCGAGGCCGGACTCGCGCATGCCGCCCATCGGCGCCTCGAGACTGCCGAAGGTCGCGGCGAAGGCCTCGTTGATGTTCACCGTGCCGCACCGGATCTCCCGGGCCATCGCGCGGGCGCGCGGCCCGTCCTGGCTGTAGATGGAGGCGTTCAGGCCGTACTGGCCCTCGTTGGCACGGGAGACCGCGTCGGCCTCGTCGTGGAAGCGGTACGCCGCGATGACGGGACCGAAGGTCTCCTGCCCGAAGCAGGTCATCTCGGGCGTGACGCCCTCGAGGATCGTCGGCTCGTAGAAGAACGGGCCGAGATCCGGCCGGGCCCGCCCTCCGGTCAGGACGCGCGCACCCTTGGCGACGGCGTCGTCCACGTGAGCGACGACCGTGTCGAGCTGGGCCCGGCTGACCAGGGAGCCCATGTCGTTGCCCCAGTCGAGGGTCGCACCGAGCGTCATCGCCTGCGTGCGGGCGACGTACCGCTCGAGGAACCGGTCGTAGACCTGGTCGGCGACGAACAGCCGCTCCATCGAGACGCAGAGCTGCCCGGCGTTCGAGAACGCGGCGCGGACCGCACCCTCGGCCGCCTTCTCGAGGTCGGCGTCGCGGAGCACGAGGATCGGGTTCTTGCCGCCGAGCTCGAGCGAGCAGCCGATCAGCCGGTCGGCGCAGCCCTTCGCGACGAGCTTGCCCGTCGCGGTCGAGCCGGTGAAGCAGATGTAGTCGGCACGCGCGATCAGCTCGGGTCCGATCTCGGGCCCGGGGCCGGCGACGACCTGCCAGAGATCCTCCGGGAAGCCGGCTTGCTCGAGCAGCTCGGCGGCGAGCAGCGCCGACAGCATGGTCTGGGCGTCGGGCTTGGCGACGACCGCGTTGCCGGCCAGCAGCGCGGGGAGACCGTCGCAGAGTGCCATCGTGAACGGGTAGTTCCACGGCGAGATGATGCCGACGACGCCTTTGGGGACCCGGTTGACCTCGACTCGGGTGAGAGCCGGGACGAGGCCGCGGATGCGGCGGGTGTCGAGATGCTGGTGGGCGGTGCGCCCGTAGTAGCGGGCGGTCAGCGCGATGTGGAGCGGCTCGTCGAAGGCGTGCTTGCGGGCCTTGCCCGACTCCCAGACGATCAGGTCGATGATCTCCTGCTGGCGGTCGAGCACGAGGTCGTGCAGCCGCAGGAGCATCGCGGCCCGTACGTCGATCGGCGTACGGGCCCACTGCTCCTGGGCGCGTCGCGCCCGTCGGAACGCCTCGTCGACGTCCGCCTCGGTCGACTGCGGGATGTGCGCGAGCGGCTGGTCGCCGAGCGGCGATCGGACCTCGACGGTCCGGCCGGAGGAGGCGACCACGCGGCGGGTGAGGGCCGCCACGTAGGTGCGGTCGAGGGCGTAGGAGGCGGTGGGGTCGTGCTCGGGGTCGTGGGGACCCTCGACGACCGGCCCGGTGGAGGGGTGCTGGGCGCTCATGAGGCGAGCGTATGTCGGCCACCGGGGCCCTGCTACCCCCCGGTAACCATTCGGACGCCGCGCCCGCACCCGGCGGCCGCGACGACCACTGATCCCGCGACGAGCCTGCTCAGTCGGGCACGACGTGCCAGCCCTTCGACATGCCGACCTCCTACGGCGCGACGAAGCGCGTCGACCGGACCATGCGGGTCATCTCCCGCATCTGCGCCTGCGCGACACCGGGCACCGCCACCCACGCCAGCACGACGCGATCGCCGTCGACGTCGAGGATCCAGATGGCGGCGCGCTCACGCGACGCCTCGAGCCACCAGGAACCGGGTCCGGTGCTGAAGATGTCGAACGCGCGCGCCTGGCACGACAGGACGTCGATGCCCTTCGCGACCCGGTAGGTCAGGTAGAGACCGTCGTGACCGCCGATGGTGACCGGCACGGGCTCCGACGTCTCGGCGCCCTTCTGTGCGACCAGGGCCCGGGCGAGGTCCCTCACCGACGGTCCGGGGTTCACAGCCGCATCGAACTTGTCGGGCCCATCGATGCCGCACGGATCCGGCGGGACACGCGTGGCTGTCACGAACCCCACGGCATGGAAGGGCGCATCCGTGACGAACGTCCATCCGCCGAGGCCCTGGTAGCCCTCGGGTGCACGGACCACCGCCACCTGATGGGACACACCGTTGGCGGTCAGCCCGTAGGCCCCGGCGGCGAGCGGAGCACCGTCGGGCTCCTCCTCGAGGAGCTTCCACTGTGAGGCGGGCAGGCTGGACGCTTGGTGCGAGGGGCTGCTGCTCGTGAAGTCCCCCAGCCCGATCCTCTGGCCGGTCGGGCCGGTCGGGCCGGGCGAGGCGGCTCCGGGCGCGTCCTCGCCGCACCCGGTGAGCTGGAGCGACACTGCCGCGACCAGGGGGAGCACGTATCGGACTGCGTGGCGGGTCATGGTGACCTCCGGTGTCGGGAGCGGGTTGGTAACTCCCGTTGTGCTCGCCGCCGGTTCCGGTGGGCCTCCGGAGCGGTATCGATCCGGTATCGGGCCCGTTGACGCCCGCCCTCTCCGGGTCGACAGTCGAAGCATGGGTATCGCCGTGCTCGGCCCCCTCCAGGTGGACGGCCACGTGAACGGCCTCAGCCCCCGGGACCGGGTCGTGCTGTCGGCGCTGGTCGTGCGCGCCGGGGACGTCGTCACGACGGACGCGATGGCCGATGCCCTCTGGGGCGAGGAGCTTCCGGCGTCCTGGGCCAAGGTGCTGCAGGGCTGCATCGTCCGACTACGCAAGCAGCTGGGGAGCGCGGCCATCGAGTCGGCGCCCAACGGCTACCGGTTGAGGCTCACCGAGGAGGAGCTGGATCACCTCCTCTTCGAGCGGCTGCTCGAGCGAGCCCGCGAGTCGCTCGCTGCCGGTGACCCGGCACGAGCGTCGTACCTCGCGCAGGACTCCCTGCAGCTGTGGCGGGGACCGGCCCTGCCCGATCTCGAGGAATGGGGGCCTGGGCGCGTGGAGACCACCCGGCTCGAGGGTCTGCGCATGGAGGCGGAGGAGCTCCTGGTCGAGGCCGAGATCGACGCGGGACGGGCACAGGAGGTCCTCGAGCGCGCGCGGGCGCTGGTCGCACAGGCTCCGTCCCGCGAACGACGGTGGGCGCTGGTGGCGCGTGCGCTGCACCAGTCGGGCAGGCAGGCCGAGGCGCTCGGCGCCATCAACCGGGCACGGACCCGTCTCGTCGAGGAGTTCGGTCTCGATCCGGGGCGGGAGCTGGTCGAGCTCGAAACCCTCCTGCTGCGCCACGACGTCTCGCTGATGCCGGCTCCATCGGTCGTGAGCCCGAGCTGTCCCTACCGAGGTCTGTTCCCGTACGACGCGGGCGACGCCGAGACCTTCTTCGGTCGCGAGGACGACGTCGCCGCCTGCCTACGGAGGCTGCGTGACAGCCGCGTGCTGGCCGTGACCGGACCATCCGGGGTCGGCAAGTCGTCCCTCCTGCGGGCCGGGGTGGTGGCCTCGCTGGCCCGGAGCGGGACGGCGGTGCTCGTCACCACGCCGGGCGCGCATCCGATGGACTCGCTGGTCGGCCTGAAGCCCCGTGGCCGCCAGACCCTGATCGTGGACCAGGCCGAGGAAGCGGTCACGCTCTGCACCGATCCGGTCGAGCGGTCCCGGTACGCCGCGGCACTGGCCGTGCACCTCGGGTCCGGTGGTTCGTTGGCGCTGTCGCTCCGGGCCGACCACCTCGGCGACTTCGCGCCGTACCCGGAGATCGCCCGGGTCCTGGAGGACGGTCTGTACCTGCTCGGTCCGATGAGCGAGGCAGGCCTCCTCAGCGCCATCGAGGGGCCGGCCCGCCGGGCCGGTCTACGACTGGAGCCCGGCCTGGTCGACCTGCTGGTCCGCGAGGTCGAAGGTGAGCCGGCAGCGCTGCCTCTGCTCTCGCACGCACTGCGTGAGACCTGGGAACGCCGCGAGGGGCCGACCCTCACCGTCGGCGGCTACCGGGCCACCGGCGGGATCCGGCAGGCGGTCGCGCGTTCGGCGGAGTCGGTGTACGACGCCATGGACGCCACCCAGCAGAGTCAGCTGCGCACGCTGCTGCTCCGACTGGTGATGCCCACCGAGGACGGCGACCCCGTGCGAGCACGGGTGCCTCGAGCGAAGGTCGCGGTCGATGCCGCACACGAACGGGTCGTGGAGCGCCTCGTGGAGGCCCGGCTGGTCAGCATCGACGGGGACTCCGTCCAGATCGCCCACGAGGCGTTGGTCCGCGTGTGGCCGCGACTGCGCGGCTGGCTCGACGACGACGTCGACGGCCAACGGCTGTTCCGACACCTGGCGGGCGCCGCCGACGCCTGGGAGTCCATGGGGCGGCCCGACAGCGAGCTCTACCGGGGCAACCGGCTCAGCCGCACCGTGGACTGGCGTGATCGAACCAGCCCGGGCCTGAGCGACACCGAGTCCGCGTTCCTCACGCTCTCGGTCGCCTTGGCCGAAGCGGAGGAGCAGGCTGCGCGCGCTCGCATCACACGGGAACGACGGGCCAGGCGTCGGTTCCGCACCGCAGTGGCGGGAGCGGCCACGCTTCTCGTGCTCGCCGTCGTCGCCGGAGTCGTCGCGCTCCGTGCCGACGACCGGGCCCGCCTCGACCGGGAGCGACGCGAGACAGCAGCCCTCATCACGGAGGCACGGCGCGCCGGCTCGCAGGCGACGACCCAAGCCGACGTCCCCGCCGGACTGCTGCTGGCGGTCGAGGCCCAACGCATCGACCACTCCCCTCAGGCCACCGACAACCTCGCCGCGGCGCTCGTCCGCGCGGGACCGCTGGTCGGGGTCCGCGATGCCGGGGGTCTTGCTGTCTCCATGTCACTGAGCCCCGACGGGGCGCTCCTCGCCGTCAGTCCCGCGCCGGACGCTGCCGAGCCGTGGGTCCACCTCTACGAGACTCCGTCGCTGAGACCCGTTGGGTTCACGGACCGCACTCCGCCGTCCAGCATCATCCAGTTCTCGCCCGACGGCAGGCAGCTCGCGGTCGCGGTCAACCAGTGGGTCGAGGACCGGCAGATCCAGGTGCCACGGATCGACCAGCTACCCCTACGCCTCTACGACATGCCCGACGGCAGCTTGGCCCAGCACCAGCTCGGTGGTCTTCGCCCTGGCAGCAGCATCGAGTACGCCCTGGACTACAGCAGCGACGGACGCCGAGTCGCCGCGGTGGTCCAGCACTTCGACCGGAGCACCAGGAGGTTCACCCCGTTCGGAGAGGCGACCGTCTGGGCGCTCGCGCACCCGGAGCGACCGCTCCTCCGGGTGCCGATGCGGGAGTACGCGCAGATCGCGCTCGACCGCGACGGAAGCAGGCTCTTCGTGGCCGTGAACAGCGCGAAGCCCCTGCGCGTGTACGACGTCGACACCGGCCGGCTGGTCAGGTCCGCGGTGCCGCCTCTCGTCCGGCGCACTCAGCCCGGAGATCTCGAGCTGAGTCCCGACGGGACGACGTTGGCGGTCTCCGTCGAGGACCGGGTGCTGCGGTTCGACAGCCGGACCTTGCAGCGGCGGTCACCCGCGATGCGTGGCGAGTCCGCGGGTGCCAGGGAGCTGGACTACTCCGATGACGGCCGGTTCATGGCCGCCGTCACCGACTACGGCGGCACGGTGGTGTGGGACGCCGAGTCCGGCGACCTCCTGCACCGGCTCGGTTCGACAGGCTGGGCCACCGAGTGGTCCCCGCGTGGCGACCTCCTCTACGTCCAGGCGAGCGGCGACCAGATCGTCGCCTACCGGGTCGACCGCACCGGGAGGTTCCTGACCCTCGGCGAAGACGTCCCGGACGCCACCAGGCAGAACCTCGACTTCTCGGTCCCCGGACCGGGCGGGCGCATCCTGGCGAGGATGCGTTCGGGTCGGTTGTGGTTCGACGACACCCGCACCGGAGAGCGCACGCGCCCTACCCGACAGCTGGACGTCTGGGGCTCGAGCTGGTCGCCGGACTCGAGCAGGTTCCTCACGTTCGGTGGCGACGAGATGCTGCGGGTCTGGGACGCGACGTCGGGACGGCTGGTGGCGCGGCGATCACACTTCACCGAGTCCCTGCCGGTGGCCTTCAGCCCCGACGGGACCAGGCTCTACGTGCCGGACGGCACCGGCCAGCTCGAGACCTTGGCCACCGACACGCTGAGCACGGTGCACGCCGTCCCGGTGGGCACCGGGATCGGAAGCCTGGAGGCCAACCCGCGCGACGGGTCCGTGCTCGCGCTCCGGGTCGACGGGTCGGTGACCCGCGTGGACCCCGCCACCGGGAACGTCGCCGAAGAGGCACCACCGGGGACGGTGTCCCCCCGACTGCTCACCGGCGTCTTCTCGCCGAACGGCGACGTCCTGGCCACCGCGGACCCGGCCGGCACCATGCGACTTCTGGACTCGACGTCTCTCCGCTGGGTCGGCCCGGGCGCCGGCGCCGACTGGGGGGACGGCCGGGACTACGCACCCGACGGCAGCCAGATCGCGGCCGTCCGGTCCGACCGCATCTCCCTCTGGGACGGCCACACCGGTGCCTACCTGGCGAGCCTGCCGCTGCCCCTCGGCGTCGCCTCGGTCTCCATTGCCTACCTGCAGGACAGCTCGGGCCTCGTGATCGCGTCACCGAACGGTTCGACCTGGACCATGGACACCCGGACGGACACCTGGACCGACCGAGCCTGCCGGATGGCCGGTCGCAACCTCACGGGCGACGAGTGGGCACAGTTCTTCCCCAGCCGGCCCTACCGGGTGACCTGCCCGCAGTGGCCTACGGGAGCCTGACCGGCGGGTCCGCCGGGGCAGTCAGACGATCTCGGGAGCGCTGACCCTGGCCTCGTCGGCCTCCTGGTCGGTCAGCTTCTGCTGCGACTGGCGCTCGGCCTCCACGCGCCGGAGATAGTGGTCGACCTCGTCGTCGCGTCGGGCTCGGTCCCAGCCGAGCTCGGCTGCCATCAGGTCGGCGGCGGCGCCGACGGCGACCGTGCCGCGGTCGAAGGTCTCGATGGAGATCCGGGTACGACGGGCCAGGACGTCGTCGAGGTGGCGGGCGCCCTCGTGGGTGACGGCGTAGACGATCTCCGCGGCCAGGTAGTCCTCCGTGCCGGGCAGCGGTACGCCGAGCTCGGGGCGTGCCTCCACCAGCTCGAGCAGCTCGTCGACGAGACCGCCGTACCGCCCCAGCAGATGGTCGATCTGTCCCACCTCGAGCCCGGAGCGCCGCGCCAGCGCGACCCGCTGGTTGGTGCGGGTCAGGAAGGTGTCGGCCCCGAGCAGCGGCACCCGCTCGGTGTGGGACGCCGCGACGCCGGGCCAGCCGTCGACCGCGAGGTCGACGGCGTCGCGCGCCATGATCCGGTACGTCGTCAGCTTGCCGCCGGCGATCAGGACCAACCCCGGCACGGGGCTGGTCACCGTGTGCTCGCGCGAGACCTTCGTGGTGACCGACCGGGCCTCTCCCTCGCCCGCGGAGCCGACCCCGCGACCCGCCTTCCCGGCCAGCAGCGGGCGCAGCCCGGCGTACACGCCCTCCACGTCGTCGTGGTCGAGCGGCACCCGGAGCAGGAGGTTCACGTGGTGGAGCAGGTAGTCGATGTCGGCCCGCGAGGCGGCCGGGTGCGCGAGGTCGAGGTCCCACGCCGTGTCGGTGGTGCCGATGATCCAGTGCCGCCCCCACGGGATCACGAAGAGCACCGACTTCTCGGTCTTGGTGATGAAGCCGCACTCGGACCGGATCCGGTCGCGCGGCACCACGAGGTGGATGCCCTTGCTGGCCTCGACGTCGAGGGTCAACGCTCCGCCGAGCAGGCGCTGCACCTCGTCGGTCCACACCCCCGCCGCGTTGACCACGACCCGCGCGCGCACCTCGAGGTCGGAGCCGGTCTCGAGGTCGGTGGCCCGTACGCCGACCACCCGGTCCCCCTCGCGCAGGAAGCCGGTGACGCGCGTGCGGGTCGCGATCATGGCCCCGTGGTGCGCGGCGGTCCGGGCGAGGGTGACCACCAGCCGCGCGTCGTCGACCTGGCAGTCGTAGTAGCGGACCGCCCCGGTGAGCTGGTCGGTGCGCAGGTCGGGGGCGATCCGGGCGACCTGCTTGCGGAACAGGTGCTTGTGCTTGGGCACGCCCATCTCGTACTTGCCGGCCATCGCCAGCCCGTCGTACAGGGCGAGACCGGCCCCGACGTAGGGCCGCTCGACGGTGCGGCGCAGGGGGTAGAGGAAGGGCACCGGCTTGACCAGGTGGGGCGCGAGCCGGGTGAGCAGCAGGCCGCGCTCCTCCAGCGCCTCGCGGACCAGGGCGAAGTCGAACATCTCCAGGTAGCGCAGGCCGCCGTGGATCAGCTTGCTCGACCGCGACGACGTGCCGCTGGCCAGGTCCCGCTGCTCGAGCAACCCGACGGTCAGGCCGCGCGACACGGCGTCGAGCGTCGCGCCGGTGCCGACCACACCGCCTCCGACGACCAGGACGTCGAGGGGCGGGGCGGCCTGCTCCCCGGTCGTCGCCGCCATCGCCGCCAGCGCGCCTGCGCGGGACGACGGGTCGAGGGCACTTGACTGGGCCACGGCACGATCCTCTCAACACCCCGGAATCGTGCGGCGACCGGACGCGGCGTCGGTGCCGTCCGGCTCCCCGCGACACGCCTCCCGGACAACGCGAGCGGAGAGGCGGTTTAACCGCTTTGATTGAGCCCGTGGACGAAGAGGTCGTCGCGCTCTACGACGACGGGGGACGTCCGGCAGGGAGCGCCCCTCGTTCGGTGATGCGCGCGCAGAACCTCCGGCACGCGGCCACCGGGATCCTCGTCCGCGACCCGTGGGGCCGGGTCTACGTGCACCGCCGGACCCCCACCAAGGACGTCTATCCCGCCCACTGGGACTTCACCGCCGGCGGGGTCCTGCTCGACGGCGAGGACCCGCTCGAGGGCGCCCGACGGGAGCTGGCCGAGGAGCTGGGCGTCACCAGTGAGCTCGAGCCCCTCGGCGAGGCCGACTACGCCGACGCGCACACGACGTACCGGGCGTTCCGCTACCTGACCACCTGGGACGGCCCGATCACGCCGCAGCCCTCCGAGGTCGCCTACGGCGCGTGGCTGAGCATCGAGCGGCTGCTCGAGCGGCTCGGCGACCCCGAGATCGCCTTCATGCCCGACACCGTGGCCCTCTTCTCCGACTGGCTCCGCGAGCGCGCGGGCGACACCTCACCACCCATCCAGGGCTGGGACTCCGTCGCGACCGTCGTCGAGGGACGCTGGCTCGACCGCGTGCCGGTCTACCCCGACGCGGCGACGCAGCTGGCCAACGAGACACGGCTGATGCCACGGCTCGCTCCCCTGCTGCCGCTGGAGGTACCGGTCCCGATCGTGCTCGACGACAAGCCGCTGCGCGTGCGGCACCAGCTGGTCGACGGCGAGCCCGCGACCGAGCGCACCCTCACCGCCGACGACGGACGACGGTTGGGCGAGTTCCTCCGGGCGTTGCACGACATGCCGGTCACCATCTACGTCGAGTCCGGGATCCCCGATCGCGTCGCGGCGCGTTCCGAGCTGCTGGCGACCCTCGACCGGATGCTGCACCGGGTGCTGCCACTGACTCCGGAGGAGCTGCACGAGCCGGGTCGAGCGCTGCTCCGGCGGGTGGCGCTCGGTACGCCGACCACGATCATCCACGGCGACCTCGGCGCCCACCACGTGCTCATCCGCGACGACCGGGTGGTCGGTGTCATCGACTGGTCCGACGCCCGAGTGGCCGACCCCGCCGTCGACCTCGGGTGGGCACTGTTCGCGACGCCGGAGCCGTTCGCCGCCGCGGTCGCGGTCGCCTACGGCGTGGAGGACGACGAGCTCTCCCGCGCCCTCGACTGGTACCGCCTCGTCCCGTGGTACGACGTGCTGTGGGGCCAGGCGGCCGGCGGGCCGGCGTTCGTCGAGTCCGGGCTCGCCGCCATCGCGGAGCGCCTCACCACCTGAGACAGCCCGCAAGCGGTTGCTCAGTGCGGGACGACGAGCCGCGACTCGTAGGCCACGATCACGGCCTGGACCCGGTCGCGCACCCCGAGCTTGGCCAGGATCCTCGCCACGTGCGTCTTGACCGTGGCGATCGAGACGAAGAGCTCCGCCGCGATCTCCGCGTTGCTGGCGCCCCTGGCCATCGCCCGCAGGACCGTGACCTCGCGGTCGGTCAGCCGGGTGAGCTGGTAGGACATGGGCCATGCCGTCGTGATGGTCATCTGGTCAGTTCTCCCTGGTGTGCGAGCGCGCCCTCGACCCTCGGCCGCACTACCCAGGAGCACCAGATCACGCCGTACGGACGCCCGACGGGTGACTTTTCGCGTCAGGAGACGACGATCTCGATCCGCTGGAACTCCTTGAGCTCGGTGTAGCCGGTCGTCGCCATCGCGCGCCGGAGGGCGCCGACGAGGTTCATCGTGCCGTCGGCGACCCGCGACGGCCCGAAGAGGATCTCCTGGAGAGTGCCGACCGTGCCGATCTCGACACGCTCCCCGCGGGGCAGCTCGGCGTGGTGGGCCTCCGCGCCCCAGTGGAAGCCCTGGCCGGGGGCGTCGCTGGCACGTGCGAACGGCGACCCGATCATCACCGCGTCGGCGCCGCAGGCGATCGCCTTGGCGATGTCGCCGCTCCGGCCGATCGAGCCGTCGGCGATCACGTGGACGTAGCGGCCGCCGGACTCGTCCATGTAGTCACGACGCGCACCGGCCACGTCGGCCACCGCGCTCGCCATCGGGACCGAGACGCCGAGCACGGTGCGGGTCGTGTGGGCCGCTCCGCCGCCGAAGCCGACGAGCACGCCCGCGGCGCCGGTCCGCATCAGGTGCAGGGCCGCCTGGTACGTCGCACAGCCGCCGACGATGACGGGCACGTCGAGCTCGTAGATGAACTCCTTGAGGTTCAGCGGCTCGGCCTGGGCGCTGACGTGCTCGGCGCTGACGGTGGTGCCTCGGATCACGAACATGTCGACGCCGGCGTCGACCACGGTCTTGGCGAACTCCTTGGTCCGCTGCGGGCTCAGGGCGCCGGCCACGGTCACGCCGGCGTCGCGCATCTGGCGGAGCCGCGTGGAGATCAGCTCGGCCTTGACCGGCTCGGCGTACATCTCCTGCATCCGGCGGACCGCGGTCGGCCCGTCGAGCTCCGCGACCTCGGCCAGCAGGTCGGAGGGGTCGTCGTACCGGGTCCAGAGGCCCTCGAGGTTGAGCACACCGAGGCCGCCGTACCGGCCGAGCGCGATCGCGGTGTCGGGTGACATCACCGAGTCCATCGGGGCGGCGACGATCGGGAGCTCGAAACGGTAGGCGTCTATCTGCCAGGCGATCGCGACCTCCTCGGGGTCGCGGGTACGCCGGCTCGGGACGATCGCGATGTCGTCGAAGGAGTAGGCCCGGCGCCCGCGCTTGGCGCGGCCGATCTCGATCTCGCTCACGCGGTCAGGGTATCGACGTCGGCCGGTGCCCAAGGACTCACACCTCGCCGAGTAAAGGATCCGGCGTTCCGCCGCGAACGTGCCCGGATGCCTGCGACCGTTCTCATGCCACTGTGAACGGAGCCCGAATGCCTTTCCCCCCGAGGCGGCGCGGCCGCCGGCTCATCGGGGGCATCCTCGGGATCGCCACCGCTGTGAGCCTGGTCGGCCTGGCCGCGCCGTCGTACGCCGACGACGACTACCCCTACCGGGGCCTGGGCCAGTGCCCCCTCGTGCCCCTGCCCCCGAAGGCGCACAGCAAGCCCGGCAAGCCCGACAAGCCGTCGAAGCCCGGCAAGCCGTCGAAGCCCGGGCCGCACACCACGTCGAACCAGCCCGGCTCGACCGGCACGCCCGACGGTAGCGACACGCCCCCGGCTCCGCCGCGCGTCTGTGCCAAGCACATCTGGTACTACAACGGCACCTACGGCGACCCGTGGGGCTTCGCGCTGCGCAACTGCACCAGCTTCGTGGCCTGGCGGCTGCGGAACACCAACGGGTTCACCGACTTCTCGAACTACGTCGACGGTGGCGCCTTCGGCAACGCCAACCAGTGGGACGACAACGCCGAGGCGCTCGGCTACCTCGTGGACGACATCCCGGCCGTCGGGGCGGTCGCCCAGACCGACGACGGTCGGGTCGGGCACGTCGCCTGGGTCTCGGCGGTGGGTGCCGGCACCGTCACCATCGAGGAGTACAACTACTACGTCGCCGGCGGCTACGACACCCGCACCGTGCCGACCTCGGACTTCCGCTACCTGCACCTCGCCGACGTGTCCCCGGACCCGAGTCTCGGATCCACCCGAGCCGCAGCGACGACGGCAGCGGCCGGCGGAGGCACCTGGACCGCGCGGACCACGCCGCAGGGCGACCTGACCGTGCGGCCTGCCTCCGGCCACGCCGTACATCTCGGGGCTCGGGGTGCCTGGTCGACGCACGCCGCGCCGTCGGTCGCCCCGGACACCCTCGGGCGGACCTGGCTCGCCGCGGTGTCGACGAACGGGCGGGTCCTCACCGCGCACACGCGTGGCGACTCGCGGGCGTGGACGCATCCGCATGCGGTCCGGGGCGGCCCATGGTCGACCACCTCGACCCCGACCCTCGCCCTGGACGGACAGGGTCGCGTACGACTCCTGAGCGTCTCCGCCTCCGGTGACCTGGTCGAGCGACACACGGCCGGAGTGCAGAGCGACCGCTGGAGCCGCGGCGACCGGATGGGGATGCCCGGTTCGTGGTCGACCTCCACCGCACCCGCCGCCGCCACCGACGCGCGCGGCCGGCTGTGGATCGCCGTCATCACCCGAGGGGGCACCCTCGACCTCTCGCACACGCAGCCCGACGGCCGCGGGTGGAGCCACTTCCGCGCCGTCGACGCCCGCACCTGGTCGGAGGCCTCGAGCCCGGCGCTCACCCTCGCCAACGACGGCCGGGTCTGGCTGACCGCGGTGACCGCGCGTGGCGAGCTCTTCTCGCGGCACACCGACGCGGGCGGGTCGCGGTGGCACGCCGCCCGACAGGAGGCCGGCGTCTGGTCCCCGTACTCGTCGCCGGCGACCACCGTCGACCGAGCGGGCCAGCTGTGGCTCGCCGCGGTGCGGACCGACGGTTCCGTGCTCGTCAGCTCGATGCCGGCCGGCTCGGCCCGCTGGCAGCTCGAGGGCGCGAGGTCCGGCTCCCCGGTCACGGCCAGCCCGTCCTTCCTCGCCGGCGCCCGCGGGGTGCGCGTCGGGACGGTCACCGCCCTCGGTCGGCCGGTGTGGCGACGGACGGGGTCGGCCCAGGTCGTCGTGCCGGCGGAGACCGTCGCGCGTTCGGGCGGCTTCGGCTCGGTGCTGACCATGATCCTGCACCTGTGACGGCCAGCCTCAACCGCTGAGCCGCACCGCGTCTCCGACCTGCAGCACGCCCGGTGTGTCGACGTCGAGATAGACGGCGAGGCACAGCTCGCGGGTGTCACTCAGGGCCTTGAGCCAGGACCCTTCTGGCGGCAGCCCCTCCTGGGCGATGTCGATCATGCGGCACCGCTCGACGCGGCGGACCACGCGCAGGCGCGCCGTCCCGACGGTCAGCACGCCGGTCCAGGTCTCCTCGATGAAGGGCTCGCTGGTGTCGACGACGAGGTTCGGGCGGAGCCGGCGGCGGTCGGCGTCCACGCCGAGGTGCTCGCGGCACCAGTCGAGGGACGCCGTGCCGACCAGCGACACCTCGCCGGCGTCCTGGTGGGGCGTGGTGCCCTCGGCCAGGACCTGGACGGGGTCACCCATGGCTCGGCTCAGCGCGTGGTCGAGCTCGGGATCGCACACCAGCCACTCACCACCGCGGCCGGTGACGCGGACGCCCTCGGGCGCCGTACGCGAGGTGAAGTCGAAGACCGCGTCGCGACGCCGGAAGCGGGTGCTGTGCTTGCCGGAGGAGAGCTTGCCGTCCCCGTCGACCACGGCGTACCAGCGGTCACCGACCAGGCCCCGGGCGTCGATCTCGACCGACGGCAAGGACTCACCGGCCATCGACTTGACCGGGTAACGGCGGATCTCGTGGATCGTCGGGACGCGCGTCACGTCGCACCCTGGTCGGTCGACCCGCACGTGTCCCAGACCCAACGCCGCATGGGGTGAAGTGTGTCAGGCTGCACCGGTGATCAAACCCTGGCTCGCGGAGTCCCTGCGCGACGCGGGACTGGAGTGGGCCCCGGCCAACGGCGACCGGTTCGTCGTACCCGGCCGCGATCTCGACGACCGCGTCTTCGTGATCAGCGACATGGTGATCGAGACGCTGCGACTGCCGCGCGGCCATCAGGTGCTCGCCTTCCACGGCACCACCGAGTGGGCGCTCGACAACCTCGAGGCGTCCGAGGCGGTCTGGCTCCCGCGCGAGGACCAGCTGCGCGAGGCCCTCGGCGAGGCCTTCATGTCGCTCGAGCTGCTCCCCGGCGCGACCTCGGGCTTCGCGGTCACGCTCCTGATCGGCGACTCCGAGCAGCGGTTCGTCGATGTGGACGTCGAGGCGGCGTACGCCCGCGCCCTGCTGGCGCTGCTGGCGTCGTCGCCCTAGCGGCCGGTGTAGTTGGGGGCCTCGACGGTCATCTGGACGTCGTGGGGGTGGCTCTCGGCCAGCGACGCCTGCGTGATCCGCACGAAGCGGCCCTTCTCCTGGAGGTCGGCGATGGTGGGCGCACCGACGTAGAACATCGACTGGTTGAGGCCGCCGAGGAGCTGGTGGGCGACGGCGCCCAGCGGACCACGGTAGGCGACCTGGCCCTCGATGCCCTCGGGCACGATCTTGTCGTCGCTGGTGACCTCGGCCTGGAAGTAGCGGTCCTTGGAGTAGGACTTCTTGCCGCGGCTGGACATCGCCGCGAGGGAGCCCATCCCGCGGAACGTCTTGAACTGCTTGCCGTTGACGAAGATCAGCTCGCCCGGCGCCTCCTCGCAGCCCGCCAGGAGGGCACCGACCATCACCGAGCTCGCGCCGGCGACGATGGCCTTGGCGATGTCTCCCGAGTGCTTGAGGCCTCCGTCGGCGATCACCGGGACCCCGGCCGGCCGGGCGGCGAGCGCCGCGTCGTGGACGGCGGTGATCTGCGGTACGCCGACCCCGGTGACCACGCGCGTCGTACAGATGGCGCCGGGGCCGACCCCGACCTTGACCGCGTCGGCTCCGGCGTCGATGAACGCCTGGGCGCCGGCCGTGGTGGCGACGTTGCCGCCGATCACCTGCACGTGCTTGGTCTTCGGGTCGGTCTTGAGCCGCTCGACCATCTCGAGCAGGAGACGGACGTGGCCGTGGGCGGTGTCGGCGACGAGTACGTCGACCCCGGCCTCGATGAGGGTCGTGGCGCGCTGCCAGGCGTCACCGAAGTAGCCGATCGCGGCACCGACGAGCAGCCGCCCGTCGCCGTCGTACGACGCCTGGGGGAACTGCTCGCCCTTCACGAAGTCCTTGACCGTGATCAGGCCGCCGAGACGCCCCTCGTCATCGACGAGGGGGAGCCGCTCGCGCTTGTGCTTGCGCAGCAGGAGAGTGGCCTCGTCGCGGGAGATGCCGAGCCGTCCGGTGATCAGCGGCATCGGCGTCATGATCTCGTCGACCTTGGTGGTCGCCCACTCCGCGACCGGGGTGAAGCGCAGGTCACGGTTGGTGATGATCCCGAGCAGCTGCTGGTCGAGGTCGACGACGGGGAGGCCGGAGACGCGGTACTCGCCGCAGATCCGGTCGAGGTCCTCCAGGGTGGCGTCGGGGCCGATGGTGACGGGGTTGGAGATGATCCCGGTCTGGGTCCGCTTGACGAGGTCGACCTGGTAGGCCTGGTCCTCGATCGAGAGGTTGCGGTGGAGGACGCCGATGCCGCCCTCGCGGGCCATCGCGATCGCCATCCGGCTCTCGGTGACGGTGTCCATCGCCGCGCTGACCAGCGGCGCCCGGAGCGTGATCTCGCGGGTCAGGCGGGTCGAGGTGTCGATGTCGGCCGGCGCGATCTCGGAGTAGCCGGGGAGCAGCAGCACGTCGTCGTAGGTGAGGCCCATCGGGGCGAACTTCTCCGGCAACTCCTGAAGTGGCTCCACTCCCCCATCCTACCGGCGCACCGATCCGCCCCGACCGAACCCCTGCGCGTCGCGTTGCGTCGTACGACGTAGACACCGAGCTCACACGGGAGGAAGCGTCGGCGACGACAAGACCGGCAAGGGCAACGGCGACATCGCGTGGATGCGGGTCCACTACGACGCGCACCGGGTCAGGATCAAGATCACGTCGCCCCCGTCGGGCAACCTGGAGAACACCCAGGACATCTACGTCGACGTACGACGCAAGGACTCGACACCCGACCTCTTGGTCAGCACCAACGGGGACGGTGAGGGCTGGGCCGTCGGGTTCGTGAACGACTGGAAGCTCGGCGGGTACCGGTCGCGGTGCTTCGGTGGGCTCCACAGCTCGACGTACGACTTCGACAAGGGCTTCGTCCGCTTCAGCTTCCCGGTCCGCTGCCTGATGCGGAAGGGCGCCGAGCAGCCACAGCGGATCCGGCTCTCCCTGGTGACCCGGACCGAGTTCGAGGCTGAGTACGACTGGGTCCCCGACCGCCACACCTGCGGCCCCTGGATCGCCTGGAAGTAGCCGACCCGGCGTTTGTACGACGCCAGAACGCACTGACCCGGCACCCGAGCGACGCGGAAATGCAGCGACCCGGCGACTCCGTCGTACGGAATCGCCGGGTCGGCGTGCTCAGACGTCGCGCAAACGCCAGGTCGGCGTGCTCAGACGTCGCGCAAACGCCAGGTCGGCGTGCTCAGACGTCGCGCAAACGCCAGGTCAGTGGCCGTGGCCGTGACCTGCCGCGGGCTGGGCGTCTTCCTCTTCGGGCTTCTCGACGATCAGCGTCTCGGTCGTCAGCAGCATGCCGGCGATCGAGGTCGCGTTGACCAGCGCGGAGCGGGTCACCTTGACCGGGTCGAGGACGCCCTGGGCGACCAGGTCGCCGTACTCGCCGGTGGCGGCGTTGTAGCCCTCACCGACCTTGCCCTCGCGCACCTTGGTGACGATGACGTAGCCGTTCTCGCCACCGTTCTCGGCGATCCAGCGCAGGGGCTCGTCGGCCGCGGTGCGGACGATGCGGACTCCCATGGCCTCGTCACCGGTGAGGCCGAGGTCGCCGTCGAGCACCGAGACCGCGTGGATGAGCGCGGAGCCACCGCCGGGGACGATGCCCTCCTCGATCGCGGCGCGCGTCGCGGAGACGGCGTCCTCGATGCGGTGCTTCTTCTCCTTCAGCTCCACCTCGGTGGCGGCGCCGACCTTGATCACGCACACGCCGCCGGCCAGCTTGGCGAGACGCTCCTGGAGCTTCTCGCGGTCCCAGTCGGAGTCGGTGTTCTCGATCTCGGCCTTGACCTGGTTGACCCGGCCCTCGACCTCGGAGGCGTCGCCGCCACCGTCGATGATCGTGGTGTTGTCCTTGGTGATGACCACGCGGCGGGCGGTGCCGAGCACGTCGAGACCGACCTGGTCGAGCTTGAGGCCGACCTCGGGCGCGATGACCTGGCCACCGGTGAGCACCGCGATGTCCTGCATCATCGCCTTACGACGGTCACCGAAGGCGGGGCTCTTCACCGCGACGGCGTTGAAGGTGCCGCGGATCTTGTTGACCACCAGCGTCGACAGGGCCTCGCCCTCGACGTCCTCGGCGAGGATGAACAGCGGCTTGCCGGCGGCGATGACCTTCTCGAGCAGCGGGAGCAGCTCGGCGATCGCGGAGATCTTGCCCTGGTGCAGAAGGATGTAGGGGTCGTCGAGCACGGCCTCCATGCGCTCCGGGTCGGAGACGAAGTACGCCGAGATGTAGCCCTTGTCGAACTGCATCCCCTCGGTGAACTCCAGCTCGGTGCCCATGGTGTTGGACTCCTCGACCGTGATCACGCCGTCCTTGCCGACCTTGTCGAAGGACTCGGCGAGCAGCTCGCCGATGAGGGCGTCGCGGCTGGAGATCGTGGCGACCGACGCCATGTCCTCCTTGGAGTCGACCTCGCGGGCCGCGTCGCGGAGCGCGTCGCCGACGGCCTCGGCAGCGGCGTCCATGCCGCGCTTGAGGCTCATCGGGTTGGCGCCGGCGGTCACCGCACGCAGGCCCTCGTGGACCATCGCCTGGGCGAGCACCGTCGCGGTCGTCGTACCGTCACCGGCGACGTCGTTGGTCTTGGTGGCGACCTCTTTGGTCAGCTGGGCGCCGAGGTTCTCGAACGGGTCGTCGAGCTCCACGTCACGGGCGACGGTCACGCCGTCGTTGGTGATCGTGGGGGCACCCCACTTCTTGTCGAGGACGACGTAGCGGCCCTTGGGGCCGAGGGTCACCTTGACCGTGTTGGCGAGCGCGTCGACGCCGCGCTCCAGGGAGCGCCGTGCGCTCTCGTCGAACTCAAGAATCTTGGGCATTGATGCTTCCTCACGTGTTGCGGGATGGTCTCGACCACCGAAGCGGACGGGTCGTGTGCCCAGGGACGCGCCTCAGCGCGACCAGGGGCACACGACCCGGTGAATCAGGAGACGACCGCGAGTACGTCGCGCGCCGAGAGGATGAGGTACTCGTCGCCGCCGTACTTCACCTCGGTGCCGCCGTACTTGCTGTAGATGACCTTGTCGCCCACGGCCACGTCGAGCGGGACGCGGTTGCCGTTGTCGTCGATACGCCCCGGGCCGATCGCCTGGACCTCGCCCTCCTGGGGCTTCTCCTTGGCGGTGTCGGGGATGACCAGGCCGGAGGCCGTGGTCTGCTCTGCCTCGAGGGGCTTGACCACGATCCGGTCCTCGAGGGGCTTGATGTTGACCGACACGATGTCGACCTCCACTTTCTCCACTGTATTTCGGACTCGGGAGCCGGGGCTCCCGGACGTTGGAGCCTGCGGTGACGCACGCCGTCGCGGGGGTCGTACGTCGGAGCAAGCGCTGGCATTCTCGGGTTGAGAGTGCCAAGCCCGAAACTAGCACTCACCGCCAGCGAGTGCCAACGTGCCCCTCCTGCTCCCTCCCGTGCCGGGCCGCGGCGGCGTAGCGTGCCGAGCGCATCCGACCCGACCCCGCGCCACCTCGAGGAGCACCCATGTCCGTCCTGTCCGACCTGACCGACGCCCTCACCTCCGGACGCGTCGAGATCGTGGACCTGACCGCCCGCCTCACCGCCGAGACGCCGATCATCGCGCTGCCGCCGGAGTTCGGCCAGACGCAGCGCTTCGAGCTCGACGAGATCAGCCGGTACGACGACCGCGGACCTGCGTGGTACTGGAACAACTTCCGCAGCGGCGAGCACACCGGGACCCATCTCGACGCCCCCAACCACTGGGTCACCGGGCGCGAGGGCAGCGACGTCGCCGACATCCCGATGTCGCGGCTGATCCGGCCGGTCGTGGTGCTCGACTTCAGTGCCGAGTGCGCCGCCGACCCCGACTTCCTGCTCGAGGTCGACCACATCCGGGCCTGGGAGGCCGAGCACGGCCCGCTGCCGGACGGCGGGTGGATGATCTACCGCACCGGCTGGGACGCCAGGTCCGACAGCCAGGAGGCCTTCATCAACGCCGACGAGACCGGCCCGCACACCCCCGGCATGAGCATCGAGTGCGCCCGCTGGGTCGCCGGGGAGGCTCCCGTGGTCGGCGTCGGCGTCGAGACCGTCGGCACCGATGCCGGGGCCGCACACTCCTTCGACCCGCCGTTCCCCTGCCACTCCTACCTGATGGGCAGCGGCAAGTACGGCCTCACCCAGCTGCAGAACGTCGCGCTCCTCCCCGCCACCGGCGCCGTGCTGGTGGTCGGGCCGCTGCCGATCGTGACCGGCTCCGGGTCCCCCGCCCGTGCCGTGGCACTGGTCGAGCGCTGAGCCGAGGTCGGCCGTGAGGGTCTCCGACGCGGTCGGGCGGGCGCTGGTCCGGGCCGGCGTCGACCACGTCTTCGGCGTCGTCGGCTCCGGGAACTTCCACGTCACCAACGCGATGGTGGCCCAGGGTGCCCGGTTCGTCGCGGCCCGGCACGAGGCCGGCGCCACGACGATGGCCGACGCCTACGCCCGGGTCTCGGGCCGGGTCGCTGCGGTCACCGTCCACCAGGGCTGCGGGCTGACCAACACCATGACCGGTCTCGCCGAGGCCGCCAAGAGCCGCACCCCACTGGTGATCGTGGCGGCGGAGGCGACCGAGCCCCGGTCCAACTTCTACGTCGACCAGCCCGCGCTGGCCCGGGCCGTCGGCGCCCTGTCGCTGCGCGTGGACAGTGCCGAGGAGGCGGTACGCCGCGCGGTCGAGGCCGTCGAGCTGGCGGTGACCACGCGTCGTACGGTCCTGCTCAACCTGCCGCTCTCCGTGCAGGCGGCCGAGGTCTCGACGAGCTCGACCGACGGTGGCGTCGCGCGGGTGACGACAACCGCAGGCACCGCTCCGGACGCCGCGCAGGTGGAGCGTCTTGCCGAGGCGGTGAACTCCGCGGAGCGGCCGGTCTTCGTGGCCGGCCGCGGCGGACGTGGGTTCGGCGCCGAGCTGCGGGAGGTCGCCGCCCGCTCCGGCGCCCTCCTGGCCGAGTCGGCCGTCGCCAAGGACCTGTTCCGGCAGGGGGAGCAGTGGTCCGTGGGTGTCTCCGGCGGCTTCGCCTCGCCCCTGGCCGCCGAGCTGATCGCGGACGCCGACCTGATCGTCGGCTGGGGCTGTGCCCTCAACATGTGGACGATGCGCCACGGGAAGCTGATCGCTCCCGGCGCCACGGTCGTGCAGGTCGACGACACCCCGGATGCACTCGGCGCCCATCGCGCGCTCACGTTCGGAGTCCTCGGCGACGTCGGTCTGACCGCTCGCGCTCTGGCTGAGCGGCTGCCGACGGCGCGCACGGGCTACCGCACCGACGACGTGCACCGGCGCCTCGCCGGCGGGGTGCGCTGGCGCCACACGTCGTACGACGACCTCACCGGCGACGGGCTCATCGACCCCCGCACGCTCACCACCGCCCTCGACGACCTGCTCCCCCTCGAGCGGATCGTGGCGGTCGACTCGGGCAACTTCATGGGCTATCCCGCCATGTTCCTCGACACCCCCGACGAGCAGGGCTTCTGCTTCACCCAGGCCTTCCAGTCGATCGGGCTGGGCCTGGCCACGGCCGTCGGCGCGGCTCTCGCACGTCCGGATCGGCTCCCGGTCGCCGCCCTCGGCGACGGCGGCGCCCTGATGTCGGTCGCCGAGCTGGAGACCGTGGCCCGCCTCGGGCTGCCGATGCTCGTCGTGGTGTACGACGACCATGCGTACGGCGCGGAGGTGCACCACTTCGGGCCGGACGGTGACCCCCTGGACACCGTCGTCTTCCCCGACACGGACCTCGCGGCGATCGCCCGCGGCTTCGGGTTCGACGCCGTGACGGTGCGCAGCGTGGCCGACCTGGCGGCCGTCGGGGCGTGGCTCGAGGGCGGCCCCACCGGACCGATGCTCGTCGACGCCAAGGTGGTCGACACCGAGCCGTCGTGGTGGCTGGAAGAGGCGTTCCGCGGTCACTGACAGGATGGCCGCGTGGACCTCGAGACCTTCCGCTGGCTCCTGACCGACGAGGGTCAGCGCCTGTTGAGAGCGGCCGCCGACGCCGAGGGCACGCCGCTGCAGGTGCAGGCCCGGCTGCGGGAGAACGCGACCGCGGAGCAGGTGGCCGCGGCGCTCGGCCAGGTCGAGCTCCGGGCGCACGCCGCCGCGAAGCTGGGCGACGACGCGGCTCGGATGTACTTCACCCGCGAAGGTCTGGAGCAGGCCACCCGTGCCTCCGTCGCCAACCACCGAGCCGCCCGCGTCGCGGTCGCGGGCCTGAGCGTGGTCGACCTGACCTGCGGCATCGGCGGCGACCTGGTCGCCTTCGCCCGGGCCGGCCTGACCACGGCCGGGACCGACCTCGACCCATTGCGGGCGGAGATGGCCCGCGCCAACCTCGCGGCGCTCGGGCTGGGCGGCGCGGTCAGCGTCGCCGACGCGACCACGCTGGACGTCTCGCCGTTCGGCACGGCGTACGCAGACCCGGCGCGACGCAGTGGCCGCGGCCGGAGCTTCCGCGCCGACGACTGGACGCCACCCTGGACGTTCGTCGCGTCGCTGCTCACGGGCCGCGCCTGCGTCAAGGTCGCCCCGGGCATCCCCCACTCGCTGGTGCCGGACGGCGTCGAGGCGGAGTGGGTCAGCGACCAGGGCGAGGTCAAGGAGGCCGCGCTGTGGTCGCCGCGGCTCGCCACCGTGGCCCGTCGTGCGACCGTGATCGGGCGCGGCGGCCTGGCGACCCTCACCGACGAGGACGACCCGGGCGCCGAGGTCGGCGACGTCGACGACTTCCTCTACGAGCCCGACGGCGCCGTGATCCGGGCCGGCCTGGTGACCGCGGTGGCCGCCGGAGTGAACGGGCACCTCCTGGACCGCCGGATCGCGTACGTGACGGGCCCGGAGTCGTTCCGCACGCCGTTCGCCCGGGGCTATCGGGTCGTGGAGCGGCTGCCGTTCCGGGAGCGGTACCTCAAGACCGCGCTGCGCGAGCGCGGCATCGGTGCCCTGACCATCAAGAAGCGCGGGATCGACGTCTCGCCGGAGCAGCTGAGGTCGCGGCTCGCGCTGCGCGGCGACGACGAGGCCACGCTCGTGCTCACCCGCGTCGCGGACGAGGGCGTCGCCCTGCTCGTGCAGCCGTTCTGAGCCCGCGCGAGCTAGATGCCGAGCCAGGCGAGCACCGCCAGCACCCGGCGGTTGTCGTCCGGTGCGGGTGGGAGGTCGAGCTTGGCGAAGATGTTGTTGGTGTGCTTCGCGACGGCCTTCTCGGTGACGTAGAGCTCAGCGGCGATGGCCGCGTTCGAGCGGCCCTCTGCCATCAGCGCCAGGACCTCGCGCTCGCGGGCCGTCAGCCGCTCGACCGGTTGCTGGCGTGCCATCACGGCCGCGACGACCTCGGGGTCGAGCACGGTGCCGCCACCGGCGACCCGCCGCAGCGCGTCGACGAACTCGCGCACGTCGCCGACGCGCTCCTTGAGCAGGTAGCCGACGCCGCCCTGACCGTCGGCGAGCAGCTCGCGCGCGTAGATGCGCTCGACGTACTGCGAGAGGACGAGCACCGGGAAGCCCGGGCGGCGACGGCGTACGTCGACCGCCGCGCGCAGCCCCTCGTCGGTGCCGGTGGGCGGCAGCCGGACGTCGAGCAGCGCCACGTCCGCGGTGTCGGGATCGGCCAGGGCGACGGCCAACGAGTCGGCGTCCTCGGCCGCGGCGACGACCTCGAAGCCGTGCGACTCGAGCAGCCGGATCAGGCCTTCCCGGAGGAGGGTCTGGTCCTCGGCGAGGACGACGCGCACGGCACCTCCAGCGTGACCAGGGTCGGCCCGCCGATCGGGCTCGACACCATCATCGTGCCGTCGAAGGCGGCCAGCCGTCGCGCGACCCCCCGCATGCCGGTGCCGGCGCCGGGTGCGGCACCGCCGTGTCCGTCGTCGCCGACGACCACGTGGAGGCAGTCCGCCTCGCTCGTCAGCTCGACCCACGCATGGGCGGCGTCCGCGTGCTTGCCGACGTTGGCCAGGCACTCCGCGACCGCGAAGTAGACCGCGGACTCGACCGGAGCCGGGAGCCGCTCGGTCAACGAGCCGGTGACGGCGACGGGCACGGCCAGGTCGAGGGCCAGCGCCTCGAGGGCGAAGCGCAGACCGCGGTCCGCGAGCACCGGCGGATGGATCCCGCGTACGACGTCGCGCAGGTCGCCGAGCGCCGCGCCCGTCGTCTGTCGTGCCTCGTCGAGGATCCGGCGGGCGCCCTCCGGGTCGTCCTCCATCAGGTCGGCGGCCATGCCGAGGGTCATTCCTAGCCCGACCAGCCGGGCCTGGGCGCCGTCGTGGAGGTCGCGCTCGATCCGGCGCAGCTCGGCGGCGGAGTGGTCGAGGGAGTCGCTCCGGGTCTCGGTGAGCACCTCGACCCGCTGTTCGAGCCGCTCGGTGGTACCGAACGTGAGCAGCGCCCGGTCGAGCCGGCTGCGTGCGGTCATGATCGGTCCGACACCGAACCACCAGGCGACGCCGGTGACCACGAGCACGAGCAGCAGCACCACCAGCAGCGACATCGTCAGGGCGAGCGGCAGCGCGAGCAGGAGCCACGCCTCGTCGCGCCAGGTCATCGGGTCGGAGGCCCAGATCCGCAGTCGCTCCATCGGCCCCACGCCCCCGGTCGGACGGTACGGCGCGGGCACCGGCGAGCCGAGGATGTCGGCCGCCATCCGGCGGTGCAGGCCGGCCAGCCACCGGCTGGCCGGCAGCGTGAGCATCAGGATCGGGATCCCGATCACGAGGACCACCAGGGTGCCGGCGACCGCGTTCAGGACGAAGAGCACCAGCGCGGGCACGGACAGCAGGACCTGCGCGGCGGCGTACCCCGTCATCCGCAGTCGTCCGGTGCTCGTCATGGCTCCAGTGTCCCGGATGCGCCCGCTTCGGACAGTGGACCTAGCACCACCTCGCAGACGGGTACTCGCGCTCCTGACCCGGCACCTCGCCCTGGCGACGCTGGAGAGGTCACAGAAAGTCCGAGCTGAGGAGCCCGCCATGTCTCCACATCTGCACCGCCCGAGCCTGTTGGCCCGACTGCCCCTGCGCGCCGCGCGCTGGAGCGCTTCGCACCCCTGGCGCGCGATCGGCGCCTGGTTCGCGTTCGTCGCGATCGCCGTCGCCCTCGCCGCCCTGATCCCGACCAAGCAGACCACCGACGCCGACTACCGGCTCGGGGAGTCGGGCCGGGCGGACGCCCTGGTGGCGGCCGGACGGTTCCCCGACGACCAGGTCGAGAGCGTGCTGGTCACCTCGCGCAACGGTGGTCGGCTCGACCCGGCCGAGGTACGCCGGTTGTCCCGCGAGATCGACACCGCGATGTCCGGCGCCCGGGGCGTCACCGAGGTCACCCCACCCCAGTGGAACGCCGCACGCACCGGGGTCGTGGTCGACGTCCACCTGAAGAGCACCATCGACGACGCCCAGCAGATCCAGGCCCGCACCGCCGCCATCGCCCGTGCCCACCAGGACCTGCGGGTCCGCGAGGCCGGTGACCTCTCGGTCAACACCGCGATCAACGACCGCGTCGCCGAGGACCTGCACTCCGCCGAGGGGATCAGCCTCCCGGTCACGCTGCTGCTGATGCTGCTGGCCTTCGGCGCCCTGATCGCGGCCGGGGTCCCCGTGCTCCTGGCGCTCACGTCGGTCGCCGCCACGATGGGCATCACCGCGCCGCTCTCGCACCTGATCCACGCCGAGCCCACGGTGACCAGCATGATCGTGCTGATCGGGATGGCGGTCGGCGTCGACTACTCGCTGTTCTACCTCAAGCGCGAGCGTGAGGAGCGCGCCGCCGGTCACAGCACCCTCGACGCCGTCGAGATCGCCGCCGCGACGTCGGGGCACTCGATCATGGTGTCGGGCGGAGCCGTGATCGCCTCCATGGCCGGCCTGTTCATCGTCGGCGGTGCGACGTTCGACTCGCTCGCCTCCGGCGCCATCGTCGTGGTCGGCATCGCCGTCGTCGGCTCGGTCACCGTGCTGCCCGCGCTGCTGGCCAAGCTGGGCCGGTGGGTCGACCGTCCGCGGCTCCCCCTGCTGTGGCGGCTGAACCGGCGGATCGGCCAGGGCGGCCTCAGCCGCCGCATCCTGGCACCCGTCGTACGGCATCCGGTCGCGGCCCTCGTCGTCTCGCTGACCGCGTTGGTCGCCCTTGCCGCCCCGGCGGTCGGGATGCGGACGCACGACGGCAACCTCGACACCCTGCCGCGCTCCATCCCCCAGGTGCAGACCCTGCACGCGCTCGCCGACCAGTTCCCGTCGCAGGGCACCACCGCGACGGTGGTGGTCCGCGGTGCAGCGGGCGAGCACGACCGGATCGTCGGCGCGCTGACCTCGCTCGAGACGAGTGCCGCCGCCACCCCGTGGTTCGACCGCGCCGGCGACCGGGCGATCGAGACGTCTCCCGACGGCCGGACCGTGCGGCTGACCCTGCCGATCCCGTTCTCGGCGTCCGACGACCGGTCGGGTGAAGCGGTGGAGCAGCTGCGCTCCCACCTGGTCCCGGACGCCGTGGGCGATCTTCCGGTCGAGCACGCCGTCGGCGGTGACGTCGCCTCGTCCCTCGACTACGCCGGGCACCAGTCGAGCCGGCTGCCGTGGGTGATCGGGTTCGTGCTGCTGCTGACGCTGGTGATCATGACCCTGGCGTTCCGCAGCCTCGTGGTCGCGGCCCTCTCGTCCGCTCTCAACCTGCTCTCGGTGGGGGTCGCGTTCGGGATCCTCACGCTGGTCTTCCAGCACGGCTGGTTCTCCGGACCGCTGGGATTCACCAGCCCGGGCTTCGTGATCGACTGGATCCCGCTGTTCGTGATGGTCGTCCTGGTCGGGTTGTCGATGGACTACAACGTCTTCGTCCTGGCCCGGATCCGCGAGCACGTCGCGAGCGGCCTGCCTGCCCGGGTTGCGGTGCAGCGCGGCATCTCCGACACGGCCGGCGTGATCACGAGCGCGGCGGCGGTGATGGTCTCCGTGTTCGCGATCTTCATCACCCTGAGCATGCTCGAGATGAAGATGATGGGGGTCGCCCTGGCCGCCTCCATCCTGATCGACGCCACGCTGATCCGACTGGTGATCCTGCCTGCGGCCCTGGTGCTGCTGGGCGAGCGCGCCTGGTGGCCGGGCCGTCCGCACCGCCCCCGGGGCGAGGTCGTCGCCGCCGACCCCGAGATGGTGCAGGTCGGCTGAGACTCCCGGGAGGTACGGCGGGCAGCGGGCGCCCGTCGTACCTCCCGGGCCCGCGTCCGCGGGCCCTCTGGCACGATCCACGGAGTGACGCCCGACGCCGACCGCAGCCGCTGGATCGCGTTGATCGTGTGCTGCAGCGCGATGTTCATGACGCTGCTCGACGTGAGTGTCACCAACGTCGCGCTCCCCTCGATCGGCGACGACACCGGGGCAGGGGCCTCGGAGCTCCAGTGGATCGTCTCCGGCTACACGCTGGCGTTCGGGCTGGTCCCCGTGCTCGGCGGAAAGCTCGGCGACGACCACGGCCGGCGGCTGATGTTCCAGGTCGGCGTCGCCGGCTTCGTGGTCACCTCGGCACTCTCCGGGCTGGCGCCCACCGCCGGGATCCTGATCGGCGCCCGCGTCCTGCAGGGCCTGTTCGGCGGCCTGATCAACCCGCAGACGTCCGGCCTCGTGCAGCAGCTGTTCAGCGGCGCCGACCGCGGCCGCGCCTTCGGCGTCCTGGGTACGACGGTCGGTCTCGGCACCGCCATCGGGCCACTCGTGGGCGGCGCCCTGATCGCGCTCGGCGGCCCGACCCTCGGGTGGCGACTGGTCTTCTTCGTCAACATCCCGATCGGGCTGGTCGTGCTCGCCCTCTCGCGCAAGTTCCTGCCCGCGGCGTCCGGCACCAGCACCCACCACCGGCTCGACGTCCTCGGAGCCGCCCTGCTCGGCGGCGCGACGTTCTGCGTCCTCTTCGCGTGCGTGGAGTACGACGCGCTCCGCGACGTCCGGCTGGCCTGGCTGGCGGTGCCGACCGTCGTCCTCGTCGGCCTGTTCCTGCGCCGGGAGCGCCGGCTCACCCGGGCCGACCGCGACCCGCTGGTCGACATGCGACTGTTCCAGCGACCGTCGTACGTCTCCGGGATCACGCTGGCCCTCGCGTTCTTCCCGGCGATGGCCGGCCTGCCACTGGTGCTGGCCCTCTACTACCAGCGCGGGCTCGGCTACACCGCGCTCCAGTCCGGCCTGGGCGTCACGGCCTACGCCGTCGGGAGTGCGATCTCCGCACCCCTGACCGGTCGGGTGGTCACCCGGATCGGCCGGCCACTCGTGGTCGCCGGCGCGGTGACGTTCGGCCTCGGGGCCGTCGCTCTCGCCGTGGTGGCGGCGAACGTGCCGGAGGGGCACGCGACCCTGGCGCTGGCCGGGCCACTGTTCGTGATGGGCTGCGGCCAAGGGGCGGTGATCACGCCCAACCAGACGCTGGCGCTGATGGACGTGGACCCGCTGATGGGCAGCACCGCCGGCGGCGTGCTGCAGACCGGGCAACGGATCGGCCTGGCCATCGGCCAGGCGCTGATCGGGGCGGTGTTCTTCAACTCGTTGACCGGCACCAGTCCCGAGGACTACGCCCGCGCTCTCGGCAACGCCGTCATCGCGGCGATCTGCTTCGTCTCGATCGCGGTCGCGATCGGGGTGCACGACCTGGTCAGTGCGCGACGGCGGGAGAGGCTCGTCTGACCGGACGGCAGAGGACCGGCGCCCCCCGTGGGGACGCCGGTCTTGGTGGACCGCTGGGAGTCAGACCTGCGCGCCCACCGGCTGCATCCCCGTGGCCACGTCGTTCCTGGCACGGCGTGCGTGCCAGAAGCCGATGCCCACCAGCAGCAGCATGAGACCCGCGGCGACGAAGGCGGAGATGGCGGCGATGCCGGCGATCGTGCCCATGGTGGCGAACGCGTAGCCGTAGAGCAGCAGACCACGCAGCGTCTCACCCTGGAACAGGGTCGCCTTCTGGCCGGCGAGGGTCGTGCAGGCCTCCGTGGCGGCGGCCTTCGGGTCGCTGCACTGCGCGATGGCCGTGGCACTGACCTCGGAGTAGGTCTGGCCGTCGGCCACACCCTGGAGGTGGGCGTTGATGTAGTGGTCGGCGTACGCCTTGGCCTGGGGACCGGTGGTCAGCTGTTGGCCGGCGTAGGGCTTGAGAGCAGCCTGGTCAGCGGCGGGAAGCTCGCCGTACTGCTCCGAGGTGGGCATGGTGACGTGCTGTGCCCCGAGCTGGCTGGTCACCTCGTTGTCGATGAACGTGCTGGCCCAGGTCAGAAGACCGCCGGCGACGATCAGGACGGCGACAAGGAGCAAACCTGTCCATGAGATCAGCTTGTCAAGCGTGGCGCGCATGATGTTCACCTTCTCTGTGGGGTTCTCCGGACAGTCCGAAGACCCTGTGCCTTCAGGCTGTCGTCGGCGCCCCTCTGTGCGTAGGGCTGGAGGTCACCCGGACCGCCGCCGGAGGTCCCCCCTCGGCGGGACCTACGGTGGTGGTGTGGAGGATGTCGACCCGGCTCGGTCCGCGGCGGAGCGTCTCGCCGAGCTGACCGGCGTACGCCGGCACCGGGCGGTCGTCGTGCTCGGCTCCGGCTGGGCGCCGGCAGCGGAGGCGTTCGGGGAGCCGGTGGCGTCGCTTCCGATGACCGAGCTCCCGGGCTTCGTGGCGCCGGTCGCCGAGGGCCATCGCGGGACCGTCGCGTCGTACGACGTCGGCGGCGTGCCGACGCTCGTGCTCTTCGGCCGTACCCATCTCTACGAGGGTCTCGGCCTCGATCCGGTCGTCCACGGCATCCGCACCGCCGCCGCGGCGGGCTGCAGGACCGCGGTGCTCACCAACGCCAACGGGTCGCTCCGCGGCGACTGGGAGGTCGGTCGCGTCGTGCTCGTGCGCGACCACCTGAACCTGACCGCGACCTCACCGCTGACCGGTCCGCGCTTCGTCGACCTCACCGACTGCTGGTCCCCACGGCTGCGTGGCCTGGCCCGCGAGCTGGACCCGTCGCTCGCCGAGGCGGTCTACGCGTGGTTGCCGGGACCGCACTACGAGACGTACGCCGAGGCGGAGTGGGTACGACGTACGGGGGCGGACGTGCTCGGGATGTCGACGGTCCCCGAGGCGATCGTCGCGCGAGACTGTGGGATCGAGGTGGTCGGGCTCTCGACAGTGACCGCCGTCGAGGGTGACGATGCGGGAATCGATCCGAGCGAGGTGGTCGTTGTCGCAGAGAAGGCGGCCGCACGGACCGGGCCGCTGCTGGCGGACCTGCTGAGGAGAGGAACGGCATGACCACCACCGAGGAGCCGACACGTCGGGCGCCGGCAGCGCCGGCCGGGATCGAGGCCAACGGCATCAACGTGATCGCCGAGTCCGAGCGCAAGGGCAAGCCGTCGGGCCTGTTCTGGCCGTGGTGCGCCTCCAACATCTCGGTGCTCGCGGTCGCCTACGGCGCGTTCGTGCTCGGCTTCGGGATCGGGCTCTGGCAGGCGCTGATCGCGGCCACGGTGGGCGCGGTCGTCTCGTTCTTCCTGGTCGGGCTGGTGTCGATCGCCGGCAAGCGCGGCTCGGCGCCGACCCTCGTGCTGTCGCGTGCGCCGTTCGGGCGCTACGGGAACACACTGCCGGCGTTGGTGTCCTACCTGCTGCTCGTCGGGTGGGAGACCGTGCTCGTCGCGCTGTCGACGCTGGCGACGGCCACGGTGTTCGAGCGCCTCGGCTGGGCCCACGGCAACGGCACGAAGATCGTCGCGTTCGTGGTGGTCGCGGCCATCATCGTCCTGGCCGGCATCATGGGCTTCGACCTGATCATGCGGCTCCAGAAGTACCTGACGCTGGCGATGATCGTGGTCACCGTCGTCTACATCGTGCTGGCATGGGACCACATCAGCCTGTCGACGGCGCGGGCGTTGCCGACCGGGACGACCAGCGCGACGATCGGTGCCGGGATCCTGGTGATGACCGGCTTCGGGATCGGCTGGGTGAACACCGGCGCCGACTACTCGCGTTACTTGCCCCGGGACGCCTCGACCGGAGGGGTGGTGTGGTGGCCGACGCTGGGCGGCAGCTTCCCGGTCGTCCTGCTGGTGGCCTACGGCATCCTGCTGGCGGGCTCCTCGCCCGACCTGCTGAACGCCATCGGCGCCGACCCGATCGGTGCGTTGACGACGATCCTGCCGACGTGGTTCCTGCTGCCGTTCGCGGTCGTCGCGGTGGGCGGACTGATCAGCGGCGCGATGATGGACATCTACTCCTCGGGTCTCACCCTGCTCACCCTGGGGTTGCGGACCCCACGCTGGGTCGCGGCCGCCATCGACGGCGTCCTGATGATGCTCGGCGCCATCTACATCGTGTGGATCTCCGACTCCGACTTCATCTTCATCTTCGAGGGCTTCCTGATCACCCTGGGCGTGCCGATGGCCGCCTGGTGCGGCGTCTTCCTGGCCGACCTGATGCTCCGCCATCGCGACTACGACCAGGCGGCGCTGTACGACGCCCGCGGGCGGTACGGCGCCGTCGGCTGGCCGGCAGTGATCTCGATGGTGGTCGCCACCGTGGTCGGCTGGGGGTTGGTGGTCGCGCCGTTCGGCTCGAAGGGCCTCGACTGGCTGGGGTATCTCCTCGGCCCGTGGGGTTTCGGTGGCAAGGACGGCACCTGGGCGTTCGCCAACCTCGGCGTCCCGATCGCGTTGGGCATCGGGTTCGTCGGCTATCTGCTCCTCGGCACCCGCGGCGTACGCCGTCAGGAGCGCGACGAACCCGCCGCCGCCCCCGAGACCTCCGCAGCGGGGGTCTGAGGACCGGCGAAGCCTGTCAGCCGAGGCTGACCCGCTCGGCCTCGATCGTGGTGTCGTCGCCGTGACCGGTGTGCACGACCGTCTCGCCGGGCAGGGCGAACAGGCGGGTCCGGATGGACTCGACGATGAGGTCAGCGTCGCTGTACGACCGCCCCGTGGCGCCGGGACCGCCCGAGAAGAGGGTGTCGCCGGTGAAGACGCAGCCGAGGTCGGGCGCCAGCAGGCATACCGAGCCCGGCGAGTGACCGGGGGTGTGGAGCACCGTCAACGACGAGCCCGCCACGGGGATCGACAGTCCGTCGGAGAGGTCGACGTCCCAGAGGGAGTGGGGATGGGTCAGCTCCCACAGCGGCCGCTCGTCGGGGTGCAGCAGGATCGGTGCGGTCACCGCCTCCCGGAGCGCCGGCGCGACGCGGACGTGGTCGTCGTGGGCGTGGGTGCACACGATCGCGGTGACCCGCCGATCGCCGACGACCCCGAGGATCCCCTCCACGGAGTGCGGGGCGTCGATCACCACGCAGGTCTCGTCGTCGCCGACCACCCAGACGTTGTTGTCGACGTCGAAGGTCTGCTCGTCGAGGCTGAACGTGCCGCTGGTGACGCCGTGGTCGACGCGAAGGCCGGGGCTCACGAGAAGAGGACGACGCTGCGCAGCACGTCGCCGTGGTGCATCTTCTCGAACGCCGCCTCGACATCGCCGATCCCGATCTCCTCGGAGACGAAGGCGTCGAGGTCGAGCCGTCCCTGCTGGTAGAGCGAGACCAGCATCGGGAAGTCACGCGAGGGCAGGCAGTCGCCGTACCAGCTGGACTTGAGCGACCCCCCGCGGCCGAAGACGTCGATCAGCGGGATGTCGGGGATCTTCATGTCGGGCGTGGGTACGCCGACCAGGACCAGCGTGCCGGCCAGGTCACGGGCATAGAAGCCCTGCTTCCAGGTCTCGGGGCGGCCGACGGCGTCGATCACGACGTCGGCGCCGTTGCCCCCGGTGAGGGACTGGATCGCCTCGACGGGATCGGCGTTCGCGCTGTTCACGGTATGGGTGGCGCCCATCCTGGTGGCGCCCTCGAGCTTCCGGTCGTCGACGTCGACCGCGATGATCGTCTCCGCCCCTGCGAGCACCGAGCCGGCGATCGCGGCGGAGCCGACGCCGCCGCAGCCGATCACGGCGACGCTCGTGCCGCGCGAGACGTTGCCGGTGTTGATGGCGGCACCGAGCCCGGCCATCACCCCACAGCCCAGCAGCCCGACCGCGGCGGCCCGAGCCGACGGGTCGACCTTGGTGCACTGTCCCGCGGCGACGAGGGTCTTCTCGGCGAAGGCGCCGATCCCCAGCGCCGGCGAGAGCTCGGTGCCGTCGGCCAGGGTCATCTTCTGGGTCGCGTTGTGGGTGGCGAAGCAGTACCACGGCTCACCGCGCAGGCAGGCGCGGCAGTTGCCGCAGACGGCACGCCAGTTGAGGATCACGAAGTCGCCAGGCGCGACGGAGGTCACGTCGTCGCCGACGGCCTCGACCACACCGGCGGCCTCGTGGCCCAGCAGGAAGGGGAAGTCGTCGTTGATGCCGCCCTCGCGGTAGTGCAGGTCGGTGTGGCAGACCCCGCAGGCCTGCACCTGCACCAGTGCCTCACCGGGCCCCGGGTCGGGGACGTTGATCGTCTCGATGCTGACCGGCTCGCCCTTGGCTCGCGCGACCACTCCCTGGACCTGGTGCATGCAACTCCTCCTGAATGACGGTACAGCCACCCTACGGTGAAGTCGGGGTCGACGACGAGCCGGGCCGGCTGATCCTGGCAGCAGGATCACCGGGTTGATGCAACTCCCACCTCCCCTCCCTGACCGCTCCGGTCTGCCACGATTGCAACCTTCCCGCCCCGACTCGCGTCTTGGTCGCGACGAGGGGAGGAACCCATGCCAGCACCCGACCGACCGCCGACGGGAGCAGTCGCTGTGGCCGACCGGCACGAGGCGCGCGACGCCGACTTCGCGGCGTACCTCGCCGCGCGGCAGCCGAGCCTGCTGCGGACGGCGTACCTGCTGACCGGCAACCGCCACGACGCCGAGGACCTCGTGCAGACGGCGTTCGCCAAGCTGTACCTGTCGTGGGACAAGGTGCGTGACCAGGGCTCGATCGACGGCTACGTCCGCCGGATCCTGGTCAACGAGCACAACTCCCTGTGGCGTCGCGCCTGGAAACGACGCGAGCACACCCAGGAGACGCCGGTGCTCGACCGGCCGGTGCACGACGCGTACGACGAGGGCTCCGGCTCGGCGTTGTGGGACCTCGTCCAGACCCTGCCCCGCAAGGCGCGGGCGGTCGTCGTACTGCGCTACTACGAGGAGCTGACCGAGGCCGAGACGGCCGCCGCGCTCGGCATCTCGGTCGGCACCGTGAAGTCCCAGACCAGCCGGGCGCTCGCCGCGCTCCGGTCCCGCACCCCCCAGAGCCTCGACCCGCGCGGATCCGAGGAGGACCGATGAACGACGACGACCTGACCACCGACCTGGGTCGCGAGCTGCGCGACCGCTCGGACGCGATGCACGGCAGCTCCCTGGCGCTCGCCGACGTGCAGCAGAGGGCCCGCTCGATCCGGCGCCGGCGCACCGTCACCGCGGTCGGCGGCGCGGTCGCGGCGATCGCGCTGATCGTGCCGACCGCTGCTCTCGCGAACCACCACGGCGGCCACACCACCGAGCCGCTGCCCGCGACCCAGAGCGTCACGCCGACCCCCAGCCCGACGACCTCCGACGGCCACCAGCCTCCAGCGGGTGTCCTCGACGTGTCCGACCTCCCGACCGGTGCGCCGCCGCAGATCGCCTACGTGACCGACGACGAGGTTCGGCTTCCCGGAGGCACCACGGCCCCCACCCAGACCCGCTACCCCGTCATCGCGATGGTGAATCTGCAGGGGACGAGGATCTTCGAGACCGCCGGCCAGGGCAGGTTCTGGGTCGAGGTCATCGGCTTCGACGGAACCCAGCTCGGACAGTGGCGGATCCAAGGAGGCCTCGCCGTGAACGCGTCGCACACGATCGCGGCGTGGGTCGACCCCGTGGGCCAGGTCATGACCTGGAGCGTCGGCGCCGTGAAGCCTCGGCCCCTCGGCGACCCGGTCCCGGGTGAGGGGCTGGTGGTGGGGGCGGTGAGCGGGGACGACTGCTCCCTCGCCTGCTCCGTCATCGTCAATGCCGGGGCCGGGGACCGACAGCCCTGGGAGGTCTCCGAAGCGAGCACCCGGCCGCTGCTCGATGGGGGCTACCTGTCGATCGATGACATCAGCCAGGCGGGACTCTCGATCGGCTACACCAAGATCACCGACTCGGGCTCCTGCTCGGCCTTGGCAGGTGGTGGGGAGTTCCAGGGGTTCTCGACGTGTGAGAACACGCTGTCGACCTTCTCCCCCGACGGGCAGCTGATGATGGGCCTGCCGGCATACCCGGACGGCCTCGGGCCCAACCAGCTCGCGATGTACGACCTCACGGGCAAGCGACTGTTCGACCGTCGCGCCACCGAGCAGGCGCAGGCGACGTTCCAGTCACAGGCTTGGGAGGACGACACCCACGTACTGATCTCGGTCTTCCAAGCCGGGAAGTGGTCGATCGTCCGGATCGGGACCGACGGCTCGATGGAGTACGCCGTGCCGCCGGTCGCCGGTGAGGACGTCGACAACCCGTACGTGCTCTCCAGCTGAGGCCCCGGTCCCGACGGTCAGGCAACGACCTCGGTGACCGGCTGCGAGGAGTCGGCGGGCAGGTCGAGGCTGGACGGCGTACGCCCGCGGGCGACGAGCTCCGACCCGAGCGCGGCGACCATGGCACCGTTGTCGGTGCACAGCCCCGGTCGGGGCACGCGGACCCGGATGCCGCGGGCCTCGGCGCGCTCGGTCGCCATCGCCCGGAGCCGCGAGTTGGCCGCGACGCCGCCGCCGATCAGGAGGTCGTCGATCCCCTGGTCCGTGGCGGCATCGAGGGCCTTGCGGACCAGGACGTCGCAGACGGCCTCCTGGAAGCTCGCCGCCACGTCGCCGACGTCGATGGTCACCCCGTCGCGCTGCTGGGTCTCGACCCAGCGGGCGACGGCGGTCTTGAGACCGGAGAACGAGAAGTCGAACCGGTGCCGCTCGAGGTCGCGGCGGCTGGTGAGGCCGCGTGGGAAGTCGATGGTGATCTGACCCCCGTGGGCCGCCCGGTCGATGTGGGGGCCGCCGGGGAAGGGCAGACCGAGCAGCCTCGCCACCTTGTCGAAGGCCTCCCCCGCCGCGTCGTCGATGGTGGCGCCCATCGGCTCGACCCCGACCGTCACGTCCTCCACCCGCAACAGGCTCGAGTGGCCACCGCTGACCAGCATCGCCAGGCAGGGCTCGGGCAGGGCGCCGTGCTCGAGCTGGTCGACCGCGACGTGGGAGGCCAGATGGTTGACGCCGTAGATCGGCTTGCCGAGCCCGATGGCCAGGGCCTTGGCGGCGGCCACGCCGACCAGGAGGGCACCCGCGAGGCCGGGGCCGCTGGTCACCGCGATCGCGTCGACGTCGTGGAGCCGGATGCCGGAGGTCTCGCAGGCCCGCTCGAGGGTCGGCACCATCGCCTCGAGATGGGCCCGGCTCGCGACCTCGGGCACGACGCCACCGAAGCGGGCGTGCTCCTCGACGCTGCTCGCGACCGCGTCGGCGAGCAACGTGTGACCGCGAACGATGCCGACGCCGGTCTCGTCGCAGGAGGTCTCGATACCGAGGACGAGGGGCTGGTCGGTCATGCCAGGGCCTTGAACAGGACCACCGCGGTGGTGCCGTCGGCGTAGTAGCGCGGCCGGCGGTCGATCTCGGAGAAGCCCTGCGCGGCGTAGAACGCGCAGGCCACGTGGTTGTCCTCGCGCACCTCGAGCAGCAGCCGGTCGGCGTGCCGGGTCAGCGCCTCGTGCTCCACCCGGGCGAGCAGCCCGGACGCGAGGCCGGTACGCCGGTGGGTCGCCGCGACCGCGATCCGCTGGAGCTCGGCGATGTCCGCGACGATGCTCACCGCGGCGTAGCCCGTCACGGCGTCGTCGCCCGCGACGAGGTAGAGCGTCGTCGGCACGCGACCCGAGACCCCTTCCGCGACCAGCTGGGGCGACCACGCATCCGAGCCGAGCGCGTCGCGTTCCAGAGCCGCCACGGCGTCGGCGTCGTCGGGACCGGCGAGTCGGACCTCGACCTCCCTCACCCTCACGACACCCTCTTCGGTACGGCGATGGCGACCGCGTCGGGGCGGCGCAGGTAGAGCGGGTCGGGGTCGCGCAGCTCGGCGAGCTCCTCGGCGACCGCCCGCGCCAGCCAGCCGGCGCTCGGCAGCTCCGGGGCGCGGCGGTCGGGGAACGCGTCCGGGTAGATCACGCCGCCCTCGCCGGCCACCGGGCGGTCGCTGGCAGCCTCGGCGGGGCGGACCACCTCGGGACCGTCGAGCCGGCGGCCCTGGTCGTCGTACGACGCGAGGTAGACCTCCTTGCGGCGCGCGTCGGTGGCGACCACGAAGTCGGCGCCGATACCCGGGGCGGCCTCGACCGCGATCACGTCGAGCGAGCACACGCCGTACACCGGGATCTCGAGCACGAACGCGAGGGTGCGCGCGGTGACCAGACCGACCCGGAGCCCGGTGAACGGGCCGGGCCCGACGCCCACCCCGATCGCCGTGAGGTCCTGTCGCACGATGCCGGCGTCGGCCATCACGGCCTCGATCAGCGGCGCCAGCTGCTCACCGTGCTTCATCCGCTGCTCGGAGCGCCGCTCGGCGACGACGCCCTCCCCGTCGTGGAGGGCGACGGTCACGAACGGCGTGGCCGTGTCGAAGGCGAGCAGCACGCGTCCGAGGTTACTGACCCCCCGAGGTCGGTGGTCGGGCGAAGTCGAGCCCTCGTGGTCGAGCGGACGGCCCCGGTGCGGGAAAACGCGGAACAATTCGGCCCGATCCGCCGAACAGGAGCGATTTGTTCCGCGTTTTCTGCCCCCAGAGGGCGGCGACCCGAGCTCAGGCCGGCAGCGCCCGCCAGTGGGTGGTGACCCGCCCGTCGTCGGCCACCAGGTGGAGCGCGAAGCTGGGCGGGGCGTCGTACCAGAGGGTCGGTGGCGTCTCGGCGTCCGCGGTGACGGTCGAGACGACCCCGCCGCCGATCAGCAGGGGTCGGCCGGCGAAGGTGGTGGCGCACATCGTGTGGGCGTGGCCGACCAGGGTGGCGACGACGTGGGGATGCCGGACGACGACCGCAGCGAGCGCGTCTCCGTCGAGGAGCCGGATCGGGTCCATGAGCTCGAGCTCGATCGTGGTGGGTGGGTGGTGCAGACAGACGTACGACGGTCGCGCGTCCTCGGCGAGACGCGCGTCGAGCCAGGCCAGCTGGTCGTCCCCGAGCCGGCCCGGGTCGACCCGGCCCGTCTCGTCCGCGTCGACCAGCGAGTCGAGCATCACGAACCGGACGCCCGCCACCTCCACCACGGTCCGGGTCCCGATCCCGAGCCCGTGGACGAACGCGTCGCGCACGTCGTGGTTGCCCGGGCACACCGCGAGCGGCCCCTCCCAGCGGTCGAGCCACGCCCGCCCCTCGGCGTACTCCTCGGGGAGCCCGTGGTCGGCGACGTCGCCGGTGACGACGAGGAGATCGGGTCGCGGGGACATCGCGAGAAGGTGGTCCATGACGGCGGCGGTGCGGGCCGCGGGGTCCCGCACCTCGTTGCCGAAGTGGGTGTCGCTGACGTGGGCGATCGCGAGCATGCCGCCACCCTGGCACGCACCGACGCCGGGCTAGGGTCCGGGGCATGGACGACTCGGTGTGGTCCGAACGGTTCCCGGGACTGTGGGGCCTGGACTTCCAGCCCTACGCCAACGCCGATCTGTCCTTCCGGCTGGGCGTCCCGGACGACGCGCTGATCACGCGCCTGCACCTCGTCGCGCAGGTCCCCGACGGCCGGATCGTGGGCGGCCGGGTGCGAGCTGCGGGGCGGGATCGAGGTGTTCGCCCACCAGGAGGTGCACTCGCGCAACCCGGCCCCGCACCACCCCCACTTCCCGCACCCCTCCAGCGCGTGGGCGTTCGCGACCGCTCAGGTCGAGCTGACCGGTCCTCCGACGAACCCGGCCGACGGCGAGGCGGTGGTCGAGGTCCGGACGCTCCCCGTCGCCGAGGCCGCTGCGTGGCTGCGGGAGCACGAGGACGAGCACGCCGACCTGCTCCTGGTGGCAGAGGCGCTGGGCCTGCTCAGGGGATGAGCGCCGGCAGCCGTACGCCGAGCCAGCGGCGCCCCACCGGCGAGACCCGTACCCGGCGGGGGTCGAGGTCGCTCTGGGACACTGCCTCGTCGGCCACGGCGCGCTCGATCCACACCTCGACCCGGTCGTCGGCCAACCCCTCGGCCAGCCCCTCCCCCCACTCGACCACGGTGACCGCCTCGTCGAGCGAGGTGTCGAGGTCGAGGTCGTCGAGCTCGGCGACACCCCCGATCCGGTAGGCGTCGACGTGCACCAGCGCCGGCCCGTCGGTGAGCGAGGGGTGGACGCGCGCGATCACGAACGTCGGCGACGTGACGTCACCCCGCACCCCGAGCCCCGCCCCGAGCCCCTGCGTGAACGTCGTCTTGCCGGCACCCAGCCCACCCGACAGCACCACGACGTCGCCGGCCCGCAGGACGCGCGCGAGCGAGGCGCCGAGCGACCGCATGGCCTCGGCGTCGGGTGCGTCGTACGCCGTGGGGGCCGGCCGGCGCAGCTCGACGTACGGCGTGCGGGTGGCGGTCTCCACGAAGCCGTGCTCGCGCCAGAACTTCCCGGTGCCGGGCAGCTCCTCGCGCGCCAGCACCGCGACGTCGTCGTACCCCTCTGCTTCGGCCAGCGCCTCGGCGACGAGGTCGGTGGCGACCCCGTGGTCACGCACGTCGGGGATCACGCCGACACGGCGCAGCCAGAGGGTGCCGCCCTCGGGGTCGAGGACCAGCGCGCCGACGTCGCGCCCGCCGCTGGAGGCCACGAGACCACCATGGGTCAGCGCCGCCGCGAGCGACTCGAGGGTCTCACCCAGCGCGTCGGCGGGCGGGTCGACCGGTGGCCGCGCAGCGAACGCCGCACGGATGATCTCGAGCACGGTCGGGGCAGCCTCCGGTCCGACGTGGCGTACGTCGGTCATCTCCGGTCGGCCAGGTCGCCCGCCGCGGCGATCAGGTGGTCGAGCTCGGCGTTGACGTCGTCGTACCGCTCCATGATCACCAGGTGCCCGGCGCCCTGGCACTCCAGCAGCTGAGAGCCGGCGATGTAGGCGTGGAGCTTGCGGCTGTGGCCGACCGAGGTGATCCGGTCGGCGGTGCCACAGATGATCGACGTCGGCACGACGCCCAGCGCCTTGACAGTCTCGAACTTGTCGAGCGTGGCGAAGTTGGAGAAGAACTCCGCCACCACGCCGAACGGCGTCGCCGAGATCATCTGGTCGACGAACTCGACGTACGACGCGGGCACGTCGTCGCCGAAGGCGAGCTCGTCGGTGGCCACCATCGCGACCGAGCGTCCCAGCCGGCGGAAGCCGTCGACCTGACGGTGGCCGCGCGCGAGCACCGCCATCACCCGCTGGGCAACCGCGCCGCCGACCGTCGCGGGCAACAGGGGCGCGACGAGCCGGTGCGGCTCGAGGCCGCCGGCCGTGGTCGAGATCAGGGCGACCCCGACGACGCGGTCCCCGAAGAGCTCGGGGAACTCCTCGGCCAGGGCCATCACGGTCATCCCGCCCATGGAGTGTCCGACCAGCACGATCGGGCCCTGCGGGACGACGGTGTCGAGGACCAGCTTGAGGTCGCGGCCGAGCTGCTCGATGGTCGCGTGTCCGGGGTCGGAGCGCCCGGACCGGCCGTGGGAGCGCTGGTCGTAGTAGACCGCGCGCACCTGGCCGCGGTAGGCGGCGCGCTGGAAGTGCCAGGAGTCGAGGTTGAGCGAGTAGCCGTGGATGAACACCACGGTCAGCTCGGGCACCCTGGTGGCCCGGCGGCGTCCGGTGCCGGCGTACTCGTCCACCTCGACGTGCAGGTCCACGCCGTCCTCGGCGACCACGGTGATCGGGTCGGACCGCAGCGACCCGAACTCGGTCTCGTCGCCTGCGCCGCGGCGTGCGATGACCGCCCGGCGCTGGGCGACGCGCAGCGCCGTACCGGCGGCCGCCACCCCGACCGCGGCCCCGGCGACGGACAGGACCTTGCTGCTGGCCTTCATGCGGCCTCTCCTCCGACGTAGCGTCGCAGCAGGCGACCGCCCATGCGCGTGACGATCTCGTAGTGGATGGTGCCGCAGGCACGGGCCCAGTCGTCCGCGGTCGGCTCGCCGGAGGTGCCCGGACCGAAGAGCACGACCTCGTCGCCCGGTTCAGGTCCCTCGTCAGCCGGGCCGTCCCCGAGGTCGACGACGAACTGGTCCATGCAGATCCGACCGCGGATCGGACGGCGCTTGCCGTCGACCCAGACCTCGGCGGCGTTCCCGGCATGGCGTGGCACGCCGTCGCCGTACCCCAGCGGCACCAGGCCCACACGGGTCTCGCCCTGCGCGGTCCAGGTGTGGCCGTAGGAGACGCCGGCGCCGGCGTGGATCGACTTGGTGAGGGCCAGCGGGGCGGTCACGGTCATCGCCGGCTCGAGCCCGACGTCGGGGCTGAGCCCGGGCGCCGGGTCGAGGCCGTACGCCGCGATGCCGCAGCGGACCAGGTCGAAGCGGCTGCTCGGCCGCAGCAATGCGCCACCGGAGTTGGCGAGGTGACGCACCTCCGGGCGCAGGCCGGCTCGCTCGGCGCCCGCGAGCGCGTCGCGGAAGGCGCGCTCCTGGACGTCGTTGGCGGGATGGGTCGGCTCGTCGGAGGAGGCGAAGTGCGACCAGATGCCGGTGACGCGCCAGACGCCGTCGGCCTCGCCGGCGCGGGCTGCGGCGAGGAGCTCGGGCCAGAGCTCGACGGTCGAGCCCCCGCGCGACAGACCGGTGTCGATCTTGAGCTGGACACGGGCGGGGGTGCCCGTGACGGCCGCGCGGATCTCCGCGAGCTCGGCCACGGTGTACGCCGTCACGTCGACGCCGCGGTCGATCGCGGCGGCCCAGTCGTCGCCCGGAACCGTGAGCCAGCTGAGGATCCGGCCGGAGTCGCCGGCCTCGCGGAGTCGGACGGCCTCGTCGAGGGTGGCGACGCCGACCCACGGCGCACCCGCCTGCCGCGCGGCGTACGCCGACTCCACCATGCCGTGCCCGTAGCCGTCGGCCTTCACCACGACCATCACGTCGGACCCGTCGGGCGCCACCAGGTCGCGCAGCCGCCCGACGTTGCGCCGGATCGCACCCAGGTCCACCACGATCTCGGGTCGGCGGACCTGCTCGCGACTCATGCCGCCATCCTCCCATCCCGGTTCGTCCACAGGCTGGAGGGATAGTCCCCGACGTTTCGGTTGTGGATCGGGCGGATATTGCAACCGAAACGTCGGGGACTACCCGGCCGTAGCCGACTTCTCCACAGGTCAGGCGAGGAGGTCGGCGATCACCCTCGGCAGGGCTGCAGCGACGTCCGGGGCGCTGATCGGGCCGCCGGCGGAGGCGAGAGTGGCCGCGGCACCGTGGAGCCAGGAGCCGACGGCGCCCGCGTCGTACGGCGTGAGGCCGGCCGCGAGCAGGGCACCGCAGAGCCCGCCGAGGACGTCACCCGCCCCGGCGACCGCGAGCCACGGCGTACCCGTGGTGGTGACCCGCACCCGTCCACCGGGGTCGGCGACGAGGGTGTGGTGACCCTTGAGCAGCACGACCGCGGCGTACTCCCGCGCCGCGCGGCGGGCGCAGGCGAGCTGGTCCGCCTCGACCTCCGTCCGCTCCACCCCGAGCATCGCGGCGAGCTCGCCGGCATGCGGCGTGAGCAGGGCCGGCACCGCGAGGGGCGTCGGGAGGTGCTGGAGCGCATCCGCGTCGACCACGAGCGGTACGCCGTCGCCCAGGGCCGCGGACAGCGCCTGGGCCGCGTCGGCGTCCCCGCCCGAGCCGACCACCCACGCCTGCACCCTGCCCTCGCCCACGACGATCTCCGGGTGTCGGGCCCGGACCGCGTCGGGTGCCCCACCGGCGTACCGCACCATGCCGGCCAGCCCGCACGCCGCACCCGACGTCGACAGCACGCCTGCGCCCGGGTAGCGCTCCGACCCGGCACGGACGCCGACCACGCCACGCGTGTACTTCTGGGCGAACGGATCGGGCCGCGGCAGCAGCGCGGCCACGTCGTCGGCCTGGAACGCGGTGACCGCCGCCTCGGGGAGGTCGAGTCCGAGATCGACCAGCTGGACGACGCCGCAGGCCGATGCCGCAGGCTCGACGAGGTGGCAGATCTTGTGGGTGCCGAAGGTGACCGTGACGTCGGCGGTCACGTGGGGGCCGTCGAGACGCCCGGTGTCGACCTCGACCCCCGACGGCACGTCGACCGCGACCATCGGTACGCCGGCCACCGCCCGTACGGCGTCGAGTGCCGACTGCCGCAAACCGGGCCGGCCGCCGATACCGACGATCCCGTCCACCACCACGTCGGGCGGACGGTGGTTGCCGGGCTCGACGACGCGTCCCCCGGCCGCCCGGAGCGCGGCCAGGCCCGCCTCGTGGACGCGGTCCGCGACCAGGACCGCCTCGACCGCCGTCCCGCGGCGCGCCAGCATCGCACCGGCGAAGAGCGCGTCGCCGCCGTTGTCGCCCGGGCCGACCAGGAGCAGCACCCGGCGGCCGTAGGCTCCGCCGAGCAGATCGATCACCGCGGTGGCCAGTCCGGCAGCGGCACGCTGCATGAGCGCCCCATCGGGGACCCGCGCCATCAGGTCGGCCTCGGCGGCCCGCACCTGCTCGACGGTGTGCGCGGCCCTCATGGATCGACCCTAGCGGCGCCGTTGTGGGGTCGTGTGCCTGAGCCCGCGCGGTGGCGCGGGCTCAGGCACACGACCCGTTCAGGCTGCGCGGGAGCTGTGGATGACCCCGGCGGCGGTACCGCCCGGCCGCGCACCCTGGTCGCATGCAGGCGTTGGACGAGCTACTCGCAGCCCAGTGCGGACTGGTCGCCCGCCGACAGCTGATCCGCCTGGGCCTCGAGTGGGAGCGGGTGCGCAACCAGGTCGCGGCCCGGCGGTGGGTCGTCCTCACCCCTCGCGTCATCGGCACGACGACAGGCGAGCTCACCTGGGAGCAGCGGTGCTGGCTCGGGGTGCTGCACGTCGGGCCGCACAGCATGCTGGGCGGCCTCACGGCCGCCTCGGCACACGGTCTCCAGGGCTGGAGCCGCTCCGTGGTGACCGTGCTCGTCGACGACGAGCTCGCGTTCGAACCGGTCGAGGGAGTCCGGTTCTTCCGGAGTCGACGACCGTTCGACCTGCTGCGATCGCCACGACAGGGCGTCGCCCGAGCTCAGGTGGAGCCGGCCATCCTGCTGTGGGCGGCGTACGACGCGCCCGTCCGGGCGGCCCACGGCGTCCTGGCGGCAGCCGTCCAGCAGCGACTGACCACGCCCGAGCGGCTTCTCGAGTGGGTGGACCAGCTGCAGCCGTTACGACGCGCCCGCGCGTTCAAGCGCACCCTCGCCGACGTCGCGGGCGGCGCCCAGTCCGGCGCCGAGCTCGACGTACGTCGGATGTGTCGCCGCCACGGCCTCGTTCCACCACAACGCCAGCGCTCTCGAGTCGACCGAGCAGGGCGCCGGCGCTGGACCGACTGCGAGTGGGACCTCCCCGGCGGCGGCATCCTGGTGCTGGAGGTGGACGGGAGCTTCCACCTCGAGGTGCTGCAGTGGGAAGCCGACCTGAAGCGAGCTCGGTCGATCACCACCCGGACCCGCGTGGTCATCCGGTGCAGCGCCTACGAGCTGCGCCATGAGGACGCCGACGTGGCACGTGACCTGGTGGCGCTCGGCGTACCTCGGACGGGTCGCGCCGCCTGACCATCGGGTCGTGTGCCTGAGCACCGCGCCTGAGCGCGGGCTCAGGCACACAACCCCCCTTCACGACCCGCTTCAGGACTCCAGGACGACGACCGCCGAGGCGATGCCCGCGTCGTGGGAGAGCGAGAGGTGGACGTGGACGGCGCCGAGCTCGGCCGACCGGGCGGCCACGGTGCCGGAGATCGTGAAGAGCGGGCGTCCCGACGACGTCGAGACCACCTCGGCGTCGTGCCAGGCCAGGTTGCCCGGGGCGCCGAGCGCCTTCGCCAGCGCCTCCTTGGCGGCGAACCGGGCGGCCAGCGAGGCCGGCGGGCGGGTGATCTCGCCCGGCGTGAAGAGCCGCTCGGCGAGGCCCGGCGTACGACGGAGTGAGTCCTCGAAGCGCTCGATGTCCACCACGTCGATGCCCACGCCGACGATCGCCACGGGGCCCTGTCTACTCGACCGTGACGGACTTGGCGAGGTTGCGTGGCTGGTCCACGTCGTGACCGAGTCGGGTCGCCAGCTCGCACGCGAACAGCTGCAGGGGTACGACGGCCGGCACCGGCTGCAGCAACGTCGAGACCCGAGGCAGCCGGATCAGGGTGTCGGCGAACTCCACGATGCTCGGGTCGTCGTCCTCGGCCAGCACGATCGTGCGTGCCCCGCGCGCCCGGATCTCCTGGATCGCGCTGACCATCTTGTCGTGGAGCTGGTCGCGACCCTGGGGTGGTACGACGCAGAAGACCGGCAGTCCCGGTTCGATCAACGCGATCGGCCCGTGCTTGAGCTCGCCCGCGGCGAAGCCCTCGGCGTGGATGTAGGCCAGCTCCTTGAGCTTCAGCGCACCCTCGAGCGCGATCGGGAAGCCGGCATGGCGACCCAGGAACAGCACCGACTTCGCGTTCTGGAGCTCCTCGGCCAGGTCGTAGAGCTGGTCGGCGTTGTCGAGGATCCGCTGCACGTGGCCCGGCATGTCACCGAGCTCGGCGACCACGCGGGCGATCTCGTCGTCGTACGACGTGCCCTTGACCTGGGCGAGGTAGAGGCCCAGGAGGTACGCCGCGATCACCTGCGTGATGAAGCCCTTGGTCGACGCGACGCCGATCTCGGGGCCGGCGTGGGTGTAGATCACGGCGTCGGACTCGCGCGGGATCGTGGAGCCGTTCGTGTTGCAGATCGCCAGGACCTTCGAGCGCTGCTGGCGCGCATGGCGGATCGCCATCAGCGTGTCCGCGGTCTCGCCCGACTGGCTGATCGCGACCACGAGCGTCGACCGGGTGAGGATCGGGTCGCGGTAGCGGAACTCGTGCGCCAGCTCCACCTCGCACGGGACGCGCGTCCAGTGCTCGATCGCGTACTTCGCCACCAGCCCCGCGTAGAACGCCGTCCCGCAGGCGATGATGATGATCTTGTCGACCTCACGCAGCTCGCTGTCGGAGATCCGGACCTCGTCCAGCTGGAGGCGTCCGTTCTGGTCGTGGCGTCCCAGCAGCGCGTCCCCGATCGCGCGCGGCTGCTCGAAGATCTCCTTGCGCATGAACCAGTCGTAGCCGTCCTTCTCGGCAGCCGAGAGGTCCCAGTCGACGTGGTAGCGCTTGCCCTCGACGGGGTTGCCCTGGAAGTCGATCACGGAGACGGCGTCGCGGGTGATGGTGACGATCTGGTCCTGCCCGAGCTCCATCGCCTCACGGGTGTGCTCGATGAAGGCCGCCACGTCGGAGCCGATGAAGTTCTCGCCCTCGCCGAGGCCCACGACCAGGGGGGAGTTACGACGGGCGGCGACGACCCGGGACGGGTCCTGCCCGTCGACGGCGACCAGCGTGAACGCGCCCTCGAGCCGCAGGCACACCGCGCGCATCGCGTCGGTGAGGTCTGCGCCGTCGGCCAGCGCGGCTTCGAGCAGGTGGGCCGCGATCTCGGTGTCGGTCTCCGAGAGGAGGTCGTCACCGGCGGCCTCCACCTCGGCGCGCAGGGCCGCGAAGTTCTCGATGATCCCGTTGTGCACCAGCGCGACCCGACCGCCGTTGCCGAGGTGGGGGTGGGCGTTGGCGTCGTTGGGTGCGCCGTGGGTCGCCCAGCGGGTGTGCCCGATGCCGGTCGTGGAGGGCGGGAGCGGCTCGTCGGCGAGCGCCTTCTCGAGGTTGGCGAGCTTGCCCGCGCGCTTGCGCCACTCGATCTCGCCGTGAGACACGAGCGCGATCCCGGCGGAGTCGTAGCCGCGGTACTCCAGGCGGCGCAGGCCCTCGATGACGACGTCCTGAGCCTGCTTCTCCCCGACGTACCCCACGATGCCGCACATGGGCGCGAGTCTATCGGCGTGGTACGCACATCCCCGGCCGCTGTCGGCACCGCAGGCCCGTGGCGCCCGCACACCCGGCGTGCTGGAACAATGCCCGCCATGCCCAACGGTGTGCAGGGGAGCGAGCCGTCCCCGTACGTCGAGCTGGCCCGTGCCGACTGGGCCGAGCTGGGTGAGCACGTCGACCAGCCCCTGTCCGCCGAGGAGATCGCACGGCTGCGCGGCCTGGGCGACCAGCTCGACCTCGAGGAGGTCCAGCAGGTCTACCTGCCGCTCTCGCGGCTGCTGAGCCTGCGGGTCAAGGCGGCCCGGCGGCTGCACCGCAAGCAGGAGGAGTTCCTCCACCAGCCGCAGCCGCCGCGGACGCCGTTCGTGATCGGCCTCGCCGGCTCGGTCGCCGTCGGCAAGTCGACGACGGCTCGCGTCCTCCAGCAGATGCTGGCCCACTGGGACGAGCATCCGAACGTCGCACTGGTCACCACCGACGGCTTCCTCTACCCCAACGCCGAGCTCGAGCGCCGCGGGATCCTGCAGCGCAAGGGCTTCCCGGAGTCCTACGACCGGCGTGCGCTGCTGCGCTTCGCCGTCGACATCAAGTCGGGCAAGGACGAGGTCGAGGCACCGACGTACTCCCACCTCGTGTACGACGTGGTGCCCGACGACCCCGTGGTCGTCCGGCATCCCGACATCGTGATCATCGAGGGCCTCAACGTCCTCCAGCCGGCCCGCACCACCGAGGACGGCCGCAGCGGCTTGGCCGTGAGCGACTTCTTCGACTTCAGCGTCTATGTCGACGCCGCGACCGACGACATCCGGGCCTGGTACGTCGAGCGGTTCCTGCGGCTCCGCAAGACGGCCTTCGCCGACCCCGCGTCGTACTTCCGGCGCTACGCCGCCCTGTCGACGGACGACGCGACCGCGACGGCGGAGGAGATCTGGGACAGCATCAACGGCCCCAACCTCGAGCAGAACATCAAGCCCACGCGCTCCCGCGCCACCCTCGTGCTGCGCAAGGACCGCGACCACTCCGTCCGCTACGTGCGCCTCCGGAAGCTGTGACGGACGGACTCAGAGGTGCTTCTGGTACTCCAGGAGCTGTTCGAGCACGCGGTAGCCGAGCGCTTGGTTGACGGCGTTCATGTGGTCGTTCACGTCGGCGTTGCTGGTGACGACCGCCGTGCACTCCGGGTACGCCGTGCGCAGGGCGCGGTGGGTCGCGAGCTTCATGCCGAGACCCAGCCGGTGCCCACGGGCCTCGGGCATGACCACCGTCACCCCGACGCGGGCGATCCGCGGGTCGGCTCGGGCGACCCGGACGTCGGAGAACCCGACCAGCCGCCCCTCCGGCGACACCGCGCCGGCATGGAACAGGTCCTGGCCGATCCGAACCGCCCGGCGCTCGCTCTCGCGCAGCCGGTCGACCGTCCACTCGCCGTCCTCGAGCTCGAGGTCACCGGTCGGCACCATCGCCAGGAAGCCGCTGAGCATCTCGCCGAGGTCCTCGAGGTACTCGTCGGGGCAGGCAGCGGTCCAGGTGACCACCCGGTAGTCGCCGCGGGCTGCCTCCACCTCGGCCGCGAGGGCGCCCCACCCCGCCTCGGACTCGGCGAGGTCGATCGCCTTGGCGCCCTCGCGGTTGGCCACCGTGTAGCCGCGCGCGTCGCCGAACGCGGTCCCCGTGCTCGTGCCGCCGGGTGGTGCGAACACCTCGAACAGCGCCAGCTCGCGTCCGGCCGCACGCGCCCTGCACTCGACCTCCTCGAGCAGCATCGAACCGACGCCTCGGCGGCGGGCCGGCCAGTCGACCCAGACGTCGCAGTAGGACATCCGCGGGTTGTCGGACGTCGGGAGGCTCACCAGCCCGGCGCCGACCATCTCGTCACCGTCGTACGCCGCGAAGAGCTCGAGGTGGAACTCGGAGTTGGGGGTCGGCAGCGCGACCCGGGCGACCTCCCACGAGGGCGTGCAGTCGAGCGGCCGGTCACGCTGCGCGTCGTGGTGGATCTCCCACCAGCGGTGCAGGGTCGCCTCGTCGGACAGGTCGACGTCGCGGATCTCCGTCACGGTGCACGAACCTAGGCCGTGGCCGGTCCGGAGCGCGAACGCTTATCGGCACACAGGGTCGTCCGCCTGAGGTGCTGCTAGACCCACACGAGGGGCGGACGACCCGACGAGGTCAGAGCGCGAGGCGGCGGCGTACGACGTCGGCCAGGCGCTCGGCGACGGCCTTCGCCTCCTCGGGGGACGACGCCTCCACCATCACCCGGACCAGCGGCTCGGTGCCGGAGGGACGCAGCAGGATCCGGCCGGAGTCGCCCAGCTTGTCCTGCTCGCGGGCCACGGCCTCGGTCAGCTCGGGGTCGTCGGTGCGGTGCTGGTCGACACCCGACACGTTGACCAGGACCTGCGGCAGGCGGGTGACGACGGAGGCGAGCGTGCGCAGCGACGAGCCGGTGCGGGCCATCCGTTGCAGGACCTGCAGCGCGGTCAGGATGCCGTCACCGGTCGTGGCGTGCTCGCTCATGATGATGTGACCGGACTGCTCGCCGCCGAGCGCGAACCCGCCCTCGCGCATGGCCTCCAGCACGTAGCGGTCGCCGACCGCGGTCTGGTGGACGGTGATGCCGGCCCGCTGCATTCCCTGGACGAACCCGAGGTTGCTCATCACGGTGGCCACGACGGTGTCGTGCGGGAGCCGGCCGCGCTCGTGCAGGTCGACCGCGAGCATGGCCATCAGCTGGTCGCCGTCCACGGTCGCGCCGGTGTGGTCGATCGCCAGGCAGCGGTCGGCATCGCCGTCGAGGGCGAAGCCCGCGTCGGCGCCGTGCGCCAGCACCGCCTCGCGCAGGCCGGCGAGGTGGGTGGATCCGCAGCCCTCGTTGATGTTGAGGCCGTTGGGCTGGTCGTTGATCGCGAACACCGCGACCCCGGCGTCCCGCAGGGCGCGTGGCCCGACCTCGACCGCGGCGCCGTTGGCGCAGTCGAGCACGACACGCAGCCCGGCCGGCCGGTGGTCGAGGGTGCCGACCAGGTGGTCGGCGTACTCCTCGACGGTCGCGCCGTACGGCGTGACGCGGCCGACGTCGGCACCGGTCGGGCGTTCCCACTCCTCGCCGAGACGCGCCTCGATCTCGTGCTCGAGCGAGTCGTCGAGCTTCACGCCCCCGCGCGCCAGGAACTTGATGCCGTTGTCGGGCATCGGGTTGTGGGAGGCGGAGATCACGACGCCGAGGTCGGCGCCGAGGGAGTCGGTGAGATAGGCGACCCCCGGCGTCGGGAGCACCCGGAGCCGCAGCACGTCGACGCCCGCCGAGGCGAGCCCGGCGACCACCGCGTGCTCGAGGAACTGCCCCGAGATCCGGGTGTCGCGGCCGACCACGGCCACCGGGCGCTGCCCGGTGTAGCCGCCGTGGTCGACGAGCACCCGCGCCGCCGCGACCCCGAGGTCGACCGCGAGCTCAGCGGTGATGACGCCGTTGGCGAGGCCGCGGACCCCGTCGGTACCGAAGATGCGAGGCATCGGTCCCGCGGATCAGCGCTTGCTGAACTGCGGAGCCTTGCGGGCCTTCTTCAAGCCGGCCTTCTTGCGCTCGATGACGCGGGCGTCTCGGGTGAGCAGACCGGCCTTCTTCAGCGTGGGGCGGTTGGCCTCGACGTCGATGGAGTTGAGGGACCGGGCCACGCCGAGGCGCAGGGCGCCGGCCTGGCCGGTGATGCCGCCGCCGTGGATGCGGGCGATGACGTCGAAGCGTCCCTCGAGGCCGAGCGCGGCGAACGGCTCGTTCACGACCTGCTGGTGCAGCTTGTTCGGGAAGTAGGAGTCGAGGGTGCGGCCGTTCACGGTCCACACACCGGTGCCGGGCATGATCCGGACCCGGGCCACGGCCTCCTTGCGGCGCCCGGTGGCGGCCGCGGGGGCGATGGTGGCGGGGCGGGCGGCCTCGGCGGCGCCGGCGCTCTCGGACGTGTAGGCCACGCCCTGCTCATCGGCCTGGAACGTCTCGGTCTCGGCCTCGGTGGTGGTGGTGGTGTCGTCAGCCACGGAATTACCTTCGCTTCTCTGCTCGGTCGTCGGCGGGGTCACTGGGAGACCTGCGTGATCTCGAACGGCTTGGCCTGCTGGGCCTGGTGCGGGTGGGCGGGCCCGGTGTACACCTTGAGCTTCTTGAGCACCTGGCGGCCGAGCTTGTTCTTCGGGAGCATGCCCCAGACGGCCTGCTCGATGACCTTGCGGGCGTCCTTCTCCAGCTGCTGGCCGACCGGGGTCGCGGTGAGACCGCCGGGGTAGCCGGAGTGGCGGTACATGAGCTTCTTGGTCAGCTTGTCGCCGGTGAGCGCGACCTTCTCCGCGTTGACGACGATGACGAAGTCACCCATGTCCATGTGCGGGGCGAAGGTGGGCTTGTGCTTGCCGCGCAACAGGTTGGCGGCTTGGACGGCGAGCTTGCCGAGGACGACGTCGGAGGCGTCGATCACGTGCCACTCACGGTGGACGTCGGCGGGCTTCGGGCTGTACGTACGCACGTGCGTCTGCCTTTACTCGTTCGTGGGACCCGGCAGGCGGACCCGGCCGGGGTGCTCCGCCCGGACAAGCCGGGACGGAGCGGGTGGTGCCGCGGCCTCTGACGAACACTGCCCGGCTCAGAATCGTCCGGGTCTGCACCTCGACCGACGGGTCGTGGCGCGGCAGGAGTCGCGACCGCACAATCTACCGGTCCCCCAGGTCACCCGCCAAAACGCCCCGAACGGGTCACGACGCCAGGTCTTCCTGGTGAGTCCCCGCGGGGTGGCCGAGACCCGACGCCCGGCCTTCGGTGCCGGCGGTGAACCGTCGGGCATAGGCCAGGGTCCGCACCTGCCTGTCGAGGGTGACGCCGAGATAGTCCCCCAAGTCCGAGTCGAAGGTCGGCTGCCGCTGGAAGCCCAGCCGGTCGTACAGAGCCCTGGCGCTGTGCATGAAGTCCGCGGTGTGGAACGCGAGGACCGGGGCTCCGTCCTCGACGGCACGTCGCTGGACGTCTCGCGCAAGCGCCTCGGCGACGCCCACTCCTCGAGTCGGGGTGTCGACGGCGAGAGCCCGCCCGCTCGCCCAACCCTGCGGCCAGCCGACGCCCTGCCGAGCGGCGTCGGGGTAGTAGGCGACGGCTCCGCAGATCACGCCGTGGAGCTCCGCCACCAGGAGCTGCCCCTGGCGGCGGTGGCGGTCCAGGTCCAGGATGTCGGCCAGATAGCGCTGGAAGACCTCGTGGCCGAGCAGCCGCTCGTACTCCCGATACGCGCGGGCGATGATCGTGCGGACCTCTGGCAGGTCGGCGTCCGAGCCGACGCGGACGCGTACCTCGTGAGTCCGGGCTCGGCTGTGTGCGACAGGCATGATGGTTCCTTTGCTGAGACAAAATGTGTGGCCCTTGCACGACTACGAGGTCCCCGGTGTTCATGCGGACGCGTGTGACGTATGCCACGGCGTTCCCGCTCAGGCCCCGGGGACCGACAACCCGAGTGCCTCGGCTTTGGCGACCGCGTCGCGCCGGTTGTGGACGTCGAGCTTGTGGAACACCGATGCCACGTGATGGTCGACCGTGCGGGTGGAGAGGACCAGCAGGTCGGCGATCTCGCCATTGGTCAGCCCGTCGGTCAGCAGCCGCAAGATCTCCACCTGCCGCGCCGTCAGGCCGGCCGCGTTGGAACGCGTGTCGGCACCGAGACGACGAGGCGACCGAGTGATCCCGAGCTCACGCAGGCGACGGCGCGCGAGCCTGGTCGCAGGCACCGCCCCCAGTGATTCCAGGATCCGATAGGACTCCATGGTCGACCCTGCGTCGCGCGACTCCGCCAGCTCGAGTGCTCGCTCGTACGGATCCCCGATCGCCTCCCAGCCGGCAGCCGCGGTCTCCCAGTCCCCCCGCAGCCCCGCGGCGAACGGTTCTGGGCACCGCGAGAACGGCGGGACCTCGTGGCCGAGGCGGGAGAGATAGCGAAGGAGCTCGCCACGCTGCCACTCCATGCCGACCCGGTCGGTGCGCTCCAGCAGCAACGCGGGATGGTGACCGGCCAGCTCGGGACGCCCCGCCAACCAGGCCCGCTCAATGACGGCGAGACCCGTCGGCACGACCCACTCGAGGACGTCGGCACGCTCGGCATGACGCGTCGTCACCGCCAGCAGCTTCTCAGCATCGGGGTCGGCGGTGCGCACCAGGAGGCGAGCCAGAACGGGGAGCGTCTCGCGTCCGATCATTCCGGGGTCGGTGCGCCCGTCCACCATCTCGTGCAGTCCGGCGACCGCCTCCTGCCATCGCCCCCGCATCGCCATCATCCGGAAGCGACGAGCGTCGATCATGTAGCTGTAGACATCCAGCTCACGATCGAGTGCGTACGCCTCCGCCTGGTCGACGAAGTCGAGCGCCTCGTCGAACCGGCCCAGACGCCAACACCCTTCGACCAGGTTGTAGTAGCCACGCATGGCGGCCTCGTGGCTGTCGTGGGCGCGCGCGATGTGGATCGCTTCGAGGAGCTCGTCGCGCCCCTCGATCAGCCCCCGCTGCAGGTGCGCGGACCCCACGTAGGTCCGGGAGAGCGAGCGGACGCCCGGGCCTCCCACCCTCTCGATGAGGGGCTGCGCCGCATCCAGGACCGTCAGACCCTCCTCCTCCCGGTCCAGCACGACCAGCATGGCGCCGAGATTGGCCAGGGCCAGCGCATGGCCGGTCGTCTCGCCCTGGCCCGCGTGGTCGAGTGCCCGACGCGCCGAGGAGAGCGCCGCGGCAGGCTGCTCGGTCAGGAACTGCTGGCGCGAGAGCACCACCAGTGCTCCCACGGCGCGACCCTCCTCACCCAGCTCCTCCCACTGCTCCACTGCCCGCAGCGCGACCCCGGCGGCGGCCAGCGGATGGTTGCTGGTCGACAGCGCCCACGCGTAGGCCTCGTCCAGCGCAGCTCGGTCCTCCGCGTGGAGTGCATCCGCGCGGTCCAGGACCTCGGCGTAACACGCCGCCTCCTGCTCGAACGCGCCAGCATGATGTGCTTCCCGGGCCGCCTTGCGGCCGAACTCCAGGACCACGTCGTCGGCACCCGCCTCCATCGCGTGGTGCAGCACCCGAAACGGGTCGGGGTCGTGGGCGACGAGCAGACACCGCAGCACCTCGAGATGGAGGCTGATCCGCGTGCCGGCCGGCAAGGACGCCGCCACCACGCGCCGCGCCACCTCGTGACGGAACGCCATCCGTTGTCCACGCAAGGTCAAGATGCCCACCCGCTCCGCCTCGGCAATGGCGTCCAGGTCCTCGCGCAGGGCGTGCAGAAGACCCAGCTCCACGCCGTTGGGGACCACGGCGCAGCGCTCGACCGCCCCACGAGCCCGCTCACTGAGCGTTCCCAGCCTGCCCAGGACGGCGTCGATGACCGTCGGAGGGATCTCGACGTCAGGGGTGGCCAGCACTTCGGTGACGAAGAACGGGTTGCCTCCGGAGGTGCGGTAGAGCTCCGGGACGTCCACGTCGGCATCGCCGGCCAGATCGCTCACGGCCTGGGCACTCAACGGCGATAGGTGCAGCCGCACGGTGGACGACACCGGCATCGCGCCGAGAACCGATCGCAGCGGATGGCCGGCATCCACCTCGTCGTCCCGGTAGGCGAGGAGCAGCACAGCCGGCCCGTCGGCGATGCGCCGGCTCAGGTAGCGCACCACATCGAGGGTGGCGCCATCCGCCCAGTGAGCGTCGTCGATGACCAGGATTGCCGGTGACGGTCCGGCACCCATCTCCGCGACGACGGCCGGCAGGACCACGTCCGGATCGGTTCCGGTCGCGAGTGCCCGCGCCAGCGGCCCCGCGGTTCCCTCGGCGGCGTCGCGCAGGGGGCCGAGGGCACGGGGCGTCCGTAGGTCCTCACAGCTGCCGACCAACACCTTGGCGCCTGACGACAAAGTCGCGAGGAACGCCTGGACAAGGCTGGTCTTGCCGATCCCGGCCTCACCGAGGATCAGGACCGTCGAGCCCCCTCCGCGGGCTGCGGACTCGACTGCGCCGCGGAGCAGACCAAGCTCCAGATCGCGCTCGAGTAGCACCGGCACCGACCGATCGTCCCACCCCTCGAGGCGGCCGCAAAGCGCGATAGATGGGTAGCGGCGTCGTCACGATTGGGTAGCCACGACCGATGCCGGCCCCGCACCACAGGACCGACAGTCGTGCCATGACCACCTGCCGGACGGACGGATGCGCCGGGCTCTGCACCGAGTCCGGGTTCGCGGCGGCCTACGCCGAGCACCACGGCACCTTGGTCGCCCGTGCTCGGCGCGTGGTGGTCGATCCCCACGCGGCTGAGGATGCCGCCCAAGAGGCGTTCATCCGCGCCTGGCGCGCCTGTGCGAGGTTCGACCCTGAGCGCGGGCCTTTGCGTCAGTGGCTGCTCGCGATCACCGTCAACGTCGCGAAGGACCACGTCAAGGCACGGGTGAGACGTCGCACCGCAGTCCTGCATGATCCCGGCCGGCTGCCGGCCTCCGGCGTTGATGGCATCAACCAGGTGCTGGAACGCGCAGAGCTGGCCGAGGCGCTCGGAGTCCTGAGCGCCGACCATCGCGATGCGCTCGTACACACCTTCCTGCTCGGGCGGCCCTACCCCGAGGTGGCCGCACAGCTCGGCATCCGGCCGGGGACCCTCCGCACACGAGTGCACTACGCTCTGCGCCGACTGCGCGCTGAGCTCGAACCAGCATGCTGAGCGGGTCTCCCGTCCCCTCTCTCGAAGGAGTCATGGTCATGGACGACCTCTTCGTCTCCAGCGTCAACCCCGAGCACTGGGAGCCCGATCCCGACGTACCGGGGAGCGAGATGCACGAACTGGTGAGGGCCGACGGCATGTGGGCCGGCCTGACCCGCTTCCGCACTGTCGACGGACCTTCGCGATGGACGCCGCCCCAGCGCGAGACCATCCACGTGCTCGAGGGCCAGGTGACCATCGAGATCGCCGGAGGTCCGACGATCCATCTCGCACCAGGAGACCTGGCTTCCCTTCCGGCTGGTCGGGAGACCACGTGGCACATCACCGCCCCGTTCAAGGAGTTCTGGGTCTTCGCCTGAGACCGACACGAGTCGCGACCACGCCATCCCCTGGCTGGGGCTCCGAGAACGCCGGCTCCACGATCGTCAGGCTGGACCCACTCAGTCCGACAGAGACGAGTGCCTCCGTCGCCGCGTTGCTCGGCGGCGACCCTCCTGCGGGCCTCGCCGACACCGCCTTCACCTGGTCCGGCGGCAACCCGCTGTTCATCGAGGAGATCGTGGCGCACCTCGTGGAGTCAGCCAGCTGGGCGGCGACGCTCCCTAGTCGGCCTCGGCCTCACGCAGCCGGGCGCAGACCAGGGTCAGCAGACGCGCCGCGAAGCCGGGCTCGGTCTCGAGCAGCTTCTGGAAGGGGCCGTGGGGCACCGCGAGGGTGTGCAGGTCGCTGCTGGCCGTCACCGTGGCCGACCGCTTCTTGCCGTCGATCAGGCTGATCTCACCGAAGTAGTCCCCGGCCCGCAGCTCGCGCTTCGGGCTCCCGTGGACGGTGACCTCGGCGGTGCCGTCGAGAATGATGTGGAGCGCCAGCGCGCCCTCACCCTCCTTGGCGATCTCGTGCCCGGTCTGGTGGGTCGTCCGGCGCGACGCATCGGCGAGCCTGCCGAGCTGCCGTGACGAGAGCCCGGCGAAGATGGGCACCCTGGCGAGGTGTGCTTGAACGTCCGTCGCGTTGTCGGTCATCGCGTCCCTTCCTGACTGTGGGCGGAGCATAACGCGGCGGGACCACCGCCCGTCGAGACGCGATCCGGCCCCGGGTCGTCGATGCTCGCGGGCCGGAACCGGATTCGCTCTCCGGAGGAGCCCGGACTAGGTTGGAACGGTGAACGACTCACTCACCGTCCGGGACAACCGCACCGGCCAGGAGTACGACGTACCGATCGAGCAGGGTGCGGTGAAGGGCTCGGATCTCGGCAAGATCAAGGACAGTGACGGCAGCCCGCTCGCCGTCTACGACCCCGGCTTCGTGAACACCGCCTCGTGCAAGAGCGCGGTCACGTTCATCGACGGCGACGAGGGGATCCTGGAGTACCGCGGCTACCCGATCGAGCAGCTGGCCGAGAAGTCGACGTTCCTCGAGGTCGCCTACCTGCTGGTGCACGGCGAGCTGCCGACGAAGAACGAGTACGAGTCGTGGGTGCACGACATCACCTACCACACGTTCGTGCACGAGAACGTCAAGAGCTTCATGGAGGGCTTCCGCTACGACGCCCACCCGATGGGGATGTTGATGGCCTCCGTGGGCGCGTTGTCGACGTTCTATCCCGACGCGCGCGACATCGCCGACGCCGAGACCCGTCAGCTCCAGATCGTCCGGATGATCGCCAAGATGCCGACGCTGGGCGCCTGGTCGTTCCGACACGCGCAGGGCAAGCCCTTCGTCTACCCCGACAACGAGCTCGGCTACACCGCGAACTTCCTGTCGATGCTGTTCCGGATGAGCGAGGACCGCTTCGCCGCCGACGAGCGGCTGGTCAAGGCGCTCGACGTCCTCTTCATCCTCCACGCCGACCACGAGCAGAACTGCTCGACGAACGCCGTCCGGTCGATCGGCTCGTCGCAGGTCGACCCCTACTCGGCGGTCGCCGGCGGCGTGGGCGCGCTCTACGGCCCCCTGCACGGCGGCGCCAACGAGGCCGTGCTGCGGATGCTGCGCCGGATCAACAAGAAGGAGAACATCCCCGACTTCATCCAGGGGGTGAAGAACGGCGACGAGCGGCTGATGGGCTTCGGCCACCGCGTCTACAAGAACTACGACCCGCGCGCCAAGATCATCAAGAAGGCGTGCGACGACGTGTTCGAGGTGACCGGGGTCAACCCGCTCCTCGAGATCGCCATGGAGCTGGAGAAGATCGCGCTCGAGGACGACTACTTCGTCTCGCGCAAGCTCTACCCGAACGTCGACTTCTACTCGGGCCTGATCTACGAGGCGTTCCAGTTCCCGCCGGAGATGTTCACGGTGCTGTTCGCGATCGGGCGTACGCCGGGCTGGCTGGCCCAGTGGCTCGAGCTCGTGCAGGACAAGGAGCAGAAGATCGCCCGGCCCAAGCAGATCTACACCGGCCAGCGCACCCTGGACTTCGTGCCCGCCTCCGAGCGCTGGGCCTGACGTTCTTCGCTGGGCGGCGACCGAGTTGGTTCATCAAGGTATGTAGGTGAATCAACACTTCCCTCGATGAATTCGTCACGGGAAGTGAGGGTTTCCCTTCATACCTTGATGAAGCGGCAATCCCCGCCCCACCGCCCGCCCGCGCTCAGCACTAGGCGGCGGCGTGCTCGACCTCGAGCAGCGACTGGGAGTGGCGCTCGGCCTCGAATGCAGCCCGGCCGCCACGGAAGCCGAAGAGCCGCTTGGTCCACAGGATGTAGATCACCGCGAAGACGTTGAACGCGAAGGCGACCACGCGCAGCCACGTGACGCGCTCGATCAGCTCGTAGACCTCCAGCGGGATGAAGACGGCGGTGCCGACCACCGCGACGTACTCACCCCACCGCTTCATCAGCCACAGCCCGACCCCCTCGAGCAGCTCGAGCGCGCCGTAGGCGAGCACGCCGATCGTGACCAGCTCGAGGGTGGCGTGGTCGGTGGTGAGTGCCTTCTGGATGAGCTTGACCGGACCGGTGTTCTGCAGGTCGATGCCGAGCTTGTCGGCGAACGGCTTGAGGGTGGGGAGGTACTCGCGGAACACCTTCTCCAACGAGTCCTGCGCGCCGTTGAACCTGTAGACGCCGTACGCCAGGGCGACCAGCAGCAGCCCGCGGATGAACCGCTCGGCCGCCAGCAGCCGCAGGATGAAGGCATCGCGCAGGGCCTTGCCGCGCAGCACCAGCGGCGCCTCCTCGGCGGGCCCCGTGCCGCCGGGCTCGCCGACCACGAACGTGCCGCAGCGCAGGCACCGCCACGCCACTCCGTCGACCGTCTCGGCCCGGAGCCGGGCGGCGAGGCCGTCCTCCGTCGGCTGCCAGGTGACGTGCCCCTGCCGGCCGCAGCTACGCAGCTCCCAGCTCCAGTGCGCCCACGGTGTCGTCACCGCGTCACCCTAGGCGGTCGGGTGGTGCGTGTCGGCGATCACAGACGTGGCGCGGCTTTTTCGACCGCGCCCAGCGAGGTCTCAGCAAGGTCACAGACTCACCCGACACTGTCGAGGACATGAGCAACGAGTCCCCCGACAGCGGGCAGGGCCCGCACCCCAGCCCCGACTCGAGTCCCGAGCCTCCCGCGCCCCCCGCCACCTGGTCGCCGTACGGCTTCCAGGCCCCGGGCGAGACCGGCGACGACACCCACCCCTTGAGCTTCGGCGCCCCCGCCGAGGGTCCGGTGCTGCCTCCGCAGGCCCCCCAGGCTCCGCAGAAGCGGACCGGCCGCAAGGGCCTGGCAGCCGGCATCGTGGCGGCCAGCCTGCTCGTCGGTGGCGCGGCCGGTGTCGGCGGCGCAGCGGCGTGGACGTCGACGCACGACAACCAGGTCGCCTCGTCGCCCATCGTCACCCAGAGCGGTAGCTCGGCCGTCCCGGCCGCTGCGGACAGCGACTCGATCGTCAAGGTCGCCCACAACGTGCTGCCTTCCGTGGTCAAGATCAACGTGACCGGCTCCGGCGGGGCCGGTTCGGGCTCGGGGATCATCCTCAGCGCCGACGGCAAGATCCTCACCAACAACCACGTCGCCTCGCTCGCCGGCAAGGACGGGCAGATCACCATCGACTTCAACGACGGCTCGCACGCCCCGGCGAAGGTCCTGGGCACCGACCCGCTCACCGACACCGCTGTGGTTCAGGCCGAAGGTGTCTCCGGCCTGACCCCGGCCACCATCGGTCACTCCTCGAGCCTCCAGGTCGGCCAGAGCGTCGTCGCGATCGGCTCGCCGTTCGGGCTCAACGCCACCGTCACCAGCGGCATCGTCAGCGCCCTCGACCGTCCGGTCGACGTGGGCCAGGTCAGCGCCGGCAACGTGACGGTCTACCCGGCCATCCAGACCGACGCCGCGATCAACCCGGGCAACTCCGGCGGTCCGCTGGTCAACCTCGCCGGTGAGGTCGTCGGCATCGACTCCGCGATCCAGACCGCGACCGACACCACCGGCCAGGGCGAGCCCGGCTCCATCGGTCTCGGCTTCGCGATCCCGATCGACGGTGTGCTGCCGATCGTCCAGGAGATGATCAAGGGCGAGACCCCGACCCACGCCCGCCTGGGCATCAGCGTGGACAACGCCACCAGCGGCCAGCAGGTCGCCGAGGGCGCCAAGGTCGCCAAGGTCGATGCCGGCTCCGCCGGTGCGACTGCCGGGCTCGAGACCGGCGACGTCATCACCAAGGTCGACGACCACCTGATCACGTCGTCCGACTCGCTCATCGCGATCGTCCGGGCCTACCGGCCCGGCGACTCGGTGACGGTCACCTACACGCGCGGCGGCTCGACCCACACGGTCACGGTCACGCTCGACTCGGACGCTCAGACCACCAACTCCTGAGCATCTCTCGGTACGACGGAGAACGCGGACAGATCACCAGGCTGCCCCCCGGCCGATCGATCTGTCCGCGTTTTCTCTGTGCGCAGGTTGCGTCAGCGAGCGCGGCGGACCCTGGTCTCGTCCCAGACCGGGCCGTCGGACTCGTAGACCTCACCGTCGGCGCCGTAGACCAGGAACCGGTCGAAGCCGCGGGCGAACCAGCGGTCGTGGGTGACCGCCACGACGGTTCCGTCGAACGCCTCGAGCCCGGCCTCCAGCGCCTCGGCGGACTGGACGTCGAGGTTGTCGGTCGGCTCGTCGAGCAGCAGCAGCGTCGCGCCGGACAGCTCGAGCATCAGGATCTGGAAGCGGGCCTGCTGACCGCCTGAGAGCGACTCGAACTTCTGCTCCGAGGCGTGGGCCAGCTCGTAGCGGTCGAGCACCCGGGCCGCGGCCTCGCGGCCCATGCCGTCGCGGTGCTCGTCGCCCCGGTGCAGGATCTCCAGCAGGGTGCGACCCAGCAGCTCGGGATGGGTGTGCGTCTGCACGAACCACCCGGGCCGGACGCGGGCGCCGAGCTTGGCCTTGCCCGTGTGGCGGACCGGATCGATCTTCATCGAGTCGACGGGCCGGTGCTCCACGTCGGGATCGGAGCCGCCGGCGGCGAGAAGCCTCAGGAAGTGCGACTTGCCCGAGCCGTTGCTGCCGAGCACGGCCACGCGCTCGCCGTACCAGACCTCGAGGTCGAACGGCTGCATCAGTCCCAGCAGCTCCAGACCCTCACAGACCACGGCACGCTTGCCGGTGCGACCCCCCTTGAGGCGCATCGTGACCTGCTGCTCGCGCGGCTGCTCGGTCGGCGGCCCGGCCTCCTCGAACTTGCGGAGGCGCGTCTGCGCGGCCTTGTACTGCGAGGCCATCCCGTCGTTGTACTCGGCCTTGATCTTCATCCGCAGCACGAGGGCCTTGATCTTGGCGTGCTCCTCATCCCACCGCCGTCGCTGCTCCTCGAAGCGGGCGAACCGGTCGCGTCGCGCATCGTGGTACGACGAGAACCCGCCGGGATGCGTCCACGCGCTGTTGCCGCCACCGAACGAGCCGAGCTCGATGGTGACGATCCGCGTCGCCGTGTGGTCGAGCAGCTCGCGATCGTGGCTGATGAACAGGATCGTCTTGTCGGACTCACGGATCCGCTGCTCGAGCCAGATCTTGCCCGGCACGTCGAGGAAGTTGTCGGGCTCGTCGAGCAGGAGCACCTCGTCGGGGCCTTCGAGGAGGTACTCCAGCACGAGGCGCTTCTGCTCACCGCCACTGAGCGTGGACAGGGTGCGGTACTTCGCTCGGTCGTAGGGCAGGCCGAGGCCACGGACCGTGCAGACGTCCCAGACGACCTCGAGGTCGTAGCCGCCGGCGTCGGCGTACTCCGACAGCGCCTCGGCGTAGCGGAGCTGGGTCTTCTCGTCGTCGGTCTCCATCAGGGCGAGCTCCCAGCGCTCGACGGCGGCCGAGGCCGCACGGACGCGCGCGGGCGAGACCGACAGGAGCAGATCGGCGACCGTCGGGTCGTCCCCGAGGTCCGTGCCGACCATCTGGCGCATCACCCCGAGACCACCGGTCCGGGTGATCACGCCGGCATGCGGCACCAGGTCGCCGGTGATGATCCGCAGCAACGTCGTCTTGCCGGCGCCGTTGGCGCCCACCAGGGCGACCTTGGCGCCGTCGCCGACCCGGAACGACACGTCGTCCAGCAGGACCCTGCCGTCGGGCAGCTCGTAACGCACTCCGGCGACATCCACGTGACCCACGAGGAGCCATTGTCCGCGACGCGTGTCGCGGACGCACGCGGGTTTTCACGCCCCGCGGGCCGAGCGTGCGAGATCAGCGAGCGTTCTCACGCAGCGACGAGGTGCGCGCTCCCCGCACGGTGAGGGCCGCGAACAAGGAGGCGAGCACGACCAGGACGAGCAGGACCACGACCGCGAGCTCGAAGCCCGTGCTGAGATGGAACGACGGCAGCACCCGCGGCGTGAGCTCGGTGTCGGCGAAGCCCAGGGTGACGGTGCGGACGACGACCAGCTGGGCGATGGCACCCGCGGCGATGCCCGCCAGCGCGGCGGCACCCAGCACGAGCAGGAACTCGGCGACCACGCCGACCATGATGGACCGGCGCTTCACGCCGACCACGCGCAACGAGGCCGCGTCCCGCCGTCGGGCCGGCAGCTGGACGGCGAGGTTGGCCGCGAGACCCGCGAAGGCCAGCAGGATCACCAGCGCCGTCACCACCGTGTAGAGGCGCAGGGCGAGGGCGAACGCGTCCTGGTCGAGCAGCGACCGCGCGGCCGCCTCGGTGTCGGGATGGGACAGGCCACGGGCCGCGAGCTGCTGCAGCACCGGCTCAGGAGTGTCCGCCCGGGCCCAGATGTGGACGTCGCTCGTGCTGGTCCCCTGCACCGTGTTGCGGTCGAACACCGTGAAGTCCATCAGCATCCCCGCCGGGCCGCGGAAGGGCAGCGACTCCGCGGTGCCGGCGGAGCGGATGTCGAACAGCCCGGACGACCCGGTCTGGAGCCGGGTCTCAGGGGTCGCGGTGCGGCCGAACAACACAGGCGCGACGGCGGGGACGTCGGTGGGGGTGATCCCGGAGTAGAAGTTCGAGGTGGGAGCCCGGAACGCGACGATGAGGTGTCCGCCCACCAGCCGGGGCGGCGTACGGACTCCCACCGGCGTGCCGACCAGAGAGGGGGCGGGCCGCCAGGGCCGGTCGAGCGTGCCCGGGACCGCCTGTCCGTCGACCGTGAACGACTCGATGGTCGCGGTGCCGTGCATGGCCTCCCCGAGGGCGGACGGACCACCGAAGCTGATCCGCTCGAGCAGACAGCCCTGCTGGCACGCGGGAAGGCGTGCGGTCGCGGACGAGCGACCGATGCGGTACGGCCCGATGTTGATCTCTCGAGCGGCACCCTGGTCGTCGAGGATCGCGAGCGAGAGCCCGAGCTGGCGGAAGTCACCCTGCACCCGGTTGTCGACCGCGATGGACAGCCGCGAGCCCTTCAGCACGACCGGCGGCCGCTGCGGACCCAGCTCGCGGGCGACCTGCGCGGCCGACTGCCCTGGCGTCCACTGGGAGGGCCAGGACGCGACCCGGGCCAGGCGGGACGTGTCGACGACCACCCGCGGGATCAGGACCACGCCCGCCTCGTCGACGCTCGGGGTGTTGACGCCGGCCGCCATCAGCCAGCGACCCTGCGGGTCGATCTCGTGGGTGAGCCCGACGGCACGTGACAGCGAGAGGTTGGTCGGGAACGACAGGGGTGCTCCCACCTGCGTGGCCGCCGCACTCGCTCGCCAGGTCGAGGCGGCGAGCGACACCCCGACCGTGAAGACCGCGATCGTCAGGGCCGCCGTGACCGGCAGGATCACGAGCGTGCCCTCACGGCGACGGCGGACGGTGCGCGAGGCGACGTACGACGACAGCGAGCGACGCCTGGACGACCAGCGCAGCCACAGGTCGGCGACGCCGAGGACGAGCAGCCCGCACAGCAGCCCGATCGCCACGGCCAGCAGCATCGGGAGGGCCAGGTCGGTCGCGTCGGGCGCCTGCGGATGGCTCCGGCTGGCGGCGACCACGAGAGCCGCCACCGCCGCGGCGACCAGTGCCAGGCGCACGATCACCAGGCCGCGGCTCGCTCGCGTGGGACGTCGTACGCCGGCGATCTGGGCGCTGAGCGGCTCGTTGACGGCATCCCGGACCACCAGGGCCGCGACCAGCGCGGTCACCAGCACGACCGCCACGACCGCGACGCCGCTGGCGAGCACGAACGGCACGGGAAGCCCGGGCACGAGCCACTGCTGGGCCAGCACCCGGGCTGCGAGGTAGCCCAGTCCCACGCCGAGCGGGGTGGCCACGGCCAGGATCAGCAGCGGCTCGAGCATGCCGAGGAACCACAGCTGCCGCCGGCCGTACCCGCGCAGGGAGGCCAGCGCCAGCTCGCCGCGGCGGACCCCCATCGCGGCTGCCAGCAGCCGGGACAGCAGCACCAGCGCGACGAGGATCAACGAGAGCACCGCGGGCGCGACGGTGGAGCGGGCGACCGCGCGTCGTGCGAGCAGCTGGTGCGTGATGTCAGGCAGGGAGTTCCCGGACTCGAGCGTCAGGCCGGTCAGCAGGTCGCCCCGGTCCTGGGCCTTCCCGAGTGCCCGCACCCGGGCAGCGGCCGCGGCCGCGTCGTCGGGCGTGAGCTCGGGGGTCACGCGCAGGGACTGGTCGACGGTGACGAACCAGCTGTTGCTCGCGAGCTCGATCCCGGCCTGGGTCGTGATCCAGGGTGCGGGACGCGACGGGATCAGGGTGGGGAGCGCGCGACCGGGTGCGGTCTGCAGCCGCGGGCCGAACCAGAACCCGTCGTCCTGCGCCCTCGCCGTGTAGATGCCGACGACGGTGTACGGCTGCTTGTACTCCGGCTGGTCGATCCGGGAGCCGACCTTCCAGCCGTACGTCGCGGCGTCGGCCTTCAGCACCGCGATCTCGCCGGGCGCGGTGGGACACCTCCCGACCAGGGCGACGTGGGTGCACGCCCCCGGCACCGACACCAGGCGCGCCACCGCCGGGAGCCCGGACCCGGGGAAGACCGTCTGGTTCAGCTGGTCCCACACCATCGCGTGACCTGCGTTGTACGCCGTCCCCGTCTCGCGCGCGGTCTCGTCGACGGCGGTCACGATCGCCTGGTCGGCGGTCTCCTGGTCCCCGGGCTCGTAGTCGAAGGTCAGCCCGGTGTTGATCAGGGGCTGCGCGGCCAGCTGGGCGATCACGAAGGAGTTCGCGGCGTTGAGCTGGTAGCTCGGGCCGACGACCGCCGACGCGATCGCGATCACCGTCAGGAGCAGGGAGCCGAGGCTGAGCACCGACCGCGAGGCCAGGCCGCGCAGGCTCGTGGCGAGGAGCCACCCGATGCGCCTCATCTGTCGGCCTCCCGGAGTGATGCGGGGCGGGCGCCTCGGCCGAACCGGGTGAACGCGACGGTGCAGCACCCTGCGGTCACCACGGCCACCGAGAGCCCCACAGCGGCGAGGAGCCAGGGCCGCACGGCCAGGTCGATCAGCGGCGCGACCGCCCAGCCACCGACCAGTCGCATCGGGCCCAGGAGGGTCGTGGTCGTGGCGGCGGCCGCCACGACGGCGGCGACGAGCACGATCCCTGCCAGGGTGACCGCCTCGACGAGGTAGGCACGTCGTACGACGACCGGCAGGAGACCCGCGGCCCGGAGGCCGGCGACCTCCGCGCGACGGCGACCCATCTGACTGGCGAGCCAGGCGACGAGATGGGTCAGGGCGACCAGGGCGACTCCGACCGCGACGAGCAGCGCGATCCGGTCGGAGCGCGCCTCCGGCGTCGCGTCGAGGGCCGCCTGCACGGAGGCGAACTCCGTGGGGGCACCACCGCCGTCCGCCTGGAGCTTCGCCAGGACCGCCGGTGGGGTGTCGGCGCGCGCGACCACGACCGAGTGGGCCGCGGCGACCGTGCCGACGGCGCCCCGGAGGACCCGCGGCAGGTCGAGCAGGCTGCCGGACCGCCCGAGGAAGGGCAGCGCGTCGACGCGACCGACGACCCGGACGCCGGGGCTGGCGCCGTCGACGCCGGGCACGGTCGCGTGCAGGGTCACGTCGGGGGTGGTGAGCGCCTGCATCTCCTGACCGGCGGGCGGGTGCGCCTCCTGCTGGAACGTGACCACCGGCAGGGCGCCGTCTCCGTCGAACGAGACCGGGTGGGGAAGCAGGTTCTGCGTGCCGACGACCACCCGGCGTACGTCGAACGCCGTGCTGCCGTTGACGGTGAGCGACAGCAGGAAGCAGGCGATCCGGCACTGCCGGAGGTGAGTGGTCGACAGGCCGTCGCCGGTCACCCGGACGGCCGTCGTGAGGGGGAAGCCGCCGTCACCGACGTAGTGAGCCGCGACCACACCGGTGGCGCCGCCACCGGCGTCGAAACCCGACACGAGCGCGCGCAGGGACGTGCCCCGCATCAGCACGGGGTCGGGTTGTGCGGCCAGGGCGCCCATCCGGGCGGTGGCGCTCGAGACGCTGGTGCCGTCCATGAAGTCACCCACCACCGCCGGCCATCGCGCCGCGTCGACGAAGACCCGGCGTTGGGTGGCCCGCAGGTCGTCGACCGAGACCGCCGCCATCAGCCAGCGGCCGCGCGGGTCGGCTTCGTGGGCGGCTGCGTAGGCACGGAAGGCGCCGTCGGTGAACGGCACCACGAGGGGTCCGCCGGACTGGAGCCGCGAGGCGTCGTCGCGCCACTCGGCCGCAGCCCGGCCGCCGGTGAGGGTGACCGCGAGCAGGACGGTCGCGGCGACGAGGATGCGGACGACCGACGCGGGATCGGGGTCACGGCGCAGGCGCCGACTGGTCAGCGCGGGCCCGAGCCGGCGCCCGAACCGGGGCACGAGCCTGAGCAGCCAGGCCACCACCTGACCGGCCGCCAGCGCCACGAGCGCCGGGGCGATGACGGGCACCCAGCCGTGGCCCCCGCGGTGCGCCTCGTAGACCGCCAGTGCGGCCGCGGCCACCACCAGGATCTCGAGGAACGACGTCAGCCAGGAGTCGCTGCGACGGCGCGGATGCACCGACAGCGCGTCGCCGAGCGGACGCCGGATCACCGAGGTGGCGACCAGGGCGACCGTCGCCCACGCACCGATCAGGAGGCCGACGCCGACGAGGATCTCGCGCGCGCCGACGGTGTACGACGTGTGCCAGCCGTCGGTGATCCGCTCCGCGAGCAGCAGGCCCGCGCCGGTGCCGAGCACGACCCCGACCAGGCTGACCGCGAGCAGCGGGCCGGCGGCGAAGCCGACCAGGCGCATCCCGGTCATGCCCCGCAGCCGGGCGAGCGCGACGTCGTGGATCCGGTCGACGGTCGAGCGCGCCGTCTGCTCGGCCAGTACGACCGCGCCGTAGAGCGCCAGCATGGCCGCGACGGCGGCCGGCGTGTGGCCGGACCGCGACGCTCCGTCGACGGCCACCGCGCCGGCGGCGACCACGAAGGCCAGCACGAGCGTCGCGCACGAGGCGACCAGGTGCGACCGGATGCTGCGCAGGAGCACGCCGGCCTACCGCCCGTCGCCCGAGAAGGTCAGCTCGTCGTCGGCGGCGACCAGCCGGCCCTCGTCGAGCACGAGCCGGCGGTCAGCTGCTTCGACCACGGCCGGGTCGTGGGTCGCGACCACGACGATCGCACCGCGGGCCGCCTCGGCCCGGAGCTGGTCCATGACGTGTTCGCGGTTGCCCTCGTCGAGCTCGCTGGTGGGTTCGTCGGCGAGCAGGATCTGCGGCGCGACGGCGAAGGCGCGGGCGCACGCCACCCGCTGCATCTGTCCGCCGGACAGCTCCTCCACCTGCCGGTCGCCGAGGTCGCCGATGTGGAAGCGGGTGAGCTCGAGGTCGGCGCGTTCGTCCGCCTCGCTGGGCTTCGCGCCGCGGGCCCGCAGGGCGATGGAGACGTTCTCGCGGGCACTGAGGATCGGCACGAGCCCGTAGACCTGGAGCACGAACGCCACCTCGTGGCGCGGGTCGCCGTCGCCCTGCCACATGTGGCGACCGGCGTACGTCGCGAAGCCGGTCGTCGGCTTCACGATCCCACCGGCGATCGAGAGCATGGTGGTCTTGCCCGACCCGGACGGACCTGACAGCGCCGTCACCTCGCCGGGCCGGAACGAGAGGGTCGCCCGCTCCAAGGCCCACCGGCCGCCGATGTTGAGCGAGACGTCCTCGAGCTGGAGGTCGTCGGTCGCGGCCTCGAGTTGGCTGTGTCGGTCGCCCACGGTCAGACCCCCTCGACGTTCTCGTCGCGCGACCGGCTCAGGAGCAGGCTGTCGGCCTCCTCGGGCTCGATCCGCACCAGGGTGCCCTGCGGCCACTCCCGGGCGATGTGGGCCGGCAGGTGCACGACGCCCTCGGCCCCGACCACGACGTACTCCGCGCCCTCCCGGCCCTCCATCCCGACCCGGCCGCCGCGCATGGTGACGGTGCGCGGGAAGGTGCCGGCGACCTCGGGCTGGTGGGTGACCACGAGGATCGTCGTACCGAAGTCGTTGCCGAGCCCGTGGATGAGCTCGAGCATGTGGTCGCGGTCCTCGTGGCTGAGCTGGCTGGTCGGCTCGTCGGCGAGCAGGAGCTGCGGCGCACTGGTGACGCTGCAGGCCAGGGCGAGGCGCTGGCGCTCACCGCCCGACATCGAGGAGACGACCTGGTCGCGCTGGGCCTCGAGTCCCACACGGCGCAGCAGCTCGGCGTCGCCGAGGGTGCGGTCGGGGTCGCTGCTGGCCGAGCGGCTGAAGCGCAGGTTCTGCCGGGCCGTCGCGTAGTGGAGGAGGTTGCGGGTCGCGCCCTGGAGCATCGTGCTCACGCGTGATGCCCGGACCCTGGTGAGCTGCCGCTCGCTCATCCGCGAGATCTCCTCGTCGCCGATGAAGATCCGGCCGGCGCTCGGCCGCTGGATGCCGCCGAAGAGGGTCAGCAGGGTCGACTTGCCCGAGCCGCTGGGGCCGAGGAAGGCGACGCGCTCACCGGCGTCGACGGTGAGGTCGACGCCCTGGAGAGCGACGACGTCGTGGCCCTCGAACGTCTTGTAGAGGTGGACCAGGCCCTGGCACCGGACCGACAGCCCGCCCGTTCGCTCGGCCGTTGCTTCCACTGCTCCCCCTCCACCCGTCCCCACGACCCGGGGTCCTGGTCCGGACCGGGCACGGGCCACGGCAGTCAAGCGGTCCGGCCGCGGCGCGGCAAGCACCGAGTATGACTCGTGACCAGATCGGAACCCTGCCTGTCTGACGCAGGAGTCCGCCCGCCGGTTGTCACGAGCCCGCGGGACGTCATACGGATGGAGCCATAGAGAGCACCGTCCGTATGACGTCGCGCGTCACCCACGGCGGCTCTCGAGGACCCGGAACCCCTTGGCGCTGGCCAGCCGGGTCGTCGGGTAGCCCTGGTCGGTGAGCCAGCCCTGGAGCGAGTCGCCCCCGAGGTTCTTCCCCACCACCATCACCGCCCGGCCGTCCGGGCGGAGTCGGGCGAACCACTGGAGCAGCAGGTCGTGCAAGGCCTGCTTGCCGATCCGGATCGGCGGGTTCGACCAGATCTCGTCGACCTGCAGGTCGTCCGGCACGCCCTCGGGCGCATCGACCCGGTACCGGTCCTGGAGCCCGAGCGCGTCGGCGTTCTCTCGAGCCAGGAGGACCGCCCGCTGGTTGACCTCGACGCCGGTGACCCGCGCGTCCTCCGGCGGTACGCCGCCCCGCCGCCACGCCGCCGCGATCGCCAGCCCGATCACGCCGTAACCCGTGCCGAGGTCGAGCACCTGGCCCGCAGCCGGTGGCTCGGTCTCGCGGAACAGCACGGCCGTGCCGCTGTCGAGCCGGCCGCGGCTGTAGACACCCGACCCGCTGGTCAGGGCGAGCCGTTCTCCCCAGATCTCGCACGTGAACGACTCGCGGCTGAACGGCACCGACGGGTCGGCGGCGAAGTAGTGGTCGGTCATCCGAGCCTCGCCTCGACCACGTGCAGGCCGCGCCGCTCCTCGGCGTACCCGTCACTGCCGGGTGGCACGACGCCGTGCGCCTCGTTGTGGCCTCGCGTCGCCATCCGGTAGGCCACCGCGCGCAGCAGCAGCTGGTCCCAGCACGGCACGTCGTCCCACTCGTCCAGCAGGTCGGCGTCCGCCCCCTCCCAGCAGACCGCATCCATCGCCACCACGGCGAGGGCGAAGCCCACCGGTCGCCAGTACGGCGGCCAGTCGATCACCGCGGCCCGGTCGCCGTCGCGGATCACGTTGCCCCCGAGGTCGCCGTGGATCAGCTGGGACGGCAGCTCGACGGGCTCGAACCGGGACAGCGCTCGGTCGAGGATCTCCAGCGTCTCGACGGACCCCCGAGGTTCCGCCCCTGCCCACGCCACCCGGTCACCGTAGGACCACGCGTCGTCGCGGTCGTCGAGGAACGACGGGCGCCCCAGCCCGGTGACCGCGGCGTGGAAGGTCTCGTGGACGTGGCGGAACCAGGCGGGGTCGTCGCCCGCACGTGCCGATCGGCCGGGCAGGAACGCATGGGCGGACCAGCCGTCGACCGACCAGCCGTCGTCGACCCGGACCGGGACCGGCACCGCGACCTGGTCGGCCTTCCATGACGCGTAGACGTCGCAGACCCAGGCATGCTCGACCTCGTGGTCGACCGGCTTGACCACCACGTCCCCCACCAGCCAGGTCCGCCCCTGGCCGCCCTCCAGCAGGCGCGGCTCACCGCTCGCCCCGAACGCGTCGAGCACGGCCGCCGGCGGCCTCACATCGTCCGCCGGGTACGGGTCTGGCCCGCTCGCGCGGCGACCTCGGCGTCGGGCGGGTAGCCGACCTCCTCGAGCGTCAGCCCGTGCGGGGGTACGACGGTCACGGCGGGGTCGCGGACCCCGGCGGCGAGGACCTCGCCCGCCCAGGCGACGGGGCGCCGCCCCTCCCCGACCGCGAGCAGGCAGCCGACCAGCGACCGCACCATGTGGTGGCAGAACGCGTCGGCCCGGACCGTCCCCGTCACCAGGTCGCCGTCGCGGGTCCAGGCGAGCTCGATCAGGGTCCGGACCGTGGTCGCCCCCTCGCGCTGCTTGCAGAACGCCGCGAAGTCGTGCAGCCCCACCAGGGCGGCCGAGGCCCGGTTGACCGCGTCGACGTCGACCGGGCGCGGCCAGGCCAGGACGTGACGGCGGGTCAGGGGGTCGGGGACGCCGTCGGTGAGGCGGTAGGCGTAGCGCCGCCACACCGGCGAGAAGCGGGCGTCGAAGCCGTCGGGTGCGGTGACCACCCGTCGTACCCGGAGATCGGCGGCGAGCAGGCCGTCGAGCCGACGGGCGAGCGCGTCGCAGGGGTCGCCGTCGTACCTCCCGGCGACGGTTGCGAGCACACCCGGCTCGACGTCGAGGTGGACGACCTGGCCGCGGGCGTGGACGCCGGTGTCCGTGCGTCCGGCACACACCAGCGACACCGCCTCGACGCGGAGGACCGTCACCAGTGCGGCTTCGAGCTCGCCCTGCACGGTCCGCAGCCCCGGTTGCGCGGCCCAGCCGTGGAAGTCGCCGCCGTCGTAGGAGAGGTCGATCCGCAGCCGCACGGACGGCATCCTACGAGCGCGACGCCGTACGCCATCCGGCCTACGATCGTGAGATGGACGACCGCCCCGCCATCCTGCTCGCGTCCGAGGAGAACTCCGAGTTCCTGCTCGACGAGTTCGGCCGCTATGCGCGCGACTACGACGTGCGCGCGGTGCGCAGCGCGGCCGAGGCCGCGACGACGGTCAAGGGTCTCTACCGGGAGGGGCGCCAGCTCGCGCTGGCGGTCTCCGAGTCGGTGCTGCCCGACGACGACGTGCTGGCGATGTTCCAGCGGCTGCGCACCTACGTGCCGACGGCGCGCCGCCTGATCGCCGCGCACTGGACCCGCTTCCGCATCGACGCCGAGGCCCTCCGACCGGCGCTGGCCAAGGGCAAGTACGACGCGTACCTCCTGATGCCTCGGGGGGTGCGCGACGAGGAGTTCCACACCGCGGTGTGCGAGCTGCTCTCCGACTGGGGCTCGACGGTGGCGGCGCCGGTCGTGGAGAGTCTCCGGATCGTCTCGCCGACCAACGACGGAGTGACGCTGGCCGTCCGCGACTACCTCGACCGGATCGGCGTGCCCGCGCTCGTCCACGATCCCGACAGCGAGATCGGGCGCGAGATCGTCGCGAGGTACGGCCAGGAGAATCCGGCCTACCCGCTCGTCGAGCGGTGGGACGGCGAGCCCTACCCGGTCACCTCGGTGCGCGACGTGGCGATGTCCATCTACGGTCGGCCCGACGAGATCGAGGTCGACTCGGTGGTCGACCTGGTCATCGTCGGTGCCGGGCCGGCCGGCCTCGCCGCCTCGGTGTACGGCGCTTCCGAGGGCCTCACCACGGTGGCGATCGAGGCGGAGGCGATCGGCGGCCAGGCCGGCACGAGCTCGATGATCCGCAACTACCTCGGTTTCCCGCGCGGCATCTCGGGGATGCGGCTGGCCCAACGCGCCCGCAACCAGGCGATCCGCTTCGGCACCCACTTCTACACCGGCTGGCCCGCGACCGCACTCGAGGTGGGGCGCGACGGCGCGCCCCACGTGGTCCGTACCGAGGGCGGTGACGTGCACGCCCGGGCGGTCGTGATCGCGTCGGGCGTCACCTACCGCAAGCTCGGCGTCGAGTCCGTGGACTCGCTCACCGGCCAGGGCGTCAACTACGGCGCGGCGATGACGGCGGCCCGCGAGATGGAGGGGTACGACGTGTTCGTCGTCGGCGGCGGGAACTCCGCGGGCCAGGCGGCCATCCACCTCGCCCGCTTCGCCCGCAGCGTCACCATCCTGGTACGCCGCCCCGACCTGATGGCGACCATGTCGGCGTACCTGATCGGCGAGATCGAGTTCAACCCGCGGATCACCGTCGAGGGCTGCCGCCAGGTCGTCGACGGTGGCGGCAACGGCCGGCTCGAGTGGATCGAGGTCGCGGACACCTCCACCGGCGAACGGACCCGTCGTGAGGCGGCCGGGCTCTTCCTGCTCCTCGGTGCGGTCGCGCACTGCGACTGGCTGCCGCCCGAGGTCGCCCGCGACGCACGCGGCTTCGTCCTGACCGGCCGGGACGTGCCGACCGACGGGTGGCTCGACGGCCTGCCGCCGGAGAACCTGCAGACCACGGTGCCGGGGATCTTCGCCGTCGGCGACATCCGCGCCGGGTCCATGAAGCGAGTGGCGAGCGCCAGCGGAGAGGGCGCGTCGGTCGTCGCACTGGTGCACGCGTGGATGGAGCCGACTCCCGGCTGATCGGCCCCGTGTGAGGCGGCTCACGACACCCGTCGGAGGGGGTCCGCCGAAGCAGGTCCGCGACCATCCCGTTGGTACGGTTACGCCCGTGCCAGCGGCCTCCCAGGACCGGTTCTCTTCGGTCCGCACCTCCCGGTTGAAGCGGCTCGGCATCCGGCTCCTCGTCGCGTTGGTCGTGGTGTACGCGCTCTACGAGGTCTTCATGGCCTACGTGAACATCCGCACCAACGTGCTCTGGTACCACTCGGTCGACGCGGGCTCCGTCTACCGCACGATCCTGGGCTCGCAGATCCTGCTTTTCTGCGTCTTCGGCGTGCTGGCCGGACTGGCCGTCGCGGCCTCGCTCCTGCTCGTGGTCCGACACAGGCCGCGCTTCCGGCCCGACCCGAACCGGCAGAAGTGGCGGCACCGCTTCCTCCGTTTCGAGAAGCGGTTCCGCGTCCTGCTGATCGTGGTCGTCGCGCTCTACCTCGGGGTCCGGGCCGGCACCCGCGCCACGCACCGCTGGCAGGCCTACCTGATGTGGCGCCACGCGGCGCCGTTCCACGAGACCGACCCGACCTTCCACCGCGACCTCTCCTACTACGTCTCCGACCTGCCGTTCCAGAAGGCCGTCGTCGGCTACCTGACCTCGATCGTGGTCACCTGCTTGGTGGTCACGCTCGTCGCGGCCTACCTCTACGGCGCCCTGAAGATCCGCGGCTACGGCCGCAAGGCGACGCCGGCGCTGAAGGCGCAGGTCTCGGTGCTGCTCGGCCTCTACCTGCTGCTGAAGGCCGCGTCGTACTGGCTGGGTCGCTACTCCCTCACCACGTCCAACCGCGGGCCGGTCACCGGTCTGTCCTACACCGACAGTCACGCCACGCTGCCCGGCCTCACGATCCTGGTGGTCGTCGCGTTCCTGCTCGCGGTGCTGCTGTTCGCGAACGCCTGGCTGAAGCGGCTCCGCTGGATCGGGGTCGCCCTCGGCACGATGGTGGTGGCCGCCCTCGTCCTCGGCACCCTCATCCCGTCGCTGGTCTTCCGCTTCCGCGAGCAGCCGAGCGCATCCACCGTCGACCGCCCGTTGATCGCACGCAACCAGGCCGCGACCCTGCAGGCGTTCGGGCTCGACAAGAACGTCACGACGCACGAGTACGGCGCAGCCGGCGGCCCACCCACCACCACGTCGGTGGCGCGCGCCCGGCGCGCGGCCCAGATCCGGCTGCTCGACCCCAACAAGCTGACGCCGACCTTCAACGTCAAGCAGGAGATCGCGGCGTTCTACCAGTTCAAGACACCGCTCGACATCGCCCACTACCAGCTCGGCGCGCGCGACCAGGACGTCGCGATCGCGGCCCGCGAGCTCAACCTCTCCGGCATCTCGCGCAGCTCGTGGTCGAACAACCACCTCATCTACACCCACGGGTACGGCGTGGTGGCGGCTCCGACCGACCGGCTGAACGAGAACGGCGAGCCGATCTTCATCAACGGCGACCTCCCGCCGAAGAACCTGATCCCGGTGGACGTGCCCCAGATCTACTTCGGCCAGCACTCGCCGTCGTACTCCATCGTCGGCCAGCCGCCTGGCAGCACCAAGAACGTCGAGTTCGACCACCCGAGCACCAACGGCGGGTCGGCCGGGGTCCACAGCACCTTCCAGGGCAAGGGCGGAGTGCCGATCGGCTCGCGCCTGACCCGCCTCCTGTACGCCGTCAAGCTGGGCGACCCGAACATCTTCTTCTCGAGCGGGATCAACTCCGGCTCCCAGCTGCTGACCGTGCGCGATCCCCGCAACCGCGTCGCCAAGGTGGCCCCGTGGCTGACCCTCGACGGCGACGTCTACCCGGCCCTCGTCGACGGCAGGGTCCAGTGGATCGTGGACGGCTACACGTCGAGTGCCACCTACCCGGACTCCCAGCGGCTCAGCCTGCACCAGGCGACGTCCAACTCGCTGACGAACGCGACCGGCATCGCGAGCCAGCCCAACAAGCAGGTCAACTACCTGCAGAACTCGGTGAAGGCCGTCGTCGACGCGTACAGCGGCCAGGTCACGCTCTACTCCTGGAACCAGCAGAACCAGCCCGACCCGGTGCTGCAGACCTGGGAGAACGCGTTCCCCGGCCTGGTCCAGCCCGAGTCGAGCATCCCCGCCACGCTGCTGCCGCACCTGCGCTATCCGCAGGACCTCTTCGACGTGCAGCGCGCCCTCCTCGCCCAGTACCACGTGGCCGACCCGAGCGACTTCTACAACGGGGCCGACTTCTGGAAGGTCCCCACCGACCCGACCATCGCGGCCACGAACACCCTCAACGGCGCCCGCGGTGGCGGCGGCTCCTCGCCCAACCTGCCGTCGACGTACATGTCGCTCTCGCCGACGGGCGACGGCCCGTCCCAGTGGGCGCTGTCGACGCCCATGGTCACGCTCAACTACCGCCAGCTCGCGGGCTTCCTGTCCGTGGACGCCCAGCCCGGGCCCGACTACGGGAAGTTCACGCTCCTGGACTTCCCGGCCGGCCAGTCCTTCGAGTCCCCGGCTCAGATCCAGAACGACATCGAGTCCGACAACCACATCGCCAGCTCGCTGACCCTGCTCCGCGGCAACTCCAAGGTGGTGCTCGGCAACCTGCTGACCATCCCCCTGGACAACAAGGTGCTCTACGTCGAGCCGGTCTACACCCAGGCCCGGGGGGCGAACACCTTCCCGAACCTGCGCCACGTGATCGCGGTCTACGGCAACGGACAGCCGGCGTTCAAGGGCACCCTCAACGCTGCCCTCCAGCAGGCCATCGCGAACGACGCCAGGGGTCGCTGAGATGCGAGGCCCATGGCGTCCGGTAGCGACCACCGGCGTGGTGGCCCTCGCGGTCGTCGCCGGTGCTGCCGCGCCGCTCGGCGCCAGCGCGGCGCCCGGGCGTGAGAACGCCAGGGTGTCGGCCGCCGCCGCCCAGCCCTCCAGCTGCACGGCCGCTCGCTTCACCCACGCGCAGGCCCGGCACGTGCTGCACGTGGCCGAGGCTCGCCTGACGGCCACGAACAGGACCTTCCGACCCGGAGCGTTCCCCTCGGTCACCGACCAGGCCGGGACCTGGCAGACCGTCCCCGCCCGGACGTGGACCAGCGGGTTCTTCCCGGGAAGCCTGTGGCTGGCCTACCGGAAGACCGCTCGGCCCTCGTTCAAGGCCGACGCCCGCGCCTGGACCGACGCGCTCGCCGGACAGGCACGCGACACCTCGACCCACGACATCGGGTTCCAGATCATGAGCAGCTTCGGCAACGGCTACGCCGTGACCCACGACCGGGGATACAAGGCCGTCATCATGCGGGCCGCGAAGTCCTTGGCCACCCGCTACAACCCCACGGTCGGCGCCATCCGCTCCTGGGGAGCCCGGAACGACCAGGCACACTTCAAGGTCATCGTCGACAACCTGATGAACCTGCACCTGCTGTTCTGGGCCAGTGCACACGGTGGCCCGCGAGCCTGGCGCCAGATGGCGACCCGGCATGCGCTCACCACCGCGCACCACTTCGTGCGTCCCGACGGCAGCACCGTGCACCTGGTCGACTTCGACCCGGCCACCGGTCACGTGGTCGGCATGGCCAACCCCCAGGGCTCCAGCGTCGACTCCACCTGGTCGCGCGGCCAGGCGTGGGCGACGTACGGCTTCACGAACGCCTACCAGGAGACGGGGAACCGGCAGTTCCTGACCGCCTCTCGCCGGGTCGCCGACTACTTCATCGGTGGCCTCCGCACCGACTGCGTCCCGTACTGGGACTTCGAGGCACCTGGCATCCCGAACACCGCCACCGACACCTCGGCCGCGGCCATCGCGGCAGCGGGGCTGCTCCAGCTGTCGCGGGTGGATCCCAACGCCGACCGGAGGGCACGCTACGCGTCGTACGCGTCCCGGATCCTGTCATCGCTGGCCGACCACTACGTCGCGACAGCCGGCCAGGCGACGCTGACCGGCAGCACCTCGACGTTCGGCGTCGACCCGCCGGACATCGGGACCGCGTACGGCGACTACTACCTCCTGCAGGGCGTCGAGACCTGGCTGCAGCAGCACCGGCACTGAGTGGTCGGTGGCGCGGGCCCTGCGAGCCCCGGTGTGCAGGAATGTGACGATGGGGCATGACTGAGCGCGCACTGAGCTTCGGGGCGGCGGCGGCGGCGTACGAGCGCTTCCGGCCCGGGTACCCCGACGCCGTCGTCGAGGAGGTGCTCGCCTACGCGGGCGGTCCGGTCCGCACGGCCCTGGAGATCGGCGCGGGCACCGGCAAGGCGACCCGGGTGTTCGCCCAGCACGGGATCGCCGTCACCGCCACCGATCCGGACGCCGCCATGCTGCGCGAGCTGCGCAGGCACGTGCCCGACACCGTCGCCACCGTGCAGGCCGCCTTCGAGGACCTCCCGCTCACCCCGGTCTACGACCTGGTCTTCGCCGCAGCGTCATTGCACTGGACCCAGGCGGACGACCGTTGGGCGCGCGTGGCCGGGATGCTCGGACCCGAGGGCAGCTTCGCGTCCTTCGGTGGGCAGGTGCACCTGGCCGACCCCGAGCTGGAACGGGCCGTCCAGGCCGCCCGATCACCGTTCCTCGCAGACGACGACGTCGCGTCTCCGGACGGCACACCGGCCGACAGCCCGATGCAGTGGCCGGGCACCGAGCTGATGCGCTCGGACCGGTTCACCGACGTACGCCAGTCGGTCATCACGCGTCGTACGACGAGCACCGCTCGCGAGTACGTCGGCCACCTCTCGACCGTGTCGGCGTACCTGTCGCTGCCCGGCCCCGTGCGGGACGACGTGCTCGACCGGATCCTCCACGTGCTCCCCGCACGTGTGGCGCTGGAAGCAGACATCACGCTCCACCTGGCGCGGCCCGCCTGAGCGTCGCCCCGTGGGGCTCAGAGGTGCTGGAGCTTGAAGGGCGTCTGGTGGCCCTGGCCGTACGTGCAGGCCGCGCCGAAGGACGGCACGACGTTGTGGGCGCAGCCGACCCAGCCGGACTCGTAGTGGACGGCCGAGCCGTTGACGCGGACGTCGAGCTCCTCGTCGGCGGCGGGAAGCCCGTCGATCTGGAACCTGCCTGCCGCGCCGCTCTTGTCCTGGCCGAGGAGGTGGTCGGTGTTGATCCGGAACACCTTGACCGTCGCTCCCTTGACGGGGTTGCCGGTCGCCGGGTCGATCAGCCGCCCGGAGAACGAGCCGCCCCGGCTCGAGCCGGCGTGTGCCGGTGCCTGGAGGGAGAGTGCCGTCAGGGCCAGCAGCAGCACGCTGACCAGCAGTGCGGCCACGGGCCGCTTCGTCGAGGTGTCCACTCGTCGAGGATAGGGAGTACGACGCTCGCCGACGGCCGTTCGGACGAACAGGTGTTCAACCACATGGTTGACGACGCTGGATCGCCGGGCTAACGTGGTCTTCAACCACGAGGTTGAGGAGGGTGTCCGATGGCCGACGAGCTGTCCCGCGTCTTCGCCGCGCTGGCGGACCCGACCCGGCGCGACCTGGTGGCGCGGCTGACCGACGGTGACGCCACCGTCGGCGACCTCGCCGCGCCGTACGACGTGAGCCTCCAGGCCGTCTCCAAGCACCTCAAGGTGCTCGAGGAGGCCGGCCTGGTGACCCGCAGTCGTGACGCCCAGCGCCGACCCGTCCACCTGGAAGCGGAGGTGTTCGACCTGATGACCGCGTGGATCGAGAGGTACCGCCGTCGAGCCGAGGCGCGCTACCAGCGCCTCGATGACGTGCTGGCGACCCTGGACACCGACGAGCACCACGACCGACCCACCCCGGAGGAAGGAACCGCATCATGAGCACTGCCCCTGCCGACACCCGCTACGACCAGGCCGCCATCGAGGCCGACCCGACTGTGCCGGTCATCCACATCTGGCGCGACTTCGCGGCCACGCCGGAGCAGCTCTTCCGCGCCCACACCGACGCGGACCTGTTCGCCCGGTGGATCGGCCCGGACGGCATGAACGCGACGATCCTCGAGTGGGACGCCAGCGACAACGGCAAGTGGCGCTACGTCGGTGGCGACTGTGACGACAACCCGCAGTACTTCCGCGGCAGCTTCCACACGGTCTCCCCGGAGAAGATCGTGCAGACCTTCACCTGGGAGGGCATGCCCGACGGCGTCGCCCTGGAGACCCTCACCTTCGAGGACCTCGGCGACGGACGCACCCGGCTCCACGCCCAGTCGCTGTGCGACAGCTTCGAGGACCGCGACGCCTGGCTGCGGAGCGGCATGGAGACCGGCGTGAACGACGGGTACGCCGCCCTCGACCGCCTCCTCACCGACGGCACCCTCTAGCCCGAGTCGGGTCCCCCGCCTCGCCGGCCGGTGACACGCCGAAGACCGGGCCTGGCCCCAGGACCCGTAGTAGATAAAGTACAGTGACTTACTCCAGATTGAGGAGAAGGTCATGCACGCGGTGGATCTGCACCAGCACCTGTGGCCGGCGACGTTCGCCGAGCTGCTGCGACGTCGCACCCGCGCGCCGTACCTGCGTGGCTGGCAGCTGCTCACCGAGGGCGAGCCGGCGTACGAGATCCACCCGGGCGACCACGACGTCGACCGGCGCATCGAGCTGGACCGCCGGGCAGGCATCGGCCTCGCCTGCGTCAGCCTGTCCGCCCCGCTCGGGATCGAGTCGCTGCCGCGCGACGAGGCCGGTGCCCTCGTCGGGGCCTGGCACGCCGGCGCGCGCGACCTGCCCGAGCACTTCGCGGCGTGGGCCTCGGTCCCGGCCGTGGAGCCGGATCTGGTCGAGCTGACCGACCTGCTCCGCGGCGGGTTCGTCGGGGTACAGCTCCCGGCGACGGCCCTGACCTCGCCGGCCGGGTGGCAGGCGGTCGGGGAGGTCCTGCGGGTGGCGGAGCAGAGCGGCAAGCCGGTGTTCGTGCACCCGGGCCCGATGCCGCCCGCCGGTGCCCTGCCCGCGTGGTGGGCGCCCGTCGTCGGGTACGTCGCGCAGCTGCAGGCCGCCTGGTGGGCCTGGCACGCCTTCGGTGGGCGCGCCCAGTTCCCCCTGCTACGGCTCGTCTTCGCGGCCGGCGCGGGGCTGGCACCCGTCCACCACGAGCGTCTCACCGCCCGCGGTGGGCGGCTCGGGGCCGTCGACCCCGACGTCTTCGTCGACACCTCGTCGTACGGCGTGCAGGGGCTCGACGCGCTGACCCGGGCGTTGGGCATCGACTCGATCGTGCTGGGCAGCGACCGGCCGTACGCCGAGCCTCTCGAGTCGCTGCTCGGTGAGGCTGCGACCCGCGCCGTACGGGTCGACAACCCCCGTCGGGCGCTCGGTGGACACCAGCACCGCGGTCTCGAGACCGCACCGGACATGGAGGCCGTGGCATGAGCGTGACCCTGATCGGCGTACCGGCCCGCGAGGCGACGCCCCTGGCGGGCGAGCTGTCCCTCGACACGCTGCCGGGCCGCGACCTCGACCAGGACGAGCTGCGCTCGCTCGCCTCCTCCCTGGCCCTCCGGCCCGAGCTGTGGGAGCACCATCTCGGCTTCGACGACGACCAGCGCGTCTACGCGTCGCTCTACCGCGACGCCCACGTCGACGTCTGGCTGCTGTGCTGGACGCCCGAGAACGACACCGGCTTCCACGACCACGACATCTCCTCCGGGGCCGTGGCCGTGGTCAGTGGCACCTTGCTCGAGCACAACCTCGCCATCGACAACCAGACCATCGAGACCACGGTCGAGGGTGGCCGCGTCTTCAGCTTCGGTCCCGACCACATCCACCGGCTCATCGGTGCCGTCCACGGATCGGTCTCGGTTCACGCCTACAGCCCGCCCCTGTGGCGGATGGGCCAGTACTCCGTCGCCGCCGACGGCCGGCTCCGCCGGCAGTCGGTCTCCTACGCCGACGAGCTGCGACCGATCGACTAGCTCAGAGCAGCTCGTGGCGGTACGGCGGGTCCGCGCCCGGGCGGGAGACCGTCACGGCCGCGGCCCGCGCCGCACGCCGCAGGACGCTCTCGATGTCGGAGGCGTCGAGCACCGGGAGGCGCCCACCGAACGCGTCGAGCTCGGCGAGTGCGTCCAGCATCGCCGCGCCGAAGGTGTCCCCCGCGCCGATGGTGTCGGCCACCTCGACGTCGGCGGAGGGCGCGTCGACCCGACCCTCCGCGTGGAACCACGTGGCACCGTCGCGGCCCCGGGTCACCACCACGGCCGACGGCCCCAGGCCGAGCAGCCGCGCGACGGACTGCTCGACGGTGTGGTCGGGGTAGAGCACCTCGAGGTCCTCGTCGGAGGCCTTGACCAGGTCGGCGAGCGCGACCACGTCCTCCACGGCGCGCACGACGTCGGGCCCGCTCCCGGTCACGGCCGGCCGGGCGTTGACGTCGTAGCTGACGGTCGCCGTCGGGCGCAGCCGCTCCAGCAGCCGGCGTACGTCCGCAGCGCCGGGAGCCAGGACCGCCCCCAGCGAGCAGGCGTGCACGACCCTGGGTGACACCTCGGGCACCGGCTTGAGCCGCCAGTCGATGTCGAAGGTGTACGACGCGCTCCCGTCGGCCGCGAGCGTCGCCAGCGCCGTGGCGGTGCGCTCGAGCGAGCGCGGGTCGCCCGCGACCCCGACCGCCGACTGGTTGAGGTGGCGAGCCAGCACCCCGCCGCGCTCGTCGTCGGCGTACGCCGTGACGAACTGGACCGCGCGACCCAGCCGTGCCAGCGCGACCGCGACGTTGGCCGCGCTCCCGCCGGCGTACTCCACCGACGTACCGTCGGCGCGTTGCACGATGTCGACCAGCGACTCCCCCACCACCAGCACGTCCGTCATGGGCACCATCCTTACCTGATCCGGGTCCGGCTGCCGCGTCGACCAGCGGAGACGGCCGCCAGCGGGCATGATGCCGCCATGACGACCCTGTCGGACCCCGCCGCGCCACCGGCCCCGGCCCGCCCGACGGGACCCGGCGACGTGCTCGTGGCGTTGCTCCTGATCGTGGCCGAGCTGGTGCTGGGCTGGTTCACCTACGACATCGCCAGGGCACTCTCCCGGCACCTCGACGCGACGCGTCCGGTCCAGTGGTTCTTCCTGATGTTGCCGTTCCTCCCCCTCGCGATCGTCGTCGCCGTGCGCGCCCTGAGCCCCGCCCGTGGCGTGGCGGCCGGCCTGGTGGCCCTCGGCGGCGGCGCGGTACTGATCGCCCACAACGAGATCATCCGGTGGATCTTCGAGCACCAGGTCATCCACCCGACCTTCCACGAGCTGCAGGCGCTCGGCTACGTCGCGATCATGACCGTCGCAGTGCTCGCGACGCTCGCCTGGGGGCTGAGCCGACGCCACGGCCGCGCCTGGCTGCTCGGGCTGGTCGTCGCCGCGGCTGGTGCCGCCCTCACCCTCTGGACCGACTGGCCGAGCCACGTCGGCTGGGGACACACGGAGTTCGCCACGGTCGACGGCGACGACGATCCGTTCCGTCGCTTCTACTTCGTGCACGCAGTGGCGCAGATGCTCCCGGTCGTCGCGGCGTGCGTGGTCTGCTGGCTCATCGACGTGGCCGAGCTCCGACGCACCTCCGCCGGACCGACGTACGACGAAGGCCCGCCACCTCGGTGAGGTGACGGGCCTGCGACAGGCGGTACGGCGTGACTACTCGCCGGCGCGGGTGAATCCGGCGGCCTCGGCGGACTCGACGGAGTCGAACCACACCTCCGCCACGGTCTGCTCGAACCACTGACCGTCGGGCTCGTGGAACTTCATCGAGTCCTCGTTGCCCTTGATCGGGAAGCCCTCGGGGGCCTGGGACTCGTCCTCGAGCAGGGCGTGGGACCCGGGGTACTTGCCGGACACACCACCCTCGGTCTCCTCGAAGGCCTCGTCGTCGACGCCCTCCACCTCGGTGGCGGGCTCGAGGTCGACCGCCTCGGCGGACGCCTCGACCGGGTCGGCGACGACTTCGGTCTCCTCGACCGGGGCCTCGTCGGCCGGCTTCTCCTCGGCCTTCGCCGGGGCGGCCTTCTTCGCTGCGGTCTTCTTGGCCGGCTTGTCGGACTTCGGCTCGTAGGCCTCGGTCACCAGCTCGATCACCGCCATCGGCGCGTTGTCGCCCTTGCGGGGGCCGATCTTGGTGATCCGGGTGTAGCCACCCGGGCGCTCGGCGAAGGTCGGCGCGATCTCGGTGAAGAGCACGTGGACGACCGTCTTGTCGCGCACCGTCTTGAGCACCTCGCGACGGTTGTGCAGGTCGCCGCGCTTGGCCTTGGTGATCAGCTTCTCCGCGACCGGGCGCAGCACGCGCGCCTTGGCCTCGGTGGTGGTGATCCGGCCGTGCTCGAACAGCTGCGTGGCCAGGTTGGACACGATCAGCCGCTGGTGCGCGGGGCTGCCGCCGAGGCGGGGCCCCTTCTTGGGCTTGGGCATGCTCTCTCTCGATTCTCCCCGGCCGTGTCAGGTACCGGAGTAGATGGAACTTCGGGTTGGTGTCAGGGCCGTCAGTACGACTCGTCCTCGATGAACGCGTCGTCGTCGTCGTCGCCGTACGCCGCCAGGGCGGCCTGCGGGTCGAAGCCGGGAGCGCTGTCCTTGAGCGACAGACCCATCTCGTGCAGCTTCGCCTTGACCTCGTCGATGGACTTGGCGCCGAAGTTGCGGATGTCGAGCAGGTCCTGCTCCGAGCGCGAGATGAGCTCACCCACGGTGTGGATGCCCTCACGCTTGAGGCAGTTGTAGGAGCGGACGGTCAGCTGCAGGTCCTCGACCGGGAGGGCGAGGTCGGCGGCGAGCTGCTCGTCGACCGGCGACGGGCCGATGTCGATGCCCTCGGCCTCGACGTTGAGCTCACGGGCCAGCCCGAAGAGCTCGACCAGCGTCTTGCCGGCCGACGCGATGGCGTCGCGGGGCTTCATCGACGGCTTGGTCTCGACGTCGATCACGAGCTTGTCGAAGTCGGTGCGCTGCTCGACACGGGTCGCCTCGACCTTGTAGGTCACCTTCAGCACGGGGCTGTAGATCGAGTCGACCGGCATCCGGCCGATCTCGTTGTCGGCGCCCTTGTTCTGGACCGCCGAGACGTAGCCGCGGCCGCGCTCGACGACCAGCTCCATCTCCAGCTTGCCCTTGTCGGACAGGGTGGCGATCTTGAGGTCGGGGTTGTGCACCTCGACGCCGGCCGGCGGCTGGATGTCACCGGCGGTGACGACTCCGGCACCCGACTTGCGCAGGTACATGGTGACGGGCTCGTCGTGCTCCGAGGAGACGACGAGACCCTTGAGGTTGAGGATGACCTCGGTGACGTCCTCCTTGACGCCCTCGATGGTCGAGAACTCGTGAAGGACGGTGTCGACCTTGATGCTGGTCACGGACGCACCGGGGATGGACGACAAGAGGGTACGACGCAGCGAGTTGCCGAGCGTGTAGCCGAATCCCGGCTCCAACGGCTCGATGACGAAACGCGAACGGAACTCGTCAACTGAATCTTCCGACAGGGTCGGGCGCTGTGCGATGAGCACTGATTCTTTCCTTTCCGAGCCCACCCGCTATTTGACGGGCTCGAACTCCATGTGGTTGTGAGGGACGTACGGGCCGACCGGAGCCGGCGTGATTCTGCCTACTTCTTGGAGTAGTACTCGACGATCAGCTGCTCCTGGACCGGGATGTCGATCTGGGCCCGGACCGGGACCTGGTGGACGAGGATCCGCATCCGCGCGGGGATGGCCTCGAGCCACGCGGGGACGACGCGCTCGCCGTGGGTCTCACGAGCCACGATGAACGGGGTCATCTCCAGCGACTTCTCGCGCACGTCGATCACGTCGTACTGGCTCACCTGGAACGACGGGATGTCGACCTTGCGACCGTTGACGCGGAAGTGACCGTGCGTGACGAGCTGGCGGGCGTGGCGGCGCGTCCGGGCGAAGCCGGCGCGGTAGACCACGTTGTCGAGACGGCACTCGAGCAGCTGGAGCAGGTTGTCACCTGTCTTGCCCTGCCGACGCGAGGCCTCGGTGTAGTAGTTGTGGAACTGCTTCTCGAGGACGCCGTAGGTGAAACGAGCCTTCTGCTTCTCGCGGAGCTGCAGGAGGTACTCGCTCTCCTTGATCCGGCCGCGGCCGTGCTGGCCGGGCGGGTAGGGACGACGCTCGTACGCCGAGTCGCCGCCGACGAGGTCGACACCGAGACGGCGCGACTTCTTGGTCATGGGGCCGGTGTAACGGGCCATGGTTCAGTCTCTCTTTCTCAGTCTCGAGGTCAGACGCGGCGACGCTTGGGCGGCCGGCAACCGTTGTGGGGGGTGGGGGTGACGTCCTGGATGGTGCCGACCTCGAGGCCGATCGCACCCAGCGAGCGGATCGCGGTCTCGCGGCCCGAACCCGGACCCTTGACGAAGACGTCGATCTTCTTCATCCCGTGGTCCATCGCCCGGCGACCAGCGGCCTCGGCGGCCATCTGCGCGGCGAACGGGGTGGACTTGCGCGAGCCCTTGAAGCCGACGGTGCCGGCCGAGGCCCACGAGATCACCGCGCCGGTGGGGTCGGTGATGGTGACGATGGTGTTGTTGAACGTGCTCTTGATGTGGGCTTCGCCCTGAGCGATGTTCTTCTTCTCCTTGCGACGCACCTTCTTGGCGCCGGCCTGACGGCTCTTGGGAGGCATGCAGTACTCCTAAACGAAAACTGGTCGGAAGATCGAGGGTGCTCGGTGGTCGAGCGGGGTCGAGACCGTCACTTGGCCTTCTTCTTGCCGGCGACGGTGCGCTTGGGACCCTTGCGGGTGCGCGCGTTGGTCTTGGTGCGCTGGCCACGGACAGGGAGACCCTGGCGGTGGCGGCGACCCTGGTAGCTGCCGATCTCGATCTTGCGACGGATGTCCGCCTGGACCTCGCGGCGGAGGTCACCCTCGATCTTGATCTCGTCGTTGCCCTCGATCGCGTCGCGGAGCTTCACGAGCTCCTCGTCGCCGAGCTGGTGCACGCGGAGGTCGGGGTTGACCCCGGTCACGGTCAGGAGCTGCTGGGCGCGGGTACGGCCGATGCCGTAGATGTAGGTGAGTGCGATCTCGATGCGCTTGTCGCGCGGGAGATCGACACCAACGAGGCGTGCCATGTTGTCTGGCGTTCCCTTCGGGTAGTTCACAGAGGTTTCGGTCGTGTCGCGTCTGGCTTCTCGGCGGTCGAGCTCGTCGAGACCAGCTCCGGCCACTGCTCCGGAGGTGACTTCACCCGTCGTAGGACGGGCTAGCGATCACGTGGTGGGTGTTCAGTTGTTCACGGCCCGGTCTCAGGCCGCCTTGCGAGCAAGCTCGCTGCGGTTTCGTGCCGACTGGAAGTCCGGACTCCGTCCGGCCTTCCAGGGCGGCCCTCAGCCCTGCCGCTGCTTGTGACGCGGGTTCTCGCAGATCACCATGACGCGGCCGTGGCGACGGATCACCTTGCACTTGTCACAGATCTTCTTGACGCTCGGGTTGACCTTCACTTCGTCAGCCCTTTCTGGCTCGGACGGCTGTTACTTGTACCGGTAGACGATCCGACCTCGCGTGAGGTCGTACGGCGAGAGCTCCACCACGACCCGGTCCTCGGGGAGGATCCGGATGTAGTGCTGGCGCATCTTGCCGCTGATGTGGGCCAGGACCTTGTGACCGTTGCTCAGCTCGACCCGGAACATGGCGTTCGGGAGAGCCTCGACGACGGTGCCCTCGATCTCGATCACACCTTCTTTTTTGGGCATGTCCTCACTTCTGTTAGCGATAACGCGGTCAGTTTCGTCTACCGTCGACCCGGGAACCTCCCAGCAGGGTGGACCTCTCGTGGCCGTCTGCACGGACCTCTTCCCGGGCGCACGCACGCCTCCAACACAGGAGGCGTAGGTTCTCCGGGCAGCCGCGAGGCACCGCGAAACAGACCCAAGTTGGGCCGACACGCCAGTTTAGGCCGCACCCGGGCCCAACCCCTAATCGAAGTGCGCCCGACCCACGCGTCCGGGCGTGTCGGGCCTGCCGCCCCGTCGGTCACCCCTCAACGGCTCCGCTAGCGTGGTGGGCGACCCGAAGGAGCGCCGTGACCGACTCTGCCCCCGAGCCCCAGAACGCTCGGCTCGCCGTCCTCATCGACGCCGACAACACCTCGGCGAGCAGCGCCGCCGCGTTGCTGGAGGAGCTCGCCCGCTACGGCATCCCCACGGTCAAGCGCGCCTACGGCGACTGGACGACCCAGCAGCTCGTCGGCTGGAAGGCCGAGCTGCCCCGGCATGCCATCCAGCCGATCCAGCAGTTCGCGAACACCGTGGGCAAGAACTCCACCGACTCGGCTCTCATCATCGACGCGATGGACCTCCTCTACTCCGGCAACCTGGACGCGTTCGCGATCGTGTCGAGCGACTCCGACTTCACCCGCCTCGCGACCCGGCTGCGCGAGTCCGGGAAGACCGTCTACGGGCTCGGCCGGCGACGTACCCCGACGTCCCTGCAGAACGCCTGCGACCGGTTCATCTTTCTCGAGGTGCTGGCCCGAGGGGACGCCGAGGAGCCCACCGATGCCGTCGGCACGGTGGACGCCCCGCCGCTTCCCGACCTCCGCCGACTCCTCACCACGGCCGTGGAGTCCATCTCCCAGGAAGACGGCTGGGTGATGTTGTCCGCCCTGGGCAGCTACCTCACGAAGACGAACGCGTCGTTCGACCCGCGCAACTACGGCTACTCCAAGCTCAGTACCTTGGTGCGCGCCCAGAGCTACCTCGAGGTCGGCCAGGCGGACGGCGCCACGTCGCTGCGCGTGCGGCTGAAGAACTCGACCCCGGCGAAGGCTGCCACGAGGAACGCGGGTCGCGGTACCGCCAAGAAGGCGCAGAAGGCAGCCGCCAAGAAGGCCTGACAGGTGAGACCGGTCCGTCGGTGACCATTCGCTCCCCCGCACGCGTGTGCCTGCAGGTGCGGATGACCCGGGCGGGCCTCCCGCCGTCGCCGTACGCCGCCGCCTGCGCTTGACTGCTCGGCTCAGGCCCTGGTGCCGGCGTGCCGACGGTCCGCGGCGAGGCTCAGGATCGTGGTGATCGCGAGGGTGCCCACGATGACGACCAGCGACACCCAGATCGGGATGTCCGGCGCCCACTCGATCGGTTCGCCGCCGTTGATGAAGGGGAGCGTGTTCTCGTGCATCGCGTGCAGGATCAGCTTCACGCCGATGAAGAGCAGCAGGAACGCCAGGCCGTAGGAGAGGTAGACCAGCCGCTTGAGCAGGTCGCCGATCAGGAAGTAGAGCTGCCGCAGACCCATCAGCGCGAAGATGTTCGCGGTCAGGACCAGGTAGGGCTCGTTCGTGAGGCCGTAGATCGCCGGGATGGAGTCCAGGGCGAACAGCAGGTCGGTCACACCGAGGGTCAGGATGACGAGGAACATCGGCGTGAACAGCCGGGAGCCGTTCTCGCGGACGGTGAGCTTGGGACCGTTCCAGGTGTCGGTGAAGGGCAGGTGGCGCCGGGCGAAGCGCACCAGCCGTGGCTCGTCGTACCCACCGTCCTCGTCGCCGGCCTCGCGGACGAGGTTGACCGCGGTCAGCACCAGGAAGAACCCGAAGAGGTAGAACACCCAGCTGAACTGTGCGATCGCGGCGGCGCCGACGGCGATGAAGATGCCACGGAGGATCAGGGCGAGCACGATCCCCACCATCAGGGCGCTCTGCTGGAGCTCGCGCGGGACGGCGAGCTTGCCCATGATCACGATGAAGATGAAGAGGTTGTCGATGGAGAGGGAGTACTCCGTCAGCCAGCCGGCGAAGAACTCACCGCCGTACTCGCTCCCGGCGAAGTACCACACGCCCAGCCCGAAGACGATCGCGAGGCTGACGTAGATCGCCAGGGCGGTGATGGTCTCGCGGCGGCTCGGCTCGTGCGGACGACGGCCGATCACGAACACGTCGAAGATCAGGATCGCGGACGTCACGAGGATGGTGGTCCACCAGACCAGCGGCGTCACATCCATGCGGCGAACCTATCCAGATGAGGAAAAAGCCCGGAATCCTCAGCGGCCGCCGAACGGCACACCGAGCGTGGTGAGACGCTCCTCGCCACCGTCGAGGGCGGTGAGCACCCAGGCGCCGTTCGGCGTCAGGGTGAAGGTGTGCTCGAAGTGGGCGGCTCGTGAGCCGTCGGCCGTCACGACCGTCCAGTCGTCGGCCAGGACGTCGGTCTCGTTGGTGCCGAGCGTCACCATCGGCTCCACGGCGAGCGCCAGGCCCGGCACGAGCTTCGGCCCGCGTCCGGGGCGCCCGACGTTGGGCACGTTGGGCGCCATGTGCATCTCGCTGCCGATGCCGTGGCCGACGTAGTCCTCGAGGATGCCGTAGTCACCGTGTGAGCGGACCGACGACTCGACCGCGTGCGAGATGTCGGTGACGCGGCCGCCCAGCCGGGCGGCGGCGATCCCGGCCCACAGCGACTCCTCGGTGACCCGCATCAGCTCGACGACACCGGCCGGCACCTCGCCGATCGCGACGGTGATCGCCGCGTCGCCGTGCCAGCCCTCGACGATGGCGCCGCAGTCGATGGAGATCACGTCACCCTCGACGAGCGCGCGGTTGCCCGGGATGCCGTGGACGACCTCTTCGTTCACCGACGCGCAGATCGTCGCGGGGAACGGCGGGTAGCCGTAGCCCTGGAACGACGGAACTCCGCCGTTCGACCTGATGTGGTCCTCCGCGATCGCGTCGAGCTCCCCGGTGGTGATCCCCGGTCGGCACGCCCCGCGGAGCAGCTCCAGGGTCTGGCCGGTGAGCAGGCCGGCGCGCCGCATCAGGTCGATCTGGTCCGGCGTCTTGATCTCCACGCCGCGGTCGAGAAGGCCCATGAGGTCGTCCGGCTCAGCTCTGGGGTACGACGTCGAGGGCCTCGAAGATCCTCTTCGTGACGTCCTCGACCTCGCCCATGCCGTCGATCTCGTAGACGATGCCGTGCTGGCGGTAGACGTCGATCAGCGGCTCGGTCTGCTCGGCGTACACCTCCTGGCGGCGCCGGATGACGTCCTCGGTGTCGTCCGCCCGGTCCTCGCTCTGGGCGCGCTGCAGCAGGCGTGCCACCAGCTCGTCCTGGTCGACGGTCAGCACGACGGCGGCGTCGAGGCGGTGCCCGGTGAACGCGACCATCCCGTCGAGCTCCTCGACCTGCGCAAGCGTGCGCGGGTAGCCGTCGAGCAGGAAGCCCGGGGCGGCGTCGGGCTCGTCGATGCGGGCTCGGACCATCAGGTTCGTCAGGTCGTCCGGCACGTACTCGCCGGCGTCCATGTACTCCTCGGCCTTCTTGCCGAGCTCGGTGCCCCGGGAGACGTTCGCCCGGAAGATGTCGCCGGTCGAGATCGCGGGGATGCCGAAGTGGTCGGCGACCATCTTGGCCTGGGTTCCCTTCCCAGCCCCCGGCGGACCCATCAGGATCAGCCGCATCAGCGAGGCCCCCGGCCCAGCGGCGTGTTGGGGTGGCTCATCTCAGCGCAGGAACCCTTCGTAGTTGCGCTGCTGGAGCTGGCTCTCGATCTGTTTCACCGTATCGAGCGCGACGCCCACCATGATCAGGATGGAGGTTCCGCCGAACGGGAAGTTCTGGTCCGCGCCGATCAGCACGAAGGCGACCAGCGGGATCAGGGCAATGAAACCGAGGTACAGCGCGCCTGGCAGCGTGATGCGGGACAGGACGTAGGACAGGTAGTCCTCGGTCGGCTTGCCCGCCCGGATCCCGGGGATGAAGCCGCCGTACTTCTTCATGTTGTCCGCCACCTCTTCAGGGTTGAAGGTGATCGACACGTAGAAGTAGGTGAAGAAGACGATCATCCCGAAGAACGCGAGCATGTACAACGGATGGTCTCCGCGGACGAGATACTTCGAGATCCAGATCGACCAGCCCGGTGGATTCTGCTGGTTGAACTGCGAGGCCATGGCCGGCAGGTACAACAGCGAGGAAGCGAAGATCACGGGGATCACGCCGGCCTGGTTGACCTTGAGCGGGATGTACGTCGACGAGCCGCCGAACATCTTGCGGCCCACCATCCGGCGGGCGTACTGCACGGGGATCCGGCGTTGCGCCTGTTCGATGAAGATCACGGCCGCGATGATCACCAGGCCGATCGCGATCACGACCCCGAAGACCCACCAGCCGTTCGCCTTCTGCACCGACCACAGGGAGGCCGGGAAGCGCGCCACGATCTGGGTGAAGATCAGGATCGACATGCCGTTGCCGACGCCGCGGTCGGTGATCAGCTCGCCGAACCACATGATCACCGCGGTGCCGGCGGTCATGGTGATCACCATGGTCAGGAAGGTCTGGGTCCCGTTGTCGTAGAGCAGCTTCTC
>CAWHZH010000004.1:0-95362 GCA_963833775.1 uncultured Actinomycetota bacterium | reverse complement strand
CCGACCTCGCGCAGCTCGCCCGCGTGCTCGCGGTACCACGCGACCGTCGCGGCGAGCCCGTCGGCGAGCGACGTCTGGGCGGTCCAGCCCAGGTCGTGCAGCTTGCCGACGTCGAGGAGCTTGCGTGGTGTGCCGTCCGGCTTGGTGGTGTCCCACACGGTCTCGCCCTCGAAGCCGACGGCCGCGGCCACGAGCCCGGCGATCTCCTGGATGGTCGCGTCCTTGCCGGTGCCGACGTTGACCTGCTCCGGCCCGTCGTAGTGCTCGAGCATGTGGAGGCAGGCGTCGGCCAGGTCGTCGACGTGGAGGAACTCGCGGCGTGGTGACCCGCTCCCCCAGTTCGTGACCGTAGGAGCGCCGGACGCGCGGGCCTCGTCGTACCGCCGGATCAGCGCGGGCAGGACGTGGCTCCCGGTCGGCGAGAAGTTGTCGCCCGGGCCGTAGAGGTTCGTCGGCATCGCGGAGATCCACGGCAGCCCGAACTCGCGGCGGACCGCTTGCACGCCGAGGATCCCGGCGATCTTGGCGATCGCGTAGGCGTCGTTGGTCGGCTCGAGCGTGACCGGTGAGCAGGGAGTCCTCGCGGATCGGCTGCGGCGCGAGGCGCGGGTAGATGCACGACGAGCCGAGGAACAGCAACCGCTCGACCCGCTGCTCGAGGGCGGCGTCGAGCACGTTGGTCTGGATCCGGAGGTTGTCGGAGAGGAACTCGACCGGGTGGGAGTCGTTGGCGAGGATGCCACCGACCTTCGCGGCTGCCAGGACGACGTACCGCGGCTTGATCTCGGCGAGGTAGTCGAAGACCGCGCCGCGTTCACGGAGGTCGACCTCCGACGAGGCGCGACCCCGCAGGTCGGTGAAGCCGGCCGCCTCCAGCCGGCGCCAGATCGCGGAGCCGACCATGCCGCGGTGTCCGGCGACGTACGTCGTGGCGTCGCGGTCGAGCGGCCCGGGCTCGAAGCCGGTCATGGGGTCGCCGGCCAGCCGGCCAGGTCGGGATGGTCGATCCAGGGACGGCCCTCGTGCTCGAGGGCCTCGATGTCGGCGTCGACCATGATCTGCGCCAGCCGCTTCCCGTCGACGGTCGCCTTCCAGCCGAGCACCCGCTCGGCCTTGCCCGGGTCGCCGCACAGGGCGTCGACCTCGGAGGGACGCAGGTAGCGGTCGTCGAAGCGGATGTGCTCCTCCCAGTCGAGCCCGGCGTGGCTGAACGAGGCCTCGACGAAGTCGCGCACCGAGATGGAGCTGCCGGTCGCGAGCACGAAGTCGTCGGGCTCGTCGGCCTGGAGCATCCGCCACATGCCCTCGACGTACTCCGGGGCGTAGCCCCAGTCGCGCTCGGCGTCGAGGTTGCCCATGTAGATGTGCTCGTCGAGGCCCGCCTTGATCCGGGCGACCGCGCGGGTGACCTTGCGGGTCACGAACGTCTCGCCGCGGCGCGGCGACTCGTGGTTGAAGAGGACGCCGTTGACGGCGTAGAGACCGTAGGCCTCGCGGTAGTTCCTGGTCGCCCAGTAGGCGTAGACCTTGGCCACGCCGTACGGCGAGCGGGGGTAGAACGGCGTCGACTCGTCCTGCGGCGGCGGGGCGGCGCCGAACATCTCCGAGCTGGACGCCTGGTAGTAGCGGCAGTCGACGCCGGACATCCGCACGGCCTCGAGGAGCCGCATCGCGCCGAGCGCCGTCGCGTTGCCGGTGTGCTCCGGCTCGTCGAAGGAGACTCGAACGTGCGACTGCGCGCCGAGGTTGTAGACCTCGTCGGGGTCGATCTCGCGCATCAGCGTCACCAGCCGAGCGCCGTCGGTGAGGTCGCCGTAGTGGAGGAACATCCGCGCGTCCTTCTCGTGCGGGTCGCGGTAGAGGTGGTCGATCCGGCCGGTGTTGAACAGCGAAGCGCGGCGGATCAGACCGTGCACCTCGTAACCCTTGCCGAGGAGGAGCTCGGCGAGATAGGACCCGTCCTGGCCGGTGACGCCCGTGATGAGTGCTCGAGGCACAGCAAGCTCCAGTCGATGGTGAGGGAGGGACTGCCGTCATTCTTCACCAACGGCAGGCGACGTTGGTCATTTCGGGTTTCCCGGCATGGCCGATCCGGGTCAGTGATCCTGCCCACTTTCCGCCCGCCGCAGTGGTCGATATTGCGAACAGAACGCCTGCCGCATGAGATTCTTTACCCTGTGACCGACACCCTCGACCCGCCGATGTCGCCGCGCGCATCGGCCGTTCCGGGGGTTCGGATCTACCCCGTCTGCCGGATCCCGATCGCGGACCTCGACACGACAGCTGCAGCGGTGCGCATCGTCGATGCGGCGGTCACCGGCACGACCTTTCAGGTCCACCTCTGCAACGCCTACACGCTCTCCCTGGTCGACCGCGACCCCGTGTTGCGCGACGCTCTTCTCTCCAGCGACCTGAACCTCGCGGACGGCACGCCCGTCGCCTGGCTGGGCCGCACCCAGGGCCGGACCGGTCCGGTCCGTGGGCCCGGTCTCGTGGGAGCAGTCGCGGCTGCCGGAGTCGGCCTCGCGCACCACTACCTCTGGGGTGGCAAGGACGGCGTGGCCGACGGCATGGCCGACGGGCTGCGTGACGCGGTGCCGGGCGTGTCGATCGTCGGCACCGAGACCCCGCCCTTCGCCGCGCTGTCCGACGAGGACCTCTTCGACCTGGCCGTCCGGGTTCGTGCCTCCGGCGCGAACATCCTCTGGGTCGGTCTCGGCACCCCGAACCAGGACTACGTCGTACGCCGTCTCGCGCCGCTGCTCGAGATGCCGATCGTTCCGGTCGGCGCTGCCTTCGACTTCTGGTCGGGTGCGGTGTCCGAGGCGCCGGCCTTCCTCCACGGCTCGGGCTTCGAGTGGATCTACCGGCTCTCGCGCGAGCCGCGCCGCCTCTGGCGCCGTTACCTGATCGGCAACCCGCGCTTCGTGGTCTCCGCGCTGCGCCACCGCTGAGCCATGCGGGTCCTGGTCGCCCACAACTTCTACCGGTCCAGCGCACCGAGCGGGGAGAACCAGCTCGTCCGTGCTGAGGTTGCGCTGCTCCGCGAAGGCGGAGTCGACGTCGTCGAGATGTTCGAGGACTCCGACACCATCCCCGGTGGAGTGGCGGGGGTGCTCCGCGCCGCACCGGGGCCGGTCTACTCTCCCTCCGGAGTCCGGCGGTTCGAGCGGCTCCTGCAAACCTCCCGGCCAGACGTGGTCCACCTGCACCACGTGCAGCCACTCATCTCGCCCTGGGTGGTCCGCGTGGCGCGCAAACACGGAATTCCGGTGGTGCAGACCGTGCACGCCTACCGTCACGGCTGCGCCAACGGGGTTCACCTGCGCGAAGGTCGGGTGTGCACGGATTGCGTCGGGACCCGGCTCGGCCTTCCGGCGGTGCGTCACGGCTGCTACCGCGGCTCGCGGGTCCAGACCATCCCGGTGACGATCGGGCTCGACGTCCACCGGCGCACCTGGAACGAAGGGGTCGATCGCTTTCTCGCGCTCACGCCGTTCATGCGCGACATGCTTCTCGCATATGGCCTGCCCGCCGACCGGATCACGGTCAGGCCGACGTGGGTGCCTGACCCAGGCTCCGCCGGCGAGCCCGGGCAAGACGTGCTGTACGTGGGCCGCCTCGACGAGGCGAAGGGAGTTGATCTCCTATTGGACGCCTGGGAACGAAAGGGCGTGGCGACCGGACGCACCCTCGTCGTCGTCGGCGACGGCCCACTGCGAGAGCGGGTCGAGGCGGCTACCCGGACCGGGAGCGTGCGCTGGCTCGGTCAGGTTCCATCACCTGCTGTGGCTGCTGCGATGGCGGAGGCGGCATACGTCGTGGTGCCCTCGCGCGTCTTCGAAGGCTATCCGCTGGTGGTGGCCGAGGCGTTCGCTCGAGGCCGCCCAGTGCTGACGGTGTCGGGTGGGAGCGTCGGCACCATCGTCGACGACAGCACCGGATGGGTCGTGGACCCCTCGGCCGACGCACTGGGTGCTGCGATCAGCCGGATCGACGACGAAGCAACTGGCCGGCGCGGCGCGTCCGCCCGCACGGCGTTCGAGACGAACAATGCGCCGGCGCGCGGCCTTGAGACGCTGCTACAGGTGTACCGGCAGGTGACCGACAATGGCTGAGTCAGCGCAGCAGGCGTTGGTATAGCTCGACGTACTGGGCGGCAACCCGAGCCATCCGGAACGACTCCGCCCGCTCGCGACCGCGCTCTGCGAATCGGGATCTCGTATCACTGCCAGCCATGGCAACCATCGATCTGGCGAGTCCCTCGGGCGAACGGACGTCGCTCAGCATCCCGGCCCGGCCGTCGTCGAGCAGCCAGGGCACTGCACCGCTCTCCTGGCCTCCGATGACGGGTACCCCACCCGCCATGGCCTCCAGGATCACCATCCCGAACGACTCCTCGAGTGCCGGGTGTACGAACACGTCGAGCCCCGCCAGGTAGGCGGGTACTTCCTCGGGCCTCATGGGACCTCGAAACACGACTTCGTCATCCAATCCGTGCTCGACCGCCCAAGTGTGCAGTGGGTCGCCGGGCGCACAACCCCCGCCTGCCAACACGAGACGCCTGTCCTCAGCCCGGTCCCGGAGCCCGAAGGCACGGAGGAGAGTGCGCAAGTTCTTTCGATGGTCGTCACCGTTGACCAGCGCGCCGTACCTGATCCCGTCGGTAGGTGGCTTCGACGGCCCCCGGAAGTACTCGTCCGACAACCCGTTGGGGACCAGCGCGAGCCGTTTCCGGTAGATCTTCTCCACCTGGCGCTGGATCTCGGGCGACACCGCGCTGAGGTGCCTCGCGGTGGTGATGGCTCGGACCTGCATGGCCAGGCGTGCAGCCCGGTAGGCGTCCCTATGGTGGAAGAGGATCGAAGGCGCCCAGTCGTGAACGGTGACCAGTGTCGGGATATGAGTCTTCTCCGCCGCCAGCGCGAACTCGTAGGTCCAATGCGCGTGAACCACGTCGGGCTGCAGGTCCTGGATCGCTTGACTGATCCCCCGACGCTCTGCGCGGAAGAAGTCTTGGGCACGGTGTCGTGCCCGAGGGCGCATCGGGACGACACGAACGTCGAGGCGAGACCCGCGCAGTCGGTACGCCGTGGTGACCGCGGGATCAGTGGCGACGACAGTGACGTCGACCTCCATCCCGACAAGCGCGGTGACGAGGTGCGCCGTCATGGGGAAGCTGTACCCGGGACGGGTGACCTCGGAGTCGAGGAGCGGTTGCAGTACCTGGAGATCGATCGGTCCGGCGACGGTGACTCTCACGCCTTCGGCTCCGACGTATCACGCCGGAGGACCCGGAGGTAGGGAAGGGCGAAGTACGCCGGTGCGAGCAGTCCACCGTGCCGCACACACGCGTTCAGCCACATCCGCGGAGGCAACGCCTTGATCCCGGTCACCGCGCGCCAGCGTGCCCTGATGGTGCGTCCGGCATACGGCCGCCAGGGAGGATTGTGCGAACAGACTCCGACGGTGTCGGGCGCCTGGAGGACCTCGAAGCCCGCATGCGCCGCGCGGAAGCCGTAGTCGACATCACCGAACTGGTGCGGGAAGAGATCTCCGCGTACGGACCCAATGCGCCTGACGACATCCTTGCCCACGAGCACCACGTTCCCGTTCATGGTGTCGACCTGCCTCGTGCTTTCTGAGACGGCGGCCGGGGTCAGGGACAACCGCTTCAGCCCCCGCGCCCGAAGTCCGCCGTAGGTCGGGCGGCCCATGGTGTCTCGGAGCTTGCCGACCACGATCCGGTCGTCCCCACCGATCGCGACCAACGTCGAGAGCGCGTCGCCGTCGAGGACCACGTCGTCGTTCAGCCACAGGTGGAAGTCGGCGTCGGCCCGGGCGTGCCTACCCGCCTCCTGCATGCCGCCGCCCCAGAAGACGTCCGGGCTCTTGGCCACGAGCATCACCTGCGGGAACCGAGCAGCCACCTGCTCCCCCGTGCCATCGCTGCTCCCGGCGTCGACAAGGACAACACGAAGGTCTGCTGTCACCACATCCTCGAAGAGGGACTCGAGACAGGCGATGGTCTGGGCGCACCGGTTGTGCGACGTCATCAGCACGTCGATCCTGGACACGCCCGACCTCCGCTGCCTGTGGACTGGGTGAGCTGGTCGAGCCGATGCGTGTCGCTTCGGGCCAGCTGCGTCGATAGTACAAAGCCAGTGCCCTCGGGAGCGACGGACGCCGGCTCAGACCGGGTGGTCGCCCATGGTCGCGATCTGGTCCCAGGGCTCAGGTAGGTCGAGATCCATCCCGGCGGCCTCGTTGAGCATGAACCTCGCGGCCTGCCGGTCCGAGAGACGATCGCGCACCCAGTCGTACGCCGCTCGACCGAGCTCCGCGACCTCGTCGGGAGGTCGCGTCCGGAGACTCTCGACCGTGGCGATCACGTCGCTCGGACTGCGCTCGAGGAAGAGGCCGTGTTCCTCACCGGGCAACCACCCCATCTCAGGATGGCGCGTGGTGACGTGCACGCGTCCGGCGATGAGGCTGTTGGGCAAACGGTCCGACGCGTAGGCGACCAACCGCGGATAGTGGTCCCAGTTGATCGAGACGCCCGCAGCTCGGATCACGTCGAGCTGCTCGGCGAACGGCACCATTCCGGCCGCACTAGGGCCGCGCCAGCCCCTTCCGTACACGCGGAAGACGTCTGGCCCGAGCCGGTCCTCCGCAAGGTCGACCAGTCGGCGTCTGTCCCGCGTGCCCGGGACGGTGCTCCAGCCTGGAAGGCGGCCGGTCAAGCTTCCCACCATGACCGCACGCCGCACGGCGTCGTCGGACGGGGCATGCCATTCCGACTCGATATGCCCGAACTGCACGTGGCAGTACGTCTGCGAGATGAAACGTACGCGTCGCGCGCCTGCTCGACGTAGCAAGTCCCGTTGATACCCCAGGGCGACCGAGAAGACCGAGTCCGAGATCCGCAGCCACGACCTCATGGACTTCGTGGGCCGATGACGCCAGCCCCACGGGTCACCCTCCCAGTACACGATGTGAGGACGGCCAGCGATAGCGATTACCGATCGGACATCGTCCTCGGTCCACCGGTCGGCCTTCGGGGTGAGCACCATCACGACGTCAGGCTTCATTCTGGCCGCGGCCTCTTGGACGGCTCCGACGACGTCTCGCCACGCCACACCCGAGCGCGTCAGGGCAAGCGGAGCGAGCGCCTCGTAGCCGGTCAGCACGCCGCGCTCACGGAGCCGTACGAACTCGTCGCGCAGCCCGTACTCCGTGCCCTCGCGTGGCTCGTTGGTGATGAGCAGCAATGAGGTCATCCTGGGGCTCCCCTCAGCCGAGCTGCGAGGCTCGCCGGCAGTAGCCCGCGCCGACGCAAGGCGGCAATTCCGTCGATCCGATCGCCGAGCAGCAGCAAGACCACGCACACCAGGCACGCCGTGACCGTCGCAGCGACCAGTTGTGCCACCAGACCACCGATCGACGCCGTGACGAGCCACAACACAATCGCCGGCAGGCCTGCGAGTGTGAAGTGACGAACATACGCCCTGCGCGCCAGAGGCACTGACACGGCTCCCCGACGCCCCAGCTGGCGCAGCTGGAGCGCGTGGGCCAGGACCTGCTCCAGAACGAGCACCCCCGCGGCAAACGTCACATGGGGGACCCACACGATCCCGATCAGCAGGACACTCACACCCAGCTTGAGAGTCTGGATGGCCCACACGTCCCGCATCCATCGGAAGACTTCCTGCAAGCTGCCGGAGATGGTCAGCTGGAGATTCAGGAATCCGAAGACAGCGAGAACTCGTACGACGTCGTCGACGCCGTCGAACGCCGGCCCGAGGAGGATCCGACAGATCGGGGTGGCCGCGCCGAACAGCGCCCCGAACCCGAGCGCTCCGATCAGGGATGCTCCGACGAGTACGTCGGTGAACGGATCCTTGATCTCTGCAGGCTTGGAACGCCGCGCCCACAGGGGATACAGCACCTTGCTCACCGATTGTGTGAGCTGGACGAGCGGAAGGGTGATGAGTGTGCTCGCCCTTCCATAGATGCCGAGAGCATGGGCTCCCAGCCCACGAGACACCGCGAAGGGGGGCAGGCCGTAGATCACGTAGTAGACGAAGTTCTGGGCGGAAACATTGGAGGCGAAACCGACCAGCGTGCGCCACGTGACGCGCGAACCCTGCCCATCGCCGGCTTGGCGCGATCGAGGTACGCACACGATGACAGTCACCGCACTGGAGGCAGCCTGGCCGAGGATCAGAGCAAGGGCGCTCTTCCACGTCAGGGCAAGCACCAAGCCGACACCGAACCCCACCAGCGGGCCGAGCGCCTCACCCAGAGCGGCATGGCGGTATCGGAGGCTTCTGCGCTGAAGCCCCGTCATCACAGCTGTGATCGGAGAGAGCGCAACGCACAGACCCGCCAAGCGGGCGGCGTCGGCGGCATCCGGGATCCCCCAGACTCGGGCCCACGGTCCTCCGACGAGTGCCACCAAGCAGCCGGCCAGCAGGCCCGACGTGAGGGCGAACGTGACGCCCGCGCGTCGGAGCCCGTTGGCGGATCGGTGACGCATCACAGCCAACCCGATCGACGCCAGCGACAGGTAGCCCGCTGCGGCTGCCAGCGCCTGAGCACTTGCGTAGTAGCCGAACTGTGCGGGCGCGATGATCCGGGCGGTCGTAGACGTGTAGGCGAGCTGGGCCACAGCCAGGACGACCAGAGACGAGACCGTCCAGGTCAGCCCGCGTCGTGCTCGGCTCGTGTCGTCAACCGGATCCTCACCACCAGGCACAGCTGCGGTCAACGCCCAGCCCATCGTGAGGTACGTGATGCGATCGGGCCTCGCACTGTGCGATACGCAGCAGAGAGATCCGCTACGCACGAACAGCTGTGAACCACGAGCAGATCCTCTCAGAAGGACCCCTCATCCGGCCCATTTCATGGACGCGGTCGGGTGGAATGCCCCATGTCCCGATCGGGCACCCGTAGGGTTGGCGCGTGCCCGACCGCGTCCTCCGACTGGCTGATCGCATCGTGCATGAAGTCGGCATCAGACAGTTGCAACGCGAGGGGGTGACTCTCGCTGAGCAGGTCCGCCTCCACGGTCGGCCGGTGGTGTCAGTGGCAGACGGCTCGCGCATCGTGGTCGGCGAAGGCACGGTCCTCACCTCGTGGTCGAGCCGCACGGCGCTCGGAGTGAACCACCCCGTGGTCCTGCGCACGCTTCGGCGCGGCGCGATCATCGACATCGGCCGTTCTGTGGGGATCAGCGGGGGCTCCATCTGCGCGGCGCTGGAGGTGACGATCGGGGACGGCACTCTGTTGGGCGCGAACGTGACCATCGCAGACACAGACTTTCACCCCGTTCGCCACGCCGACCGTCGACACGCGCCCATGCCGGAACCGCGGCCCGACGACGGTGTGCGCATCGGCCGCAATGTCTTCATCGGGACTGGCGCAGTCGTGCTCAAGGGCAGCCGAGTAGGGGACGACTCGGTGATCGGCGCCGGTGCCGTCGTCAGTGGGGTGGTGCCGGCGAGCGCCGTTTTCGCCGGAAACCCCGCCCGCGAGATTCGGCCGTCCGGCACCGCCTAAGCAAACCCCAAAGCCCTGAACGTGGTGGGTGGGCGAGTTACGCCCAGTAGGCACCGCGAGGCATTGCCGCCCGGGTGTTGTCGTTGGGTCGCGTCTCGTCGATACCGTTCACAACGGCCTCAGAGCTCGCATCCACTCGCATTTGAGCAAGTTTTCCCCGAGGTGGCAGTTGGGACGGATGCGTCAGCGGCTGCGCCCGGAGTGCCATCAGAGTCGCCAGTGTCATGAACGTCTGCACGGCGAGGTATCCCCGCATGGGTGACTCCACTCCACTATCGGCCAGGAGCATCACGACCATGACCATCGGGATAAACATCCCGAGGCGCCATTGCCTGCGCGCCGCTATCAACCACGTGGCCACAACCAACACGAAGCAGGACGCAACAACTATCCCGCCCGTGGCGAGGGCTTGAATCAATTGATTGTGGGCTTGCCCAACCGTGACACCAAGAGGACCATTCTGCAGGCGGAACTGGAGGTCAAAGACTGAAGGGCCACCTCCCCACCATGGATTCGAGTGGAATGGCTCGAGGGCGATGTTCCAGACCTCAGTCCGGCCGTTAAGAAACGCCAAGCCGGGAACCAGAGAACGCCCCGGCTCGGTAGTCACCGAGCGGTAGGCGAAGAATGCAACGAAAATTCCGCTCAGAAAAATTACACTGACACGTATCCCACGGACCTGAATCCTTCGAGAGCCGAAGGCCAGGACGGCGATACCCAAGCAGGCCATGAGCCAACCCCCGTGGGACTGAGCCAACACCAAGCAACAAGCAGCGGTAACCAGACCGAAAAGGTTGCCGAGCCGTCTCTTGCTGCCATTCGAAGCGAGCTCGAAGAGGAGGGCAAATGCGGCCACAGCCCCCAGCACATTGGGATGTGGAGTCGCTCCACTCAGTTGTGGGTGACCAAGAAGAGTTCGGCCATTCTCAGTGAACTGAACCGACGAGTAGTCGGTCAGGGCCAAGTAGAGGCTGGCTCCCGTCATGATGCGCCCGACAACACGCAGATGAGTCAGCAAGAGTCCGATTGTCAGACTCTGGGTGCTCGAAACAATCAACGCTGACAACGGCAGGACCCACAAATTACGAGGCAGACTGTCATGGACGAGTCCAGAGAGAATCAGAGCAAGCCCGTAGATCATCAGGGCCCAGTAGGCGCCCCCTCGCGACCAGGAGGCTCGCAGCGAGCCAACTATGGCAATCATCGCAAGGGCGTAGATGAGCACGGTCGCTGCTTCAGACACCCGGTAGGACAGCTGCCCAGTGAGTGAGGGGTCAAGGAAGCTCTCGAGACACGGCGCGATGCCCATGACGTAGATGCCACACAACGCCAGAGTGGGGTCACCTGAGGTCGCACTCCTCAGGAGGCGCGGAACAAGCAAGGATGCCAGCGCCAGAAGCGCGACCCCCACAAGAAGCAGTCCCGCGTGCGCGTCCAAGAACCCCATGGCGTCACTATGGTGACACAGAAGCGGCAGGGCATCCGGGCAATGAGCGTTGCCGGATCCCTACGCGCTGGGGAAGATAAGCGCCTCGCGGATGCCGTGGGCGAAGTTGGTCGCCATGGCGTCGATCGTGTACCTCTTGGCCGCGTCTCGACAGCCTTCACGCAGACGATCCAGGCGGTCAGTGTCGCCTAGCAGGTCCGTCACGGCCAGTGCGTAGTCGAGAGCCGCGACCTGACCCAAAAGGCGAACCCCGTTGACGTCGTCCTCGAGATAGTCGATCTCCGGACTGTGGAACGGCAGGTCCACGGTGACCACGGGACATTCGGCCGCGAAGGAGTCGACGACGGCGAGCCCGACCAGGCCGGGAATCAAGAGCAGCGAGCTCTCGCGGAGGACGTCGAAGGCCGGTGAGCCCGACAGGAAGCCCCGGTAGTCCAGCCACGGTCGGGTGGCAGCAGCGGCCTCGACGTACGCCCTGTCCTCGCCGTCACCGACTACGACAAGCCGGAAGTCCGGCCGCCGGACGGCGATCTCGTCAGCGGCCTCGATCAGGAACCGGATGCGCTTCTCGCGATACAGGCTGCCGATGTAGACGCATTGTCCTGGGAGAGGTTCCACCTCGCCTCTCTGCGTCGGGAGTCGCCACGGCGTTCTGCACGACCGTGATCCGCTCTCGCGGGAAGCCCTGAGCGACGACCCGATCGGCCGCACCCTGCGTGTAGGCGAACCACCAGTCTGCGGCCCCTGCTCAGGCGGACCTTGAACCGTTCGGTCCACGTGCCGAGGCCGCGTTCGGACTGGAGGTTTCCGCCATGGCCCCAGAACGCGATCTTGGGACGCCCCACGCACCCATGACCTGACCAGGAGCCGGTAGTTGACCAGCTGTCGGTTCGCATGTTCGACGACCACCAGGTCGGCGCTGTTCAGCAGACGGCGCGGGATCGGCTGCCAGACGGCAGCGTTGCGTAGTCCCGGGGATCGGCAGGTGCCGGTTCTTGCTCGTCACCGCCCAGGGCAGCGATGCGGCGTCTCCCCGACTCGCCCGACCGCCTGGCGCGAACCCGTTCACCAGGGCGAGCTCGACCCCTACGTCGGCAAGCTTCTGCGTCAGGAGCTCGAAGAAGGGCACCCGGTACGTCGTGAGGATCTCCTGCACGATCAGCACTTTGTGACCCGTCGAAGGACGTGTCGGATGATCGTCCACCTCGCGGAGACCGCGCACCGCGGACGGCAGTGCTCGGAGCCCACGGCGGAGGCGCCTGCTTCGTTCCTGCAGGAGGGCCCGGCGTCCCGCCCCGAGCCCCGGGTTGTCGATGCGCAGCTCCTCCTCGGTGAGGAACGCCGCGTACCAGAGGTATCGCGGCCACTGGCCCTTCGGGAGCGCGCGGAGTTGATCGACCCAGCCGGCGATGCTGGCGTCGGGCTGCGTGCGCAGGCGCCACGCACGGAGGTCATCTGGAGCAGTGCTCCGCGTTGGAAGCAGAGGTGCCCCGACCGCTGCCATGAACGGCGCGGCGGTGTCGGCCGCCCCCAGGTCCCGCGCCAGTTCGGCCAGTCCGAGTAGATCCTCCGAGTCGAACTGCTCCGAGATCAGCGAGGCGAGGTCGCGCAGGTCTCCTGCCTTCCCCGGGTCATGTGGGTCGCGCAGCGCGTGAAGCGCGAGCACCAACGCCTGGCCGGCCCGGTCGGGACACGGAACCTCCTGAGCGGCGACCGCCACTGAGCTGTGCGTCTCCCAGAGGCGTTCGAAGACCTCCTGGGGATCGGCCAAGAAACCGGGGAAGCGGTCGTGGAGGTCCAGCTCGCAGGGCCATCGGGTGTGGCGGAAGGTCAGGGAGTGCATGGGTAGGACCGTGGGCGAGGTGTAGGGGTGCTCGTCCACCCACCCCATCGTCGGCAGCGCCTCGGCGAGGACCGACCTTCGGGCAGGGTCGACGAGCGCGTCGACGTCGACCGACGACCGTTCGGCTCGCAGACCCTGGGCGACCGCGACCGGGCCCTTGATGAAGAGCAGCCGGACGCCTTGATCGCGGGCGACCCTATTGACCAGCGCGTGCGCCAGAGGCACAGCCTCGTCGAGCGCCAGCATGGTCACCGAGCCCATTGTGCCTGCCGGCGACCTTTCCCGAGGCGCGCGCGGCCGCAGTGTTATCGCCGCGCGCAGCGCTCGGGACTCAGGCCGTGAAGGAGAAGATGTACGGGACGCTGTTGACGTTCGTCGTCGTGAACGTGAACGTGAACGTGTGGGAGTTGTTGCTACCGGTCTCGATCAGCGCCGTGACGGCCTTGGAGCCGTTGCAAGCGAGCTGGGCGTTGGGCGTCCATGACGTCGTCTGACCGTTCGTGGAGGTCTTGCTCCAGCCGGCAATCGCGATCGATGAGATCCCGTCACCCTTGACCTGCAGCAGAAGCCCGGTCGTCGCTGCGCCGGTGTTCTTCAGCGTGACATCGGCCTTGTAGTGCTTGTTGGTGGGCTTGGTTCCGACGCCGGTGGACGAGTGGAGGTCCGTGACGCCCGAGCAGACGGCGAAGGCGGGGGCTGCGGCGACAACGGCGACGACCGGAACGGCCCACACGCCAGTCCGGACCAAGGCTCGGCGACCGACCTTGCTGTCGCTCTGGTCTTCTGCGGTGATGTGGTCGCGCACGTGAAATCGATCCCCTTGCTGAGAGTGGCCACTAGTGCCCACGAGTGAGTGGTCCATCCCCCGAAGGATGCACCAGGAGTATGCCTGACGGATGGTTGCCTTGCACATCGACTCCCCGAAACATCCTGTCCGGATTCGGGAGGTCTACGGCGATCGTCAGCGGCCGTCGAGCTCGACCAGGCCGTGCCCGGACAGCGTCCGCAGAGCGGACTCGGTCATCTCGAGGGCGGTGTGGCCCTCAGGCGGCTCGCCGAAGACGTCCACCAGCAGCGCGGCCACGCCGTCTGCACCGGTCCACTCGTCACCCAACGCCCCCCAGGCGACACCGGCCAGCTCGGAGAGCACGACGACCATGCCCTCCTCGGAGAAGACCGCGACCTGGCCGTCCTCGGCGTACTCGTCGAGCACGGGGCGGCGTCGTACCCGCATCACAGCGCCCTCGCCAGGAGCGAGCGGACGACGGGCTCGAGCTGGTCGGACTCGCGGTAGGTGACCCGGTGTACGCCGCCCACGTGATGCGCGAGGCCGGCCATGTGCTGGAGCGGCCGGTCCATCTGCCGGGTGTAGGAGGCCTGGGAGATCAGCTCGGGCAGCGCGTCGACGGTGCTGAGCTGCTCCAGCCGCACCTCGCCCTCGTGGTCCGGGACGCGATGCAGCTGCACCAGGGCCCGGAGCGGGTAGGCGCGCGGCGTGGCCGGCTCCAGTCCCAGCTCGGCCGGCGACACCTGCTGCTTGAGGGTGCTGCCCGGGTCGGTGAGGATCGACAGGGGCTTCGGGTAGGGGACGACCAGACGGTCGGCCGAGACGGCGGCGGTCTCGTCGGACAGGTAGACGAAGAGGTGGCCGAGGGTCCGTGCCAGCGTGGTCTTGCCCGTCCCGGACGGGCCGAAGAGCACTGCTGCGGCCCCGGTCTCGACGTCGGCGAGGCCGCACGCGTGGAACATGGTGAGGTGGCCGGCCCGGTCGGTGATCGCGAGCCCGGTGATCATCGGGCTGAGCTGGTCCATGACGGCCGCCAGGTCGGTCCCGAACAGGTCGGCCTCACCGGCCGACGCGGCCAGCGCCTGCTCGTCGTCCTCGAGCACCACCACGAGGCGATGGGTCGCAGGTCTGTCGTCCCGCGCGAGGCACCGTTCCCACGCATTCTCGACCGCGTCATGCAGGACGGCGGACCGCGAACCGGCACAGACGACCTCGAGCGTGACTTGGAGCGCTTCGACGCGCACGCTGGGGGGATCGCCTAGGCTGGCCTCTCGCACTCAGGGGAGTGTAGGACCCGCGGCGATCCGCGGGGAGGAGCCGTTTTCATGGAATTCAGGGACTACGTCCGGATCGTGCGCGCCCATTGGCTGGGTGTCGCGCTGCTGATCCTCGTAGGCCTGGGCGGCGCCGTCCTCTACAACGTCACCCAGCCGAAGGTCTACCAGGCCTCCGCGACCGGGATCGTGTCGCTCGGCAAGACGGACAACACGGCCGACGCCTCCATCGGCGACAGCCTCGCGAAGTCCAAGGCAACGTCGTACGCCGCGATCGCGACCAGCACCAAGACCGCCCAGCAGGTCATCAAGGACACCGGTTCCAGCGAGTCCGCGGGCGCACTCTTGAGCAAGATCACCGTCAGCCAGCCGCTCGACACCGCCCTGATCACGGTCGACGCTCGCGCCGACGACCCCGAGAAGGCGGCGCAGCTCGCCAACGCCTGGGTCACCGCCCTCTCCCGACAGGTCGCCGAGCTCGAGGGCGTGGACCCCGCGACGGACAAGGTCGGGCTCCGTCTGCTCGGCTACGGCAGCTCCCAGGGCGGCTCCCAGGTGCTGCCGCGGAACAACCTCAACCTGGCGCTCGGGCTGCTCCTGGGCATGGTGATGGGCTTCGCCTATGCGATGATCCGCCACCAGTTCGACCGCCGTCTCCGCTCGTCGGAGGAGGTCGAGAAGCAGTTCGGCGTGCCCGTGATCGGGCTCGTACCGCAGTCGGCTCACATGCGCCAGGAGGACGGCAAGGCGCTCACCCTCGCTGTCACGGGTTCCCGCACCGGTGGCAGCGCCAACACCGCCGAGGCCTTCCGCAAGCTGCGCACGAACCTCGCGTTCATGGACGTCGACAACCCGCCTCGGGTGATCGTGGTCACGAGCCCGAAGCCGTCCGACGGCAAGTCGACCATCGCCGCGAACCTCGCGGCCGCGGTCGCGATCGGCGGCCAGCCGGTCACCCTGATCGACGGTGACCTCCGCCGGCCCACGGTCGCCGACTCCCTCGCGATCGTCGACGGCGCGGGCCTCACCGACATCCTCGTCGGCCGGGTGAAGGCGGAAGAGGTCATCCAGGACCACCCGGACGTCCCGGGCCTGCGCGTGCTGGCCTCCGGCGCCATCCCGCCCAACCCGAGCGAGCTCCTCGGCTCGCAGGCGATGCGCCACCTGATCACCGACCTGTCCAAGGACGCGATGGTGATCATCGACGCTCCGCCGCTGCTGCCCGTCACCGACGCCGCAGTCCTCACCCGGTCGGCCGACGGCGCGATCATCGTGATCACCCACGGCGGCACGCTCGACACCGAGCTCCAGGTCTCCCTCAACCACATCTCGACCGTGCACGGACGCACGCTCGGCATCGTCTTCAACCGGATGCGCCGCGGCGCGTCGGGCGGCTACTACGGCGACTACTACCGCGACGAGTACCAGGCGCACCACGGCAAGCGGAAGCTGAAGCCGCGCGCCGCCAAACAGGCTGCGAAGTCGACCACCGTCAAGTAGCGCTCGCGCATGGCGTCCGTCGTCGTCCTCGGTGCCGGTTCGGGACTGGGCGCCGCGATCGCACGAGGTTGTTCGGTCCCGGGCGACAGGGTCAGCCTCCTGTCGCGAGATGCCCGGAACCTGCGGCCGCTCGCCGAGAAGCTGGCGCTAACGGGCCGGACCGTCGACGTCCTGGTGGCCGACGTAGCCGATGAGCGGGCGCTGGACGACGCGATCGACCGCGTGGTCGACGCCGCGGGCATCCCGGACCTGGTCGTCTACAACGCCGGACTCGTACGCCGTGACCGACCGGGCGACCTCACTCACGAAGAACACGCGCATGCGTGGACGGTCAACGTGGTGGGTGCGATCACCGTCGCGTCCCGGTTGCTTCCCCAGATGGCGACCAGGGGCACGGGCAGCTACCTGCTCACCGGAGGCCTGCCACGACCCGATCCCGGGTGGACCAGCCTGTCACTGGGCAAGGCGGGGTTGCGGGCTCTGACCTCGCTCCTGGCCGAGGAGTTCGGAGACCGCGGGGTCCACGTCGCGACCGTGGTCGTCGACGGACCCGTCGCACCCGGGACGGCGTTCGACCCGGACCTGATCGCCCAGGAGTTCCTCCGGCTTCACCAACAGCAGAGCGCGGAGTGGGAACACGAGGTCGTGTTCCGGGGCGTCTGAGGGTCAGGCGCCGACGCCGATCAGCTCGCGCGCCTCGCTGGGGGTCATCGGGGTCCGTTGAGCCAGGGCCCCGACGGCGACCGCGCGCTCGACCAGCTGGGCGTTCGACTCGACCGGCACACCGCGGCTGATGGTGAGCACGTCTTCCATGCCGACGCGCAGGTGGCCGCCCTTGGAGAGGCTGGCCAGCATCACGGCGAGGGTCGAGCGGCCGATGCCGGTGGCCGACCAGCTGGTCGTCTCTGCCGGTAGGTCGCGCACCGCGGCGACGAGCGCGTCCGTCGTACCGTTCATGCCGCCGGGCACGCCCATCACCAGGTCGACGTGGACCTTGCCACCGGCGGGCACGCCGTACCGGTCGAGGAGCCGGCGCAGCGCGTGCACCTGGCCGAGGTCGAACAGCTCGAACTCGGGTACGACGCGGCGCTCCTGGGCGAGCTGATAGAGCTCGCACACGAACGGCCAGGGGTTGGAGAAGACGTCGTCGCCGAAGTTGGTGGTGCCCATCGTCAGGCTGCACGAGTCTGGCTCCGCGTCGAGCACCTTGAGGCGCTGGTCCAGCGGGTCGTGGACGCTGCCGCCCGTGGAGAGCTGGACGATCAGGTCGCTGGAGTCGCGAACAGCGGCGACCCACTCCTTGAGCAGCCCGGGATCCAGGGTCGGCTGGTGCTCGGCGTCGCGGACGTGGAGGTGAATCATCGCCGCGCCGGCGGCCTCGCAGGCGCGGGCGGTGTCCGCGATCTCCTCGGGTGTGGTGGGGAGCTGCGGACAGTCCTCCTTGGCCGTCTCGGCCCCGGTCGGTGCCACGGTGATCAGCAGCGGGTCGCTCATGGGCTCATCGTGTCAGAGGGGTCTCGACTCCGCTCGACCGGCGATGGGAGCCGACCGGCGATACCGCCCGACCGGCGACTCCGCTCGACCGGCGATGGGAGCCGACCGGCGATACCGCCCGACCGGCGACGCCGCTCGACCGGCGATGATGAGCGCATGCGTGCCGTGGTCCAACGCGTTGCCTCGGCGTCCGTCCTCGTCGACGGCGCTGTCGTCGGCAGTCTCGCGTCGCCCGGCCTGTTGGTCTACCTGGGAGTCACGCACTCCGACACCACCACCGAGGTCGACTGGATGGCGCGGAAGGTCTGGGGTCTGCGGATCCTCGCCGACGAGCAGTCGGCCTCCGACATCGGTGCCCCGGTCCTGGTCGTCTCGCAGTTCACGCTGTACGGCGACGCCCGCAAGGGCCGGCGCCCCACCTGGGAGAGCGCCGCACCAGGACCCGTCTCCGAGCCGCTGTACGACGCGTTCTGCTCCGCACTGGCTGATCTCGGCGCCCGGGTCGAACGCGGCGTCTTCGGCGCACACATGCTGGTCGAGTCGGTGAACGACGGGCCGTTCACCGTCCTCCTCGAACGATGAGTCTCTCGCGCGGGCTTCGCTACATAGCCGCCGTATCCGGAGCCTCGATCAGTGCCTCGGTCTCCGCCACTGCCGGCTGGTAGCCCATCGACCCGAAGAGCTCACGCGCTTCCTGCAACGGCTGCTGAGCATCGGGGCTGCCGATGACGCTCAGGCATCGTCCCTGGCCGAGAAGGGCGTAGGCGCGCTCGGGGACGTTCCCGAACTCGCGCCAGCGCTCGGCGGCCGCGGCATAGAGCGGGACCGCCTCGGTGTGCTCACCGTCGGCCTCGGCGAGCTGGGCACCCGCGGCAGCAAGCGCATGCTCGAAGAGCGGCGTGACCGGTTCGACCCTTTCCACCAGGCGCCCGGCCAGCTCGGGCTCCCCGAGTGCGAGCGCGGTCCTGACGATCGCGGGCAAGGACTCGGCGTAGTACGCCTCTGCGTAGACCTCCGGCAGCTGGGTCAGCTCGACGAGCAGCTCGCGGGCCGATGTCCGATGACCCTGGGCGAGCAGTACGCGCGCCGCGGCCGTGAGGACCAAGGCGTACACCTGTGGGCTGTCGCTGTCACGCGCCGTCGCCACGAATTCGTCCACACCAGCGACACCACCGTGCTGGCCACGCTCGACGAGCTGGCGAAGCACCGTCGAACGCGGCTCGGTGAAGAAGATGTCGCCGGCCGCTTCCAGACGTTCCGCTGCCGGCTCGGCGACCGCCACTGCCTCCTCCGGTAGGCCGAGCTCTGCGAGCAGGGTCGCGCTCATGCCCGCGATGCTGAGTCCGTACTCGGCGATCCCCCGTCGCTCGCAGAAGTCGATCCCTTCCCGGCACGCCGCCAGCGCCGCCTCGGCACCTTCGAACTGCCACGCGGAATCCGCCAGGTTGTTGTGCAGCTGGGCTGCCGTGCGCCCCTGCCCCTGTTCGACCGCGAGCGCGAGCGCCGAACGCATGTCCTCGAGTCCCCCCCGCTCACCCAGTGTGCAGCGGGCTCCCCCGCGGAAGCCGAGTGCCGCCACGGGCTCGGGCAGGCCGAGGTCTGCGGCCAGGGCAACGGCCTGCTCGGCGGCCACGATCGCCTCCGACGGTCTGCCTACGACGTAGTGCTTACCCGCCTGGCTGACGTACGCGGCCACGAGCTCGGGGCCGGGCGGTTGCGCCTCGAGGAGGGCCAGGCCCTCATCCAGGAACTCTTGGTCGGTATGGCGGTCGCTCATCCGGCCGGCCACGACGGACAACAGCGTCAGCACGCGCCCCGCGGCAACGCTCTCGTCCCGATCGCGGTACAGGGCCAGCGCCTCCTCGTACGCGTCGCGTGTCTCCTGGAGGCGGTTCTGCTGTTGCGCTGCGTGCGCCCATCGTTCGAGGAGCCACGCGCGCTCGGGATGTCCGGCCGGGGCGAGCACCAACGCCTTGGCCAGGCTGGCCTCGGCTCGCGTCACGTCCAGCGCCAATGCCCGCTCTGCGGCCATGGCCAGGTAGCGGATCGCGCTCGCCTCGAGCTCCCGCGCCTGGTCTGCGTCGGTTGCGGTGCCGCCGAGCTCGAGGGCGCTGAGGTAGTGGTAGGCGAGGACGTCGGCGAGGTCCTCGGCCCGGTCACCGGCCTTGTACTCGAGCCAGGCCGCGGCGACACGGTGCCGGGCAGCACGTCCTGGGCGAGGGATCTGCCCGTAGCAGACGTCCCTCACCAGAAGGTGCCAGAAGCCGTACTCGGCCTCACCCTGCATCGAGCTCGTGCGGGCCGGGCGCACCAGCTCCTTGCGAGCCAGCTCGTGCAGAGCGATCTCGACCTCGCGCGGGTCGCGATCACCCATCTCCGCAAGGGCGCCCGCCCAGAAGAGCTTCCCCATCACGGAGGCGTCCTGGAGCAGGCTCTTCCGGTCCGGGGTCAGCGTGTCCAGCCGGGCGGCGATCAGGGCCTGCACCGAATCGGGTAGGTGGACGTCGCCGAGTCCTTCGGCGAGCAGGTCCCGGTCGGTGAGCAGGCGGACGAACTCCTCGGCGTACAAGGGGTTGCCGCCGGCCCGTTCAAGGAGGGCCTGCTGGGTGCCCGCTGGTAGGACCGCGCGCTGGAGGAGCGATGAGAGCAGGCGCGCGGTCTCCGCATCGGTCAACGGAGCGAGGTTGACCGTGGTCGCGTTCCGTAGCCCGGCCGCCCAGGTCGGGTGCTGCTCGAGCAGCTCCGGGCGAGCCGTGCAGATGATCAGGAGCGGCACGCCCTCCGACCAGTCGGCCAGGTGCTCGAGGAAAGTCAGCAAGGTGTCGTCGGCCCAGTGCAGGTCCTCGAAGACCAGCACGCACGGTCCCTCGGACGCCAACGCCTCCAGGAAGCGCCGCCAGGCCGTGAACGACTCCTCCTGCGAGGCGGCCTCGGCAGGGACGCCCACCAGCGGAGCAAGGCGCGCCTTGAGCCAGACCGAGTCCTGCTCATCGGCCGGCAAGGCCCGCTCCAGCTTGGCAGCAGCCTCGGCGGGCGAGTCGGAGTCGAGGATGCCGCACTCGGCCTTCACGATCTCCCCGAGCGCCCAGAACGCGATCCCCTCGCCGTACGGAAGGCAACGGCCCTGCCGCCACGTGACCAGGTCCGGGCGCTCGTCGATGTGCTGGAACAGCTCAGCGGCGAGGCGGCTCTTGCCGACGCCCGGCTCGCCGACGATCGTGACCAGCTGGCAGGAACGCTGCTGGGCCGAGCGCTCGAAGGTGCCGATCAGCAGCGCCTTCTCCAGCTGCCTGCCGACGAGCGGCGTGGCGTGCGTGCGGGTCACGTCCGAGCCGAACCGGGCGCGGGCGGACAGCGGGCGGTAGAGCGCGAGTGGCTCCGACTTGCCCTTGACCTGTACCGAGGTGAGCGCCTCGTAGTCGAAGATCCGCTCCGTCTGTCGATAGGTGCCCTCTGAGACGGCGATCCCGCCCACCGGTGCCGCCCCCTGCAGGCGTGAAGCTGTGTTCACGACATCGCCCGTGACGAACCCCTCTCCCTCCTCGGGGCGGGCACCCAACGCGACGACGGCCTCGCCGGTGTTGATGCCGATCCGTACCTGGAGGTCGAGCGTGGCGTCGTGGTCGTTCAGGTCGTCGATCGCCTCCAGGATGCGGAGGCCCGCGCGAATCGCGCGCTCGGCGTCGTCCTCATGGGCGATCGGCGCGCCGAAGACCGCCATCACCGCGTCACCGATGAACTTCTCGACGGTGCCGCCGTACCGCTCGATCTCCTGCCGCAAGCGGGCGTGATAGGGACGGATGCGCGCGCGCACATCTTCGGGGTCGGCTGCATCAGAGGCCGCCGTGAAGCCGACGAGGTCGCAGAAGAGGACCGTGACGACCTTGCGCTCCTCCATCGCCGTGGCGGCCGGCCGCACGGTCAGCGGGGCACCGCAGAACGGACAGAACGGAAAGTCCCCCGGGAGCTCCTGACCGCACGCAGGGCATGTCGGCACGCGCGGAGTCTAGCGGGCTCCGTCGACGCGGACCGCGGCGAAGAAACGCCGAGTCGTCATGCGCCGACTCGGCGTCCTCCGTGTGCCTGTTGGTGCCGACTCGGTGTCAGAGGGTGATCGTGACCTCGGCGACGGAGCCGACCGCAGCCTCGACCTTCCGCTCGACGGTGTCGGTCTGCGGCGCGAGGGTGCGCAGGGTCCACTCGCCGTTGCCGGCGAAGAAGCGGAAGTGCCCGCTCGCCGAGGTCGGAACCTCGGCGGTGAACTCACCGGTCCGGTCGAGCAGCCGCACGTACGCGTTGGGCACGGGCTGGCCGTCGCGGACGACCTGCCCCTGCACCACCGCTTCCTTGGCGACATCGACTCCGTCGAGCGAGAGCCCGCCCGCGGTCGCGCCGCACATCAGGCGTCCGCCGTGCCGGCGTCGTCGCCGATCGCCACGGGTACGCCGACCAGGGAGCCGTACTCGGTCCACGAGCCGTCGTAGTTCTTCACGTTCTGCTCGCCGAGCAGCTCCTTGAGCACGAACCAGGTGTGGGACGAGCGCTCCCCGATCCGGCAGTAGGCGATGGTGTCCTTGCTCCAGTCGACACCGGCATCGGTGTAGAGCTCCTTGAGCTCGTCGTCGGACTTGAAGGTGCCGTCGTCGTTGGCGGCCTTGCTCCACGGCACGTTGGCCGCGGTCGGGATGTGGCCCGCGCGCTGCGCCTGCTCCTGCGGGAGGTGGGCCGGGGCGAGCAGCCGACCGGCGTACTCGTCGGGCGAGCGCACGTCGACGAGGTTCTGTGCGCCGATCGCGGCCACGACCTCATCGCGGTAGGCGCGGATCGAGAGGTCCTGGTCCTTCGCGGTGTACGACGTCTCCGCGCGCGTCGGCAGCTCGTCGGTCAGCTCGCGGCTGTCGAGCTCCCACTTCTTGCGCCCGCCGTCGAGCAGCTTCACGTCGTCGTGGCCGTAGAGCTTGAAGTACCAGTAGGCGTAGGCCGCGAACCAGTTGTTGTTGCCGCCGTAGAGCACGACCGTGTCGTCGTTGGCGACGCCCCGCGAGCCCAGCAGCGCCTCGAACTGCGCCTTGTTGACGAAGTCGCGGCGTACCTGGTCCTGCAGGTCGGTGGTCCAGTCGAGCTTGATGGCGCCCTGGATGTGGCCCTTGTCGTAGGCGGCCGTGTCCTCGTCGACCTCGACGAGGACGACCTTCGGGTCGTCGAGATGGTCCTCCACCCACTGGGCGGAGACGAGAGCGGTGTCGCGGCTCATTGGTTCACCTTTCTGTACGCCGGGTCCCGGCGCGGGGTCTGGTCAGCGCGCGGTCGCACGCTGGAGGAGGAGGTAGATCTCGCACCCGAGGCAGTAGCCGAAGACGGCGTTCAGCAGCGCCGCCACCAGGGCCAGGCCGGTGGCGACCAGTGCGAGGAGCGTGAGGCCGGTGGCGAAGCCGAGCAGCCCGACCAGCGCGAAGCCGAGCCCGACCGCCTGCGCGAACCGCGGCGGCCGTGGGTCCTCGAGCTCGTGCGGTACGCCGAGCCGCGGCCGGACGAGGGTCCGGAACAGCCAGGCGTACGGCGTGTGCTGGATGCCGCGGACCGCCCCGATGCCGAAGACGACCGTCTGCACCGCCAGCAGGGTGACCGCGACCGGGGTCGGCGTGACCAGCACCAGGGCGAGGATCACCGAGGTCAGGCTCGCGGCGAACCGCGGACCACGTGGGTCGATGCCGGAGCCGAGCGCCGGGCGGGCGGCAGAGGTGGTGGACATGGTGCTCCTGACGACGGACGAGGGTCTGAGGGGGAGAGACCGTCCGCAAAGTCTACTGACTCAGTAGACAAAGATCGCGCGCGGAACGGGCTCGCGTCAGGACATTCGACACAGCGACGAGCGGACGCGGCAGTGATCCACTGCGCGCCGGCGCGTGAGGTGCATCGAGGACATGCTGGGAACTGTAGGCGGGTCGCTGCGCTCGCCACCACGAGGCGTCCCACTCTGCGAGACGCCCATCCACATGGTGGACATCACGCGACCACCCCGTCCAGCGCGGCGAGCACCTGCGCCGGTCGCGGCGCCCCGCTGGCCCGGGTGATCTCGCGCCCGGTCGCGTCCAGCACGAGCGTGGTCGGGGTCCGCAGGACGCCGAGCCGCCGGACCAGGTCGAGGTGCTCCTCCGCGTCGACCTCGACGTGGGTCACGCCCGGGACGGCCGACGAGACGTCGGCCAGGATCCGCCGCGTGGCGCGGCACGGAGCACAGAAGGCGGAGGAGAACTGCAGGAGGGTCGCGCGCTCGCCGCGCCGCTCGTCGTACGCCGTCCCGAGCAGCACGCTGCCCCCCGGCTCCACGTCGGCCTCCCCCTTCGGCCGACGCGGAGCCTCCGGTGGCGCGGAGTCCCGGCCGCCGCCGCGGACCCGATGGGTCCCCCGGAACCGGCCGTCGGACACCGCACGCCATCCGCCGAACGCAAGCGCGCCCACGACAGCGACCAGCAGCACCCACCGACCGAGGTCCATGTGGCGCACAACCCGCGGGTGGCCCGTCTCATTCCGCATCGGGGCCGGTTCTAGGGTTGCCGGATGCGAATCGTGGTGCTCGGGGCGGGCGGGATCGGCGGGACCATCGGTGCGCGCCTGCACCAGGGCGGGTACGACGTCGCGCTGATCGCCCGCGGTGCCCACGGCGCGGCGATCCGCGAGCGCGGACTCACCTTCGCCACGCCGGAGGAGCGGGTCACCCTGCGCATCCCGGTGTACGGCGACCCGTCCGAGATCACGTGGACGTCGGACGACGTGGTGGTGCTGGCGGCGAAGAGCCAGGACACCGAGGCCGCCGCGCGAGCACTCGCCACGGCGGCCGGGCCGGAGGTTCCCGTCGTCGCCGCGCAGAACGGCGTGGCCAACGAGCGCACCCTGGCCCGCTGGTTCGCCCACGTGCACGGGCTCTGCGTGATGATGCCGACCGAGCATCTCGAGCCCGGCGTGGTCGTCGCCCACTCGGCCGCCGCGACCGGGATCCTCGACCTCGGCGGCTTCCCGGACGGTGTCGACGACGTCGACGAGGCGCTCGCAGCCGCACTGCGCGCCTCGCGCTGCGAGTCCGTCGCCCGGCCGGACATCATGCGCTGGAAGTACCGCAAGCTCCTCAACAACCTCGGCAACGCCGTCCAGGCCCTGTGCGGCAACGACCTCGGCTCCGACGAGGCGACGACGGCCTTGGACCTGCTGACCGACGAGGCCGAGCGTGCCTTCGCGGCGGCCGGACTCGACCCGGTCACCGAGGCCGAGGACGACGACCGACGCGGCGACCATCTCCGGCTCGAGCCCGTGGCGGGCGCGACCCGCGGTGGCGGCTCGACCTGGCAGAGCCTGGCGAGAGGCGCCGGCGTCGAGACCGACTACCTGAACGGCGAGATCGCCCTGCTCGGTCGCCTGCACGGCGTACCGACGCCCGCGAACGCGCGGATCCAGACGCTCATGGCCGAGGCGGCGGCGCGAGGAGCGGAGCCGGGAGTGATGTCGGCCCAGGAGCTGCTGGCCGAGCTGCGCTGACCGGCACCGCGATCCACGCCTCCGCGCCACCCTCGACGTTCCGCAGGCCGGCCTGGCCGCCGTTCGCGGCGGCGATGGTCGCGACGATCGCCAAGCCGAGCCCGGCACCGGTCGAGCCGCGATCACGCACGAACCGCTCCATCCCGTGCTCGAGCATCTCCGGCGCGAAACCCTCCCCCTCGTCCGCGACCACGAGCTCCACCCGGTCGGCGTGCGACCGTACGTCGAGCCGGACGACCGGTCCGCCGTGCTCCAGGGCGTTGCCGAGGAGGTTGGTCAGCGCCTGGTGGAGCTGGTTGCGATCGACGCGGACCACTCCTTCACGACCAGCGATCTCGAGCGTCCGGCCGGTCTCGGAGAAGGCTGCCGCGAAGCGGGTCCGTACGTCGGCGAGGACCTCGGCGACGGTCACGTCCTCGAGGTGGACCGCGAGCTGCCCGTCGGCTGCCTGCGCGAGGAGGAGCAGGTCCTCGGCGAGGCGTTGCAGGCGGTCGACCTCGACCTCGGCCGAGCGAATGGCCTCGACGAGCTCGGACGCCGGTCGCGGCCTCCGCACCGCCAGCTCCAACTGGGTCCGTAGCAGGGCGAGCGGGGTGCGCAGCTCATGGCTCGCGTGCGCGACGAACGCGCGCTCCCGTTCGAGGGTCTGCTCGACGCGGGCCAGCAGCTCGTTCAGCGTGAGCCCGAGCCGGGCGATCTCGTCGGCCGCGGCCGGGATCGGTAGCCGCAGGGCGGGATCGCCCGCGGTGAGCTCCGACGCGCGGCGCCGCATCGCCTCCACAGGCCGCAGGGCGGCGCCGGCGACGGCGTACGCGCCGAGGAAGGTGAGGAGCACGAGCAACGGCAGCCCGACCAGCAGCTGGGCGCGCACCCTGCGGAGCGTCTCCAGACCGTTCTCCCGGGTGTCGCCCACGACCAGGACGAGACGCTGACCGTTGCGCGTGAACGGCGTCGCGAGCAGGCGGGCCGGCTCGTCCAGCCCGGGAGCCCTCGGGCGGTCGAGGGTGATCGTGCCCGCCGCCGCCCGGGATGCCTCCGCGGGCGACAGCAGCGGCCGGTCGTGGAGGGTGGACGTGCTCTGCACCAGGCGGCCGGAGGGCGCCACGACCTCGGCGAAGCTCTCGCCACGTTCGACGAAGCCGGTCCCAGCCAGGTCCTCGAGCGACGTTCCCGGCCGGCTCACGGGAACGATCAGGTCCTGGGCGCGCTGACGCAGCTCGCGGTCGAGGTCCTGGGACAGCCCGTCCGACAAGCGCAGGTACCCGAACCCGGCGACCGCGGTCAGCAGGACCGCAGCCCCCGCCGCGAAGAAGAGGGCGAGGCGCAGTCGGATGGGCAGTCGGCTCATGGGCGGTCCTCGCACAGGCGGTAGCCGACGCCGCGCACCGTCTGCAGCGAGTGCCGTCCGAACGGCCGGTCGATCCGGTCGCGCAGGCCCTTGACGCAGACGTCGACGACGTTGGAGTGCGCCTCGTAGGCGATGTCCCAGGCCAGGTGGACGAGCTGCTCGCGGGTCAGCGTTTCGCCCTTGCGCCTGGCCATCGCCTCGAGGAGGGCGAACTCCTGGCCGGTGAGCGGCACCTCCGCCGCGCCGCGGGTGACCCGCCGCGCGGTCAGGTCCAGGCAGAGGTCTCCGACGCGCAGCTGCGCGGGGCGGGCGACGGCACCGCGGCGCGCGAGCGCGCGGAGCCGGGCCAGGAGCTCGTCGAAGGCGAACGGCTTGACCAGGTAGTCGTCGGCCCCGACGTCGAGGCCCGCGACGCGGTCGCGCACGGAGCTCATGGCCGTCAGCATGAGCACCGGGGTGCGGTCGTCGACCTCGCGGAGACGTCGGCAGACCTCGAGCCCGTCGATGTCGGGCAGCATCACGTCGAGCACGAGGACGTCGTACGGCTGCTCGGTGGCCATCCAGAGGCCGTCGGCGCCGTTGGCTGCGACGTCGGCGGTGATCTGTTCCTCGCGCAACCCCTGCTGGAGCAGCCGGGCCAGCTTCGACTGGTCCTCGACGAGGAGGATCCGCATATGCCCAGTGTGCGCTCCCGGATGAGCCCCGGATGAGCGTCGGAGCGCGCGCTCATCCACCGCTCACGTGGCAGTCCTAGCCTCGGCGCGCCGATGCAACCGAGGAGGACCCATGAAGCACCATCGCGACCTCACGAGCCGATCCCGTCTGGCCTTGATCGGCCTGGTGAGCGCCGGGCTGCTCACCGTCGCGGTCGACGCGTCGCCGTCGCACGCCGCGCCCGATCGCACCGTACGGCGGACCCATCCCGCGCCGTCTCACTTCACGCACGGTCGCGTCGACAACGCGTGGTTCCCGCTGAAGCCCGGGGATCGCTACGCCTACCACGGCACGGAGGGCCGGGCGCACACCCGCGACGTCCAGATCGCGACGTACCGGACCAGGGTGATCGACGGAGTCACCTGCCGGGTGGTGTTCGACCGGGTGTGGCGCAACGGGGTCCTCGAAGAGCGCACCCGCGACTTCTACGCCCAGACCAAGAGCGGCACCGTGTGGTACTTCGGCGAAAGAACCGCGACCCTGGACCGCCACGGCCACGTCCTCAGCCGAGAGGGGTCGTTCCAGTCGGGCCGTGACGGCGCCGAGGCGGGGATCTTCATGCAGCGGAACCCGCACCCCGGACCGTCGTTCCACCAGGAGGACTACCCCGGGCACGCCGAGGACGTCTTCACCGTCGTACGACGAGGGGCCCATGTGGTCGTCCCGTTGGTGGACACTCACCACGCGCTGCTGACGCGGGAGACGACCGTGCTCGAGCCGGGCGTGGTCGACCACAAGTACTACGTCCGCGACATCGGCACAGTCCGTGAGCTGACCGTCAAGGGCGGGACCGAGAGCCTGCGACTGGTCAAGCTGACCCACCTCCCGCGGCGTTGACGGGCCGGCGCCGTCGGTCCGGTCAGCCCCCGGCGAAGGGCGGGAGAAACTCCACGGTCTGGCCGGGATTGACCAGTACGTCGTCCGGCTGGCGGGAGCCCACCGGCTGGTCGCCGACCAGGACCGAGCAGGCCTCGATCACGTTCGGGAGGCGGGTGTCCGGGTGCAGGGCCACCGCGCGTCGTACGACGTCGGTCAGCGTGAGCGGGCCGGTGACGGGCAGCGCGTCGGAGCTGACGCCCGCCGCGGCGCGCGCGGAGGCCCAGTAGCGGACCGTGATCGGCGATGTCTCACCCGCTGCGAGGTCGTCCTGGCCGCTGTCCATGCCGGATATCCTGACGCATCGGGTCTCGCCAGGCTCGACCGCCGGAGGCAGGAGGTCACCGCATGAGCACGCTGCTGCTGCTCACCAGCGCCCTCCAGCCGAGCGCGGAGGTGCTCCCCGCCCTCGCCCTCCTCGGTCACCAGGTCAAGATCCTCCCCGCCGAGGGCAGTGCCCTTCTGGATGCTCCCGACTCCGACGTGATCCTCGTCGACGGGCGCCAGGAGCTGGCCCACGCCCGTGACCTGTGCCGGCTGCTGCGCACCACCGGCACCGACTGCCCCGTCCTGCTGGTCGTGACCGAGGGCGGGCTCGCGGTCGTCGCCCACGACTGGGGCATGGACGACGTGGTGCTCCACACCTGCGGGCCGGCCGAGCTCGAGGCACGGATCCGGCTCACGACCGGGCGGCTGAGTGCCGGGCGTGACGAGGAGGGCAACGACGACCACGTCATCCGCTCCGGCGAGGTGGTCGTCGACGACGCGACGTACACCGCGAGCATCGGGCAGCGCACCCTCGACCTGACGTTCAAGGAGTTCGAGCTGCTCAAGTACCTCGCGCAGCACCCCGGCCGCGTCTTCACCCGCGACCAGCTGCTGCAGGAGGTCTGGGGCTACGACTACTTCGGCGGCACCCGGACCGTCGACGTCCACGTCCGTCGGCTGCGGGCCAAGCTCGGCCCCGAGCACGAGACGCTGATCGGCACCGTCCGCAACGTCGGCTACCGCTTCGTGCTGCCGTCGAAGGAGACCCCGGCCGCGGCGCCCGCCGCTGCCGACGCCCCGGCGGAGCAGCGGTCCTGAGCGTCGTACGCGTCGACCCCGAGCACGCCGAGGCCGCGCTCGCGGTCGTGACCGCCGTACGCCGCGAGAGCGAGACCGCCGACGGGGCCGACCCGCTCGACGAGGCGGGCCGGATGGCGCTGGCCCACTCGGGGCTCGAGGGCGCCGCGCTCTGGGTCCAGGGCGACGACGGCTTCGCACTGCTGCGCGGCCACGGGCTGGACCTCGCGGTCCGCCCGGAGGCGCGAGGCGCCGGTGTCGGGACCGCGCTGGCCCGCTCCGCGCTGGCGGAGGCGCCCGACGACGTCACCGCGTGGTCCCACGTCGACGACCCGGCGGCCCGGGCGCTCGCAGCCCGGGTCGGATTCGCGGCGACCCGCGAGCTGTGGGTGATGCGGCGCGAGGCGTCGCCCGTCGACGTGCCGGCCGTCGACGGCGTGACGATCCGGAGCTACCGGCCCGACGACGCCGACGAGGTCCTGCGCGTCAACGCGGAGGCGTTCGCCCACCACCCGGAGCAGGGGTCGATGGACGCGGCCAACCTCGCCGAGCGGATGGCCGAGCCGTGGTTCGACCCCGCCGGGCTCCTGGTGGCCGAGGCCGGCTCCGGGCTGCTCGGCTTCCACTGGACCAAGCAGCACTCCGACGTGCTCGGCGAGGTGTACGTCGTCGCGGTCGACCCGGCCGCCCAGGGCCGGGGGCTCGGCCGGGCCCTCACCGCCGCCGGGCTCGCCCACCTGGCCGGGCTCGGCGTACGCGAGATCATCCTGTACGTCGAGTCCGACAACGCCCCCGCGATCGCGACGTACTCCAAGCTCGGGTTCGCCCACGCCGAGACCCACGTGCAGTACTCCCGCCTCCCGGCCTAGCCGCGGGCGGCCTCGGGCGACCCCCCGGGCGACCCCCCGGGCGACCCAAGGACGGCCCCCGGGCGAGCCCCGGAGCAGAAAACGCGGAACAATTCGGTGGCTGGAGCCGCCGGAGACCGATTTGTTCCGCGTTTTCCGCCTGGAAGCTGATTCGCCCCGTGGACGACGCTCAGCTCAGCCGCGGCCGCACGTGGAGCCGGCCCCGGGGCGACCCCAGGAGCAGAAAACGCGGAACAATTCGGTGGTTGGAGCCGCCGGAGACCGATTTGTTCCGCGTTTTCCGCCTGGAAGCTGGCCCGCACTTTCCGCCTGGAAGGTGATTCGCCCGAACGACGCTCAGGTCAGCCGCGGCCGCACGTGGAGGCCGGCCTCGGGGTCCACCAGGACCTCCTGGGCGGCCGGGAGCCCGTCGACCTCGAGCTGCTCGTCGAGCGGCACGTTGCGCTTGACCAGGGCCAGGGCGATCGGGCCGAGCTCGTGGTGGCGGGCCGAGGTGCCGACGAAGCCGACCACCTTCTCCCCCGACCGCAGCTCGGAGCCTACGGCGGGCAGCCGGTTCTCCGACCCGTCGAGGTGCAGCAGGGTGAGCCGGCGCGGCGGGCGGCCCAGGGTGTGCACGCGAGCGACCGTCTCCTGCCCGCGGTAGCAACCCTTGTCGAGATGGACGGCGCTGCCGAGCCACCCGACCTCGTTGGGGATCGTGCGGTGGTCGGTGTCGAGGCCCAGCCGCGGCTCGCCGCGCTCGATCCGGAGCGCCTCGTAGGCCCACAGACCGCAGGCCGGCCCGGCTGCTTCGGCGTACGTCGTCAGCCGGTCGCGCGGCACCAGCTCGTGTCCGCCGGGAGGGCGGTAGGTCAGGGCCAGCTCGGAGGTCACATCGGCCACCTCGACACGGCTCATGAAGCGCATCCGGTCGAGGAACTCCACGAGCGCCGCGGCCCGCCCCGGCTCGGTGGCCGCGGTGAAGGACTCGCCGTCGTCGACGCCGGCGAAGGCGTGCTCGACGTGTCCCTGCGGGCTCAGGATCAGGGCCTGCGTCCACTGCCGCTGGGGCAGGTCGAGGAAGTACTGCGTCGTCAGGTCGTGCAGCCACTGCAGCCGGTCCGGGCCGGTGACCCGCACCACGTCGTGGTGGGAGAGGTCGACGAAGCCGGCACCGCCCACGAGGGTGACCTGCTCGCCGTACAGCGAGCCGTAGTGCGCCGCGACCGGGCCGTCGATGCCGTTCCCAGCGACGGCTCCGGGCAGGGAGAGCAACGGAGAGGTCGTCACGAGCAGTCCTCGCAGTGGCCGAAGATCGTCAGGTGGCCGATGTCCACCGTGAACGCGTGGTCGGCGGCGAGCCGGTCGGTGACAGGAGTGAGCACGTCAGGGTCAACCGAGATCACCTTGTGGCAATTCCGGCAGACCAGGTGGAAGTGCTCGTGATCGGTGACCGAGTGGTACGTCGGGGCCCGGTCGCTCAGATGCGCGTGCCGCACCAGCCCGAGCTCCTCGAGCACCTCCAGGGTCCGGTAGACCGTCGAGGCGTTGACCGCGTCCGAGTGCGTGCGCACCTCGGCGAGCACCTCGTCGGGTGTCGCGTGGCCGAGGTGCTCGACCGCACCCAGGATCAGCTCCCGCTGCGGCGTGAGCCGGTACCCCCGCTCCCGCAGCGTCTCGCGCCAGTCGGACTCGGACACGGCTACTGCCTGACCAGCTGGGCGTGGGTGTGCGGCTGGAGCTCGTGGCCCTCGGCGGCCATGTCGTAGGCGTACAGCAGGTCGCCGTTCACGTAGCCGTAGAGCCGCTTGCCGGCGGTGTAGTCCCTCGCGGTGGCGGTGCGGACCACGGCGTCGGTGGCGATCTCGAAGCGCGGCTGCTCGGGGTGGAGCTCGCCGTGCCAGACCTCGACGTACCCGAGGTTGTGGGCCAGCACCACCTCGAGCGTGCCGTCCTCCTGGGGGCGCAGGAAGCCGGTCTCCTGCGCCGCCTCGCGCACGTGGTTTCCCTCGGCGTCGACGATCCAGGCGCGGCTGAAGTAGTGGATGAACGGCCGGCCGTCCTGCTGGAAGACGACCTCCTGACCGAACTGGAACTTCTCGATCCCGGGGTACTCCCCGTGGCCGTTGCCCGCCCAGGTCCCGATCAGCCACGCCAGGCGGGCCGTGTTCGGGTGGATGTTCTCCGGGATCTCGAACGGCATGCAGGAAGTCTAGGGCGGCCGGCCGCGGCTCTAGGGTGAGCGCATGGTCCGCCCGCTCGTCGTGAAGGTCACCGCCGGCGCGGAGGACGCCGAGCGCTGCAACCAGGGGTTCACCGTGGCGGCGACCGCGGTGGCGGCCGGCGCCGACGTCTCGCTGTGGCTGACCGGCGAGGCGGCGTGGTTCGGGGTGCCCGGACGGGCGGAGGCGTTCACGCTCCCCCACGCGTCGCCGCTGGCCGACCTGTTGGCGGCGGTCCTCGCCGGCGGGCGGGTCACGGTGTGCACCCAGTGCGCCGTACGCCGGGGCATCGACGAGGCGGACCTGGTGCCCGGCGTCCGCGTCGCCGGCTCCCCGTCGTACGTCGAAGAGGTGCTGGCCGACGGCGTGCAGGCCCTCGTCTACTGACCGGCGCCCAGCCCCGCCGCGAGCCGGGCCGCCATCTCGGCCGTCGCGGCACGCGCGGTGCGGCCGGCACCGACGACGTTGAGGAAGCCGTGGATCTGGTCGGGGAAGCGACGCAGCTCGACCGTCACACCGGCGTCGGCGAGCTTGCGCGCGTAGGCCTCACCCTCGTCGCGCAGCGGGTCGAAGCCGGCGGTGGCGATGTACGCCGGCGCCAGGCCCTCGGGCACCTCGCTCAGCAGCGGACTGGCCTCGGGGTCGGCCCACCGCGTCTCGTCCGGGAGGTAGTGGGCCTTGACGAGGTCCATGAACTCGTCGGTGAGGTAGAACCCGCGCTCGAACAGCCGCCGGCTCTCGGTCCTCGTCGTCATGTCGGTGCCGGGGTAGATCAGCAGCTGGAACGCCAGCGGCAGCCCCTCGCGTGCCGCGGCGATCGCCGTGGTGGCTGCGAGCGTGCCTCCCGCGGAGTCGCCTCCGACACCGAGCCGGGCCGGGTCCGCGCCGAGGGACGGCGCGTGCTCGACCACCCAGCGGTACGCCGCCACCGCGTCGTCGTACGCCGCGGGGAACGGGTGCTCCGGTGCCAGCCGGTAGTCCACGGACAGCACCCGTACGCCGCTCCGCTCGGCCAGGAACCGGCAGGCAGGGTCGTGGCTGTCGAGGTCGCCGTACACCCAGCCACCTCCGTGGAAGAAGACCAGCAGCGGACCTCGAGCCGTCGCGCCGCTCGGCACGAACAGCCGCCCCCGCCGGTCACCGACCGGCAGGTCACGGACCGCGCCGATCGGTTGGTCCCCACCGACGATCACCGTCTGGAGCAGCAGCTCCCGCCGCCCCTCGGCCACCGGGAGCGACGCCACCTGCGGCTCGCGGGCGAGCTTCTCGAGCCGGAGCATCAGCTGGGTGTCGACAGCCAGCGTCTGGCCGTCGACGACCACCCGCTTCCCCGCGAGCCTGCGCTGCACCCGTTCGGGGAGCCCGAGGGCGGCCTTGATGGTCACCGTCTTGGCTCGCAGGTCGGCGGCCGCGAGGAACGTCGAGGGAGGTGGCACCTGCGACAACCTAGCCACTGGGCCGCGAAGCCTGGACGCGGTCCGGGTGATGACCAGGTACCCGGCATGCACCTGTCGGTGCCACACTGAATCCCATGGTCCAGCTGGCTTCCCTCGACTCGTCGCGCGAGGGCGACGTCCCGGCCGACGAGCCGTTCGACGTAGAGCCCCCGTACCAGCCCGACGAGGCGGCGCTCGCGGCCGTCGCGGCGTACGACGACCGCTTCCTCGACCGTGAGCTGTCGTGGCTCCGCTTCAACCAGCGCGTCCTCGAGCTGGCCGAGGACGCCACCCTGCCGCTGCTCGAGCGGGTGCGCTTCACGGCGATCTTCGCCAACAACCTCGACGAGTTCTTCATGGTCCGGGTGGCCGGCCTCAAGCGTCGGATCGCGGCCGACGTCGCGGTCCGCGCCGCCTCCGGCCTGATGCCGCGGGAGGTGCTCGAGCGGATCTGGGCCGGCACCCGCGAGCTGATGGAGCGGCACGCGCGGCTCTTCCGCGAGGAGCTGGTGCCCGAGCTGTCCAAGGAGGGCATCGACCTGGTCCGCTGGGACGAGCTCGACCGCGAGGAGCAGAAGTTCTGCAAGCGGCTGTTCAAGGAGCGGGTCTTCCCGGTGCTGACCCCGCTCGCGGTCGACCCGGCTCACCCGTTCCCCTACATCTCCGGACTCTCGCTCAACCTCGCCGTGCTCGTGCGCAACCCCAAGACCAACAAGGAGCACTTCGCGCGGGTCAAGGTGCCGCCGATCTTCGCCCGCTTCGTACCCCTGGGCAACCAGCGCTTCGTGCCGCTCGAGGACGTCATCGGCGAGCACCTCAAGCGGCTCTTCCCGGGCATGGACGTGCTCGAGGTCGACACCTTCCGGGTCACCCGCAACGAGGACCTCGAGGTCGAGGAGGACGACGCCGAGAACCTCCTCAAGGCGCTGGAGAAGGAGCTGCTGCGGCGCCGCTTCGGGCCGCCGGTGCGGCTGGAGGTCGAGGACTCCATCGCCCCGCAGGTGCTCGAGCTGCTCATCTCCGAGCTGGGCATCACCGACGACGAGGTGTTCCGGGTGACGGGGCCGCTCGACCTGGTCGGGATGCACAGCATCGCCGACCTCCCGCGCGAGGACCTGAAGTACCCCGCGTTCGTGCCGACGACCCACCCGCAGCTCGCGGAGGTCGAGTCGGCCGCGCCCGTCGACGTGTTCAAGGCCACGCGGCGGTACGACGTACTCCTGCACCACCCCTACGACTCGTTCGCCACCTCGGTGCAGCGCTTCCTCGAGCAGGCCGCTGCCGACCCGCAGGTGCTGGCGATCAAGCAGACGCTCTACCGCACCTCCGGCGACTCCCCGATCATCGACGCCCTCGTCGACGCCGCGGAGTCCGGCAAGCAGGTGCTGGTGATCGTGGAGATCAAGGCGCGCTTCGACGAGGAGGCCAACATCCGCTGGGCGCGCAAGCTCGAGCAGGCGGGCTGCCACGTCGTGTACGGACTGGTCGGGCTGAAGACCCACTGCAAGCTGTCGATGGTGGTGCGCGACGAGCCCGAGGGCATCCGGCGCTACACCCACATCGGCACCGGCAACTACAACGGCAAGACCGCTCGCACGTACGAGGACCTCGGGCTGATCACCACCAACGAGGTGATCGGCGAGGACGTCGCCCACCTCTTCAACAACCTCAGCGGCTACTCCCGCAACCCCAGCTACGAGCGGCTCCTGGTGGCGCCCGACTCGGTGCGCACCGGCCTGGTGGAGCGGATCCACCGCGAGGTCGACCACCACGTGAACGGTCGCCCTGCCCGGATCCGGATCAAGGCCAACTCGGTGGTCGACGAGGGGATCATCGACGCGCTCTACATGGCGTCGCAGGCCGGCGTGCAGGTGGAGATGCTGATCCGCGGCATCTGTGCGCTGCGGCCGGGCGTGCCCGGGCTGTCGGAGAACATCGAGGTGCGCTCGATCCTGGGCCGCTTCCTCGAGCACAGCCGGGTCTACTGGTTCGAGAACGGCGGCGACCCGAGCATCTGGATCGGCTCGGCCGACCTCATGCACCGCAACCTCGACCGCCGCGTCGAGGTGCTGGTGCAGCTGCCCGGTGAGGCCAATGTCGCCCAGGTCTCGTCGCTGCTCGACCTCGCGTTCGCGCCCACGACGTACGCCTGGATCCTGGGCAGCGACGGCGAGTGGGTCGCCAACGACGGGCCCGACCACCTGCAGGAGATCCTGGTCGAGAACAAGCGGCGCCCGCGCCTCGTCACCTGAGGCGTCGACCCCTCGCTGCGGCCGCTCCGCCCCCGCGTCAGGCCCCTCGCGAGCAAGCTCGCTGCGGGCTCGCTGCGGCCGCTCCGCTCCGGCGTCAGGCCCCTCGCGAGCAAGCTCGCTGCGGGCTCGCTGCGGCCGCTCCGCTCCGGCTGACGCCGGATCGGAGCGTCCTCGCTCGGGGCGATTGCGTACGCGGTCTGACGCGCCCGTAGCATGTTCGCGATTCGCGTCCCCTTGACAGGAGCACGTCGTGGCCCTGCGCCTCCGCCCGATCGATACGTCGTTCTTCGACCTCTTCACAGCCTCGGCCCAGCACATCGTCACCGGAGCGGGCCTGCTCGCGGAGATGATCACCGAGGGGGCCGACCGCGAGGACGTCGCGCGGCGGATGCGCGAGGCGGAGCACGTCTGCGACGAGAACACCCACGAGATCGTGCGCAAGGTCAACAGCAGCTTCGTGACCCCCTTCGACCGGGAGGACATCTACTCCCTCGCCAGCGGGCTCGACGACGTGATGGACGACCTCGACGAGGTGGTCGACCTGATCCTGCTCTACGAGGTCGTGACGTTGCCGCCGGAGTTCCTGGCCCTGGTGGAGGTGATCCAGCGCTGCGCCGAGATCACCGCCAGCGCGATGCCGAACGTGCGGACGATGACCGGCCTCGACGAGTACTGGATCGAGATCAACCGTCTCGAGAACGCCGGCGACAAGAGCTACCGCCGTACCCTCGCGAAGCTCTTCAGCGGTGACTTCAAGGCGATCGAGGTGTTGAAGCTGAAGGACATCGTCACCTCGCTCGAGGGCGCCATCGACGCCTTCGAGAAGGTCGCCAACATCGTGGAGCAGATCGCTGTCAAGGAGTCCTGACCGACCGTGGAACTCGCGATCGTCGTCACCATCGTCGCCGTTGCCCTGTTCTTCGACTACACCAACGGCTTCCACGACGCGGCGAACGCCATCGCCACCTCGGTCTCGACCCGCGCCCTGACCCCGCGCGTGGCCCTGACCCTCGCCGCGATCATGAACTTCGTGGGCGCGTTCCTCGGCCAGAAGGTCGCGCAGACGGTGTCGGAGGTGATCGTGCCGCCGAGTGGACGCGAGGGGCTGATCGTCATCCTCGCGGGGTTGTTGGGGGCGATCAGCTGGAACCTCGTCACCTGGTACTTCGGCCTGCCGTCGTCCTCGACGCAGGCACTGATCGGCGGGCTCGTCGGCTCCGCATTGGCGGCCGGCACGGCGGTGCACTGGAACACCGTGATCGACAAGGTGGTGATCCCGATGCTGCTCTCCCCCGTGGTCGGGTTCGCGCTCGCCTTCGTGGTGATGATCGCGATCCTGTGGATCTTCCGGAACCGCAACGCCGGCCGGGTCACGCGTGGCTTCCGGCTGGCCCAGACGGTGTCGGCCTCGGCGATGGCACTCGGGCACGGTCTGCAGGACGCCCAGAAGACGATGGGGGTCATCTTCCTGGTCCTGATCACCGCGGGGTATCTCGCCCCCGACACCACCGAGCTGCCCCTGTGGGTGATCGCCTCGTCCGCGGGCGCGATCTCGCTCGGCACCTACTCCGGTGGCTGGCGGATCATGCGCACCCTCGGCCGCAAGATCATCCACCTCGACCCGCCCCACGCGTTCGCGGCGGAGTCGGTCGGCGCGACCGTGCTCTACGTCTCGGCCTTCGTCTTCCAGGCGCCCGTGTCGACGACCCACATCATCACCTCGGCGATCATGGGCTCCGGCGCCACCCGCCGCTTCTCGGCCGTCCGCTGGGGCATGGCCCGCTCGATCGTGACGGCGTGGGTGCTCACCTTCCCCGCCGCCGGGCTCGCCGCCGCCGCCTGCTTCGTGGTCCTCAACCCCCTCCTCACCTGACCGTCGGCGCGGCTGCTCGGTCTACCCGAAGCGGCCGGAGATGTAGGCCTCGGTGGCGGGTTCGTCGGGGGTGGAGAACATCTTCTTGGTGGGGTTGAACTCCACGAGGTGACCGGGCTGGCCGGTGGCCTTGAGGTTGAAGAAGCCCGTGTCGTCGGAGACCCGCGCGGCCTGCTGCATGTTGTGGGTGACGATGACGATCGTGTACTCGGACTTCAGCTCGTGGATCAGGTCCTCGATCGCCGAGGTCGAGATCGGGTCGAGCGCCGAGCACGGCTCGTCCATCAGCAGCACCTCGGGGTTGACCGCGATCGCACGCGCGATGCAGAGCCGCTGCTGCTGGCCGCCGGAGAGCCCCATGCCCGGTTTGTTCAGCCGCCGCTTGACCTCTTCCCACAGGTTGGCCTGCTTCAGCGACTTCTCGACGATCGAGTCGGCCTCGGACTTCTTCATCCGCCTGGAGTTCAGCCGACTTCCGGCGAGCACGTTCTCGTAGATCGACATGGTCGGGAACGGGTTGGGCCGCTGGAAGACCATGCCGATCTGCCGGCGTACGGCGACCGGGTCGATGCTCGGGTCGTAGAGCGACTGTCCGTCCACGACGATCTTCCCCTCGACGCGGGCGCCGGGGATCACCTCGTGCATGCGGTTCAGCGACCGCAGCATCGTCGACTTGCCGCAGCCGGACGGTCCGATGAACGCCGTGACCGACCGGGACTTGACCGTCATGTTGACCCCCTGTACCGCGAGGAAGTCCCCGTAGTAGATGTCGAGGTCCGAGACGTCGATGCTCTTGGCCATGATTCCTTCCCTGACGCCGTCGGCTCAGTGTCCCTTGGCGGGCGCGAAGATGCGCCCGATGATACGAGCGATGAGATTGAGCACCATCACCAGCGCGATCAGCACGAGCGCGCCACCCCACGCACGCTCGTAACCGACCGGGGTCGAGGTGGAGTACTGGGAGAAGATGAAGACGGGCAGGGTGGTCATCCGGCCGTCGAACAGGTTGCTGTTCATGCCATCGGTGGCGCCGGCGACGACGAGCAGCGGCGCCGTCTCACCGATCACCCGGGAGATGGCCAGGACCACGCCGGTGACGATGCCCGCGACCGAGGTCGGCAGCACCACCTTCACGATCGTGCGCCACTTCGGCACCCCGAGGGCGTACGACGCCTCACGGAGGTCGTCCGGCACGAGTCGGAACATCTCCTCCGAGGAACGGACCACGGTGGGGATCATCAGCAGGGTCAGCGCGACCGCACCGCCGAAGCCACTGCGGTAGGCAGGACCGAAGAACAGCACGAACAGCGAGAGCGCGAACAGGCCCGCAACGATGGACGGGATGCCGGTCATCACGTCCACCAGGAAGGTGATCAGACGGGCAGCCTTCGAGCGCTTGCCGTACTCGACGAGGTAGATGGCCGTGAAGATCCCGATCGGGACCGACATGGCCGTCGCGGCCAGGGTGATCAGCAGGGTGCCGAGCAGGGCATGGAGGATCCCGCCCTGCTCGTCGCCGACGACGTTGAGCATCGAGGTGGTCAGGAAGTCGACGTTGATCGCGGGCAGGCCGTTCTTGAGGACCACCCAGAGCAGCCAGACCAGTGGTGCCATGGCGCACGCGAACGAGACCCAGACCAGGGTCGTCACCAGTCGGTCGACCGCTGCGCGGCGGCCCTCGACGAAGCGTGTCCACAGCGGCATGCCGATCAGGAACAGGAGGACGGCCACGAGGAGCCACTGGACGACGCTCCAACCGGAGAAGATGGCGGGCAGGCCGGCGAGAGCCAGGGCCATCACGGCCACCAGACCCGGTGCCCAGCGCGGCAGTCGCGGGCTGGAGATCTGCATCGCGGAGCTACTCATCGGGGCCCCCGCGAAAGCGCGAGCTCTGCGAGCGATTGTGTGGGGTGAGTCATCGGGTCAGCTTCCGTTGGTTGCGCCCGGTGATCCAGCGCGCGGCGAAGTTGACCAGGAAGGTCGCGAGGAAGAGCACCAGGCCGGTGGCGATCAGGAGCGACTGGCGCTCCGGCGTCGCCTCCTTGTAGTTCAGGGCGATGTTCGCCGCGATCGTGGCCGGGCTCGCGGTGCCGACGACGTTGAGGGTCACCTCAGGGGTCGTCGCGAGGATCATCGCCACCGCCATCGTCTCTCCGAGCGCGCGGCCGAGGCCGAGCATCACGGCGGAGACCATGCCGGAGCGGGCATAGGGGAAGACGGCGTACCGGATCATCTCCCAGCGGGTCGCACCCAGCGCGAGCGCCGCCTCCTCCTGCAACGTGGGCGTCTGCACGAAGATCTCACGCGTGATCGCGGTGATGATCGGCAGGATCATGATCGCCAGCACGATCCCGGCGGTGAACAGCGATCGCCCGTTGGGCGTCGGAGGCCCGGGACCGAAGAACGGCAGGAAGCCGAAATGGTCGTGCAGCCAGACCTGGAACGGCTGGAGGTATCCGGCCAGGTAGCGGCCGCCCCAGAGCCCGAACACCACCGACGGAACGGCAGCCAGCAGGTCGATCATGTACGCGAGCCCGGAAGCGAGTCGGGGCGGCGCGTAGTGCGAGACGAACAGCGCGATCCCGATCGCGAAGGGCACGGCCACGATCACGGCGATCGCCGAGGCCAGGATCGTGCTGACCACCAGCGGCCAGATGTACGACATGAACGAGGTGAACGGCGCGTACGTCGCCGGCACCGAGGTGAATCCGGACCACCCCTCCACCGCCAGGAAGACGAAGACCGCGACGAGGACGGCCAGGATCGTGAACGCAGCGATCCGAGTGACGGCAGCGAACGTGCGATCACCGCGCCGACTGGTCGGCGATTGGGTGTCGGGGCCTGCCTTCTCCGGGGAGACGGTGGCGGTCACGTGGGCTCCTGTGGTGCTCGAGTGTGAGGAGCGGGTACGACGGTCGTCCCCGGAGGGCGACCGCCGTACCCGCCTCGATCAGCTGGCGGCGATCTGGGAGACGATCGACGTGGCCTTCTGCGACAGAGCCGACGTCAACGGTGCCGAGCCGGCCGTCTTCGCGGCGGCCTGCTGGCCATCCTGCGAGACGACGTAGGTCAGGTAGCCCTTGACCATGTCGGCGGTGCCGGAGTCGCTGTACTTCTGGCAGGCCAGCAGGTACGACGCCAGCATCAGCGGGTAGTCACCCTTGGCCGTGGCTGTGCGGTCGATCTGGGTGGCCATCGAGGTCGCCGGCTGGTTCGGAGCCGGCGGGGAGGCCTCGAGCACCTGCGCGGCACCGGTGGCGGACGGCGGGTTGTAGCTGGAGCCGACCTTGATCGACACCACGCCGAGGTTGCCTGCTGCCGTCACCGCCGAGTCGTCGGCGTAGCCGATGGCACCTGGCGTGTCGCTGAGGACGCCGATCACGCCGGAGGTGCCGTCCGCTCCCTGACCACCCTTGGCCGGCCACACCGTGTTGGCCGGGTAGGGCCAGGCGCTGGCGCTGGTCTTGTTGAGGTACTCGGTGAAGTTGAACGTCGTACCCGACTCGTCCGAGCGGTGGACCGTGGTGATCGCCGTGCTCGGCAGCTTCACGCCGGAGTTCTGCGCGGCGATCTCCTGGTCGTTCCAGGTGGTGATCTTGCCGTTGAAGATGTCGGAGATCGTCTGGGAGTCGAGGTTCAGCGAGGTGACGTCCGGGACGTTGAAGGCCACCGCGATCGGGCTCACGTAGGCGGGCACCTCGACGACGTCGCTGGCGCAGGCCTTGGCAGCGGCGGTCATCTGCTCGTCGGTCAGGAACGCATCGGTGCCGGCGAAGCTGTACGCCTGGCTGGTGAAGTTCGTGACGCCCGTGCCCGAGCCGACCTCCTCGTAGTTGATCGTGCCGCCGTTGGCCTTCTGGTAGTTGGCACGCCAGGCGGTCTGGGCGTTGGCCTGAGAGGTCGCGCCGCCGCCGTTGAGCGTGCCACCACCGCTGGCGCTACCGCTGCTGCTGTTGTCACCGCAGGCGGCCAGCGCCAGGCCAACCGTGAGGATGGCGACAGCCGGCAGTGCGGTCCGTCGCAGGGAAGAGCGTTTCACGTCGATGCTCCTGGTTCGCGGGGTCTGGGACACCTCGGAAGTTAGGTGCGAGAGGTGGACGGTCATGGCGGTGTCGGTGAACGCGGGATGAACTCGCGGCGCCCAGTCGGCCACGGACGCGCCTGACGGGGCGTGGGACCGAGAGTCACGACTTCGGGAGCCAGAGGTCCTACCCCAGGTGGGGTGACCCGAGCGGGCCAGGTAAAAAGTCGCGATTCTGTAGACGCCGGCACGTGGCGGGCCCTAACTTCGCGGGTGGGGGTACGACATTCGTGGGGGTTTGCTAGAGAGGACCCTGGCATGCGTCGCATCGCCCTCGCGGTGGGACCCGTCTGCGCACTCCTGGTTGCGACCGTGCCCGCGATCCCCGCACAGTCGGCGATCCCGGCACGCTCAGCGAGCACCGCGCCTCACGCGTCCCACTCCCACAGCACCCCCTCCCGCGCCACCGGCCTCGACACGTCGACCAGCTCTCGGGGTGCCACGTACGTCTCGGTGAGCTGGAACTGGATCAAGGCCGCCACCGGTTACCGGGTGCAGGTCAGCCGGCACCGGGACTTCTCCACCGTCGTCGCCACGCACAAGGCGCGCAACGCCTCCCGTCGTCCGACCGGAGGCCGCCAGGCCACGACGGTCGGCCATCTGCGGGACGCGACGTACTACTGGACGCGCGTGTGCAAGATGAAGGGGAACCACAAGGGCGCCTGGTCCACTCCGGTCAGGGTCGCCACCCGGTCGGCGATGCCCGACCGGTTGACCTCCGTCAAGGGCATTGCCGGCCCGGACCCGGGCGAGACCACGATCAAGTGGGCCACGCGGGGCAGCCACACCGACCTCTACCGGATCACGACCGCCCTGACCCCCTTCGGCTCCCCACGCACGCCTGCGGTGGGTCGCCACAGCATGACGTTCACGGTGCAGGGCGGAAGCCGGCGCCGGGTCACCCTCACCCCGGAGCAGACCGCCCAGGCGGGGGCCGGGCTGGGAACGGGGCGCCACCTCTTCTTCCGCATCAAGGCCGTGCGCAAGGGCCCGGCGGACTCACAGACGCGCCGGTACCCCTATCTGATGCACACCACCATCGCCGGCCATGCCTCGACCATGCACGGCACCAGGCTGCGGTACGCCGCGTACAACCTCCACGTCCAGGCCTCGGATGTCCCGGGTCACCCGTGGAAGGACCGTCAGTACCTCGTCGCCAAGAACATCGCCCGCCAGCACCCCGCGGTGGTCGGGGTCGAAGAGCTGATGCCGGGCATGTGGAACAGCACCGACGGCGGGATCGGCCTGCAGGCCGCGCTCCGGCAGACCGGCGTCGGCAACTACAAGCTCACCCGCGAGGGCACCTACTGGGCCGGGGCACCGCAGGACACCCGGATCCTGTACGACGCCACCCAGGTACAGATGACCAGTGCCTGCGACCCGACCGTCCCGTCCTGCTACATCTCGGTTCCCGACCCCTCGCAGAAGCAGCAGCAGATCGCGGCGTACGCCCGCTTCCGCGACATCGCCTCGGGCCAGGAGTTCTACTTCGTCAGCGCCCACATGAAGGCGGGCAACGACGCCACCACGGACGCCATCCGCGGCCGCCAGGCCGAGGCGATCGCCGCCGGGGTTGATCGGCTGAACACGCAGAACCTCCCGGTGGTCGTCGCCGGCGACTTCAACAGCTCGCAGACCAGCCACGGCGTCGACGCCCCGCACACCGCGATGCTGAACGCGGGCTGGTACAACACGTCGGCGGCGGCGATCCAGAAGAACCTGCGGTTCAACTCGATGAACAACTACGCCCGGCGCGAGCGGCCCTCCCCCTACGGCTTCGGGAGCATGATCGACACGATCATGACCCTCAACATGCCGGGGGCCGACCGTTTCGTGCAGGTGCTGACCGGTGCGCCCTGGCCGTCGGACCACAACATGGTCCTCGCCGACGTCCGGCTGCCGTAGCCCCGCGCGGGCGTCGATCGACAGCTCAGCCGAGGTGCCGCTCGACGGCTCGTACGCGGCCACCCCGGTGGTGGATCACCACGAGCTCACCCGTGGCGTGGTGCTCGCGCGGGATGCCGAGCGCGTCGTAGACCGACGGCAGTACCGGCCGATGCGTGCAGAGCACGGCGTCCTCGCCGGAGTCGACGAGGTCGTCGACGATCCCGAGCACGCTGGCGGCCGTCGCGTCCTCCTCGGACAGGTCGTCCATCGCCACCAAGGGCCACCCGCTGTGCTCGGCGTACGGGCGCACGGTGTCGAGGCACCGGGCGCTCGACGACGACACGATGCGGGAGACGGCGTACGCGTCGAGCACGGGTACGACGCCCCGCGCCTGGGTCTTCCCCAGCACCATCAGCGGCCGTAGCCGGTCGTCGCGCCGCCACGACTTCCGGGCGCGGGCCTGGCCGTGCCGCAGCACGACGAGGGCCCGGGTGGCCTTGCCGGTGTGGAGAGCCTCGGCCAGCGTGTGCCGGTCGCGCTTGTAGGTGAGGCGGTCGACCGCCTTGTCGATCTTGACCCAGGCGACCTCGTCGATCTCGGCGTTGACGAGGTACGACGACACGTCGTGGTCGCCCACCACACGCCCGACCCAGTAGTCGACGACCTTGGTACGGGTGCCGTTCGGGTACGACTGCCGGGACAGGGGTACGCCGAGCCGCACCCGCAGACCCGTCTCCTCCTCGACCTCGCGCACGGCGGCAGCGGGTGCCGTCTCACCCCGGTCGAGCTTGCCCTTGGGGAAGGACCAGTCGTCGTACGCCGGCCGGTGGACCAGCAGGACCCTGCCCTTGAGCAGGACCACGGAACCGGCGGCGCGGACGTCTCCGGGCCTGGACGCGGACGGCATGCGGCTAGTCTCACACCACCCTCGCGGGGAGGTCATCGACGGGGCCACCCCCCGGGCAACAAGGAGCGCGCGTGCGGAGACGACTCTGGGTCGCCGGTGCGGTCCTGGTGGCGATCGTGCTCGCGGTCGGCGGCTTCCTGTGGTGGCGTGGCGGCGACCGTACGTCGTTCGCCTGGGCCGTGGAACACGCCCCTTCCGGCACCCAGCGCGCGTCCTGGACCGACTGGGCAGCGGTCCGCGCACACGAGAAGGCGGACCTGACGGCCGACTCCTCGGTCGGCGACCTGCACCGGTTCCTGTCCGGCGCCTTCGACGACGACCTCAGCTCCACGTCGTCGCTCGTGGTGTCGGCCCCGGTCCTCCTGCAGCGCTTCGGCTTCTCACCGGCGAACGCCGACTGGGAGCTCTTCAGCCAGTCCGACCAGGGCGCGGTCGTGATGCTGCACCTGCCGGCGTCCGACCTCGACGCGGTGGCCGCTCACCTCCGCACGCTCGGGTACCAGGAGCCCGACGACGCCGGCGGGGTCTGGGAGGGCGGCCCCGACCTCGTGTCCCGGATCTCCCCTGACCTCACGCCGGAGCTGTCCTACGTCGCGATCGACGCAGACGACTCGCTGGTCCTGACCTCCGACTCGTCGGCGTACCTCTCGCTGGCCCTGGCGGCGGTGCACGGCGACGGGCCGCGCGTCACGGGACTCGGAGCCGTGGTGGACGACGCGGGCGAGCCGTTGGCGGCTGCGGTCTACTCCGGCGACTACGCGTGCGGCGCGCTGGCGATGGGGCACGCCGGGGCGACCGACCAGGCGGAGGCGCGCCGGCTGCTCGCGGCGGCCGGCGAGGTGAACCCGTACACCGCCTTCGCGATGTCCGACGAGCCGGACGGCTCGGTCCGGGTGGCCTTCGCGTTCGACGACTCCGACCAGGCCCGCACGAACGCCGACACCCGGGCGACCCTCGCGCGAGGGCCTGCGCCGGGTCAGGGCGGGAGCTTCGCCGACCGCTTCCGGGTCGACGCGGTGACCGCGCACGGGTCACTGGTCGTCATGCACCTGACGCCGGTGTCGGGCGCGTTCGTGCTCTCGGACCTGAGCACGGGGCCGCTGCTGTTCGCGACCTGTTGAGCCGGCGTACGACGGGAACGGCGCTCAGGCGCTACGCCGCGGCTCGACGCCGAGGATGTCGTCGATCTCGGAGTCGGTCAGATGGTCGTCGGTCTCGCTCGCCGCGATGATCAGGTTGGTGGTCAGCTCGACCTCGCCCAGGAGGTCGCTGTCCTCCAGCGACACATCGAACTGGTCGGGCACGAAGAACACCTCTCAGACCGCATCGGGGGTTACGGGTTGAAGGGACAGCCTTCCCCGCCTCTTGGTCCCTAAACGTTGACAAATTTACTGTCGCCCCCCAGAAACGGAAAGGGACCTCGCCCGTAGGCGAGGCCCCTCTCATGTCCTGGGGCCGGGCAGAAGCCCGGTCGCGCACTCAGAGCGCGCGGACGTTCTCCGCCTGAGGACCCTTCGGGCCCTGGGTGACGTCGAACTCGACCTTCTGGTTCTCGTCAAGGGACTTGTACCCCTGCGACTGGATGGCCGAGTAGTGCACGAAAACGTCGTCGCCGCCGTCCTCCTGCGCGATGAAGCCGAAACCCTTCTCGGCGTTGAACCACTTCACGGTGCCTTGAGCCATGTGCTCGTTACTCCTGTTATCGGAACGAGGGGCCCATCACTTCGATGACCCCACACCAGATGCGGTGACACGTCGCTCCGACTTGCATGGGTGGCACCCACGAAGAGAACGCCGTTGGATCACAAACTCCGCGGGCGTCAAAACCTGCTGGAACCTGCACCTGTTGCAGGAACGACCATACCAATGCGGGCGCCGACGCACACCACCCGCGTCCGGGCAGTTCACGGACGCGTTCCAGGGGACGGGAGAAGGTCGGCCATCGCGCCGTCCCACCTGCGCCGAGCAACCTGCGGGCGGTCAGACACGTCTGTATGGGTAGACGGGTGGCGCCACGGGGGCGTCTCCTCGGGAAGGGAACCCACCATGGCCACGTTCCTCGGCATCGCCGCCGCCGTCCTCATCGTCGCGGCACTGCTCGCGCTCGACCGGTACGCCGTCGGTCGAGCCCCCCGAGCACTCGGCCGCCCTCGCGACCGGCGGGTCGGCACCGCACGCGTCGACAACACCGATCACTAGGCATGGGCGTCCGGCCCGGCTCCGGCCGGACGTACGCCCGGCGGGCATCTCGGCGACTACCTCCGAGTTCCTCCCAAACTGGGGCATGCGGGAACGCGTGGACCATGGCACCTTGAGCATCACCACCTACTGAATCGCTGAGGAGCCTCCCGTGACCATCGTCGTGGGCTACATCCCGACTCCCGAGGGCCTCACCGCTGTCGAGTACGCCACCCGAGTCGCTCAGGAGAAGCACACGCGGCTGGTCATCGTGAACTCCGGGGTGCGCGGGAACGACACCGACCCGTCCTTCGCCTCCGCCGAGGAGCTCGACGCACTGAGCGAGCGCCTCAACGGGATGGGCATCGAGCACGAGGTCAGACAACCCCTCCAGGCCGAGTCGCCGGCGGACGAGATCCTCAACGCGGCGAACGAGCTGGACACGGAGATGATCGTGATCGGGCTGCGTCGACGAAGCCTGGTCGGGAAGCTGTTCCTGGGCAGCACCTCGCAACAGATCATCATCGAGGCCGAGTGTCCGGTCGTCTCGGTGAAACGATCGTTCTGACGTCGGCCCGGTCGCGAGGGCCGAGGCAGCGTCAGCGCTCGAGCTCGATGACCACGGGTCCACCCGTCGCGCTCGCGGAGGCCACGAGGTCGGCCGGGACCCGGAAGATCCGACCGGGTGCAGCCGGCCACACGATCCGTTTGCGGGCGAGCACGCGACCGTCCTGCACGGCCCGGACCACCGGGAAGCGCTGGTAGTCGTCGCACCACAGGAGCAGGTCCCCTCGAGGCGGGGCTACGCCCGCGGTCACGCGCTGCGGTGTCACCCAGCGGAACGGCGGGGCCGACGTGATCCGGAGCTCGGCCGACGCCGGTGACCGGCCCTCGAGATGAGTCCGGACGGCGGTCGCCACATGGCGTCCGTCGAGGGCGGCCGCGTCCGCGGTGTCGACGGGGTGCACGAGGTTGCCGATGGCGTAGACGCCGGTGGCGGTCGTGCGGAGGGAGGTGTCGACGACCGGACCGAGCGTGGCCCGGTCGAGGTCGAGCCCGCCCAGCCGAGCCAGCTCGTGGTCGGGGATCCAGTCCCCCGTGGTGACCACGGTGTCGCAGGGCACGAGGCGTCGTACGCCGGTGTCGACGTGCTCGAGCAGGACGGACTCGACGCGATCCCCGCCGTTGATGCAGACCACGCGCGTCCGCATCAGTACCGGCGTCCGCAGCGCGACCCGGCCGACGAAACGGAACGCGAGGTAGGCCTCGGCGTGGTCGAAGCCGCTGGTCATGGCGACCGTGTCACAGCCTGCCTCGCGCAGGGTCATCACCGCCGACCAGCTGACGAGCTCCGCCCCGACCACGACCGCCCGTCGCCCGACGTCGGCGTGATGGAGGTGGACGAGGTTCTGGAGCTCGCCCGTCGTGTACACCCCGTCGGGCCGGTCGCCGGGGATGCGCCGAGCCGGCCGCGGCCGCTCGCGGGCTCCCGTGGCCAGCACGATGGCGTCCGCCTCCACGATCTGTCGGCCACGCGGCGAGGTCACGAGCAGTCGCCGGTCGCCGGCCCAGCCGGTGACCTGGGCCTGGGTGTGGAGACGAGCGCCGGCGTCACGCGCGTGCTCGGTCAGTCGGCGTGCGTACGCCGGACCGCTGACGAAGCGGCGCAGGTCGCGCACGCCGTACCCCGGATGGTCGCTGTGGCGCGGGATGCCACCGGCGGTGTCCTCGCGTTCGATCACCCGGACCTCGCCGTCGACGTGCCGCGCGAGCCCGGCCGCCGCGGTCAGTCCGGCCGGGCCGCCGCCGATGACGGCGACGCGGACCCGCTCGACGGGCAGGTCGGCCGGGTCCGGGATCGTCATCGCGCGACCTCCTGCCGGACGGCCTCGACTCCGCCGTCGGCCAGCAGCGTGCGGACGTGGGCGCCGCAGTAGAAGCCCTGGCACCGGCCGTTCATGGCGCGGGTCCGGCGACGGAGTCCGTCGAGGTCGGCAGGTGGGATGGTCGAGGAGCACGCGTCCCGCACCTCTCCCGCCGTCACGCGTTCGCAGAAGCAGACGATGCGTCCGTAGGCAGGGTCGGCCGCGATCCGCTCGGCGTCCTGGTAGGGCCGCGGCCCGGCCTCGCCGAGGTTCGGCATCCGCGGCGGCTCGGGCAGGTCGTCGCGCACGGCCAGATCCAGATCGGAACCGCCCAGCAGGTCCACGACGTGCTCGGCGATGGCCATCCCGGCGGTGAGGCCTGTCGAGCGGATACCGCCGACGAGCAGGTACCGCCGATCGGCGTCGAGGTCGATCAGGTAGTCGTCCGCGTCGATGGCGGCTCGGAGTCCGGCGTACGTCGCGGTGACCTCCTCCTCGAGCAGGGCCGGCATCAGCTGCCTGCCCTTCTCCAGCAGGAACTCGAGACCGCGCTCGGACGTCCCGGTGGCGGTGCGGTCCCGGAGGTCCTCCGAGGTGGGCCCGAGCATGACGTTCCCGTAGACCGTGGGGCTGAGCAGGACTCCCTTGCCGCGTGAGGACGGGACGGGGAGCACGATCGTGGGCACCAGCGGACGGGCGAGCTTGTCGAACACGAGCAGCTCGCCGCGTCGGGGGGTGACGGTGAACCGGTCGTGGCCGAACATCCCGTCGAGGTGATCGGCGCCGAGTCCGGCGGCGTTGACGACCCAGCGGGCCGCGATCTCACGCCGCTCGGTGACCAGGACCGTGGGCTCCGTCGGCTGCTCGGGAAGCCGCACGCCCTCCACCCGGTGCCCGCACAACAGCACGGCTCCTCGTCGTACGGCGTCGGTGGCCAGGGCCAGGTTGGTCGTCCAGGTGCAGATGATCGACTCGTCCGGGACGGTCAGCCCGGCGAGAGCCCCGTCGCCGAGATCCGGGACCGTGGCGTACACCTCCTCCGAGTCGACCAGCCGGCAGGCGTCGTACCCGTTCGCCTCGGCCTTCGCCTCGAGGCCGGGCAGCGCCGCGACCTCCTCGTCGGTCCACGCGACGAGGAGCGCACCCGTGCGTTCCACGGGGATGCCGGTCTCAACGGCGTACGCACCGAGGAGGTGGTAGCCGCGAGCGACGAGCCGGGACTCCAGCGTGCCGGGCTTGGCGTCGAAGCCGGTGTGGAGGATGGCGGTGTTGGCCTTGCTCGTGCCGTCGCCCACGTCGGCCCGGGCCTCGACGAGGGCGACCCGCAGGCGGGTTCCCGCCAGCTCGCGGGCGATCGCCGAGCCCACGAGCCCGGCACCGACGACCGCGACATCCACGTCCAGGCGGTCACTCACCGGGTGGCTGCCTCACGCTCGTGGCCAGTGCGGCTGTGCGCCACCGCTCGAGGTGGGCCTCGACGCGGTCGGCAGACCAGGTCGGCTCGTAGACCTCATCGGGCTCCCAGGGGGCGACCGCCTCGTCGACGGAGACGCTCCGATCGAGGGCGAGCCTGGCGCAGGCCGCAGCACCGAGCGGGGTGGCATGGGCCGAGGGGTACACCTCGACGGGCAGCTGCGCGAGGTCGGACTGCGCCTGCATGAGGACGCGGGACCGGGTCAGTCCCCCGTCGACCCGAAGCCGGGTCAGCGGTCGACCGAGGTCCTCGGCGACCAGGGAGGTCAGGGTCGCCACCTGGGCGGCGATGCCTTCGAGCAGGGCGCGCACCAGATGCCCCCGGTCGCTGCTCAACGTCATCCCCGTGAACGACGCGGTGGCCCGCGCGTCCCACCACGGCGCCGCCAGACCGGCCAGAGCCGGCACGCACAGCACGCCGTCGCTAGAGGGGCCGGCCACCGTGTCCAGCTGGTCGGCGGACGCCACCAATCCCAGCCCTGTGGCCCACCTCACCGCCGACGCGGCCGTGTAGACCTGCCCGTCGACGCAGTACGACGTGTGGTCGCGGAGCCGCCAGGCCACGGAGGTCGTCAGTCCTGCGCTCGACCGCACGGCGTGGGTCCCCAGCTGGGCGAGGAGGAACGCCCCGGTCCCGAAGGTGCACTTGGCCGTCCCGGCGTCCAGGCACCGCTCGGCGAGCAACGCGGCCTGCTGGTCCACGACCAGCCCGGCTAGCGGCAGGTCGCCGCCGAAGGCCTGCGTGGTCCCGACCACCTCGTCGTTGGCGACGATCGCCGGGAGCGGCTCCGCCTCGAGGCCGAACACGGTGAGCAGCTCCTCGGACCACGTCGCCTGGTCGAGGTCGAGGACGAGTGACCGGCTCGCGGTCGAGACGTCGGTGACGAACGCCCCGGACAGCCGGTGCACGATCCAGGTGTCGGTCGTGGTGACCACGCCGTCGCTCGTCACGTGGTCCCGCAGCCAGCGCATCTTGGGTGCCGAGAAGTACGGGTCGAGGACGAGGCCGGTGAGCTCGGTGACTCGGGCTGCGGAGTCACGACGCGCTTCGCAGACAGTCTCGGCCCGTCGGTCCTGCCACACGATCGCCGGCGACAGCGGCCGGCCGGTGGCCCGGTCCCAGGCCAGCACCGTCTCGCCCTGGTTGGCCAGTGCCACTCCGGCGATCGGGACGCCGGCGTCGGAGATCGCGCGCCGCCCGGCTGTGACGACGGAGGCGAACAGCGCCTCGGGATCCTGCTCGACCCCTCCGCCCTCGAGGTAGCTGGGGTGCAACGAGACCTCGGCCAGCGCGCGGACCGCGCCGCTCTCGTCGACGACGATGGCCTTGGTGCCGGAGGTGCCTTGATCGATGGCGAGGATGAACGTCACGTCACCCGCGTCCGCTCTCGTGGTCCGGCACGACGTACAGGATGGCGGCACGGACCGGGAGGGCGCCACCACGTCCCGAGGGGAGTGCCGGCAGTCACCGAGCGGGGACGCGCACCTCGAACCGTCCGCCCGGCCCCGGTCGGGCGACCAGGTCGGCCCCCGCGGTGCGTGCCATCCGCCGGGCCAGCGCCAGCCCGAGCCCGGAACCGTCGGAGCGGGTCGTGTGGCCGGGCTGGAACACCGCCTCGAGATCACCGAGCGCAACGCCGGGTCCGTCGTCGATGACCGCGATCACCACGATGCGCCCGTCCCGGCTCACCTCCACCCGCGTGGAGCCCGAGCCGTGGCGATCGGCGTTGTCCAGGAGCGGTCGCACCGAGGCGGCCAGCGGTGACGCCGGCGCGGCCAGCACGACGTCGTCGTACGACGAGGGCGGGAGGCCGAGGCTCGACATCAGCTCTCCGACGGTCGCCCCCTCGCTGCCCCGGGCGTGGGCTCGCGCCGCCGCCAACATGGTGTCGATCGAGTCCCGCATCCGGACCGCGGCCTCGTAGATGCCGTCGAGCGCCTCACGCGTGGAGCCGGTCGCGGTCCGGCGGGCGAGATCGGCCTCGGCCAGGACGACCGAGAGCGGGGTTCGGAGCTCGTGCGCGATCTCGTCGGTGAGCCGGCGCTCGGCGGTGATCGCCTCGACGATCCGGTCGAGCATCAGGTCGAGCGTGCGGCCCAGGTGGGCGATCTCGTCGCCTCCGGGACCGGTGTCGAACCGGGCACCGGTGTCGTGCTCGCGCCAGTCGTCGGCGAGGTCGGTCATCGCCTGCACCTGCCGCAGCGAACGGGTCGCCGCCACCCAGGCGGCCGCCGTCGCCACCGCGACGGTCGTCGCTCCGAGCAGCACCGAGAGCCAGAGCGAGTGCCGTTCGGCGCCCTCATAGGGCTCGAGGGACTCCGCCGCCACGACGGTCGCCACCTGGCCCCCATCGCGGGTCACCGGCAGGACGTAGAACGAGGTGTCTCCGAGCGTGACCTGGCGCTGCTCGGGTGAGGCTGCGAGGCCGCGCACGGTGCGCGCCAGTGCGGGTTGCGCGAGACTGCCCTCGATGAGGGCGCCGCTCTCGGCGAAGATCCAGACGTTCTGGTCGAGCACCGGTGAGCGCTGCTCCAGGACCTGGACGCCGTGCTGGGTCCGTACGACGGTGGCCGCGGCGGCCTGCGCTCGCGACGTCAGCCGCGAGTGCGCGGTCGCGTCGTTGCTGGCCGCGAGCAGCATCTGGACGCCGATCACCAACAGCGCGGCTGTGAGCGTCGAGATCAGCAGGGCGGACGCAGCCATCCGCGCTCGCAGCGAGCCGGACCTCACCGCCACCGGTAGCCGACCCCTCGTACCGTGGCGATCCCCGCGAGGTCCAGGGTCTCGAGCTTGTTCCGGATCCGGCGTACGTAGGAGTCGAGAGTGTTGTCGCTGACCATCGCCCCGTGCGGCCAGGCCGCGGCGATCAGCGCGCGTCGTCGTACGACGGTGGCGGGCTCGGCCATCAGCCGGCCGAGCAGGCGGAACTCGGTGGGCGTGAGGGAGACCTCGACGTCCCCGACGACGAGAGCGTGCCGCGCGGGATCGAGCACGGGAGCCCCCGGTTCCTCGGGTGTCGGGCCGGATGTCCGCCGGAGCAGCGCCTCCAGGCGGACGCGCAGCTCGTCGATCTCGAAGGGCTTGGTGAGGTAGTCGTCCCCGCCGGCCTCGAAGCCGGCGACCTTGTCGTGCAGACCGTCGCGGGCGGTCAGGAACAGCACCGGAGCGTCGACGCCCGCGGCACGGAGCGCCAGGCACAGGTCGCGGCCGTCGGCGTCGGGGAGCCCGATGTCGAGCACGAGCACGTCGGGTCGCCGAGACACGAAGGCTCGGAGCGCCTCGGCGGCCGTGGCCACGACCAGTGGCTCGTGACCAGTCGCGCGCAGTGCCCTGGCGAGGACGGAGCGGAGCGCCGGCTCGTCCTCGCAGACACCGACCACAGGCACATCGGCGAGCGTACGGGGCATGGGTGGGCCGACGTCCTGTCAGGCGAAGTGGACGATGGAGATCCCGCCCGCGATCAGGCAGTAGACGGCGAACGGGATCAGGGTTCGCGTACGGAACCAACGCTCGAGGAAGCGCGCCGCCACCAGCGCTGAGACGAACGCCGTCGCCGATCCGACCGCGACCTGGGCACGGATGCCGTTGCCGAGCGGGCCGGCGAGGTCGGGGACCTTGAGCAGACCCGCCGCGAGAATGATCGGCGTCGCCAGCAGGAAGGAGAAGCGCACCGCCTCCTCATGCGTCAGTCCGCGCAGCAGACCACCGCTCATCGTGACGCCGGAGCGGCTGATGCCGGGGAGCAGCGCGCAGGTCTGCACCAGACCGATGACCCCTGCGTCCCGGCGGCTCACCTGCTGGCTGATGGCCACGTCCACGCCGGTCGGTGCGGCATCTCCAGGTTCCAGGACGACGGGATGGTGAGCGGGCGCCCGGCGCCGCAGATACTCGGCCGCGAACAGGATGAGGCCGTTGATGGTGAGGAACACGGCGGCCGCCAGGGGCTTGGCGAACAGCGTCCGGAGCGAGTGCTCCAGCAGCAGGCCGGTGATCCCGGCCGGGATCGTCGCGAGCACGATCAGCCACGAGAGTCGCTCGTACGTCGTCTCGATCCGGCGGTGCCTGATCGACGCGAAGAACCCGCGGATGATGCCCACCCAGTCCCGCCAGAACAGGAGCAGCAACGCGAGGGCGGTGGCGACGTGCAGACCGACGATGAACGCCAGGTACGGCGACTCCGGGCTCGCCTCCTGTTCCACCAGCGGCTTCCAGCTCCCGCCGAGCCAGGCAGGGACCAGGACCGAGTGGCCCAGGCTCGAGACCGGGAACAGCTCGGTGAAGCCTTGGACGGCACCGATGACGATCGCTTGGAGGTAGGTCAGCTGGTCCATCGGTCAGACGACGTCGCGTCGAGGGCCGGAAGGCGGGCGGCAGATACCTGTCATGTGGGGAGCCTAGGACGACGTTCATGCCATCCTCCTGACTGGCCGAGTGGCCGCACAGCCGGCGCGCCCCCGAGAGGAGACCTCGCGCCGCTGACGGGTCGCGAGCGCCGCGGGATCGTCCTTCGACGTCGAGTCACTGCTGACAGAGCTCAGCGACCAGTGGCGTGGCACGCTGGCAGCCGTCGACCGGCCACTACGGCTCAGGCTCGACCGTCCCGGTGAGGCGCGCGCCTCGATCGCGGCCGCGCGCCAGGTGCTCCATGTACTCCTCGACACCGCCTTCCGGCACGGATCGGGCGCTGTGACGCTCGCCGGCCGAGAGAGCGCCGCTGGCATCGCCATCGACGGGGATCGACCAGGGTGGCAGCCCCGTCTCCTGGCCGGCGTCACCCGGTGAAGCCGCGGGCAAGGGGCGTCTCGGTCTGAGGATGGCACGCTCCCTCACCGTGCCCCAGGGAGGACGCCTCCTCTTGTCCAGCGATGAACGTCATACTCGGTTCACCATTCTGCTGGCGTCGACGGACCGGGACTGACGGAGCCGCTCGACGAACGCGTCGGCCCTCTGCTTCGGCGGAGTGCTCGAAGACGTGAGGATCCCGGCCGGACACGTCGACTACCGGGCAGGCTGATCGGCGAATCGTCACGCCACCCTGGGACCGAACAAGGTTCGTCCGGTGCGATGGCGGCGCGGATCGGCGGCGTCGAGCCGTTCGGAGCGGAGACGTTCCACAGACGCGTCGTCGAAGGCAGGCAGTTCGCCCAGTACTTGGCTGAGCAGGAGGTCTGCGAGGCCCGGATTCCGGATGAGTACCGGGCCGTGCAGGTACGTCGCCAGGATGCTCCCTTGGATGACTCCCTCGGACCGGTGGTCGCCGTTGCCGATACCGGTGATGACCCGGGCGAGTGGCCGCGCCCTGGGGCCTATCTCGGCGGTGCCACAGTGGTTCTCGAAGCCGGTGAGCGTCGGCACTCCGGGCAGATCCTGCGGCTCGGCCACGACCTCGCCGACTGCTCGCCGGGACAGTCGGCGGCAGGTGACGTCGAGGAGCCCCAGACCGCGGTGCGGACGCTCCTTCGCGTCATCGAACCGGTGCGCCAGCAGCTGGAGCCCGGCACAGACGGCGAGGCAGGGACGCGATCCGAGCACCCTGCCCGCCCGAGGTTCGGCGAGCAGGGAGCGCGCGGCCAGGATCTGTGCGGAGTCCTCGCCGCCTCCGAGCAGATAGATGTCACCGTGGCTCGGAAGGGGATCGTCGATTCCCACGTCGATGATCCGGGCGACGACACCGCGGCCGGCGGCACGCCGCACCAGAGCAAGCGCGTTTCCTCGGTCCCCGTAGGTGCCGAGCAGCTCCGGATAGACGTGGACGATGCCGATCTCCTCAGGCACGACGGACCTCCGAGACAGCCCGACGGAAGGCCGTGTAGTTGCCCACGACGTCAACGGGACCGGTTGGCAACAACTCCAAGGCTGCGTCTAGTGAGCCGGGCACGTGCGTGGCTGCGACTCCGTCGTGCTGGAGGCGAATGAGGAGGTCGGTGGCTCGACGTCCCTGCACGATGACGCTGCGGCCGCTGAGCGCCACGAAGGACACATCGTAGATCCACGAAGGATCGCGACCGTCGACACCCTCGGCGTTGAGGATCAGCACCAGCGGATGTGGGTCCTTCCCGATCAGGTCAAGCAGCTCTAGCCACCCGGCCGGGTTCTTGGCCAGCATGACTCGCACGTCGTGACCGAGCAGGTGGGTGTGCTCGAAGCGGCCGGCCACCGACCGTACGGCGCTCAGCCGGGCCGCGGCGTCGCCGGTCGAGACGGACCACACGTGGTGCGCGGCGGCCACGGCGAACGCGGCGTTCGCGAGGTTGAAGTGTCCAGGCAGTCCCAGCGCCAGCGGGACGGCGCCGCCGGCCGTGCGGAGCACGCCGCCGTCGAGCCACCAGTCGGGCTCCGGCCTGCTGAGATCACAAGAGTGGCACCTCCAGTCGGAACCCGACCGCAGACAGCGGTCACCACATGCTGGGCACACCCATGAGTCGGTCGCCCACGCGGCTCCAGCACTCACCCAGACCTGGCTACGAGCGGCGAGTGCCGACCACACAACGGCAGGGTCATCGGCGTTGGCGACCACGAGTGGAACCTCGGTCAGTCCCCTGCGCCAGGCAGAAGACACCGCAGCCACCTCGTGGTGGCGGGTCAGTTGGTCACGCGACAGATTGGTGAGGACAACAGCCCGCGGCGACGTCTGCCCGACCGCCCACGGAAGCCAGTCCTCGTCCACCTCCAGGACCACTTGGTGGGCGCTGGTAGACCCGAGGACACCGGCCACCGCGACCGCCGTGTTGGCGCCGTCGCGATTGGTCCCCACCTCGGCGTCGAGACCGAGCGCTGCGACGGTGAGAGCCGTCGTCGTGCTCTTCCCGTTAGTTCCGCTGACCAGCATGATACTGCGACCTCGGCTCAGGTCAGTGACGGCGTAGGGGTCGATCGCCAACAGGATGCGGCCCCCGATCACCAGGCCGGATCCGCCACGCAGCCGGCGTGAAAGCACTCCGGCGGCCAGCGCGGCGTATCGAGCCACAGCCAGCCGCCCGCGGCGCCGCAGCCCCTGGGGAGGGTGCCTCATGCCCTCACTGGTAGCCACCGGATCCTGCCTGCGACCTGACCGGATCGCTGTCACCGGAGGGTCACCTCGGTCACCCGATCCGTGACGGCCGGTGTCTCCCCACCGAGCAGCCAGACGTGTCGCCGGTACGACGCGACAGCGGCGTCGCTGACCGGAGCGGGCAGGCGACCTGCGGCTCGGAAGCGATGCCCCGTCGGGTCGTACCACCACATTCGCCCGGTCTGCTGGTCAGGGGAGGTCCGCCCTCCCATCACCAGGATGCGGTCACCGACGGCGACCGCCATGGCGTGACCGAGCGGCCGCGGAAGATGCCCGGCGGGTCGCGTGTGACCGGTGGCCAGGTCAACGTCTTGCACCGTGCCGAGTTCCCGGCCGGCAACCTCTCCGCCGAACACGTACACGTCGGCGTGCAGCCGTGCCGTGGCGGCATACCGGACACCTTGGAGCAGCGTAGCCACGGGGCGTGGAGCCGCCGAGCGCGAAAGCCGGAGCACGGTCCTCGGGACGGAGGTGCCGTCGTAGCCCCCGATGACGTAGGCGGAGCCCCGCCACTCCGCCACCGCCAGATCGGAGCGCGTGGTGGGCAGGTTCCCCACGGGGCGCCACCGACTGCGCACTCGGGACTGCACGACCGACTGCTCGGTGGTGTTTCCGCCGCCCACCACGGTGGGCGCCCCGGCGACCACGCCTCCGGCGGTGTCGTGGACCGGGACGGCCAACGGGGAGAGCTCTGCCACGCGGCCCGACGGTAGGTCGATGCCCAGCACACGGTTCGTCGACCGGTCACCGTCCAGGAGCCCTCCAGCCAGGATCACCGCGCCCTGCCGTGTCTGGACCGCCGCAGCCCTCGCCACGGGGTACGGGAGGCGCCAGCGCGCCGCCGCCACCGAGGCGATCCTGGACCGGAGCGGTGGTTGGGGAGAAGGCGTCCGCATGGTGCGGGAGCTGTCCGAGGACCGTGGCCCTGCGCTGGACGAGTGGTCACCGCACCCCGCCAGCAGTGTCGCCAGCAAGGCGACCGAGAGGAGACGGCGGCTCACCGCATGTTCCCGGTGTGGCCGAGCGAGTAGCGGCCAGGTTGTGGCCACACCGCGATGCCGTGCGGGCTTCCGCCCACGGGGATCTTCGCGATCAGCTTTCCAGATCGGGTATCGAAGCCGTAGACGACACCGTCGTTGCGGCCCGAGAGCCACAGGGTCTTGCCATCGGCGGACACTCCGCCCATGTCCGGGCTGCCGCCACCCGGGATCGTCCAGGTGTCGACGACCCGGTCGGTCGAGAAGGCGAGCACACTGACCTCTCCGGCACCGCGGTCGGAGATGTAGAGGTCCCTCCCGTTGCGACTGGGATACAGCCCGTGCGGCATCAGAGGCAATCCGATGGTGCGGCGCTGCCGGAACGTCCGCGCGTCGATGAGTCGCAGCTCGTTGGTGCCCATGTCCGCGACGTAGAAGGTCCGCCCGTCCGGAGAGAGGCGGACGTCTTGAGGGACGCTGCGGCCCATCGTCATGTGTGCGGCGGCGGGCGCCGTCGGACGCGGATCGAGATGGAGGACGCCCACGACACGGCGTGCGAGCGTGCTCACCTTGAGCAGCGCTCCGGAGAACTCGCAGGACACCACGAAGAAGCGCCCGTTGCCCGAGAAGTCGGCATGGTTGGGGCCCAGGCAGCCCGGGTTCTTCACGTCCTTGATCGTGTGGAAGGTGTGGGGGTCGGCGAACCGGATCGTGTTGTGTTGTTCGATCATCACCACGGCCGTCTTTCCGTCGGGTGTGAAGTAGAGGTTGTACGGCCGCGGCATCGCCACCGATCGCGTTCGGCGACCGGTGCGTGGGTTGATCTCGACCAGCTCGTCGGCGTAGCTGGAGTTGGTGATCAGGGTGCGCAGGTCGTAGGAGGGAACGACGTGCTGACTGAGGTAGCCCGCCGGGATCACGCGCACGATGCGATGCGTCCGCTGGCTGATCACGGTGACGGTCGACCCCTGCGAGTCGGGTACGTACAGGAAGCTCGGATCACGACGCACTTGGGGAGCCAGCATCCCAGCGCGCGTCTGGGAGTACACGTCATTGCCGATCACCGCGGGCATGCCCGGGATCCGATGGCGGAACGGCCGTTCTGGCCGCACACGACGAGGGGCATCCGACAGGGTCTGCGTCCCCGGGCTGGGAGCGGCCGAGGGGCGATGGGTCGAGGGCGTCGTATGGCAGGCGGCAAGCAGGGAGACCACGACGGCGAGGGTCACGAACGGACCTCCATTCCGCAGCCTGCCCGCCGAGCCTGGGCTGACCGCACCCGAACCTCGTGCCGTCATGCAGGCAGCATGCGAGCCCCCGCCTGCTACGCACCTGACCATGTCCTCGGCAGTCGGGAGTCGTCAGTCAGGTGGCTGTCAGTTCCCCGCTCCCATCCTGGATCCATGACGACAGCCCCCACCGTGAGTGCACGCCGGATCATGCTCAACAAGGTTCCCGAGGTCACCGTCTACTTCTGGATCATCAAGATCCTGTGTACGACGGTGGGCGAGAGCTTCGCCGACTACATCAACGAGACCCTCGGGTTCGGGCTCACCAAGACGACGCTGCTGTTCTCGGCGGGCCTGATCATCGCCCTGGTCGGCCAGTTCCGCCTCAACCGCTACGTGCCCGGCGTCTACTGGCTCTCCGTGGTCCTGATCAGCGTGGTCGGCACCCTGCTCACCGACAACCTCACCGACGGCCACGGCGTACCGCTGTGGATCAGCTCCACGGTGTTCGCCGTACTCCTCGCCGCCGTCTTCTCCATCTGGTACGCCCGCGAGCACACCCTGTCGATCCACACCATCGTCACCACCCCCCGCGAGGCGTTCTACTGGCTGACCGTGCTCGTCACCTTCGCCCTCGGCACGGCGGTCGGCGACTGGACCCTCGAGCTCACCGGCTGGTCCCCCGGCAAGTCGGTGCTCCTGCCGCTCGCCCTGATCCTGGCCGTGCTGGTCGCCTGGAAGCTGGGCATGGGTCCGGTCCTCTCCTTCTGGCTGGCCTACATCCTGACCCGCCCCCTCGGCGCCAACATCGGCGACTACCTCGCCTCCCCGCGTGCGGACGGCGGCCTCGGTCTCGGCACCCTCGGGACCAGTGTCGTGTTCCTCGGCACGATCCTGGCCGTCGTGGTCTACCTGACCGTCACCGACAAGGACCGCACCGAGTCGCTGCACCCGAGCGAGCAGCGCACCCCGGTCACCGACGATGCCTGAGGAGACCACCATGTCCGACCTCCGAACCCACCGCATCCTCGTCGTGACCGACACCGCCGAGCCCAGCCCCTCCCTGCGCGACGCCATCCGCCACCGGGCCGAGAACGGCGACGTGAAGTTCCGCCTCATCGTGCTGAACCCGGCACGCGCCGAGCTCCACCTCCTGCACCCGGAGCGACACGACAAGGCGGCGGAGGCCGAGAGCGTGCTCCGCTCGGCGCTCCCGCAGCTCGAGCTCGCAGCCCACGCTCCCGTGATCGGCTCGGTCTCGGTCCGCCACGACCCGATGGACGCCATCGAAGAGGTCCTGTTCAGTGAGCCGGTCGACGAGATCATCCTCGACGTACCCTCCCACCACCTCTCCTCCTGGCTCCACCAAGACCTCGAACACCGCCTCGCCCACTTCCACACACCGGTCACGACCATCCGCCACGCCCTGAAAGACGCCGAAAACAGGTAACCGACCTCGTAGGTCGGCGGATGTCCCCCGTGCCCTGCTCGACGAGCCTGGTGAGCCGTCGAGCAGCACTCATGGGGTGCTGCTCGACGTGTGGGTCGGCGGAGCATTTCGTTCTGGGCGGCAAGGGGTCGTCGCCGTCGCCCAGATCGGAGCTCAGGTAGGCGGCCCAGACGATCGAGGCACACCTGGGGTGCCGGTCCCCGGTGGCATGCACTGGGAGCGTGAACGCGGCGTAGCCGGATCCATACGGAGGTCCATACAGCACCTCGATCGGCTCATCGAGCAAATTCGTGAACCGCACGGTTGCTGGTCGGTGATCGCGCGGGCGCTGATCTTGCGCACCTCCACCTTCAGCGTGGCGGGGGTCAGGAACTGGCGGTCGCAGGCGTAGTAGGTGACCGGGTAGGTGCCGGTCGCAAGCTGCCGTTCGGGCTCGAACAGGACGTACGACGATCCGGGACCGATCGTGGAAAATCCCGGCTCCCCGTCGTGGGACCAGATGTGGGCGCCCAGTCCCTGATCGTCGGGTGCCTCGAGCCTGCGGACCTGCAGGTCGTCGCCGTCGCGATCCGCGTCGTTGTCGAGGTGCGCGGTCGCAGATGCTTCCTCCGACGGTGATCGCTTGTCCTCCACTACTCGCATTTCGCCCGCGCTACCGAGGCCGTCAGACGCCGTACCCACTGCTCGACCTCACCGCGATGGGGAGACAGGCGGACCGGGAGGGGCCGAAGGGGCGTGCCGTCAGCCTGCGTCCCCACCCGACTTAGCGCGGTGGTCGACGTATAGGTCTGGCAGCCGACGCATCGTCAACGACAGCCTCGACCGCCAGCGGATCGATGGGCCGCAGTGGTTGCTGATGTGTCGAATTTTCATCGGCGCCTTCCGGCGCGAGCGGGCTTACGATCCGAGCACGGCACCACATTTCGATCGAGAAGGGTGTGAGCGGATGAAACTGTCAGGTCACCAACGCCCGATCAGGTCCCGGGTTCTCATCTCGGGCACCGCGCTCGTCAGCGCGGTAGCGATAGCGACCGCGCCGGGACCCGGCGCCGTCGCGAACGGGACCGCGCCCAGAGGGGCCGACTGCAACGGCCTCGGCGCCGGTGCACATGCGAAGCCGACGCCGAACTACGGCTGCACGGAGATCCGGCGCAGCAACGACGGCGCCCGCGCCGAGATCAACGGAAAGTATGTCGGGCACGACGAGCCCCTGATCTCCTACTACTCCAACGAGCCCGGCTCCGGGAACAACGTTCAATACCGGATCAAGCTGCCTGTCGATCCGCCCCGGCCGCCGGACGGCAGCCTCGACGGACCGATCTCCACGTTCCAGCTGTACCCGACCTTCTGGCTGTCGATGGTCCTGTGCGACACGCAGAGCTTCCCGGAGACGACCAGGAGTTGTAAGCGGGACAGCGACTCCAACATCCAGGTGCCGTTCTCGGAGACACACGCTGGCACCGCGTTCCTGGAGACGCAGTTCTACCCGCCGGGCTGGTCGCCCTTCATCACCCAGTTCTCTTGCGACCAGACGCACTGGTGCGCGTCGATGCACATCAACAGCCTGCAGGGGAACTTCGACTTCAGCGTGCTGAACGAGAACTGCGAGGAACCCACGGCGTTCGCGTTCATTCAGCGAGACGGGAAGCCGACAGGGCCTCCCGGGCCCGACAACTCCACCGCTGCGTCGTTCACGCCGAACCCGCAGACCCTGCTGATGAACCCGGGCGACGACCTGCGGGTCACGATCCGCGACACCGAGCACGGGCTCCTCAACAAGATCGAGGACCTGACCACCGGTCAGACCGGCTTCATGGTCGGCAGTGCGGGTAACGGGTTCCGGCACATCATGTGGGACCCCGACCAGTTCACCTGCAAGGGAAGGCCGTACACCTACCACCCGATGTACTCGACATCGTCGGCACCGAGTGGTCAGTCGCCGACCACGTGGGCCGGGTGGACCGCGCACACGGTGAACGTGTCCACGTCGCTGGAGATCGGGCACTTCGAGAAGCCCGATGCCGGGAACGACCCCGACGGCGAGGAAGGTCCGTGCTTCCCCGGACCCACGATCCCGGGCTGTATCGGCACCGACGCCGACTTCGACGGGTACTCCTATCACCACGTCTATCCCGACGGGAAGGCCAAGCACCCGACCCCAGTGCTCGTGTCGTCACCTGCGTCGCGTGGTCACGGGTCCGGCCAGTACAACGACCCCTACTCTCAGGTGACTCTCGAGACGGACCTCCCCGCGATCGAGGCCGACTGTAACGTCCTCACCGGCGAGAACTGCACGAACCCGCCTCCAGGCGCGGCGTTCTACCCGTTCCCTCACACGATGAAGCCGAGTGCAGGGTTCCCGGTCAGTCAACGCTGCCAGTGGACGATCGGGGCGAACCACCCACGGCAGAAGAACGCTTTCGGCGGTAACCCGGTCGCGGCCTGGGGTCCGCTGGAGTTCACCGACTTCGGCGGTGGGTTCATCGCGGCTCTGAACAATGCACGTGGTCCCTTCGCGAACCCGTGTCCGTGAGGTGATCCGAGCCTGAACACCCTGGGGCAGAGGCTCGGACGACACGAGAAGAGGTGGTGCAGGAGCCTTGGGCGTCGTGCCCGAGGCTCCTGGACCGCGAGTTCCCGGTGGAGAGAGCTCGACTGCTTGCGAACACCCGTGCCATATCTGACCCACGAACTGGAGACCGTGCTATCGCTGGTCGACCCTCACCAGGGGGTCGAGATTCGCTCGCGGGCTCGTCGGAATGCACCAAGCCGGGAGGCAGTCCGCGAGGTCGAGAAACTCGATTGCCGCAGATCCATATGACCTTCGGTCTAGCCGGAGCCGGAGCCGGAGCCAGCGCCGAGCTCGTGTCTGCCGGCGAAGTCTGGGCTGCTGACACCGTTCGGGGTCTGCTGCACGAACGGGTGACGGTTTCGGTTGGGCCGCCCGGAGCCACTCCGCATACTTCAACTCCGTTCTCGACGCGTTCTCGCTCGACCGCGTCGAGATCAAGGTGGACGCCGCCGAAGGGGAACGGGCGCACCTCCGCGTTCTCGGCTCCGAGTCAGTCGGCGGTGCTCGTCTGGGGCAGATGACCGGGACGTGCTGCTCGTATGGCGCTCTTCGGCTGGCAGCTGACGGGCAGGCGCACGTTGTAGCTGCCGGGTCGGTCGTGGGGGCCTAGGGGGCGGATGTCCCGTCGAGGGTGGCGCCGGCGCCGAACGGGGCGCCTCGGCCATTGGTACTCGCGGGGTCACGGCGAAGCCCGCTGGCGTCTCGGGTCTCCAGCAGGCTTCTTGGCCAGGGCATGTATGGGCGGGGTTGGCGCAGCCCCACAACAGGGCGGGCGGCCGTCAGCAGTCGGCCGATACCAGGGGCGCGCGTCTCCCGGCTTGGTCACCTCTGACGTGTTGGGCCTGACTCGTGCGTGGACGCCACCGGTGCGGCACCCAGTGAGATCAGTGAACTTTTCCGCCTGCTCGCGCATCGGACTGTGCAGACCCTGCCGGAACCCGAAGGAGCGCGAGATGTCCGTGCCGCACCGTGCCACAGTTGCAGTGCTTGCCACCGTCTTCATCCCGGTCACCGCGGCGATCGGGCAGGCCGTGCCGGCGCACGCCACGGTAGTTGCCTGCCAGGGCGTGAAGGCCACGATCGTGGGGACGTCCCACTCGGAGACCATCCACGGCACGCCCGGCCGGGACGTCATCGCCGGACTCGGCGGCAACGACACGATCCTCGCCGCCGCCGGCAACGACCTGGTCTGTGGCGGGGAAGGAGGCGACCACCTCTACGGAGGCCTCGGCAACGACCGGCTCTACGGCGAGCGCGACGAGTTCATCGGTCCCCTGGACGAGGACAGCGCCACGCGCGTCGGCGACACGCTGGCCGGCGGCCGCGGCAACGACCGGATGTTCGCCGGGGTCGACCATCGTCTCGCCGCCCCCAAGGATGTCGTCCCCGACACGATCTCGTGGGAGGCGTCCGGACACGGCGTCCACATCGACCTGCGCACCGGCGTCGCACGCGGCGAAGGTGTCGACACCTTCGCCGGTGGGACGTTCACCGTCGTCGGCTCCGCGCACAACGACGTCGTCGAGGGGTCCAACCGGCCCGAGAAGATCAACACCGGTACCGGCTCCGACGTCGTCCGAACCCGGGGCGGTGCCGACATCATCACCGTCGACGGCTTCCAGCGCGGACCCGACGGAGACGCCGACCGGGTGTGGGGCGGCGACGGTAACGACCGCATCGCGGCGAGCCACGGCCAAGACCGCCTCTCCGGGGGTGCCGGGAACGACGACATCGAGAGCTTCGGCGCCAGTAACGACGTACTCACCGGCGGAGACGGCGACGACTTCCTCTACGCCGAGATCGGCAACACCCGAGGGACGCAGAGCTGGGACGGAGGACGCGGAAGCGACGGGATCCGGGTCGCCACCGACGAGATCAACCCGGCCGCGGCCGCGTCGACCGGTACCTGGGACATGGCCACCGGAGCCATGACCGCCACGGTGGACCACCCGATCTCCTTGTCGGTCTCCCGCTTCGAGGTGGGTCTGTTCGCGTCAGGCTTTTTCTCTACGCTGGAGACGGCGTGGGTCGTCACCGGTACAGCAGGCGACGACTCGGTCGCGGGAGATCCCAACCAGACCGTGCCCCTGCGCTTCGACGGGCTCGCCGGTGACGACTCGTTCAGGGGAACCGACGGCGACGACGTGTTCCACGGCGGCCCCGGCGACGACCAGTCCTTCGGCATGTTCGGCGGAGACGACACATGTACCAACGTCGAGAGGATCGACCTCGCCGACTGCGAGCACGTCAGCTGAGGCGCACGAAGTCACGTCCCCGAGTGGCTATCCGCGACGAACTGGCACGGTCATCGTGTTGTCGCCGGGCCCTGGTTCAGCGTGTCGAACACACGTTCCAAATTCGTGCGCGTGAGATCGCTCCACCGGTGTGATGTCCCAGGACAACGGTGACGGTTCTGCATCAAGACATCGGTGACGGTTTGGGCGTCCTTGGTGGTGACACTTCCACCCCGATGGTTCGGGGATGGCTGCCCCTGAACCCATCGATCCTCGGGTCCGGCTCGCGATCTCTCAGTGGCCCGATGACGCGCCCCGTGGGGCGGTGTCCTCGTTCTGCGCCGAGCACGGCATCTCCCGCAAGTCGTTCTACGAGCTGCGCAAGCGTGCCCACGTCGATGGGCCGGCCGCGGTGCTCGAACCCCGTTCCCGACGCCCGCGGTCGAGCCCCTCGACGCTGACCGAGGAGGTCAAGGAGCAGGCACTCCAGGTGCGTGCGGCGCTGGAGGCCTCCGGCCTGGACCACGGTCCGATCAGCGTGCACGACAAGATGCACGCGATGGGCCTGGGCCGGGTCCCCTCCACAGCGTCACTGGCACGGATCTTCCGCGAAGCCGGCGTGGCGCGGCTTGAGCCGAAGAAGAAGCCCCGCTCGGCGTGGCGGCGGTTCGTCTATCCGGCCCCCAACGCATGCTGGCAACTCGACGCGACCGAGTACGTGCTCAGTGGCGGACGCAAGTGCGTGATCTTCCAACTCATCGACGACCACTCCCGCTACGCGGTCGGCTCCCACGTCGCATGGGGTGAGACCGCCAAGGACGCCATCGCGGTCTTCGACTAGGCGGTGGCCGCCCACGGTGTGCCTCAACGACTGCTGTCCGACAACGGGCTCGCGCTGAACCCGTCGCGGCGGGGGATCGTCGGCCAGCTCGTCGCGCACGTGGCCGCGCTGGGCACCGAGGCGATCACGGGCAAGCCCTACAAGCCGACCACCCAGGGCAAGAACGAACGCTTCCACCAGACCCTGTTCCGCTACCTCGACAAGCAGCCACTCGCCGAGTCGCTCGCCGAACTCCAGGCCCAAGTCGCCGCGTTCGACCACATCTACAACACCCAGCGCCCGCACCAAGGGCTACCCGGACGCGTCACACCCCTGACCGCGTGGAAAGCGACCCCCAAGGCCGACCAGCCGCGCCCGAAACCAGACCGGCCCATCTACGAGGCACCCGTTCCCAGCTCACGTCCCCGGCCGAGGCCGCCCGCAGACCTACCCGCCGACACGCGCATCAGAACAGTCGCGACCACAGGCACCATCACTCTGGACTCGGTCTTCTACAAGATCGACGTAAACCGCGCCTTCGAGCAGGTCCTCGTCATCAGTAACGGCAACCAGGCCGGCGACAAGATCATCATCACCGACCTCGAAGGCGAGATCCTCGCCGAGCACACCAGACCCGCTCCCGGCACCCGCTACGTCGGAAACGGCCGACGCCCAGGAACCCGCCCAAAGAACCCGGGAGCGTCACCGAAGTCCTGACACACCAACCGCCACCTACGTCCTGACACAGAAACATCACCCATGTCCTGAGACATGACAAGATCGCTCCACCGGGTAGCCCAAGACGCGTCTACGCCCACGTGACCAAGTGCGTCACTCCGCCGGAATCGTCGCTGGTGTCTAACGCGAGTGTGCCTCGATCAGGTGGGGGAATCGCTCGATTCCGTCGGTTGCCCTGAGTAGGTGTTGGTCACTGCCATCGGCGCACATGACCCAGATGTCGCGGCCGCCAGCTTGGTCGATGCGGGTGAAGATGATGTGGCCATCCGCGGCGTAGGAGGGGTTCAGGCTTGAGCCGTCGTCGGTCAAGGGTGTCGGGTGGGAGCCGTCACGATTCACGCGCCAGACGTTGGCCCCGTCGAAGTCGGTCTGGAACACGAGGTGCCTGCCATCGGGTGACCAGTTCGGGATCTGGGCGTCGAGCGCGGGATCGGTGATGTCAGTGAAGGTGCCGGTGCTGACGGGGGCGATGCTGATGCGGTTCTGATCGTCGACGTTGCGGTGGTAGGTGACGTCGCGCCCGTTGGGCGAGACTTGCGGCAGGTTGTCGGAGGGGCCGTCGTTAGTCGGGACGGCTTCGTCGGTGACTGGCTTCAGGTGGTGGCCGTCGGCGGTCACCTGCCACAGGGAGTATCCGGTGGGCACCTCTGGCTGGCAGCAGCGGGTGAAGATGATGTGGCGCCCGTCTGGGGTGAAGGCTGGGCCGTCATCGAGGAAGGTGCCGTCGGAGGGCTTGAAGACCGTGTGTAGGTCGGTGCCGTCGGTTCGGACCTGCCAGATCGCCTGACCTGTGCCGAGGTCTGCCATGAAGATGACGCTGCGTGCGTCGGGTGCCCAGTTGGCGATGAAGTGGTCGTCCCAGACACTGCGGGGGTAGGGGCCGGCCACCACTCGGGCGTGGCCCTCGTGTGCGTTTGAGACGACGATCTCCCAGCAGGGGTCGGTGTCGGAATCGCAGATCTGCCGGTCGAAGACCAGCTTGCTTTGACCGTGGTCAGTTCTATGGCTGTGGCGCGCACCGATCACGTGGGAGTCGAGCCTGTTGGGCGCGATGTGGCCGCGGCTGAGGAGATGGCTTGCTCCGGTCCCCTGGGAGTGCCCCAGAGCCGGGGCGGCGGCCATGGACATGGCCATGGAGCAGGCGGAAGCGAGCATCGCGAAGCGACGGGTGCGGGCGGGGAGGGCCATGGCGCGCTCCAATTGGTGATGAGCAGGTATGTACCCACACAGCAACGACGCATCTCGATGGTTTACCGGGCTGCCGATCCGATCTAACCTCGAACGATGAGCCGGGCTCGGCGGCGCTCTGGGGGAATCATGGGCGAGGACGACCGCGAGTTCGAGGAGCTCTTCGACGCTGAGTTCCCGGCTGTCGTCCGCTCTGTCTTCGTGGTGTGTCAGGACCTCGGGCGTGCCGAGGACCTCGCGCAGGAGGCGTTCCTAGAGCTCCTCCGGCACTGGCAACGCGTGTCGCGGTATGACCGGCCGGGCGCGTGGGTCCGGCGGGTCGCGATCCGCAAGGCAGTCCAGGTGACCAGACGGGAGGCGCGGCGTCCCTGGCTCGAGCGTCGGGCAGCCAACCCGGTGGCGGATCCATCTTCCCAAGCGGCTCCGGACGGGGACATGTGGACGGCGGTGCGCTCACTGCCCGCCCAGCAGCGTGCCGTGGTTGCGCTGTTCTACTACGAGGACTTGTCCGTCGAGGACGTGGCACATGTCCTGGGATGCTCGGCCTCGACGGTCAAGGTGCATCTCCATCGAGCGAGAGAAGCCTTGCGGACACGCGTCTCGAGAACGGAGTGGTCGTCATGAGCGACATCGACGACGTCATCCGGCGAGACATCCACAGGCGTTTGGACCAGCTCGAGGTCAGAGCGGCGGGGCGGGCTGCGGCCGTGCGGTCCGACCACCGTCGAAGCCGGCGCAGGCGAGCCGGTGCCCGAGTCGGCGGGGCTGCCTTGCTGGTGGCCGCCGTCGCGGCAGCGGTCGTCGTCCATGGCCGGCAGTCGCCTCCGCCCGTCGACAAGCCTGCCAACCCCCTCCGGATCGTCCGCACCCTCTCGGCCCCCGCCTTGGGCCTGTCCAAGCCACAGGCCGCGACGATCGGGCCGAACGGGAACCTCTACATCACCGACTCAGACCACCAGACGGTCACCGAGGCCACCCCCGGCGGACGGGTCATCCGCACCTGGGGCGCCGAAGGCACCCAACCCGGAAAGTTCCGGCTCGCGAACGGCGGGATCGCTGTCGACCGACAGGGCCGTGTGTACGTCGCCGACTCCGGCAACGGCCGGATCCAGGTGTTCACCAGCACCGGTTCCTTCATCCGGCAGATGGGAACCTTCGGCAACGGAGCGGGCCGCTTCCAGTTCCCGTGGGCCATCGCCGTCGGAGCGGACGGGTCGGCGTACGTCAGCGACGATCGCCAGGCGACGCTGACGAAGCTGTCTCCCAACGGGCAACAGGTCTGGAGATTGGGCGGTCACGGGACGCCGCCTGATCTTGTGGGGCACACCCACTTCGGTGGTCTCGACAGCCGAGGCCGCCTGGTCGCCGCGGACGACGACAGCGGCAAGGTCGTCTACGTATCCCCACATGGGAACGAGGTCGACAACTTCGGCACCGGCGCGTCCGGTGATCACGAGGAGACCCTCGGACACCCACAGGCGCTCGACTTCCCGCAGGGCGCCTGCGACACGACCGTCGACGCCCACGACTTCGTCTTCGTGGCCGGATGCATACCCTCCCGACAAGCAGGGAACCTGATCCAGGTCTACGACCCGGCCCATCGGCTCGTCGGAGTGTGGCGCCACGCACCCCTCATCACGGCCCCTCGATTCGGTCCGGAAGGTCTGGCTGTTGCCCTCGGCTATGGCACCATCGTTGAGCTGGCCATCGACCGCTGACCCGCGCGTCACTCAATCCGCTCATCGTGTCCCGACGGGGAGTCGAACCCTGAAGGCATTGCCACGGCGGCATACAACGCCAGAAGCGTTGCGATGGTGACACCGCAACCCGCGTCGTTCCGCCAGCAATGTGCGCCACCAGCCCGATGAATCGGATTCGTTATCCGATCGGATTCCTGTATCGCTCAGGACCGCACGTCACTGTTGCCTCACTCGGCTGGGCCTCACTCGGCTGGGCCTCACTCGGCTGGGCCTCACTCGGCTGGGCCTCACGCCACGCCGCGTGCCGGCGCAGAACGCCGTCATGTGCCGTCCCGGCGTGTCCTTCAGCGGCACCTCGTGGCAACGTCAACCACCGGCGGCCGCCGCTAGGCTGACTTCCGCATGGTTCTCCTAGGGTGCTTCCCTTCGTTGTTCCTAGGTTTTCCCATGTTCCGGGCCCTTAGCTCAATTGGCAGAGCAGTGGACTTTTAATCCATGGGTTGTGGGTTCGAGTCCCACAGGGCCTACGTGAACCACGCCTTCCTGTATGCCGGTGTCCGCACGCCCTTCGGTCGGTACGCCGGCGCCCTGGCGGCGAGTCGCCCCGACGACCTCGCCGCGACCGTCGTACGCGGCCTGCTCGACCGCGCGCCGGAGGTCGACCCGTCCGAGATCGCCGACGTGATCCTCGGTTGCGCCAACGGCGCGGGCGAGGACAACCGCAACGTCGGCCGGATGGCCGTGCTCCTGGCCGGGCTGCCCGTCAGCGTTCCCGGGGTGACCGTCAACCGGCTCTGCGGCAGCAGCCTGCAGGCTGCGATGGACGCCTCGCGCCTGGTCGAGACCGGCGACGCCGAGCTCGTGCTGGCCGGCGGCGTCGAGTCGATGAGCCGAGCACCGTGGGTCCTGCCGAAGCCTGCGCGCGCCTTCCCTGCGGGCAACGAGACGCTGGTGTCGACGACCCTCGGCTGGCGGCTGGTCAACAGCCGGATGCCGGAGGAGTGGACCGTCTCGCTCGGCGAGTGCAACGAGCAGCTGGCCGACGCACTGGGGATCGGGCGGGAGCGGCAGGACGCGTTTGCGGTCACCTCGCACCAGCGCGCGGCGCAGGCCTGGGCCGACGGCTTCTACGACGACCTCGTGCTGCCGGTCGACGGCCTGGCACGCGACGAGAGCGTCCGCCCCGACGCGAGCGTCGAGACCCTCGCCGATCTGAAGCCGGCGTTCCGGGCCGACGGCACGATCACGGCCGGCAATGCCTCGCCGCTCAACGACGGTGCGGCTGCCCTGCTGATCGGCGGCGAGGGTGCAGCCACCGGGCTGGCGCCGCTGGCGCGGATCGCGGGTCGCGGTGCCGCGGCCCTGGAGCCGCAGCGGTTCGGGATCGCGCCCGTCGAGGCGGCCGACCGGGCGTTGCGGGCGGCCGGCATCACCTGGTCCGACATCGGCGCTGTGGAGCTCAACGAGGCGTTCGCGGTCCAGTCCTTGGCGTGCCTCGACGCCTGGAAGATCGACCCCGCGATCGTCAACACCCGCGGTGGCGCGATCGCGATCGGCCACCCGCTCGGCGCGTCGGGCGCACGGGTGCTCGGCACCCTCGCCGCTGTGCTGCAGGAGCGCGGCGAGCGTTGGGGTCTGGCCGCGATCTGCATCGGCGTCGGCCAGGGCCTCGCGGTCGTGCTGGAGAACGTCGCCTAGCGCACCGGGTGTCCGCGTTCGCCCGAGTCGGTCAGCCGGATCTCGACCAGCGCCTGCTCCTCGAGCTCCACTCGGCGCCGGGCGGCCATCGATGCCGCGATCGAGGCCGCGGAGGCGTCGTACTCACCGGGACCTGAGACGAGGTCTGCCGCCCCGCGCTCCAGACGCTTCAGCGCCGTACGCCCGAAGATCTGCTGCTCGGTGGACGTCCGCTCCGAGCGCCCGCGCCCCACGAACGAGACCGCCCAGTGCAGCAGGGCGGTGACGCGGTTCTTGAAGCCGGTCAGGTACATCAGGTGGACGGCGAGCCAGAGCACCCAGGCGATGAAGCCGGTGAGCCGCAGCTTCCCGATCAGCGCCACGGCACGGAAGCGGCTGATGGTCGCCAGCGAGCCCTTGTCGAAGTAGTGGAACGGCTTCTGCGGCGGCTTGCCCGCCAGCCGGCGGGTGATCTCCTTGGCGGCGTACTTGGCCCCCTGGATCGCGACCTGCGCGACGCCGGGGAGGTGGTCGAGGTCGATCATGTCGCCGACCACGAACACCTCGGGGTAGCCGGGCAGCGTGAGGTCGGGGTTGACGCCGATCCGACCCGACCGGTCGAGCGAAGCGCCGGTCTGCTCGGAGAGAGTCCGGGTCAGCTGAGACGCCTGCACCCCCGCTGCCCAGATCTTGGTGACGGCCGCGATCTTCTCGGTGCGCCCGTCCTTGTACTGCAGCTCGATGCCGCGCTCGTCGACGTTGGTGACCATCGCGCCGAGCAGCACCTCCACTCCCCGACGCTCGAGCTCGATCTTGGACTTCACCCCGAGCTTCGCACCGAACGGCGGCAGCACCTGCCCGGCGGCGTCGATGAGGACGACGCGCGCGTGCTTGGTGTTGATCGCCCGGAAGTCGCGATGCAGCGTGCGATGCGCGAGCTCGGCGATCTGACCCGCCATCTCGACCCCGGTCGGACCGGCACCCACGATCACGAACGTCAGCAGGTGGTCGACCTCGTCGCCGCGCGAGGCACCGAGCTCGGCCAGCTCGAAGGCGCCGAAGATCCGGCCGCGCAGCTCCAGTGCGTCGTCGATGCTCTTCATCCCGGGCGCGTACTCGGCGAAGTGGTCGTTGCCGAAGTACGACTGCCCGGACCCCGCGGCGACGATCAGCGAGTCGTACGGCGTGACCGTCTCGCGGCCGAGCACCTGGGACACGACCGTCCGTGAGGCGAGGTCGATCCCCGTCACCTGACCCAGTAGCACCCGGACGTTGCGCTGCTTCGCGAGGACCTCGCGGGTCGAAGGTGCGATCTCGCCCTCGCTCAGGATCCCGGTCGCCACCTGGTAGAGCAGGGGCTGGAAGAGGTGGTGGCTGGTCTGCGCGATCACCGTGACGTCCACGTCCGCGCGCTTGAGCGCCTTGGTGCCGAACAGCCCCCCGAAGCCGGAGCCGATCACCACCACCTGATGTCGGTTGCTGCCTGTGACCTCGTCCATGAGTCCACGATGCCTCCCTCGGACCGTCGTACGACAACCGGGGTGGGGTCTGGTTGCTCACGTGCGCAGGTTGGTACTGGTGGCAACTCGTGTGCGAGATGAGGTTTCAATCCAGGATGGGGAGGGTAGACGAGCCACGACTGGCGCGGTCAGCGCGCCTGACGGGTGGAGACAGACACAGTGCCGCTGAACCGGCCGGCGGAGCCGCTTGCGCCTGGCCCACGGGGCGCCACGCAGGCGCGCCGTTGGGTGGTGGGAGTGTGCGCCGAGATCGGCCGACCCGAGCTGCGGGAGAACGCCGAGCTGGCGCTCTCCGAGGTGGTCACCAACGCCATCCTCCACGGGAGCCCGCCGGTGACGGTGCGCCTGCGCGGCACCCGGAGCCACCCACGGGTCGAGGTGCGTGACGGCTCCGCCGACCCGCCGGCCTTCCCGCCGCTCGAGATCGGTCAGGAGTTCCTCGACGAGCTCCCCACGTTCGGCCGCGGCCTCGGCATCGTGGCGAGCTCCAGCGAGGCGTGGGGCGCCGAGCGCGACGGCAAGGGGAAGCTCGTGTGGTTCGTCCCCTCCCCCACCCCGCCGGGCGCGCCGGTTCCCGGCGTACTCCTCGGCTGGGACGACGACGGCGCCGAGCCATTGTTCGGCGACGGCCCGGCGATCGTCGTCCAGCTGCTCCACGTGCCGGCAGACCTACTGCAAGGCACCCTCGCCCACGGCGCGGAGCTACGTCGTGAGCTGCGGCTGCTCGCCCTCGCCCACCAGGACACCTATCCCGTCGCCTCCGACCTCTCCTACTTCTTCTCCTCCATCGCGCGCGACGTCCGTAGCCAGCTCGGCGGCGAGGCCCTGCTGCATGCTCTGCAGACCGGGCAGTCCCATGTCGACCTCGACGTCAAGGCCCCGATCGACTCCGAGCGGCGCTTCGCGCGGCTCCTGGAGCTGCTCGACCTCGCCGACGCGTTCTGCCGCAACGAACGGCTGCTCACACTCGCCCGCACTCCCGAGCAGGTGGTCTTCCAGCAGTGGCTCTTCGAGGAGTTCGTCCGTCAGGCGGCGGGCGCCGAACCTCGGCCGTGGCTCGACGACGAGTCGTGGCCCAGGGTTCAGCCGTAGCCGAGGTCGTGGAGCCGGTCGTCGTCGATCCCGAAGTGGTGGGCGATCTCGTGCACCACGGTGATCCGCACCTCCCGCACCAGCTCCTCGGGCGTCTCGCACATCGCCAGCAGTGGACGGCGGAAGACCGTGATCCGGTCCGGCAGGCCCGTGTGGTCGGCTGTGCGCTCGGTGAGCGAGACGCCCTCGTAGAGGCCGAGCAGGTCCGGCTCGTCGGCGGGCGGCTCGTCCTCGACCAGGACGACGACGTTGTGCACCTGCGACGCGATCTCCGCCGGGATCTCATCCAAGGCCTGGTCCACCAAGGCCTCGAACCCCGCTCGGTCGAGCTCCATGCCGAGACCCTAGCGGCGCGCCGAAGCCGGTACGCCGGAGCGCGAGGCGGGTGCGGCGTACGAACACGAAAGCCGGCTCGGACGATGTCCGAACCGGCTGTCTGCTGGAGCGACCCCGAAGGGACTCGAACCCGCGGCCTCCGCCGTGACAGGGCGTTCCGCGGCCTCAGGACGCTGGCCGTGACAGCGAACACCTCGGCGGTGTCATCCACATCGCCGACGAGGCGAGGCCAGTGTTCACGGCATGGCACATCGGCGATCTCTTACCTTTCGCTGACGCCTCTGCCCGCGCCTGGAGATCAGCCTGAGTCAGTGGCAGGTTGTCTCTGTGAGACCTCGCGCTGACGTCGCCGTGATCGGCGGCAGCGGGTTCTACTCGTTCCTCGACGCCCCCGAGCAGGTCGAGGTCGGAACGCCGTACGGCGATCCGTCTTCGTCGGTCTCGATCGGTGAGGTCGGCGGCCGCCGCGTCGCGTTCCTGCCACGGCACGGCCGGCACCACGAGTACCCGCCCCACCGGATCAACTACCGCGCCAACCTCTGGGCCCTGCGGTCGCTGGGCGTCCGTCAGGTGCTCGCGCCCTGTGCGGTCGGCGGCCTGCGCGACGAGGTCGCACCGGGCGACCTGGTCGTGCCGGACCAGCTGGTCGACCGCACCTCCGGACGAGAGCGGACCTTCGTCGAGCGCGGAGCCGTGCACCTGCCCTTCGCCGACCCCTACTGCCCCCGCCTCTCCGAGGCCCTCGCCCGTGCCGAGGGCGTACGCCGTGAGGGGACGATGGTCGTCATCGACGGCCCACGCTTCTCCACCCGCGCCGAGTCACGCGACTACGCCGACCGCGGCTGGACGTTGATCAACATGACCGGAGCACCCGAGGCCGCGCTGGCACGGGAGCTGCGGATGTGCTTTGCCACGGTCGCGCTGGTCACCGACATCGACGCCGGCGCCAAGGCCGAGGAAGCGGTGACGCAGGAGGACGTGTTCGCGCTGTTCGCCGCCAACACCGAACGTCTCAAGACGATCCTCGCGGACGTCGTCACCGACCTCCCTGACGCCGTCGGCTGTACGTGCGACACCTGGGCCGACGGTCTCGACCTGACCTACGACATCCCATGAGAGTCCTGCTGACCGGATCGGCAGGCTTCATCGGCTCGGCGATCGACCGCGCGCTGACCGCGTCGGGCGACGAGCTGATCCGGGTCGACCTGATGCTGGCCGACGCCCATGGCTCCGCCGAAGCCCCTGACGGGACTCACCGACTCGACGTCCGCGACGCCCGGTCGTGGGCCGACCTGCTGCGCGGCGTCGACGCGGTCTGCCACCAGGCGGCACTCGTGGGGCTCGGGGTGCGCGTGACGGACCTGCCGGCGTACGCCTCGCACAACGACCTCGGCACCGCGTCCCTGCTCGCGGCCATGCACGAGGCGTCAGTGAAGCGGCTGGTGCTCGCCTCCTCGATGGTCGTCTACGGCGAGGGCCGCTACACGTGCCCCGACCACGGGCCACAGGCGCCCGGCGTACGGTCGGAGCACGACCTCGTATCCGGCCGCTTCGAAAATCCCTGCCCGGCCTGCGGTCTCCCCTTGGACTGGGCCCCGATCGACGAACGGGCCGGGCTCGACCCCCGGAGCAGCTACGCCGCCAGCAAGGTCGCGCAGGAGCACTACGCGTCCGCATGGGCCCGGCAGACCGGTGGCTCCGTGCTGGCGCTGCGCTACCACAACGTCTACGGCCCGTGGATGCCGCGCGACACTCCGTACAGCGGGGTCGCGGCGATGTTCCGCTCCGCGGTCGAGCGCGGCGAGTCGCCGCGGGTCTTCGAGGACGGCGGTCAGATGCGCGACTTCGTCCACGTCGACGACGTGGCCCGAGCCAACGCGCTCGCCCTGACGGCGGTACCGGGAGCAGAGCCTGGCACAGCCACGGCGTACAACGTCTGCTCGGGTCGTCCGGTCTCCATCGGCGCTGTGGCACGAGCCGTCGCAGCGGACGGGCCGGAGCCGACGGTGACCGGACAGTTCCGTCTCGGCGACGTGCGGCACATCGTGGCGTCGCCCGAGCGAGCGGCCGCGGACCTCGGCTTCCGGGCCGAGATCGGGCCGGACGGGGGCCTGGCGCGCTTCGTCACGGACCCGCTGCGCTCCTGACTCACCAGTTGGTGAGGACGAGGTGCTGGACGACGAGCGCCACGACGACCTGCACGCCCAGCATCGGCCGCCGCCACCGCTCGGGCAGGCAGGCGGTGGAGAGCAGCAGCCACGGCACGAAAGGAAGCCAGATCCGCTCGACCTCGGCCTTGCTCATCTGTGAGGCGTCCGCCACCACGACCGCCAGGGCGGCCGCGCCCACCAGCAGTCGTACCTGGCGCGGTGCCGTCCATCCGGCGGACACCAGCGAACCCAGACCGGCCCCGAGCGCGGGTCCGGCCGCGATGGCCAGCGCGGCCAGGTCACCCCACCACCAGTAGGCGGCCGGACGCCCGGCCGCGATCCCGGCCCAGTACCGGTCATGGAGCACCGGGTAGGCCTCCCAGAGCCGGAAACCGAGCGCAGCGAGGACGACGACGGGCACCACCGAACCGAGGGCGACGGCCGGGAACGCGCGCCCCGACCGGCCCGCGAGCACGACCGCCAGCACGACGGGGGCGAGGAGGAGCAGGCCGTAGGACAGGACCAGGCAGGCGCCGAGCAGGAGCCCGGCGAGGAGTCCCCAGCCCCAGGTCCGGCGGCCCGTGGACGCGGTGGCCACGGCGACGGCTGCGAGCCCCCACGCCGCGACCGCGGCGAACAAGCCGTCGGCGGAAACCGCCACCCAGATCGCTGCCGGTGCGAGGACGACGTACGGCGCGACCCGTCGCGCCACGTCCTCGGCGCCGAGCCGCTGCAGCGTCACCAGGACGGCCACGGGAGTCGTGCAGCCGACCAGGGTGATCACCACGGCACTCACGAGCGCACCGCCGAGCCCGATCGCGACCAGCCCCACGAACACCAGCAGTGCTCCGGGCGGGTGACCCGCGACGTGCGTCTCCCAGCTGTCCGGAGCGCCCGCCGGGATCCGGTCCATGAAGCCACGCAGCATGGCCGGTACGTCGTGGATCCGGCGCGCGGTCGGCAGGTACTCGTTGTGGTTGAGGATCTCGTGGGTGAGTCCCGAGCGACCGTCCACGAGGGCGAGCGCGAAGGTCCAGCCCACGGTGGCGGCGTACGTCGTGACGAGCAGCCACCGCCATCTGAGCCTCGCCGCGAGCTCGAGGCCCCGCCACACGCCCAGCACCGCGATCAGGATCGCGACCGCCGAACCCGGACCGACCCGCGCCTGGACGTAGCCGGCCAGGGGTGCGAACGGCCGCACCGGGTGCAGGCTCGCCTGGACCTGCCAGTGCAGCAGGGGTGGCACGACGACCGCGGCCGCGATCAGCAGGAGTGCCGCGCCCAGCCCGATCGCAGATGCACGGTCGGAGCGGGCGGTCGGCACGCGGCCAGGCTAGGGGGCAGGTCGCCGCCGACGAGGCGACGTGCCCGATGTAAGGGTTCCGTCATCACCATCCACCCCGGTCGGGCCCTCCGAACTCCTAGCGTGATGGACATGGGGATCGACTCGGTGTGCGACCTGGTGCTTCCGTGTCATGACGAAGCCGGCGCGCTGCCCGCGCTGCTCGCAGAGGTGCCGCCCGGCTTCTCGGTGATCGTGGTGGACAACGGGTCACGGGACGCGACCGCCGATATCGCGCTGGCCCACGGGGCCCGGGTGATCAGCGAGCCGCGGCTGGGATACGGCGCCGCCGTGCAGGCGGGCATCGAGGCTGCCACCTCGGCGTACGTCGCCGTCATGGACGGCGACGGGTCCTTCGACCCGGGCGAGCTCACGACCCTGTTGGCCGCCGTCACGAGTGGACGCTGCGAGATGGCGCTCGGGCGACGCCGTCCGGTCTCCTCCGGGGTCTGGCCGTGGCACGCCCGGGCGGGCAACGCCCTGGTCGTCTGGTGGCTACGCCACTCGATCGACTTCCCGGTACACGACCTCGCACCCATGCGGGCCTGCCGTCGCCAGGCCCTGCTCGATCTCGACGTCCGCGACCGGCGCTTCGGCTACCCGCTCGAGCTGCTCCGCAAGGCGACCCTCGCCGGCTGGCGGCTCGAGGAGCAGGACGTCTCCTACCGTCCGCGGGCGGCGGGCACGGTGTCGAAGGTCAGCGGCAGCCTCCGGGGTACGGCGCGCACCGCCCGCGACTTCTGGAAGGTCCTCGCGACGCCGGAGGTCGAGACCCCATGAGGGGGCTGGTGGTCGCCAAGGCGCCGGTCCCAGGGCTGGTGAAGACCCGGCTCGGAGCCCACGTCGGCATGGAGGCGGCAGCCCGGCTGGCCGCGGCCGCGCTGCTCGACACCCTCGCCGCCTGTCGGAGTGCTTTCTCCGAGTGTCATCTGGCTCTCGACGGTGATCTGGGCGCCGCGATCGAGGTGGACGCCCTGCGGCGCAGCCTCGAAGGCTGGACCGTGCACCGCCAGCGCGGCCAGGGGTTCGGGCGGCGCCTCGCCTACGCGCACGCAGACGCAGCCGGGCCAGGCCCCACGGTCCAGATCGGCATGGACACCCCGCAGCTCACGACCGACGACCTCCGGTCCATTGCACGGGCGGCCTCCGGTGGCGACGCCGTTCTCGGCCCCGCGACGGATGGCGGTTGGTGGGTGCTGGCTCTGAGTGATCCCTCGGCGGCGGCAGCCTTGGCCGACGTACGGATGTCGCGGCCGGACACCTTCGTCGCCACCCGCGAGGCACTGACCCTGGCCGGGCAGTCCGTCCGGGTCGGCCACGAGCTCACGGACGTCGACACCGTGGACGAGGCGGCGTCGGTCGCGGGCTCGCTCACCGGCGGACACTTCCTCCGTGCCTGGCAAGGCGTGGCGGCATGACCATCATCCCGGTGGCCAGCGTCTACACCCATGCCCTGCAAGGGCATGCATGCACGGTCTGGGAAGGAGACCTCGCCCCGCGGTCGCTGCCGACCCAGGCCTGGCTCGGCGGAGTCGACGACACCGACCGCGCGGTCCTCGCCCACTGCCAGGGCGCCACCGTCGACATCGGCTGTGGCCCCGGCCGGATGGCCGAGGCCCTGGCCCGCGCCGGTCACCTCGTGCTCGGGGTCGACGTGATTCCCGAAGCGGTGCGGCAGACGCGCAACCGTGGCGTCAGTGCGCTGCTCCGCAGCGTGTTCGACCCGCTGCCCGGCGAGGGCCGGTGGGGCACCGCGCTGCTCGCGGACGGCAACGTCGGGATCGGTGGCGATCCGGTCGAGCTGCTCGAGCGCGCGCGCGAGATCGTCGCCTCCGACGGTCGCGTCGTGGTCGACCTCGCTCCGTGGGGGACCGGGGTAGTGACCCGGCACGTCCGGCTCGAGACCGCCCACGGTCTCAGCGGGGAGTTTCCCTGGACCGCCGTCGGCGCCGACGCCATCCAGGCCGTGGCACATGCCGCGGGCCTCGGTACGGCGACCGCGCACCGCCACGGTGATCGCTGGTGGGCGGTCGTCGAGGTCGGATCATGAAGACCTTGGAGCGGCCCCACGTCCCCGATGAGCGCGACTTCACGTCCCGGCTCCGCAGCCCGGCCGTCACCGCACGGGTCGGCGTGTGGCTCGGTGTGTGCTTCGGCCTCGCCTTCGTGACCGGGCTGGTCAGCCACTGGGCCCAGACACCGTCGCCCTGGCTGCCGTTCCCGACCAGTCCCAGCTGGGGCTACCGGGTCACCCAGGGCGTCCACGTGATCGCCGGCACCGCCGCCGTCCCGCTGCTCCTGGTCAAGCTCTGGACCGTCTTCCCGAAGCTGCTCGCCCGCCCCCCGCGCGAGGCCCGCGACCTCGTGCTCCACGGCCTCGAACGGATCTCGATCGCGGTGCTGGTCGCGGCCGCGATCTTCCAGCTCGCCACGGGCCTGGCGAACGCGGCCCAGTGGTACCCCTGGCACTTCAACTTCCGTCCGACCCACTACGCGCTGGCCTGGATCGCGATCGGCTCCCTCGTGGTGCACATCGCCGTGAAGCTGCCCCTCATCCGCACCGCCCTGTCCACCGACCTGGAGAGCACCGACCAGGACCGCCCCACCATGGAAGGCGACGCGGGCGTGATGTCACGTCGCGGGCTGCTGCGCACCACCTGGGCCGCGACCGGCGTGGCGGTGCTCGCGACGGCCGGAGCCACGGTGCCACTGCTGCGCAAGGTCTCGGTCCTGGGGGTCCGGTCGGGGACGGGGCCGGAGGGCGTGCCGATCAACCACTCCGCGGCCTACCGGGGCGTGGTCGCGGCCGCCACCAGCCCGTCGTACCGGCTGACGGTGAGGTACGACGACCGGCAGGCACGGCTCTCCTTGGCCGAGCTGCGGGCCATGCCGCAGACGACCGCCTCGCTGCCCATCGCATGTGTCGAGGGCTGGAGCGCAGGAGCGACCTGGACCGGCGTACCCGTGCGTGACCTCCTCGACCTGGTCGACGCCCCGCCGCACAGCGAGGTCCTCGTCGAGTCGCTGCAGGAGAGCGGCGGTGAGCGGGTGAGCACGCTCGCGGGGAACTTCTCCGACCACCCCCACACGTTGCTCGCGCTCGACCTCGACGGTGAGCCGCTCTCGCTCGACCACGGCTTCCCCTGCCGGTTGATCGCGCCGGACCGCCCAGGCGTGCTACAGACCAAGTGGGTCGGTCGGCTGGAGGTGTCGACCTGATGCGGGCGCTCAGGCTCACGGCAGTGGTCACCGGCGTCCTCGCGGCGGCGTACGGCGCGCTGCTGCTGCTCGATCTCGGCTGGGCCAACACACGCTCCACCCTGGTCTGGCTCGTCGGCGGGGTCGTGCTCCACGATGGCGTCTTCGCGGTCCTGGTGCTGGCCGTCGCGCTCGTCGCCCAGGGACTGGTTCCGCGCCACCGACTTGCGCCCTGGGTCGTCGGGTCGGTGATCCTGGTGCCGGTCACCCTGGTCGGCATCCCCGAGCTCGGCCATTTCGGTGCTCGAGCCGACAACCCGACGCTGCTCGACCGGCCGTACTGGCTCGGGTGGTCGGTGCTGGTCACACTGGTGGTGCTGGGCGTCCTCATCGGCACGCTGGCGACGAGACGGCGCGAGCCGCCTGGAGGTGGTGACGATGGCGCGGGTGCTGGTCGTGGATGACGACGTCACGGTGCGCGAGGTCGTCGTGACCTACCTGCGCGCCGCGGACCACGACGTCGCGGAGACCGGGGACGGCGAGCAGGCACTGTCGATGCTGCGCGACAACCCCGCCGACCTGGTCGTCCTCGACCTGATGCTGCCCGGCATCGACGGCCTCGAGGTCTGCACGCGGCTGCGCTCACGCGGCGACGACCTCCCCGTGATCATGCTCACCGCGCTGGGGTCCGAGACCGACCGGGTGGTCGGCCTCGAGCGTGGTGCGGACGACTACGTCACCAAGCCGTTCAGTCCCCGCGAGCTCGTGCTCCGCGTCGACTCGGTCCTGCGCCGGGCCGGGGAGCGTGCCGGAGGCGGCATCCGCGGATCGGTGAGCGACGGCGACCTCGTCGTCGACTCCTCCGAGCACACCGCGACCCTGTCCGGTCGGAGGCTGGCGCTGACAGCCCGGGAGTTCGACCTGCTGCGCTTCTTCCTGTCCCATCCCGGCCAAGCCTTCTCTCGCGACGAGCTGCTGCACAAGGTGTGGGGCTGGTCGTTCGGCGACCAGTCGACCGTCACCGTGCACGTGCGTCGCCTCCGCGAGAAGGTGGAGGCGGACCCGACGAATCCGGTGCGTCTGTCCACGGTCTGGGGAGTCGGCTACCGCTGGGAGCCCGCGACATGACGTCCGACCAGCTCACCATCGTGTTGACCACCGCCGCGTGGTCCGGCGGCGTCGCCGTGGTCGGCGGCCTCGTGATCTGGCTCGGCCGGCGGTCGTCCGTGCGGTGGCTGACAGTGGGGGTCGCGATCGTGGCCGTGCTGTCGGTCCTGGCCGGCACCTTGGCGACGGCTCGGGCGATGTTCTTGTCCCAGCACGACCTCGGCGTCGTCGCGCTCGTCGCGGCCGTGGCGGGTGTCGTGGCGCTCCTCTTCGCCCTCGCGGTCGGCACGGCGCTGGCACGGTGGTCACGCGACCTGCAGGAGCGGACGCGGGCCTTCGGTGACAGCGGCGAGTTCCCCGCGACCGCCCCGAGCGGCCCCGCGGAGTTCGAGCAGCTGTGGCAGGAACTGCGACGTACCAGTGCCAAGCTGGTCGAGTCCCGCGACCGCGAGGTCGCCCTCGAACAGTCGCGGCGCGAGCTCGTGTCCTGGGTGTCCCACGACCTCCGTACGCCGCTCGCCGGGCTCCGAGCGATGACCGAGGCGCTCGAGGACGGACTGGCCGAGGACCCGACGCGCTACCACGCGCAGATGCGGGCCGAGGTCGAGCGGATGGTGCGGATGGTCGACGACCTCTTCGAGCTCTCCCGGATCCATGCCGGCGTCATGCGGCTCAGCCCCCAACCGATCCCGCTCGGCGACGTGGTGAGCGAAGCGCTCGCGAGCGCCGACTCGGTGGCGCGCGCACGCGGCGTACGACTGGACGGGGCGGTGGACCAGGGCATCCTGGTGAGCGCCGACCCCGCCGGCCTCTCGCGCGTCGTGTCCAACCTGTTGATGAACGCGATCCGCCACACCCCCGCCGACGGCGTCGTCGAGGTCCAGGGGCGGGCGGTGGACGACGGGGTCGAGCTCTCGGTCACCGACAGTTGCGGAGGCCTCAGCGAGGACGACATGGCACGGGTCTTCGACGTCGCCTGGCAAGGCAGCACGGCCCGTACGCCGGATCACGCCGACGGCGCCGGCGGGGCCGGTGCGGGCCTCGGGCTGGCGATCGTCAAGGGCATCGTCGAAGCCCACCTCGGGCAGGTGGCCGTGGTCAACCACGAGCCGGGCTGCCGCTTCCTGGTCCGCCTTCCTGCCTGACCGGCGAACCGCTGCTGGTGAGCGACGCTCGCCGTCGTACCGCGGCACCCGAGGCCACCCGAGCACCAAGCCGCCTCCCGTGACCTCGGCGGTCACGGGCGACGGTGCGGCGGGCTGGTCGGTCAGCGAAGGGCGATGATCGGGCAGTCGACGATGAAGCCGCTGGCGCCCCAGGCGCCTGAGCCTTGGAGTCGAGCAAGTTTCAGGGTCGGGATGACTCGGCGGCGTACTCCTCTGCGGCTGTGGAGCGATGAGTTCTTGGCCGAGGAGCCACCCGACGGGGCGGCGCCGGGCGCGGGTCTCGCGGAAGGGCTACTCAGGCGATCAGTTCGGGGGTGGTCGTGGAGCTGATTCGTTGAGCGCGCAAACGCGCCCGGCCCTGCAACATTCGGGAGAGGTGTTGCGTCACCGACCGCGTCGGCGAGGTCGACCATGTCCTGGTATCAGATGTAGCCGGGTAGGGGTCGATCGGGATGAGGTCCAGGGCCTCGATGTCGGCCGGGTGTTCGCCATGGATTCCATGGTCGCTGGTCCAGATGACCGCAGACGGGACACGGCCCCTGTTGTGCCACTGCGGCGGTGAAAGCAAACGGCCTCTGGCTCCGCGTTTCCGCAGGCCAGAGGCCGTTCACTACTGGCGACCCCGACGGGACTCGAACCCGCGGCCTCCGCCGTGACAGGGCGGCGCGCTAACCAACTGCGCTACGGGGCCTGGCGTGCTCTGGCGCGTGTCCAAAGCGGATGGAACTCTAACCCATCGTCTCAGGCCCCTCACAATCGGCACATCCGCCGAATCCCGCCTTTTCGGTCGCAGGGGTGCCACACTCCTCGACGTGAACGAGGTCGTCCCGGGGAGCACCCGGGCCCGTGGTGCCACCGGCTCCCTGGCCCGCCGTGCCGGCAAGGCTGTCCGCTCCCTCTGGGACTGGTTCACCGACCTGGGGGCCGGCGCGTGGGTACTCGGCCTGGGCGTCCTGGTCGGCGGCGCGCTCCTGGTCGCGGTGATCCAGGGGCGAAGTGGTCCCGAGCAGAGTGCCTGCCAGCAGGCCGCGCCGTACGTCGTCACGATCAGCAAGATGGACCTGGGCAGGCCCCTGACGCAGGTCCAGGCACAACAGCTCCACAACGCCTCCTCGCAGCTCACCGCCCTGGCCCGATCGGGCTTCGGCTCCAACAAGCAGGCGATCACCGATGCCGCTCGGCTCGCCGGCGGCGCCCGGGCCGGTCAGCCGTTCTCGGCCGGCAACACGATCGGCGAGTTCCAGGGCGCCTGCCCGAACGGGTTCTCCGGCTGACTGACTCCCGGGATCCGCCCCAGTTACGACGGGTCCAGGTCGAGGGACCGGCGTAGGAAGTCGACCTGGAGGAGGAGCAGGTTCTCTGCGACGACCTCGTCGTTGGCCATGTGGGTCATGCCCGTGAGTGGCAGGAACTGGTGCGGCCGTCCGGCGGCCAGCAGGGCCCCGGACAGGGCGAGGGCGTGCGCGGGGTAGACGTTGTCGTCGGCGAGACCGTGGATGATGAGCAGCGGCCTGGAGAGGCCGGCCGCCAGCGGGATCAGGCTGTTGCGGTCGTAGATCTCGGGATGGGCGTTGGGATCGCCGAGGTACCGCTCGCTGTAGCAGGTGTCGTACAGCCGTTCGTCGCTGGTGGGGGCACCCGCGATGGCGGCGCCGAACACATCGGGGTGGCGCAGCACAGCCAGGGCCGCGAGGTAGCCGCCGAAGGACCAGCCTCGGATGCCGACGCGGGTGGTGTCGACATCGTCGGGGAAACGTTCGGCCACGGCTCGTACGGCGGTGGCCTGGTCGTCCGCCGTACCGACCCGGTCGTGAAGGGCGCGGCGGTCCCAGACGGGCCCGTTGCCGGCCGTGCCTCGTCCGTCGCAGACGATGACGACGAATCCCTGGTCCGCGAACCACTGCGAGGCCAGGTAGGCGTGCGCGCTGTTGATGACACGACGGCCGTGCGGACCGCCGTACGGGTCCATCAGCACCGGTAGCCGGCGTGACCGCGGCACGTGGCCGGTCGGGAACAGGACCGTGGTGGGCATGCCGGTGTCACCCGTCCGGAACGTCTGTGCGTGGGGTGTCAGCGGGGGCAGCTCGGCACGTGACGCGAGCACGGCCGTCTGGCCGTCACCGAGCCGAGCCGTGGTGACCACCTCGGGCCGCTCCAACGTGCGTTGCGAGATGACGATCCCGCCGGTGCCGGCCGCCCCGACGGCGTACCCGCTGGGTTCGCTGAGCATCTGCACCGTGCCGTCGAAGCCGAGCCTGGCCACCGCCCGGGCGCCGAGTCCGGGGATGATCTCGGCGATCGCCGCGTCGTCGGTGACGTCCAGCACCTCGTCGACCAGCAGATCCGCCGGCGTGCACGCCACACCGTCGAGGTACAGCCGCCGGGTGTCCTCCACGTCCGCGCTGGTCAGCAGCCGGCCGTCGGGCAGGAGCCGGGGTGTCCCGGGCAGGAGCTCCACCCACGCGTCGTCCGACGCCTGCTCACGTACCGTGCTGCGGCCGGTGTCGGGCTCCACGGTCCTGTACTGCAGGGTTCGCTGATCACGCGTGAGGACCGTGATCAACGGCTGTGGCCCCGTCCACAGGACGTGAGCCAGGTACTCGAACACCTCTCCGTCCAGCTCGGCGTCGCTGCGCCAGTCCACCGGGACGGGTGCTCCGCCGTCGACGGGGACGACCGCGAGCGACACCAGAGCGTTGGCCTTGCCGCACTGGGGATACCTGGTGGCTCGAGGGGGCTGCTCCGGATGCGCCGGGTCGGAGATGTACCAGACCGGCACCGGAGACTCGTCGTACCGCTCCACCAGCAGGGACTCGCCGTCCGGAGCCCACCAGAACCCGTGGGCTCGGCCCAGCTCCTCGGCCGCGACGAACTCCGCCAGACCCCACACCACCTCGTCGGGCTCGCCCGGCTCCGGGCCGACCAGCAGTCGAGCCGCGCCTCCCGCAAGGTCGACCACCTGTACGCCGCGACCGGCGGCAAAGGCGACCCGGCGGCCCGTGGGATCGAGGCACGGATCCACCACGGGAGTACCGGTCGGCAGCTCGCGCACCGGAGCATCGCCCACCAGGTCCGCCACGAACAACCGCGACGACAACGCGAACACGGCCGTCGTCATCGCGTCATCGGTGCTGAACGCGGTGATCCCGGCGGTCACGACCCGGGCACGTTCACGTCGCATCCGCTCCTGGGCCGTCAGCGACTCGTCGGACTCAGCCAGGAGCCCGGCCGGATCACAGACCCGACGCTCCGCGCCCGCCTGCACGTCGCAGACCCACAGCCCGAGCTCGCGCGTCGTGCCCGACTCCGACCGCAGGAAGACGACCCTGCGCCCGTCGGGACTCACCAGGAACTCACGGGGCAGACCCAGGCTGAAGTTCAAGGTGCGGGCAGCCAGGCGAGGGAACGAATCCGAGACCACGAGCCGATCCTGGCACACCCGGTGGGCGCCACGACGAGCATCTCCGCCGGTCGGGCCCTGGTCGATGTCGCACCCCCAACGGGATTCGAACCCGTGCTACCGCCGTGAAAGTGCAAAGTGAGGGGCGGTCGAGGAACGTTTTGGAACGTCGTGTTGCCCCCGTGTTGCCCCAGAGTGCCGCCTCCCGGGCGACCTCCGACTCCGCCTTTGGTCAGACACAGGCGTCGGCCCCTCCAGGCTGCTGCGGGTGACGGAGACGCAGACTACGGAGCCTAGGCGTCTCCGGAGGCCACGCTGGGTCGTCTTGATCCACATGCGGAGAGCGCTGAGGTCGTCCTCGATCGGGCCGTCGACCCTCTCGATCACCATTTCACCGGAGACCACCATCCGGTCGCCTCGACAGACGGGTCTCGAGCCGCGACTCCGCTAGCCCCTGGCTGCCTGCTGGGAGGAGCTGTGCCAGGCCTCGAGCCTCGCGAGCCAGCCGGTGGCGCCGATCTCGGCGTACGTCGTGCGGGCGGCGTCCAGGAGCGGCACGGCCTCCTCGACGCGGCCTTGCGTGGTCAGCCACCGGCCGAGTTCCTCCTGCGCCTGCGCGTGGAAGCCCGCGGCCCCGAAGGCCGCCAGCGCGTCGATCCCGGCGCGCATCTCGGTCTCGGCCATTTCGGGGTCGTCGCCGCGGGCGGCGGCGAGCAGCCCGCGCAGGCGGTGCCACTGGGCAGCCACAACGGGTGGCCGTCTGCCGGGCAGCGCGGCGGTGACCGGCGCCAGGAGTCGCTCGGCGAGGTCGAGCTCGTCGACAGCCAGGGCTGCCAGGACGGACTGGGGCCAGAGGAGGAAGAAGTCATCGTCGAGGCCCGCGGCCGCCAGTGCATGCTCAACGACAATTGGAGCAAGACGCCTCACCTCGTCGTGGTCGCTCGCTGCGACGGCTCGAGGCAGGTCCGCACTGCGCAACCACGCCCGAAAGAGCTCCGAGTCGGTGTCGTCGTCGCTGCTCTCGATGCGATCCGGAAGAGGTTGGCCCTGAGCCTCGGCGAGCCAGACCTCGAAGGTTCTCCACGCGATCCGGGTCTGGATGTCATTGCCCTGCAACCCCTCGGGCAGGAGCAGCGCGACCTCCGGGAAGCGGCCCGAGCACCACAGCCCAACCGCTTTGTTGGTCACGGCGACCTCCACATAAATCTGCAGACCTGCTCGCCGGGCCACTTCATAGGACTGGTCGGCGTACCGGAGAGCGGATGTCAGGTCGCGGCTGTTCTGGAACGCACTCAGGTTGTTCGTGGCCCGGGCGAGGGGGAACGGGAGGTCGCGCTCGCGGGCGAGCGTTGCTGAGGCCTCGACCAGGATGATGCCCGCGCGGTTGGCCCCGGCGGCGAGGTACGCCGTACCGAGCGAGCCCAGAGCGGTCGCCAAGGCCATCGGGTCATCCAGCGCCTCGGCCAGGGTGACCATCTGCCCGGCGTACTGGATCTGCCCCTCGAGGTTCCCAAGACCTGCGTGCGCCGAGGCCAGGCCTCGAGCCAGCTCGAACCGGGCGCGCTCCCCTCCGGCCATGCCCTCGAGTGCCTGCCACCGTGGTTCGGCGATGGCGACTGCGGCCGCGTGGTTGCCCCACATGGACGAGCTGAGCGCTGCCGCCGCGCGTGCTGCGCCGATGGGGTCGTGCACCCGGTCGAAGAGGTCGAGCGCCGCTTCGCCATGTGCCTGCGCCTCGGTCGCGTGCCCGGCGTCGTCAGCCACCTCAGAGGCGCTCAGGTGCAGTCTCGCGCGGTCGGCCTCGCCCTGCATGGAGTCCAGGGCCATCTCGAGGAGGCGTTGGGCCTCGCCCGGGGCGCCGACCCGGCGGGCGCGGGCGGCGGCTCGTTCGAGGTAGGTGCACGCGCGAGCGGCCAGCACCCCGCTGTCGGAGCCGTGGTCGGGCGCCGACTCGACGGCGTCGAGGAGGTGACGGGCGATCACCACGGCGAAGTCGTCACCCGGGTCGGGCAGTGCCGCCAGGTGCTCGGCGGCTGCGAGGTGCCGGGTGGTCCGGTCGCGGCGAGACTGGGTGGCGTAGGCGACCTGTCGGACCACCGACTGCACGAACCGGTACTGACCGCGTTCGGCGCTGAAGCGGTCGGTCTGCAGAGTCACGATCTCCTTGCGCCGTAGCGAGTCCAGAACGCTCTGGACCAGATGCGGGGCGGCGCCCAGAGCCACCAACCCGTCGACCGTAAAGGACGCTCCGAGGACACTGGCATCTGTCACGAGCGCCTTCTCCTCCGGCGTCAGCGAGTCGAGCCGGGCCGCGACCAGGGCCTGCAACGACGCCGGGGCGCCGATCGCATCCAGGTCGAGGGTGGAGGTGTCTGCGGGGACGTACTGTCCCTCGTGGGGGATGACCAGGTCCCGGTCGATGAGGGCGCGGACGGTCTCCACCGCATAGAGCGGGATCCCGTCGGCACGTGCCACGAGAGCTTTACGGGAAGCGTCGGGCAGACCGGCGACGAGCCCGTCGACCAGACGGGCCATGGCCACGTCGTCGAGTGGGTCCAGACGCACCACGGTCGCTCGCCGACCACCCAGTGCCGGGCGATGTACCAGGAGTTCGGGCCGGGCCAAGGCCAAGATGAAGATGGGAGCCTGAGCCGCGGCCAGCAGGTGGTCGAGAAAGTCCAGCAGCGAGTCGTCGGCGTGCTGGGCGTCGTCGATCACGAGCACCACGGCGCTCTGGGCCTCGGCGAGATGCTCGAGAAACGCCGTCCAGGCCGTGAACAGGTCCTCACGCCCGAGGGCGCCGGTCCCGCCGGCGCCGAGCAGGACGGCGAGCCGAGGGCGCAGCCAGTCCCGGTCGGCCACGTCGGGGACCATCTCGGCCAGTCCGGCGTCCAGCCGCTCGGCCACCACGTCCCCGGTGTCGGCCTCGAGCAGGCCGAACCGAGTGCGCATCGCCTCGGCCAAGGCCCAGAACGCGACCCCGTCGCCGTAGGACAGACACCGGCCCCGGTGCCACCGGATGGTGGCCGCCAGCCCATCGATGTACTTCTCGAACTCCCAGGCCAACCGGGACTTCCCCACCCCAGCCTCGCCGTCGAGGACCACCAGCCGGGGCCGATGCGTCTCCTCGGTGCCGTGGAACAGCTCCTTGACCAGCCTCAGGTCGGCGTCCCGCCCGGTGAACGGCGCTTCCAGCCCGTCGACCCGCTGTCCACCGCCCACCTGGTCGACCACCAGCCCCGCGGCCCACAGCCGTACCGGAGCGACCTTGCCCTTCAGCTGGTGCTCACCGGTGTCGGTGAAAGTGACCGCCGCACCGGCCAGCAGACTCGTCGGCTCGTCGACCCAGACGCGGCCGGGCTCCGCCGCCGACTGGACCCGGGCCGCGGTGTTCACCGCATCACCGGCGACCATGCCCTCAGCCGTCGCACCAAGCGTGACAGCGACCTCACCGGTCACGATCCCGACCCGCATTGCCAGCCCCGGCGTCGCGACCTCTTCACCCATCGCCGCGATGGCGGCCACTAGCTCCAGGCCGGCCCTGACCGCGCGTTCGGCGTCGTCCTCGTGGGCAACCGGCACCCCCCACACCGCCATCACCGCGTCGCCGATGAACTTCTCCACCACCCCGCCATAGCGACCCACGATGACCCGGCACCGGTCGAAGTAGGCCGACAAGAGCTCGCGGACCTCCTCGGAGTCTTTGGACTCCGACAACGGGGTGAACCCCACCAGGTCTCCGAACAGCACCGACGTCACCCGCCGTTCGGCGACCGGCGCAGCAGGTGGCGCCGATGCGGGCGCGACTCGCCGGGAGACGTCGGGGAACGGCGTCCCGCACTCGTCGCAGAACCTGCCACGCTCGGACGGTGCGCCGCACGCGGAACAGGCCCGCGCTCCGATCACAGCGCCACATTCAGGGCAGAACTTGGCGCCCGCACGCACCGACGTCCCACAGGCTGAGCATTCGCCATGCACCTGCCGTATCCCTCGATCCTGGTCGATGCAGACCCACCCGAGCGTTCGGCCCAGACGCTACCGGAGAACTCAGCGCGAAAAGAGCGTCCCGCTGACCCGGATGCCCCTGGCGGTGTGGCACGGGAGTGGTGGAGGCACGACCCCCATGCCGCTTCCCGGCGCTGCTGTCGGCAGACCGCATGCGCTCATGCTGCTGTCCGCGCGCGGCACAGACGGCCTCAGGTCATATCGCACCTCATTTCTCGTCAGCGTATGCTGACGGCATGAAGACCGCACAAGGCACCGATGGTGACGACGGTGTGGTGGGTGAACTGGCCGCCGTCCGAGAAGCCCGTCAGCAGTTGTCCAGGCGCGAGGAAGTTGCCGTACGCCGCGGACGCCAGGCTGGCCTGAGTTGGGCCGAGATCGGCACACTGTTGGGCGTCACCAAGCAGACGATGCACCGCAAGTACCGGAAGGTCGGTTGAGCGTCCTCGCTCACGCGGTTGCTGGCGCGGCTGCCCGATCGACCGCACATGCCTGCTGTCCGGTCGCACACACACCGATGAGCGGACGAGCTGATGCGCGTCGGAGTGACTGACGATCATGCGTGGCGTAGTCCCACGCATCCGTGGAATCTGCCGGCGGGTCGTGTTTCGGGGCGTGTTTCGGCAGCGGTACCGACAGCGCCTGAGGGTTCTGAGCAGGGTCCGAGCACGTCGTAGCGTCCTCTTCTGCAGGCGTCAGTCGGAGGCGGCGGCATCGGCCGTCAGCACGTCGTCGGCGGCCTGGAATGCTTGTCGTCCTGGATGTCGCAGGGCGAACACGAACGAGGCAGCCAGGGCGATCCCCATCCCGATGAGGACGGCCTGTGTCCCGGTGGCGAAGTCGTGTCGTACGGCGGCCAGGATTGGGGCTCGCAGGGCGGCCGGCGCGGACTGTAGCGAGCTTTGCGACGCGGCGCCGGACTGGTCGGCCACGCTGCCGAGGGCTGACGGCGGCACGCCCAGGCGACTCAGCGACGTGGTCAGGTGGTGGTTGAAGACCGTGGTCAGGACGGTCCCCAGCACGGCGAGCCCGAAGGTCGACCCGTAGTTGCGCACGGTCTGCGTGATGCCGGTGACCTCCCCGTACGAGGCGTTGATCGCGCGGTTGACGGCGTCCGTGCTGGCCGGCCCGAGCACGAGCCCGATCCCGGCAGCGGCCATCAGGATGAACGGCCACTGCGCGCCGAGGCTGTAGTCGTGAACCTTCGTGCTCCACAAGAAGAACCCGACCGCCGACAGCGCGCTTCCCAGGATCAGTGGTCGGCGGGCACCGCCGCGGTCGAGCATCCGGCCACCGACCTGGGCAGCCGGCGCGAAGCCCAGGAAAACGATCAGGAGGTAGAGCCCGGCCTGGTTCGCGTCGTATCCGAGGACGAGCTGGGAGTAGATGCTGGCGAAGAAGAAGAGCGGGACGAACGCGATGTTGGACAACAGCAGCACCGCGTTGTCGACGACGAAGGCCCGGCCGCCGAAGATCCGGACCTTGACCAGCGGCTGCTCGACGCGGGTCTCGAAGACGACGAACCCTGCCAACACCCCCAGCCCGCCCACGATGCACAACCAGGTGGCCGGACTTCCCCATCCCCAGGTCGCGGCTTGCTCGAAGCCGACCACGGACAATCCCATACCGACCGCAACGAGGACCGCGCCGCGGTAGTCGATCCGCTCATCGAGCCGGGTAGAGGTGACGTGCGACCTGGCCAGCAGTACGAGGGCCACGACGGCGACCGGAACGTTGATCCAGAAAATCGACCGCCACGTCCACTGGGTGAGGTAGCCACCGGCGATCGGCCCGATCGCGGTCAACGCGCCGCTGACGCCGAAGAAGAGGGCCAGGGCACGGCCACGTTCATGGAGCGGGAAGGCCGACACGACGATCGCGATCGCGGCGGGCACCATGACCGCCGCCGACACACCCTGTGCGACGCGGAAGACGACCAGCCAGGTCTGCGCGATGCTCGTCGCCGGCGTCGCGCCACACATGGCCGATGACGTCGCGAACCCGATGATGCCGATGGTGGCCATCCGCCGGCAACCCAGGACGTCCGCCATCCGACCCCCCAGGGCGAACGTCGCGGCGAGGGCGAGCAGATAGGCATTGACCGCCCACGTCGTCCCCGCTCGGGTGAGCGAGAGGTGGGCTTGGATGCTCGGTGAGGCGATGGCCACGATCGTCTGGTCGATGAAGGTCATCGCGACCGCGAAGAGCATCGCACTGAGGGCGACGTAGCGAGACTGGACGGGCATGCGGACTACCTCCCGCATAAGGCCGCTCCGTCGCGGCGAGCCGGCTGGATGGGTCGTTCCGAGCAGCGACGTTACGCTGTAACAGCGTGCGCGACGTTACGCTGTCACACATGGTCCGTCCACCCCGGGGCGCGCGTCTCGACGGACCCGGCACGCAGGGTCTCACCGGAGACGCCATCGCCCAGGCAGCTCTTCGCGTCCTCCACGAGGGCGGACCCCACGCTCTCTCCTTCCGCCGGGTGGCCGCCCTGCTCGGTACGTCGCACATGACCGTGCACCGGCACTGTCACAACCTCGACGGGCTGCTCGATCTCTGCGCCGAGCACCTGGCCGCTACGCTGCCCGCGATCGACCCGAGCCTCCCGTGGGCGCAGGCGACCGAGGAACGGTTCACCTCGTTGTACGACGTCCTGAGCGCCAACTCCGCCCTGGTCGCACTCCAGCGGGGCCGCCCCTGGTTGGGTCCCGAGATGACGCGCCGGTTCTCCGAGCCGGCCTTGGCGTCCAGCCTGGCCGCGGGCCTGAGTCTCGACGAGATGATCCAGACGCACCGGGGCCTGTGGAGCTTTACCGTCGGCTGCGCGCTCACCTTCGAGACCTACGACGTGCGCGGCGGCCGGGCCGCTCTCGACGACCTCGATCCGGACCAGACCCCGCTCCTGGCAGAACACCGAGAGAAGATCACGGTCGACTACGCCCCCCATGAGGTGTTCCTGCGTGGCATCCGGGCACTCATCGCTGCGGCCAACCCGGGCGGCGTACTCGCCGGCGGGCCGCGCACTCACCAGGCGACCAGCAAGCGCCACTAGCCAGGTCGTCCCGGCAGGAGCGGCCCTGAGATCAACGATCTCTGCATCGTGGGCCGTGGCCTCGGTCCCGAGTCGAGGTCTCGGCTCATCGCGGGACCGCGACCGCTTCGTTCCTACTGGTTCTGGTAGGGGCCGAAGCTCATCCTGCTGTCAGTATCGGCACAGCGTCCGCCTTGCCGCTGTCCAGGCGCCCGCACATGCCGATGAGAGGTCGACCCGAAACCTGTCCGCACCGTGGCAGCGACCGCTAGTGTCACGGCTCGTGAGGCTGTCTCTCAGGGGCGCAGGCATCGCGCTTGCCGTGGCCGTCTGTGTCACTGCATGCCCGAATCCGGCTGACGCGCAGGTCTACAACCATCGCGATGCCATCCACGACGTGAACAGCGCCGACGTCGACGACCCCAGCAACCCCCACCAAGAACCGACGAACAAGTCCTTCGACATAACTCACCTTCGAGTGATTCACGGCCCGAAGATGATCCGGTTCAAGGTCAAGCTTCGTTCGGCGTCTCTGAAGGGCCTCTACTCGAGGAGCCTCGTGTTCGAGATGCGCACGAACCGACACTCGTACTCGGGCAGCTGGGACATGTACCACGGAGAACTTCAGTACACAGTCTTCGAGAACAAGGTCGGCGTCGTTAAGTGTTACGCGCAGAATTCGCGGACCCAGATCAAGCGCCGCACTATCTGGTGGTCGTTTCCACGATCCTGCTTCCACAATCCTCGATGGATCCGTGTCGCTGTCGCGGTAAGGGGCCAACCTTCCGACCGGAGTCGATGGCTCGGTGACACCGCGCAGTCGAGTAGTTGGCATCCCCGCCGCACGTTTTACACACCACGGCTGCGGCCTGGGACGTGACTGATCGGCTCCGCCAACGACTGCGTCC